>NZ_JBQFXN010000001.1:0-1574437 GCF_056540885.1 Ruegeria sp. AL12 | reverse complement strand
CTCGATCTCGTCGCGCTGACGACCCAGTTCCGACGTGATCGAGCCAAAAAGCTCGGGATCACGATCAGAAAGGGACTGGGTGAAAAATCCGGTATCACGAAGATTGGCGTTCATGGGCGCTCCACATGGCTGGGTAAAAATCTTGCGGATTTCCTATCGGAAACGCCACATTTGCAAAAGGCTTAAAGCGACGATTTGGCCCGCTGCGGCGTCAAGACTGGCCTATCGGGGAAAGGTATGTTTGTTTCGGAACCAAATGTGCAGCACCGGAAACCGGAAAACATGAAAAAAAGAATCGCCTTTCTTGCCAGTGAGGTCAAAGTGGCGCAAACGGCCCGGGATGCTCTGGTGTCCAAACACGGTAATGCGGCGCCCCGCGACGCAGATGTTGTGGTTGCTCTTGGGGGGGATGGCTTCATGTTGCATACCCTTCACAACATGCAGCATCTTGATACACCGGTATACGGGATGAACCGTGGCACAATCGGGTTCCTGATGAACGAGTATCACGAAGACGACCTGATGGCCCGCCTGGAGGATGCCGAGGAAGAGGTCATCAATCCGCTGGCGATGCGGGCGATGGATCAGTCCGGAAAGCTGCACGAGGCGTTGGCGATCAACGAAGTGTCATTGTTGCGGGCAGGCCCGCAGGCCGCGCGGCTGAAGATCAGCGTTGATGGCCGCGAGCGAATGGATGAACTTGTATGCGATGGAGCGCTGCTGTCCACAGCGGCGGGGTCCACGGCGTATAACTACTCGGCACACGGGCCTATTCTGCCGATTGGTTCGGACGTTCTCGCGTTGACCCCAATCGCCGCATTCCGCCCCCGCCGATGGCGTGGTGCCTTGTTGCCAAAAATCGCGAAGGTACGGTTCGATGTGCTGGATGCGGACAAGCGACCCGTTATCGTTGCCGCTGATTCCGTAGCTTTCCCAGACATTGACTGGGTCGAAATCCGGTCCGAGCCTACGATTTCACATCGCATTCTTTTCGACCCCGGGCACGGTTTGGAAGAACGACTGATTTCCGAGCAATTCACATAAATTTGCGTCTCTGCGAGGATTTTTTGAAGCTGTGTGAAGCAGTTCACAGGGAATCTATTGGCAATTGGCTAATGTGAAATTGCCCGGAGAACACGCCAAGGTGGGAGTGAGTGGCCACCTGAACGGCGTATTCGAATGATTGCGCAGATTTTGCGCTGGCGAGGGTGGGTGGTGCTACGCTCGTCATCAGAAATCCGGGCTTATTTTAGCAGTCGGGCCCCGGGTACAATGTCCCGGGGTCTATTTTTTGCAGCAGCCCTGCTACTCTGACTTCTCCCAAAGCGGCAGGCACATTTGGCCCACGCGTGCCTCGATTGCCGCGGCCGCATCCACCGCCAGATCTTCGCGCCAACGCTGTGCCGCAATCTGAACATTGATCGGCTGGGGGCCCTTAGGCAATTCAGCCAGCCGGGCCGGGACACATGCCGCAGGCAGGCCCAGAAAGTTCATGGCATAGGAATAAACGGCGCACCCCAGAACCTCATGCACTCCATCGGCGCCTTCGGTGTCCCGGTCAGGTTTGAAGAACGGTTGTGGCAGGAAAGGCGACAGCACCAAAGGGTAATCCTGCATAAACAGGGACCATTCCCGCGCATAGTGGCTTCGCTTGGCCAGCATCTGAACCATCTCGGTTTCGACAATAGGCGGGAATTCCTGGAAATAGACCGCAAAGATATTCTGAATGGTTTTCGAACCGGCCGCTTCGATATCTGACTGCATGAGCGTGAGCACTTCGCCCATCAGGGTACGGTAACCGATCCGACCGCATTCAAATACATCAGGCGGTTCAATCTCTTGCACCACATAACCCGCATCGGTCAGTGCGTCCCGCGCCGTGTCGAGCGCTTTTTCCACCTCGGGGTGCAGGGCATAGCCGAATGTGTTCTTGGTGAAGGCCACCTTGACGGGCGCGTCGGGATCAGGACCACGCCAGGGCATCGGCACGTGAAACGGGTCACGCGCGTCGGCGGCGATCAGGCTGGGCATGGACAGATGCAGGTCAGCAGCCGACCGGGTTATCAGGCCCTGAACTGACATCGACTGCGCCAGCAAACCGCGTTCGACTTTCTGGCTTGGGTTCCATGCTGGGACACGCCCCAGCCCGGGTTTCACCGTCACGGCTCCGTTGGCCGCTGCGGGAAAGCGAAGGCTGCCGCCGATATCGTTGCCGTGGGCCAGCGCGCCGATTCCGGCCATGACCGCAGCGCCAGCCCCACCGGAAGAGCCGCCGGGCGAGATATGCCGACCCCAGGGGTTGTGCGTGCGGCCATACAGCGGATTGTCCGTGTCGGCGCGGAAAGAGAACTCGGGCGTGTTGGTCCGCCCGACAACAACAGCCCCGGCCTTTAGCAGATTGCTCACAACCGGGGCGTCATCCGGTGCAATCACATCTTTCAATGCGACGACACCGTTGGTTGTGGCATGGCCTTTTTGATCAACGTTCACCTTGATCGTGACCGGCACACCATGCAGCGGACCCGTGGGTTTGCCACCGGCCCGCGCATTGTCCAGCGCTTCGGCACGTTCCAACGCTTGCTCGCGCAGGTCTTCCACCACCGCATTCAAATGCGGGTTGACCTCATCCATTCGCTCGATCGAGGCCCGAACCGCCTCGGTCGCACTAAGGTCGCCGCGTCTGGTCAGGGTGGTCAGGTCTGTGGCGCTGAGACGCCAGATATCGGTCTGTGTCATGGGTCCTCACTGTCTTAACGTGACAGTAGAGGCGCTGCTTCGGGTTGCAAGAGAAGACAAAAAAATGGGCGGCTAATGCCGCCCCCCGGGTTACTTGGCGTAACCGATTGTCTGCAAGGCCTCTTTGATCTCGTCAAGAATGGCTGGATCATCGATCGTTGCAGGCATTTTGTAATCCTGACCGTCTGCAATCGACACCATCGTACCCCGCAGGATTTTACCCGAACGTGTCTTGGGCAACCTATCGACGACGACGGCCAGTTTGAAGGCCGCCACCGGGCCGATCTTTTCCCGCACCATCTTGACGACCTCCTGAACCACGTCGCAATGATCCCGATCAGCGCCAGCATTCAGGCACAGGAACCCAACGGGCATCTGACCCTTTAGCTGATCCGATACACCGATCACCGCGCATTCGGCCACATCCGGGTGAGCGGCAAGCACTTCTTCCATCCCCCCGGTCGACAGACGGTGGCCCGCGACGTTGATGACATCATCGGTGCGGGCCATGATGTAAAGATATCCGTCCTCGTCGATCATGCCGGCATCGCCGGTTTCATAATACCCGGGGAAATGTTCAAGATAGGATTTCCTGAACCGTTCCTCGGCGTTCCACAAGGTCGGCAGGGTGCCCGGAGGCAATGGCAGTTTGACCGCGATGGCCCCCAGTTCGCCGGCTTTCATCGGGTGGCCGCCTTCGTCGAGAATTTGCACGTCATAGCCGGGCATCGGTTTCGCGGGCGAACCCAGCTTGATCGGAAGCTCTTCGATGCCCAGCGGATTTCCGGCGATGGCCCATCCGGTTTCTGTCTGCCACCAATGGTCGATCACCGGAACCTTCAGCGCATCCTGCGCCCAGATGATGGTGTCGGGGTCAGCCCGTTCCCCCGCAAGATACAGTGCCCGCAGATGAGACAGATCATACTTGGCGATCAATTCGCCTTTGGGGTCTTCTCGTTTCACGGCACGGATCGCCGTAGGGGCGGTGAAGAAGCTTTTCACCTTATGTTCAGAGATCACGCGCCAGAAGGTTCCCGCATCAGGGGTGCCGACTGGTTTGCCTTCGAACACAATCGTCGTGTTGCCGTGGATCAGGGGGGCATAGCAGATATAGGAATGTCCAACGACCCAACCCACATCAGATGCCGCCCAGAATACATCACCGGGATCAACGTCATAGATGTTCTTCATGGTCCAGTTCAGTGCCACCAGATGCCCGGCAGTGGGGCGCACGACGCCCTTGGGCGCCCCCGTGGTGCCCGAAGTGTACAGGATGTACGCCGGATCGTTGCCGTCGACGGGAACACATTCCGCCGGTTCGACACCGTACTGGAACCCGTGCCAGTTGTAGTCGCGCCCTTCGATCAACTGAGCAACTTCCTGTTCGCGCTGAAAGATGACGCAGAAATCCGGCTTGTGCTCGGCAAGTTCGATGGCGCCGTCCAGAAGCGGCTTGTAGTGCACGACCCGGCCAGGTTCCAAACCGCAGGACGCCGCAATGACGGCTTTGGGTTTGGCGTCGTCGATACGGACCGCCAGTTCGTTGCTGGCAAATCCGCCGAACACAACGGAATGCACAGCACCGAGACGAGCGCAGGCCAGCATCGCCTCAAGCGCCTCGGGGATCATCGGCATGTAGATGATGACGCGGTCACCTTTCTCGATGCCTTTCGCCCGCAGCGCACCGGCCAGATTGGCCACGCGGTTGCGCAGCTCGACATATGAAATCTCGCGCTTGGTATGGGTGATCGGGCTGTCATAGATGATGGCGGTCTGCTCGCCGCGCCCGTTTTCCACGTGGCGGTCCACGGCGTTCCAGCATGTATTGACCCGTGCGTCGCTGAACCATTCATACAAAGGCGCGTTGTCGTCGAAAAGGGCTTTGCTGGGTTCTTTGACCCAATCGATCCCCTTGGCGGCGCTCATCCAGAACGCCTCGGGGTCTTTCTTCCAACTGTCATAAACGTCCTGATACGCCATCTCGTCCTCCTCACAACGACTTGGTCTTTGTGTTAGGACCCAGAAAACTATCCGGCAAGCGAGTCAAATGACGACGCGTCAGTTTATCGCAAAATATTTGCAGTAATTCGCGCAACAGCTTGCAAATTTTTGCAAACTTCTTTTCCAGCATTGGATTTTCTGCGCCGAAGAGGCCATTTTGCAAACTTGCAAATTCAACCGTGCAAAAGATCACGTCCGAGGCGACTCGGCGCAATGCCAATTCGTCCTTCTTCCGCGTGCCCTATGGCTCCCACGGAGATGCAACGGCATATAGCAGTCAAAAGGTGAGAATTGTGTTAACCGCACCCCCGTGGGGGATGCGGTTTTGGGCGTCGGGCGGCCGGCTTACCCGTAATGCGCCACCGGGGTCCCCGCGATGGCAGCCATGTTCAGCAATCCGCGTGCGGTAATGGACGGGGTGACGATGTGCGCCTTGTTGCCCATCCCCATCAGAATGGGGCCAACTTCGATCCCGTCCGCTTTCATTTTCAGGATATTGCGTACGCCGCTGGCCGCATCCGCATGAGCAAAGATCAGCACATTTGCCGCGCCCTGTAGGCGAGATCCCGGAAAAATCCGCGCCCGAAGATCCGCATCAAGGGCCGCATCCAGGTTCATTTCGCCTTCATAGACAAAGTCGCGCGGTTTCTGGTCCAGGATGTCCAATGCAGCGCGCAGGCGTTTTCCCGATCCTTCCGCCTGATTGCCGAATTGTGATTGCGAACAGAATGCGATCTTGGGTTCGATCCCAAATCGGCGAACATGCCGCGCGGCGCCAATGGTGGATTCCGCCAGTTCTTCGGGCGTCGGCAATTGCCGGACATGCGTATCGGCTATGAACAGGGGGCCGTCTTCCAAAATCATCAGCGACAACGCGCCGTGCGGACGCAGGTTGCCATCGTCAAGCACCTGTTCAACATAGTTCAGATGCCAGCGATATTCGCCGAACGTGCCGCAGATCAGACTGTCAGCCTCGCCCCGATGCACCATGATTGCGCCGATGGCGGTTGTATTTGTGCGCATGATCGCCTTGGCCAGATCCGGGGTCACACCTCGGCGCTGCATGATCTGATGATATGAGCTCCAGTAATCGTAGTAACGCGGATCGTTTTCCGGGTTCACGATCTGGCAGTCTGTGCCCGGGCGTATGGTCAGGCCCAGTTTTTCGCATCGGGATTCGATGACTTCGGGACGTCCGATCAGGATCGGCGTTTCCGTCGTTTCCTCAAGAATGGCTTGTGCAGCCCGCAGCACCCTTTCATCTTCGCCTTCGGCAAATACGATGCGACGGGATGCGACGGCCGCGGCCTCGAATACGGGGCGCATCAAAAGCGCCGACTTGAAAACAGACTGGTTGAGTTTTTCCTTATAGGCCTCAAGATCTTTAATGGGGCGCTTAGCGACGCCGCTTTCCATGGCTGCCTTGGCAACGGAAGATGAGACGACACCCACCAAACGCGGATCAAAAGGTTTCGGAATCAGGTAATCCGGCCCAAAGGTCAGTTGCTCGCCCTTGTAGGCGGCTGCGGCCTCGGCGCTTGTCGTCGCGCGGGCCATTTCCGCAATACCGTCGACGCAGGCGATCTGCATCGCGTCATTGATCTCTGTCGCGCCCACATCCAGAGCACCCCGGAAGATGAACGGAAAGCACAATACGTTGTTGACCTGATTGGGAAAATCGCTGCGCCCGGTGGCAATGATCGCGTCTGGTGCAACCTCACGCGCGGCCTGAGGCAGGATTTCTGGCGTTGGGTTGGCCAGTGCGAAGATGATCGGACGATCTGCCATTTTCTGAACCATTTCAGGCTTCAGGACATTCGGACCGCTCAGGCCCAGAAACAGATCCGCATCGCCGATGACATCATCCAGAGTCCGCAATTCCGTTTTCTGCGCAAACTGCGACTTGTGCGGGTTCATATCCTCGGCGCGCCCCTCGTAGACGAGCCCGTGAATGTCGCACAGCCAGATGTTTTCCTGTTTCACACCCAGTTTCACCAGCATGTTCAAACAGGCAATCCCCGCAGCCCCGCCACCGGTTGATACGACTTTGATGTCCGCAAAGGATTTCCCCGCCACATGCAAAGCGTTCTTGGCTGCGGCCCCGACGACAATGGCGGTTCCGTGCTGATCGTCGTGAAAAACGGGAATGTTCATACGCTCGCGGCACAGCTTTTCGACAATGAAACAATCCGGTGCCTTGATGTCTTCCAGGTTGATGGCCCCGAATGTCGGTTCCAGCGCGCAGACGATATCCGCCAGCTTTTCAGGATCAGGCTGGTCTACTTCGATATCAAAACAGTCAATGCCAGCGAATTTCTTGAACAGGACGGCTTTGCCCTCCATCACCGGTTTCGAGGCCAGCGCCCCTATGTTGCCCAGACCAAGAACCGCGGTGCCGTTGGATACCACGGCGACAAGGTTGCCGCGTGCCGTGTACTTTTCCGCGTTTGCGGCGTCGGCTTTGATTTCAAGGCTGGCCTCGGCCACGCCGGGCGAATAGGCGCGCGCCAGATCGCGACCGTTGGCCATCGGTTTCGTGGCCTTGATCTCAAGTTTTCCGGGTTTCGGATGGGCGTGATAGTCAAGCGCGGCCTGTCGCAGGCTGGGGGTGTCAGACATTGAAGTTTCAGTTCCCTCTTAGAATTTGATTTAACATTAAACTATTCGTCCAAGCTTGGCTACGTTGCGTAATTTTGCCGACGTGGCGCAGTTGCACACCCGAAATGGGTTGAATTTTGACATATTTTTTTTACATCTAAGCAACTTTGCGAAACGAACAAACACTCAGGCAAGACGAAGCAGTAATGACTTTCAAGGCAAATGATCAGGTCGATGGCCTGTTCTCCGGTTCTGTGGCGGATACCGAAGTTGTGCGGCTAACCCTTTGGTTTGCGGTGCTGTCGTGTGTTGTGCTTCTTGGTGCTGTTGGCATCTGGCCAGAACAGGTACTGGTTTTCAATCAGGAAGGCGGGTTGTTTGAAACAATTTCCGCGGCGTGTTTGTTTGCAGCGGGTGTGGCCGCTTTGTGGCGATATCCGGGTGTCACCCGGCTGTATATCGGGCTGACATTCCTTTTGTTGGCCGAGCGTGAGCTGGAAGCAGGCGTTTATCCTGAAGGCAGCTTGCCGTTTCTTATCCTTGACGGTCTGGATGCGGTGCTGGACGTCACTCTGGTCAGGGTTTTGCTGGCCTGCGTTGTCCTGGGAGGTGTCATCTGGCACGGGATCCCGACGGGATGGCGTGCGGTCAAGCGGCGCGCGTCCTTTATGATCGTGTTCATTGCGGCTGGCTGTCTTGCCGTCATCGCTCAGCTTCTTGAAGAATTAACCGGGCTGCACGGCCAAGCTTTGTCGTCAGTTATGGAGACGCGGCTTTTCGTGATGGAAGAAACGCTCGAGATGTTCTTTTCGATTGGCATTTTGGCCTCTGTTCTGATCGGATGGTCCAAATCGAGTTCTGACGAGACATCTCATGACAAAGACATCCGAGCCTTCCCGGACCCAAGCTGAATTTCGTTTGCCTACCCAGGAAATTCGAAACGACATCCCCTTTTATACCAAGGTGTTGGGGATGCAGATGGACATGATCTATCCCGCGGACGATCCGCGCGTCGCAGTGTTTTCAGGGCACGGTCTGCGGCTGCGGATTGAAAAAGACGCGCCCGAAGGTCCGGGAACATTGCGCATCCTGACAGATGACCCGGAAAGCTTTGCAGATGGCCAACGCGTTCTTGTCGCGCCGAATGGGACCCGGATCGAAATCGAAGAGCGTAACCCGCCGCTGGTGATGCCTGAAACGGTTCATTCCTTCGTGGTGCGCAGGCTCAAGGATCAGGCGCCATGGATCATCGGTCGGGCGGGGATGCACTATCGCGATCTGGTGCCGGATCGTCTGGGCGGATCGATCATCGCCAGCCATATCCGCATCCCGGACGGGGGCCCGGTGCCCGATATGGTGCATTTTCACAAAGTCGGTTTCCAGCTGATATTCTGCATTCATGGCTGGGTGGATGTCGTCTACGAGGATCAGGGAGAAAAAATGCGCCTGACCGCAGGGGATTGCTTTATCCAGCCGCCGGAAATTCGTCATCGCGTGCTCGAGGCGTCAGACAATGTTCAGGTCATCGAGATAGGTGTGCCAGCGGAACATGTCACGGAAATCGACCATGACATGCAGCTTCCCACGCCGCATTTTCGCCCGGACCGTGAATGGCAGGGACAACGCTTTGTCTTCAACCAGGCCAAGGGCGCTGAATGGGTGCCATTCCGTCTTCCGGGTTACATCTGCCGCGATACGACGATTGCCGAGAACACCAAAGGGGTCGCTGGCGTCCAGGTCGTCCGCAAGGGGCAGGGCGATACCGAATGGGCCAGTCACGATACGGACATTCACTTTACCTTCGTGATGAACGGGGCGGTCACGCTGGAAGGCGAGGGGCGCGAGCCCTGCCGGCTGGAGCAAGGAGACGCTTTTGTCATCCCGCCCGGGATGCGCACGCGCTTGTCCTCGCCCTCGGACAACATCGAGTTGCTGGAAGTCACCTTGCCCGGTACGTTCACGACAACACTGGGCTGACGGAAAAACATTGGCTGGGGGCTTCAATTCCTCGGCCTTTTTACGTAACGATCCAAATTTCTGACCGGATGATAAAAAACGGGGAATCGCCATGTCGCTCAAAGACGCTGCCTTGTCAGTCCGCGAAAACGCCTATGCGCCTTATTCGAATTTCAAGGTTGGCGCAGCGCTTCGGGCTTCGACGGGTCAGATCTTTTCCGGGTGCAACGTTGAAAACGTGGCCTATCCCGAAGGCACTTGTGCCGAGGCCGGCGCAATCGCCGCGATGGTCGCCGCAGGAGAGCAGGAACTGACCGAGGTCTATGTGGTCGCCTCCAGCCCTCAGCCTGTGCCGCCTTGCGGTGGGTGTCGCCAGAAACTGGCCGAGTTTGGCAAGCGCGATGTGAAGGTTACCCTTGCAACCGTGGACGGCGCTGAATTCGAGACAACCATCGGGGATTTGTTGCCGGGCGCATTCGACGCGTCACATATGGAGGATGTCTGAACGCATGGATGCCCGCTCGATCATAGCAAAACTGCGCAGGCAGGAAGTGCCCGGGCGCGAGGAGCTGATCTGGTTTGCGCAGGGGCTTGCGGATGGAAGCGTCAGCGACGCGCAGGCCGGGGCATTCGCCATGGCTGTCTGCATGGGCGGATTGGGCCCTCGGGGGCGTGCGGATCTGACGATTGCGATGCGCGACAGCGGTGACGTTCTGACCTGGGACGTGGATGGGCCGGTGATCGACAAGCACTCGACCGGAGGGGTCGGGGACAGCGTCAGCCTGGTTCTTGCTCCGGCGTTGGCGGAATGTGGGGCGTATGTCCCAATGATCTCGGGCCGGGGTCTTGGGCATACCGGCGGAACGCTGGACAAGCTTGAGGCGATACCGGGGGTCAGCACTCAGATCGGGCAGGACCGTCTTGCGCAGATTTTACGCGATACCGGCGCGGCCATCGTCGGGGCGACGGGCCAGATCGCGCCGGCAGACAAGCGCCTTTATGCAGTGCGGGATGTGACCGCGACGGTCGAGAGCCTGGATCTGATCACAGCGTCGATCCTGTCCAAGAAACTGGCCGCCAGCCCGGATGCACTGGTTCTGGATGTCAAAACCGGCAGCGGTGCTTTCATGAAAACGATGGAAGATGCCCGCAAATTGGCCACCGCATTGACCCAGACCGCAAACGCAGCAGGATGCCGCACGTCGGCGGTGATCACGGATATGAACCAACCATTGGCCCCGGCGTTGGGCAATGCCTTGGAAGTCGCGGAAGTGATGAAGGTGCTGACCATGTCGAATGCGTCCCCTTTGGCAGACATTTCCGCCGAGCTGGGGGGGGTCCTGCTGACCGATGCAGGAATGTGCGGAACGGTCGAGGAAGGGCGTGAGAAGATCTTTGAAATCATCCGTGACGGCCGCGCTGCCGAACGGTTCGGGCGCATGATGGCAGCGGTCGGTGGCCCGGTTCAGTTTGTCGATACCTGGGCCCGGTTCCTGCCTGAGGCGAATGTCATCCAAGAGGTTCCGGCCCCGCGGGACGGCTTCATCTCGGCCGTTGACGGAGAAGCTCTGGGTCTTGCCGTGGTTGCGCTGGGCGGTGGCCGTCAGGTCGAAAGTGATGAGATCGACCCCTCCGTCGGGATATCCAGTATTCTTCGGCTTGGGGACCGCGTGTCAAAGGGAGCGCCGATTGCAGTGATCCATGCTGCTCGGGAAGATGCCGCGCGCCGAGCCGCAGAAACCGTGCTGAGCGCGATTGAGATCAGCGATACGGCCCCGGCGCTTCCGGATCTGATCCACGAAAGGATCAGCGTATGAGCCGTGCATTTCTCGTCGTCATGGATTCCGTTGGAATAGGCGGTGCGTCTGATGCCGATCGCTTTTTCAATGGCGACGTCCCGGATAGCGGGGCAAATACGCTGGCCCATATCGCGCAGGCCTGTGCCGAAGGGCGGGCCGAAGACGGGCGCTCGGGCCCCTTGAACCTGCCGAACCTCGACGCGCTGGGTTTGGGTGCGGCTGCGCGGCTGGCGTCTGGGGACGCAACCCCCGGATTGAACGCGAAACCCAATGGGCTGTGGGGCTGCGCGCGCGAGCATTCGCCCGGCAAAGACACGCCCTCGGGCCACTGGGAACTGGCAGGTCTGCCGGTGCCGTGGGATTGGCACTATTTCCCGGATACGGTTCCGGCTTTTCCTGCTGACCTGAGCCGCGCAGCGGCCCAGGCCGCCGGAACCGAAGGCATCCTTGGCGATTGCCACGCCTCGGGCACGGCGATCATCGCTGAACTGGGTGCCGAGCATATGCGAACCGGCTGGCCGATCTGCTACACCTCAGTCGACAGTGTGTTTCAGATCGCAGCCCATGAAGAGAGTTTCGGGCTGGACCGTTTGCTGGACATGTGCCGCGCCCTTGCACCGCGCTTGCACGAAATGAAAGTGGGCCGTGTCATCGCGCGCCCCTTTGTCGGCTCGCCAGAGGCGGGATTCGAACGAACAACCAACCGCAAGGATTTCGCCATTCTGCCGCCGGCACCGGTTCTGACCAATTGGGTGCAGGATGCCGGGCGGACGGTGCACGCGGTGGGCAAGATCGGCGACATCTTTTCCATGCAGGGTATCGACACGCTGCGCAAAGGGTCGGACGCTGAACTCATGCGGCACCTTTCAGATCTGGTGGATGACGCCGAAGAGGGCAGCCTGACTTTTGCCAACTTTGTTGAATTCGACAGCCTTTACGGCCACCGTCGCGATATCAGCGGCTATGCCCGAGCATTGGAATGGTTCGATCACGAGATCGGCAAGATTCTGGCCAGGCTGCGCCCCGGCGACCTGTTGGTGTTGACCGCCGATCATGGCAATGATCCCAGCTGGACCGGGACAGATCACACACGTGAACAAGTGCCGGTTCTGATTTCCGGGTCGGGCACGGGGCAGATCGGCCAGGTAGACTTTGCCGATATTGCCGCCAGCATCGCCCATCACCTGAACATTCCGGCGCAAGGGCCGGGAAGGAACTTTCTATGAGCGTCGCCGATCTGCCGAAAATAGAACTGCACCTGCATCACGAAGGCGCCGCCCCCCCGGCATTCATACGTCAGCTTGCGCATGAAAAACGGGTGGATCTGAGCGGTATCTTCAAGCCGGACGGATCCTATGATTTCCGCGATTTCGCGCATTTCCTGAATGTGTATGAAGCTGCTTGCGAAGTCCTGAAGACGCCCGAAGACTTTCGGCGGCTGACATTGGCCATTCTCGAAGAAAGCGCCGAAAACGGTGTCGTCTATTCTGAGACTTTTCTGAGCCCCGATTTTTGTGGCGGCGGCGACCTGCACGCCTGGCGGGACTATCTGAACGCCATTCAGGACGCGGCGGACGAGGCCGAGCGCAAGTTTGACATCACCCTGCGCGGCGTCATTACCTGTGTGCGCCATTTCGGCCCCGATCAAGCCAAGCGCAGCGCCTATTGCGCGGCAGAGACTGCGGGCGACTGGATCACCGGTTTTGGCATGGGTGGCAATGAATCCGTTGGCGCTCAGGGCGATTTCAAATGGGCGTTCGACTGCGCGCGCGAGGCCGGCCTGCGGCTGACGACACATGCCGGTGAGTTCGGAGGCCCTCAAAGCGTGCGCGATGCCGTCCGTGATCTGGGGGTCGAGCGCATCGGGCACGGTGTTCGCGCCATCGAGGATCCGGACCTTGTTCGCGAACTGGTCGACCGGGACATCACTCTTGAGGTCTGTCCGGGATCGAATGTGGTTCTGGGGCTTTTCCCGGATTTTGCGACACATCCAATCGCGGCTTTGCGTAATGCGGGCGTGAAGGTCACCGTCTCAACGGATGACCCGCCATTTTTTCACACGACCATGCGGCGGGAATATGAAATGCTGAACGCAGCTTTTGGCTGGAAGGCCGAAGATTTTGCGGCCCTGAACGAAACCGCTCTGGAAGCGGCCTTTTGCGATGACGCTACCCGCGCGCGGATCAAGAAAAGACTGGAGATAACATGAGCGAACATCTGACCATCGTCGATCACCCTCTGGTGCAACACAAACTGACGCTCATGCGGGACAAGGGCACATCGACCGCCGTGTTCCGGCAGTTGCTGCGCGAAATAACGCTGCTGCTGGCCTATGAGGTCACGCGCGAAATTCCGTTGACCACGCGCCATATCGAAACACCGATGGAAGAAATGGATGCACCCATTCTGGCGGGCAAGAAAATGGCGCTGGTGTCGATCCTGCGTGCTGGAAACGGGATGCTGGATGGGGTGCTGGAGCTTGTTCCTTCTGCGCGCGTCGGTTTTGTCGGTCTGTATCGCGACGAAGAAACGCTGAAGCCCGTGCAGTATTACTTCAAGGCACCCGAGAGCCTGAAAGACCGTTTGGTTATCGCGGTGGATCCGATGCTGGCCACCGGCAACAGCTCGGCCGCGGCGATTGACCTGCTGAAAGAGGCGGGGGCGACAGATATCCGCTTTCTGTGCCTGTTGGCCGCGCCGGAAGGTGTGGCGCGTATGAAAGAGGCGCACCCGGATGTGCACATCGTCACCGCTGCACTGGACCGCGAGCTGAACTCGAAAGGCTATATCATGCCGGGACTGGGCGATGCGGGCGACCGGATGTTTGGAACCAAGTAAACCGGCTTATTCACCGCATATGTTTTGCAGCCGGACCCAATCACGGTCCGGCAACACCTGTTCCAGTGTCCGGCCGGCCATGGGATCAGCCTCGATCAGGCCCAATACTGACTCTCCGGTAATATCCTGAGCATAGGCGTAAGGGGTGGAAGGCAGCGCGCTTTGCGAAAACATCGCCAGCAAGTCTTCGTCCGGAAGGGAAGGTCGGGGCTGCGAGAGGACCTGTTCGGTATAGGTGTCGATGATCTCAGGTGTCAGTTCCCCGGTCGTTAACAGCCGAAAGGCCGACGCCGCCCCGGTTCTGTCCAGCAGATCATCCAGCGGGTCGTTGAGCGCCGTCCGCGCGCGCTCTGCAACAACATAGCCTGCTGCGACAGCAGGGTCTTCGTGGTCTTCAACCAGCGCCCGGTTCAACAGAACGGTGCCACCCGGCAAGCTGAGGCTGTCCTGAACGCCGGCGGGCAGAATAACGATCTGCCGCACGCCCGTACGACTGGCCAAGCGATCCAGTGAAGCCTGCGCATCCACGGAAGAACAGGCCGGTCCCGAGACGCGTTCGATCCGACGCAGGATCGTGTCTCCGATTTCCTGCCGTTTGATTTCGGGCACGACCGAGACAACATGGTTTTGCAACGCACCGGGCAGCCAGAACAACAATACGGCCAGAACCGCGGCCACAACGCCTCCGACGCTCATCCAGCGCAAACGGCCGGGATGGGGGCGCGAGCGTTCGATGGCACGTTGCAGCCGATCGATCGCTTCAAGCATCGTGGTTTCGGATTCTCCCAGTTCCAGTGTCTCATCCGGATCACCGTCGGGGCAAAAAACAGCCGGAAAGGCGCCGGGGTTCTGCCGTTCAAGCGCCGCCAAAGACCAATGCGTCAAAGCCCTGTCATTGAAATCGGAAATGGTCAGGGTCGCCTTGCCAATCGATACCACGACTTCGCGCCGCTGTTCATCGGGCGAAGGGCGCCACAGACCGGTGGCTTCGATCCGCTGGTACTGTTTCAGGGCCGTCATCTGGTTGGGGTCTGCTCGAAATAGTTTTGCCGCAGCTTAGCATGGTGAAAACGCCGTGCGCAAACCTGTTGCGCAGGTATTCCGATTTGTGCTGGATACCTGTCAGGAATAAGATCGCCGATCTTTGATCGCAACAAGGGCGCGAACATGCAGGCAGACACGACCACCTCTCCGGTGCTGGCTTCAGCCCTTATGGTCGCAGCAATGGCTATTATCGGCGTGATCGACAGTGTTGTGATCCTGCTGGCCGAGACGGTCGGGCTGTGGCAATTCCATTTCATGCGGGCATTGCTGATGCTGCCGCTGATTGTCGGCCTGTCCCTTATGGGGCTGGGCGGGCTGAGGCCGCAACGGTGGAGGGCGGTCATCTTACGCAGTCTTCTGATTGCGACGGCCATGTTTTTCTATTTTGCGTCGCTGTCGATGATGCCGATTGCGCAAGCCCTGGCAGGGTTGTTCACCTCGCCGATTTTCGTGCTGCTGATTTCGTCCTTTGCGCTTGGGCAAAAGATCGGGCCCTGGCGCATTCTGGCTGTGCTGGTCGGTTTTTCGGGCACCCTTCTGGTTTTGCAACCCAACCCGGTCGAATTCGACATGCGTTCGGTTTTTCCAGTCGCCGCAGGTTTTTTCTATGCCTTGAGTTCGATCATGACGCGGACATATTGCGCGCGCGAAAGCACGGTTGCGATGCTGGCAGCCATGGTCATTACCCTTGGGCTGTCAGGGTCCGTGGGCGCCGCCTTGTTCACGGTTGCACCCGTTGCCACGCTGGACGGGCCGGATGGCTTTGTTACACGGGGTTGGGTCTGGGAAGTGGGGCCCGCGCTGCCATGGATTGTCGTTCAGGCCGTCGGGTCGACCATTGCGGTCTTCATGCTCATCAAAGCCTATCAGGTAGGCGAGACCTCTTACGTGGCCGTGTTCGAGTATTCAGTGATGATTTTCGGGCCGCTCTTTGCATTCGTCGCACTGGGTCAGACCCTCGATTTGATGCAGGTGTTCGGGATTGTCCTGATCGCGGCGGCTGGGGTTTTGCTGGGCTGGCGGGCCAGGCGGTCATCCACCCAGCAGGAACTTGCCTGACACGTACAACCGCGCACTGCCAACGGATTTTGCGCGCTGCAACCTCAACAAGGGGGGCATTTCAACGGATCAGGTGCAGATGGATTCGCAAGATCCATGCATGCTGACCGTTTCGAAAATTGCACAAAAGCCTGTTTATGCCTTGTGAGTGTTCACCAAATCGCCCTGGGAACGCGCTGAGACGGCTCAAATTGGGCATAAATATGTCCGAAATAAGACGGCCTCGATTTTTGATGTTAGCTGTTTTGCATAGTGAGTTTGTGCCAAAGGGGGTTAGGCACGTGTCTGAAGTTACGAGTATTTCTGTTTATCTTGATCAGTCGTCGGAAACTGATCCATCCGGTTTGAACCACGCCGTGAACGCGCGCCGTGGTGGCTTTTTGAACGGCACGAAGGTTGCGACGACCAGCGGGTGGAAACCGGTTGAGCGCATTGCAGTCGGCGATCTGGTCCGAACTCTGGATCACGGGTTCAAAGAGGTGCGCCGCATCTCGACCAGCGTCGTGGTCATTCCTGCCGAAGAGCGCCGTTCCGAGTATTTGCCGGTTTTCGTACCTGCACGCGCCGCGTATAACGGGCGCCCCGTTTGGCTGATGCCCGAACAGGGCATCGCTCTGAACCTGTCGCAGATTGATGCCGATGTCAGCGGGTGTTCCGTCGTATCCGCAAGACTGCTGAATGGCGTGGGTCGGTTTATGTCGCAGGCACCGGGATCGTCGTTTGAGGTCCGGTCCCTGTTTTTCGACGAAGATCAGGTGATTTTTGTCGAGGGCGGCCTGCAAGCTTACTGCCCTTCCGGCCTGTTCAACATGCGCGGCAGGGTCAGCGGGGCCGGTTACGATGTCGCCGATGAAGAGACCGGCACAGAGTTGGTCAACCAGATTGCAAGCAGGGGCGATATGTCGGCCCTTGCCAATCCATTGGGTGCCCTGCCTGCACCCATTCCGCAGGAACCGATATTTCCGATCCGTCCGCCCTCTGGGGTCAGGCGGCCGGGTCGACCGGGGCGTCCAAACGCACCGGTGCTGTTTTTGCGGCCCGAATGGCAGATCTAACCAAACACTGACAAAAACGATGCAGGCGTGTGAACTCACGCGCCTGCATCACTGTTTCAGGCAGCTTTTGCTTCGGGGTTGAAGCGCCCGTAGAAGGTTTGACCCTTCTCGGCCATCTCACGCAGCAGCGGCGGGCAGGCAAAGCGTTCGCCATATTTCTCGGCCAGCTGATCACATCTTTCGGCTGCGTAGGTCGTGCCGATGATGTCCAGCCAGCTGAGTGGGCCACCGGACCACGGCGCAAAGCCCCAGCCCAGAATGGCGCCCACGTCGCCTTCACGGATGTCTTCCAGCACACCTTCTTCCAGCGCCCGAACCGCTTCCAGAACCTGCGCGAACATCAGGCGCTCCTGTACTTCGATCAGGTCGGGCTGGTCTTTGGCAAGTGGATACTTCTCTTGAAGACCCTTCCAGTATTCGACGCGTTTGCCCTTTTCGTCATAGACGAAGAAGCCGGCGTTTGCCTTGCGGCCCAGGCGGCCCTGTTCTTCCATCCAGAAGATCAGATCGTCCGAGGGGCTTTCCGGATAGGTATTGCCCATGGCTGCCTTGGTCGCACGGGCGATCTTGGCGCCCAGATCAATCGAGGTTTCATCGGTCAGCTGGATCGGACCAACCGGAAAGCCCAACTGACGTGCGGCGTTGTCGATCAGCACGGGGCTCACGCCTTCGGTGATCATCCGTGCGCCTTCGTTGATGTAAGGAATGATGCAGCGATTGGCGTAGAAGAAGCGCGCATCGTTGACCACGATCGGCGTCTTGCGGATCTGGCGCACGTAGTCGAGCGCTTTGGCAACGGCGCGATCACCGGTTTCCTTGCCCTTGATGATCTCGACCAGCAACATCTTCTCGACCGGCGAGAAGAAGTGGATGCCGATGAATTGATCGGGACGCACGCTTGCCTTGGCCAGATCGGTGATCGGCAGGGTCGAGGTGTTCGAGGCAAAGATGCAGTCTTCCGGGATGATCGCCTCGACCTTTTTGGTCATCTCGGCCTTTACGCCCATGTCTTCAAACACGGCTTCGATGATCAGGTCACACCCTTTCAGATGGTCCAGATCCGGTGTCGCCGTGATGCGGGCCAGCATGGCCTCTTTCTTATCGGCCGTGACCTTGCCGCGCTTGATACCCTTGTCCAGATAGGTTTCGGTATAAGCTTTGCCTTTGTCGGCTGCCTCTTGATCGCGGTCGACCAGAACGACTTCCATGCCAGCTTGGGCAGAAACCAGCGCGATACCGGCCCCCATCATGCCAGCGCCCAGAACGCCGATCTTCTTGACACGCTGATCGGGCACATCTTTCGGGCGGACCGCGCCTTTTTCAAGCGCTTCCTTGTTGAGGAACAGTGACCGGATCATCGCCGACGAGGACGGGTTCATCAGAACGTTGGTGAACCAGCGGGCTTCAATTTTCAAAGCGGTGTCAAAGTCGACCAGCGCGCCTTCATAGATCGCGCTCAGAAGGGCTTTGGCCGCAGGGAAGGCGCCTTGCGTTTTCCCATGAACCATGGCGCTCGCGCCAACGAAGGTCATGAAACCGGCAGGGTGGTAGGGCGCGCCACCGGGCATCTTGTAGCCCTTCGCGTCCCAGGGTTTCACCAGGTCGGCGTCCTTGGCATTCAGAACCCATTCCTTGGCCGCAGCGACCGGATCGTCGGCAACTGCGTCGATCAACTGCGCGCCCTTGGCCTTGGCCGGATCCATCATCTTGCCTTCAAGCAGCACCGGGGCCGCCGCCATGGCGCCCACCATGCGGCTGTAACGGATGGTGCCGCCGCCGCCGGGGAAGATGCCCAGCAGGATTTCGGGCAGCCCGATCTTGGACTTTGGATTGCTTGTCATGACGCGGTGATGACATGCCAGTGCGATCTCGGTCCCGATCCCGGCGCAGGTTCCGTTGATCGCGCAGGCGATGGGCTTGCCACCTTTCTTGGTCTTGGGGTCCATGCCCGCCAATTCCAGCTTGCGCAGGATGTGATGTCCGCCCATGACGAAATCAAACAACGCCTGCGCAGGTTCGTCCCCGGCTTCCTGACGGATGGTGGCCAATGTGTTCAGGTCCATTCCGCCGGCAAACGAGCCTTCCTTGCCCGAGGTAATGACAATACCTTTGATCTCGTCGTCGCTCAGGGCCTGATCAATCAGTTGGCTGACTTCTTGAAAAGCCTCGCGGGTCAGCACGTTCATGGATTTTCCCTGGGCGTCCCAGGTCACAAAGGCGACGCCGTCCGCGTCTTTGGTCAGAGTGAAATCAGTCATTGTCATCTCCAATCTGGTCAGCCGTCAGCGGGCTGCCGTCTTTCCGGGTGAAAGAGAATCCGTTTTCATCATCCTTCACCATCATGTCTATGTCGCTGTAATAGCCGGTCTCGGTCGGGGTCCGTGTGCCCACCACCAGAAAGGTCGCGGGCGCATCGGTCTTGTTCACAAGGTGGTGGCCATTGGCCTCACCAGCGGGCCAAGCGGCGCAGTCACCGGGCAGCATCTCATGCTCACCATCGTCATCGATCAGCACGCATTTGCCGCTGAGCATGATGGCAAACTCGTCCTGCTCCATATGGTAGTGGCGCAGCGACGAGAGGCCCCGAGGCTCCAGCCGCACGATGTTGACCCCGTACTGGGTCAGCCCGCCCGCATCCCCGACGCGCTGCACAAAACGACCAGCGGTCGCCTCGGCCAGCTTGCCCGGATAGGACGAGCCCCCCTTGAACGGGATCTGAGAGAGATCCAGCTTGGGCATCAGACCCGCTCGATAATCGTTGCCGCACCCATGCCGGACGCAATGCAGAGCGTGGCCAGACCGGTTTCCTTGTCCTGACGCTCCAGTTCATCCAGCAAGGTGCCGATGATGATCGCACCGGTTGCGCCCAGCGGGTGACCCATCGCGATCGAGCCGCCGTTGACGTTGACCAGCGCCGGATCCACATCAAAGGCCTGCTGGAACCGCAGCACGACCGAGGCAAAGGCTTCGTTGACCTCGAACAGGTCCAGATCGCTGATCTTCATGCCGTTATCGGCCAGGATCTTCTCGGTCACAGGAACCGGGCCGGTCAGCATGATGGTCGGGTCGGTGCCGATTTTGGCGGTGGCCTTGATGCGTGCGCGGGGTTTCAGGCCGTATTTTTCACCAAATTCCTTGTTGCCGATCAGCACGGCCGCAGCCCCATCCACGATGCCCGAGCTGTTGCCCGCATGGTGGATGTGATTGATACGCTCAAGATGTGGGTATTTCAGCATCGCCACCTTGTCGAAACCGGGCATCTGCTCGCCCATCATCTGGAAGGACGGGTTCAACGCGCCAAGGCTTTGCATGTCGGTGCCCGGCCGCATGTACTCGTCGCGGTCCAGAATGGGCAGGCCGTTCTGGTCTTTGACCGTGATGATCGACTTTTCGAACCGGTTTTCCGCCCAGGCTTCCGCCGCGCGCTTTTGCGACTCAACCGCCAGAGCGTCCGCGTCATCGCGGCTGAACCCGTATTCCGTGGCAATGATGTCGGCCGAGATGCCCTGCGGCACAAAGTAGGTCTCCATCGCCAGAGAGGGGTCAACGGCAATCGCCGCCCCGTCGCTGCCCATGGGAACACGGCCCATCATCTCGACGCCACCGGCGATGTAGGCGTCGCCAGCTCCGCCCTTGACCTGGTTTGCGGCCAGGTTCACGGCTTCCATCCCGCTCGCGCAGAAGCGGTTGATCGCCAGGCCGGGGATCGACTGGTCCAGATCCGAGGCCAGAACAGCCGAGCGCGCCAGACAGCCGCCTTGCTCCATCACCTGCGTGACGTTGCCCCAGATCACGTCCTCGACGGCGTGGCCTTCCAGGTTGTTGCGTTCCTTCATCGCGTTCAGGGTCAGGGCGGACAGGCGTACCGAGGTCACCTCGTGCAGGCTGCCATCCTTGCGGCCCTTGCCGCGCGGGGTGCGCAGGGCGTCATAAATATAAGCTTCGGTCATGGGTCTTCTCCTCAAGCTCGATCCGACGGGTTGCCGGGCATCAGGTCATAGGGGTGTTTCCAGCCGGGCTGTTCGGACAGGCGAGTCAGCCAGGCGTCGATGTTGGGCCAGTCGGCACGGTCAAAGCCGAATGGTTCGGGGTAATACAGATAGCCGCAGCAGCTGAGATCGGCGTTGGTCACGCCGTCGCCGACGATCCAGTCGCGGCCTTCCAGATGCGCGTTCAGCACCTGATAGGCAGCCTTCAGGCGGCCCTGGTTGAAGGCGATCACATCCGGGTTGCGGTGCTGTTCGGGCAGAAAGTTGATCAGGAACCGGGTCAGGCCCGCCATCGAGCTGAGCTTGTGATTGTCCCACAGCACCCAGCGCAGGATGTCATAATTCTCTTCCCGGCTCTTGCCGCCGAACTTGCCGGATTTTTCAGTCACATAGGCTTGAATGGCACCGGATTGGGAGGTTTGGAAATCGCCATCGACCATGAAGGGCGCTTCGCCCATCACGTTGATTTCCGAACGGAATTCGGGGCTGCGGGTGACGCCGTTGAAGAAATCGACAAAGACCGGTTCCCAATCGAGGCCAGACATTTCCAGCGCCAGAGCGGCCTTGTAGGAATTGCCGCTTTCTCCGAAGCAGTGCAGTTTAATGGTCATGCAATCGCCCCTCCCGTGGCGTTTTGTGCGTCTTTCACCCTAGCTCGGCGGTTTTGGTGCCTAGCGCTTGCGCGCCTCCAGCTCGGAATTGAAAAGACGCAATCGGTGGGTAAGGTTGTCCTCATCAATGACGCTGTTGAAATTTTCGAACAGAAAAGACAGCGCTTCGCCTTCATCTAATCCTGCCTCACGGGCAAAAGCCCTGAGCTTGCGATATCCGTCCTCGGTCATGGCGACCGGGAATCGGCGGGTCAGGCGAAATCGTTTTGGCATTGTATCTCCTCCGAAAACCGGCTCCGGGGCGGGACCCCGGAACCGGAGAAAGATCAGAAGTTTGCAGCCTCCAGCGCCATGACCGTATCTGCGCCGGTTTGAATGCGCGACAGATGCAACGCCGTGGCGGGCAGACGGCGGGCCATGTAGAAGCGGCCGGTGTTGATCTTGGTCTCGTAGAACTTTTTGTCCGACGTGCCACTGTCCAGCGCTTCTTGTGCGGCCTTGGCCATACGCGCCCACATCAGGCCCAGGCAGACATGACCGAACATGTGCATGAAGTCATAGGAACCGGACAGCGCGTTGTTCGGATTTTTCATGCCTTCCTGCATGAAATACATGCCAGCCGCCTGCAGATCCTTGGACGCAGCCTTCAGCGGTTCGATAAAGGCTTTGTCATAAGCCTCGTTCTGGCCTGCGTTTTCCTTGCAGAAGGTTTTGACCATATCGAAGAAGGCCATGACGTGCTTGCCGCCATCCTGCGCCAGTTTGCGGCCAACAAGGTCCAACGCCTGAACGCCGTTGGCGCCTTCATAGATCATGGCGATCCGGGCATCGCGGGTGTATTGCGACATGCCCCATTCTTCGATGTAGCCGTGCCCACCATAGACCTGCTGCGCCTGAACGGTCATGTCGTAACCTTCATCCGTCAGGAAGCCCTTGATGACTGGGGTCAGAAGCGAGATCAGCCCGTCCGCGTCCTTGTCACCCGATCGGTGCGCTTTATCGATCATGGTCGCGCCCCAAAGGATGAACGCGCGTGCGCCTTCGGTGAAGCTTTTCTGATCCATCAGATTGCGACGGATGTCAGGGTGAACGATCAGCGGATCAGCCGGGCCATCGGGGTTCTTTACACCGGTTACATCGCGGCCCTGCAGGCGGTCTTTGGCGTATTCCAGAGCGTTCTGATACGCCGCTTCGGCCTGCGACAGGCCTTGCATGCCCACACCCAGACGCGCTTCGTTCATCATGGTGAACATCGCACGCATACCTTTGTGCTCTTCGCCCAGCAGCCAGCCGGTGGCCTCGTCATAGTTCATGACGCAGGTCGAGTTGCCGTGGATGCCCATCTTTTCTTCGATCTTGCCGACCGAGACGCCGTTGCGTTCGCCCAGCGAACCGTCCTCGTTCACGATGAACTTGGGCACGATGAACAGCGAAACGCCCTTGATGCCTTCGGGTCCGCCGGGGATTTTTGCCAGCACCAGGTGGATGATGTTGTCGGCCATGTCGTGATCGCCAGCCGAGATAAAGATCTTCTGGCCCGAGATTTTATAGCTGCCGTCGCCCTGCGGTTCCGCTTTGGTGCGCATCAGGCCCAGATCGGTGCCGCAATGCGGTTCGGTCAGGTTCATGGTACCGGTCCATTCACAGCTGACCATTTTGGGCAGGTACTTGTTCTTCTGCTCGTCCGTTCCGTGCGCCAGAATCGCCGAGGCCGCGCCGTGCGTCAGGCCCTGGTACATGGTGAAAGCCTGGTTTGAGCCCGAGAACATCTCACCCACAGCAGTGCCCAACACATAGGGCATGTTTTGGCCGCCATACTCTTCCGGCATGTCGAGGCCAGTCCAGCCGCCTTCCTTCATCTGCTCGAAGGCTTCCTTGAACCCGGTCGGGGTGTACACAATACCGTTTTCCAACCGGCATCCTTCGGTGTCGCCGACAACGTTCAGCGGATGCAGAACATTTGTGGCAACCTTGCCGGCTTCTTCCAGAACCGCGCCGGTAAACTCGGCTTCCAGTTCGTTATAGCCGGGTATGTCCGACTTTGAGACATTCAGCACGTCGTGCAGGATGAAATGCATGTCTTTGGTTGGCGCGTTGTAAACGGGCATGTGAAGCTCCCTTAATTCATATGTCCGGATGACAGGTCGAGGTTACTCGGCTGCCTTCTTTTCCTGTTTCATCGAGGCGATGACTTTCTCGCCCCAGCGCAACTGCTCTTTCAGATCGTCGATGGCCTGCGTCAGCTCTTCGCGGCGCGCTTCCATGTCCTCCAGACGCTCGCACGCGATTTCATAGGTGCGGGTCATCTGCGTGACCTGCTGGTCGCCGACATGGTACAAATCCAGCAGTTGCCGAATTTCTTCCAGGCTGAACCCAAATCGTTTGCCGCGCAGGATCAGTTTGAGCCGCGCCCGATCACGCTTGGTGAACAGACGTTTCTGGCCTTCACGGATCGGGAACAGAAGTTCCTTGGCCTCATAGAACCGCAAGGTGCGTGGCGTGACATCATAGGTCTCGCACATCTCACGGATGGTCATCACATCTTCGGTCATTCGTCATACTCTCGTCACTGGCGTCATGAGATATGAGTTGCGCAGTTGGTACGCGCTTTACAACATGAGAGTGACGTTTACGTAATCCAGACGCTGCGTCATTTCAAAGTTGACGTAACATCCGGTCACGTAAGCACGGTCTGACGCAATTTTCTTTCCGTAGCGTCATGCGGAATTTCCCGCCAAAGCTGTCGCAATTGCGGAAACACCGCGCATCTGCTTGCGCAGATTCAGGGTGATCAATTCGATTTTTCGGATGGGGGGCGGCTATCCCAAGGACTTGGCCGTCTGGTCGCGCAGACGCTTGAGTTCGTCCATGGCTTCGTCCAGTTGCTGGCGCTGCTGCTGAAGCTCGTTCATCTGGCGATCCGCCATCTCGACGAAGGTGGCCATTTGCGCCTCATTGCCCTGATCTTCGTAGATCAAAAGCCATTGGCGGATCTCTTCCAGGGGAAATCCGAACTTGCGGCCGCGCATGATCAGCTTCATCCGCGCGCATTCGCGCGGGCCGTAAAACCGGGACCGACCTTCACGGTCCGGTTGCAAAAGTTCGATGTATTCGTAATAGCGCAGAGTGCGCGGGGTCACGTCGAACTCGGCGCACATCTCTTTGAATGACAAACGGTTGTTGGACATTCCCGATCTCCTTGTCAGCAACCTAGGCGGTCCCGATCCCAAGCGCAACAGGTGGGCTTGCCCTTTGCGGAAACAGCGGCTCATAAAGGACGGGCAGAGAACAGGACGCAAACCAATGGTCGACAAGACAGTTTTAGCCCGCCAGTTTATTGAGGCGATACCCCATGCGCGGGCATTGAACCTCAAGCTCACGCAGATCGGTGAGGGCGAGGCAGAGATCACGTTGCCCTACAATGAGGATCTGATCGGGGATCCGCGCACAGGGGTGATTCACGGTGGGGCGATTTCCACAATTCTCGACACATGCTGCGGGGCTGCTGTGATGAGCCACCCGTCGGCCCCCGGCGGGACAGCCACGATCGATCTGCGCATTGACTACATGCGCGCAGCGACACCGGGTCAGACGGTGACAGCGCATGCCGTCTGCTATCACATCACGCGGAACGTGGCGTTTGTACGAGCCACGGCTATGGACCATGACCAAGACCTGCCGGTGGCCACGGCCTCGGGGTCCTTTACGGTTGAGGGGAAATAACATGGCAAGACCTCGTCCCGAACCAATGCAGGTGGTCAAGCAGCGACGCGACGCAGCGTTGCGTGCGCTGGTTGACGGTGTCCCTTATATCCGATTTCTCAATATCAGCTTCGACCGGCGCGGGGATGAACTGACCGGCGTTCTGAACTTCGATGACAAGTTGATCGGCAACCCGTTCCTGCCAGCGATTCACGGCGGTGTAACCGCGGCATTCCTCGAAGTGACCGCTGTCATCACCCTTAGTTGGGAACATATGTTCCCGCGTATCGAAAGTGGCGAGATCGACGGAGAGGCCATTGTGACCGACCCGAATATCCGCTTTCCCAAGACCATCGACTTTACCGTCGACTATCTGCGTTCGGGCCTTCCACGGGACGCATATGCACGGGCCTTCATCAGCAGATCCGGGCGGCGGTACGCCTCGGTCCGGGTCGAAGCCTGGCAGGATAACCATGCGAAACTGTTTGCGCAGGCTTCCGGACATTTCCTGATGCCGCAACCTCCCAGAGACAAGAGCTGACCGTGCAGGACGCCTCGGCGCCCATCACGCACAGGCGGGTGCTGAAGATCGCGGTGCCCATAGTTCTGTCGAATGCCACCGTGCCGATACTGGGTGCGGTGGACACGGGCGTTGTCGGTCAGATGGGCGAGGCGGCCCCGATCGGGGCGGTCGGCATCGGGGCTGTGATCCTGTCCACAATTTATTGGATATTCGGTTTCCTGCGGATGGGCACAACCGGGATGGCGGCGCAGGCACGCGGGGCAGGCGACACCGTGGAAACCCGGGCGCTGCTGATGCGCGGCCTGATCCTTGGAGGCGCGGCGGGACTGTTCTTTATCCTTGCGCAGGTGGCTGTGTTTGCGGGTGCATTCGCGCTTTCCCCGGCAAGCCCCGAAGTCGAAGCACTGACCCGATCCTATCTGGAAATCCGCATCTGGGGGGCGCCCGCCACCATCGCGTTATATGCCGTTACCGGCTGGCTGATCGCCGTCGAGCGTACGCGCGGCGTGTTCATCCTTCAGGTCTGGATGAACGGGTTGAATATCGGTCTCGACCTGTGGTTCGTTCTGGGCCTTGGCTGGGGGGTCGAAGGGGTTGCCATTGCCACCCTGATCGCAGAATGGACCGGTTTGGCCTTGGGGGTGTGGCTTTGCCGGGATGGGTTCGCAGATGGAATCTGGCGCGATTGGGCTCGGGTTTTCGATGCCGCCCGGCTGCGGCGCATGTTGCAGGTCAACGGTGATATCATGCTGCGATCGGTTCTGTTGACCGGATCGTTCACGACATTCCTTTTTGTTGGCTCGGATCTGGGTGACGTGAATCTGGCGGCCAATCAAGTCTTGCTTCAATTTCTTGAAATCACCGCCTTTGCGCTTGATGGGTTCGCCTTTTCCGCCGAAGCGCTGGTCGGAGGCGCAGTCGGTGCCAGAGACAGGCATCAGGTGCGTCGCGCCTCTGTCATGGCCTCGCAATGGGGTGTTGGGGGGGCGCTGTTGCTGGCTGCGGTTTTCTTCGTTGCCGGTCCGGCGCTGATCGATCTGATGTCAACTTCACCGCAGGTGCGTGAAGCCGGGCGCGAATACCTGTTCTGGGCCGCGATCGCCCCGGTGATCGGGGTGGCAAGCTGGATGTTCGACGGTATCTACATCGGCGCCACCTGGACCCGCGCCATGCGAAACGCGATGGTTCAGTCGGTGGCGATCTATGTGGTCGCTTTGTTCATGCTGGTGCCTGTCTTCGGCAATCACGGCCTGTGGGCCGCGCTGATGGTTCTCAATATCGCACGTGGTGTGACAATGGGCTGGCGCTATCCCAAGCTTGAAGCCCAGGTGGCCTAGAGCAACGTCAACAGGTTTTCCGGCGGACGTCCGATGGCGGCTTTGTCTCCGGCAATTGCAAGAGGGCGCTCGATCAGGATCGGGTTTTCGGCCATGGCACGGATCAGGTCTTCGTCGGGCGAGGTTTTGGCCAGCCCCAGTTCCTTGAACCGTTTTTCTCCTGTGCGCATCATTTCGATGGGCGGCAGCCCAAGGGCGGATTGCGCAGCGCGCAACTCGTCGATTGAAGGCGCGTCTTCCAGGTACTTTCGAACGCAGACCTGCGCACCGTTTTCTTCCAAAAGCGCCAGACCGGCGCGGGATTTGGAACAGCGGGGGTTGTGCCAGTATTCGATCACAGCCAATCCTCTCGTTTGCTGCCGACGGCTTGCGATACGGTGTCAAAACCGTCACGCGCCAGCAAGTCATCCAGCCCTTTGGCGATGTCGGCCGCCAGGGAAATGCCGCCATACACCATCGCGGTATAGAACTGCACGGCCGATGCCCCGGCACAGATCTTGGCATAGGCTTGCTCGGCATTGCTGATGCCGCCCACGCCGATCAGGGGGATTTCCCCATCCGTCAGTTTGCTCAGCCGAGCCAGCACGCGGGTGGACTTTTCAAAAAGCGGGGCGCCCGACAAACCACCATTTTCGTCTTTCTGCGCGCTGCGCAACCCGTCGCGGGACAGGGTGGTGTTGGTGGCAATCACAGCGTCCACCCCGGTTTCGCGTGCGACCTCGGCGATGTCCTGCAATTCCGCCTCGGTGAGATCCGGAGCGATTTTCAGGAAGATCGGCAGCGGGCGCGGCAGCGCATCACGTGTCTCGATCACACCGCTCAACAACGCGGTGAGAGCGGCTTTGCCCTGCAAATCCCGCAGCTTTTCCGTGTTCGGGGATGATACGTTGACGGTCGCAAAATCCAGATATTCGGCACAATGGGCCAGCACTTTGACAAAGTCGCCGGCGCGGTCTTCGCTGTCCTTGTTCGCCCCCAGATTCAGGCCGATGACCGCGTCTTTGGGGCGGTGTGCCAGCCGTTTGGCCATCACCTCCATGCCTTCGTTGTTGAAGCCAAAGCGGTTGATGGCTGCCTTGTCCTTGGTCAGGCGAAAAAGACGGGGTTTGGGGTTTCCCGGTTGCGGGCGCGGCGTGACCGCCCCGACCTCGACAAAACCGAACCCGGCGCGGGACAGCGGGGCCAAAACCTCACCATTCTTGTCGAACCCGGCAGCCAGCCCAACCGGGTTCGGCAGGGTCAGCCCGGCAACGACCGTTTTCAGGCGCGGCGTCGTTACCGGCCCGGGTGCGGGTGCCAGCCCTGACTTCAACGCCCTAATCGACATCCCGTGGGCTGTCTCGGGGTCCATGCGGTGCAGGGCGGCAAGGCCCAGTTTCTCTGTCAGTTTCATCCGAACGTCGCCCCGGCTTCACCTGAACCGCATCGGATCAGGCGCGACGTTTCCACCGCCGCCTGACGGTGGATCACCGCCGTCCGATAGGCTGGGTCGGTGACCATTTCCAGAAATGCGTGTGCCGTCGGATAGCGGGCGATGAAGACGGCATCCCACGCCTCGTCCGCCGGGCCAATCAGGGTTGATTCAAACACCCCACGCCAAAGGATGCGCGCCCCGATACGTTCAATGATCGCAGCGGTTTCAACCCCGTAGTTCTTGTAGGATTGCGCTCCGGTCAGGTCTGCATTCGCCAGTTCATGCGCGGGTGGGTACTGCGCCTTGGCCCGAAACTTCACCAGGTTGAGCATTTCGATCGGCTGGTCCCGATCCAATGCCTTGAAGGCCTCGAACTGGTCGCGGTCCGGGTCGATATAGGATGTCATGACATGTCCTTTGGGAACTGGTGCGCGGTGCCGTCAAACGGCAGAGGGCGTGACCAGACAACATCGCTCATCCGGATCTGGCGATAGAGATGCGGGAACAGGGCACCGCCGCGCGAGACCTCCCATTTCAGGTCGTCGCCCATCGCATCTGCGTCACAGGCCAGCAAAACAAGACCATCGACACCGGCAAAATGTTTGGCTGCGGTTTCAGCTGCTTGTTCAGCGGTGGAAAAGTGGACAAACCCGTCAGCGACGTCGATCGGAGCACCGTCCGAGGCACCCTGGTTCTGCAAGGTGGCCCACTCTTCGGCTCGGAAAATCTTGTAAATCAGCATACGGACCTGATGCCCCGCGTACGCGTTGGAATCAAGCCGGATTTCTTCTTTGACTCTTTGGCGTCATCGGCGCACGATCCCTGCAAATTAAAACAGGGAGATTCAATATGTTGACGCGTTTCCTGGCTTCGGCTGCAATTCTTGGCCTGACCGCTGGCGTGGCGGCGGCAGAATACAAGCTGACCATTCTGCATACTAACGACATTCACAGTCGTATCGAGTCGATCAACAAATACGACTCGACCTGTGACGCAGAAGGCGAAGCCGAAGGTAAGTGTTTTGGCGGCGTTGCCCGCCTCAAGACCATGGTAGACGCCCGACGCGATGCGCTGGCGGATCAGAATGTGCTGCTGCTGGATGCGGGGGATCCGTTCCAGGGATCGCTGTTCTACACAACATATAAGGGCGCGGCAGAGGCCGAGTTCATGGAAGCCATCGGTTACGATGTCATGGCTGTTGGCAACCACGAATTCGACGATGGCCCGGAAGGTCTGGCGACGTTCATCGACGCGGTCAGTTTCCCAGTGATCTCGGGCAATCTGGACCTGTCGTCGTCGGCCGAGTTGAAGGACAAGGTCGGCAACCACGTTGTGCTTGACGTTGGCGGTCAGAAGGTCGGCATAATTTCAGCACTGGCAACGGACACGGTTGAAACGTCAAGCCCCGGCAAGGACATAATTTTCAAGGATGAGATAGAAAGCCTGCAGGCTGATGTGGCTGCGTTGCACGATGAAGGTGTCAATATCATCATCGCGTTGAACCATGTTGGATTGGCCAAGGACCTAGAGATCGCAGAGCAGGTGCCGGGGCTTGACCTTGTTGTCGGCGGCCATTCGCACACGCTGCTCTCGAACACGCAGGAAGGTGCCGCTGGGTCATATCCGATGATGGTCGGTGATGTCCCGATCGTGCAGGCCTATGCCTATTCCAAATATCTGGGCGAGATCACACTGACCTTTGATGATGACGGCAACCTGATTTCAGCGGAAGGTGAGCCTATCCTGCTTGATGCGTCTGTCACGCCCGATGCGGATATCGCTGCACGCGTGGCCGAAATGGGCGCACCGATCGAAGAAATGAAGCAACGCGTCGTTGCCAGCTCAGCCGCTGCAATTGAAGGCGATCGGGCGGTTTGCCGTGTACAAGAATGCGAAATGGGTAACCTTGTCGCCGACGCCATGCTGGCGCGGGTTGCCGATCAGGGCGCTCAGATTGCGATTGCGAATTCTGGCGGTCTGCGCGCGTCGATTGATGAAGGCGAAGTGACCATGGGCGAAGTGCTAACCGTGCTGCCGTTCCAGAACACGCTGTCCACTTTTGAGATCACCGGGCAGACCGTCATTGACGCGCTGGAAAACGGTGTAAGCCAGGTGGAAGAGGTCAAGGGCCGGTTCCCGCAAGTGGCGGGCCTGCGCTTTACCTGGGATCCCAGCGTAGCGCCGAACGAAGGGCGCATCATTGATGTGATGGTCGCCGAGGGTGATGGGTTCGTTCCGATTGACCCGAACAAAACCTACCTGGTCGTAACCAACAACTACGTCCGCAACGGTGGCGATGGGTATTCGATGTTCGAGGGCGATGACAAGAACGCCTATGACTTCGGTCCGGATCTTGCGGATGTAACCGCGGAATATCTGGCCGAAAACGCGCCGTACCAGCCTTATGTCGACGGACGCATCCAGCAGAAGTGACTCTGTTTTTGAAAATGAAAAAAGCCGCGTCATCATGATGCGGCTTTTCTGCTTCTGCGGATCAACTGAAATCGTATTCCGGCCAAAGTTCCGGGTCAAAGCCATCCAGCATCGGTTTGATCTGATCCGCGACCTCGCGCCACCCCCCGATTGACTTGGTCGAGATCTTGTTGCGCACCTGATCTACGCTGGCCGTACGCACCTGTCTGGTGTTCTTTTCGGGATGTACCATGGATTGGCACCAGTCAATACCGCAAAACTCGGCAACGCGCTGGCTGTGGGTCAGGGGGTCCGCCACCAGATCTTCATAGGGCATTGTCAGAATGCGGTCTCCGAACAGCTTGTCCCAATGGGACATGTAGCGGCGATACAGATTTGCTGTATGCGCGATCGCTTCAAGGTTTGAGGCGTAGTTCATGCCGCCGGCAGGGAACCGTCTGATCCATTTCGACAAACCTACATCACGCGGGTCGCGCAGCATGTTGATGATCTTGGCGTTGGGGAAGGCTGCCAAAATGAAACCAACGCGCTGAAAATTGTGCGGCAGTTTATCGACGAATGCGACAGAGCCAGCAGTAACCTGAGGCATCTGTTCTCGATAGCGAAGCGCTATCCAATTTGCAGCTTCGGCATCGAATTTCTTGTCCGCTGTGTGAAACCTGGACGACAATTCGGGCATCAACGTCAGTTCGCCGCAGCCTGCAATATCAGGTGTAGAGCTCAGCATCATCTCCATCAAAGTGGTTCCGGATCTTGGTTGCCCGACGACAAAGATCGGAACTGGCGTCTTGCTCTCGACCCCGGTGAATTCAATCGATGCGTCCGAGAAAATGCTTAGGATCCGGTTCAGTTTTTCTTCTTCAGCGGGGAAATCATATGGCAGCGTCGCGTGCTGAACAGCGTTCGCCTTTTCGAACTGAGGCATCGCTGCGGCAAGACCGTCGCTCCTCTGGATCAGGTGTGCCTTGGCAAATTCAAGTTCTTGCAAAGGCTCGTCATGCTCGGCCATGGAGTCTTCTACGGCGGCAAGGAACTGCGGAACTTCTTCTTTTGCCGACATTATTGCCACCTGCAAGAGCGCATTCGGGTGATGGGGTTTGGCTGCAAGAATATCCTCAAAAATCTTGAGCGAGCCTTTTTTGTCACCTGCCTGATGCAGATTGACGGCTTTTTGGAACGCAACGACGGTGTTTTCAGGGGCAAGTTCATACGCGCGTTGAATGTCAAGCGTACTCTCTTCGACAAAACCCATTTGATCGTAAGCCCGGGCGCGTTTCGCAAGCAATTCCGGATTGTCGGGGTCCGAAGCAAGCTTATGCGTTGTGAATTCAACGATAGACCGCCAGTTTTTCCCCTCACGCTGAATCTCGTCAATGACTCGCATGAGTTCCCGGTTGTTAGGAAATTGTTCAATCTTTTTCTCGGCATAGGCCAAAGCCCGCGCGATCTGTTCCGTTTGCATCAAGGCGTTAGCCAGATTCTCGGCAAATTGCGGATCATCGGGCTTCATCCGCGAGGCTTCAACAAAATACGGAATGGATTTCCTGTACTGCTTCATCTCGGTCAAAACGAAACCGGCGATGGCTTGGTAGTCCGAGTCCTTCGGGAATTTCTTGATACCCAGCTGGGCCTTTTTCAGCGCCTGCGGCAACTTGCCCGCATCCAAAAGGGCCATTGCTTTGCTCTTGAGGGATTGCGTTATTTGGTTTTCCATATGACCCCGTAAGATCCTGCGCCAGTATCAATGTAGTACCGGTGGTTCATTACCCATGTGCGGACGGTTTGCAATAACTCTTCCCAATGACGCGATGGCGCAGCTGTTCTCCGCGCGTCCGGCAAACGCGTTGCCGACCGTGCCGAACTTCAATGTTTGTCCGACAAATCAGGTGCATGTGGTTCGGGGTGGTGACTCGGGTCGGCGTCTGGATGCGCTGCGTTGGGGGTTCTTGCCACATTGGTACAAGACGGAAACCGCCGGGCCTTTGCTGATCAACGCCCGCGCCGAGACTTTGGCGGAAAAGCCTGCCTTTCGCGATGCCTGCCGGTTGCGTCGCTGTCTGATTGCCGCAACAGGGTTCTACGAATGGACCAAGACGGACGAGGGAACGCGCTTGCCATGGTACATCCATCGCAGGGACGGCGCCCCCATTGCCTTTGCGGGGATCTGGCAGGATTGGGGGGTGGATGAAAACCGTCAGGGCACCTGTGCCATCGTGACGACGGCGGCCAACGAAAACCTTGGCACCATCCATCATCGGATGCCCCTGATCCTCGAGCCTGAGCACTGGTCATTGTGGCTGGGAGAAGCGGGAAAGGGCGCTGCTCGTCTGATGCAGCCGGGGGCAGAGGATGTGCTGACGTTTCATCGCGTTGATCTGGTCGTGAACTCGAACCGGGCCAGCGGACCTGATCTGATCACGCCTTTGCACGAGTGAGGGCGTGCGGCCTTTTCTTTGCAGACGCGGCAAGCTAGACCATCGGCATGGCCCTGAATTTTTCTGATCTGACACAGCTTTATGCGCATGGTTTTGACACTGTCATCGATGTGCGCAGCCCGGCAGAGTTCGCTGAAGATCATCTGCCAGGCGCGATCAACCTGCCGGTTCTGAACAACGAGGAACGCGCCCGTGTCGGAACCATGTATGTACAGGAGAGCCCGTTTCTGGCGCGTAAACTCGGGGCCGCTTTGGTGTTCCGTAATGCGGCCAACCACATCGAGCAACATCTAAGCCACCACGAAGGAAGCTGGCGCCCTCTGGTCTATTGCTGGCGCGGCGGACAGCGTTCGGGGTCGTTTACATGGATGCTGCAACAAATCGGCTGGCGCGCGGATATGATCGAGGGCGGCTATCGCACCTACCGCAGGCTGGTGAATGCGTATTTGTACGATGATCCGTTGCCGCATCGGTTGGTGGCGCTGGATGGCTATACCGGAACGGCCAAGACAGAATTGCTGGCACTTTTGCAGTCACGCGGGGTGCAGGTTCTTGACCTCGAAGCACTGGCCAATCACCGAGGGTCTCTGCTGGGGGAAAGACCGGGCGGCCAGCCCAGCCAGAAAGCTTTTGAATCGGCCCTGGCAGGGGCGCTGTGTGCGATGGATACGGCGCGCCTGGTCGTCATCGAAGCGGAATCGTCCAAGATCGGCAGCCTGATATTGCCGCCCAGCCTGTGGAACGCTTTGTGCGCAGCCCCACGGGTGAACATCACGGCTCCGCTCGAGGCGCGCGCCGCCTATCTCGTTCAGGCCTATGACGACATCCTGTCTGACGGCGACCGTTTGCGGGACCGGTTGTCGCCGCTGCGCTTTCATCGCGGGCACGAGGTCGTGAATGGTTGGATGCAGCTGATCGAAGCAGGTCAAAAACAGGTGCTGACCCAGGCCCTGATGGAGCAGCATTACGACCCGGCATACGCAAAGTCGCGGCGGTCCCGTTCCGTCGAGGTTCTGGCCGATATTGAGATCGCCGTTCTAAACGATGCCGGCCTGAGCGAGGCGGCCACCCGGATCGAAACCCTGCTGGATCAGTCCTGAAGGCGCAGTTCCGGTGCATCGGTGAGCTCGCCGATTGCCATGGCCGGATATCCGGCGTTCCTGAGGTCTTTCAAGACGGTATCGGCATCCTTTGCCGCCACCGCGGCCAGCAGGCCGCCTGCTGTCTGCGGGTCGAATATCAGGGCGGCTTTGCCCTCGGCGGGCAGGGCAGGTCCTATTGCCCGGTTGTCTGCAAAAAGGGTTGATCGAACACCCTGGTCCGTCAGTTCCTGCGCGCCTTCCATCAACTCCACGGCATCCAGATCCATAATGGCCCCGCATCCGGAAGCGTCGCAGATACCTTGCAGATGTCCGGCCAGACCAAACCCGGTCACGTCGGTCATCGCATGGGCCCCGGCCAATATGCGGGCCGCCTTGCCCTGCGGCTGCGCCATGTGCCGGTAGGCTGCGGCGACCCAGGCACCGTTGGCCTGGCCTGCCATCTCGGCCGCCATAAGAACGCCGCTTCCTATGGGTTTGGTCAGGATCAGACAGTCGCCCGGTTGCCCGCCGGCCAGCGTAATCGGGGCGGCGTCGCACAGGCCGGTCAGTGTGAAACCGATTGTCATCTCGTCACCCATGGAACTGTGCCCGCCCACGATATCGGCACCGGCGTCCCGCATGACGTCTCCTGCGATCGACATGATTTCCGACATGGTACGGCGTTGCAGGGCAACAGACATGCGCGGAAGGATGATCGTTGCCGTGGCAGCCTGAGGCGTGGCCCCCATGGCCCACACATCCCCCAGGGCATGTACAGCGGCGATGCGCGCCATAAGTGTGGGATCATTGGTAAAAGCCCGCAGGTGATCTGACGTCATGACCTGCCGAACCCCGCCCATCTGAAGCAGAGCCGCGTCGTCGCCGGGCAGGGGGATGATATCCGGGCGAACGGGATCGGGCTGCGATTTCAGCGCCACCTGCAATGCTCCGCGCCCGACCTTGGCACCGCATCCGCCACACATCGGTTTTTCGCCCAGCGCCTCGACAAGCCCGGCGGCATGTGCGCGCGGCAGCGCAGGGGGTTTCATCTGCGGCAGGTTCCGGAACTTGTTCATGAAAGTCTGGTCGATGTGGTTCTTCCATTTCCACATCATCGCTCCGCTGTGGGACAACCCCAACCGCTCGCCCAGCGCTGATTTGCCGCCCAGCGAAATCAGCTTCAGGTAATCTTTCTGCGGGACGTACTTGCGCATCCGTCCAGCCCCCAGCGCCGCGCGCAGATTGTCGAACAGAACTGGTGCTTCGCGCACTGCATAAACACCGGCTTTGGGTCTGGGATTGTCCGCCAGATGGGCGCAATCACCGGCGGCAAAAACCACGGGATCGCTGGATTGCAGGTAGCTGTTTACCCGGATGAAGCCATCCTTAAGGTCCAGCCCGGTCTTTTCGATCCAGCCATACGGGCGGGCTCCGGCCGCACCTGTCACGAAACCGGCCGGGATTTTGCGCCCGTCCTGCAATGCGACGTGATCCGAAGCGATCCGGCTGATCGCGGCGTTTTCGATCACCTCTACACCAAGATTCTGCATTGCACTGCGGATCGTCTCTGCCGCTTTGGGTCTGGTGGCCGTCAGGGCAAAGGCATTGTCGATCAGAGCAACCTGCGCTGACCGCCCCTTGGCCCTGAGCGCATGAGCCATCGCCATGACCAGTTCAACCCCGGCGATTCCACCGCCGATCACGACGACCGAGGCAGGGCCGCTGCCCGCCAGATAAGCAGCCCATTCTGCCGCGAATGGTCCCAGTGGTTTGGCCGGTACGGCATGTTCCGCAAAGCCGGGCATTGCGGGCATGTCCGAAGTGATCCCAACATTGACCGACGCCACATCGAAACCTACCGGAGGACGCCCGGGAACATGGATTTCCTGACGATCGGTATCGATTCCATCGACCGCGCCCAGAATGACGCGCGCGCCTGCGAAGCGGGCCAGTCTGACCAGATCGATGTCCAGCTCCCACCGGTCATAATGCCCGGCGACATAGCCTGGCAGCATCCCGGAATACGGGGCCGTCGGGCCGGGGTTTATCACGGTCACACGCGCCCCCGGCAACGGGTCCATCCCCCATTTGCGCAGCAGCAGCGCGTGGGTGTGACCTCCGCCAACAAGAACCAGATCGCGGGTCAGGGGCAGCGGAGGAATATGCATCGGTTTCAATTCGCGCTATGATCCGGAACGTCTTCGACCTGCTCGACGGCGTGGGTGGCCCAAAGTTCATCCTCGCCGGCATCCGGCAGGTCTTCGGGTTTTTCATGCCGGTGTATGTGCCACTTTGCAATGAACAGGGCCGTGATCGGAGCGGTCAGGAACAGGAACAGAGTGATCAGCAGCTCGTGCAGGGACAGCTTTCCTTCCAGAAGAACAGAATGCACGATCGAAGCCAGAAGCACGCCGCCCACCCCCAACGTCGTTGCCTTGGTCGGGGCGTGCAGGCGGGACATCGGGTCTTTCAGCTTGATCATGCCAAAAGAGCCGACAAAGCCGAAGATACCCGAGACGATCAGGAAAAAGGCGATCAGCAGTTCCACGATGAATGTCATCCCGCCCTCATTCGATAATGTTGCCGCGCAACATGAAGCGCGCATAGGCCACGGTGGAAACAAAACCGAGCATGGCAATGATCATGGCGGCCTCGAAAAAAATCTCGGTCCCCTGATCCAACCCATATAAGATCATCAGGGCGATGGTGTTGATCACCATAGTGTCCAAGGCCAGAACCCGGGTGCCGACCCCGTCAGCGGTTATGATACGCCACAGACACATCATGATCGCCGCACCGAAACAGGCAAATGCAAAATAAATCGCGTAGTCGATCATTCGAAAATCTCCTTCAGGCGACGTTCATAGCGCTGTTTGATCTGGTCCCGCACGGCTTCGGGGTCGGGGGCATCAAGACAGTGCACCAGCAGATTATGCCCCTGAGCTGACAAATCACAACTGACGGTGCCCGGAGTCATCGTGATGGTGCCCGCAAGAACCGTGATCGCTTCGGGTGTGCGCAGTTCAAGCGGGACGCAGATCCAGTTGGGCTGGCGGTTGTCATTGCGTTTGAACAGGATGATCCGGGCCACCGTCACGTTCGCAACCACGATATCCCAAAGCACCACCAGCATGTATTCCACGACCATTGGCCAGTTGCGAAGCTTGGGACGATCCGGCCAGTAGGGTTGCGTGACGAACGGAATGATGATCCCGAGGATCAGACCAAAGATCAAAGAATTCAGCGACGGCTTGTTCGCCAGCAGAATCCAGACAAGCGTCAGCAAAATCGTCAGGTGGGGGTGCGGAAAAATTCGGCGCAGCAGTTTCATCACTCCTCCCTTCCCAAGACGGCAGAGATGTAGTTTTCAGGCGTAAACAACTGCTCTGCGGTCTTGCTCGTGTACTCCAGGGCCGGACCCGCGAACAGGGTCAGAAGGACCAGACCTGCCACGGCCCCGAACACAGCCGTAAAAGCAAGGCCGGGTTGCGGTTCGGGGGCCGCGGCAGACGCGTTTTCGCCTTCGGCGGTTTCATCGGTCGTGACAACCTCAGCGTCGTAGCTTTTCCAGAAAATCAGCGTCCCGGCACGGGCCAGCCCGACGATGGTGACGAATGATCCAATCAGGATAACGGCCCAGACCGAGGTGGCATCGGATGCATCACGCGAAGCGTCCAGAACCAAAAGTTTGCCAACAAAGCCGGACAACGGCGGCATTCCAGCCATCGCGATGGCGCCGACAAAGAACAGGGCAGCAATCAATCCGCTTTGCGGCATCGGCGGCTTGGGGGCTATGGCCCCTCCCTGCCGTTCCATGACCAGGTCAGCAATGAGGAACAGCAACGCGGTCGCAAGTGTCGAATGGAACACATAATAAAGGGCGGCTGCCGTCGCGCCGGGCGTGAACTGAGAAATCGCGATCAGCAAAGTCCCCATGGACGCGATGGCGCAAAAGGCAACCATGCGGGCAATATGCTTCGATCCCAGAATGCCGATGGCACCGACGGCAAGCGTCAGCAGCGCCGCGGGTTGCAACCAGTCGCCAACCAGACCCTGCGTGACTTCGACGTCGGGGCCGAAGGCCAGAGTGTACATTCGCAGGATCGAATAGGCCCCTACCTTGGTCATGATTGCAAACAGGGCCGCAACAGGCAGCGGGGCGTTGGCATAGCTGGCGGGCAGCCAGAAGTGCAGGGGCAGAACGGCAGCCTTGATGCAGAAGACCAGCAGCAACAGCACCGCACCAACCCGCAGCAATGCGGTATCTTCGGCTGGGATCTCTGCAACGCGCAGGGCGATGTCCGCCATGTTCAGCGTACCAGTCACGCCATAGATCGTGCCAAGGGCAAACAGAAACAGAGTCGACCCCAACAGGTTGTACGCCACATATTGCACACCCGCTTTCAACCGCACCGCGCCACCGCCATGAGTCATAAGGCCGTAAGACGCGATCAACAGCACCTCGAAGAACACGAAAAGGTTGAAGGCGTCGCCGGTCAGGAAGGCGCCGCAGACGCCCATGAGCTGGAAATGAAACAGCGCGTGGAAATGCTTGCCCCGGTCATCCCAGCCCGAGGCGATGGCATAAAGCACGATCGGCAGGGCCAGCAGGGCGGTCAGCAGAACCATCATTGCGGACATGCGATCCAGCACCATGACGATGCCAAAGGGGGCGGGCCAGTCGCCAAGCTCGTACACCTGAATGACCCCGCCCGAGGCCTGAGCCGTGATTGTAAGCGCAATCCCAAGCAAAGCCACGACGCCCGCGACCGAGAAGATGCGTTGCAGGTCCAGATGGTATCGCAGGACCATGATGATGAATGGGGCCAGAATCGCGGGCAGGACGATCGGCGCAACGATCCAGTGGTTCATGCGTCATCTCCCGGCGCGTCAACACTGTCCTGGGCGGTCATGTCGATATGGTCATTCTTGGCGGACAGGTATGCGCTGAGCGAGATCATCACGATCACGGCGGTCATCCCGAACGAGATCACGATGGCCGTCAGGACCAGCGCCTGTGGCAGTGGGTCGGTATAGGGGACGTCCTCGTACTTGTTCAGAACCGCTGGTGCGTTCAGCGCCAGTCGTCCGGTCGCGAACAGGAAGACGTTCACCGCGTATGTGATCAGAGACAGGCCCAGAATGACCGGAAACGTCCGACGGCGCAGGATCAGGAAGATCCCGGCAGCGGTCATGATACCGACGGCAGAGGCTACGAGCGCTTCCATCAGGCCTGCTCCTTCTCTTGTTGTTCTTCCGGAGGGTTGTCTCGCAGGGGGTTGATATCCATCGGGAATTCCTGTGCCATCCCCGGTTGCCACGCAAAGCGGGACAGGCTGTCCAATGCCAGCATGACCGCACCCAGAACCGCCAGGAATACGCCTGTATCAAACAGCATGGCGGTGGCCCATTCGAATTCCTCAAGCGGAGGCCAGTTGATGTAGCCGAAATCGCTGGTCAGGAATGGGCGTTCATTGAACCAAGCACCCAACCCGGTTGCTGCGGCGATCAGAACGCCCCAGCCGATGGTGCCGTGGTAATAGAACCTCTGCCGCTCGATGGCCCAAGTATAGCCGCTGGCCATGTATTGCATCAGATAGGCGATGGCGACGATCAGGCCGGCGATAAAGCCGCCACCGGGCTGGTTGTGCCCGCGAAAGAAGATGTACGCCCCGACCATCAGTGCGATCGGCATCATGACGCGGGTGACCACAACCATCATCAGCGGATGCGAATCCCCGGATTGCGGCCAATGCGGTTTGCGGTTCAGCAGATAGCTGCGGACATTTGTACCGAGAACGGATTCCGTCAGCGCAAAGATGATCAGCGCGGCGATGCCCAGAACGATGATCTCGCCAAAGGTATCAAAACCCCGGAAGTCGACAAGGATCACGTTGACCACATTGGTGCCGCCGCCGCCTTTGTAGGAATTGGCCAGATGGAACTCTGAAATCGTCGGGAACGCGAAATCGCGCATCATCATCGCGTAGATCAACGCACCGGTGCCAAGGCCCGCGACCACGGAAATCGCCGCGTCCCGCCAGCGCCGTGCCGCCGAACTGTCCCAGGGCGTTTCGGTCGGCAGGAAGTTCAGCGACAGCAACAAAAGGATCATTGTCACCACTTCGACCGAGATCTGCGTCAAGGCAAGATCGGGAGCCGAGAGATAGTTGAAGGCAACCGAAACGATCAGGCCGACGACACCGATCAGAACCAGTGACAAAAGACGATTCCGGTGGAACCACATAATGCCCAGCGTCGCACCCACAAGACAGATCCAGCCAAGTATAGGAATGATCTGAGCCGGCAGCGGAACGCGGGTTTCAATGCCGATGGTTCCGGTCGAATACGCGTAATAACCCAGGCCAACGGTAAAGGCGACGAAGATGATCGCATAGCGGCTAAGGACCCCGTTGTGCATCTCATCCGTGATCCATCGGCTCAACCTGGTCAGCGCTTCTATGATTGCTTCAAAGATCTGCTTGGCTTCGGGGCGGGGCAGAGCGTTCCAGATCTGCTCACCTCGTCTGTGCAACGCCAGCAGGAATAGACCACCCAGCGTGGCCACGACCGACATGTAAAGGGCCGGTGTGAAGCCATGCCAGAGTTTCAGCGAGTAATACGGAAGCTTCTCGCCGCCAATCACCGCGCTGGACACCACTGCGACCAATGGGCCGACAATGGCCGCGGAATAGAGGCCGATCAGGATGACAAGTACGACCAGGAACGCGGGCGCAATCCACAACCCAACGGGCGGATCATGCGGATGTGCCGGATAATCTTCCCGCTGAGGTCCAAGAAAGACGTGGCTGACGAAGCGGAAGGAATAAGCGGCCGAGAACAACGCAGCCAAAAGCGCCAGCCCCGGCACCAGGTAATGAGAGTGCAGCCATGTGGTGTGCACGGTTTCTTCAAGCATCATCTCTTTGGATAGGAAACCGTTCAGAGGCGGCAGCCCGGCCATCGAGAGGGCGGCAATCGTGCCGATTGTGAAGGTGATCGGCATCAGGTGGCGCAAGCCACCCAGCCTTTTGATATCGCGCGTGCCGGTTTCGTGATCCACGATCCCAGCGGTCATGAACAAGGCGGCTTTGAACGTCGCATGGTTGATGATGTGGAACACGGCAGCGACAGCTGCAATTTTTGTGCCAAAGCCCAGCAGCATGGTGATGAGGCCAAGATGCGAAACGGTCGAAAACGCCAACAGCGCCTTAAGGTCGTCCTTGAACAACGCGATAGACGCGCCAATCAGCATTGTGATCAGCCCCGTCGTGGCGACGATGTAGAACCACGCATCCGTGCCGGCCAGAACCGGCCACATCCGTGCCATCAGGAACAGGCCCGCTTTCACCATTGTGGCAGAGTGCAGATAGGCCGAAACCGGTGTTGGCGCGGCCATGGCGTGCGGTAGCCAGAAATGAAACGGGAACTGCGCCGACTTGGTGAAACAGCCCAGCAGGATCAGGATCAGCGCAGGCATGTAGTAGGGTGAGGCCTGGATCAGTTCTTTGTTCTGCAAAATGACGCTGAGGTCGTAAGACCCCACGATATTGCCGAGGATCAGCATCCCGGCAATCATCGCCAAGCCGCCAGAGCCAGTGACAGCCAAAGCCATGCGCGCGCCCTGACGACCTTCGGGAAGGTGCTTCCAATAGCCGATCAGCAGGAATGAGCTGAGCGATGTAAGCTCCCAGAATATAAGCAGAAGCAGGATGTTGTCGGACAGGACGATCCCGACCATCGCGCCCTGAAACAGCAAAAGATAGGTAAAGAACTGCCCCATCGGATCTTCGCGCGACAGATAGAACCTTGCATAAAGGATGATCAGCAGCCCTATGCCCAGGATCAGCAACGCGAACAAAAATCCCAGGCCGTCCAGCATGAAATTCGCGTTCAGCCCCAGCCCCGGTATCCAGTCGAACCGGGCGGTCACGACGTCTCCGCGCATCACCGCAGGGATATGGATCAACAGGCCCATCAGGGCCAGGAATGTGGTCAACCCGGCGGCGGATGCGGCTGCGTTCCGGCCTGCCCGGATCAGCAGGGCAGGAAAAACAGCGCCGAGAAAGGGAAGGGCCGCGATAAGGAATAGGGACAAGTGCGATACTCCGGTCTGGGCGGTCAGTGTGAAGCCAATTTTGTAAGGATATTTTCCCGACTGTCCAGATATTGTAACTTTTTTACAGAGTCCTATTGGCCCCATCAAAAACTCTGCAAGGATTCGAGAAAATGACGTGATCTTGATGTGGGCCGGGTTTTTCGACGCCCCGGTTTCTGACCATCTGTGATAGAACACATGTCAGCGAACAGGAGGCTGAATCTTGGCCGAGAAAGTGAACCGAGCCCGAAGATGGATGTTGATCGGCGCATGCGCGGCGATTGCAGGCGGGTTTGCGATCAGGGAATACCGTTTGATCCCCGAAGACCACGGCGGCGGCCGGATAACGGTTGCCGAGGCCCATGAGCAGGCCTCGAAGGGGAACGTTCTGTTGATCGATATCCGCACGCCGCGCGAATGGCGCGCATCGGGCATAGGCGAGGGCGCCGTGCCGCTGGACATGCGGCGCCAGGATTTTGTCAAGGCGCTGACGGAATTGGCTGGCGGCGATCCGACGACCCCGGTGGCCTTGATTTGCGCGCGCGGCGTGCGCTCGGCACGCCTGAGCAACCGCCTGATCGAAGCTGGATTCACCAATGTGATCGACGTGCCCGAGGGTATGTTGGGTTCGGCCGCAGGGCCGGGATGGGTTCGGGCCGGATTGCCGGTGCGCAAATATGATAAGGATGCAGGATGATCCGGGAATTCAGCCTTGTTTTGGCCTTGGCAGTGACCGGGCAGACCGCTTTCGCGGGGTGTGCCGGACAAGAGGATACCTGTGAGACGCCCATGGGTGCCTATCACATCGAACTGCCCGACGCGGACAATGCGCCCATGGTGGTGTTCCTGCATGGGTATGGCGGCAGCGGGTCGGGCACGATGCGCAATCGCGGGATGGTCGAGCCGCTGCTGGAACGCGGCTATGCGGTGATGGCCCCTGAGGGGTTGGAACGGCCCGACCGGGGCGGCACCAAAAGCTGGAATTTCTATCCCGGTTTTGGTGAGAGGGACGAAACCGCCTTTCTGACCGAAGCGGTGCAAGATGCGGCACGGCGGTTTGGCATCGACGCTGACCGTGTCCTGCTGGGCGGGTTTTCCGCCGGAGCCTTCATGGTCAACTATCTGGCCTGCGAGAGCCCCGATACGTTTTCGGCCTATGTCCCGGTGTCCGGTGGTTTCTGGCGTCCGCACCCTGAAACCTGCAATGGTCCGATCCGCATGTTCCATACGCATGGCTGGACCGACAATGTGGTGCCGCTGGAAGGGCGTTTGCTGGGCGGAGGAAGCTTTCAGCAGGGTGATATCTATGCGGGTCTCGAAATCTGGCGCGATGCGAACGGTTGTGTCGATCACAAACCGACCGGGTTCAGCACGACGGGGGATTTCATGCGCCGCCGGTGGACCACCTGTGCCGAAGGCAGCGCGCTGGAATTTGCTCTGTTCCCCGGAGGGCACACCGTTCCCGCGGGCTGGGCCGATATGATAGTCGATTGGTACGAAGGGCTTCCCGGCAGTTGATCACTCGGCCGGGGTCATGTTGCCTTTGCCTTCGACCAGTCGCTTCAGTTCATCGCGATAGCGGCGCGCCGACCGGGTAATGGCGGGTTCGCTGAAGTCTTCCCGCATTCCGACCATCTTGCGCGCGGCACCTGCCGAGACACCGCTGAGCGCTGACAACGGGATAGCCAGCGCCAGACTGATTGCGATCGGGGCCAGCCAGATCGACACCAGACCGGACAGGATACCGACACTCAGCGCGACTCCAATGATGGTTTCAAGCGCATGGCACAGGATCAGCGTTCGCGGACCATAGGTGCCACCGTCGCGGGCCTGAGGTGACCAGCCGCGCTGAATGCCGAAAGCCGTACGGAATACAGCGATCATCTGTTGCACCATTAGGATCGGAGCGTAAAGGATCGACAACAGAACCTCGGCCAGGAAAGAGGCAAGGAATTTGCGCCCGCCACCGAAATCCGCGTAGCGTACGCCGCTCAGCGGCAGGGCCAGAACGCCCAGAACCTTGGGGGCCAACAACATCGCGTACATGACCAGAATGATCAGCACGTGACGGGTTTCCGACATCTCGGGCCATTGCGGGAACAGAGGATTGTCGGGGCTGAAATAATGCAGGACAGAGGCATCCTGACCCTGACCGATCAGTGCCCACATCAACAATAGTGCAAACCACAACGGAGACATCAGATAGCCGACCGCGCCGTGGAACATGTGAAACCGCGACACGGCACGGAATCCGGAAGAACCCAGCAGTTTCAGGTGTTGCAGGTTGCCCTGACACCAGCGGCGGTCCCGCATGGCGTGATCGATGAGGGTCGGCGGTGTTTCTTCATATGACCCGCGAATACGCGGCAGAAATCGCACCGCCCATCCGGCGCGGCGCAGCAGGCCGGCCTCGACGAAATCGTGGCTCATGATCAGCTTGTCCTGACCGCTGAACGAACGCAGCTTGGGCAGGCCGGCGCTGGAGGCAAAGGCCTTGGTGCGGATAATCGCGTTGTGGCCCCAATAGTTGCCCTCTTGCCCGCACCAACGGGCCAGACCTTCGGCAAAGGCGATGCCATAGACGCCATTTGCAAATTGCTGCATCCGGGCAAAGACCGACTGTGCGCCGATCAGCTGCGGATAGCTTTGAATCAAGCCCGCACCCGGATCGCATGCCAGTGCATCGGTCAGGCGATGGATCGCGCGCCCGGTCATCAGGCTGTCGGCATCCAGCACCAGCATGGCATCCCAATCCGCGCCCCAACGGCTGACCCAGTCGGCGATATTGCCCACCTTGCGGTCGGTATTCTGTTCGCGGCGGCGATAATACAGCTCGAGCCCGGGTGCCAGCGTGGTGCGCAGTGCTTCGACGCTGGCCTGTTCCTGCGCCGCAATCTCGGGATCGCGCGTGTCCGACAGAATGAACATGGCATAATGATGTTTGCCGCCGCGCGCCTGAAGATCCTCCAGCATGGTGCGGGCATTGCCCAGCACGTTCCAGGGGACTTCGTTGTAGACCGGGGTCAGCAGGGCCACCCGCAGGGGTTGCGCCGCGGCCCGGCGCTCGGGGCGTTCCTGTTTCGCCAGCGACACCATGCCCAGCAAAACGGTGCAGACGGTGAAGGAAATCCAGAAGAAGTTGAACGAAATCAAAGCCAAAAGAATGGCTTCGACCACGTTTATGCCTTCCGCGCCGAACCAGTCGCACATGACCCACAGCAAGGCCAGAGTGGCGGCCATAGCAGGCGAAAAAACCAGCGCGCGCCAGAAACCGGCAGAGGATTTGTGCTGACCAGAAGGCGCATCGGCATCCCGGAACCGTGCGCTGAAGTTCTGCGCCGGCATCGCCAGAGGGGCCTCGGGCGGCATGATATGCAGATCGCGGCTCATGTGGTCCAACGGTACAGCCAGACTTCCGAGGCGGGCTGTTTGTCTTTCAACAATTGCGCGCGCAACTCGACATGGTTGCGTTCGCCGGGCTGGAACGAAAACGCCAGGCGTGGACCACCGGTATCCGGGTTGCGCTGCAAGACGCCTTCTGAAGTTTCCGCATGTGGCGAATCCACAAAGATCGTAATTGCGCCCAGGTCCTCGAACAGCTCGCTGTCTTCAAAATCGATGACGGCCAGCCGGCCTTCGCCAAAGGTGTTCTCGCCCATCGCGGTGTTGATCACGCGCGGCATCGGTGTGCGCTGGGGTTCTTCACCCCAGATCAGGCGATAGGACAGATCAACCTGACTGCCTGCCGCATAGGGTTCAGCGGGCCTCCAATAGGCGACGATGTTGTCATAGATTTCCTGATCTGCCGGAATCTCGACCAGCGTGACCGAGCCTTTGCCCCAGTCTTCCTGGGGCTCGACCCACAGGCCCGGGCGCTTGTGGTAATTGGCCTCGAGATCGGCATAGTCCGAAAACTGTCGTTTGCGCTGCATCAGACCAAACCCGCGCGGGTTTGTGTCGACGAAGGATGAGACCTGCAATCGGGTCGGATTGGCCAGTGGACGCCACAGGACCTCGCCCGCGCCATTGCGGATCATCAACCCGTCGCTGTCGTGCACAGCAGGGCGGAAATCGTCGAACCGGCTGTGGTTGGTCTGGTCGAACAGGAACATCGAAGTTCCCGGAGCGATACCCACATGGGGCAGGTCTTCGCGCGGGAACAGCGTTGCCTCGACGTCCATGATGCAATCCGCGCCCGCCGTGACGTTGAAACGATAGGCGCCGGTCACGCTGGGGCTGTCCAACAATGCGTGCACGACCATGTTGCGTTGGCCCGGTTCGGGACGTTCCAGCCAGAAACGGATGAATTCGGGAAATTCCTCGCCATCCGGGTCGCCGGTTTTCAACGCCAGACCCCGCGCGGACAGTCCGTAAACCTCGTGCAGGCCAATGGCGCGGAAATAGCTGGCCCCCTGCCAGACGCAGAATTCATCTGTCTTGCCGGGGCGGTGCATTTCAGTGCGCAGACGCAGGCCCGAGAAGCCCAGCGTGTCATCGATTGGCAGTTGCGGCACGTCTTCGGACTTGTCGAACATATCCAGATCGAAGGCGACCGGCTTGGTCATGCCGTTCTCGACCGTTTCCACCTTGACGGTGCGTGGGAAATACAGGCCGGGGGTGAAGAAATCCACGTTGAAGGGCGTCTCGGTTTCATACCACAGCGCCCGGTCAAGCCGGAACCGGATGGAACGGTATTGCTGATAGGTCAGGTCCTGCCATTCTTGCGGTACCATCTCGCGTTCCACATAGGGGCGGCTGGCCAGATCGCGGGCCATCTCGATCACATAGTCGCGGTCAAAAGGCGTCTCACCGCCCGTCGCATAGGCGGATGGAGCGAAGGCCAAAGCAGTCGTCGAGACGAGGAATGCGCGACGGGTAAAATTCATTTCTTCGACTTCCAGGGTTGTGACTTGAACCAAGCTGCCAGATAGGCAACGCCGATGATCATCGCAAACCCAATCATGTTGGCGATAAAGACAGTGGCGACATCCCGCCCAGCCTGATCCAGCGCGACGCCGATCAACCGGGCCGCGGCCATGGAAAACACGAAAACGGCAAGGGATTGCTGGCCGACCTTGGTGATAACGGCCAGCAGGAATTGCCAGGTGCGTGCGCCCACACCATGACCCGTCGCGATCAGGCGGTGGCCGTGCTCGCCCGCTGCAACCCATCCCAGATAGGCCAGCGACAGAAAGTGGACATATCGAAGAAGGCCGAACTCGGTTTTGCCACGCAGCTCTTCGGTCAGGGGCCAGCCCTTGCGGATCACTGCGCCAAGCTCGGGTGCAGCCGTGTTGATCCAGGTGAAGACTTTCCATGACCCGAACGGGGCTGACAAAACGACAAAGGCAATCGCCACCCAGATCAAGGATTTCGACACGGGCGGGGCCGGAATCCAACCGCGCATGAAGGCGAAGCCGGTGAAAAACAGCAATTGCCATCCGAAGGGGTTGAAGAACCATTGGCGCTGGGACCAGGGTTCTGCGGGAAGGGCAAGCGCGCCGGTTTGTGCGATGAACCAGATGGCCACGCAAACTGCCGCCATCAGCCAGAAACTGACGCGGTAGAGCGCCATGTAAAGCGGCATAAGCGCCAGTACGACCAGATACATCGGCAGGATATCGAAGTAGTTCGGCACATAGGTCAGTGTGAAAATCCCGACCATTTGCGGGGCCGGATCATTGAAGAAATGTTGAAGGTTCAACGACGAGACATAGGTTTTCTCGAACGCGCCGGTCTGATCCAACGCGGCCATTGTCATTGCAACAAAGAAGAACAGGGCAATATGCGCCCAATAGACCTGCCAGATGCGGTAGGCCACTCGGGCGGTGCCCATCCACCATCCCTTGCGCAGAAATGCCCCGCCAAAGGCGATGGCCGAGGCCATGCCCGAGCAGAACACAAAAATCTCGGTCGCGTCCGAGTACCCAAAGCGGGCAGGAATCCACTTTGCCCAGGGATCGTTGGGAATATGGGCGATCAGGATGATGAACATCGCGATGCCGCGATAGAAATCCAGACGCGGGTCACGCGCACTGGCAGGGGCTGCGGCCGGGGCCGCAGCGGGTACAAAATCAGAAGCGGGCGATATGGTCGCCATACGTTTTCTGTCCTTCTTGGTCTTCTTGTTATTCGGCGGGGACGCTTTGGACGTCACCGCTGTCGCGGGCCGCGTCGATCAGGGCGCGACGCGCGATGGCATAATTGTCTTCGCCCCCGGCGCGCTTGGCGCGACGGTCATCCAGAATGCGTTCCACCGCGTCCAGGCGACCCGCGCGCAGGCCGGAATCAATGGTAATGCGTTCAAATACATCACGTTGCGCGTGGCTGCCACCGGCCAGTTGCATGGAATCGCGCGCCGCCAGCAGATGATCAAACGCCGTTCCATAGTGGCCGTCACCAAAGGCCTCTAGGCCCATGGCCGCAGCGATACCGGGGTCTGCCATGCGGCGGGTGGTGTCGTCGTCGGCGCGGGCCGCATCCTTGTTCATGCGGTTCAGCATCTTGGCCGTGGCATCGGCGCGATTGTCACCGGTAAGCGCCAGCAGATAATGCAGATCCGCAAAGATCAGACAGCCATCTTCCGTTCGTGCGGCACTCAGATCAGCCAGCTCTTCCCAGCGATTTCCGACATTCACGCCCTCAAGTTCAAGCCGCATCAGCAGCGAAGTACCGTTCGAGATGTCGCGATAATCGTCGGTTTTGTCCTTGCGGATGTGATTGTCATACAGCTCGATCACCTGATCGACCTGACCCAGATCCAGATGCATCAGCGCCTTGTGCCACCACACGTGGTACCGGAAGTTGTTGCAGTGGGCCCAGGCCGCCTCGCGCCCGGCCAGCCAGTCTAGGCCCAGCTGCGCATTGCCCGTCATCTCATGGACATGGGCCACAGCGTGCAGGCCCCAGGCATCATCGGACACCATCCATAGCGCCTGACGGCCCGCGATTTCGGCTTTTTCATAAGCGCCTGTTTCTTCCAGCGCGAAGGAATGACAGCCCAGCAGATAGCCGCGCCCGGGGTGGTCCGGCTCATATGCGGGCATCACCCGCTCGATCGAGCGGCGCATTCCGTTTGCATCGCCCAGAACAAAGCGGGTCGCATGGCTTAGTTTCATCGCCAGCGTGTCCTGCGGATGGTCACGCAGAATCGCTTCGAATTTCTGAACCGCCTGTGCCTGCTGTCCAGCCAGATACAGGGCCAGCGCATCCACGTAGAGACGTTCGCGTTCAGTTGCAGGTTGACGTTCCATCGCCGCGTTGGCAGCAGCCAGCGCTTCGACAGCAACCGCCATCATCTCGCGCCGCCCAAGCAGCGCCATGAACAGACCTTTGACCGCTTGACCCAGCGCGAAGTCGGGCTCGAGTTCCAGCACTTTGCCCAAGTGCTGCGGCGTGACAGCGGCATGAGCCATGAACCCAAGCAGAACACCATTCCACGCTTCGACGGCCGCCGGCTGGGTCAGGGTGTTCATCTGTCCGAAAACGTCTTGTTTCATACTTGGGTCCAATCTGATTGCGATATTTGACACTGTTCGATGTACCAGAGTGTGCGAGAGGGACGTAACAGTATCGACGCTGCTCTCGAATTGGTGAAATGACGTGTGCGAAAAAGATGAAAAAAACCGCCGATTCAAGGGCATGTTTCAGCGACTTGCCGCCTAAATGTGCAAGTATTTCAATCCTCGAACGGGTTTTCGGCGCTCAGAACAGCCTCAGTATCGGCCCCGCAGACCGGTGGGGCGCTGCGATATGTTACAGGCGTCCGAGACAGGTTCAGAGGATTCCCGATCAGGTTGACCTGACCCGGCTGGGCCTGCATGGCAATCTGCATCTGTCTTGCGGCCACTTGTTCCGTGTTGAACACCTGATCCAGCGTCTGCACCGGGCCGACGGGCACTTTGACAGCCTCCAGACCGGAAATGACGGTCAGGGTATCCAGCGCCTTCACAGCGGGGCGAAGAATCGAATTCAGCGCGTCACGATGCTCCAATCGGGCCGGGTTGGTCGCGAATCTCGGATCGTCTGCCAGTTCAGGAGCATTGATGAAGTTGCAGAGTTTTCTGAACTGGCCGTCATTTCCAACCGCGAGAATCACGTGCCCATCGGCGGTTTCGTAGACGTCATAAGGGACGATGTTGGGGTGCCCGTTTCCGCGTCGTTGCGGAACATTGCCTGACGTCAGATAGTTGACGCCTTCATTGATCAGCCAGGCGATCTGGGAATCCACCAGCGCCAGATCGATCTGCTGGCCCTCGCCGGTCAAGTCGCGGTGGCGCAGCGCGGCCAGGATACCCACGGTTGCATACATCCCGCACATCACGTCGGCGATGCCAACACCCACTTTCATGGGCGCGCCCTCGGGGTCGCCGGTCAGCGACATGATCCCGCCATAGCCCTGCGCCATCAGGTCATAGCCGGGCTTGCTGGCATTCGGGCCGGTTTGGCCGTAGCCCGAGATCGAACAGTACACGAGGCTTGGAAACTGTTGCGACAGGGTGGCATAGTCCAGCCCGTATTTGGCCAGCCCGCCCGGTTTGAAGTTCTCGATCAGGATGTCCGCATGTGACGCCAAGCGTCTGATTTCCGCCTGACCCTCGACCGAGGAGATATCCAGCGCGACGGATTTCTTGTTGCGGTTGGCAGACATGAAATAGGCGCTCAGATCCGAGCGGTTGCCCTCGGCATCGCTTACGTAGGGCGGGCCCCATTGCCGCGTGTCATCGCCCCCGGTTGCCGGGTTTTCGATCTTGATGACGCTTGCGCCCAGATCGCCCAGAAGCTGTGTGCATGTTGGGCCCGCCAGGATCCGGCTAAGGTCCAGAACCTTGACACCCTTCAATGGGCCTTCAGATGCGGCCATCATAGCCTCCACGCTCAACTTCAGCAGCAATCACCGTAAATGTCTCAGCCTTTACAGCAGCTTCCAGTGCGGCGCGCAACTCTGTCCTGTTACGAACCGTATGGCCATTGCCGCCAAAGGCGCGGCCCATTGCGGCGAAATCATGATGGCCGAAATCCACGCCCGTGTTGCGCATCTGTCGCTGGCGTTGTTTCAGCTCGATCAGGGCAAGGCTGGCATCCACGAAGACCAGAAAAATCGGGTTGCCGCCCATTTCAGCCGCTGTCGACAACTCGCCCGCAACCATCAGGAACCCCGCATCCCCCGAGAAGCTGATCACCGGGCGGTCGGGTTCGGCCAGTTTCAGGCCAATGGCCATGGGTACGGCACATCCCATCGTGCACAACGCCGAGGACTGGATCAGCCCGCGTTCTTCGTTGCACGCCCACATCTGGCTCAGCAGAATGCGGTGTGCGCCGCTGTCGGCCGTGGCCAGTGTTTCAGGCGGCAGGGCAGCACGGGTTTCGACAATGACGGCAGCGGGCCCCCAGCTTTCATCGGTGGGGAAGTCCTTTGCCAGCGCGGCTTTGATCTGCTCGGGTTCGTTGCCCGGCCATGTTTCACGGGCCGGGTTGCCTTTGGCTATTGCCTCCAATGTCTCGCCCGTGTGGGCAACAAGGTTCAATCCAGCCTGATGCATGTAGTGGTCGTTGACCACGGCAGAGATATCGATGACGCGCTTTTCTTCCGGATCCCAGATCTCACGCCAGCCGGGGCGCATTTCGATCGGGTCATATCCCAGACACAATACCAGATCCGATTGTTCGATCAGAGGCACAAGATGCTTGTCAGCCAGCGGCGACAGCCCCGCGCCGCCCAGACACAGCGCGTGATCCTCGGGCACGACGCCTTTGGCCTTGTAGGTCGTTACGAAAGGAATGCCAAAATGCTCCAGGAACGCCTGCACGACACTGCGCGAGTCGTCATAGAGGACATCCAGGCCGATGATGGCGATGGGGCGTTCGGCCTCGGCCACCCAGCGGCGGGCCTTCTCAAGGCATTCACCACCGGGGCTGACCGGCGCGACCTTGGCCAGCCGGCGGCGTTTCACGCCGGTAACAGGCGTGTCGGCAACCGAGATCGGGACATCGATATGAACCGGGCCGGGTCGTGGCTGCATGGCCAGCGACACCGCCTTGTCGGCAATGATATCCGCGCCTTTGGCTGTCAGCGTATAAGTGCCTTTGGTGATCGCGCGATAAACCCGGCTGTGATCCATGACCTGATGGGTATAGGTCAACGCTTCGTCCGCATCGACGCATCCGGTCAGAACGACCATCGGCACACGATCCTGCAAAGCGTTCGCCACCACATTGATCCCGTTCATTGCGCCCGGACCCAGAGTGGCGACCAGAATTGCAGGTGCACCGTCGCGATGATGAACGGCCTCGGCCATGAACCCGGCAGAGTTTTCGTGCTTGGTCAGATGAAAGGTGATCCCAGCCTTTTCCAGCGCATCGACCAGCGTCAGGACCTCGCCCCCCGGCATCCCGAATGCGTGTCGGCACCCCGCTTCATAAAGGCGTTGGGCCAGAATATCCGCAGCGCGGGGCGAGGGGTCTTGCATCAGTCATGCTCCGATAAAACCGTTTCAAGCAGATTGCGGAGGACGTTCCCGGACGCAAGGCGGTTCACGCCAGTGTGACTATTTGACTGCGCGTTCAGCGATCGATTGAAACGTCGAGTCAAGCTCGGCGGCAATATCCATCAGGTTCTGACCGCCTTCCGAGGCGTAGGGCGCAAAGACGAAACTGGGGGTTTTATACGACAGGTTTGCCGTCCCGTCTTTGTTCTCGGTAACGTAAAACCGGATCGGGGCCTCGATCATCGCGTGGACCGAGGTTTCCAGAACCCGCACGGCGTAGTCATTGTTGAAAGCGCCGATCACGCGATTTCCGGGAATCGATATCCCACGTGCTGCCGCCGCTTTGGTCGGGCCCGCCTGAGTCACGACGATCAGCCCGTTTTCCTTGATCGCGGCTTTGGTTGCGTCAACCAGTTCTGCATACGGTTTCTGGGTTGGGTATACGGCCCAGCCCTCGGGCGCATCCTGAGCCCACAGAGGCAACGCGATCAGGCAGAGCAGGGGAATGAAGGCTTTCATCAACGCGTCTCCGGTATCTTGCTCTGACCTGTGTGCCAGACTTGAGTGTCCTGCGCAGTCACGAATCCGTGTTCGCCGCGCGCTGCTGCACGTCGCGTTTCTTCAGCAAGTAGATATCCATGATCCAGCCATGGTCGGCTCGGGCGCGGGCGCGCGTGTCAAGGATCCGCTGCGCGACTTGATCCAAAGGGCCGCTGATCAGCAGTTCTTCTTTCATGCCCACATAGGCCCCCCACCAGATGTCATACTCTGCCATTCTGAGGGACTGGAACGAACATTCCCCGTCCAGCATGACGGCGACTTTCGAAGCGGTTTCAGGCCAGCCTTCCTCCCGGATACGACGCCCGGTGGTCACGACATAGGGTGCGCCCAGGTCATTGATCGGGATCGCATGAGCCGCGGTCAAAGCCTGCAAGGCCGTGATGCCCGGGATCACCCTGGTGTTGGGCTTGGGGTCCAGCCGCGCCGCAATGCGCAGCGAACTGTCATACAGGGACGGGTCGCCCCAAATCAGCAGCGCAATGTTCTGCGCCTCCGGGTGGGCCGCGATCGCCTCTTGCCAGCGCAGCGCAATGGCGTCGTGCCATTCGTCCACGCCACGCAGATAGCCGTCATCCGCCCGGCGTCTGGGGATGTCAAAATAGGCTATCCTTGGTGGTGTCTCGGTTACCCGATCGATGATTTCCTCACGCAGCCCGGCCAGATCGGCCTTGTTTTCGCCTTTGCGGGGGATCAGGATCAGATCGGCCGACCGGATCGCCTGCGCCCCCTGAAAGGTCACGTGATCCGGGTTGCCGGTGCCGATGCCAATCAGGCTCAGGTCAATCATCTTCGAACTCCGCCAGCGGCCCGTAAAGGATCAAGGCCGGAGCCGTGCCGATCTCGGATTTCAGCTGTTCGGCCAGGGCACCGATGGTGGCGCGCGTCAGCTTCTGATCCGGGGTCGAAACAGATTCAGCCATCAAAGCAGGCGTATCCAAAGGCAGGCCGTGTGAATGCAGTGCTTCTGCCAGAAGCGGGAAAGTACGTTTACCCATGAATACGACAGTGGTGGCCTGAGAATCGGCCAAGGCTGTCAGGTTCAGGTCGTCCGGCAACGCGCCACTGACGTCATGTCCCGTCACGAACTGCACCCGCCGTGCGGTCAGACGACGCGTCAGCGGGATGCCTGCAGCAGCAGCGGCAGCCACCGCAGACGGTACGCCGGGGATGATCTCGAATTCAATGCCCGCCTCACGAAGGGCAACAAGTTCTTCTTCCAGTCGCCCGAACATGCCGCCATCGCCGGATTTCAGCCGCACGACATGTTGGCCGGTCTGGGCGTAGTCCACTAGCAACCGGCTGACATGGTCCTGTTTGGGCGAGGGGCGACCTGCCCGTTTGCCCACGCCCACAAGGTCGGCGTCTTCGCGCGCGTGGCTCAGAATCGGCCCGCTGCTGAGGTCATCGAACAAAATTGCATCGGCCTTTTGCATCCTGTCGACGGCCTTCAGCGTCAGCAGTTCCGGATCGCCGGGGCCCGAGCCGATGAAAGAGACAAATCCGCTCATGCAGTTGCCTCCGCAATCAGGTGAAAGAATGTACCGGTGACTTTGCCGCGAACGGAGCCGGTCTGAGGTCCCTCTGCGCCTTCCGCATCAAACACGCGTGCCAGCGGCGGGTCAGGCTGATCCACGATCGAGGAATAGTGGAACTCATGCCCGCGCAGCGCTGCATTCTGTGCAAATCCCGGCATCGGGGCCAAAAGTTCGGCCTTGCGATAGCCTAGGTTGAATTTGCGTTTTTGGTACGACGTCACCAGCCCCAGCAGGCCAGCCATTTCATGCCGCACGCCATCCTTGTCGATCAGCGCATGACCCAGCGCCATGTATCCACCGCACTCGCCATGCACAGGCCTTGTTTCCGCGTGCTTGCGCAGACCCGCGAGGAAGGTTTGGGCAGCAGCCAATGTCCCGGCATGCAGTTCAGGATATCCGCCGGGAAGCCAGACCAGATCGGCATCCGCCGCCGGGGCTTCATTAGCCAGTGGCGAGAAGGGTAGGATTTCGGCCCCGGCGGCGCGCCAGCCTTCCAGCAAATGTGGATATGTAAAAGAAAAAGCCGCATCCCGTGCCAATGCAATCCGCTGGGCCGGAGGGCGCGGCAGCGCGTCTGACGATGGCCCAATGGGGCCTGAGGAAGCCGCCCGTTTGATCGCCTCGAGATCCACATGTTCACGCAGAAATGCGGCATAGCCCACAATGGCGCTTTCCAGATCCGGGTGTTCGACGGCCTGGATCAACCCCAGATGCCGCTCGGGTAGGGTCAGATCGCCTCGGCGCGGCAGCACACCCAGAACCGGCAGGCCGGCGCGTTCCATCCCCAGCCGGGTCAGGCGCTCGTGCCGGGGGCTGGCACAGCGGTTTAGAATGACGCCAGCAAAGGGCAGATCGGGGTTGTACATCCTGAACCCCAGCGCGGTTGCCGCCGCAGACTGCGCCTGGCCGCCGACATCCAGCACCAACACAACCGGCCAACCCATCCGTGCAGCGGTCTCGGCGCTGGACCCATGACCCAACTCACCCGGCTTGGCCACGCCATCGAACAGGCCCATCGAACCTTCCGCCACGACGATGTCGGCGCCTTCGGCCTGCGCGGAGATCGCGTTCAACAAAGGATCGCCCATCGCCCAGCTGTCAAGATTGAACGAAGCCCGCCCGGACGCGGCTCGGTGGAAGGCGGGGTCGATATAGTCCGGTCCGCTCTTGAACGGTTGAACGGTCAGGCCATCCTCGGCCAACGCGCGCAACAGGCCCAGCATTACCGTTGTCTTGCCCGTACCCGAAGACGGGGCGGAAATCAGAAGGCCCGGAGGGTTAATCATCACCATGGCTCCAGCTTGACCAGGGGCTCTCGGCGCTTTGCGGGCGATAGCGGCGGTCGTAATCTTTCGAATACAGGCAGCTTTCCTCGAAACCTTCGCCCGCCAGTGCCGGGCCGACCATGATCAACGCAGTCCGCGAGATGCTGTCATCCAGCGCGTCTTTGAGCGTTCCCAGCGTGGCGCGGATGATCCTTTCATCCGGCCAGCTCGCGCGATAGACCACGGCGACCGGACAGTCGGCCCCATAGGCCGGGGTCAGATCGGCAATGACATTGTCCAGATTGCCGATGGACAGATGAATGGCAAGTGTCGCCCCTGTACGTGCGAAATTCTCCAACGTCTCGCCTTCGGGCATGGAAGATGCACGGCCTGGTGTCCGGGTCAGAACCACGGATTGCGCCAGCCCGGGCAAAGTAAGCTCGGTTCCCAAAGCCGCCGCAGCCGCCGCAAAGGACGGAACGCCAGGGGTCACGCTGACCGGGATGCCCATTTCCTTGAGGCGGCGGATCTGTTCCCCCATCGCCGACCAGACCGACAGGTCGCCCGAATGCAGACGGGCCACATCCTGGCCGGCCTGATGTGCGGCCTCGATCTCGGCCATGATCTGATCCAGATCCATCGGCGCGGTGTTCACGATCCTTGCGCCTTCGGGGCAGTGGCCAAGAATTTCTTCCGGAACCAGGGAACCCGCATAAAGGCAAACGGGGCAGGATGCGATGATGTCGCGCCCGCGCAGCGTCAACAGGTCGGCGGCGCCCGGTCCGGCGCCGATGAAATGAACGGTCATGTCTGTCCTCCGATGGCTATGGCGCAGGTCGCCAGCCGGTCGTCTGAAATCTGTCTGGGTGAAAGCAGCCGCGCGCCCGGGCCAAAAAGCTTTCCGGCGGCGGCCAATGCGGATGCTTCGGCCACGCTTCCGGTGCCATAGGTTGCGCGGCTGCGGTTCGAGCAGGTGAGTGTACGTTGACCGGCCAGATCGGCGGCGGCAACGAAATGCAGGGGAAGCGACAGTTCTTCGGCAAAGGTCGTCAGGACCGAATGACCTTCCTTGTCGGCAACGGTTGCCAGGGCGGCGACATCGTGGTTTGCGGCCGCCGTGTCAAATGCGGCGCGCAAGCTGGCAACCGTGGCAGCGGACGAGAATCCCAAACCGGCAACGATCATAGCGTCACGCTCCACTGCACGACCGGATAGGCGGATTTCCAGCCGCGGCGCGGTCCAAGCGGCGCCGACTGAGCGAGTTCGATCCGCAGAAGCTCTCCGCCCAGTTTCTCATGCCACTGGGCCAATGTGGCCTCGCTTTCCAAAGTCACGGCATTGGCAACCAGGCGGGTTCCGGACGGCAGGTTCTGGTGCAGCCAGTGCAGCAGGTCTGGATCAAGCCCCCCTCCGATGAACACCACGTCGGGCAGTTCCAACCCATCCAGTGCAGCGGGCGCGGTGCCATGGATGACATTCAGCCGATCCTGACCCAATGCATCGGCATTCCGACGAATGCGCTCAGCCCTGTCAGCACGGGGTTCAATGCTGGTCGCGGTCAGGGTCGCATCGCACATCAGCCATTCGATGCTGATCGAACCGGTGCCCCCTCCGATATCCCACAAGTGTTCGCCCCGTTGCGGAGCAAGCGCCGAGAGTGTCAGCGCGCGGATCGGGCGTTTGGTGATCTGACCGTCCGTCTCGAAGATGTGGTCCGGTTTGCCAGACGCCTTGGAAAGGGCAGGTCCTGCACCGGAAACCTCCAGACCGACGCAAACCGGATGGTCGAACGTGCCCAACAGCGCCTCGGTCAGCGTGACTGTTCTGGTGTTTTCGCGCGGACCGCCAAGCGCCTGCATCACATGCAGGGCCGAGTCGGCGAAGCCTGTCTCGGTCAGATACCGTGCCAGTTCCGCCACGGACTTTCCGTCACGCAGCAACAAGATCGCGTGCGCTCCCGGCGCCAGATGAGGACGCAAACGGGTCAGCGGCGCGGCGTGCAGGCCGAAGGTCAGGGTGCTTTCCAAAGGCCAGCCGAGCCGGGCAGCGGCCAGCGAGAAGGTGGATTGGCCGGGCAGGGCGGTCCATTCACCGGCATCGAAATTGCGCGCAATGACCGAACCCGCGCCAAACCAGAACGGATCGCCCGAGGCCAGAACAACCGTCTGCCGGCCACGCAATCCCTTCAGGATCGGCAGCCCTTCCGAGAACGGCACAGGCCATTCGACACGTTCCGCCCCTGTTTCGGGCAGCAATGACAGGTGGCGCGGCGGCCCCATGATCACTTCGGCCCGGTCCAGCACTTGACGGCTGGTTGGCGACAGGCCATCAAACCCATCTTCGCCCAGTCCCAGAACGGTCAGCCACGGAGATTCAGACATGACAACCCTCCTGATCCTTGGCGGCACGACCGAGGCCAACGCGCTGGCCAAAGCTGTTTCGCAACAAGGGATTGCGGCTGTGTATTCCTACGCTGGACGGGTGGAAAACCCGCGTCCGCAGCCCTTGCCGGTAAGGGTTGGCGGTTTCGGCGGTCCGGAAGGTCTGGCCGCCTATATCCATGAGAACGCCATCACCCATGTCGTGGACGCGACCCATCCATTTGCGGCCCGGATGAGCCGGAACGCGACCGAGGCATGCGCCGCGACGCGGACGCCATTGGCCGCGTTGACTCGCGCGTCCTGGGTGTCGCAGCCCGGCGATGTCTGGCGTCACGTGCCCGACATGGCTGCCGCCGTGGACGCATTGTCCGGCGATGCTCAGCGTGTCTTCCTTGCCGTTGGCCGCATGCATCTTGAAGATTTTTCGACCCGACCTCAACACAGTTATCTGCTGCGCCTTGTGGATGAGCCCGACACTTTGCCCTTGCCGAATGCAGCGGTGGTCGTCGCCCGAGGGCCGTTTACCGAAGCCGACGACCGGGCGTTGATGCAGCGCCATGGGACGCAGCTGGTCGTGTCCAAGAACGCTGGCGGCACGGGCGCTCGCGCCAAGCTGGACGCGGCGCGGGCGCTGGGCCTTCCCGTGCTGATGATCGACCGCCCGGTTCTGCCGAAGCGGACCGAGTTTTCGCAGGTCGCACAGGTTCTGGACTGGCTGTCTCATCCCTGATCCTCATCAGGGGTGAAGCGAGGGGTGTAAACGATGGGTGCGCCATAGCGCTCGATGACGCGCGTTCGGGATGACCCCACGATCACCACAGTCTGCATATCCGCCATGTCGGGCGTGGCTTCGGCCAGTGTCGAAATGCGCATCTCTTCATCGGCCCGCGATACGGCGCGGGCGAACAGGATCAGACGTTCGGGCTCACATTCTTCACGCAGGATTTCCAGCGTTTTTACAAAGCCTTCCGGGCGGGACTTCGAGCGCGGATTGTAAAAGGCCATCGAGAAATCCGCCTGTGCAGCAAGGCGCAGGCGTTTTTCGATCAATGACCATGGTTTGAGGTTGTCGCTGAGGTTGATGGCGCAGAAATCATGCCCCATCGGGGCGCCCGCGCGAGCGGATGCAGCCAACATCGCCGTGATCCCCGGCAGCACATCGATCTGAAGGCCACGCCATTCCGCAGGGCCGTTTTCCAGCGCTTCGAAAACGGCCGCCGCCATGGCAAACACGCCGGGATCGCCCGAGGATACAACGACCACCCGTTTGCCATCGGCAGCCATTTGCAGTGCATGTTGCGAGCGGTCGATTTCGACCCGGTTGTCACTGGCATGCAGTGTAAGGCCGGGGCGCTCGGCAATACGCGCCACATATGGGATATAGCCCACAACATCGGTGGCTTCGGCCAGCGCGGCTGTTACTTCTGGTGTAACAAGCGCCTCGTCACCCGGCCCCAGACCGGCAATCTTGACCCAGCCGCTCATGGTCGCCGCCCCTGACCGTGCACGACGATGATCGAGAAATACGGGGTGATCTTTTCGCAGGCTTCGGACAGCTTTGTCACCGTCTGGTTCGGCATCTGCGCATATTCCACGATCCACGCCCGGTCATACAGGCCAGCGGTCTTCAGAGCGCGCTTCACCTTGTCGATGTTGCGTCCGATTTTCATCACGACCAACGCATCGGTCAGAGCCATGCGTTCCGCCAGCGTGTCCTCGGGCAGGGTGCCAACCAGCACGGTCAGCACATCATCACCCCAGGTGATCGGGTCCCCTGTCGCTGTCCAGGCTCCGGACATGCCGGTAATGGCGGGTACAACTTCAACCGGCGCGTCTTGGCGCAGACGGCTGTAAAGATGCATGAACGAGCCATAGAAGAAAGGGTCGCCCTCGCACAGAACAACCACGTCCTCACCCTGTTCGGACAGGGCCTTGAGATGGGCGGTGCAGTCTTCGTAGAATGCTGCCAGCAATTCGTTGTAACGCGGGTCTGTCACCGGGATCTCGGTAGTTACGGGATACTCCATGGGAAACTCGACCGCGCCTTCGGGGATCATCCCGTTAACGATCTTGCGCGCCTGACCACTGCGACCGGGTTTGCGGAAATAAGCCACATGCTTTGCATTGCGCAGCAGGCGATCAGCCCGGACGCTCATCAAATCCGGATCGCCGGGGCCAAGGCCCACACCGTATATGGTGCCCATCTTCATTCTGCCCGGCTTGCGATGGCGTTGATGGCCGCCACCGTGATGGCGCTGCCGCCCAGACGACCTTTGACGATGCAGGACGGCACCGGTTGCGCCTGCCACAGCGCATCCTTGGATTCCACCGCGCCGACGAAGCCAACCGGGCAGCCGATGATCGCGGCAGGGCGCGGGCAATCCGGGTCTTCCAGCATGTTCAGCAAATGGAACAGTGCGGTGGGCGCATTGCCTATGGCGACCAGCGCGCCCTCTAGATGCGGCCGCCACAGCTCCAGCGCAGCGGCGGAACGGGTGTTGCTCATCTCGGCGGCCAGCGGGCGTACGCGTTCATCATGCAGGGTACAGATCACTTGGTTGTCGGCGGGCAGGCGGAAACGGGTGACACCTTCGCTGACCATGCGCGCATCACACAGGATCGGTGCGCCATTTTCCAAAGCAGTGCGGGCCGTCTGCACGAAGCCGGGCGAGAAATGCACGAACTCTTCCAGCCCGACCATGCCCGCGGCGTGGATCATGCGAACGGCAACCTGCTCTTCATCGGCATCAAAACGGGCCAGATCAGCCTCGGACCGGATGGTGGCAAAGCTTTCCTTGTAGATCGCCGCGCCATCGGTTTCGTATGTATAGGGCATCAGGTGAAGTCCATAGTCATGAGTGTTTCCGGGTCGAGCCCGCGTTGGCTGGGCTCATCCCCTGCGCGGCCCTGTTTGACAAGATCAAATCGTCCGTTTGCGCCCACCAATGTGATGTCGGCAGGACCCATGCGAGCGCATCCCTTGCTGCAGCCTGAAACATGGAGGCGTCCGGACACCCGCGAAGCCAACGCCCGGGCGATGTCGCGCGTCTCGGCCTGCGCCTGCGGGCAGAACGGTGCGCCGGGGCAGGCGTCGGTGGTCATCAACGGATCGGTTCCATCTTCGACAAAGGCCGGGGCAGGTATCGCCGCCCCGCCTTCCAGCAGGATCAGCCGCCACGGGGTGACGCGCAGGGCGCAAGCGCCGCTGTCCTCGATCAGGTCATACAGCTTGCGCGCAGGCAGCGACCCAAAAGCTGCGCCGTAAAGGGCACCCAGTTCACAGCGGCCCGGTTGAAGCTTTGCGCCAACAGAACCGGGCGCAAATCCTTGCCATTCCTGCGGCAGGGCGTCGATGACACGCGCCATGCGGCGTGTTTCGGGCGTGTAGGTTTCGGCAAACCACATTGCCAGCGCGATCACGTGGTCAATGGCGTCGGTCTCGGTCACGCTCCGCCCGGTTTCGCAGCCATCGGCGCGCAGGATCAGGCCGCCAGCTCCGGTTTCCAGACGAATATCAGCCGAATCCGCCGCCAGCAGACGTTCGCGGCCGGTGTCGATTGCAAAGCCGAACTTTGCCGGCAGGTCCGGCAGCTCCGCAAGCCGATCAATCAGTTCATGGGTCAGTCGAGCAGTCAAATCGCCCGCCTGATAGAGCGGTGTAACCAGAATATTGCGGCGTATTTCGATACCGGGTTCCGCATCCAGCAGGTTCAGCGCGGCAAGCTCTTTGAGAAGAGGCTGATGGTCTTCCTCTTCCACGCCCCGCAATTGCAGATTGGCGCGATTGGTCAAATCGATCGAGCCGTTGCCAAAGCGGTCCGCCAGATCGCACAGTCCCAGTGCCTGATCGGCCTCCAGACGCGCCAGCCGGGGCCTGACCCTGACGACCAGACCGTCACCGGACATCATCGGACGATGGGCGCCCGGGCACCAGCCCTGAACAATTGGTGCACTCATCTCAATCCCTCCAGATCAGCCCGGATAGAGTTCCGGCGCGTGTTCCAAAGCCCGGCCTCAAGCAGCGCGCGGAACCGGTCCTGCATGGCCTGGCGCGCCTTGGGATTGGCCTCTTGCAGGAACGCGTCGACCTCTTCGTTGCCCAGAGTGGCATCGTGGTAGAGGTCAAAAAGATATGGTGCGACCGTGCCAGACAGATGCGCGAAAGAAGCCATATGATCCAGCGTTGCCGCGATTTCAGCCGCCCCCCGGAAACCATGGCGTTGCATCCCGGCGATCCAGCCGGGGTTGGCGGCACGGGCGTGGACGACTCGGCTGATTTCTTCACGCAAAGTGCGGGCACGCGGGTTTTCGGGGTTGGTGTTGTCCAGATGGTACAGCTGCGCGGTTCCGCCGGCGATCTTCTTGGCGGCGGCAAAACCCGCCTCGTGTGTGGCATAATCGTTGGCCAGAAGAAGATCGGTTTCGGTCAGGTCCTGCAAATGGACAAAGCTGTCCGCATTTGCAACGCGTTGGGTGATGCCGTCCTTGTCCTGCGAGATGTGTTCGCCTTCCAATGCAAAAGAACTGGCCTCAAGCCACGCTTCACCGGCCTGCGCACGGGCCTCGTCGGTATACACTTCGGAAAGTTCGGTCATATTGACGCCATAGCTTCCGGGCGCAGGTCCATAGACCCGCGCTTCCGGCGCCTGCCCGGCATAGGGGTTCCAGTCCGTTGCCTCATCGCGCGCGGCCAATGCGCGAACCGCTTGGCCAAACAAGGCGGACAGCGTCGGGAAAACATCCCGGAACAGGCCCGAGACCCGCAGGGTCACGTCCAGGCGCGGGCGGCTCAGGTCGGTGATCGGCAGAACCTCGATGCCGGAAACCCTCTCGGACCCTTTGTCCCACACGGGTTTGACGCCCAGCAGGTGCAGGGCCATGGCGAATTCCTCGCCCGCCGTGCGCATCGTGGCTGACCCCCACAGATCGACGATCAGCCCCTTCGGGTAATCGCCTTCTTCCTGAAGATGGCGCCGCACCAGTTCCTCGGCCAGTTTCACACCCTGAGCATAGGCCGCACGGGTCGGAACCGACCGCGGATCGGTGGTGTAAAGGTTCCGCCCGGTGGGCAGAACATCTGACCGGCCACGATAGGGGGACCCCGAAGGTCCGGCATCAATCCGCTTGCCTTCGAGCGCTTTGATCAGCGCGTCGCGTTCGGCGTGGGCCGAAGGGGCCGGATCGAAACTGCCCGTCACCTCGGGCACGCGCCCGAAGATGTGCAGCCCGTCGCCAAACTGGCTTTCCTTGATGTCACAGACAAAGCGGTCGATGCGGGTGATGGCCTCGGCGGTGCAGGTTGCCTGATCGAGGCCAAGATCGCTTTCCAGCCCTATCGCCTGCGCCTCATCTCGGATATCTTCCTGCAAGCGGTCGCGGCGTTTGGGGTCAAGCCCGTCGGCGTTGGAAAACTCATCCAGCAGCGATTCAAGCCGCACCATCCGATCCGGCGTGCCGCTTTCCTTCATCGGGGGCGGGATGTGGCCCAGCGTGACGGCTCCGATCCGGCGCTTGGCTTGCGCGGCCTCGCCCGGGTCGTTCACGATAAACGGGTAGATCACCGGCAGATCGCCGATCAGCGCCTCGGGCCAACAATCGGCAGACAAGGCGACCGATTTTCCGGGCAACCATTCCAGCGTTCCGTGCGCGCCGATATGGATCAGCGCATCGGCACCCAACCCTTTGCGCAGCCACAGATAGAAGGCGACATAACCGTGGCGCGGGGTGCGCGAGAGGTCATGATAGTCGTCATCCCGCAACTCGGGCGTGCCGCGTTCGGGTTGCAGCGCGACCAGCGCCTTGCCGCGCCGAAGCGCGGTGAAATGGAAGGCCCCATCGGCACAGGCCGGATCATCTTCGGGCGCGCCCCAAACGGCGTGCAGATCAGCGCGCAGGGTTTCGGGCAATTCCGCAAGCGCATCCTGATAATCCCCGAGCGACCACGAAATCCGTGCGTCCAGAAGAGTGTCGGCAATCGGCTCGCCAGTCGCGATGTCATAGCCTTCTTCGTCAAGATCGGACAGCATCGCCTCGGCCGAGGCCAGCGCGTCGAGGCCAACCGCATGGGCCATCTGCCAGTCTTTGCCGGGATAGGTGGACAGGACCAACGCAGGAATCTGATCTGCCTTGGGTTTGTCGTTCAGTGCAAGCCAGCCTGATACACGGTCGATGATCGCTTCGATCCGGTCCGGTTCGGGCCGATGTGCAAAGCGCGCGTATTCCAGATGCGGATCGCGTTTTCCGGGTTCCTTGAAAGACGCAACTCCCGCCGAGATCCGTCCATCCACCTCGGGCAGAACCACATGCATGGCAAGATCGGCCGGGGACAAACCGCGTTCCGCCTCGGCCCAGGCTTTGCGGCGCGAGGTGGCGAGAGCGACCTGAAACACCGGCACGCCTGCCGCGTCCAGAGGCGACGTTCCCGACGCGCCTTTTCCCGAAAACGAGGTGGCGTTGACAATGGCCGATGGGTTCAGCGCAACAACCTGTTCCCGCAACCAGTCGGCGGCCACGGGCGCCTTGAGAGACGGGGCAAACAGGCCCACCGCCGCGTATCCACGGGCGCGCAGGCTGCGGATCAGCGCGGCGATCGGGGCGGTGTCTGCCGAGGTCAGGTAAGCGCGGTAAAAGGTGACGAGGATTCGTTTGACCTTGCCTTCGAACGCGGTTTCCACCGGGATTACGCCGCGATCCGGACACCACGCGCCACATTGGGGCAAGGTCTTGGCGCCCATCACCGGACCGGCATAAAGCCCCGCCGCCAAAGCCATCTGCGCCAGCGCCGCCTGTGCCGCGACCTCGCCGCCGGTATCGCACAGATGCGCCAGACGCCGCAGGGTCGAGACCGGCAGGGTGGAATAGTCATCCAGCCGCGTGTCCTCGCGCCCGTCAGCGGGCAGCACCGCCAGCGCGATGCCCTTGGCCTGCGCCAGCGCCAGAACCTGCTGCAACCCATAAGCCCAGTAGGGGACGCCGCCGATCAGACGGATCAGAATACCCTTGGCGCCCTCCATCGTCTGCTCGACATAGGTATCGACCGACAACGGGTGTTTCAACGCCGTCAAATTTGCCAGCCGCAGGGTCGGCATTCGCCCTTCCGGTCCGCCACCACGATGCCAGCCCGCCGCGAAAGCCCCCAGATCGCTGTCCGAAAACGACAGCACCACCAGTTCCGCCGGGCTCTGGCCCAGATCGGTTGGGGTCTCGGTTTCCTCGAGCCCGTGGCTTTCGCGGAAGACGACGTGCATGTGTCTTACTCGGCAGCCTCACGCACACCCACGAGGATTTCGCGGATTTCCGCCTCTTTGATATCGTCATGCTCGGCGATGACGACCAGACGCGAACGACGGTCTTCACCGGGTTCCCACGGGCGGTCATACTGGTGCCGTACCCGCGCGCCGACCGCCTGAACCAGCAGGCGCATGGGTTTGCCCTGAACGGCGGCATACCCTTTGACGCGCAGGATGTTCAGTTCATTGGCGAGGCGTTCGATATTGGCGATCAGTTGGGCCGGTTCGGTCTGCTCGGGCAGCTCGACGATGATGCTTTCGAAATCGTCATGCTCGTGATCGTGATGGCCGTCGTGATGCGAGGGTCGGGCGTCCATGTCATCCTCGGCGGCGGCTTCCAGACCCAGCACAACGCGCACGTCCACGACACCTTCGGCCACTTCGACGACGGCCAAGGGGCGCGGCGCCTCGGCGGCGATGATCTCGCGCGCTTTGGCCACGCCTTCGGGGCCGGCGAGGTCGGGCTTGGTCAGCAGAATGATGTCTGCGCACGAGATCTGATCCTCGAACACCTCGGACAGGGGCGTTTCGTGGTCGATCGAGTCATCGGCCATGCGCTGGGCGTCCACCGCTTCGACATTGGGCGCGAAACGGCCTGCGGCCACAGCCTCGGCATCGGCCAGGGCGATCACGCCGTCGACGGTGATCTTCGAGCGGATGTCAGGCCAGTCGAATGCCTTGAGCAACGGTTTCGGCAGGGCCAGACCGCTGGTTTCGATCAGGATGTGATCCGGGCGCGGCTCCAAAGCCATCAGGGCCTCGATGGTGGGAATGAAATCATCTGCCACGGTGCAGCAGATGCAGCCATTGGCCAGTTCCATGATGTTTTCCGCCGGGCAATCAGGAATGGCACAGGATTTCAGGATGTCGCCATCGACGCCCACATCGCCGAACTCGTTGACCACGACAGCAAGGCGCTTGCCCTGCGGGTTCTGCATCAGGTGACGCACCAAAGTGGTCTTGCCCGAGCCCAGAAAGCCGGTGATCACTGTGACGGGGAGTTTTTCGAGGTTCGACATGTCAGGCTCCAATGGGGGGAATGCGCGAGGCACAGTTCTTGCGAAAATGTTCGGGGCGTTCGCGCCATTTCACCAAACCATCTTCAGTGGCCAGATACTTGGTCGCGCCGTCGACGATGACGTCGACATGATCTGTTTCGTTCAGGTTTTCATACACGAAGGTCCAGCGGCCCGGCCCGCGCAACACGATCGAACAGCCTTGATCGCAGTTTGACAGGCATTCAACGGCTTTCACGGTGACACCGTCGGGCAGGTCTGCCTGTTCCAGGGCCTTGTGCAACAAAGCGCCCGGGCGTTGCGCGTCATCTTCGACAGGCAGGCCGCGACGGCAGGTGGTACAGACCAGCAACTCGACTGGTGCGGTCTCGGTCATGTCTCTCATCCCCCCAAATCCTCTTCGCGGGGGACGGGGTTTCATGCGGGCCACGATTGGTCATGGACCCGACACCGGAACACCCCGCCCGGTTTCAACTTCGGTCGTTGGCAGGTCTCCCGGCTTGCGGATGCCAGAGGCGGGCCTCTGTCGGATGTCCCGCCTTCCCGGCTTTCGGGCCAGTGGCATTGGGCATCCTCTCCGTTCACGGTCGCGGGGGCGGCTGCGTTTGGCGGCAAGACCGTTGACGCATTCCCTTTTCATCGGCTGTCACCGACACCAACGAAAGGGACATGCGGCACCGCTGGCCTGCTTGTCAAGCGAGTCGCGTGCAAGAATGATGCAGAGGCATGGAAAGCGACCTGTGGGCGTCGATGGGCGGCATGGTGTGCCGGGCTTCAGCCCGAGATGGGCCGGGCGACGAACGGTATCTCAGCAAGGGGCGTAGACCATGGTGAACGGGAGCCTTGACTGTACCTGTCCCGATGATGGGAAAAGACCACCGAACACCCCGGATCCTCTTGCGCTAATAGATGACGTTTATCATGAGCAGCGAGACGACCAGAAACAGCGCCGTCATAATCCCGCCGGAGCGGACGAAATCCATCACCTTGTATCCGGCCGGACCCATGATCAACGCGTTTACCTGATGGGTTGGGATGATGAAGCTGTTCGAGGTCGATATGGCGACCGTCAGGGCAAAGACGGCCGGGTTTCCACCCGCCGCCACCGCAATCGATACCGCCAGAGGCACCAGCAGAACCGTGGCCCCCACATTGGACATGACCAAAGAAAAGGCCGTCGCCAGAATGGCGATGCCGGTTTGCAGCGACCAGAGCGGCCAGCCGTCCAGAATTATCATGATCTGCTGCGCGATCCACGCGGCCGTGCCTGTGTTCTGCACGGCTTGTCCCAAAGGTATGAGGCAGGCGAGCAGGAATACGGTGTTCCATCCGACCGCGCGGTATGCCTCGTCCACGCTGAGCACACGGGTCAGCATCATGCCCACCGCGCCGGTAAGAAGACAGAGTGAAAGCCGGACATCCGTGAACAGGATCAACGACAGCGAAATGGCGAAGAATGCCAGGGCCCAGCCGACTTTTTGCGGCCGCAGCTCGTCCTGAGGAAAGTCCGTCGTCACAACGACGAAATCCGGATCTCGTTTGATCCGCATCAGGTTGTCCCATCTGGTATGTGCCACAAGCATGTCGCCCGCCTGAAACTTTTCGAGCCCGATCTGAGTGGATTCGTGATCCTCGGTCTCGACATGGCTCAGCGTCTCTTCGCCGCGGTGAATGGCCAGCAGCGACATCCCGTAGGTCTTGCGAAACAAAAGCTCGCGGGGGCATTTGCCGATCAGCTTGCTGTCGGGCGTGATGACCACCTCGGCCACGCCTGCATTGGTTGGGGCGAACTCTTCGACGAAAATGTCCAAATCCGGAAGAACGGTCAGCCCATATTTCTCGGCGAACTTCTCGACCTCCCAACGGCGGCCGACGATGGCCAGCCGACACGGCGCTGCAATTTCCGCTGTCAAAACCTGAACCATCGAGGTTTTGCCGCGATAGAAGGTGGAAATGATGTACAGGTGGTTTTCGTGGTTGATGTCGGCCAGAATCTCGCCGACCAAGGGGCTGTCCTCGGGCACCACGACTTCGAACACATCGGCTTTGAGGCCATAGACCCTTTGCAGGTATTCCTGTGTCCCTTGTCCGGTACCCGTATTGTCAGGCCCTTCAGCCTCGGGCAAAACCCAGCGTCCCAACAGCAGAAAGTATCCAATTCCCGTCAGGATCAGAACCGCACCGATCGGCGTGACCGAGAACAGGCCGAAGGGCTCCATTTTCTGAGAGGCCGGCAGACTGTCATTTGCCGTCAGGATCAGATCGTTCAGCAGGATAAGAGGAGACGACCCCACCATCGTCATGGTGCCGCCCAAAATGGCGCAGAATCCCATCGGCATGAGCAGGCGCGACAGCGGTATGCCCGACCGTGTGGAAATTCGGCTGACAACCGGCAGAAACAGAGCAGCGGCGCCGACATTCTGCATGAACGAGGATATGACGCCAACGGTGCCGGAAATGATTGGTACAACCCTGCCTTCGGATTTGCCACCGTATTTGAGGATGACGGCAGCCACCTTGTTCATGATCCCCGTCTTGTCCAGACCGGCCCCGACGATCATGACCGCAATGATCGAGATGACCGCATTGGATGCGAAGCCGTCGAACAGAAGGGTGACATCCGCCAGATTTCCCAGCCCGGGCGCGTAGCTGAGCAAGCCTATGAGAACCAGAACCAATATGGCGGAAAGGTCGATCCTTATGATCTCGGAAACGAACAGAAAAACGGTGAATGCCAGCAGGGTGCAAACGACCCCCATCTCGAAGGTAAAGGCAATGTGTTCCACAATACGTCCAGAACTTTTTCTTTGTTAGAGTCCTAGTTCATCCTTCCCGAGTTGTCATGAAGTTTCGTTTTTTGGCGATGTTGAGACATAAAATTGCTCAAAGGCTGCTGTGTGAGCAATGCTTTCGGGAACCCCATTTGACGAACGCGTCAGAAAGAAGGATTGGACAAATTGCATGAAGAAGTCAGCACGTTTCGTACCGGCGCGATGCCGTTCCAACCAGGTCGAAGCAGCATAGGTAATGGCAGGTCAATTCCAGCCATGGACGACAGACAATCCGACAGCTTTGTTTGCGGCACCATTCTGCGGCTGCCTGAACCGCGCAATGGGCCTGCTTGGCCGTCCCTGATCGCAATCTGACTACAAGAAAGGTCTGTACCCAAATGGCTGGGACCAATGGTTCAGGTCACCAATTCTGATCATTTCGAGATGAAGATGCCAAGGAAGTACGGCGAGGTGTTGCCTGAACGCAAGCTGGCGGCATATGCCAAGAATGCTCGCAGTCGGATGGAACAGAACCAGATCGAAACACGAAAAATCCAAATTTTGGTTGGATACTGGACCTCGAAGAAAGACAAAGTACCGTAAGTCATTGGAGGTATTGGAGGCGAGTACCGGAATCGAACCGGTGTACACGGATTTGCAATTTTGGCTGCGTCGTGTTCACGGATACCCAGCTTTTCGGCAATTATTGCGTCGATCCGCTGCTGAATTATGGCGTCCAAGTCCATTTGATTTTCCCTAAGTTAGCTAATCTCTAGTGTGTCTATAGCATTGTTTTTATAGGTTTTTTTAGCTTGCTGGGCAATGCGGTTTTACCAATGATGGAAGGGCTGACGGTGGTGGGCGATAGTCCAAACTGACGCGATCCGAAGGCAAAGAAAAACCCGCTGCGTGTGCTGCGCAGCGGGCCGAAATCGTAACCCTGTTTTGCCGAAAGGGTCGTCAGATATGAACGACATTAACCCCACACCGCCACATCCGCAACAAGACGCTTGGGAACGGGCCACAGCCGAACGGAACTGGCTGGTCTTTGCGGTCACACCGCCTGTTCCACAAACCGGCAAGACCGGCAAATTTCCGACCGACCGCGTGGCCAGTGAGTACCAGCACGAACAGGTCAACTTTGACCGCCCGGTATCTGCGGACCAAGCGGCCCGATACACCTTCGCGGAATTGTCCGCGTTGCTGACCGGCCTGACACCGGTGGGCGAGATTACCCACTACGCAGCCGGATACCTGCCACGACCGGGCAGCGCACTGGTGATCGGTGATCTGGACAATTGCCGCGATCCTGCGTCTGGCAATATCGAACCGTGGGCGCTGGGTGTCCTGTCGGCAAGTCGGACATATGCCGAAGTTTCGGCCAGCCAGACCGGCATTCGTCTGCTGATGGAACGCATGGAAGGTGACGACCAGCACACCAGCGGTGAAAAGAACGGGGCCGGGTTTTTCGCAAACGGCAAGCGCGGTGCGGTGCTCACCTTTGACAAACTGCCCGGTTATGAAATTCAGCCAGTGAAGGCACCAGCCGTGCGCGATGCGATCCTTGCAAGGCGGGGGCACATGGCACTGGCTAACGAACGTCACACCGCAAGCGTTACGGACCCGGTTGATTTCGCGACGGTCGGGCAATTGCTGGCCGTTCTTCCGAACCCGGATCATGATTACGACACGTGGCGCGATGTGGGATATTCGATCAAGCATGCGCTGGGCGATGATGGCTGGCCGTTGTTCGAATGTTGGTCTGCACAGGCACCGAAGAACCAGCCAAAAACCACGCTGAAAATCTGGAAAGGTTTGAGCCCTGACGGGTCGATCACGTTCGGCAAACTGGTGCATATGGTCAAGGCTGCGCACGGTGGAGCCCTGCCAGCCGCTGTACAGGTCGTGATGGACCGCAGACGGGCCGAACGTCACATGACGCACATGCCAGCCGCTGTGCCGCCTGATCTGGCCGCACACATGGCCGTGATGCCTGCTGTAGCACCGCAGCCGCCTGTCACGATGGCCACATTCAAAGCGTACGAACTGGCGATGACACCGATCCCGCCACGCGAATGGCTGGTCAAGGATTGGATTCCGCTGAACACCGTCACGATGCTGGGCGGGGATGGTGGCGTCGGAAAATCCCTGCTGGCCCTGCAACTGGCTGTCAGTACGTCGTTGGGGCGTCCGTGGATGGGCATGGATGCGGGCTCTGGTCCCGTGCTGTATCTGTCCGCTGAAGACGACGCGGACGAACTGCACCGGCGTCTGTACGATATATCTGGCGGTTACCAGGTGCCTCTCAATATGATGCGCGATCTGACGATTGTGCCGATGGCGGGCAAGGATGCGATAATTGCAGCGCCGGAATTGAACGGCGTTCTGAAGCCCACACCGGTGATGCAACAGCTACGCGACCACATTGCCCTGATCCAGCCGCGTCTGATCGTGCTGGACACTTTGGCCGATCTGAACGGTGGCAATGAAAACGACCGAGCCCAAGCCCGCCAGTTCATCGGCATGTTGCGTGGAATTGCGATTGATTTCGGGTGCGCCGTGGTGTTGCTGGCTCATCCATCCAAGACCGGCATGGCGACGGGCGATGGCACCAGTGGCAGTACAGGCTGGAACAACAGCGTACGGTCACGCATCTATCTGGATCGTGTGCAACAGGACGGCGAAGAACTGGACAGCGATCTGCGCGTCATGAAACGGATGAAGGCGAACTATGCGGCTGCGAACGACGATGTGAACCTGCGTTGGTCCGCTGGGTGCTTTGAACGGCAGAAAGATTCCGACACAACGGTGGATCAGGCTGCGTTGAATCGTTGGCAGTCGAAATTCTTGGAACTGCTGGACCTGTTCACCGAACAGGATCGCAAAGTCAGTGACAGTAACAGCAGGATCAATGCGTGTGTGTTGTTTGCAGATCATCCGAAAGCTGAAGGTGTGACCAAGAGACAATTCAACAAGGCACTGGAAAATCTTTTGGTGCTAAATGTTATAGAAGTTTACCAAGATGGACCGCCATCGAAACGGCGTCATTACATAAGAAGGTGTCTATAGGTTGCCACCTTCCCCCCCTTCCAACTATGTTCCAACCCCCTTCCTTCCAACCCTATACTACTACGTAGTATAAAGAGCGTTGGAAACGCGCTCTTTATCTACATGCAGTATTGTTACGCTGTCGGAAGTTCGGGGCCGTTAGCGGGCCACATCGTACGCAACGAAGACCCAGCAAATCCCCTAGTCAATCGGCTATAGGTGTTGGACGTAGCAGACCACGCTGTCAGTCAAAGGTCTGGCCCCACCCGACGGAACGATCACGGGACGAAAGAGGGTATAGGCGTAGGGTTATAGGTCGCACCACATGTGTTCACGTTACGATCAGATCAATTGCGTTGCTTGGTGACACGTTGCGATCCGTTGCGTGACGCACTGACAGTGGCGACCGTGATCGTCAAAGTCTGGGGGAGGGTATCGCCAAACATAGTTCGGGGGGCCTGCACCGCGCGGGGGACTGGATTTCATCATCTAACGCCAAAAATGCCTTTCGGTAAAAAGCTATAAAAACCGGTCTAAATCGCTATCCAAACAGGTGTCATTTACGCGGAATTACGCCCGATCACGCCAAATCTGAATGAGTCTTGCCAAAACACACGGTGGTACTATGATACCTCATACGCGCCTGTCCCGGCGTGTCCTTGGTGGTGAAAATGCGCGAAGATTTGGCCGAAATCGTACGTGACGCAAAAGTGTCCAGCATGATCAAACACGCGCGGCGTTGCATCGCCCGACACACCGGCCAACCGACCACCTATCACCGTGACGGAACAATGCACGAAATCACCAGCGGTGGGGGATACTTGCGCGTGGCACCAGACAGCAAGTCCAGCAAAGATATTCTGAACCAGTGGGTAACCGCCAATGGCTAGACGGAGGCCACCAAAGCATGTCCGCGAAGCAAAGACCGCCCAGCATATCAATCAACGCGTTCGCAGTAGCCAAGGCCGAATATGCAGCAGCCCTTCGGGGAATGTGCGAGTGCAGCACCCAGATAACGACACGGGTAAACGTGTCGTACCAACCACCCCCAAACACCGCTGAATTTGACCCCGAATATTTCTTAGCCCGATGCCAGTCCTGCCAACGTCGCGGGATCACCGAAACAATCAAAATCGTGATGGCCACCTATGACGCTGCTTGAACAGTTTGCCGCTGCCGAGAACGCCGCAATGCGGGAAGTGATGGCCGATAATCGCGGTGTTGAGGGTCTGAAGACCAGTCAGGTGGTCAAGGGTTCCAGCGTTGAGAACGGTGGCCGGATCGAACGACGGGCATCCCGCCTGTGCTCGGGATGCGGCAACATCCTGCCGCAATCGGGCCGATATAATTGGGGCGGTAATGTGTGCTGTTCTGCGGCCTGTCTGGACGATGTTCAGCGGTGGGTAAGGTGGACCAAATCGACCAAACTTTGATCCACCTGGTAACCCATCTGACCTTGCCTATAGGTAAAATCCTATACGTAACATATTGATTTATTTCGTTTTTGTCGTACCAGAAATCTAGACAGACACCATATGTTGGGTCCATGCTGTCGCCAACCTTCGAAGGACCGACGCATGACCCTGACCGTTCGCACCGCACCAACCGCAGCCCGCAAGCTGGTCAAGTCCGTCGGCTTTATCCGCAAAGAATTACACGCCGCATCCGTTGCCGAAGAAGACGGTATCCAAGGCGCGTTCGAACAGCGGATCAAGGCAACCGCCAAGTTCAAACACGATCAGGACCGAGCACAACGGGCCATTGATGACACCCGTGCGGCTGCAACGCGGTACCAACGTGCCGCCAATGTGCTGCGCGGTGGAGCCCAACCGGGCTCGGACACCCTGCACCAACGGTGCTCTGATTTGCATCGTATGGGTGGCCCGACCGCCCATCTTGCCGACCAACTGGACGCCATAGCCAAGACAGCACAGGACGCAGCGGATCGGGCCGAAGATCGGCTGAATGGGGCCGAAGACGATCTGCGGGTGACCGACGCGATGGCCGATTATCTGGCGTCACTGGCCAAGCACAATTTCGACAAAAACAACCCAGCCGTTCGCGCCAAGCACCGCGACTTTATGGCGTGGAAAACCGTAGCGAGGAAACGCGCATGACCAATCCATTCCGACAGTCCAGCAACAACCCGTACGACCGCCCGCTGGTCGGTGGCAAGCTGGACACCAGTGGCGCAGCACATGACCCCAACATGGTCGTTTACGATCCGGTAACGGACAGTGTGAACCCAGCAGCCGTGGCGCTGATCCAGACGATCATGAAACAGGTCGATAAGCGGACGCCATCGGTCGAAGATGTGGCCAAGGTGATGGCCAAACAGATCGCGCAACACACCAAGCCACTACTGGCCCGCATCGACACGCTGGAACGCGCCTTGGACGTACGCAAGGCCGACACAGCCGCCAGCATCCAGCGGGAAATCGACAGCTTTATGGGCGAAGACGCCCCGCTGGACGAAGCCCGCCTGAACGCGATGGCCGAAGAACACGCGAAGTCTATGCGCGAACGGGGGATCGGCTGATGAAACGACCAATGGACGTGCAGCGGATCATGACCGAACTGCCGAAGCAGATCAAACGCACCCGAGCCCACATGGTGGGTGAACTGCTGGTCGAAGGTAAATCCACCGAAGAAGCCAAGCGGATTAGCGACCAGACGCACCGCCGCGTGTACAAAAACTGGCTGCGCGATTTCGCGGAAGAACACTACCACCGGCCCGGTCTGGTCGATGCCGCCGAACGAACTTTGAAACGCGAAGGAGTCCTGTGATGAATGCAGCACACGCGAATACCCGCCGCCGCGACAGCGACGACAAAGCGGCCCAAATTCTGATCCAAGAAACTAAAGCAGCCGCATTTGACGATGCGCTGAAGGTGGCCAAGGATGCACCCGCCACGGCACGTCGTCTGAAGGCTGCTGAAGCCGAACTGGCCGCGCGTAAGGAACTGGACAAGCGGCCCGTCAACGTAACGGTTAAGCAACCCAAACCCGCAACGGTCAAAGGCACGGTCAAGCGGCCACGCAGCACGGATATTGCGTTTGCCAAGGCCACGGCACACTTTGCCCAACGCGGCATTGAACAGGTGGCTGAAGACCTGTTCCCCGGTGAGCCCGGTAAACTGCAACGGAAAGCTGCTACAGCACCGGCCAGCACGGTTGATGCGGGTTTTGGTGCAGAACTGGTCAACAACGAAGTTGGCCCGTGGGTCGAAGAACTGCGGCCCGTGTCGGTCTATGCCGCTATGGCGGCTGGTGGTGTACCACTGCCGATGAGTGAGGTTGCCAACCTCACGATGCCGACCAACCCCGGCACCGGCGACATAAGCGGATCGTTCGTTGGCGAAAAAGGCACGATCCCGGTCAAATCGGGCGTGGTCGGATCGGTCACATTTAACCGGATGAAAATGGCCGTGTTGTCGGTCTTCACCAACGAACTGCGCGACACCAGCACACCCAGCATCGAAGCGGTGATCCGCAGAAATGTGGTGGCCGATACGGCTGAAATGCTGGACGCATATTTCCTGAACCCGGCCAACGCAGCCGTTCCCGCCATCCGACCCGCAAGCCCGTGGAACGATGCTGCAAACCAACCATCGGCTGGCACCGGTCTGGACAACGTGATCGCGGATATTGCGTATTTGGTCGGCGTGATCACCGCAACGCGACCGCGCAACCCGGTCCTGATCATGGACAACATGCGGGCTCAAAGGCTGCGCATGATGCGTGAAGCCGGGGTGTTCCTGTTCCGTGATGAAATCGAACGGGGCGAGTTGTTCGGCTTGCCGTTGATCATCAGCGCGACGGTACCGATCGACCATCTGTTCGTGATTGATCTGGCAGATTTCGCATCGTTCCTGCCCGCACCTGAAATCGACACCAGCGGATCGGCAACGGTCGCACTGGCTGATGATGATGGCGTTGCCCCGACTATGGCTGACACCAACGCCGTGAATGACACGGGCGGGTCGATCCATATTTCGGATGCAGCCGGAACCTTACCCGCATCCAAAGTGATCAGTTCGTTCCAAGTGAACGCCACTGTTCTGCGGATGGTTCAGCCCATTGCGCACGGCATGCTGCGCACCGGAGCGGCTGCGTATGTAACCGGGGTGGCTTGGTGATTGCCCATGTTCGAACCCGTCGCAAACCTACCCAACCTGCTGCTGGCCATTGATCGTGATGGCCAGCACCGGCTGTGCGCAGCCGTACAGGACCGCCGAAGCCGCGAAATCGTAGCCACAGCCGTGGAACGCACCGTCACGCTGCACAAGCCGCGTACGGACGTTCTGGCCGATCAGGTGGCCGCTGCGCTGGCACCGTTTATGGCCCGACTGGATCAGGAAGGAGTCGCCGCATGAAAGTGATCGAACGCAACGGGCAAGAAGGTCTGGCTGGCCGGTACGACGCCAGCCTGCTGGTTGATGATTACAGCAAGCAGAAGACCCCGCCCAACAACGACCACCTGTTCACGCCCTGGCGCGAACGGACAACCCGAAAGGACACGGACGATGGACAGTGATCTGACACCGAGAGGAAGGAGCCTAAAGGATGCCCTTTGATATTTCGAAGCCTAAGCGCAAACCCGAAGACCTGAAAAAGCTGGTACGGGTCGGGTTGATCAACAAAATGGTCAAGATTTTGGGCCGCGAACTGGAGGAACGCGAACTGGCACTGCTGGACAACGCGCTAAAGGAATGGGAACCGCCATTCTAAGGAAAAGTATCCGTTTGAGACCATCGGGGAAATCGGGAGTAAAGTTCTCGCTTCACAAACTCCGCCAGCAGCAAAAGTTCATGCGAACGACGATTGTTGCCGCAAGAGTGATGATCGAAGTCTTAGCGTTCAGGGTTCCGTCACTAGTGGCGTCCCCTAGACAACAAGACACAAAACCAGCTTAGTGCGTTAAAGGCGATTCCAAGTTGGAGCATACACTTGAGACACGAAAGACCTGTGGGGTTAAGGTTTTCACAAGTATACTTGAAGAGTGAGGACCTACTGAGTGACAGTGAACGCTTTCGCAAACGCCTGTCTATGGCTGTGCATGAACTTTCAATTAATGGCAGAGAGTACTCAGGTCTAGGTAGATATTTAGAGGGAAAACTTGGCGTAGATGGCCCCGTTTTTTCCAGCACGCCTCCATATGCTTGGAAGGCTTTTTACCTGAAAATAGAAATCAAGGATGTGCTGGACAGCATTGTGTGCGTAGATTCGTATTTTGAGGGCAAACTTAGAGAATTAGGGGGATCTTTTGCGCAACAGGGCAAAGCAAGAGATTTAAAGGACGCAGTGAAGTCGTTTAGGACTTCAGTTTATGAGATATTCTCCGAAGAACCAATCGGCTATGAACTTGATGAAAAACTTGGTGTGCATTTCAGAGTTGATCCTGCCTTTTCCGTAGCAAAGCAAAGCGCCATTGCTGGTTTATCAAGTGAAAAATTTAAACCTGCAAAAGAGTACATTGAACAAATCGACGCATATTTGACTCAAGACCCGATGAATGGAACACAAGCAATTAGAAGCGTTTTTTGGGCGGTCGAAAATGTCGGCAACCAACTACTCGAAACAAGAGAGTTTGATGGAAGTACAATAAAAAAATTGAATCAGTATATTGCTGACAGTTTTCAGGGCGAGCCGGATGGACATTTGAAGGGAGCTAATGCCGCGATAGTGCAGAGTTTTGGAAAATGGATTTCCTCGTGCCATAACTACCGACATGAAAAGGGGTCTCCAGAGCCTCACCAGCCGCCAAAAGACTTGGCAATTCTACTTGTAAACCAAGGATTGGGTTTTGTAAGGTGGCTGGCAGCATTGGACAAAGTTAATAAAGACTAGCAACGAAAGTTGATTGGGGCAAAGCAAACCGATACTGATCGCTGGATAAGTGGACCCTAAGTTTTGGGTTTTGAGGCTGGTGTTCTAATTAAAAGGCGTCACCCGTGAAAGATACAACTACAGCTGAAGAGATTTCTAAAATAGCTCGAAACCTCTCTGAGAAGTGCGTCGATATTTCTGACTCTCTGCAAAGAGAATTTGGCCTTCCAGGCAATCAGCCGCCAATTTCTGCGTTCAACATGATCCACAATGAGATTGTCGTAAATGCGGAGCTGTTGGAATATTATAATGCTGCATGGTCTCAAATTAAAGTGGCTGACTACACTGAACGCGATAGATACAGGGAGGATAATGCCAATCGTGTAATGATGGTAACAAAAAACTCGTTTATTTCTGCAATGTCTTCCATGGAATTTTGCGCCAAAAAGGCTTTGGTGGCTAGGATGCCCCTTCTTCCGATCGACTTTAGCCAGCGTATTTATTTGGGGAAGATAGTCAAAGTTTCGTATGAAAATGGCTGGCTAACTGAAGAAGAAAAGTTTTGTTTTGATGATTTAATTTTTGTTAGAAATTGCTTAATTCACAATAATGGGATTTCAGAGAAAGCGCGCTGCTTGAAGAATCCAAATGGAGAACCTGTACAAGTCGAAAAGGATCAAATGATTCAAGGTAAGCTAGACTTTTTCCTGGACTACACAAACCTAGCATGCGCAGTTTTCAATGAATGGGTGCGTAGTTATCTAAAAGCTGCGGATTTTGAATAGCAAGTTGGGTCTATGGTAGCAGGTTGAGGTGAAATAGGCTTAGTTGGGAGTGGGATCACAGACGGAATATTTTGTTCGTTTTGTCTGTCTATCACTATTCCTTCTAAATTTTGTTTCAAGGATGGATGGCTTCGAGTTGTGTGCGACTGGTCGAGTTAACGTTTCAAGTCACACAAAAGGTTACGATTCAATTCAACACTACTGGCGTTTGTTGCGTTACTCGCAATTCTCGATCTAACAATACCCAGCCCGCACTATCGTTGCTCTGGCCTCTGGCGTTTCCAAGTGGCGGTACCGGCCACCTGAGTACCGGCGGCAATCCAGCGCGTGTCCGGCAGCGATCGAGGCCGCGCCTATGTCTTCCCCATCTACGTAGCAAACGCCCACCCAGCGGTCATAGGTGCGTTCACCGTTCAGTTTGCAGGTGACGGTCTCGCCCCGCAGATGATCCGTCATCCACTGCTTTGCAGCTATCCCTGCGCTTGTACTTAATTCCGGCCCATCTATGCCGTTCAGCCTAACAGGAACGCCCTGAACGACTATGGTGTCTACGTCTCGGACTCTGGCGATACCTTCCACTGTGCGCCGGTCGGTTTGGTCAGGACCGAAACTAGTCAGAAAGACCGCGACACCGATTAGCGCGGCCATCCAGGCTACAACCGACCACTTTGGAGATAGTGAACGAGGCAACTTGAGCCACGATCTTCGATGTAACGGAACAACGTTGCCTGTGTAACGGCGGTTGGAAAAATAGTTTCGCGCAGAACCAAGCAGCGAAACAGCGAGGATGAGTCCGATGACGGTCGCAAGTATCAGATCAGGGTTCTCAAAATTGAGCAAAACGTTTTCTCGGACTTTTGTGAAGCTGAAAAATGTCATTACCAGGCAATTAAACTAGAGACATTCGCATGTCTTTTTAGGGTCTGCCAAAAACTGGTAACTCTCAGTTTTTTTGACAGAAAATCGAAAGCAAATCTCGGGTTTTCTTCCTAGTTCTATCTTGAAGGAAAGGAGAACTAATCGATGAAGATCAAGAAGACAATTCCAGTTTTAGGCGTGTGTGGGACTCTGCTCACATCCGCTTGCGCACAACAGCCAGGGTCAATTGCTCCGGTTTCCATGGGCGACACATATGGCGAAGTATCGTGTTCCCGCGCCGCAAATCTGTACAAACAAGAGTCGGCAAAAGTCCCGACACTGGTGGCTGCACAGAAGAATGCCGTAACGGGCGATGCGTTGGGCGTTTTCTTGATTGGTGTGCCGGTTTCAAGCCTTTCTGGTGCCGACTTGGAAGGAGAGATTGCTGCTACAAAAGGTAAGCTAATCGCTTTGGCTGGTCGCCTTGAAGCATGCGGCACGTCGCCTGCTGCCGTGGCGTGGGGGTGACCGAGTTTGGTTTTGGGTGCTTGCTCCGAGAGGGGCAATTGATGCGTGCGCTGATTACCGAAGCTGTTATAGATCAATGTACAGACTGGGAATAACACACCATGGAAGCACCCATTATCCAACTCATCGTTATGCTCGTGTTGCTGATTTTCGTGATCTGGCTCTACATCCTGCCGATCACAATGGCAGGACGACGCAACCGATCTGGCTTAATATGGTTTCTGATCGGTCTTGTTGGGTCACCACTATTAGCAATTCTGTTGTTGCTCGCATTGGGTGACGCTCCGGAGCAACCATCAACCTAGCAATGCCCAGGGTAATTCACCACGTCATGGATGCTGGCTTTGATGTTTGGTCGTCTAGAGAAATGACACCCGCTGAACTGAGGCGGTGTACCGGCTATTGATCCACCTATCGTAAAGACCCGTAACACAATTGCTCCATTTAGTCTGGGCAGTCCCATGGTCAGACTAAATCCCCGCGTTGCCTATCATCCCAGATTAAGGTGACGCGGGGAACTTTGATCCACCCCGTGATCCTAGGCGTAATCTAGTTACCCCGAAACTAACGCCCGCTTTGTTCACATGGTCCCCCCTGTGAACGCGGGTTTTTTGGGGATGAGGGGGTAACGAGTTTTCTTTCACCAGTGGCCGACCGGACCTTTCAATTCTGGTTCGGTCGGTAATGAGTAGTTCGGTGCTGAACGTCGTGCTTACTGAATAATAGAAAGAGCCGCGGCACAGTTACCTTGGATTGAAGGTTTGCTTGCGAGACTCGCGTTCAGCGCCTATCGTCATATTCCTATTCTGCAATAATATTATGGGAGAAGTTCTATGAAATCGCCGACCAAGACTCTTGTTGTTGCTGCTGTTCTTGTATGCGGAGCAACAATCGGACATGCCAAAGACAAAAATATTCTGCCAAAAGACAATGCAGAATTCGTAAACTACGGCGAGGAATCCGGCTGGAACATCTTTGTGGACAAGAGCCGAAATACTTGCCTGATTGAAAGGATAGATGAGAATACCAACGTTGTGCAAATGGGTCTGACCCCAGACAAAGATTTCGGCTACATGGGTGTTTTCACCAAGGCGGACATTGAGTTTAAGGATGACAAGGTAGAGCTGCTAATGGACAACAAATTGTATTATGGCGATACAACGGCAGCGCCGCCCAACTTGGCAGACGGGTACAAGGGCGGTTATCTCCTCGCTAACAATCCTGACTTCGTCACAGACGTGATGGAACGCGAAACGATGATTGTGATGCCGGAGTCCAACTTTGCCTTCGAAATTAGTCTTGCTGGCACAAAGAAGGCGATTGAAGCGGCGCGTGCATGCAACGCTTCTCTGACCAACTGATTATTGGAATTTTCTAAAGGCTGCTCAAGTTTTGGGTGGCCTTTATTATTACTGGCTGGTCATGACAAATAATTTGCGTCCCGACCTGCAGTGTTTCAGACCACCTGCACCACTATCGTTGTTAGCAGTCTAACTGTGGCCGACCGGACCTTTCAATTCTGGTTCGGTCGGTAACGCGTGATCTGGCGGTTCCACTCCGTGCTTTTCCAGCCATTCCAACACTTCACCCCATTGGGTCTGGATGCTTGGTGCGCTGCGATATTCACGTAGCTGTTCCAGCCGACATTTCAGATCATACGGAATCGTTCGGGGCCATTTGTTCATGGTACGATGTTCTAATTTTGTTCTGGCGCAGGTCAAGGGGTCCGGTGCGCTTTCAACTTGATGCCGATGTTGAGCTGTTGCTAGTGTGAGTCATGACGGACACTGTAACCAGTGTCCGTCTGCTCGATTTAGTTTTGTGCTGTTAGATCAGCACGACTTGGGTCGTTGCGCTGCTACTTGTTCGAACCTGTTCGCAGCGTGACGACCAATCCTGCAATCGAAGCTATCGTTCCTAAAACGGTAATAACGTCGATCAGGTCGAGAGCGACAGTGCTCATGGCATACATGCTGCCTCGCCCACCCACGTGATGCAAACTGTATGTTTTCTGGGGATAAGTCGTGGATAAATGAACTGCACCGCTACAAAACGGGGCAATCTGTCCCTTAAAAAACTTTATTAAAACAAGGGGCGGGGCAGGTTGCCCCTAGAATCACTCAAGTACCCGCATTTTTCCACAGGACCCTTCAAATTTTCTTTTTTTCGATTGGTTTTGGGGAGCTGTTACGAAGCGGGCCAAGCGTACAGCCTGGCCCGCACACGATCCGTCACCGATCCTCTGGGAACAGCAGGCGTTCCCACAGGCACATGATTTCGCGTTTCTGTCGCATCCTGCGGGCGCGGTTGTACACCCTTGCGACACCGCGCGACGTTGCAGCCGCCTGATGGTTCAGCAGCCGATCCACATCGTTTTCATCCGCCCCGTAATCGCACAGATGCGATGCGAACGACCGGCGAATGTCCCTGATCTGGAACTTTTTGACCGGGACGTATGCATCCGCAAACCAGCGTTTCTTGACGTGCGACATAGTGGCGAAATCCGCGAATTGGTTCGGCATCATTCCGGCCAGAACAAACGCCCGTGGTGCCAGCGGTATGGCGTGTGTCGTGCCGTTTTTGGTGCTCGGAATAATCATGGTCTGACCGTCCACCCGCTCTGGGCAGAACTGGCGCAGATCGCCAGACCGTTGCCCGGTCAGGATCAGCAGCCGCAGGAATTGCGACCATGCCGCGCCCTGATAATCCGCCACCGAATAGAGCAACCGAAGCTGTTTTAGCGACAGCACCTGATCACGCGGCGATTCCTTTGCGCCCATAAGGCTAGGGTCCAATTCGGTCCAACCGTGAGCACGGGCGTACCGCCAGAAATGGGTGCAGGCCGATCTGTACCGGTTGCGGGTGCTGGTCTTCCATCGCGCCAAGGCGTTCGTTAGGTCGGGATTCGTGATTTCGTGAATCGGTTTACTTTGGAAATCCTGAAGTAACCGCTGCAATTGCAACAGCCGTTCCCGTCCGTGCTTCAGGCTGTCCAGATGGTCGGTCGTATATCGTGCGAGTGCATCGCGTATCAGCATAGGCGTTCCCCTAAATCCGTGAACATCGCCCTGCTGACAACCGTCAGGGTCATTTTCCGCAGCCGTATCAGACGGTTGCGGAAGTGGAGGCGAGTACCGGAATCGAACCGGTGTACACGGATTTGCAATCCGCTGCGTCACCACTCCGCCAACTCGCCTTTTCAAGCAAAATCAAATACTTGCCGTGGTGTGCGTGGGGTTTTAGCAGCTTTCCAAAGGGGCGTCCAGAGGATTGCGCGCAATTTTGTCGACGAGATTGAAATTTGCCGAAGCCCGCAACCGTAAACGCGCAGGCGCAGGGGGGTTGCGTCAACAGGGCCGTTGCTGGGCAGTTCAGGATGTGGCAAAAGCCGGGTAACTTTGGGAATGACTCGAGAGATCCTATGACAGATTTCGCTGCCCGGCGCCGCACTATGGTTGATACGCAAATCCGGCCTTCGGATGTTACAAAGTTCCCGATCATTGAGGCGATGCTGAACGTCCCGCGCGAAAACTTCGTGCCTGACGCACAGCGTGAGGCCGCCTATGCCGACAGTGTGATCGATCTGGGCAACGGTCGCTGTATGCTCGAGCCGAGAACGCTTGCTAAAATGCTGGATGCGCTCAACATTTCGAACGACGAGATGATTCTCGATATCGCTCCGGCGACGGGGTATTCCACTGCGGTTGCCGCGCGTATGGCCCAGTTGGTCGTTGGTGTGGAAAGCGACGACTCGCTGGCGTCCGAGGCGCAAAGCCTGTTGGCTGAGGCCGATGTGGACAATGCCATTATCCACGTCGGTCCTTTGGATCAGGGTGCGGCTGAGCACGGTCCTTACGATGCGATCATGGTGCAGGGCGGTGTTGAACGGATTCCCGACGCTCTGTTGGATCAGCTCAAGGAACATGGCCGGATTGCATGCCTGTTTGTTGAAGGCAATCTTGGAACCGTGCGGATCGGTCGAAAGACCGGAGGCCGGGTCAGCTGGCGGGATGCGTTCAACGCCAGTGCACCGATACTAGAGAGCTTTTCGGCGGAGTGTGCATTTTCGCTATAGTTCGCCGATAGATTCTGCTGGCGCCTTGATTAGTTGAAAAGAAGACCGCAAACTGCCTTCAGGGCAGTGTAATTTCGTTTGAGAGGATTTCGGTATGCGTGGTTCAGCGACAGGCAAGCTGGTCAGGGCATTCGCAGTGACCGCAGGACTTGCCATCAGCGTTATGCCAGGGCGTCCGGCGTGGGCTGACAACATAACAGACGCCTTCATCGGCGCGTATAATACAAGCGGCTTGCTGGAGCAGAACCGGGCGCTGCTGCGCGCGGCAGATGAAGATGTGGCGATCGCGCTTTCCGCGTTGCGACCGATCATCAACTGGACTGTACAGGTCAGCCAGGATTATACCCGGTCTCGGACCAGCAATGTGGTCACAACGACCGAGCCGTCCCGGTTTTTCACCGGTCTGGGGCTAACTCAGCTTCTGTATGATGGTGGCGCTTCGGTTCTGGGCAAGCAATCGGCGCAGGAGACGGTTCTGTCGACCCGGCAAACCTTGATCGACATTGAGCAACAGGTGCTCATCCGCGCTGCAAATGCTTACCTGGGCGTGCTGCTACAGGAAGAAACAGTCGCAATTCGCCAGAACAACGTGGATGTTTCGGCGGAAGAGCTTCGCGCATCAAATGATCGCTTCGAAGTTGGCGAAGTGACGCGTACGGACGTGGCGCTTTCCGAGGCGCAGTTGGCAAGTTCTCAGGCTGATCTGGCGGTCGCTCGTGGTGAACTGAGCATTGCGCAGGCTGAGTATGTCAATGCGGTCGGCAAGGCGCCAGGGAGGACGGCCGGTCAACCCAGCCTGCCCAATCTTCCACGGAGCGAGGCAGAAGCGATTAGCCTCGCGCAACGCAACCACCCGGCGATTCTGTCGGCGCAGCATCAAGTCCGCGCTTTTGATCTGATTGTACAGCAGCAGCGGGCCAACCTTGGGCCGAATGTCAGTTTGAATGCTGATGCGGGTGTGCGTGAAAGCTATGACAACAACGACTATGTGAATGACGCGACCGTGTCGCTGGACTTTACACAGCCGATTTACGCCGGTGGCCGGTTGGCCGCGAATGTGCGGCGCGCTATGGCAAACCGGGATGCGTCTCGTGCGAATCTTCTGAACGTACAAAAGAATATCACACAGGGCGTTACGGACCGGTATGCAGCGTTCCAGGCAGCCAGTGCCAGCCTCAGGGCGTCGACGGAACGGGTTCGTGCATCACAGGTTGCATTTGACGGCATCAGGGAAGAAGCGACCTTGGGTGCCCGGACCACTTTGGACGTTCTGAATGCTCAGCAGGATTTGCTGGACGCGCAGCTGGCCGAAGTGGCGTCGCGAACGGAACGATCGCGCGCAGCGTATCAGCTGTTGCAGGCGCAGGGCCTTTTGACGGCAGAACGTCTTGGCCTGGCGGTTCAGATTTATGACCCGACTTTGTACTATAATCTGGTCAAGAAAGCCCCCGCGCGTGTCAGCAAACAGAGCAAGGATCTGGATCGAGTCCTCAAAGCGTTGCGTCGGGACTAACCGGCAATACTATTTGTTGTAGGGCTCGGATTGTTTGGCTACACTCGATCCAACGATAGAGCGGTAGAGAACAATGTCTGATAATGTCGTGAAAGCAGGGATCGAAGACGTTCTGTCTTCGGTCAAACGTCTGGTCAGTGAAGACAGTCGCGGTAAATCCTCCTCGGATCAACAGGGTGCAACGCGCAAGCCGGGGCGTTTGGTGCTGACGGACGCGCTGCGCATCAGCAAACCTGCTCAGCCCGAGGTCACGCCCGCCAAGCCGTCTGCTGATGTTGCCGACTCGGCCAAGCCGATGCTGCTGCGTGCCTGCGACATCGTCAGGGCAGGTGATCCTGCCAACACTGCGGATGACGCGACTGAGGGACATTCCGCGGAAACCGGCTCAACCGATGATCCCGCGATCAGCCTGAGTGCCAAGATCGAAGCGCTGGAAGCGGCGATTGCGCAAACCGAGGATCAATGGGAGCCGGATGGCGACAGCGCAGACGCCTATTCCGGCACACCGACGCATTCCCTACCGTGGAACGTCGAAGAGGAGTTTGCGGCCGCAAGGACCGTCGTTCTGACTGATCAGGAAGATACGGACGATCCTCAGCCCGAGTCCGCTTCGATACAAAACGCAGAGTTCATCCGGGCGGGACGACCGGCTGAATCCGATCGTGCCACTGAAGTCGTTGAAGACGTTTCGACAACGGATTTGGATGAAGAAACATTGCGTGAGCTGATCGCGGAAGTTGTCCGCCAGGAATTGCAAGGCGCAATGGGCGAGCGGATCACGCGAAACGTGCGCAAAATGGTGCGGCGGGAAATCGCGCGCGCGCTCGCCGCGAAAGATCTGGGATAAGATTCAGCCACGCTGTGGTGGCTGGGCCAGGCTCAGCATCAGGTCAAGATTCATGTGGCGCTCCAGATGATCGGCAAGATCATCGAGCGCCCGCTCGACTCCGTCTTCGTAGGCAATGTCCGACGTCACGCCCAGCGTTGACAAATAGCGGGCACGAAATGCGTCTGACGAGAAAATTCCGTGCAGATAGCTGCCCTTGACCCGGCCGTTGCTGCTGGTGGCGCCTTCTGGTCTGCCTTCGATCTCGAGCCATGCGCGGGCGCGGTCAGGGCCGTCGGTATGGCCCATGTGGATTTCGTATCCGCTGACCGGTTCTCGGTCTGGCAGGGCATGGGCGGAACGCAGGATGACCTGTTTCTGCCCGCCCATTACGGTATCGACGTTCAGCAACCCCAATCCATCAACTTTGCCCGGCCGGCCGTCCACGCCATCAGGATCGGAAATGGTCTTGCCCAACATCTGATAGCCGCCGCACAAGCCCAGGACATGTCCACCGCGGCGAACATGTGCATACAGGTCGATATCCCAGCCCTGTGCACGGAAATAGCTCAGGTCTCCGATCGTGGACTTGCTGCCGGGAAGCAGAACCAGATCCGCATCGCCGGGCAGGGGACGCCCGCCGGGGATGACCTCGACGCTCACGCCGGGCTCGGCAGACAACGGATCGAGATCGTCGAAATTGGCCATACGCTCCAGTTGGGGCACAACGACCTTGCACGCGCCGCCGGTATGGGAACGGATGTCCATCATGTCTTCGGCCGGCAATTTCCAGGCGTCGTGAAACCAGGGCACGACCCCAAGGCAGGGCCAGCCTGTTCGGGCCGAGATATCATCACGGCCTTCGTCAAACAGGGACACGTCGCCCTTGAAGCGGTTGATGGCAAAACCCCTGATCTGCGCCACGTCGCCTTCGTCCAGAACGGCCTGAGTACCAACGATCTGTGCAATCACCCCGCCACGATGAATGTCCCCGACCAGAACGACAGGGATGTCCGCTGCACGGGCAAATCCCATATTGGCGATGTCACCTTTGCGCAGGTTGGTCTCAGCCGGGCTGCCAGCGCCCTCGATCAGAACCAGATCAGCGTCGGCGCAGAGCCTGTCAAAGCTTTCCAGCGCTGCGCCCAGCAGCTTGGATTTGTCCTTGCGATAGTCACCGGCCTTCATCGTGCCAGCGCGCTGTCCCTGTACGATAATCTGCGCGCCGGTATCCGTCTCGGGTTTGAGAAGAATAGGGTTCATGTCCGTGTGCGTTGCCCGCTTTGCCGCATGGGCCTGAAGGGCCTGCGCGCGGCCAATTTCGCCGCCGTTTTCAGTGACGGCTGCATTGTTCGACATGTTTTGCGGCTTGAACGGCGCGACCCGAAGGCCCCGGCGCGTGTAGGCGCGCGCCAGCCCCGCCACCAGAACCGATTTTCCGACGTTGCTGCCGGTCCCTTGAATCATGATGGCGCGAACCATGCCTTGTCTCCTATAAGTCTGGGCGCAGATGATCTGATTTGAGCCGAAAGGGAAAGCCCCGGATGAATACGCCTGCGCATCTTTTGATCGGGGCTGCCGTGTTCGCCCGGCCGCCGCAAGGACGTATCCTCTGGGCCGCGCTCGTGGGAGCGTTATTGCCGGATCTGTCCCTATACGTGATGGCGGGCGTGTCCCTGTTTGTTCTGGGCATCCCCGAGCAGGTGGTCTTCGGGCAGCTTTACTTTTCCCCGGCGTGGCAGACCGTATTCGCCATAGACAACTCCTTTATCCTCTGGGGGCTGACATTCCTGCTGGCAGTCTGGAGAGGTTGGCATGTTCTGGCTGTCGGTGCAGCGGCGGGTCTGTTGCATCTTGCGACAGATTTCCTGCTTCATGCGGGCGACGGACGGCCACAGTTCTGGCCCATCAGCGACTGGGTGTTCCACAGCCCTGTCAGCTATTGGGACAGCGACCATCATGCCTTGTGGGTGGCTCCGGTGTCAGCCTTTGTTTGTCTGGCTGCATATGTTCTGCTTTGGCAGCGTGGATTGCCGGTTTGGGGCAAAGCCCTGTTCGCAACCATGCTGGCGGCTGAATTCTGGGTGGTGCGGCAATGGTTGTTGTTCTTTTGAGCCGTTGGCTTCATGCCTGACGATCAGGCATAGAAAAACGCGCTCTGATAGGCAGAGCGCGTTTGTTCAATCCAAATCTACCTTGGTTCAGGCAGCTTCGGCCTGCTGTGCAGCGTTGCGGCGTTCGCTTTCTTCCCGCGACAGGGCGACCGAGGTACGGACGCCGCGTCCAACGAATTCCATCAATCCGCTGACAACCCGTTCGTTCGGGTCAATTCCTGCGCAGGACAGAACTTCGCGCCCATCGCGCGAACGCGCCCAGCGGGCGATTTGTTCGGGGCCATTGCCGTATTTCTTGTCATCGGCGATAGCATCATCAAGCGCAGCCAGGACAACGGCCGCGAAAAGTTTGCGCGCACGATTGCCTTGCTCATTGTTAAAGGCAGTGCCGTCAACGAAATCTCTCATCTCGTCTTCCTTGTTGTTCTTGCTCTTGCATTTTCGGCGTGAGGGTCCTTATGACCGATTAGGTGCGATTCGGATACAGCTAAAATGCATAGTTGCGTTGCGTCACTTGCATGGCTCGCTGCACCTGCAGCACTAGGTGTCGTTGTCTTGTCAGGTGTGATCCCGCCAGATATAGGGACCGCAACTGATGCATCAACCGTTTGTGAAGGATTTATGTAATGCCCAAGATAAATGGGAACGAAATTCGCCCCGGCAATGTGCTTGAGCATAACGGTGGCCTGTGGGCAGCGGTCAAGGTTGACCATGTAAAGCCGGGCAAAGGCGGAGCTTTTGCACAGGTGGAGCTGCGCAACCTGCGCAATGGCTCGAAGTTGAACGAACGCTTCCGCTCGGCGGACAAAGTCGAACGCGTGCGTCTGGAGCAAAAGGATCAGCAATTTCTGTACGAATCCGACGGAATGCTGGTGTTCATGGATTCAGAAACCTACGAACAGATTGAATTACCAGCAGAATTGCTGGGTGACCGCCGTCCGTTTCTGCAAGATGGCATGACCATTGTTGTCGAGTTCTACGAAAGCGAGGCGCTGAACGCGACGCTGCCGCAGAAAGTGACCTGCAAAATCGTCGAGACCGAACCGGTGGTAAAAGGTCAAACGGCGGCGAACTCGTTCAAGCCCGCGGTGCTGGACAATGGCGTGAAAGTCATGGTTCCCCCCTTCATCGGCCAGGACGAAATGATCGTCGTGAACACGGAAACGATGGAATACTCCGAACGCGCGTGACGTTTCGTCACGTTACGTATCAGGCCGCGCAGGCACCCGCCGCGCGGTCTTTTCTTATGCGTTGGGTCGATAGCGATAGCGGGTTGGATCCGGGCCGAACAATTCCAGCATCAATTCGTATTTGATACGATTGGCGCTGACCTGACGATAGAATGCGATCAGAAAGGCAGTGGGTCCCTGAATGCGGCTGAGCCCACTGGTGGCGGCCACCACGGTGCCCACATCCGTTTTGCCGTGCAAGACCAGATATCCCCCCAGCATCAGGATGCCGACGGTGCCGGCCCCGTTGATCACGCTCAGCAGGAACTTTGCCGAAAGTTTCCACAGGAACATCCGCCGCCGCGTGTCGTAAATGTCATCGAACATGATGTTGATATCCCGCTCGACGGCTTCGATATCCTCGGTCGTCAGTCGGTCGGTGGCACCGCGCAGAATGCGAACCCGTTCCGCCACGAAAGTGTTCACTTTGCGCTGCGAGACCAGAACGATGATGATTTGCGGCACGATCATTGACAACGCAATCAGCCCCAGACCTGGTTGCGTGGACGAGATATAGCCGATGACGCTGATCAGCGTTCCAATCTGAACGACCGGATCCGAAAAGGCTCCACCGGCAAACTTGCCCAACTCTTCGGCTTCGGCCGAAATGGCGGTGGTCATGGTGCCTTTGCGCAGGCCTTCGTCTGAATCCTTCAGGTCGGTCGAACGCCAAAGCAGGCGTTGGCGGATCAGCCGGATCATGTCTTCGCCCAAGGTTCCGGCGCGATAGCCCAGTACCCATTTCAGGGCGAGGCTCAGCAGGATGACGGCCATCATGCCGATGCCCAGTTGGATCAGTTTTTCGGTCCCGACATCGTCGGATGTCAGGTGGTTGACGATGTCGCGCTGAAACTCAAGCGGCACGGCGGCAAGGCCCGCAATTGCGACGGACAGCATGATGAGGATGATCTGCCGCCCCGCACTGGCGCGCCAGATCGCGGAATAAAGTCGAAACATGCGGGTATCCGGTTCGTCCTGTTTGCCTGCACTTTGGCAGTGCAGGACAACGGGTTCAAACTTTTCGATACAAGCTGATGCGCGGGTCGTGCCGATTTGGCAACAAGCTGGGCTCAGTCCTCCAGGCGCACTGTGGCGTCTCCGGCCTGCATCTCAGGGCCTGCACGATCAAATCGCAGATACGCGATCCCGTTTCCGCCGGCCTGTGTGTACAATGTTCCGACAGGTTTGCCATTTGCACTGACCTCGGTCCCCACCGGGGCCGAGCCCTGGACAACGACGCGTCGCAGACCTTTGCGCAATTCGGTTTTGTGCTTCATGCGCGCGGTCACTTCCTGCCCGACATAACATCCTTTTTTGAAATCCACGCCATTCAGCGCTTCGAAGCCAGATTCCAGGATGTAACTGTCCGGGGTCAGTTCAATGCCTGACTCGGGAATGCAGTGCCGGACGCGCAGTGCATCCCAGTCGGTTCCATCATCGCCCTCGGGTTCGGGGGAGTAGTTGCGCCAGCCCATGTCCGGGTGGCGGGGATCGGGCAGGGCGGTTTCCGGCGCAGCCTTGGTGCCGCGTTGCAGGTTCAGATCGGTTCCCTCGATCGTCACATCCGCTCGCAGCTTGTACATCGTCAGACGTTTGACCAGATCATCCGCAAGGTGTTCGGCCACATCCAGAAGAACTCTGTCGTCATTTCGTTTCAGGAAGAAATCCGCCAGGTACTTTCCCTGCGGAGTAAGCAGAGCAGCGTAGACCAGCCCGTTGTCCAACCCCTTAATGTCGTTGGTAATCAGATCCTGCAAAAAGCTTTCGGTATCCGAGCCGGACAGGCGCAGAATGCGGCGGGTGGGCATGGCTTGGTCCTCGTCATTTCCTCAGACCTCGTGATATAGGAAGTCCCGATGCCAAGACCAGAGGTTATCAGACGTGCCCGCGCCTATTACCGTCGTAATCCCGACCCTCAACGCTGCCGACGCTTTGCCCGAATGTCTTGGGGCTTTGATGGAAGGGGTGCATGCCGGGTTGATCCGGGAATTGATCATCAGCGATGCCTGCTCAACCGATCACACGCCGGATATTGCGGAAGAGGCCGGTGCGACGGTCGTGACCGGCCCCCCATCCCGAGGCGGCCAGCTGCGCCGAGGGTGCGCGCAGGCCAAAGGGGATTGGCTGCTGATTCTTCATGCGGATACAGTGCTGCAAAAGGGGTGGAGCGAGACCGTCAGCGCCCACCTGCCTTCAGCCAAACCTGCTGCGTTTCAACTGGCGTTCCGCGCGCGCGGGATCGCGCCGGCCTGGGTGGCTGGCTGGGCCAATCTGCGCAGCAGGATGCTGGGATTGCCCTACGGAGATCAGGGATTGCTGGTTCCGCGTCACACCTATCAAGCGGCAGGCGGGTTTCCCGACCAGCCGTTGATGGAAGATGTGGCTTTGGTGCGCGCGTTGCCAAAGGTAACTGTTCTGAACACACGCGCCTTTACGAGTGCGGAGCGGTATGAGCGGGCGGGGTGGATTCGGCGCGGTTCTCGGAACCTGTGGACTCTTCTGCGTTACTTTCTTGGGGCTGACCCGCAAGCTTTGGCGCAGACGTATCGTCGCTGAGCGTGGTGCGCAGCTCGACCACGGATTTCCCCAGCCGAAACGGTGCCGCAAAACTGACAAGGCATAGGGCCACAATTTGCAGGACAAGAATATGAGCATTGTCCTGTAGGTATTCCCATTCTTCTTTCAGCTTCCCGACCTGCGCGATCAGGTCATCGTAGCTCTGCGCAAGTATCAGATAGTCGCCCGCAATCGCGGGAACCTTGCGACGCATGTTGTCAATGGCGGTCTGTGTGTTTTCGTCCAGTGATGTGAAGACTAGGAACTGGTCGATGTCAAAGGCATCGGCCTTGGCGGCCATGTCACGTATTTCGTCCTTTTCGTCCTTGGACTGACCCCCAATCAGGAAGTGAAGCCCCTGCAGGGGGGCCACTTCGTTCGTGACCGCGATGAACAGGGGCAGTTCCGAGTTGCTGGCGGTCGAAGCTGAAAGGAATTCAACCTTTTCGCATAAAACGGCGGTATCCGGATCATGGGCCGGATCACAGAACCGCAGGCGGAACCGGGCCGCATCCCTGTCAAATGCCAGCGTCGCGGCATAGGCCACGTCGATCTGTCGGTCCAGTCGCGAGCTGTCCGAGGTGTAAAGCCCGGCCAAAACAGCGACCAATGCCCCGATGCCACCCAGCACAACCCATACCAGATCAGCCAGTTTCCACGCCCGGTGCCCTGCCGGTTTGCGAAACAGAAAGGCAGTGCCGATTGAGCCGATGACAAAGAACAGGATCAGCAGCGGCAATTGATTGTCGGTCACAAAACTCATGCGTCCAATCTTAGGACCTGTGCTTCGACCTGCAACAGGGATCACGGGCAGTTGTAACGTCTTACCATATCCCCATACTGTAGGCAGCGCAGGGGGGACTTCGATGACCAAAGAAATCGTTCTTATCCACGGAGCATTTGCCGGACCTTGGTGCATGCAGGATTACGCGGCCTTCTTTCGGGACCGAGGTTGGACGGTTCACGTTCCTGCCCTGCGTTACCATGACGGTGATCCGAAAGCGGACCCCGACCCGGGTCTGACCGATATCAGTGTCATGGACTACACCAATGACATTGCCGATTTTGTACAGGGACTGGACCGCAAACCTGTCATTTTGGGGCATGCCATTGCTGGGGTAGTGGCGCAACAAGTGGCGTCTCGTGGTTTGGCCAGTGCCATCGTTCTGATCAATCCCAATGCGCCTTGGGGCACTTTGCCCGAAACCGATGATGAACGGGCTGTACCGCGCACCTTGATGGAAGGCGGTCCATTCTGGAAGCAGCCGATGCGGGTCGGGTTCGATTTGATGGCCCCATTCGCCTTGAACAAGATGAATGAGGCGCAGCAACACGCTGTATTCGATCAATTGGGCGCGGAAAGCGGGCGCGTGATGTTTGAAATGTTCTTTTGGATGTTCGATGACCATCATGCAATCAAGGTTGATTTCGACAAGGTTGACTGCCCGGTTCTGGTGGTCTCGGGTGCCGAAGACAGGGCTGTTAACCCCGATACCTGCCGCGCACTGGCAACGCGCTATGGGGATCGCGGAACCTTTTTGCTGGTCGAAGATCATGCGCATTTCCTGTTCATGGAGCCGGGTTGGGAAGGGCCGGCCTCGAAGATCGAGAAATGGCTGACAACCCAGGTGACCTGAAACGGGCTTGACAACGATCCACCCTTTGCAGACATGGCGCCAATTGAATGGGGCAGTTGACCCTTTTAGCGCGAAATCTCTGCGGGAAAGGTCCGGACATGACCCTGTTCGTTGTCCTTATTATTCTTTCGGCTGCTTTGCTGCACGCGGTGTGGAATGCAATCGTGAAGACAGCGGCGGATCGAACCACCATGCTGGGTTTGGTCGCTTTGGGTCAAGTGCTGCCTGCGGCGGTCATGGTGATGCTGCTGCCGCTGCCAAACCCTGAGAGCTTTGTTTACATCCTGCTCTCGACCGTTGTGCATTTCGGCTATTACTTCATGCTGGGAAAAGCCTATCAGCATGGCGATCTGAGCGTGGTCTACCCCATCGCCCGTGGAATTGTCCCGGCGCTGGTTTCGCTTTGGGCAATGGTCCTGGTCGGAGAAGTGCTGCCTTTTCAGGCCTGGACCGGTATCGCTCTGATTGCCGTGGGTATCCAACTGAGCAGTTGGAAAGCTCTGCGCTCGGGCGTTGGGCGCAGCGCACTGATGTTTGCGCTGGGCACCGGGTTCTGCATTTCGATCTATTCGGTCGTTGACGGGATCGGCGTTCGGCTGTCGGGTAACACGCTCAGCTATTGGGCGTGGGGTGCGTTTCTGCACCTGTTCATTGCCGGATTTGTCGGGGTGCGGAAACGTGCGACCCTGAAAGACCTGCCAGCCAAAGTGTGGATGATCGGCATTCTTGGCGGGCTGGTATCGATGACAGCTTATGGTCTGGTGCTGTACGCCAAGAATTTTGCACCGCTGGGCGCGGTTTCGGCGCTGCGGGAAACTTCGGTCATCTTTGCTGCACTGATCGGGTTCGTATTCCTCAAGGAAGGCAACTGGGCGCGACGGTTGGGAGCCGCGGTGCTCATGGCCGTGGGTGTCGCCCTGATCGGAATGGCGGTCTGATCCGGCTGAAAAGCCCTGGGCGACAGTGATATTTCTGGCTTAGCGGCCGACCTGAAACGTGCTTTGTGGCTTCCAGTGCATGGTGCCCTTGTCGCTGCTCACACATCGCAGCAGGCGTTCCTCGCGCGTGTTGATCGTGTCAGTCACGGTGTTGTCGCCAAAGATCACGATGAAGGAATCCGGGGAATAAGCCAGCCCCTTGTAATAGCAAAACCGTGTTTCCGCCCCGTCCGGGATCGGAGATGCCAGGCTAAGCGTCTGTTGCGCCGGGGCCTGGGTTGCCAGCATGGCAAAGGCCAGCCAATAGGTCAGTGTTTTCATGTCGTCCTCTCGTCCTGCAAATCTGTTGTCGATCAAAAAGGGTTTGGACGCCCGGACCTCAATCATGGTTTCTTGTTTCAGCAAGTTTGAACGAGATCAACGGGTTAGGCAACGAAAATCCTACACGCGCAGCGACAAGCCAAGGGGGCGATTTTTACGGTCGGTCACTTCTGTGGTAACATGGCCGCATTGTTTAAGGAGAATTGAGAGATGTTCAGACCCTCTGTGCAAGCGATTATGGACGTCATGTCCCAAAAGGGTTTTGTGGTTTTCGACACCCCAACTGTCGATTGGAACCTGAACATAGTGGGCATTCGCGCCCACCCGGTTTCACCCAAGAAATTCGATGATGTCATGACGGTGTTCCACCGGTTTCTTGGCGTTTGGGATATAGCGTATTACCCGATGACGGCCGATCCCAGCGATCATTACCTGAAGAACCCGATAAACCCGGATGGGACGGCCATTCTGGCGCCGGGGCAATATCGGTCCTGCTACAAAGTCGATATTCATAAACGAGGCCGTCCCGGAGGCCACAAGGCGCTGTGTCAAAGGCTGGGAAACGTTACCGTGTTTCGGGACAACAACAGGGATGGAAACCTGAACCTTGTTAATCCTCAAAGTGGGATGTTCGGCATAAATCTGCACAAGGGGCCAAACAACGGTGACGATGACACTGCGAATACGATCTATTCCGCCGGGTGTCAGGTATTCGCCGATCAGCGTCACTTTGCCGAGTTTCTGCTGAAATGCGAAGCCGGGCGCGACGCGTTTGGCAACAAGTTCACCTATACGCTGCTGGATCAGGCAGATTTCGAATAAGGCGATGCCTTGCGAAGGTTCTGCAAGCGCCGGGGCAGGACAGGGGCTGCGGCCGTGCCCGGATCTTAAACCGGGCCTTGGCCCTAGGTCTCGACTTCGGCCTGAAGGTCTCGGAAATACCGGATGGTTGCGTGCAGCCCTTCTTTCAGTTGCACTTTGGGTTCCCAGCCCAGCAGGGTCCGCGCCAATGTGATATCGGGCTGGCGCTGTTTCGGGTCATCCTCTGGCAACTCCTTGAAACTGACAGGGGTCTCGGCCCCCACAAGGGCCTGCACTTCGCGGGCAAGTTCGTTCATCGAAAATTCGTTGGGGTTGCCCAGATTGACAGGGCCGGTCACGTCCGCGCCGGTCTCCATCAGGCGGATGAACCCTTCGATCAGATCATCCACGTAACAGAAAGACCGGGTCTGCGTACCGTCGCCAAAGATCGTGATCGGCTCGCCGGTCAGGGCCTGCATGATAAAGTTCGACACGACGCGCCCATCTGCGGGGTGCATTCTGGGCCCGTAGGTGTTGAAGATGCGGGCGACCTTGATCTCCAGCCCCATCTGCCGGTGATAGTCGAAGAACAAGGTCTCGGCGCAGCGCTTGCCCTCGTCATAGCAAGATCGCGGACCAACCGGGTTGACGTTGCCCCAATAATCTTCGGTCTGCGGATGGATGGTCGGGTCGCCATAAACCTCGGAGGTCGAGGCTTGAAAGATCTTGCATTTCAGCCGCTTCGCCAGACCCAGCATGTTGATCGCGCCGTGTACGCTGGTCTTGGTCGTCTGCACCGGATCGTGCTGATAATGCACGGGTGAGGCCGGGCAGGCGAGGTTATAGATCTCGTCGACCTCCACAAACAGAGGGAAGGTCACATCATGGCGCATGAACTCGAACCGCGGGTTGTTGTGCAGATGGTCGATATTGCGCTTGGTGCCGGTGAACAGGTTGTCGACGCACAAAACCTCATGCCCCTGATCCAGAAGCCGGTCGCACAGATGCGAGCCCAGAAACCCGGCCCCACCGGTTACGAGAACACGTTTTCGACTGTCATAAAGGCGGGCCATTGCAAATCCTTAATCGTTAAATCCAAGCCAGCATGTCACGGGGAAGCCGGGTCTTGGTTTGATTTGTAAACCGAAGGCGTTTGAATTGCAGTAGGTTTTGGTTTTTTGAGGGCGCGTGTGGTGTTGGTGCGTCTTCCTATCCGGCCAAGCTTGATGCAAGGCATCAAGCACGCGCCTAACCCGCCCCCCAAGGCGGGCGCGAGGTTAGTTTTGAGGTAGAAGGGATGTTCACTCATTTCGTTACAGTTGACGTGATAGCACACGCGCCAATTTTACGATTGTCAACTTCCGCCAAATTGCTCGAAGTCCTGAAGCAATGCTTCCGCCAAGCCTGAGTTCAAGAATTTTTCTGGGTCTTTAAAGATTTGTCTGCCAACAAGTTGTTTTTGTTTTTCCGACACAGCACTCAAGATTTTTTGCGCCGATGACGCTCTATCTTTAAACAGACTCCATGTCGCAGAGTTCAACAAGGTGTCAGGAAGCGGAAACTCGCCCTCTGAACAGCGCACGAAGCTTTTCCCCAAAATCTGCTTGTCGTCGCGTATTTTGCCGAAGAAGATGATTGGACCTAGCTTAACGTAAGTGGCAAGAAAACTGCCACTTGGAGTGTAAATTGTGTCCCTTTCAACGGACCGTTTTACCCAAGTATTCCAGTTTGACGGCAAAGATGGGTCATTAAAGCCATCAAAATACCCAAGGTGGAGAAAGTATTGGCTATACTCTCCGGGATGCTTGGACGAGCCGGTAAGAAATTGTTTCCAGCTTCTCTCGGCTTTAAACAAAAGATCCAGCGAAGATGGATCATATTTGTTTTCGATTCCTCGATACAACTGAGATTGTACAGTTCGTAGGGCTAGAGAGCAGGCAAAGCGAGAAAGCCAAGAGCCATACTTTGCCGGTATTTCACCACTTCCAGTAGCAGCGTCAAACAGTCGCTTTTTAGCTTTTTGCTCCCACGTTGAAAGTGTTGTTTCGCATTCTGAGCAATACAGGTAGTGCCTATCGCCATCCTGCACCCTTTTATTTGGGTTAGCTCCGGCCCGTAAAAATGGAGTTCCACCGGTATTGATTAACCAACGAAAAACAAACTTGGGGATAACGTGGCTGCTATGAAGGTTCGCCTTCTGTCCACAAAGCCAACACGTTCCTACCCTCAAACATCCAACTCCTCCACGAACCGCGCGTTCTCCTGAATATACTGGAACCGCAGTTCGGGCTTCTTACCCATCAGACGCTCGACCAGATCGCCGGTTTCGCCGGGTTCGTCCTCGTCGATGGTGACCCGGATCAATTTCCGGGATTTGGGATCCATCGTGGTTTCTTTCAGGTCCTTGGCGTCCATCTCGCCCAGACCTTTGAAACGCGAAACGTCGATCTTGCCCTTGCCGCCCAGACCTTTCTCAAGCCACTCGTCGCGCTCGGCCTCGTCCAGACAATAGACGCGTTTGGCGCCTTGGGTCAGACGATACAGGGGCGGGCAGGCCAGGTACAGGTGGCCCGCGTCGATCATCGGGCGCATCTGGGTGAAGAAGAACGTCATCAGCAAGGACGCGATATGCGCCCCGTCCACATCCGCGTCGGTCATGATGATGACCTTGTCGTAGCGTAGATCGTCGAGGTTGAACTTGCTGCCCAGCCCCACGCCCAGCGCCTGCGTCAGGTCGTTGATCTCGGCATTGGTGCCCAGTTTCGAACTGGCCGCGCCCAGCACGTTCAGGATCTTACCGCGCAAGGGCAGCAGGGCCTGCGTTTTGCGGTCGCGCCCCATTTTGGCCGAGCCGCCCGCCGAGTCGCCCTCGACGATGAATAGTTCGGTGCCTTCGCGTGTTGAACTGGAACAGTCCACCAGCTTGCCGGGAAGACGAAGTTTTTTAGTGGCGGACTTGCGTTGTGTTTCCTTCTCGGCCCGTCGGCGCAGGCGTTCTTCGGCGCGCAGGATCAGGAAGTCGAGGATCGCGCCGGCGGATTTCGTATCGGCGGCCAGCCAGTTGTCGAAATGGTCGCGCACCGCGTTTTCCACCAGCCGCTGCGCCTCGACCGTGGCAAGGCGGTCTTTGGTCTGGCCGACGAATTCCGGTTCGCGGATGAAGCACGAGACCAGTGCGCAGCCCCCGGCAATCAGGTCTTCCCGCGTGATCTGGGCGGCTTTCTTGTTGTTGATCAACTCGCCATAAGCCTTGATCCCCTTGAGGATCGCGGCCCAGAACCCGGCCACATGGGTGCCCCCTTCGGGCGTGGGGACGGTGTTGCAGTAGGATTGGATGAACCCATCGCGCGAGGGCGTCCAGTTGATCGCCCATTCGACCTTGCCGGGGGTTCCGAATTTCTCCTGAAAATCGACGGTTCCGGCAAAGGGCTGCTCGGCATAGGTCGACGAGCCATTCATCGTCTCTTTCAGGTAGTCCGACAGCCCGCCCGGGAAGTGGAAGGTGGCCTCAGTGGGCGTCTCGCCGTCATCGATGGCGGATTTCCAGCGGATTTCGACGCCCGAAAACAGGTAGGCCTTGGACCGGATGGATTTGAACAGGCGGGCGGGTTTGAACCGGTGGTGGCCAAAGATCTGGTCGTCAGCGTGGAAGGTGACTGTGGTGCCGCGCCGGTTGGGGGCGGCGCCGACCTTTTCCACTGGGCCCAACGGGACACCGCGCGAGAAACGTTGTTCATAAAGTTGCTTGTCGCGGGCCACCTGAACGACCATCGAATCCGAAAGCGCATTCACCACCGAGGCGCCCACGCCGTGCAGACCACCCGAGGTCTGATACGCTTTGCCCGAGAATTTGCCACCCGCGTGCAACGTGCACAGGATCACCTCGAGCGCGGATTTGTCCGGGAACTTGGGGTGCGGATCGATCGGAATGCCGCGCCCGTTGTCGCGCACGGTCAGGGCGTAATCGGCGTGAAGTTCCACCTCGATCCGGTTGGCATGGCCTGCCACTGCCTCGTCCATCGAGTTGTCGAGGATCTCGGCCACCATATGGTGCAAAGCGCGTTCATCCGTGCCGCCGATATACATGCCGGGTCGCTTGCGGACCGGTTCCAGACCTTCCAGCACCTCGATCGAGGAGGCGTCATAGGTAGTGGTCGCTTCTGGCGTCAACAGATCGTCGGGCATGGGTGCTGCTCTTGTTTTTGAGTTTCCCCCATTATGGCAGGTGATGTGGTCCGGGGGAAGAGGGGCGCGAGGTGTTGTGGAGGGATTGAAGGCGCGGGACCACGGGAGGTTTGCACAATGTGGCGGCGTCACGATTGACGGTTTTGCTTGAAACCACCACCCCCGGCCGTGGCGCGGGAAGGTCCCGCACTGCCGTTGTCGATAGATGGTCAGGGCCTGTATTCCGGGCTGCATTTCTCGCGACAAACCCGTCCGATATAACCAGCGACGCGACAAATAACGTTTCGCGATCGGGTTGAAGTCAGCCTTGCTGCGTCTCCGGCTCATTGACGGAATCGCTTTAAAAATATATCGTGAAGTAAGACTCCCAAAGTATCTATCTATCAGTTCCAAGCGTTCAAGAGTTACGTTTATTTCGTAATTGGAAGGCTGCTATGGCTACGTTTCAGGACGTTCAAGCAGCAGTGCATGATATTGCTGCCCGTTTGAATGTCACCCCAGAGCTTGCTCGTGCTGCGCTGATTAACCCCGTGTTGGCGCTTGAGGAGCTTGGGCTCGAATTGGACCTGTCTGGCCGACTTGAGCTGGAGGACAGAGCGCGGTTTTCCAAGAAACAGATCGTTGAACGCAAAAGTTTGCGGAAAAAGATCTTCGCCGCGTCCGGGCATGAATTTGACCCAGGGCAGGAAAACGATCTTGCTGTGGTACTTTTCGACGAGTTGAAGCTGGTCGATGATATTTCGAAACGCCCTGACCTGTCTCCCTTGTCCTTGCCGATGCGAAAAGTGCGCTACTCCACCTCCAAAGTGAAGGTGGCCAGGGTCAAGGCATCGGAAATCGCGCGCCGGTTTCCCGGCAAAGCCAAGGGCAAATCCGTCGCCGGGATCGATCCAAGTTTGACTGAGCCCGCGAAGATTCCCGATCCGCTGGAAGCACTGGGCAAGGCGCACAAAATCATCTCTCCGTTGCTTGCCTACCGGCAACTTGATGCATCGACACCGCGTTTTGCGACCGAGGCGCTGTATCGTGCCGTGCGAACCGGGAAACGTAGGCTGGTCAATATCACGCCCCGCGCCGTTTTTACCGGCACTGCTTGAAGACACCCGGGCGCGATTCCCTCGCGCCGTCACACCGAGGACGTCAGGATGGCAAATACAAGAGGATATCAAGTTGTCGTCGAAGCCTCGGAAGAGGTCCTGCGAAAGGTCATTCGGGGGGCGTGGAAGTCCGCGGAATGCGACGATGATCCCGGCGATGAAGGCCGCATTCCCGAATTCATGGATGTTCCCGCAGGTGAAACCTTTGGCGGTTTTGTTGTAGCTGACGGGTCGGTTCAGATTCCCGAAGACCAGTTGGACGCCAGCTTGCGCCCGGACATCACCGGTGCCGAAATTCAACTTGGTGTCCTGATCCAGATCGAAATCGAAAACCCCCCGGTTCCATCGGCGCAAATGCTGACGATGACGGCCGATCTTGCTGCGGCTGCGCCGATTGGTCTAATTCCCGGGCGTCAGGATGTGGGATGGCTGTTGGATGGCCTGCCTCGCAACCAGGTATCCGCCACGCTGACCAGCGGCGATCCGATTGCGTCCAATATCGAGTTGTTCGCAAGTGAATTCGTGGACAAAGCCTATGAGAACGGTGGACCCGGCGGACCGATCGATCCGGCCTTTCCCTCCATCCCCCATGTCATCGATGAGACCGAGCTGCAATTTGCCTTGGGAGCGTTGACGACTGATGTCCATGCGGAAATCTTCAACGACGCCTCGGACGCGGCGCACGATATTGAAACCACCGTGTCAGGCGGTGACATAACAATTTCGTTGCCGGTCTATCTGCGTATGTTCAACATTGTCGTTGGGCCGACGGTGCAGCTTTTTTTCAATCCGCAGGACCCCATGGGGATCGAAACGCGGATCAACATCACGGCACCTTTCAGTCGGGTCGGTTCGGAATTCCGAACGGATTTGATCGCGGCCACCGTTACCGTGGACGCGATCACCCCCGCCGGTCCGGAATATGGGCCAGAGGGTGACAATTACATCGACAACCGTGATCAACTGGCGGCGATCCCGTTGGTCGCGATTGACCTCGACGCCCAGATTTCCAGCGAACTGGTGTCGCGGGGGCAGGAATTGGCCAGTGGGCTGGGCGAGATTTCAATTGCGGCCCCGACAGTGGCCGAGATCGAAGAATTCATCGGCGACTTTTTTCATCAGGATCTTGAGGCCCGCGATTTCGTTTACATCTGGGGACCAGAGGCAACGGACGAAGAGTTTGAAGTCGACAGCATCACCGTCGGCGTGACAAACGAGTTTCTGGCGATCGCCTTGAACGATGATGGCGGCGGTGACGTAGGCGGGCTTGCCAATTTCATTCCTGCTGACAGGGATTTTGCAATTGCCATCAGCGCGGCCCAGGTCGAAGCATCGATTGAAACGGCGCGCATCGAAGCCGAATTGTCGGATGATGACCTTCCGAAGACCTTTACACCTGACGGGCGCGAAGTCCGGCTGACCGATCTGGACGTGAGCCTCAGGGCGGGGGCGATCAGAATATCGGGCAAGGTGACGGTCGTAGACGCGATCCTGGGCAGTATTGATGTGGATGCCGACTTTTTCAATGATGTCGGATTGCGCTGGCAGCCGAACGGTTCGTTGGGCCCAACCGGTGGACAGCAAATGGATCACTTTGAAATCGACAGCGATGTCGATCCCGAAGAATCCGTGTTGCTTTGGGTGCTGACGGCAATCGCCGCGATATTGTCATTCGGCGCTTTCGGAATTCTGGGCGCATTGGTCGTTGTGATCGTGGCCCTTGTCGTCCGGGGAATTGCCGAAAGCATGGGCAGTGAAATCCTGTCAGACGAAGTTACGAATACGGTCACGGGTATCACCGGCTGGCCGGAGAACCTTGCCAGGATCGGGCGGGTCGAAGCGGTATTCTCGGACCCGATCGTGATTGATACCGACGGTCTTGAAATTGCCGGAGATTTCACGGTTATAAGCAGTTGCGAAGCCACGGATGTCGTCCCGGCGGATTCGGGCGGGGCACGGTCGGGTGCGGCCGCATCGGCCATGTCGCTTGCGGCTGCGAATGAACATCCTGACGCGGGGTACGAGTGGTTGCCGGGTGACGGAACACCGGCCGCGGTCTTGCCCTCGATTCAGCATGTCTATGCTGCAAGTGGTGTCTACACCGCAAAACATGCGCTGACGATCAACCAGCCGGGTGGCGCGCGCAGTCGCAGTTTCTCGCTTGTTACCGTCGAAAATGTGCCGCCGACAGTGGATGCCGGCCCTGATCTGACGGTGCAGGAGGGTGAAGAGGTCACTCTGGTCGCACGGTTCCGAGATGTCGAATACCCCGACACCCACGAGTCCATGTGGTATTTCGGTGATCACCACGCGCCCAAACCCGGCGTGATTTCTGAAACCAATGCTCCTCCTGCGGCGACAGGCACGTCGACCGTGACCCATGCCTGGTGCGACAATGGCGAATACACCGTCACGGTGCGTATTCGCGACGTCAACGGCGGCGAGGCCATCGACACCTTGCGTGTCACCGTCACCAATGTTCCGCCCGAGGTCGAAGCTGGCCCGGACCTTTATGCTTATGTCTGCACACCGATTACGCTTGTCGCCGATTTCCGGGATCCCGGCTGGTGCGACACGCATACGGCCAAGTGGGATTTCGGCGATTGCAGTGAACCCCGCACCGCCCTGATCGAGGAAACGAACGAACCACCGGCAGCCGAAGGCACGGCGACCGCCTCGCATATCTATGAAAAGTGTGGTGACTTCCGGGCCATCTGTACCGTCATGGATGACGATGGCGCCTTTGGTCAGGACGACCTGACCGTCCGGGTCGTGCATTTGCTGAACCCCGGTTTCGAAGATGGTTTCCGTTCGCTTCCAGCGGGCAATGTCGGTCGGTTCTGGACACCCTATGCATGGCTGACCGACTTGGCAGCCTTTCACGCCGGAAAGGGAAATCCCGTTCCGCAATTGGCCCCGATCCCCGCCGATGCCTTTGACTGCGAAGGTTGCATCGTCCGGACCGGGGACAGGTCCCAGCGGGTCATCGCGCAGCGCGGCCTTCGTGTCGGGCTGTGGCAATCGCTGGGCTCAAACCCGGGATGGGATTATGAGTTCTCGTGTTGGTTCGCGAAGGAGGCTGGCAACGCAGGCGGCTATGCTTTGGGGTTGGACCCGCGCGGTGGTGATGATCCGCGGGCGCCCTGGGTGGAATGGTGGACAGGCGATCTGGACGGTGCCTGGCGGCAATTGCGGGGCCGCGTGACAGCGGAAGCCGAAGCCGTGACAGTATTTCTGGAGTTCAGCGGAGATGATCCGCGCAACGATGCGCTTGGCTATGTTGATGATTGCGCTTTCATCGCGATTCAGCCGCATTGTCCGGAGCAGCCGAAGCCCGATCCGGAAATTCCCCCGCGTGAACGTTGCATTGATTTTCGCGACCAGAAACTGCCTTCCCGCCATCCGGTATTGAACGTCGGCGGTGTGCGGTTCCTGCCGACGAAGGGCAGCGTTCTTCAGATCATTGGCGGGTTCCAGCCGCAAGGCACACCCAAACTGTTGCTTTCCATCGCCGGTGTCTTTGCCCATCTGCCGGTCGTTGCTGACTGGGCCCGCCTCAAGTTGAGCTTTGCTGGCGGAAAGCCCATAACGATCATCGCGCTTGATGCGGCGGGCAATGTCCTGACGACCCAGACAGGAACGCAGCAGCAGGGGGTACAGGTCATCGAGGTTCAGGCGAGCGGTATGGCGACCCTCGCAATGCGTGCGCAGGAAGCAGCGTTGATCGAGCTGTGTTTCCGGCCGGAACACCCGCGCAGTACGCCTTCGGCAGAGCCTGAACCGGGGCCCGGCATTGTCGTGAACCCGCGCTTCGACCGTGCCGTCGCACCGGCCATGTTCAGTGCAGAGACGACCACGGAGGACAGAACCTTGACCGAAACCAACAGCCCCCATCCGTTCGGCCTGTCCGAGGCGGCTTGGGGCAAGCTGGACACGCAGCTGCAATCGGAATTGGCGAAGGCCGCAACAGACGGCGATGATGGGAACTCGGTGCAGGTCATATTGCGCTTGGCGCCAGGCACCGAAGGCAATGCGCCCTCTTTCCGGCGCGCCGAAACGAAGGCACGCGAAGATTATTTCCGCCGACGCACACGGCCCCTGGTCGGTACCCTGGAAAACCTGGGCGGTGACGGGATTGCCGAACTGTGGCTGATAGACAGTGTTGCCGTTGAACTTTCGCCCGGGGCCATCGCGACAATGGCCAACGATCCTTCCGTGGTGATGATCACCCATTCCACTAAACGTCAGGCCATTCCTGAAAACCCCACAAGACCATGATCTAAAGGAGCACGAAATGTCCGAGTTAAGCCGGGAACACGTTGATCGCTTCGAAAGAGCGGAACGTCGTGAAATCGAGAAGCTTCGTGCCGAGTTTGGCAGCGAGTCCATTTCGAAGATGGACAGCATTATCTTGCGCGACCTCTTGGCCAACCGAAAAGAGGCGCGCCTGAACGCCCTGCTTGGTCAAACGGAAACCGCCCAGCTCCCCCGGCATCGCGTGCTGGTCTCGCTGCGCAGCGGCAGGGCATCGCCGGATCGCCCGCCCCGTGCGTTCGACCGGCGCCAGCGCCGCCGTTCGATCATGCAACACCGACGCCATGGTGAAGACGTGGTGGGCAAAATCGCCAAAAGCTTTGAAGAGCGGGGGATTGAGGTCGAACGGTCGTTTTGGCTGACTCACAGTTTGGTTGTCCTTGCCGATGACCAGCGCCTTACGGATATCGCGGGGCGCGCCGATGTCCTAAAGATGGCTCATTGCAAAAACCAGATCCTGATCGACCTGGACAACAGTCGTCCGCTGATCAATGCCGATGTCGTGGAAGCCAGCGGGATCAACGGTGCCGAAGTGGATGTTGCCGTTCTGGATACGGGCGTGGACCAGACACATCCCGAACTTGCCGGAAATTTCGGCACCCAACAGGATTTTACCGGCGAGGGCTTAGGCGACCTGAACGGGCACGGTACGCATTGTGCGGGTGTTGTCGCCAGCAATGGCGCGACGTTCCGTGGTGTCGCCACGGGGGCGGTGATCCACGACTACAAGCTGCTGGATCAGTTTGGCAGCGGGAACGCTCCCAACTGCGTTGCGGCAATCCAACAGGCCGTCGCGGACGGGATGGATGTTCTTTCCAATTCCTGGGGCTTTTCCCACAGAAACGGCAATTGGGTCGATCCGGACGGAACATGCGTTTTATGTGTCGCCGCTGATGCGGCTTCGACCGCCGGGGTGACCTTTGTGGTGGCCGCGGGCAACGAGGGAAATGACAGTTGCGGCACCTATGACACACGCATTCGCTGTCCGGGTATTGCGCAGAGCGTGATTACCGTCGGCGCAAGCGATGACAGCGACAACATGGCCGGTTTCTCCAGTCCTGGACCAACGCCGGATGGACGCGACAAACCGGATGTCACCGCCCCCGGCGTGGATATCGTGGCATCGCGATCGGCGACCGGCAATGATATGAATGGCGGCGCGACGGTGATAGATCCGCTTCATCTCGAGGCCAGCGGCACCTCGATGGCCTGTCCTCATGTCGCCGGGGTCGCGGCGCTGATGTTGCAGCGAAACCCGACACTTCTGCCGGCTGACATCAAGGCAGTTCTCATGGCCACCGCCGTCGATATCGGCGCACCGACCACGCAGCAGGGCGCCGGGCGTGTGGATGCTCGGGCGGCGGTCGGCTCGGTTTGATTTGGATATTTTGGAACGGAGGATACGAACGTGGCAGACTATGAACAGCGGATGCAGCCGGAAGAGGGTGCAAAGGCAGTCGAAAAACTGGCCGAAGATGCTTTGGCGGGTTTCAAGGCGGACGCCAAGAAGGAATATGCTGAACTGGTCAAGCAGTACGAGGGCGCCAGTGCAACGGTTGGTGTTTTTGGTATGGGGTCGGTCGAAGTTTCGGTGATGAGCGGTGAAGTTCTCATCAACCCGAGCCAAAAGCGCAAAGGGAAAGGCCGGGGCGTCGGCGCGATTTCACCGGAAGCACTTGTGGCCATATCCGAAGGCAGGATGACCGTAATGGACGCTTTCCACCGTGGTGAGATTGTCGTTCGCGCCGAGTCCGCAGCATTGCACGAGGGCTACGACAGTTTCATCAGGAACTCCGAAGCGGCGCTCAGGTCGAAGCGTTTGCAGAAGACGCTGGCGCAGTTCCGCAAGATTGCGGATGTCTGACTGGTTGCAAGACGAACAGGTCCGGGCCACGATACCCCAGGTTGAAGCATCCATGTTGGATGCCGTCGCCTCGGACCAGCCGGGATTCGAAGAGATAGCCCACTGGCTTATCGGGGCTGGCGGGAAACGGTTGCGGCCAATTCTTCTGCTGCTTACCGCGCGAAGCCTCACCGACACAGAAGGCCGCAACCGCGCAATTCAGGCGGCGGCGGCTGTCGAAATGATCCATGTGGCGTCGCTCTATCATGACGACGTCATGGACCGGGCCGAACTTCGGCGTGGAGCGGAAAGCGTGAACCGTCGCTGGTCTTCGCCCATCGCCAGCTTCGCCGGAACATTCATTCTGGCCCGTGCAATAAACCTGTTGGAGTCCATCAGCCCAAAGGCCTCTGAGCTGGCTGGCAAACACTGCGCTGCGCTGTGTCTGGGGCAGTTGCGCGAAGCCGAAAACGCCTACAACGCCGATTGGACCATTGAAGAGCATCTTGAAATGCTCGAGGACAAGACGGCCGAGCTGTTTGTTCTCGCCGCATCGTTGGGGGCGATGTTGGCGGACGTAAGTGATCAGGATCGAGACGCACTGATCACCTATTCAAAGTGCCTGGGCCTTGCGTTTCAACTGCGCGACGATGTTCTGGACTACATTGCAAGCAGCGCGGAACTTGGAAAGGGGTCCGCCTCTGATCTGCGCGAAGGGGCCTATACGATGCCGGTGCTCCTGTGCCTGGGTCAGAACGGTCAGGCCGCCGATGAATTGCGAGCCAGGTTGAGGCTGGCTGAAATGCAGGATGCGGATATTTCGCGCGCTGTAGAGATCATTCGCAATTCGGGCGCGGTGGAAGCCACGGAACAGTTGGCGCGGGACAAATCCGAAGCGGCCGTACAGGTCATCTCGGGGCTGGATGATCATGTGCTGCGCGCCTCGCTGGCAAACCTCGCCCGGCTTTCGGTCGAAAGGAGGGCCTGACATGGACGGTTACGGCCCTTTTGCCGAGGATCTGCCGCTTGCGACACCTGCGGAGGCCGCGGCCGAGACATGGGACGCCATCATTGTCGGTGCGGGGCCCGGCGGCAGCGCTGCCGCCATCGAGCTGACGCGGAGAGGTCGAAAGGTCATTCTGATCGACCGTGAGGATTTCCCTCGGGACAAAAGCTGTGGAGACGGGATCACCCGGTCCGGTATCTCTCAGCTGAAACGTCTCGGTATTCTACCTGCGCTTACAGATCAGCAGGAGGTCGAAGGTGTGCGTGTCCATATGCGCAACAGGGGCCACCGGGATTTTCGATACGAGGGAGAAGACGACTATGGGCTGGTTGTACCCCGTTTGATACTGGATGACTGTCTTTTGCGTCAAGCCCGCGCGGAAGGAGCGGCTTTCTTGCCGAAATGCCGCGCCGACGATCTGGTAACGGATGAAAGCGGGACTGTCACAGGTGTCACCGCTCGGATGCAGGATGGCACGACGGTGGTTCTGACCGGGTACATGGTCATCGCCGCGGACGGGGCCGCGTCTCGATTGGCGAAAGCGGCGGGATTGCGGGAAACACCGGAACAAGGCTATGGCACCGCGCTTCGCGGTTATGTCGATGGCTGCGGAGACACTCCGCCACTGCTGGAAATAATGCTGCCGTTGACTGATGTTACAGACCGGTATTTGTTGCCGTCCTATGGCTGGGCGTTCCCAACGGGGAAGGGAACTGCAAATGTCGGTGTCGGGCTGTTTTGCAGGGCGTTTGACACCAACGTCAGGACATTGTTCGATCAATTTCTGGACGTGCTCCGCAAGGATTATCCGGAATATTCGGGCATTCAGTTGTCCGGCACGACCTTGGGGGCACCGCTGAGGTTCGATTTCGCACCGGAACGCGCCGCCCATTCGGGTCTGTTGCTGGTTGGGGACGCCGCCGGTCTTATCAGCCCGTTTACAGGCGAAGGAATCAGCTTTGCGCTGGAATCCGGTGCGCTTGCGGCGCAAACCACTGATCGATGTCTCCGCACAGGGGCAGGCCCCTGGGTGGCGGCAGACGACTATGCGCTTTTGTTGGGGGATCGCTTTGCCGGTTACTTCACGCTCGGGAACCGCGCAAGCCGCCGATACGAGTTCATCTGGCGCGTGTTGGACGATACGTTTGAAAGCGACAAGCCGGTCCACAACATGCTGCGCCGCGCCGTTTTGGTGCCTGAAGGCACTGGCGGTGATGTGGAAAGCGCCATGTTGGATGACGTATCGCCCCTTGTGCGAGTGCCCGAGATGCCGCTTGGGGACGACCTGCGCGATGTGGGTGCGCGCCTCAATCACATCGTACGCACCGATTGGCCGTTTCTGACGCGCATGTCCTTCGCGGGCAAGCGGGCTGACATGGTTGCGTTTCGACCTTCGCTGTTGCTTTTGCTGACGTCCTATCTGGGTGATGTTGAGGCAAAACGGCGTCGTGCCGCGGCCACGGCGCTGGAGCTTGCGTATCTGGGGTTTCTTGCCCAAAGCGGCATTCGAGGGATCGAGGGGGCGGCAGCAACAGCCGACGCCACGGCGAACTGGGGTGACAAGCTTGGGATACTCACAGGTGATTACCTTTTGGCGAAGGCGCACGAAGTCGGCGCACGGGACTGCCCGGATCTGATGCCATCAATCCTGAGTGCCATGGCCTCGGCCTGTGAAGGCCGAGTGTCCGAGCTTCGGACTGCATGGCAACCGGATATGGCTGTCGAAAAGCGCATCGCGCAGATGCGGCAATGCATGGCTGCATTCTTCCGACTGCCTTGCGAACTCGGTGCGATGCTTGCCGAACAAAACGATCTGTCAGGTGCCCTTCGCGACTATGGCAAGAATCTTGGCCTGGCTTACCTGCTGACCGAGGATGAACTTGCCCTGGACCGCCCCCCGGGCAGCACCCCATTTGCGTCAGACCTCTCGAGCGGCCTGTTCAGCGTGCCTGTTCTCGAGGCAGCCCAGCGGCAAACGGGGGGCGCAGCGGCCCGTGCTTTCCTCAGTCACCGCGACCCTGCGCGGTTTTTGGCAGAACTTTCTCCGGCCACGCGCCATATCAAGAGGCAGAAATTGCCTGAAGAATACCGCGATCAGGCAATAGCGGCGCTAAGCCCCTTGCCACGGGGCGGCGTGGCAAAATCGCTTTCGGCGCTTGCAGGTTACGCGGTAAGTCGACAGGTCCCAAAACGCCGCGTGCTGTAAAAGTGCGATCCAGGTTCCGAGGTGTCCCGCTGTCGTTCAAAAGCGCAGTGATCCACGTTGCCTTTCCCCATGCGCCGGGTGCTTCATTCAGGGGCAGGGGGTATGTGTGGACAGCCCATGTTTCGGACGGAGGGTTCAGGTTCCAACCGGCTGCCATGAGCATGCCGCCTAGGGCGATTTCCACCCGTGGTTCAATTTGGTTCGATAATGTCGACACAGCGCCTCGTGGATGACCGCCTCTTCCGCGGCAGTTCCCCAGTGAAGGATCCGGTTGATGGACATATGAGCGAGGCTTCCCAGAACGTAGGCCAAGCTGTTTCCCAACCGGCCATCCTGTTCTTCTCGCTGAAGGCGTCCAAGATCCGGATGAAGCCTGGCGGCACGTGCGTTCCAGCGCGATGGCCGCGATTGAATACCCTTGCCCACACCGAGTTCACTCAGAACAACGCATGCACTTTTCCATTCCTTTCCAGTAGCGCGACGCGCAATCCGGCGCGACGCCGGGCCGCCGCCGTAGTTTTGCGAACAGCGCTCGGAGATCGCCAGCCGAACACCTGTGGGCAGTTCCAAATCTTCGAACAGGGCATCGATACTGGCGGCTGACGCCATCCAACGTCTGGATCGGCCGATCTTCGGATCGTCGAGCACGTCAAGCGCAGCGATCGAGTCGGCGCCGAATATCCTCTCGCAGACGCCGAGCCCAAGTTCTCCGCCGTAGCGCGCCGTTTCAGGCAGGTATTCGTCAACAAGAAACCTGTCCACCAATCCACCGGCCGTTTTCTGCAAGTGAACAAGCACCCGGTTCCTCAGAACTCTGTCCTGATCGTTTGAAAACTTGATGCGGAGGCGCAGTTCAAGCTCCGGGTCTGCATATCTTACGAAGAACCAGTTCTCGATCAGGGTGCGTTTCTGCCAAAGCGTCAACCTGTTCGATTGCAGTTTCAGGAACTGTTCCAGCTTTATGGCATCCCCGAAAAGCCGCAGATACAACCATGACCCGGCCTCTTCAGTGCCGTGCCCCAGCGGTTGCCATGCGGCCGGGTTGGCATCGTGTTCGACAAAGGGCGTATCAACGGGCTTTGCTGGGGCATAAACCAGATCAGAGGCCAATCGACCATGCGGCGAGTCGATCCACCAATCCTCGGGCGTTGGAAGGTACTCGCAGATCGAAAGCGGCCCTTTTTTCAGCGTCTTGATCAGGTTGGCAGTGGAAAAGGGGTTGTCCAGATCCCATGGCGTGGCCATGTCGCTGGCCTCATCCGTGGGGGCCACATATCGCGGCAATTCCAGTTTTTCTCGGTTGGCTTCCAGCCAGATTTCCGCTTTGCCTGACCTGACCACCTCTGTCGGGATACAAAGCCGCCACCGTTGCGGCGCAAGGACCACATTTCCAGCGCAGACCCTGGGCAGCCGGTTCCGATTGCTTTGCGATTGCCACGACCAGATCACCGACGGTTGCCGCATGTGCGTGGCGATGTCGATGAGCAGAAGATAGACAGCCGGCGCCCCGGGAGGGCTTTGGTGCGCAGCATGCAGCTGTGGAAGGACCTCGACGCCTTGGCTGCCCCAGAACAGCCGGAACCGGCTGCCATCGTGACGAATCCACAGATCGTGCAGCGGAATCCTCTGTTCGGACGGCAACCCGCTGTCGCCGAGGATCTCGATGACATACCGGGAAAGGCTGGCGCGTCTGAGGATGTTTGATGACCGGGGATCCGTGGCGCACAGGATGTCTGCTTCGACAATTGTCGAATCCTCTTCACGCGTGGGGCTGTGTTGCATCAACGCGTCTGCGATCAACTGGTTTCGCCTTGAGAAACGGCCGAAAATCGCCTTGGGCCCGCCCGGAAAAATTCCTTCGGGATAGGCCGTCCAGACGGGGCTGTGCCCAGAACTGCGTCCTACTTTGCTCAGAAGAACGCCATCCTGGATGGCGAAAGGGGCCTGATCCGTGTTGCGGGCATGCAGGATCTCGATATCCTGCGCGCAAAGCACCCACTTGCGCGCCTCCCAATCGGGTTCTAGCGGAAACTCCTGAAGGTTTTGCCCGGGGGCATCACTTGCCGACCCCGAACCATTAACGAAATCCATTCGCAGCGGCATGCCGAGATATGCAAGCCCGCTTTCGGCATCCACGGCCTGACCCAGCAACACGGCGCGTTCACCGTATCGGTCAAGGAAACGCCGTTCAAATTCCAGAAAACGGTTTGGCTTTGGCACGCGAAAGCCGACCTTTTCCAAAATGTTCCATGCGTCGGTCAGTGCCTGCACCGCGCGCAGTGGAGTTTCCAACGTGCCGACGCAATGCGCATCGACATGCAGAAAATCACCTCTCCAACCCGGGGCGAAAGAGTCAGCTGTTCGCCCCAGTTGCTTTAACGCGATCATCGAAGGGATTTCACGCGCGGCATCAAGAGCATGCCCGAGCGCCGCCAAGCCTCTCTTTTGACGGGCGGTCATATCTCTTTCCAGCCGCTTCAGGGTTCTGGCGGTTGCGTCATGCCCCAGAAGTATTGGGTCTTTCTGTGGAATCAGAGCCTCGGACCGACAGAGATCCGAGATTGTCACGGCAGATTTGAAAGGGCGGTCTTTGAGGGCCGTTTCCAGATCGGAAATCGGGACGGAATCGACATCAAAGATGAACTCTGCCAGATCGGAATCCGCCGCTGCAATGATCTGTTCGTGGTTCCAGGGCCCGTCGAGATCACCGTTGGTTATCCAGTGCAGAACGTCCTGTTCCCACCAGGCCGATGGATTGCATCGCACCCTCGTGCTTTGCGTTTCGGCGAGTCCGGCGGCAATATGAGACAAAAACCCACAGTCCAGATCCATATCCAGATGGTGGTCTGCCACGGTGACGATGTCCTTGCCTGCAACAGGTACTGCCGTGCCTACTGCCGCGAATGCGCCGAACGGCGTCGGGCGGAAACACATTCGGTAAACAAACCGATACAACGTGCCGAGGACTGCGGGGGAGAGGCTTTCGCCTTTCTCGATTTCCCGCATGACCTTCGAGAAAAAACCGGGTCGTGCAATGAACAACGACAAGGCAAAGGCCGGATCGCGAATTAAATCTGAAGCACGCTTTTCCAGATCCTTTTTTCGGGTGCTTTTTGTGACTCCGCCAAGATCGTGCTGCGGTGAACGCGTACAAACACGAATTCCAAGGAACGGACGAGCGCTGTGCGGTTCCGGATGGGACGGACAGTGGACATTCTGTTCAACATCCAGCCCCATGAACTTCAGATATCCGAGGCAATCCGTGTCCCTTAGGGCAAGCAGTGCCAACAAAACGCCGCTCGACCCGGTCAGAAGGTCCGTCGATTGAAACGTCTTCCAGCCTGCGCCGATCGCAGGAAGCCCGTCCGGGCTCAATTCCCGTTCAACGAGGGACAAAAGCCGTTCGGCGTGTTTTTCGATCAGGGGATCGACGTTTGCTTTGGGATAAAGCGATCGAATGGCAAGGGCCATCACAACAATTCCGGCATCGCCATGGCACAGCCCGCCGTCATTGATACCCGTCTCATGAAAAGGTCTGTCGACGCAGGATATCAGAACCCGCGATGCGACATCGCGTATTTCGTCCTCCATACCCACCAGTCTCGCCGCCGCGAGCGCGGTGTATATGATGCCAAGGTCGCCATAGCACCACGCAAGACGTGACGGTACCTCCCAGGCATGACTGAGCGCTGACATGCAGGGAAAGCAGGATGACAGGCCGCTGTCTGAAAACGCGCCCTGGTGCGAAAGCAGAAACAGGACCGCGTCTTTGAGGTCTTCGATGTGTCGCGGCGTGAACGCGTGCCGCCGACCCAGGCGGGCCAGAGCCAGAACGGCGCCGGGAGAACCATGCGCCAGCCCCATGTTGACGAGGTACCGCGTTGTTTTCCGGGGGCCGGTCTCGTCTTCCGGAGAGGAAAAAGGTTCTGTCCACGCAAGCCCCCGTTCTGTGCGTGCCGAGTGCCTCCAAAGCTCCTCTGCCAAACGCAGGCACAGCGACTTTCCCCCAAGACGGGCCGTCCGGGATTTCGGTTCGCACAGAAATACGGATATACCCGCAAGACCGGACACGTGATCGAAGTGCCCCATCCAGGGGGCTTCGAGAAGGCGTTGCGCAACCGAACGCAGGGCACGGTCAAGCGCCAGTTGCGCTTCGGGATCGTGTGGATTGGCGTCCAGAGCATGACAGGCCAGCAACCCAAGGCCGGCGCGGCCATCGAACAGAGAAACAGGGGCTCCGCGCAGGTCTCGGTCGCAAGCCCAAATGGTCGCAAGGCGACGTGACGCGGCGGATCGCACGCGATCATCTTTCAGAAACTTGTCTGCCGCCAACAATGCCAGCGCCTCTCCGGCGACGGCGCTTCCCAGTCCGATTGCATCAGTTCTGATCGGGGCCGCAACAATCGACCCTGCAATGGACTGTATTGCCGCTTCAATCCGCGTTGTCGAAATAGACATGGGCAAAACAATTTTCCCCGCCAAACGGGATTTGTCATTCAGCAGGCGTTTGGATGGCACCCTTTGCTGCTGGCACGGATGCTGCACCAATTCTTGCAGCAATTCTTGGCCCAGCTGAACGTGCGGCGCGTCGGAGCGCCAACGCTGCCGGCGTCAACGAAGCCGAAGGCAGGACCGGTGGACGTGGGGTTGAAATCAGAAGAATGATTACCCAGCTCGCCCAGGGATTCGATGGATGTCAAAAGCGCGTCCACGCGATGTTCGACGGTTTCCAGCCTGTCTTCCGGGCCTGATTCCATGACGCGCATCAACTGGTCGAGGCGCTGCTCGATCGCGGTCAGCCTGTCATCGACAGACCGGCATTCCGGATCTGTCTTTTCGCTTTCGGTGTATTCGTGTTCTTTGCGATTGTCGTTTTCGTCAGCACTCATTTCTCTCTCCGGAATCTGAGGTGGTCGAATAGTCGACTTGGGACCGCCTGTGGAAAAACGTGTCGTTCAAATATCAACTCCGATGGAATCGGAGGGTCTTTGTAATGAGAGATTTCTATAATAGACGAAAATGACCGTTTTGTCATGAAGCCGTCAGAACAGCGCGCGGATACCTTGATGGCATTGCCGCGATGCATGAGCCGGTTTCAGGCAGGCGAACCGGCGCGGTCCGCCTTGCCTATGGTTCTGTGCGTCAGCCGTTGTCCGCTTCTTTCAGCCCCTCGATCTGCAAATCGAACCCGGCCTGAATATGGGCGGTAAAGGTTTCCAGTGCTTCTGTCACGTCTCCGGTTTCAATCGCGTCGACAAGCGCCTGATGATCACCCAGAGACTGTGAGATATCGACATTTTCGATTGCGGAAAACAGGTGAAAGGCCATGGCCTTGCCCCAGATCATGTCGAACATGTCCAGCAGGAACTTGTTTCCCGCTTCAACCATGAAGGCGCGGTGAATGCGCCGATTGGCTATGAAATAGTCGCGCGTCGTAGGGTTGGTCAGATTTTCCTCACGACGAATCAGCTCGCGCAAACCCTCCAGAACCGCGGGGTCTGCGTGGGCCGCAAGAATCCGGGCAGCCTGACCTTCGATTGCGGCGCGGGCCTGATACAGTTGCCGGACTTCGGCTTGATCCATGCGTGCCAGCCGGAAACCACCGCTTGCGGCGACTTCCAGAACCCCTTCGGTTTCCAGCCGCATAAGGGCTTCGCGAACCGGGGTTCGGCTGATGTTCAGTTCCGCTGCCAGCTTTTCCTGAACCAATCGGTCTTCGGCAGAGATTTCGCGGCTCATTATGGCTTCGACCAACTGATCATAAACCTCGTCCGCCAGCCGTCTGCGCTGTGTTTTTATCTGTTTCAGAGCCACTCGGAGCCTCTCTTTCCGTGTTTTGTGAATTCTGTATTCAAAAAAGCATCTGGTGCCAAGGCGAATGGGCTTGCTATTGCTCGTGTACTGTATACAGTATACAGACGCAGTTGAACAGGGAGCTCTTCATGTGTGGAATCGCTGGAAGGATTCTTACCGCACCCGGGCAGGTCGGGGCGGACCTGGTAGACCTGATGGATGCGCAGGAACACCGTGGCGCAGACAGCACCGGATTTGCAGTTTATGGGCCGCCACGAGACACCGGATATGTTTTGCGGGGGATGGGATTTGACAAATCCCGGCAGGATGCTGACCTGAATGCGTTTGAGGCGGTGTTGAAGGATCACGGCTCTGGCTTTCTGTCCGATCCGAAGACCGTAACCGATGAGAACCGGCACTATTGCTTTCGTGCGGAAATCTCGGACCCGACTGATTTGCAGGCCTGGGTGCGGGATGCAGATGAGCTGACGGACCGGTTCGAAGTGCAGTCCTGCGGCCGCAGTCTTGAGATCATCAAGGATATTGGCGGGGCCGAAGCGGTTGCCGAAAAGCATGGCGTGCGTGACATGATCGGCACCCATGGTCTTGGCCACGCGCGGCTTGCGACGGAAAGCTCGGTTCTGCCCAACGCTTCACACCCGTTCTGGGCGCGGCCGTTTTCGGATGTGGCGATCGTGCATAACGGCCAGATCACCGACTATTTCACTTGGCGCGACAAGTTGAGCCGAAAGGGCTATCGCTTTCTGACCGAGAATGACAGCGAGTTGATTGCGGTCTGGGTCAGTGACCAGATGAAAGCGGGCCTGACGATGGAACAGGCGCTGAAGAAGTCGATTACCTCTATCGACGGGGTATTCACCTACATGATCGCAACGCCGGACGGGATCGGATTTGCCAAGGATCGGTTCGCGATGAAGCCGCTAGTGGTGGTCAATCGCAATGGGGATCTGGCAGCCGCGACCGAAGAACAGGCGGTGCGTCGGGTGATGACCGAGGAATGCGACGTGATCAACTATGATGGCCCATCGCTGACCGGCATCTGGGGTGTCGGCAACCGGAGCCTGGCAGCATGAGCGAGGTAGCAAGACAGATGGATGAAATCGTCATCGAAGTCGGCAAGCGGCACATTCGTGAGGTGAACCGGGATATCATGGCGGCCTGCGCATCAGGACGGCCGATCCGGGTTGTCGATACGCTGTCGCGACACAATCTGGGCGTGGGCCTGCCGGATGATGTGGACATCACTTTCGAAGGTTCGGTGGGATACTATTGCGGTGGACTGAACACTGGCGCCAACATCTCAATCGAACGCAATTGCGGGTGGGCCGTGGGCGAAGGGATGGCCAAGGGTCACATCACTGTCGGCGGCTATGCGGGCATGTCCTGCGGGGCGGCGATGATTGGCGGCACCATTCATGTCAAAGGTGATGCCGGGCCGCGTGTCGGTGTTGCCATGAAGGGCGGCAACATCGTGGTCGAGGGCAAGATCGGATACCAATCCGGTTTCATGGCGCATGCGGGACGCATCATTGCGCTGGGCGGTGCGGGTGAATCCTGTGCGGACGCGTTGTGGCAAGGCGAGGTTTGGGTCGCAGGCGAAGTCGAAAGTCTGGGTGTGGACGTCTCGGTGATCGAACCCACTGCCGAAGAGGTGGCCGAGGTCGATGCGATCCTTGATCCTCTGGGGCTTGTCGACAGCTCTCGTAACTGGCGCAAAATGGTCTCTGGCCAGCGCCTTTGGTATTTTGAAAGCAGGGACGCAAGCGCATGGCTCATGATCTGAGTAAACCCTATGACTACCCGTTCGAAGTCGCGTCAGAGGAAGAAATACGGTTCCGCGACGCAGGCGCGGTCGATGGGCGACCGGCTGGTGTGCCTTCGTCTTATGATGAAGGGGGATCAACCCGCTGGACGCCCGAAGCGATATCGGAAGTTCACGCTTTGGCGCAGCTTGGGCGGTATCAGGTGCGTGGCTACAACACGTTCAACAAGCAGTTGCCGACATTCGACGATCTGACATTTGTCCCGGCGACGATGACCCGCCTGCCGCTGGAAGGATACCGCGAAAGCTGCGATACGACGACGGTTCTGGGCGGCGGGCGCGGATTGGTGGAACGGCCACTGGAACTTAAAATCCCGATCTATATCGCATCGATGTCTTTCGGCGCGCTCTCGGCCTCGGCCAAGGCGTCGCTTGGTTATGGTGCCTCGAAGGTGGGCACCATGACCTGCACCGGCGAAGGCGGCATGCTGGAAGAGGAGCGCGAAGCCTCCCAACGCCTGCTCTACCAGATGTCGCCCGCCCGCTATGGGGTCGATCTGGATCACCTGCGCCGCGCCGATGCGCTTGAACTGGTGGTCGGGCAGGGGGCAAAACCGGGCACCGGCGGTCTGCTGCTGGGTATGAAGGTCAGCCCGCGGGTCAGCGAAATGCGCACTTTGCCCGAAGGGGTCGATCAGCGATCCACCATCCGGCATCCCGATTTCCTTGGGGCCGACGATCTGGCTGTCAAAATCGAGGAGTTGCGGATCGCCACGAACTATCAGGTGCCGATCTTCATCAAGATGGGGGCCACGCGGCCGCGGTTCGACGTGGCCGTGGCTGCAAAGGCAGGCGCGGATGTGGTCGTGGTGGACGGGGCCGAGGGCGGCACCGGTGCGTCACCCGAGTTGCTGCTGAATCACACGGGCATTCCAACCATGAGTGCCATACGCGCGGCACGTGAAGCGCTGGACGAGTGTGGGATGAGCGGCAAGGTCTCGCTTGTCGCCGCGGGGGGTATTCGATCAGGTGTGGACGCGGCCAAATGTCTGGCGCTTGGGGCGGATGCGGTCATGATCGGGAATGCCGCGATGGTCGCGCTGGGATGCAACACTCCCAGATATCTGGACGATTACCAGGCGCTGGGAACATCGCCGGGGGCGTGCCATCACTGCCATACGGGCCGTTGCCCGGTTGGGATCGCAACGCAGGACCCTGATCTTGAGGCGCGTATGAACCCGCATGCAGGGGCAGAGCGCGTCGCGCGGTATCTGACCGCGATGACAATGGAGATCACGGCGCTTGCCAAGGCCTGCGGCAAATCTTCGGTGCACAATCTGGAAACCGAAGATCTGCGCGCGCTCAGTTTTCAGGCCTCGGCTTTTACCGGCGTCAAGATGGCGGGCATCGACCGGGCCTTCGACTGGTGAGGATCGCGCTTCTCGAGTTGACCCTTCATCCATTGCCGCTGCTTGAGGGGCTGCCGCGGACGGCCCAGCAGATCCGCGCATGGCTTGAACCGCATCTGCCCGAAGCCCGATTTTCCTCGGTGGATGTGGTCGACGGCGAGGCATTGCCTCAGCTCGGGGATTTTGATGGGGTTGTCGTCGGAGGGTCCGAATTCGGCGTCTACGATGACACGGAGTGGATGCGGCCCCTTCGCGATTTCCTGAAGTTGTGCCGGGACCATGCCAAGCCGGTTTTCGGCATCTGCTTTGGCCATCAGATCATGGCGGATGTCTATGGCGGCAAAGCCGAGAGGGCCGAGATCGGCAATGTCGTCGGCGCACGAGGCTTTGACTATGGCGGGGCCAGCGTTGATGCCTTTGTCTGGCATCAGGATCAGGTCACGCATGTTCCGCCTTCGGGGCGGGTGACAGGGTCGGCGGATCACTGCCCGGTAGGGGCCTTGGATTATGATTTCCCGGCCCGTTCCGTGCAATTCCACCCCGAATACCGGGCAAGCCATCTGCGTGAATTGTTCGTGCGCGGGCGCGACGTGTTCCTTGCACCGCAAGAGGCGGATGAGGGGCTGGCCTCGATTGAAATGGCACATGTGTCGAAGGATCTGGCCGCCGCACAGGCGGTTGACTTGTTTCGCAATGCCTGCGGTCGGCCGTAAGACCTGAAAACCCGCTTGATCCTGATCAATTCCGGCTTTGAAATGCGGTGTATACTGTATCCATAACGTGGTGGAGGAGGCCGCGAGATGTCGGGATACACAGATTTCTTTCATAAAATAGCGCGCATCGTCAGCTCACCTCGGGATGAAAACCTGAGTGACCGAGAGCTTTCGGACCTTGGCTTGTCCCGCGCGGATCTGGCCATGTTGCGATCGGGCGCACCACAGGCACGAGAGCGTATACTCGCCATGGCCGGACAATTCGGACTGACCGAGGCAGACCTGAACGCGCACCCCGAGTTGGGGTTGGAACTGGCGGAAAAATGCGGGCACTGCCTTCAGGCCGAAACCTGCCGTGACGCGATCCGGGCGGGCGCGCGTCTGCCCCAGGGCAAATGCCCGAATGCTGGAATTTATCGCGCCCTCCTGGATGGTTAGCGTCCGCTGGGGCTTTCCTTCGGGCTCAGCTTTCTGCGGCCGCTGATCTTGAACCGGTCCGCGGTCCCAAAATCCTTCAGCCCAACGCCTGCGGCAAATTCTGCAAACACCGGGGCGTGCTTGAACAAATGGCCAGAGCATCCGCCGGCGAACAGCACGTTTTCATGCTCAGGGTGCCAGTCGACAATGAAATGTGTATCCGGGGTCAGAATGATCTGGTTGAACTTGGAATCCACGACACGTTGCCCCTCTAAACCCGGAAGCCGGTGGCGGATATAGCTGCGTGTGCGGCCCAGCGTTTCCTGGCGGATCAGCCGTTCATCATTGTCCAGATCGATCTTGTCCGGGATGACAACCGCCGCCTTCACGCCGGATCCTTCGGACGACGGCAGACCAAATGACCCTTGCCCGTGATCGATCCAGCAGGGCATCCGGCTCATGTCGAAATCCTCCGACCCGTCGGGTGTCGAAGTGTAGAGGACATTGACGCCAACCACGGTCGAGATCGGCTTGATCGTTCTGGGAAACATGTCGGCCATCCATGGGCCGGTCGCCATGATGATCAGATCAGCCTCGAGCGGTTTGCCGTCAAGCATCGGACGTTCCGATCCATCCGTGGTGACGCGACCACGTTGTACTTTGCCTCCTGCCTTTCGGAACAGATCCAAACCGGTCAGAACGCATCGATGCGCCATCAGCATTCCGGCTTCGGGTTCGAACAGCGCATATTCGATGTCGGTGACCTTGAACTGAGGGAACCGCGATTCGATATCCGACCGACCGAATTTGTAATAGGGCACCCCGACCCGGTCGAAAGTTTGTGCGGTTGCGTCTTCCCAGTCGCAATGTCCCGCCGTCGCCAGAATCAAGGCGCCGCATTCGTACATCAGGTTCTGGCCGCTTTCGGCTTGCAGCTCCAGCCAGCGCAGGCGGCTTTCACGCGCCCAGCGTGTATAGAACTCGTCCCGTCCGGATATAGCGCGAATCACCCGGTTGTAATCTGTTGAAGATGCACGGGAATGTCCCGGCTCCCACCTGTCGATCAATGTCACGGCCTCGCCGCGCCGTTGCAGTGTAAGCGCTGTCATGACGCCGACTATGCCGCCGCCGACAACGATGACCGAGCTTTTGGACATGGCGCAGATTTTCCTTGTTTCCTGACTGGCTTTGTGAATACTGTATACAGAATACAGCAATTATAAAGCTAAAAACAGGGAGCAAGCGCAAATGAGTTCGGGGTTTGATCTGCCCGAGGGCACACATACCGTCATTCTTGGTGTCGGGGATCTCAACGGCATCATGCGTGGCAAGCGCATTCCGGCCAGCCATTGGGATCATGTCTGCAAAAGCGGCAATGCTCTGTCGATTGCGCTGCTGGCGATCGATATGACCTGCGACGTCTGGGATACGCCTTACGTCAATTTCGACAACGGCTATCCCGACATGCATGTCTTTCCGATGACAAAGCCTGTCGCTGTCCCCTGGGAACCGGGCGTGGCCGTCTGTTTTGGCCGTGCTGAGGGCATGGATCACAAACCGGTGCCGATCGATCCGCGTCAGGCTTTGGTGCGGCAGGTGGACCGGGCCCGCGACATGGGGTTCGAGGTGAATGTCGGCACGGAACTGGAATTCTATCTGCTGGACCCGGAAACCGGCCAGCCGCGCGACACGGGCATCCAGGTCTATGGCCTGGGCCGCGCCGCCCGGATGGAACACATCGTTGGCCCGATCCGTCAGCAGATCAACGAATGTGGCATTCCCATCGAACAGTCGAACCCGGAATATGCGGCCGGCCAGATCGAGGTCAACATTCGTTATGGTGAAGCCCTGGCAGCTGCGGATCGTGTCGTTCTGTTCAAATCCCTGATCCGGCAATTGGGGATCGCGCACGACTATCTGGCGACATTCATGCCCAAGCCGTTTTTTGATCAATCGGGCAACGGGTTTCATACGCATTACTCGTTGTGGAAAGACGGCAAAAACGCCTTTGCCGACAACGGCAAGATCAACGACACCGGAAAATCCTTCATCGCAGGCCTGCAAAAGCGCATGTGCGAAACGGCGATTTGCGGCAGTGGTACGGTCAACGGATATCGCCGTCGCCAGCCCTATACCTTCTGCCCGATCAACACGAGCTGGGGCTATGACAACCGGACGGTTGGGATCCGGGTCATCGAAGGCTCGGACAGTGCCGTGCGGGTGGAAAAGCGCGATGCCGGTGCAGACGCCAACCCGTATCTGTTGCTTGCGGCCGAGATTGCCGCCGGGCTTGACGGGATCGAACAGGGGCTGTCCCCTTCGGAACCGACGACAGGCAACGGGTATGAAGAAGGGATCGGAGACCCAATTCCCACCGATTTGCCAACCGCCATCGATCTGGCGCGCGGATCGGAATGGCTGCGCGATGTCATGGGCGAAATGCAGTGGGAACTGGTCCTGCAACAGGCCGAGCGAGAGCTGGAATTCTTCAATCAACAGGTCACACAGGTCGAGCTGGACCGCTACCTGAGGGCGTTCTGATGCACTTGGGCAAGGTCGCTGGAACTGTCACGGCAACTGCCAAGGATGCCAGGCTGGTCGGAGCAAAGCTGCTGGTGACGGATCTGGTCGACAGCAAGGGCAGCCTGATCGATCCCGCGCGGGTTGCGGTCGATACCTGCGGCGCTGGGGTCGGGGATACGGTGCTGGTTGTCAGCGGGTCTGCCGCCCGCATGGCGGCCGGGCTGTCCACGGCCCCCGTGGACATGGCCATCATCGCGGTGATCGACCGCGTCTCGACGACCTGAATCACACTACGCGAAACATCTATTTTTGGAGGAACAAGAAATGGCGAAACCAGTGGCGGGGCAGATGGCCCTGGGCATGATCGAAACACGCGGCCTGGTCGGCGCGATTGAAGCCGCAGATGCGATGGTCAAGGCAGCCAGCGTTGCCATCGTGGGTCAGACCAAAGCTGGCGGCGGGCTGGTGACGACCCTTGTGCGCGGCGAGGTCGGCGCGGTCAAAGCCGCCACCGATGCAGGCGCGACAGCGGCCAACAAGGTGGGCGAGGTGGTCTCGGTTCACGTGATCGCACGGCCGCATGACGAGCTTGAGGCAATCATCGACGGGCTGGGTGCCGGGTCGTCGGCCTGATCAACCCCTTTGAGGAGGTACCATGTCAGCCGGTTTCGAGGATTTCACGCGCGCGGTGACACGTGGCGCGACACGGGATGCACCCGTTGCCCAAAGGTTTGAGCGCATTGCTGTATTGGGTGGCGGCCCGGATGCCCGTCTTCTGGCAGCGCTGTGTCTGGCCGAAGGGGCTGAGGTTACGCTGTTTTCGGCCTATGGGGCGGAACTGTCATTGCTTGCCCAATCCTCGGGCATCGGCATTCGCGGCGAAGGGCCTGTGGGCACGTATCAGGTGGATCGCGACGGGCCTTCGATCCGAACCACGGCAGAGTTGGATGCAGCAGTGCGGGACGCACAGGCGATCTTTCTGACCGGGCCGATCCACAAACAGCGCACCTATGCGATGGTGCTGGCCGATCATCTGCACGATGGGCAGGTGCTTGTTCTGGCGCCCGGTCGCTCTTTGGGCGCGGTCGAAGCGGTCTGGATGCTGCGAATAGGCGGCTGCACTGCCGACGTTACTCTGGTCGAGGCGCAGGGCCTGCCATACTGGTATCAGGCCGAAGGGGCGGGCCTGACCCTGACGCAGGCGGCACCGATGGCTGCTGCGACCTTGCCACGAGGCCGCGCGGACGTTCTTGAAGCGCTGCAACCCTTTCTTTCGAACATCCAGCCGCTGGATTCGGTTCTGGCCTCAGGCTTTGCCGATCTTTCCGCAGCGGTCGAGATTCCGGCGTTGATTCTTGGTGGCGCGGGGCTGGGGGCCGGTGGACCGGATGTGCCGATGGGCGGGGTGCCGCTGGAAGGCAACCGGACATTCTCTGCGCTCATAGGGCCCGAACAGCATGAGGTGATCCACGGGTTGGCTGGCGAAAGGCGGCAGGTCGCAAAGGCCTTTGGCGTTCGAAACCTGCCCGAGACCGATGACTGGATCGCGACCTATGCCGGCGCCGAGCGGGGGGCGGGCGCGCGTCCGGTCCCGGATCGGCAGGCCGCGCGCCAATTGATGCGCGATGGCGTCTTGGGATCATTGGTGCCCCTTGTTTCCGCCGCAAAGCTCGCAGGTTTGACTGCGCCTCTGACGGAAAGCCTGATCTGCATGACAGACCGTATCCTGGGCGCTGACGTGGCCGCGTCCGGGCGCAGGCTGGAAACCATCGGAATTTCCGCAGGCGATGTCGATCAGGCCCGCCGTATCTTTGACACCATTGCCACCGGAGCCTCGTGATGGACGCTGATCTGAAATCCATCGCCGCCGCACGGCGCGCTGCTGAAACGGCTTTCGAAGCCTATCGCGCCTTTCTCGGCACCGCCCCGGCACAGGTGGATGCCATCGTCGATGCCATGGCTCGGGCGATCGAACCCGAAGCCGAACGGTTGGGGCAATTGGCGGTCGAGGAAACCGGGTACGGCAACGCAGCAGACAAGCGGGTCAAGAATCTGTTCAACGCCTTGTCGGTCGCCGATTATCTGCGGGACGTCACGACGCTGGGCCTGTTGTGGCGGGACGATGCGACAAAGATCGCGGCCTTCGGAGAGCCGATGGGTGTGGTCGCGGCGCTTATCCCGGTGACAAATCCGACCTCCACGATCATCTACAAGGTTCTGTCTGCGGTGAAGGCGGGAAATGCCGTCGTCTGTGCCCCGCATCCGCGCGGCGTGGAATGCGGGAAGGAAACCGTCCGCATCATGGCGCGCGTTGCCGAACAGATGGGCGCGCCCAAAGGGTTGATACAATGCCTGGACGCCGTGACCATTCAGGGCACCGCCGAGTTGATGAAGCATCGCCGCACGTCGGTTGTCATGGCGACAGGTGGCCCTGCCATGGTCAAGGCCGCCTATTCCAGCGGTAAACCGACGCTTGCAGTCGGGGCGGGGAACGTGCCGTGTTACGTGCACAAGTCCAAGGCGCGCGATCTGTCCGAAGTGGCCGAGATGATCGTGACGTCAAAAAGCTTCGATTATGGCACGGCCTGTGTCAGTGAGCAGGCCGTGGTCGCCGATCCTGAAATTGCACGCGATCTGCGCCATGAACTGAAACTCAAAGGCGCCTATTTCTGCACCCCGGCCGAGGCTGATCGGCTGGCGCGGGTCATCTTCAAGGGCGTTCAGGCAATGGATCCCGAACGCGTCGGCCAAAGCCCACAGGCGCTGGCCGATGCTGCGGGGTTCTCGATTCCGCCGCGCACGTGCTGTCTGGTGTCGGAAGAAACCGAAGTGGGGTGGCAACGCCCGCTTTCGGCCGAAAAGCTGAACCCGGTGCTGGCCTTTTACGAGGCGAAGTCCACCGATCACGGCATCGAACTGGCGCAATCCATTGCCAAATTCGAAGGTTGGGGACATTCCTCGGTCATCCATTCCGATGATCCCGAGGTGGTCGCTCGGTTTTCTACCGTACCCACGGGGCGGGTCCTGGTGAATACGCCGGGGATCATGGGCGGCATGGGGTATTCCACCGACCTTGAACCATCCTTCATGCTGGGTACCGGTACGTGGTCGGGGTCGATCACCTCGGACAATGTCACCGCCCTGCATCTCATCAACATCAAGCGGGTCGCATATGAAAGCCGACCCTGGCGCGACATTTATGAGGAGTATGGCGCATGAGCGAGATCACGATCCGGGCGCTGATGCAGATCGACAACCTGCAACCGAAATTCGCCGCCTACAACGGCGCGACGGTGCAAGGGTCAGTGCCTTTGTCCGGTGACACCGTGCTGATCGGAGAGTTCGCGCCGGGCAATGGCGTGTTCTCGCTGATCGACCGGGCGCTCAAGGCGTCCTCGGTCGAAGCGACGACGCAGATGGTCGAGCGCGAGTTCGGCTTCTTCATCCTCCGCTCGCCTTCAAACGCCGAAGTATCCGCTGCACGGGACGCGATGCTGGCCGAACTTGGGGCTTCCATGACAGACCGGTTGAAGCCTGCCATCAGTTCCACGCAAATCATCACAAGTGTCGAACCCTATCAGGCGCAGCTTTTGAACAAATGGCGCAAGGGCGCGTTGATCGTGCCGGGGCAGACATTGGGGATCGTGGAATGTGCGCCGGCCGCCTATATCTCGATTGCCGCGAATGAGGCCGAAAAGGCCGCCGAGATTGACATCGTCGAGGTGCGCGCGGTGGGGCGGTTTGGCCGCTTGTTCATCTCGGGGTTTGAAAATTCGGTCAAAACCGCCGTCGAGGCCGCGACGCGTGCAATCGAGGCGGTGGACGGGCAGGACGGCTGATGGCAACACCACGCGTCATAGGCTCGGATGCGGTCGAGGATGCGCGCCGCCGGGGCAGGATCGTGTTCGAGGTTTTGCCGGGTGACATCGTGACGGCCCTTGCGCGTGAAACCGCAGAGCGTGTTGGTATCGCCTTGGTGGATGGCCCGCTGGAGCGACCGAAACCGCCGCGTACGGATGGTGCTGTTTCCATGCGCCGGGTGCTGTACCGCCGTTCACCCAAATGGGTTGCCCCTTCGCGTGCGCCGCGCAAAGCCCGCAGGCTGGGCAAGCTTGCCTTGATCGGGGCGGGGGGTGTTGGCGGCAATATCGCGCATCTGGCGGCGATGGCGGACTTGGCGGATGAAATCGCGCTGATCGACATCACTCCGGGATTGGCGGCTTCGACTGCGCTGGATCTCAATCATACCTCCGGGATCACCGGTGCGCGGGCCCGATGTGTCGGTGGCGAAGCGATGGATCTGGTGGCCGGGGCAGATGTGGTCGTCGTCACGGCCGGACGAGCCCGCCGTCCGGGTATGACACGTGCCGATCTGATCGATGTGAATGCCCGCGTGATCCGTCAGTCGGCCGAAGCGATCCGGTCGGCCGCGCCAAAGGCCATCGTGATCGTGGTGACCAACCCGCTGGACGAAATGACGGTCGAGATGCTGCGTGCAACAGGTTTCCCCCGCGAACAGGTTTTGGGTATGGCAGGAACGCTGGACAGCAGCCGGTTTCGCAACGCGTTGGCGCTGGCCGCGGGTGTCACGCCTGCGGACGTCGAAGCCTTCACGCTTGGCAGTCATGGGGACGAAATGGCCCCGATCCCCAGCCGCGCCAGGATCAAAGGCCGTCCGCTGGATGTATTTCTGACCCGCGAACAGATCGAAGCCTGTGTCCAGGATGCGATCACCGGGGGTGGCCAGGTTGTTGCGCTTCGGAAGTCAGGTTCTGCAACGATAGCTCCGGCTCATGCCTCGATCGAATTGATTGATCACATTCGGGGCGCGCGTACAGGCCCGGTTCCGGTTTCGGTCATGCTGCACGGGGAATACGGCATCGACGGTGTCGTGCTGGGCGTGCCAGCCCATCTGGGTGCAGGCGGATTGGTTGAGGTCGAGGAGTTGCGGCTGACCGCCGAAGAAAACGCGGCATTGCAAAACGCGGCCGAAGCGATCCGGCTGAGGCTGGGCCTGTGACCCAGCGTTTTTGGAAATCCGGCGGACGGTTTGAAGAGGTGGCCTCGTACTCTCGGGCCAAGCGCATCGGCCCCTTTGTCTGGGTTGCCGGGACAACGGCCATCGAGCCGACGGGTCGCATCCACGCGCCCGGGGACGTTGGTGCGCAGACCTTTTACATCCTGTCTCGCATCGAGGACGCACTGAAAGAGGTTGGCGCCGAACTGCGACATGTGGGGCGGGTGCGCGCCTATCTGGCCGATCTGTCCCAAGCGGGCGCGTTCGCGCAGGCGCATGGTGAAGTTTTCAAGGGGATCGATCCGGTTCTGACGGCTGTTCAGGCTGGGCTGACGCAGCCGGGGCTGATGGTGGAAATCGACGTGGATGCCGTGATCCACGATGAAAACGGCGAAATCAGCGGATTCTGAACATGAGTCTTCAAGAAAGGAATTGATCGAACCATGTTCTTGTGTACTGTATACAGAATACAAGAAGGCATAATGAGACACAGGGAGCTAATGTGATGATCAAGACAGCGCTGCTCAGCGGAACATGCATCGCGCTCATGGCCTCGGCGGCCGGAGCGGAAATCAAGGTAGGATTCATTGGGTCGCTTTCCTCGGACACCGGATTGTCGACGCTGCGCGGGGCCGAGATTGCGATTGAAGAGCTCAACGCAAATGGCGGCGTGATGGGCGAACAGATCACACTGGTCTCGGCGGATACCGGACAGGACCCGACCGAGGGCATCCGGGCCTATGAATATCTTTCGGAAACGGAAGAGGTTGATTTCATCATCTCGGGCTCGATTGACGATGTGTCGCTGGGATGGCTGCCCCGCATGCAGGAATACCGGATTCCGACGCTGGACACCTGGACATCCTATATCGGCATCATCGACATGGTGGTCGAAGACCCTGAAAGCATGGCGCCCTATTTCATGAACATCGCCTCGGATGAGGCGCTGGCAACGTTGTACATCAACTTTGGCGCGGATGTTTTGAAGGAAAAGATGGGGTGGGAGTCCGTCGTCATTCTGGCGGAAGATACGGCCTTTGGCGAGGCGATCACGGGCCTTGTCACCGAAGCGCTTGCACCGGTTGCGGGTATCGAGGTCAAGGACATCATCACATATGACGTTGCCACCGTCGATTTCGCTCCGATCTTCAGCCGCGCGCAGGATACCGGGGCGGACTTCATCTATCAGGTCTCGTCGGTGAACTCGCAGGTTGTGTCTTCGCAATATGTGAAGCTTCAGGTGCCGATGGCGATGACGGGCGTGAACGTCGCTGCGCTGGGTATGGAATATTGGGAAGATACGGGCGGTGCCGGTGGCGGTATCTCGACCCTGTCTCCGATCCCTTCGGTCGGGTTTCGGCTTGATCCGGTCAGCCAGAAATTTGTCGATACCTATCAGGCGAAGTATGACACCCGCCCGCTGCTGCCGCATTTCAACGGGTTCAATGCCTATCATGGGCTGAAACAGGCAATGGCCGCAGCCGAAGAGGCCGGCGGTTTCGACAATGTCGAAGGCTGGGCCGATGCGATGAAGAAACAGGATCTGGTTCTGGAACTGGATGGCCAGTTGTGGCTGCGTTACGCCTTCTGGGGCGATGACGAGGTAGAGCCCGTGACAGGTCGGACTTATCCGCACAATATCCGTTTTGACCTGTCCGAGCCGTTCGACGATGCCGCGCCGTCAATGGTCGTGGTCCAATGGTACGAGGACGGCACCGCCGCCGTTGTCTATCCCGAGAAATACGCGACCGGTGAATTCACTTTGCCAAGCTGGGTCAAACAGTAACCTGTCCGTTCGCTTAGCTTGAAATGGGTGCGCGGGGGCGCGCACCCGCAGCCAGGGATCCTTACATGTTGCAAATACTGATCCAGGGGCTTTTGCTCAGCGGTCTCTATGCGCTTATCGCAATGGGTTTCACGCTGATCTTCAGCATCGGTCGGGTCCTGAACCTGGCCTACGGTGCCTATCTGATGGTCGGCGGGTACATGTATTTCTGGGTGTCCCAGACGCTGGGAATGCCAAAACTGATGGGCGTCGCGGTGGCCGTGGTTCTGGGCGTTCTGATGGGGGTTCTGAAATACCGCCTGATCGTCAAGACCCTGAAAGGGGATCACGTAGCCGTCGAGATCTCGACGCTGATCCTGGCGGTCGTGATTCAGGCCGGGATCGTTCTTGTCTTTGGCGACAGCAGCAAGATCCTGCTGCCGATCGTGCCGGGCGTGATCAACGTGGCCGGAGCGTCCGTCACTTATAATATCCTGATTGCAACGCTGATCAGTTGGGCTGTTTTGCTGGGCCTGTATGCTTTTGTCCGCCTGACACATACGGGGCGAGCGATGCAGGCGGTGTCGATGGACGCCAAGGGGGCCGCGATTTCAGGGATCGATCCGGATCGGATCAACCTGATCACATGGGGTATCTCAGGGGCACTGGGTGCGCTGGGCGGTGTGTTTTTCGCCAGCTATACGCAGCTTTCGCCGTCAATGTGGGTTGCGCCTTTGATCATCTCGGTGGCCGTCGTCATTGTGGGCGGCATCGGGTCGATCATCGGCACGCTGGTCGTTGCTCATATCGTCGGCTTTCTCGAAGTCATCGTTGTCGCTACCCTGGCGCCGGAACTGCGCGGTGTCTTCACCATGCTGCTGATCATCGGCGTGCTGGTGACGCGACCGCAGGGCCTGTTCGGCCGCGAGGAGTTGTAACATGGGTCTGCGCTGGTTTCATTTTGTCCTTTGGGGCGGCCTGATTGCGGGGATGCTGCTGCTGCCCCAGATCGTCTCGAACGGGACGCTGCGCACGATGATCTTTGCCAACTATCTGGCCATCTTTGCCATCAGCTGGGATGTGCTGTCGGGCAGGACCGGGTATGTGAGTTTCGGGCATCCTTTTCTGATCGGTATCGGGGCCTATACGACTGCCATCCTGACCAAACGGTTTGACGTGCCGGTCGAAATCTCAATCCCTGTGGCCGTGCTGGTCACGATGATCGCAGGCCTGATTGTGTTGTTGCCCGCTCTGCGCATTCGCGGCAGCTACTTCGCGCTGGTCACACTGGCTTTCATGGAGCTGCTCTATCAGCTGGTTCAGGTGATCCGCCCGGATCTGACCGGCGGCACACGCGGGATGTCGGGAATTCAAACTCTGACACGCGGCGCTGCAAACGGCTACTACCTGTCCACGGCCCTGATGCTCGGCGTGGCGGTCAGCATGTGGCTGCTGATGAAAACCCGGCTGGGCACTGCACTGGCCGCCATCGGGATGAATGAAGAAAGCGTGCGCGGTTCGGGGCTCAGCACCACGCGGTTGAAGGCCTTTGCGTTTTTAACCAGCGCATTCATCGCAGGTCTGGGTGGGGCGTTCTATGTCCATTACCTGGGCTCACTCGCGCCCCGCGCGCTGTTTGACATCAACTTTCTTTTCACCATCATCGTGGCGGCATTGCTGGGCGGAACATCGACCATCATCGGCCCCATGATCGGTGCGTTCTTCATGACGTTCCTTCTGGAATACCTGCGCCCCGTGCTTCCCGGGGCTGAACGGTATTTCGTCTACGGTGCCATCGCACTGCTTCTCTACATGTATCAGCCAAAGGGATTGGTTGAGCTTGTGCAACGCGGCTTTCAAAGACTGCGGAAAGGGGGGCTGGCATGACCGTTGCGCTGAAAGTTTCCGGTCTCGTCAAACGGTTCGGCGGGCTGGTGGCCACGAATGATCTGTCCTTTTCCCTGCAAGAAGGAGAGTCGCTGGGCCTGATCGGTCCGAATGGCGCGGGAAAGACGACGGTATTCAGCCAGATCATGGGCGAATTGCGGCAGAACAGCGGTATGATCGAGCTGTTCGGCAATGAGATTTCGGCACTGTCGACGCCTCAGCGTATCCGGGCCGGGGTCAGTAGAACCTATCAGATACCTCGGCCGTTCGGCGACATGAGTGTTGCAGAAAACATCAGGGTGGGCCTGATGCCGGACGACATCTGGCGCATGATCGTTTCGCCGCCGGATACGGACAGGGAAAAAGAGCTCGCGCTGAGTGTCGGGTTCACGGAAACGGATCTGAGCCGCTCACCCGCCGAACTGGCCATGGGTGATCTGCGCAAGCTCGAAATGGCCCGAACCATGGCCACCGCACCGCGTGTCATGTTGCTGGACGAGGTGTTTGCGGGTCTGACAGTTGGTGAAATCGCGCAGATTTCCGATCTCATACAATCCATGCGCAAGGACGGGATGACCTTTTTGATCGTCAGCCATGATTTGCCAGCATTGGAACCGTTGATCGACCGCGCCATCGCCATCGAGCGGGGCACCATGATTGCCCAAGGCGCGTTCAGCGACGTGATGAACGACGCGGCCGTTCAGGCCTCGTATCTGGGGAGCGTCTGATGTCCTATCTGGAAATCGAGAACCTGTCCGCGTTTTACGGCAAGGCCCAGGCGTTGACCGATATTTCGATCACGGTGCAGCCCGGCGAGATCGTCGCCGTGGTCGGCCCGAACGGTGCAGGTAAATCCACCTTGTTGGACAGCATCATGGGCCTTGTGAAAATCGAAGGCGACATCCGCTTGCGCGGGCACAGCCTTGCCGGTCGAAGCCCTTCGGAAATCGTGCGTCACGGGGTGGGCTATGCGCCCGAGCGGTTCAACCTGTTTCCCTATATGTCCGTGCGCGACAACCTGATGGTGGGGGCCTTCACCGCACGAGACGATATCGAAAACAACCTTGAGATGGTGCACAGTCTTTTCCCGCGTCTGCAAGAACGGGAAGGACAGGAGACGTCGACCCAATCCGGCGGGGAAAGGCAGATGGTGTCCTTTGGCAGGGCTTTGATGACCAGCCCGGAACTGCTGCTTGTCGATGAGCCGACGATCGGTCTTGCCCCGAAGATCTGTCACGAGATTGCCGAAGTCGTCCGTCAGCTGAACAAGGAATACGGGCTGACCGTCGTCATCACGGAACAGAATGCCAATTTTGCCCTGTCGCTTGCCAGCCGCATCTATGTGCTGGAGTCCGGGCGGATGCAGACGTCGGGTACAGCTGACGAACTGAGAAATGACAAACGCTTGCTCGAGGCCTATTTCGGCGGCCATTGAGTGGCTTGGTTGGCAAGCCGGGCAGGTGCTGTCCGGCCATTCGATGGCAGGTGCTGTCCGGCCATTCGATGGCGGGTGATTTCAGTTTCAGCCAAGTGCGGCCAGAACCTCGGTGCTCACGTCGATGCCATGGGCTTCGGCGGCTGCCCGTTTTGCAAGGCGACCGTCCCCCGGAACCCGGGCGGATCCGTTGCCGGAAATCTCGGCGCAGATGCGGGCGACATATTCGTTGAAGGCCGCGTTGCCGAACCGGGTGGGATCGATGGCAATCAGGGTAGCACCACCTTTGATGTTCAGGGCGCCGAAGGATTCGCGTTCTTCGTTGTCCACGGACAGGGTCCCACCGGCCAGCGCGGCGCCCAACACCTCAACCATGAAAGCGATCGCGGCTCCCTTATGCTCTCCGAACGGCAATAGGCTGCGGGTTTCAAGGATGGCATTCGGGTCTGTTGAGGGCTCGCCTTGGGGATCAAGACCGGCAGGGCGGGGCAGGTCGTGCCCCTCGGCAGCGGCCATGCGGATATCCATGAGGGCCACCATGGACGAGGCCTGATCCCAGACCACGGGCGCGTCGCCGTCACGCGGGCAGGCAAAAGACATGGGGTTGGTGCCAAAAACCGGGCGAACCCCACCTTGCGGAACCACCATGGACAACGAGTTGATCACGGCAAAGGCCACCAATCCGGCTTCGGCCAAAGGTTCGGTGTCAAACCGTAACGCACCCAGATGGTGGCAGTTAGCACAGGTGAACGCGGCAATCCCGTTTTCCCGGGCCATCGCGATCAGGTCCTTGCGGGCTGCTGCCGCTGCAACCTGATAATACCCGTTGTCGGCATCACAGCGCAAAACGCCCGGGGCAACCTTTTCGGTCTTGGGCTTCGCGTGCCCGTTGGCATAGCCGGACGTGAAGCTTTGGACATAGACCGGCAACATGCGCAACCCGTGACTGCGCGGGCCGTCCCGTTCAGACCGGGTGACGATATCGGCAAGTACATCACTGCTGCGCGAGTCCGCTCCGGCAGAAACAAGAACCGATTTGGCCAAGTCCCGAACTTCGGCAAGTGAAAGCGTTTTTGTCGGTTGTTCGGTCATCCGTTCGAGTCCCGTCTTTCTGTTTTCGCACTCAAGCGCGCGGGCGTGTGTTTGCGGGATCAACAGCACATGTGTCGATGACCACGGCGTCGCGCATCTCATTGTGGACCAGCACCTGCATTTTCGTTCCGGGCGCCGTCATGTTCTGTGGCACTAGTGCCATCGCAATGTCGTGGTTGCAATAATAAGAGAACCCGCCCGAGGTGACACGGCCGATCAGCTTGCCCCGAGCATAGACACCCTCGTCAAACATCACCGATGTTTCGCCAAAGGGCAGTTTCAGCGTGACCAACCGCCGGTACGCGCCTTCCTTTTTCTGTTTCAAAAGAGCAGCCTTGCCTATGAAGTCGCGACCATCTGTTACCACGAACCGATCAAGGCCGGCCTCGTATGGCGTCATGTCCTTGCAAATCTCGCGATTGATGGCGCGATAGGATTTTTCAAGACGCATGGATTCCAGTGCCTCAAGCCCGAAAGGTTTCACACCGGCCTTCAGCAGCAGGTCGACAAGATGGCGGTTGTAACCGACCGGGTGATGCAGTTCCCACCCCAGCTCGCCGGTATAGGACACGCGAAGCAGATGAACGCCCTTGGCGTACCCCACTTCACCCATTTGCGCAGAAAGCCAGGGGAAGGTTTCGTTCGACAGATCATTGTCGGTCAACGGTTGCAGGATCTCTCGTGCCTTGGGGCCAGCCAGAGCAATCACGCCCAATTGTTCTGAAACATCCTCAAGAAGGACAGAGCTGTCATTGGGCAGCAAACGTCGCAGTTGATCCCAGTTGTAGGCGCGCCAGTTCGGGGTGGAGACCAGGTAAAAATCATTCTCGGCATAGCGGACGACCGTATATTCCGCATCCATGCCGCCCTTTGGGTTCAACAAAAGCGACAGGTTCATTCGCCCGACTTTGGGCAGCCTGTTCGCCATGAGGCCATCCAGCCATTCGGCGGCCCCGGGTCCGCGCACGGTGAACTTGGTCATCGGCGACATCTCGATGAAACCGGCCACGTCACGGGTGGTACGCACCTCTTCCTGAACGCGTTCCATGTGGTTGGTGCGTCGGAAGGAATGTTCCGGAACAGCGTCCTCGCGCGATTTGGCGAACCAGCGCGGAAACTCATAACCGTTGAAGCTGGTCCAGACGGCACCATGCGCGCTCAGCAGATCGTAGGACCCCATCGTTTTCATCGGGCGCGCGCCGGGAAAATCTTCTCCGGGGATGTGCGCGTTCATGTGGGTTCCCCACGTTTCGCGCACCTTGTCCATGGTCCACCGCTTGGACGCGTAATCCGAAAAACGGCGGGGGTCGAGTTCAGACATGTCCATGCCCGGATTCCCATCGACAATCCAGCGGGCCAGGCGTTCGCCAACAGTGCCCCCCCACAATATGCCGCCGGGCATGCCTTCGGCCAGCCACAGGTTTTCATGCCCCGGTGCAGGCCCCGCAAGCGGCAACTCGTCCGGCGTCATCTGGAACGGACCTCGGGTGTTGGCCTTGATACCCACCCCAGCAAGTGTTGGAACCCGCTCGATGGCGCGTTCCCACTGCGTTTGGACCGCGTCGAAATCTTCGGGCAAGAGGTCGGCACCAAAGTTAGGCGGCACGCGGTCTTCGGCAAATAGCTTGAGGTCTTTGGTGAACTCATAAGGACCGAACTGAATGCCGCCCACATCTTCGCGCAGATAGGCACCGTAATCTTCATCCCGCAGGATCGGGAACTCGGGCAACCCTTGCGCGCGGCGTTCTTTCAGCAGCGGAACGGTTTCCGTTGTCCAATATTGGTGAACGATTGGAATGCAAGGCAGATCCAGGCCAACACGGCGCGCGTTTTCGCGGGCATAGTTTCCGGTTGCGAAGACAAGATGTTCGCAAGTGATCTCACCCTGATTGGTTGTAACCTTCCAAAGACCGTTTTCCAGTTTTTCATAAGCCTGCGCTTCGGTGTTCTGAAACACTTTGGCGCCTTTCTCGCGCGCCAGCCTGGCCATTGCCATGGTGATGTCGGCAGGGTTCACATAGCCGTCCTCGGTATGCAGGATGCCGCCGCGAATATGTTCCGATTGGTTGAGCAGAGGGTGCAGTTCGGCGATTTCCTCTGGCGTCAGCAGCTTGCAGGGCACACCGGCGGCTTCGGCAATCGAGACATAGGACAGGAACTCGTCCAAGCGTTCCTGCGTATTGGCAATGCGCAACTGGCCCACCTGGCGCAGCCCGACCGAGGCGCCGATCTTCTTTTCGACTTCGGAATAGATGCGGATGGTCTCCATCGTCATCTTCGAAACATTGTGGGACCGCACGAAGGTAACCAGCAGACCCGCCGCATGCCAGGTAGAGCCGGAGGTCAGCGTCGTTCTCTCCAGCATGACTGCATCTGTGCATCCATGCTGCGTCAGACCATAAAGAACCGAAGCCCCAACGCATCCGCCTCCTACGACAACAACCTTGGCATGTGACTGCATTCGACGCATTCCTTCCTAAGGCTGTTTTCGTTTCCAGAGGGTCAGTCAAAACGAAATCAGCGGGCTGAGAACTGATTGAACTGTTTACGTGAAATCCGCGTCAGGCAATTCGAAAAATTTTCCGGTCCAGCTGAGTTCAGTTAAACCATGATCGGGTTTGCCGATGATTTCACGCGGTCTGCGAGGCGGCCCGCAAAAATACCGGCCGACTCTTGTTTGGAATTGTTGTGTTAGCGCAAACTGTGCTGGTAAGGTCTGACATCGGCTTGGGGTGCGCTTTGTTGCGCCCGCGATCCGTGCGGCAAACGAAGGGGGAAATCGCGTGTATCTCGGTCTGGATTTGGGGACGTCGGGTCTTCGGGGAATTGTGGTCAGCGAAGAGGGCAAAGTCGTCGCCGAAGCCGAAGCAGGTGTCGAGACATCGATTTTGCATCCCGGCTGGTCGGAACAAGATCCGTCCGATTGGGTAGAGGCCTGCCAAAACGTCGTTGCCCAATTACGCGCGTTGAACGGTGTTGCATTTTCTGCGGTGCGCGGCGTCGGTCTGAGCGGCCACATGCACGGTGCCACGTTGCTGGATCGGGATGGCAATGTGCTGCGGCCCTGTATCCTTTGGAACGACACGAGATCAGCGCAGGAAGCTGCGGAGCTGGATGGTCTGCCGTCGATGCGCGCGATCACCGGGAACATCGTTTTTCCGGGCTTCACCGCACCCAAGCTGGAATGGGTGCGCGGGCATGAGCCTGACATGTTTGCGAAGACATCCAAGGTGTTGCTTCCGAAAGATTATCTGCGTTTCTGGCTCACCGGTTCCTATGTCAGCGACATGTCCGACAGCGCCGGTACGGCATGGCTGGACGTTGGAAAACGTGAATGGTCAGACACTGCGCTGGATCTAAGCCACATGCGCTGGGACCAAATGCCAGAGCTGGTAGAAGGCAGTGCGGCAGGCGGAGAGCTGCGGTCAGATATCCTTAGGCAATGGGGTCTGACCGGGCCCGTCGTGGTTGCCGGCGGGGCCGGTGACAATGCGGCGGCGGCCTGCGGTATCGGAAGTATTGGCGAGGGCAGCGGATTTCTTTCCTTGGGCACTTCGGGGGTGTTGTTGGTCGCAAAGGAAAGCTATGCGCCCGCGCCGGAAACAGCGGTTCATTGTTTTTGTCATGCGGTTCCGGATCGCTGGATTCAAATGGGTGTGATCCTGTCGGCCACCAACAGTCTCAACTGGCTGTCGCGCCATCTCGGTCAACCCGTCGGTGCGCTGGCGTCGACCCTGCCGGATTCGGTGAAGGGGCCGTCAAAGATCACCTTCCTTCCGTACCTGTCCGGTGAACGGACGCCTCACAACGACAGCGAAATACGTGGGGCATTCCTGGGGCTGGATATCGCATCGGAACCCGCTGATCTGACGCAATCCGTGACAGAGGGGGTTTCCTTTGCCATGCGCGATTGTTTGGAGGCGCTAAAAAGCACGGGCACCAATCCCGAAAGTCTGCTGGTCGTCGGTGGCGGGGCGCGGTCTCGGTTTTGGCTGGAAACACTGGCCACGGTTCTGAACACGCCGCTTGCTGTGCCCGATGGAAGTGGGTTCGGCGCAGCCATAGGCGCGGCGCGTCTTGCTGCATGTGCGGTGGACGGCACCGACCCCAAGGATGTCATGCTGGCCCCGAAAGTCGCAGAGCGTGTTGAACCACGTGTCGAACTGTCCGGCGCATATGAGGCGGAATATCAGCGGTATCGCGAATACTATGCTGCTTTGTCCCCTTTGGCCGCGCGCTGATGGCTGATCCGAAACCCATGCCTGTCGAGCAGGTCCTTCTGGAAGACGGAAACATGTCCGTTTCCCTGTTGAACTATGGCGCAATCACGCAAGGCTGGTGGCTTGGCGAAACACCTTTGATATTGGGCTACGAAAACCCGCAGGATTACCTGTCGGACCCGTTCTACCTTGGCGCGATGGTCGGGCGAGTGGCCAACCGCATCGGCGGGGCACAGTTTGCATTGCAGGGGCGCGTTCATCACCTGACAGCAAACGAAGGGCCGACCACGCTGCATGGTGGTCCGAGCGGGCTGTCGCTCAAATACTGGGATATCGTGAAAACCTCTCCAAATCAGGCGGTTCTGTCCTTGACTTCACCTGAAGGTGAAGGCGGTTTTCCCGGTGAAGTCAAATTCGAGGTGCATGTCGAACTGACCTGTCCGCGTCTGATCTACACAATCAGGGCGCGCCCGGATCGCCCGACGCCGATCAGCATCGCGCAGCACAATTATTACACTCTGGGCTGTCCTAAGGATATCCTGGACTGCCGGCTCAGGCTGAGGTCGAACCGGGTGCTGGCGTTGGGCGCGCGTTCCGTTCCTGCCGGAGATATATCCGCTGCCGGCGAAAGTGTGCCAGATTTCGCGTTGTCACGTACCGTCGGGCCAGAGGGGCGCGAGCTGGACCATTATTTTGTGTTTGATGACGGTGGAACCCATGATCATCCGGTCGCAGAGGTCACGGCACCTTCGGGATTGAGGATGAACCTGTATTCAGATCAACCCGGTGCACAGGTCTATGCCGGAGCACACCTGTCAGGTCGATTTAGCCCGTGTGCGGGGCTGTGCATTGAACCGTCAGGATTTCCGAATGCCGTGAATGTCCCTGCGTTCCCGTCCGTCATCCATACGCCGGACAACCCGTATCAACAAACTCTGACACTTGAGATATCCGAGGAACGATCATGAGACTTCAGATTGCAGCAAATGCCGTAGGCATCTGGATGTCGCTTTCAATTGCTCAGGCGCAAGACCTTGGTCCGAAACCGGAATTCATCGAACCTGACTTTGCAAACGCAGAGTTGGGGCAACTGCTGTTCTACGATCCGATCCTGTCGGGCAACAAGAACATCAGCTGCGCAACCTGTCATCATCCGAAGCTGGGAACGTCCGACGGGCTTTCACTGGGTATCGGCGAAGGTGGCGCTGGGCTGGGTGGTCAGCGCAAGGTCACACAAGACAACAGACCCGAACAGCGCATTCCCAGGAACTCGCCCGCGATGTGGAACCTCGGAGCGCTGGAATTCACGACGTTTTTCCATGACGGTCGCCTCGAGGCGGATCCGTCACAGCCCAATGGCATCAGAACCCCGTTGGGGACGCATATGAGGCCGGGGTTCAAATCGGCTTTGGCGGCGCAGGCGATGTTTCCGGTGCTGTCACCTGACGAAATGGCGGGGCACTATTCCGAAAACGAGGTTAGCAAGGCCGTACGACTCGGCTTGCTGACCCAAGAGGGTGGCGCTTGGGATCTGATCGCCGCGCGCGTGGCGGCGATACCAGAGTATCAAAGGCGATTTAATGACATTGCGCCCGGAGAAGACATCTCCTTTACCGCAATCGCCAATGTCATTGCCGATTTCATCGCGTTTGAGTGGCGGGCTGACAACAGCCTGTTTGATCGTGCGATGCGAGGCGAAGACAGGCTGCCCGAACAAGCGCAGCTGGGGATGCAGCTGTTCTACGGAAAGGCTGGATGCAGTGCCTGCCATTCCGGCTGGTTCCAGACCGATCACGGGTTCCATTCCATCGCCATGCCTCAGATCGGCCCCGGAAAATCAGCCCGTTTCGAAAATCATTTGCGGGATGACGGGCGACTGCGCGTCACGGGCGACAAGGATGATGCGTTCGCATTCCGCACGCCTTCGCTGCGCAACGTGACCCTGACGGCGCCATATGGCCACAGCGGTGCCTACGCACGGCTTGAGGATATCGTGCGCCATCATCTGGACCCGGTTTCCGCGTTGCGGAACTACGCCATCGAAAAGGCTGACCTGCCAGAGTTTTTCGGGGCAGAGGATCAAAAGGCTTTGCTTGATCCCTGGCATGTCAAAGCCATAGCTGCGTCAAACGATCTGGCGCCCATCGACCTGAGTGAAGACGAGGTCGATGCCATCCTGAGTTTTCTGGGCACGCTGGAAGATCCGGCTGTGCGGCTGGGTGTTCCCCAAACGGTTCCCAGCGGATTGCCCGTCGATCAGTGATCAACGGCCGAGGCGGATCACCTGATTGGCATCTACCTTCTGCCAATCTCCATGTTCACCATCAGGCCAGATCACCCGTACTTCTGCGGTTTCGAGGTCTCCTAAACCAAAGTGGTGGATCCCGGCAATTCCGCTGGCGTGCCCCCCGCCAATGGTCACTTCACGGGTTTGAATGCCCTCGGGCGTCCTGACCTCGATAAAACTGCCGACTGCCTGTCTGTTGGGGTGGCTCTGGCCGAGATCAATCATGAGCCAGTTGCCGGTGGTCGGCTCATTCTGGAAAACCTCAAGGTCCGAGCCGCGATTGACCACCACCAAATCCAGCCATCCATCCCCGTTGAAATCCGCCAGGGCCCCGCCGCGGGACTTTGCCATGGACGCGACACCAGCCTCTGATGCTGTTTCAACAAACTGACCGGCGGCGGTCTGCATCAACAGGTTGTTGGGGTCGTTCTGCGCCGCGTCGGGCATCTGCTCGACATTGCCTTTGGCGACGAAAATGTCGTCCAGCCCGTCATTGTTGACGTCCCCGAACTGTGCATGCCAGCCGGTCGAGGGGCGGCCGTCTTCTCCTGCATGTGGCCTGTGTGCCGTTGTTCCACGGTCGTAAGTCGCATCCCGCCATGTCGGCCCATCTGACGCAGGATCAAAAACCTGGAATTTCTGGTCCCCCATGGACGTCAGAAAAACATCGGAAAACCCGTCACCGGTCAGATCCCGCGAGGCGATTCCCATGCCCCAGATCGAATAGGGCAGCCATCCATCGGCCTCGCTGTACAGGCGCGGGGTGTCTTCCATAGCCCACAATTGCTCTTGCCCGCCACGCACATAGTAGTGGCGGTCATTGCTGACACGCAGATCCGCACGACCCGTGCGCGCCCAGTCGGAAAACAGGATCGACAAGGAACAGTGACCGGGTTCCAAACGGACAGGATCGCCGTACTTTTCGCCTTGGGGTCGGTACAGAAGCGTCGGTCCGCAAGCCTCAAAAGGTCCATCCGGATTGCTTCGGTCGACATAGGTCCCAAAGGCCAGCGTTGGCAGGGTTTCCCCGCGTTCCCAAGTGGCGGAAAAGCCGGTTGTCCAATGGTCCTGAGATTGAAAACCCAGTGCCGTGAACGGTTCGAACGCGCAGTTCGGTTTGCCGCGCAGCAACAGGTCTTTGCCTACGCGCAAAACCGCAAGGTCCAGGAACCCATCGCCGTCAATATCCACCGGGTATGCGCCGGTCACACGGGTCAAGGATAGCTGGTCAGGTGTTTCTGAACGAAAACTGACCTCTGTGTCGGATGTGTTGATGAACAATTGCGCTGGGCTTGATCCGCCTGCCACGAACATTTCAGGGCGGTCGTCATCATTGCAGTCGAAGACCGCGACACCCCCGCCGACGAAATGTTCCCAGCCGCCATCGTAAACATGGCCGGGGGTTTCCACCTTTTGAAAGCGGGGTGGAACGGTGTCCGCAGCGGCAGCGGAACCTGCCGCAAGCAAGATTGCCATCTTAATTCGCATGAGCCGCCAGTTCCCTGACCTTCAGGATAGAGACTTGTTCAATCCCATAAGCCGCTGCCCCTTTTGCCCACATTGAATCACCCCAGTGGTTGACCTTGATTTCCGGCAACGGCGCGTCGACGCTGACGACACCGTTTTGGACACGTGCCATCACCTCGTCTGAATGCAGGTAATCAAAGCGGCCTCTGGCGCCGGACAGGATAATGCACTCGGGGTCGAACAGATTGATCAGGTTCGAAACTCCCATCCCGAACATTTGGCCCGCGCGGGCCAGAACGGAAATGGATCGGGCGTCGCCGGCTTTTGCTGCTGCAAGTATATCGACAAGCGTGCGGGGATCCGTTGCTTCACTGGCGATCGTCGCTTCGCGGATCAGGGCGTATTCCCCCACATAGGCCTCGAGGCATCCGCGCTGCCCGCATTGACACAAGGCGCCGTCCAACTGAACTTTGAGGTGCCCGAATTCTGCGCCGCATCCGCGTTCACCGCGATAAAGCTTGCCATCAAGAACGATGCCCAGACCGATGCCGTGTTCGATCGTAACAACCAAAAAGTTCTTCAGCCCCTTTCCCAATCCAAAAAGCTGTTCCGCCTTTGCGACCAGATTGGCGTCGTTTTCGATGAAGGCGGGGCAGGGGAGCACCTTGGACAACAGCGGGCTCAAATCCACATTTCGTTCCGTCAGCGAAGATGACCAATGCACGAAGTTCTGATTTGCATCGATAAGGCCCGCGATGCCGATGCAGACACCGGACAAATCGGCAAGGGAACGGTTTGCCGAGGCGCAGGCCTGATCAAGCACGGCGCGGATCTTTTTGGCAAACGCATCCGGGGCCATGCGGGCTTGGTCCAGCGGATGCGTGTACGAAGTGATTTCGGTTCCTTCGAAATCCACGAGAATGACTGAAACCTGCTGGCGGGCGACTTTCACGCCCGCGATCAGATGTGACGCGCCATTCAGTTTGAGCTGTACCCGCGGTCTGCCGCGGCGTGCCGATTTGGAAGGCGTTTCGCTTTCTATTTCCGCAATCAGACCGGCAGACAGCAGATCGGCAGTGGCGGTCGTGATGGTCGCTGGGCTGGTCTCCAACGCGGTGGCGATGTCAATTCGCGAAATGGTGCCTGTGGCCCGGATTTTTTCCAGAACGCGCAGGCGAGTGACGTTCCTTTGGTCCGTGGCATTTGAAGAAGCTTTGCTTTTCAGCATCTTGCCCTCGCGAATCTGATCCCTGTTTCAACCTAGGTGGTTTTTTCAGTTACCGATAGCATAAATATTTTACCGACTGAAATAAATATGCTACTCAGAATTATCGGGGCCACGAATCATGAAACGATGGCTCAATGAAACCGGGAGGAAATCATGAAACGAATTCTCAGCGCCTCTGTCGTGGCGGTCCTGATGGGGACAGCTGCATTCGCAGAGCCCACGGTCGGCGTAAGCTGGTCGAATTTCCAGGAAGAGCGTTGGAAGACCGACGAAGCGGCGATCAAGGCTGCACTGGAAGCGGGTGGTGCGGAATACATCTCGTCTGATGCCCAATCTTCTTCAGCCAAGCAATTGTCGGATATTGAAAGTCTGATCGCCCAGGGCGTTGATGCGCTAATCATTCTGGCGCAGGATTCCCAGGCTATCGGCCCGGCAGTGCAGGCGGCGGCAGACGAAGGCATTCCGGTCATCGCGTATGACCGTCTGATCGAAGATGACCGTGCCTTCTATCTGACATTCGATAACGTTGAAGTTGGCCGGATGCAGGCCCGCGCGGTGTTCGAGGCGATGCCGAAAGGCAACTATGTTATGATCAAGGGCTCGCCCACGGATCCGAACGCGGATTTCCTGCGCGGCGGTCAGCAAGAGATCATCCAGGCCGCCGTTGACAGCGGCGATATCGTCATCGTGGGTGAAGCTTATACCGACGGTTGGTTGCCTGCGAACGCACAGCGCAACATGGAACAGATCCTTACCGCGAATGAAAACAACGTCGATGCCGTCGTGGCCTCGAATGACGGTACTGCCGGTGGCGTTGTTGCAGCCCTGACCGCGCAGGGCATGGAAGGCATTCCGGTCTCGGGTCAGGATGGCGATCACGCGGCGCTGAACCGGGTTGCCAAAGGTACGCAGACCGTTTCTGTCTGGAAAGATGCGCGTGAGCTGGGCAAAGCTGCCGGTGAAATTGCAGTTGCGTTGAGCAATGGAACAAGCCCCGAGGACATTGAAGGTGCCATCAAATGGACTTCGCCCGGCGGAACCGAGATGAATTCGGTCTTCCTTGCGCCTGTACCGATCACCAAAGACAACCTGTCCGTCGTGGTCGATGCTGGCTGGATTCCGTTGGAAGACCTGTGTCAGGGCGTCGAAAACGGCCCTGCACCCTGTAACTAAACCAAGTTCCAAACCATAATATCTCTGGCCCGCAAGGGTGGGCCAGAGATCATAGCTGAACATGAAAGATCGGATATGACCGAAACTTCGTCTCAGCCGGTACCCCAAAAAGCAAAGGCCAACCTGTTTCAGCAACTGGAACTGGATATGCGGCTATTGGGCATGATCGGCGCCTTCATCATCCTGTGCATTGGCTTCAACATCGTGACGGATGGCCGCTTTCTGACGCCCAGAAACCTGTTCAACCTGTCGATCCAGACCGTCTCGGTTGCGATCATGGCCTGCGGCATGGTGTTCATCATCGTCATGCGCCACATTGACCTGTCGGTTGGGGCGCTGCTGGCGACCACATCTGCCGTTATGGCGATGACGCAAACCGAGCTGTTGCCGAATGTTCTGGGCATGGGATTGAACCACCCGGCGACCTGGGCGATCACGTTGGTGGTTGGCCTTGTGGTGGGCACATTGATCGGCGCGTTCCACGGTTGGATGGTGGGGTATCTGACCATCCCAGCCTTTATCGTGACGCTTGGCGGTTTTCTGGTCTGGCGCAACGTCGCCTGGTACATGACCGACGGACAGACGATCGGCCCGCTGGACAGCACGTTTCTGATGTTCGGGGGGACAAACGGAACCTTGGGAACAACCGTCAGCCTTCTGTTCGGCCTTGCCGCCACGGCTGTTGCGATCTGGGCATTGTGGAGCGGTCGCCAGTCCAAAGCCGCTCATGGATTCCCTGTTAAGCCGGTCTGGGCTGAAGCAACGCTGGCCGGGATCATTGGCATCGCCATTATGGGTTATGTATTGATCGTCAACAGCTATGCGATCCCGACCCGTCGTCTTGAACGCATGTTCGAAGCGCGCGGCGAGACCATGCCGGAAGGGTTGGTCGTGGGATACGGCATTCCGATTTCGGTCCTGATCCTGATCATTGTGGCAGTGACATTGACCATCGTGGCCCGCAAAACCCGCTTTGGCCGTTACATCTTTGCCACTGGCGGCAACCCGGACGCGGCTGAATTGTCGGGCATCAACACCCGTTTGATGACCGTCAAGATCTTTGCCCTGATGGGGTTCCTGTGCGCGCTGTCGGCGGTTGTGGCCTCGGCCCGTCTGGCCAATCACTCGAATGATATCGGAACGCTGGATGAGCTGCGCGTGATTGCCGCTGCCGTCATCGGTGGAACCGCGCTGTCCGGCGGCATCGGAACGATCTACGGCGCAATCCTTGGCGCGTTGATCATGCAGGCGCTGCAATCGGGCATGGCCATGGTCGGCGTGGATGCGCCGTTTCAGAACATCGTTGTCGGCACCGTCCTGGTTCTGGCCGTCTATATCGACATCGTCTATCGCAAACGTCTGGGGGCGAAATGATGCAAGCACAAGAAACACAGAACCGGGCTTCGGGTCGCGGATCGGGCCAGCCTCCGCTGGTGGAAATGCGCGATATCTCGATTTCTTTCGGGGGCATCAAGGCGGTAGACCACGTCTCAGTTGATCTGTACCCGGGCGAAGTTGTGGGCCTTCTGGGTCACAACGGGGCCGGTAAGTCCACTCTGATCAAGGTGCTTTCGGGTGCCTATCAGATGGACCATGGTGAAATCCTGATTGATGGCAAGAAGGTTGAGATCAACAACCCGCGTGACGCGCGGGCCAACAATATCGAGACGATCTATCAGACGCTGGCGCTGGCAGACAATCTGGATGCAAGCTCGAACCTGTTTTTGGGGCGCGAGATGGTCACGCCCTTTGGTCTGGTCAACGATGCCGCGATGGAGGCTGAATGCCGCAAGATCATGGCTCAGCTGAACCCGAACTTTCAGAAGTTCAATGATCCGGTCTCGGCCCTGTCGGGTGGTCAGCGTCAATCGGTGGCCATTGCACGGGCGGTGTATTTCAACGCGCGTATCCTGATCATGGACGAGCCCACGGCCGCACTTGGCCCGCACGAAACACAGATGGTGGCGGACCTGATCCAACAGCTCAAGGCGCAGGGGATCGGGATTTTCCTGATCGACCATGATGTACACGCGGTGATGGAGCTGTGTGACCGGGCCTCGGTCATGAAGAACGGGCAATTGGTTGGAACAGTCGATATCGCAGACGTCACCGATGACGATCTGTTGTCGATGATCATTCTGGGCAAAAAGCCCGGCGAAAAGACGGAATGAGGTAAGCGAAATGACGAGCGGTTTTTTTCAGGGAATTGAAGAAGTCCAATTTGAAGGCGAGGACAGCAAGAACCCGCTCGCATTCCGTCACTACAACCCGGACGAGATCATCTTGGGCAAGCGCATGGAGGATCACCTGCGTTTTGCCGTGGCGTGGTGGCATTCCTTCGCGTGGGAGGGCGGAGATCCGTTTGGCGGCCCCACTTTCGAGCGCCCCTGGCACCCACAGGATGACATGGGCCGCGCCAAGATGAAGGCCGATATCGCGTTCGAGATGTTCCAGATTCTGGGACAGCCCTATTTCTGCTGGCATGATGCCGATATCCGTCCAGAGCAGGGGAACTTCGCCGACAATCTGCGCACGTTGAACGAGATCACCGACTATATCGGTGAAAAGATGCAGGCATCCGGCACCAAGCTGTTGTGGGGTACGGCCAACATGTTCAGCCATCGCCGCTGGATGGGCGGTGCCAGCACCAATCCCGATCCCGACGTCTTTGCCTTTGCTGCCGCCACGGTGAAATCCTGCATGGATGCCACCCACAAGCTGGGCGGAGAAAACTATGTGCTGTGGGGTGGGCGCGAAGGGTACGAGACGCTGCTCAACACCGACATGAAAACCGAGCTGGATCATATGGGCCGGTTCCTGAACATGGTGGTCGAGTACAAGCACAAGATCGGGTTCAAAGGTGCGATCCTCGTCGAACCCAAACCGCAGGAGCCATCAAAGCACCAATATGATTTCGATGCCGCGACCTGCATCGGTTTCCTGCGCAAATATGGGCTTGAGAATGAGGTCAAACTGAACCTCGAACAGGGTCACGCGATTCTGGCGGGGCACAGTTTTGAACATGAGATTGCAGTAGCCGCGGCCGAGGGGATGCTGGGCTCCATCGACATGAACCGGAACGATTATCAATCAGGATGGGATACGGATCAGTTTCCCAATAACACTCCCGAGGTTGCGCTAGCCTATTACCACATCCTGAAGGCGGGTGGGTTTACCACCGGCGGCACCAATTTCGACGCCAAGCTGCGCAGGCAGTCGATCGATGCCAAAGATCTGATCGCCGCGCATGTGGGCGGGATGGACATCTGTGCCCGGGGCCTGAAAGCAGCGGCAGCAATGATCGAAGATGGCGGATTGGAACAGGCGCTGGCTGATCGGTATGCGGGCTGGAATACGCCCGAGGCGCAGGCAATGCTGACCTCTGGTCTTGACGAGATTGCAGCGCGGGTGCTGGCCGAGGGTCTCAATCCAGATCCGCGCTCGGGGCGTCAGGAAATCCTCGAGAACTACGTGAACCGTTTTGTCTGATCCCCGTGGGTTCTAGCCGGTCCTGAAAATAACTTGTGTACAATGCCCCGGAAACGCGTGAGTTTGCTTCAGCGTTGGCCGGGGCTTTCCCTTGCCGGGCGCAACGGCATCAAAGGCCCGTCGGGGTCGAACAGGTGGGGCGAACAGGGTTTTGGCGGATCAATCGGCGGGCAAAGCGGTGTTTCTGAGCGGCAGTCTGATGCTGCATGTGACACGCATGTCATTGACCACCAGCATTGGCCTGATGGCCATTTTTGCCGTCGACTTTGTCGATATGATCTTCATCTCGATGTTGGGCAACGATGCGCTTGCGGCGGCGGTGGGCTATGCCGGTACGCTGCTGTTTTTCACCAACGCGATTAATATCGGATTGTCGATTTCCGCCGGGGCGCTGGTTGCGCGTGAACTGGGGGCTGGGCGGGCTGAACAGGCAAGACACTACGCGTCCAGCGTGGCCGTTATTGGGCTGATTGCCGGGCTGACGACCTCGGGACTGGTCTTGTTTAACCTCAGCTACCTGCTGTCCTTGCTTGGTGCGGAAGGAGAGGTTCTGAGGCTGGCGACGCGTTATGTGTCGATCATCCTTCCGACCATGTTCGTGATGTCCATTGCGATGACGGCGATGGCCGTACTGCGCGCCCATGGCGATGCGCGGAGGTCAATGATGGCCACGATCTACGGCGGGGTGGTGAATGCGGTTCTGGACCCGATACTGATCTTTGCGGTCGGGCTGGGGCTGGATGGGGCCGCTATCGCCTCGGTCCTGGCGCGGCTGTGCATGTTGGGGGCGGCGTTGTGGCCAGCGCTTCGGGTGCATCGGGGATTTGCGCGCCCTTCACTGAAGCAGGTTGCAAAGGACTTGCGCCCCGTGCGGGCGATTGCAATTCCAGCGGTGCTGACGAATGTCGCCACGCCGATCGGCAATGCAATCGTTGTGCGGGAAATCGCGCAATATGGAACGGATGCGGTTGCGGGCATGGCGGTGATCGGGCGGCTTTTACCGGTGGCGTTTTCGGTCATCTTCGCGCTGTCCGGCGCGATAGGGCCAATCATCGGGCAGAATTTTGGGGCCGAAAAGTTCGATCGCGTGCGCGCTGCCTTTCTGGCAGGGATCAAGTTCACGGCCCTTTATGTCGCTTGCATGTCGGCCATTTTGTTTTTGCTGCGCGCACCGATTGCGGATCTGTTTGCTGCCGAGGGCGAAACCCGCAGTCTGATCTATCTGTTCTGCGGCCCGTTGGCATTGGCTTCGTTCTTCAATGGCGTGATCTTCGTGACAAATGCCAGCTTCAACAATCTGGGGCATCCGGTCTATTCCACATGGATAAACTGGGGTCGTCACACTATCGGCACATGGGTTTTCGCGACGATTGGTTCACAGATCGCCGGTGCATCCGGCGTTCTGCTGGGGCAGGCGTTCGCAGGCGTCATCTTTGCAGTCATAGGCTGGGTTATGGTCGCGCGGGTCGTGGCGCGGTTGGAGCGCTCGCAAGCGCTCGAGCCTTTTTCAGATCAGGGTCGGCTTCATTCGCTGTTCGGGCGTCGCGGCTGGTGATCAGGTCGGATCAGTTCCCCTGATTGCGTGCTTCCAGCCGTTCCAGATTGACCACGGTTGACAGCATCAGGCGGTCATGGCTCCAGTCCTGCGTTTGCTGGATCGACGCAGACCCCAATGCAAGAAGGGTGGCGAAGGTCAGTGCCATCCCAAGGAACAGAGCGGGCAGGGTGGGCACCGCCGGCTGTGCATCGGTCAATGCAAGCACGCGCTGACGCAGCACGCGCTTGGCCTTGCCGCCCGTCACAAACGCGACATTCAGAACACGAGGATTGTTTGCCGAGATCGTACGCGCGCAGTAATCCAGCAGGCAGGAAGTGTATTCGCGCGCATCGATCCGTTTGCGGGTCACCACGGACTGGTCACATGCCAGTTCACGCAAGCGGCCAAACTGATATTTGAGCATCAGATAGGCTGGGTTCCAGAACAACAGCGGGCGCAGCATTTCAAAGCCCAGTTCCCATTCCACGTCACCGGCCCGAACATGCTGAAGCTCGTGCGCCAACGCAAAGCGCAGTTCGTGCGGGGTATCCAGCAGGTGGCTTGGCAGTACGACGTGGCGACGGCGCAATCCGCGCACGGCGAAGGGTACGGTGATGCGGTCAGAAAGACGGATGTCAACCTTGGCCGACTGCCGCCAAAGAAAGCTGGATTTGACTGTCTGACGGATCATCGCCGCGTCCCGCAGAGCGCGGGCCGCAAACACGGCGGCGACCAAAACAAGCAGCGTTACAAGGGCAGTGATCACCGGCTGTTGCCCTGACAATGCAAGGTCCACCCACCGTTCACGGGTGTTCAGCAAGGCCTCGAACTGGGTGGCGGGCATGGCGATATCGCCGCGCAGATAGGCGGCAACGGCGATGTCGCCAAGCGCCATGGCGCTGCCCGGCCAAGCGTAAGAGGCGAGTGATGACACGCCGAACGCAAGAAACGGGCTGATCAGTACGCACACGCACAGCGCCTTGAGCGCACGCAACTGCGCGACATAGCAGTGGCGCAGGGCTGTTCGGGTCATGGCTGCGCGGGCCGCCAGCCAGATGACGGCTGACAAGGCCAGCACGATGTTGAGTTCGATAAATGTGTCGAGAACCGGTCTAACCGCTGTCATTTTGCAGTCTCCTTTCTACCAGTGCTCGAATTTCCTCCAGGTCGGCTTCGCTCAGCCCCGCATCATCGACAAGCCGTGCCACCAGTGTGGCGGGTGTGTCGTCGAACAGAGTGCGGGACAGGTTTTGCAGAGACCGGGCCTGATATCTGTCCTTTTCCAGAAGCGGCTTATAGATCAGGGTCTTTCCTGTCTTGCGGCTTTCCACAAAACCTTTCTCGTCCAGAATACGCAGGATCGTGGCACCGGATGTATAGGCCAGATTGCGTTCCGAAGGCAGGCGGTCCAGGACATCTCGCACCGAGCCTTGCCCGAGGGCCCAGAGCTCGTTCATGAACTCCAGTTCAACCTCGGTCAGCAGATTTGTTGTCTTTTTCTTTCGCATCGATCTCGGTGTTGTCATGTTTAGTATGCCTGCCAGACAAGCATCCTTTCGCGATTTCTCAAAGTCTAAACTTTCCAGAACACAAAAACGCCCCAGCCGATAGACAGGAAAAGAGGTGTCCATACCGGCTGCCCGACAATGCCCAGCCATGCGAGGAAGATATAGGCGGACCCCAGAAGGGTGATGAAAAGCCGATCGCCCAATGTGGTTGTCAGCCCCAGTACACCGCGCCGTTCTATGCCATCGCGATACTTGAAGCCCTCAAGAACGCCAATCAGCGCGATGGCCGAAAAGATGCCGACAAATACGGCAAGTGTCGCCGGGGTCCAGGCCATCCAGAAATCGGGCCACAGTGGTGCAGTCCAGGAAAAACTTTTTTCCTCTTGCTGGCCGACACTGCCCCATCCGGCCTGCTGGGCAAGGGTCGTGGAAGGCAGGAAAAGAAGGGTGAGAAGAAGTTTACGCATATCGAACCTCACACACGTCCCATCGCGAAACCACGCGCGATGTAGTTGCGGACAAACCAGATGACGATGGCGCCGGGGATGATGGTCAGGGTGCCGGCGGCGGCCAGCAGGCCCAATTCATAGCCCGCGCTGGACGCGGTGCGGGTCATCACGGCGGCGATGGGTTTGGCCTCGACCGCGGTCAGGGTCTTGGCCAGCAGCATTTCCACCCAAGAGAACATGAAGCAGAAGAAGGCCGCCACGCCCACGCCCGCTTTGATATTGGGCAGGAAGATCGTCACGAAGAAACGTGGGAAGGAATAGCCGTCGACATAGGCGGTTTCATCCAGCTCTTTTGGAATTCCCCGCATGAAGCCTTCCAGAATCCAAACTGCCAGCGGCACGTTGAACAGTGTGTGGGCTAGTGCCACGGCCAGATGCGTGTCGAACAGGCCGATCGAAGAATAGAGCTGAAAGAACGGCAAGGCGAAGACCGCTGCCGGGGCCATCCGGTTGGTCAGCAACCAGAAGAACAGCTGCTTGTCACCTAGGAACCTGTAGCGAGAGAACGCATAGGCGGCAGGCAAGGCGACGCTGACCGAAAGCACCGTGTTCAACGTCACATAGGTGATCGAGTTGATATAGCCCCAATACCACGTCGGGTCCGTGAAGATGGTGATGTAATTCTCCAGCGTAAAGGTCTGGGGGAACAGGGAAAAGCCCGACAGGATCTCGTTCGTTGTCTTGAAGGACATCGCCACCAGCCAATAGATCGGCAGCATCAGGAACGCGATATAGAGGATCGGGATGAGAGACCGCTTCTTCATTGCGCGTCATCCTTTGTCATGAGGGTGTAGAAGAGCCACGAAACCAGCAGCGTGATGGCGAAATAGATCAGGCTCATCGCAGCCGCAGGGCCAAGATCAAACTGCCCCAGCGCGATCTTCACAAGGTCGATCGACAGCAGGGTGGTCGAGTTGCCGGGCCCACCCCCGGTCAGCACGAAGGGCTCTGTATAGATGTTGAAACTGTCCATGAACCGCAGCAGGACCGCGATCGTCAGAACTGTCTTCATCTTGGGTAGCTGGATGTAGCGGAACACCGACCAAGGGCTTGCGCCGTCGATTTTGGCCGCCTGATAGTAGGCGTCCGGGATCGACACGAGGCCTGCATAGCACAGCAACACGACGAGCGACGTCCAGTGCCAGACATCCATAACGATGACGGTGATCCAGGCCGAAAGCGGCTGTTGCGTCATGTCATAGTTGATGCCCAGAACGTCATTCAGGAAATATCCCAACAGACCGATTTTGGGCAGGGTGAAGATGTTCCACATGGACCCAACGACGTTCCACGGGATCAGCATCGGCAGGGCCATCAGCACCAGGCAGACAGGCACCCAGAAACCTTTGCGCGGCATCGACAGGGCCACGATGATGCCAAGAGGCACTTCGATGATCAGGATCAGGAAAGTAAACAGGAACTGTCGTCCAAGTGCGGCCTGAAACCGGTCCGACCGCAGGATCTGTTCGAACCAACCCAGGCCTTCCCAGAAAAACTGGTTATTACCAAAGGTTTCCTGCACCGAATAGTTGACCACTGTCATCATCGGCACCAGCGCGTTGAACGCGACCAGTGCCAGCACGGGCAGGACAAAGAACCATGCTCTTTGGTTTTCCGTTCTCATAGCGCCCGCTCCTCGGTTGCGATCCAGCCGTCGCGGTAGACGCGGGATTGTTCAGGTTTGAATTGCAGGAAGACCTGTGATCCGGGCTCGGGCACGCTGTGTTCTGCCACGGCCTTGAGGGCGGTATTGCCGACCATCGCGCTGACCACAAAGTGGCGACCGATGTCGGAAACCTTGGTCACATGCGCCGGGATGCCGGTCTCGCCCAAGCCGACATATTCCGGGCGAATCCCCAGATCGGTACGGCCGCCATCACCGTGAATGGGACCTTCCAGCATGACTTCGTGCCCTTCGAACAGGGCGCGGTCGCCGCGCGCCTCGCAGGGCAGCACGTTCATACCGGGCGAGCCGATGAAATGGCCCACGAACGTGTGCTGCGGGCGCTCGAACAGCTCCACCGGAGTGCCGATCTGCACCACTTCGCCCTCTTGCATCACCACGACCTCGTCCGCGAAGGTCAGGGCCTCGGTCTGGTCGTGGGTGACGTAGATCATCGTCGCCTTGACGCGCTGGTGCAGTTCTTTCAGCTTGGACCGCAGCTTCCATTTCAGATGCGGGTCAATCACGGTCAGAGGTTCATCGAACATCACCGCGTTTACGTCGTCGCGGACCAGGCCGCGACCCATCGAGATTTTCTGCTTGTTGTCCGGGCTGAGGCCGCTGGCACGGGTGTTCAGCATGTCGGTGACATCCAGCATCTCGGCGATCGCATCGACGCGGCGCTTGATCGTCGCCGGATCGACGCCGCGGTTCTTGAGCGGAAAGGCCAGGTTTTCGCCCACGGTCATCGTGTCGTAAATCACCGGAAACTGGAACACCTGTGCGATGTTGCGCTGATCAGGGGGCAGAGCGGTCACGTCACGGTCGTCGAACAGGATCTGCCCTTCGGACGGGGTCAGCAGGCCCGAGATGATGTTCAGCAGCGTGGACTTGCCGCAGCCCGACGGGCCCAGCAGGGCATAGGCCCCGCCATCACGCCAGGTCACGTCGATTTCCTTCAGCGCATAATCCTCGGGGCCTTTTGGCGACGGCATGTAGCTGTGGCGGAGGTTTGAAAGTTTGATCTGTGCCATGTCAGGCCACCCTTTTGCCGTCTTGGCCGAAATACCGGCAATGGGCCGGGTTCATGAAGAATGTGTGATCCTCGCCCACCTGATAGGGATGGACTCCGGCGGCCAGCGACACCCAGGCGTCCTCGCCATGCTGGAAATGCGCGCTGGAATCCGAACCCGAAAGCTCGGTCACGATCACGCGGCCGGTCAGTTCCACGTCCGCGTCAGACGTCCGGAACGGCGTCACACGATGCGGCCGCACCGCGACCATGTAATCTCCGTCGGCCATGTCGGTGACGGCCCAGCCACCTCCACCGGCCAGTTGCGCCTGGGCAGCGGAAACGGTGATGCGTGCGACATTGATCGGGGGGTCTGAAAAGACCCGCGCGGCGGCGATGTTCTCGGGGTTGCGATAGATGTCAGCGGTTGGCCCGAACTGGGTTACGCGTCCATCTTCCATCAGGGCGGTGTAGCCGCCCAGCAGCAGCGCCTCTTCGGGCTCGGACGTGGCATAGACCACCACGGCCCCGCGCCCGGCGAACAGCTCAGGCAGTTGCTCGCGCAATTCCTCGCGCAGCTTGTAGTCCAGGTTGGCCAGCGGTTCGTCCAAGAATACCGCGCGGCTGTCCTTGGCGATGGCACGCGCCAGCGCGGTACGCTGCTGTTGGCCGCCCGACAGTTCGTGCGGACGGCGGTACAGCATCGGGCGCAGTTGCAACAGGTCGGCGGCCTCTTCCACGCGGCCTTCGATCTCGGACTGCGCCATGCCCGCCACGCGCAGGGGCGAGGCGATGTTGTCGAATACGGTCATATGTGGGTAGTTCACGAAGAACTGGTGCACGAGGCTGATTTTTCGCTTCTGCGTATTCAGCCGTGTGACGTCCTGCCCATCCATCAGGACCTTGCCCGAGGCGATCGGGTCCAGACCAGCCATCATCTTGATCAGAGAGGTCTTGCCCGAGCCCGTCGCGCCCAGCAGCACGTTGAAGTGGCCTGTCTGAAGGGTCAGGTTTGTGGGCTTGATATGGATGACGTTGCCGACCCTTTTGGTCGCGTCTTGAAGTTCGATCATGTCCGTGGGTTCCGGTCCTTCAGTGCAATGCACTGGTCTTGAGGTGGGGGTGCCTGACGCGGCACCCCCGGGTTTCAACGGCTTACTTTGACTGCCAGCGCTGAACCAGTTCGTCATAGTTGACGGTCTGGCCCTGCGGCTTTTCGTTCTCAAGCTTGGCCTTGGGTGAGCCCGGCTTTTCCAGCCAGAAAGATGGGTCCTGCGGCTCGTTCAGGCGCGGACCACAGCCGCCGTAGACACCGGCGCTTTCATCAGCGGCCTGCATCCGGGCCATAGTGATGTCCATCTCTTCGGCCAGACGATCCATCGCCTCTTGCGGGGTGAAGGCGCCCGAGTTCACGTCACCGATCTGCTGCCACCAGATCTGGGCCAGCTTCGGATAATCCGGCACGTTGATGCCGGTCGGCGACCATGCCACGCGGTCAGGTGAGCGGTAGAACTCGACCAGACCACCCAGCTTGGGTGCGCGCTCGGTGAACGACTCGTGATTGACCGAGCTGTCGCGGATGAAGGTCAGACCCACATGGGACTTCTTCACATCGACAGTTTTGGAGGTCACGAACTGGGCATAAAGCCAAGCTGCCTGGGCACGATCCGAGGGGGTCGATTTGAGGAACGTCCAGGACCCCACGTCTTGGTAGCCAACCTTCTGGCCTTCTTCCCAATAGGGGCCGTGCGGGCTGGGCGCCATCCGCCACAGCGGCGTGCCTTCGTCATCCACGGTGTTGTTGCCTTCGGACTTCGGCTTGACCATGTCGGCGGTGAAGGCCGTGTACCAGAAGATCTGCTGGGCCACGTTGCCCTGGCTAAGTGCCGGCAGCGACTGGTAGAAGTCATAAGACGCGGCACCCGGAGGCGCATAGGCCCGCAGCCATTCATCCCATTTCCGGATCGCATAGACCGCAGCCGGACCGTTTGCAGCACCACCGCGCGACACCGAAGCGCCAACAGGGTTACAGGTGCCCGCTTCCATGCGGATGCCCCATTCGTCGACAGGCACACCGTTCGGTTCGCCCTTGTCGCCGGCACCGGCCATCGACAGCCAGGCATCGGTCATGCGCCATCCGAGGTCGGGCGCGCGCTTGCCGTAATCCATGTGGCCGTAGATCGTGGTACCATCGACTTCTTTCACATCATTGGTGAAGAACTCGGCGATATCTTCATACGCGGACCAGTTGACCGGAACGCCCAGATCATAGCCGTACTTTTCTTTGAACGCGGCTTTGTTCGCCTCATCATCGAACCAGTCCTTGCGGAACCAGTAAAGGTTCGCAAACTGCTGATCGGGCAGCTGATACAGCTTGCCGTCCGGTCCGGTGGTGAACTGAATGCCCATGAAGTCATCCAGATCCAGCGTCGGCGAAGTTGTCGCGGCCCAGTCACCGCCCATCATGTCCGTCAGCGGATAGGCCAGCTGCAAACGCGAATGGGTGCCGATCAGGTCACTGTCGTTGACATAGCCGTCATACAGGTTCCGACCCGTTTGCATTTGGGTTTGAACGGCCTGAACCACCTCACCTTCACCCAGAATCTGGTGGTTGACCTTGATGCCGGTGATTTCCTCGAACGCCTTGGTCAGCACCTCGGATTCGTAGGAATGTGTCGGGATACCTTCGGACAGGACGTTGATTTCCATACCTGCGTAAGGCTGTGCAGCTTCGATGAACCACTGCATCTCGGCCATCTGTTCGTCTTTCGACAAGGTCGATGGCTGGAATTCGTCGTCGATCCAACGTTGTGCTGCGGCTTCGTCGGCCCAAGCAGGACCGTGCCCCGCAATGACGGCAGCCGCCGCCACTGCGGAAAGTAGATGTCTCCGCATCTGTCTCCTCCCAAAATTATGGTTCTCCGGCGGAAACCGGATGACGGACAGCATCAGCGATTTCTTGCGTATGTGTCAAACTAAAAATTTAGTAATTGACGTTCAGGCATCCCGGAAGAGGTGGCGCTGAACTCGTTTGCCAATTTGTGAATTCGTTGTAAGCTAGGATTGTCATTGCAAAAATTACCGCTGAGACGTGCGGCGCGAATTACGAAAAACGACTTGGAACAGTGAGGATAGGCAATGTCCCGAAGTCTGTTGAAGTACACGCGTGTTCTGGAAATCGTCGGGGACACAATCAAGGTTCGGGTTCCGATCCAGAACAAAGGAGAGCCGGCTGTCCGGTTCAACGACCTCGCTATGATCGAGACGGTGGATGGCCGAAAAACACTGGCCCAGACGATCTTCATCGACCGGGATGTCGTCACGTTGCAGGTGTTTTCCGGCACCAAGGGCATATCGACCGAAGCAACGGCAACTTTTCTCGGGCACCCGATGCAGACACCTTATTCGGCCAACATTCTGGGCCGCGTGTTTGATGGCGCCGGTGTGGCCATTGATGGAGGCCCCGACCTGTCTGCGGAACCGCACATCGATATTGGCGGACCGACCGTCAATCCGGCGGAACGCGCGGTTCCAAACAGAATGATCCGCACGGATGTGCCGATGATCGACGTGTTCAACACATTGGTCGAGAGCCAGAAAATTCCGATCTTCTCGGTTTCAGGCGAGCCGTTCAACGCGTTCCTCAGCCGAATCGGTATTCAGGCCGACGCGGATATCGTGATCTTTGGCGGGCTGGGGCTGATTTTTGACGACTACCACACGTTTCGCACCTCGTTCGAAGATGCGGGTGTGTTTTCGCGCACCGTCATGTTCGTCAATCAGGCGATGGATCCTTTGGTGGAACGTCTGCTGGTGCCGGACATGGCATTGGCAGTGGCCGAGAAGTTCGCTGTGGAAGAGGGCAAACGCGTGCTGGTCCTGCTGACGGACATGACCGCCTATGCTGACGCGATGAAAGAGGTCGGCATCAGTCAGGAAAGGGTGCCATCTCAGCGCGGCTATATGGGGGACCTGTATTCGCAGCTTGCGCGCCGATACGAAAAAGCCTGTGACTATGCCAAAGGCGGGTCGGTCACGGTTCTGACCGTCACGACCATGCCCGGAAACGACGTAACCCACCCGGTGCCTGACAACACCGGCTATATCACTGAAGGGCAGTTCTATCTGCATTCTGGCGTGATCGATCCGTTCGGCAGCCTGTCGCGCCTCAAGCAGAACGTGATCGGCAAGACCACCCGCGAAGATCATGGGCAGATCATGAACACGATGATCCGTTTCTATTCTGAAAGCCGCGATGCCGCGCAAAAACAGGCGATGGCCTTCGACCTGTCAGACTATGATCACCAATTGCTGAAATTCGGCGGCCTGTTCCGGTCTCGGTTCATGGACATCAATGTTTCGATCCCGCTGGAAGAGGCGCTTGATCTGGGTTGGAAGACGCTGGCAGAGTGCTTTGCGCCGGAACAGTTGCTGATGAAGCAGGCATTGATCGACAAGTATTTCCCGAAGGATGCCAATGGCGCGGTTGCAGCTGAATAAATCGTCGCTTGCGCGCGAGCAGACACAGCTGAAAAGCTATGAGCGGTTCCTGCCGTCGCTGGACCTGAAGCGACAACAGTTGATGGCTGAACGGGTTCGGGCCCGGGAAGAGGTCGACCGCCTCGAGCAAATGGTGCAGGCGCTGGTGCAGCAGGTTGGTGAAAAGCTGCCGATGCTGGCGCAGCAAGGTGTCGCTCTGGATGGGCTGGTCAAGCTCAAGGACTACAAGGTCAAAGAGGTCAATGTGGTAGGGGTCAAGCTGCCTGACCTTGATCGGATCGAAGTGGAGGTGCGCCCGTATTCCGTTTTGGCCAAGCCCCATTGGGTCGATGCCGCTGCGCTTTTGCTGCACGACGTCATCGAAGCGCGGGTGCGGGTGAAGATTGCCGAAGAACGCGTTCGCATCTTCGACAAGGCGGTGGCCACCATCACCCAGCGGGTCAACTTGTTCGAAAAGGTTCTGATCCCGCGCGCCAAGGCCAACATCAAGAAGATCCGCATCTACCTGAGCGACGAACAGATGCAGGCCGTCGTGCGGTCGAAGATCTCGAAACGCAAACACGCGCAGGAGGCTTTGACATGAGCGTTGCGCGTCTGAAAAAGATGTCTCTGATCGGGCCTGCTGCCCGAAAGGCGGAAACGCTTGAGGCGCTTCAGGCCCTTGGCTGCATGCATGTTTTGCCGCTTGTTCCCACACCGAAAGAGCCGGAAAAGATTAGTGAGCGCGGTGCAAGAGAGGCGTATAAGGCATTGCGTTTCCTTGCAGAAGTGCCTGACCCGCGCCGCCAGGTCCGGCGTGCGCCCGATTTCGACATGGACCGTTTCGTGCGCGAGGTGACCGACCTCATGCAGCGCGTTCGGGATACGATGGACCGGCGTGACTTTCTGGCGCATCGCATCGCCCAGGTGCGACCCTGGGGGGATTTGGATTTTCCGCCGACCGATGCGCTGGCTGGCAACAGGCTGTGGTTCTATCAGCTGCCGCTGAAGCACCGGGATGCCCTGTCCAAGGTCAAGCTTCCTTGGGCGATATTGGAGGAAGACCACCGGTACCTGTATGCTGTTCTGATTTCACCTGACGAACCCGATGATGATGTTCTTCCTGTTCCGCGAACCCATGTCGGTTCGCTGCCGGTACACGAGCTTGAGGCCCAGTTGGAAGAGGCCGAGATCGCCCTCGAGGCGTTGGAAGCCGAACGCGTGGCGCTGACGCGCTATCTGACATTGATGCGCCGGAACCTGTCCGTCGCCGAAAGTGCCGCCGAGCTTGCCCATGCAACTCAGAAAGTGCGCGACGAAGAGGCAGTGTTTGCTTTGCAGGGGTGGGTTCCCGTGGATCAGGTGGATGCTGTTCTTGCCATGGCAAACGCCAAGGGTTCAGCCGTCCTGATTGAAGATCCGGGTTCGGGCGACGCGCCTCCGACCTTGCTAAAGCAGCCTGAAAACCGCAGGGCCGCTGTCGATCTGGCGCTGTTCTATCAGGTGCCCGGATATCAGAACTGGGACCCCAGCGTCATCGTCTCGGCGTCCTTTGCGATCTTCTTTGCCATGATCGTGGCGGATGCCGGTTACGGTGCTGTCATCCTGCTGGCGGTGCTGGCCTTTTGGAGACGGATGGACCGCACCGCTGGTCAAAGGTCCTGGCGTCTGTTCGGCCTGATCATATCGGCGGTTACGATATTTTACGGGGTCATGGTGGGCAGCTATTTCGGGGTGTCACCGGCTGGGGGCTCGATTTGGGCAAGGCTCAAGGTGCTGGATTTGAACGATTTCGGCGCGATGATGATGGTCTCGATCGTCGTTGGCGTTATCCACCTTGTCCTGGCCAACGCACTTGCGGCCTGCGCGGCGTGGGGGCAACGCAAGGCGGTTGCCAATCTGGGCTGGATTGCGGCCCTGATCGGCGGGTTTGTCCTTTGGCTCGGCTACATGAACGGCAAGTCTCCGGTGCCGGGCGCAGCTATCCTGACCGCCGGCATCGTGGCGATTGTCCTGTTTTCCAGCGAGCGGGTCATCCAGAGGCCGATGGACTGGATCTGGCGTTTGCTCGAAGGGTTTCAAAGCCTTGCCGGGGCGATGGGCGCGTTTGGGGACGTTCTCAGCTATATGCGTCTTTTCGCGTTAGGCCTTGCTTCGGCCTCGCTGGCGATCACGTTCAATGATCTGGCGGTGTCGGTCATGCAGGCCCTTAGGGGGCCGGGCATTCTGTTTGGGCTGCTGATATTGATCATAGGTCATGTATTGAACTTCGCACTCGCGATGATGAGCGGCGTCGTGCACGGTTTGCGTCTCAATTACATCGAATTCTTTAAATGGGGTCTGCCGGATGAAGGCATCATCTTTCGTCCATTTGCCCGCAAGGAGGTTCAGGAATGAATGAGCTTGTTCTTACACTGGGTTGGCTGGGTATTTATGCGCCAATGGCGTTGGGGGCTGCAGCCAGCGCTATTGGGTGTTCGATCGCCGGTATGGCCAGTATCGGGGCCATGACGGAAACCGAGGGCGGCTATGGCCGTTTCGTGGGTGTATCCGCGTTTCCCTCAACGATGGTCATCTACGGGATCGTCATCATGTTTACCCTGAACCGCGACGTGACACCTGAAAACGCGGGCGGTCTGTTCGGGATCGGCATCCTGTCGGGTATCGCGCTGATGTATTGCGGCATCTGGCAGGGTCGGGCCTGTGCGGCTGCGATCAATGCGACCAAGGAAAAGCCCGAGATTTTTGGCCTTGCTCTGGCCCCTGCCGCAATCATCGAAGGGTTTGGTGTTTTTGCCTTCGTGTTTGCGTTGGTCATCAGTGCGGGGATCAGCTGATGGCACAAGACAGAACGATTGCGCATGGGGTTGACGCGCTGATCGACAAATTGCGCAACGATGGGGTTGCCGCTGGTCAGGCCGAAGCCGAGAAATTGCGCGCAGAAGCAAAAGCCGAAGCCGCGCGCATCGTGGCAGAGGCAAAGCGCGAAGCCGATGAGTTGAAAAAGAAAGCCCGCACGGAGACAGACAATTACAGGGCTGCCGGCGAAGAAGCATTGAACACCGCGATGCGGGATGCCGTGCTGACCATGAAGGCGGGTCTGACGGATCGCTTCAAGGCAGATGTCGAACGCCTTGTAACCAAAGAGATGTCCGATCCCGAGCTTCTGAGGCAGATGATCCTCGAGGTGGTGGGCCGGGCCGGGGAAGGCGCAAATCTGAATGGCAGGGTTTCCGTCGTTCTTCCTGTCCGGGTCGCCACGCAGGAAGACATCAAGCAAAACGCCGATGACATTCAATCCGGCAAGCTGACAAAATATGTTCTTGGGCTGACTGCGAAGATGCTGCGCGAGAATGTCGAGTTGCACGCAGCCGATGACGTGCAGGAAGGCATCCGCGTTCGCGCTGAAGAACAGGGTGTTGTTCTGGACCTGACGGACAAGGCGGTGGCGTCGCTGTTGATGGAGCATTTGCAGCCCAGGTTCCGCGCCGTTTTGGAGGGGGTCATCCGCTGAGATGTCAAAACAGGACGCCTATATCGCGTTGATGTGCAGCCTTCCGGGTTCGGAACGGTTGTTCGTTGCCAAGCAGCCGCCCCTGTCACGTATCAGGCTGGACCGTCGATTGACGGCTTTGACACCGGAGGACAGCAACGTTCTGAAGGTCCTCGAGCACGCGTTGAGCTGGAGCGCCTACGACATGGATGTCACCGACGCTCAGGCGATCCAGCGCTGCAAACAAGCGATGGTGGACATCCCTCAGCCCACCTTGCGCAAACTCTTCATGGAGCGCATGGAACTACGCTCGGTGGTCGCGGCGCTGCGATTGCGGAAACGCGGAGAACCAACGCCTTCAGGCCCATTCGGAGTCGGACGATGGAGCCGCCACATCCCCGCCAATTGGGGTGATCCCAGCTTTCGGCTGGAACGGCTCATGCCCTGGATCGAAGAGGCAACCCAATTGCTGGAAAACGAAGATCCGCTGGGTCTGGAACGTCTGCTTTTGTCGATAAGCCACAAGCAGCTCAAGCGGCACGCGGCTCGTCACATGTTCGATTTCGAGGCGGTCGCCATTTACGTTCTGATCTGGAACATCTTCGACCGCTGGGCGCAAAGCAGCGCTGCGGAAGCCGCCAAGAGATTTGAGAAACTGGCACAACAGGCCATGGCCGAGTTCGCTGATGTCGATTTTGAGGGAGCAAGCGCATGACAGCCCCAATCTCAGCCAAACATTCATCGACCGCACGCGTCGTCCTGGTTCAGGAAGGGCTTGTTCGGATACAGGCCAATCCGGACGCGACCGGTCAACCCGGTCAACTGGTCAAAAACGAAGTGGTTTACATATTGCCTTCGCGTTCCGGCCCCGGTGGGCGCCAAGAAAGGCTCAAGGGCGAAGTGCTGCGCGTACGTGGGGATATGGCGGACGTGCAGGTCTATGAAAGCACTGATGGGGTGGCGGTCGACGACCCGGTGGAGCAATCAGGTCAGCTCTTGTCGGTCGAGCTGGGTCCGGGGCTGCTGGGGCAGGTGTTTGACGGGTTGCAGTCGCCTTTGGCAAAGGTCGCGGCAGCATTTGGTACCTTCCTGCCGCGCGGCGCAGATGTCGCGCCCTTGGATGAACACGCGAAATGGTCCTTTACGCCGTCCGTGAAGGTGGGCGACACGGTCACTGCCGGGGACAGCATTGGAACGGTGCCCGAAGGCCATTTCAGCCACAAGATCATGCTGCCGTTCAACTGGACCGGCGCGTACAAGGTGGTCTGGGTGCAAAAAGGCGCGGCCACGATCCATGACATCGTGGCCCGACTGGAAGACGAAGACGGTGGCGAGCATACGCTGACGCTTTCGCAGAAATGGCCGGTTCGGAGACCATTGCCGGAAAACATCCTGAAGCGCGCACTGTCCGAGCGGCTGTATCCCACGGAACCGGTTCTGACGTCGCAACGGCTGATCGACACGTTCTTTCCGATTGCACGCGGCGGCACCGCCTGTATTCCCGGGCCGTTCGGTGCGGGCAAGACCGTGCTGCAAAACCTGATCGCACGGAATGCGAAGGTTGATATCGTGATCGTCGTGGCCTGCGGCGAACGTGCAGGTGAGGTGGTCGAGACCATCGAGGAGTTTCCGAAGATGACCGATCCAACCACCGGTGGCAGCCTGATGGATCGGACGATCATCATCTGCAACACGTCATCCATGCCGGTTGCCGCGCGCGAGGCGTCGATCTTCACCGGGATCACGTTGGGGGAATACTACCGCCAGATGGGCAATGATGTCTTGTTGATCGCCGACAGCACCAGCCGGTGGGCACAAGCCATGCGCGAGACCTCTGGCAAGCTCGAGGAAATTCCCGGCGAAGAGGGGTTCCCGGCCTATCTGGAAAGCTCGATCAAGGGTTTGTACGAACGCGCCGGGGCGCTGAAAACGAATGACGGCGATCTTGGCAGCCTGACGCTGATCGGAACGGTTTCTCCTGCTGGCGGCAATTTTGACGAGCCGGTAACCCAGTCAACCTTGTCGACGGTCAAGTGTTTCCTCGGGTTGTCATCCGAACGCGCCTACAAGAGGTTTTATCCAGCGGTCGATCCGATGCTCAGCTGGTCTCGGTATACTGACCAATTGTCCGACTGGTATGACAGGAACGCCGAGCCGGGTTGGACAGCCAAAGTGCGCACCCTGTTGGCCCTGATCGAAAAAGGCGAACAGGTCGATCAGATGATGCAGGTCACTGGGGAAGAGGGCGTTACAATTGACGACTTTGTAACCCAACAGAAAGCCTTGTTCGTCGATATGGTCTACTTGCAGCAGGACGCATTTGACACAATCGATGCGACGGTGCCGCTTGAACGGCAGATAAAGACGTTCAAGCTTGTGTACGATGTGACGCAATCCAAGGCGGTCTTTGTCGACAAGGCCGAGGTAAGGCAGGTGTTCACGCAACTGACCGGGCTGATGAAAAACTTTCACTACGCGGCAGAAAACACACCCGAATACAAATCCACCTGGCAAAAGATTGGAAACTTGTGCCGAGAAAAGTTCGGGGTTTGATCAGGAGAAATGGTAGCCCGTAGGGGAATCGAACCCCTCTTTCCAGGTTGAAAACCTGGCGTCCTAACCGATAGACGAACGGGCCACTTTGTCGTGACGCAAGCACAAGTGGTAGCCCGTAGGGGAATCGAACCCCTCTTTCCAGGTTGAAAACCTGGCGTCCTAACCGATAGACGAACGGGCCACGCTGGCTTGTGGAGGGCCTTTTACGGTTTCACCGTGACCCCCGCAAGCCGAAAAACGCAGGGATGAGAAAGTTTTTTGCGCCGCCCGAGCGAGACGTCAATTTGCCTCGGCCGCGTCCTCGAGCCTGAGCTGTACGGATTGCCGTCCGCCCCAGGTGTTCACCTCAAGCCGGCCTGCAAAATGAAAGCGTGCGCCACCATGATTTGACAGTCTCTCGCCCATCGGACCGTCAAAGGCACCAAAGGCAATCGCATCCAGCCCACCACCCATGCCATCGGACAATGACAACTTCAGGTGCGTTTCCCCGACACGTTTGGCAAAACGCACCTGAAGATCCGGAAGCGCGTATCGCGGGGCAGGGGCTCCGGCGCCAAACGGTCCGGCCTGTTCGATCTGTTCGACAAGATCCACTGTCGCGGCACCGGGCATAAGGGCGCCTTCCAGCTTCATATCCGCAGGGCCGCTCTGACCTGCGCCTTGTTTTGCCAGCAGCTCGCTGAGGCGTTCCATCGCAGGTTCCAGTTTGTCGCGTTTGACGGTAAGTCCAGCGGCCATCTTGTGACCGCCGCCCTTAACCAGCAACCCTTCGGCCGCGAGCCGCTGGATCGATGCCCCCAGATCCACGCCCGAGACCGAACGCCCCGAGCCTTTGCCCTCATCACCGTCAAAGCCGATCACGATGGCCGGACGGTTGGCGGTTTCCTTCAAACGAGACGCCACGATGCCCACCACACCCGGATGCCAGCCCTCACCGGCGGCCCAGACCAGCGGCGCGTCGAGCCCGCGACCCTCGGCCTGCTCCATCGCGGCGGCGCGCACGGCGTTTTCAATGTCCCGGCGTTCTGTGTTCAGCGCGTCCAGACGTTCGGACAGGGCCTGTGCCTCGTGCAGGGAATCCGTACTCAGCAGGCGGGCGCCCAGATCGGCCTGCCCGATGCGACCACCTGCATTTACGCGGGGGCCAAGCAGAAAACCCAGGTGATAGCTGTTGGGCGCCGTATCCATGCGCGAGACATCGGACAATGCGACAAGTCCGGGGCGCTGCCTTTGGGCCATCACTTTAAGGCCTTGTCGAACCAGGGCGCGATTGGCGCCGATCAATGGCGCAACGTCAGCCACGGTTGCCAGGGCCACCAGGTCCAGCATCGATATCAGGTCAGGCCCCTTTGCGCCTGCCGCGCGCAGCTGGCGCCCTGCTTCGACCAGCATCAGAAACACGACACCCGCCGCGCAGAAATAGCCCAGATCACCGCTTTCATCCTGCCGGTTGGGATTCACGACTGCAACGCAGTCCGGCAGGGTTTCGCCGCCGAGGTGGTGATCCAGAACAATCACGTCCGCCCCCTTGGCCGCGGCAATCGGCTCATGGCTGAGCGTGCCGCAATCGACGCAAATGATCAGGTCGTGGCTGGTTGCCAGTTCCCGCATTGCCGGAACATTCGGACCATATCCCTCATCAATCCGATCCGGCACATAAAGTGTCGCCTGCATCCCCATCTGCCGAAGCCAAACCAGCAGCAGAGCGGCAGAACAGCCGCCGTCAACATCGTAATCCGCGAACACCGCGATTTTCTGGCGATGGCGTACGGCGTCCAGAAAACGCGCCGCCGCCGTTTCCATGTCCTTCATGTCGCGGGGATCTGGCAGCAGCTCCTTGAGCTTGGGGTCCAGAAAGCCGCGCGCCTCCATGACCGGCACGCCACGACGGGCCAGAACCTGACATACCGCACGCGGCAGGTCGGTCTGTTGAGTCATCATCTCGGCAGCCCGCTCCAGCTCGGCTTCCGGGCCAACCCAGCGCCGCCCGGTCAATGATTGTTCTACGCCAAGAAAACCCATTGCCTGCCCCTTGTGAACCAAGGCCGGATCCTTTCGGACCCGGCCTCTTCATCTTTTTCCAAATACTCCCGCCGGAGGCAACGGCGCAAGCCGTCAGGCGTTATCGTGCGGCCAGGTGGGGGTGCGATACGACATGCGGCGCACGGACCCGGTCTTTGAGCGCATCAGCAGCGTCGTGGTTTCCACCCAACCCGGCTCGCGCTTTATGCGCGGCAACAGAGAACCGCCGGTTACACCGGTCGCGGCAAAGATCACATCTGCGGTCACCATCTCATCGCGCGAATAGACCCGGTCCAGATCGGTGATTCCTGCCTTGGCAGCACGGCCCCGCTCGTCATCGTTGCGGAACAACAGGCGACCAAAGATCTGACCGCCCATGCATTTCAGCGCGGCAGCGGCAAGCACGCCTTCGGGGGCGCCACCCTGGCCCATATACATGTCGATGCCGGTCACTTCGCTTTCTGCGCAATGCATGACACCTGCCACGTCACCATCGGTGATCAGGCGGATCGATGCTCCGGTTTCGCGCACTTCGGCGATCATCGCCTCGTGACGGGGGCGTTCCAGAATGCAGACGGTGATGTCCGCAGGCTTGCAGTTCTTGGCCTTTGCCAAGGCTTCCACCCGTTCACGTGGAGACATGTCCAGATTGACGACACCCTCGGGCAGGCCCGGACCAACAGCCAGCTTGTCCATGTAGACGTCCGGCGCATGCAGCATTGAGCCGCGCGGACCCATGGCAATCACGGTCAGCGCGTTGGGCATATCCTTTGCGGTCAGCGTTGTGCCTTCCAGCGGATCCAGCGCGATGTCCACGCCGGGGCCGTTTCCGGTGCCGACCTCTTCGCCGATATACAGCATCGGTGCTTCGTCGCGTTCACCTTCACCGATCACCACAACGCCAGCAATGTCCAGCATGTTCAGCTGTTCTCGCATCGCATTCACGGCGGCCTGGTCGGCGGCTTTCTCGTCACCACGCCCCACCAGCGAAGCCGAGGCCAGCGCAGCCTGTTCCGCCACCCTTGCCAGCCCCAGAGACAGCAGGCGGTCGTTGAAATCGGTTTTGGCAGCACTCATTGTCATGTATCCTCTGGTCATTTAAGCCGTTTCTATCGGCATAGCTTGCGTTTCATGCAGGCCGCAAGTTCAAACCTCTTCAATCCGCAACGCGACGGGGGCACCGGCAACCACATCCGTGTCACGGAACCCGTCCAGCGCAACGTCCAGCGCGGCGCGGGTGGTTTTGTGGGTAACGATCAGCACAGGCGCCGTGCTTTCGGCATGGGCATATTGGCGCATCCTGTCTATGGAAACACCGGCATCGCCCAGAATGGCTGCAACCTTGGCCAGTGCGCCCGGTTTATCCAGCAGACCCAGCCGCAAATAATAAGGCGCCGGTAGGCCCGTGACGGCGGGGGCCGCAGCCTCAAGCGATTTGGCCGGTCGGCCAAAGGTCGGGATTTGCAGCCCGCGTGCCAGATCGCAGACGTCGCCCATCACGGCGCTGGCCGTCGGGCCTTCACCCGCACCGGGGCCGCGCAGAACAACCTGTTCAACCGCGTCGCCTTCGATCACCACCATGTTGGTGCCGCCTTCCAATTGCCCCAAGGGCGAGTCGCTGGGCACAAGGCAAGGCTGCATGCGTTGTTCCAGCCCGCGCGCGGTACGCTGCGCCACGCCCAGCAATTTGATGCGAAAGCCCATATCCTCGGCCTGGTCGATATCGTCGAGGCTGATTTGCTGAATGCCTTCGATCTCAATCCCGTCGAAATTGGGCTTGGTGCCAAAAGCGATCGAGGCCAGCAAAGCCAGTTTGTGCGCGGCGTCGATGCCACCGACATCCAGATTGGGGTCAGCCTCAAGATACCCAAGTTTTGCACATTCGTCGAAAAGGGCGTTATAGCCCTGACGCTGCGATTGCATCCGGGTCAGAATGTAGTTGCAGGTGCCGTTCATTACGCCCATCACGCGCGTGATCTCGTTTCCGGCCAGCCCTTCGGTCAGGGATTTGATTACGGGGATACCGCCCGCGACTGCGGCCTCAAACCGGATGACGCGGCCAGCAGCTTCGGCCTGTTCGGCCAGTTCCTGCCCGTGAATGGCCAGCAAAGCCTTGTTGGCGGTCACGACGTCTTTGCCGCTGGCCAGCGCGGCTTCGACCGAGGCCTTGGCCGGACCGTTTTCGCCGCCCATCAGTTCGACATAGACATCGATATCGTCACGTTTCGCCAGCGCAACCGGGTCGGTTTCCCAGGCATAATCCGACAGGTTCACGCCGCGGTCCTTGTTCGGATCCCGCGCCGATACGGCCACGATTTCAATCGACCGGCCCGCGCGCGCCTTCAGCAAATCTGCGTGGCGGCGAACAATCTTGACGACACCCACACCGACAGTTCCCAAGCCCGCAATTCCCAGCCGCAGTGCCTGTGTCATGTCGTGGGTTCCTTTCCGCTCGAAACTTGTCTGCATTCGGACGCCTGCCCGATCAGCGCTGCCTTATCGGGTTCAGGCCAAGGGTGCAATCCGTCACCGGGGGATTGTCGAGGTCAAATGTCACGCTTTAGTTGGTTTGCGCGTTTTGCAGCGCCTGGGCCTTTTTCGCAAGCGCCTCGCTGCGCTGCGTCAGGTCTTCCTCCACCTCTGCGGCCTGGCTTACGGGATCAATCGAAGGCCCCAACGTTTCCTGCACCGGAACAAGGCGCGGGTAGGGGGCCGATTTGACCGAGGCCGGTTCACTGCCTTCGAGTTCGGGAAAGTCTGAACACCCGGCAAACACAAGAATAAGAGGCAGAACAGGCAGCAGTTTCATGTGGCACGCTTTTCGGTTTTGTTCGTCCTTTCGTGATGCACCTTTTACCGGCGCCGATCAAGCGGGGTTCTATATGAACATTTGTTCAGATACTGTGGGCGCATGGCACGTACTCAAGGCTCCCACTCTGACATCACAGGCCCGCGCATTCGAAAGGCGGCCCTGAACCTGTTTGCCCGCCACGGCTATGCCGCGGTTTCGATGCGGCAGATCGCGAAAGAGGTCGGCGTTCAGGCGGGGGCGCTATACAATTACACGCCGGACAAGCAGAGTTTGCTGTATCGGTTGATGCGAGAGCATATGCAGGATCTGCTTTCGGCGCTCAACGCGCTGGAGCGCTGCGATGACTGCCGGCAAGCGTTACGCCGATTTGTCGGTTTTCACATTCGTTTCCACCTGCAACGCCCTGACGAGGTGTTCATCGCCTATATGGAATTGCGCAACCTCTCGCCCGAAAACTTCGCCGAAATCGAAGACCTTCGACGCCAATACGAAAACGCGTTGGAGGACATCCTTCACTCTGGCCAGCAGGCTGGTCAGTTTGCGATACCGGACACCAAGATCGCCACGCTGGCGGTGATTGCCATGTTGAACGGTGTGATGACCTGGTACAGGTCCGGAGGGCGGCTGTCACTGGACGAGGTCGAACAGATTTATTGGAACATGGTGCATAAGGCGGTGACGGCCTGACAGGGCCAGACCGTCACTGTGTCAGTGCGCAGGGCGAATGAAGGTCCCGTTTCGCAGTTCGCGAAACGCTTGTTCCAATTCGGCCCGCGTGTTCATCACAATGGGCCCGTGCCATGCGACGGGCTCATTGATCGGAGCCCCCGAGATCAACAGAAACCGAACGCCTTCGGGGCCAGCCTGAACGGTGATTTCGTCCCCCGTCCCGAAACGGACAAGCGTGCGGTCACCCGACATATCCCGGATATTCACCTCTTGCCCGGCGACCTCTTTTTCCAACAGCACACCGGACGGGCGTGACGCATCTGCAAAAGCTGCCTGACCTTGAAAGACATAGGCGAAGGCTCGGCGGTAAGTGTCGATGCGGAAGGTCTTCTTCACACCCGCGGGAACCGAGATGTCCAGATATTGTGGATCTGCCGCGATGCCGTCCACGGGGCCGGTTTTGCCCCAGAACTCTCCGACAATCACACGAACGGTGGTGCCGTCGTCATCAGTGACTTCGGGGATATCCTTGCTTTGAACATCCTGATAGCGCGGGGCAGTCATCTTCTGATCCGAAGGCAGGTTACCCCACAGCTGAAACCCGTGCATCTGCCCCGAGGTGTTTCCTTGTGGCATTTCCTGATGCAGTATGCCGGACCCCGCCGTCATCCACTGCACGTCGCCCGCGCCCAAAGTGCCGGTGTTGCCCAGCGAATCCGAATGCTCGACCGATCCGGCCAGAACATAGGTGATCGTCTCGATTCCGCGATGCGGATGCCAGGGAAAACCGGCCTGATAGTCCTGCGGGCGTTCGTTCCTGAAGTCGTCGAACAGCAGGAAAGGATCAAGTTCGGAAGGGTCCTGAAACCCGAATGCGCGGTGAAGTTTCACGCCAGCCCCTTCCGTCGTTGGGGTGGCCCTGCGTGTTTCCAGTGTGGGTCTAAGGGACATATTCGCCTCCGGTTCGTTTGATCAGCATGTAACCCCTGCGTGATTGCGGTCAATCAGCGTTAATTAACCGGAGCTGTGCAAAATTGCTAAGCAACCAAAGCCCTGTTGTTTCCCCTGGAAAGTCGCTAAGTCGAAGCGGAACGGACAGGAGACATCCATGCAGGACGAAGTGCTGGCAACGATTCAGGCATCATCCCCCAGACGGTGGATCGGAGTAGGGATGCTGTCGACGGTTGGGGTGCTGGTCACATACGTCGCTTTGGCATCTCCGCCCGAACCGACGTGGCAAGTATTTCTTTTTGCTGTAGGGGGCGCGTCGCTTTGGCTGGCCTATCGTGTATGGCACGCGACCCAGGACCATATTGAACTGACACAGTCAGAATTGCGTACCGGGTCAGGTCAAATGATCGCAAAGGTGGCTGATATTGAGTCGGTGGATCGCGGCGTATTCGCGTTCAAGCCGTCAAACGGCTTTCTGGTTCGCACCAAGCACAAAGATACGTACCAATGGGCCCCCGGATTGTGGTGGCGGATTGGTCGCCGGGTCGGCGTGGGCGGCATGACGTCTGCCGCCGAGGCCAAGTTCATGTCAGAAGTCTTAAGCACTATTATCCACGCAGACGACCGGAGGGCGCACTAGGTTGCAAGCGACCTTGGTGGAAAAGCGGGGACGGGTGAAGATGAAGTTTTGAAAGTTAATGCCGGTCGCCAGATCCCAGCCAGGTTTGAACTGAGGAATATACTCGTTGGATGTTTCCACCAGAATGACCGTGTCCTGATCCGGCATCGGCGGCAGACGGTTTTCGATTTCCTGGATGTTGTTGTCGTTCCATTCCGTGTCATAGCCGCGCACGGTCGACCAATCCACGTAGTGGCGGTTGTCGTTCTCGTCAAAACGGATCAGAGAGACACGCATGCGCACTTCAGACCGGTTGTTGACCATTTCGCCCATAAGTTCGTGAAGCGAGTCGATGTAAACATCAGTCACAGCGGCCGATTCACGTGAGATCAGATCGCTGACCGTATAGGCGGCTTTCAGGTTCGACGCGCTTTGACGAAATCCCTCGAATGCGGTGAACGTAAACGTAATCGTCCACAGCAACAGTGGGAAGATCATGATGGCCTCGACGGTCAGAATACCACTTTCGTCCTGCTTGAAGGCCTTGATGCGGTTTTTCACGTTTCTGAATACAAACATAGCTTTACCGTGGCTCCTGCACGAATGCGGTCGTTGCGGTCACTGCATAGTGGCCACTTTCGTCGACCACTGTGTTTGCGATGATCGAGCTTTCCAGAACAGGATCGATACGCAGGCAGGCCCGTAAGATCATCAACTCGTTTGAGGCCCCGCTTTTGAAGTCGAGCACTGGTTTGGGGTCTTCCGAACTGTCGGTGCAGGGTATTTCGTCCGAAAGTACGATGCCATTGAATGCATTCTGGCGAAGCATTTGCAGCCGCAGGTTGGTTTTACAATTCTTGATACCGGAAATGTCGCAAATCCGGTCCTTGATTACATCGTGGCTCCAGTTGGTGCCTGTGCCCAGACGGATATCCCGAACGACCAGATCAACACCCCGTTCCAGCGCGGCGTGCTTGGTGGTGATTATCGACATCTCTCCACCAATACCAATGAATGCCAGGAAAAACGGAATGATCATGACAAATTCGATCGTCGCGTTCCCGGCCTCGGATCGCTTGAAAGTACCGAGTTTTGACAGTGATTTGCGGATCATTGCGTCAGCCTCAATTTGCGGATGGACGAAGCAATCGCAGTAAACGCCTTGTCCAGATCCAATCCAGCTACATTGTGAACATGGCTGTCCGAGCTTGCGCAGGACTTGATGGTGTTCAAGCCGCTGGTGGGGGCCTCGAAAGCGATGCCATAGATGATGACACCCTTGTCTTTGGCCGCGCCGCAGATGCTGGTCGTGCGCGCGTTCTTTGTGGAAGATCCCACTGATTTTCTGAGGCTGTAGTACCAGTTATTCTCGTGGTTGCTTTGCCAATAGAAGTTGTTCTTGGCGTTCCACCACAGCGAAGCTCGGGCAAAAAGCTCGGGATAGGTCAGGCGAGTGGCGGTGCCGATCTCTTCGTTAGAGGAGTTTTCATTGGGTGGATTCCCAAAAGGATGGCCTGCCGTGACATAGCCGCCGTTTTCTTCTGTATGTTGCATCCAGACCCAACGATCCGGGTTGGTCGAATAGCGGATACTATATTCACCCTTTTTCCCGTCGGGCCTTTGATAGTCAGGGTTGAACCAAACTTCAGTCAGTCCACTACGCGCGGACGAGTCCAACATGTACTGCGAAGTGTTTTGCCCGTCGGTCATTACGATTACGACCTTAAGCACGTCCGAGTCATAAGATTCCGGGCGCAGAGCGAATTTTGCAGGAACCTTGTTTTCGGTGACCAAGGCATTGATCACAGGCTGGAATGACGGATCCAGCATGCCGACACCCCATTTCATGCCTACGTCGATAGATGTGTTGCCACTCGCGGTCAGGGCATCGATGCGGTTGTGCAGATATTGGACATTGTCGGTGACAGCTGTAATTTCACTGCCGGCGCGAACAGGGCATACGAAATAGGCCGGGGGCTGTTCTCCATCGGTTGAGACGCCATTGACGTTTGCCCAATTGTATCGCCAAGGATCGAAATGCCCAGTGCGCTGATAGAAGGTATTCGGGCTAAGCGTCGCAGATCCGAATTGTCCGGAAGTAAAGTTCACGCAATGGGAATAGTTGTGCTCTGAGGTCACGTTGGTGAATTTACCCAGTATGTCCTGCCCGGCATTGACCTGAGTGGCATAGGGGACAATCGACATCGAAATCTTCGTTTCACCAGATTCCTCAAGCATTTTGGTGACAAAGCCCTTCGCCGCAGTTCTCAAGACTTCGATCTTCGACTTTCCGGCGGTCGCAGAAGACCTTGTCATGGAACCGGACATGTCCAGAACCAGCGAGATTTCAACAGAACCGATGGACTCTATGGCAGTGCTTGCCGCTTTCATATTCAGTTCGGTAACTTTTCCGAACCTCATGAAACGCGTCGGAACGACTGCATTGGCGGTCGCGGCCACCTTTCTGGAGCCAAACCCTTCGGTGACGGTCACGGTTTTCTCAAGATGGCCCAGCCCGGCCTTTTCCATATAGGCGTCGACAACATCCTTGGGTGGCAGCTTTTGGTCAAGATCTGCCGCAGCAAGCACCGCGCGGTCCAGCGTGGACTGCAGGCTGGCGCGGTCGCGCTCGTACGTCATCAGATCCATCGCCATGCCGGTAATGGCCAGCATCAGGATTAAAATGAGCAGGGTGAATATCGTAAAAGTGCCGTCTTCTTTTCGGGCAAACAGCCGCAACCGGGAAATCTTGTGTTTCGGCTTCGAGCCGTCGTTCTGAAGCGAGAAAATTATCATTTGATGACTCCGCCTCGCACATAGAAGTCGTGCGCCAAAGAAAGGAAATTCCGGTTAAATTTAATTTTCAAACGTGGCGTGAATTGGGCGAAAAAGGCTAGGTTTTGGCCTTTTTGCGCACTCAAGGGGTATAATTTTCACGTTTTCCCCTGGTCTGTCGATGAAATGAAGACAATCAGTTAAGCGATTGACTGGATTGGGCGACTCACCATCAGGCCCTCAAGTCTCTGTTAAGAAGGTGATTAAGAAGGTGATGAAAAAAAGTGCATTGTTTGATTGCAGCCAGACTTGAGTGGTGCGACAAAACGTCATGACGTTTCGTCATCCAGCGGTACGGAGGATTTTATGACCGGCATCCAAGAACCAAGCTTTCGCGAGAGTGTTGACCTGATGTTCAACAGGGCGGCCGCCCTGATGGAACTGCCGCCGGGGCTGGAGCAGAAAATCCGGGTTTGCAACGCGACCTATACAGTTCGGTTTGGTGTGCGTCTGCGCGGTGAGATCCATACGTTCACCGGGTACAGGTCTGTCCATTCCGAACATATGGAGCCGGTCAAAGGCGGCATTCGCTATGCCACTGCGGTGAACCAGGATGAGGTCGAAGCGCTGGCTGCGTTGATGACGTACAAATGCGCTCTTGTCGAAACGCCTTTTGGCGGATCGAAAGGCGGGCTTTGCATTGATCCCAGGAAATATGAAGAACACGAGCTGGAGCAAATCACGCGACGCTTTGCCTATGAACTTGCAAAGCGGGATCTGATCAACCCGTCGCAAAACGTTCCCGCGCCCGACATGGGAACGGGCGAACGCGAAATGGCCTGGATGGCCGACCAATACGCCCGGATGAACACCACCGACATCAATGCACGGGCCTGTGTGACCGGCAAGCCATTGAACGCAGGTGGTATCGCTGGGCGGGTCGAAGCCACCGGACGTGGCATTCAGTACGCTCTGCGCGAATTTTTCCGTCACCCCGAAGATGTCAGGGCGGCCGGCCTGTCGGGCAAGCTGGACGGCAAGCGTGTTGTGGTGCAGGGGCTCGGCAATGTGGGCTATCACGCTGCGAAGTTTCTGAGCGAGGAGGACGGTTCACGCGTTGTAGGTATCATCGAATGGGACGGAGCGCTGTATAACCCGGATGGTATCGACGTCGAAGCCGTCCGCCAGTGGATCGTCAAGCATGGCGGCGTCAAGGATTATCCGGACGCGACTCATTCAGCGGAAGGCACAAGCGTTCTGGAGGCTGAGTGTGATATTTTGATCCCGGCTGCCCTGGAGGGTGTCATCAACCTTTCCAACGCCGAACGGATCAAGGCTCCTTTGATCATCGAAGCAGCGAACGGCCCGGTCACCGCTGGCGCGGATGAGATTCTTCGCAAGAAAGGTACCGTTATCATCCCGGATATGTATGCCAACGCGGGTGGTGTGACGGTGTCTTATTTCGAATGGGTCAAGAACCTCAGCCACATTCGTTTCGGCCGGATGCAGCGTCGGCAGGAAGAGGCGCGACATGAACTGATCGTCAGCGAACTGGAGCGGCTGGACAGGTATCTGGGTGACGCGTGGTCGATGTCGCCGGACTTCAAGGCAAAATACCTCAAGGGTGCCGATGAGCTTGAACTGGTGCGCTCGGGCCTCGACGACACGATGCGTATCGCCTACCAGTCGATGCGTGAAGTGTGGCACAGCCGCGACGATGTCGAAGACCTGCGTACTGCGGCCTATATCGTGGCGATCGACCGCGTGGCCAAAAGCTATCGCGCCAAGGGGCTCTGAAGCAGACGGGTGGGGTGATCATTTCGCCCCGCCGGTACGCGCCGCGGCTTGAATGTCGATGGCGGCCCGTTAGTTTGACGGATAGTAGACACTCAGAGAAACGAATCCCGGAGACCTCCATGTTGCGTATAGCCATTGTCGCGGCTCTGCTGGCCACCCCTTTGGCCGCTCAGGAAACTAAGGAACAAAGCTGCAAATATCAGGCGGATGTGGTGGCAGCGATCCAGAAGGCGCGGCTGGACCGCGTGAAAGAACGCGATGTGGCGCAAGCCGTGGCTGATAGTGGCCCGACATGGCCCGAGAACTACAACGCCGCGATTCCGCTGATCACACCGTGGGTCTATGAACAAAAGATGCGCGACGTGCGCAAAAAGGATCTGGGCGCCGCTTGGCTTGAGCTGTGTTTGCAGCAATAATCCACAGCCCGGACATTTCCCTGTGGACAAACGCGCGCCATCCCCTTGGCGCGCGTTCCTGTTTCTGTCAGGTTTGACCCATGTCACTGCCCCCCGGATTTCTGGATGAACTGCGCACCCGCCTGAGCCTGTCTCAGGTCGTCGGGCGCAAGGTGATTTGGGATCAGCGCAAATCCAATCAAGGCAAAGGCGACATGTGGGCGCCTTGCCCGTTTCATCACGAAAAGACAGCCTCATTCCATGTCGATGATCAGAAGGGGTTTTATTACTGCTTCGGCTGTCACGCCAAGGGCGACGCGATCAGCTTTGTGAAAGAAACGGAAAATGTTTCGTTCATCGAAGCGGTGGAGATCCTCGCCCGCGAGGCTGGCATTCCGATGCCTGCGCGGGATCCGAAAGCACAGGAAAAGCAGGATCGCCGCAGTCAGCTTGCCGATGTGATGGAACAGGCGGTGCAGTTTTTCCGCTTGCAGCTGAAAACAGCGGCGGGGGCAGAGGCACGGGATTACCTGTCGCGCCGGGGTTTGGATCAAAGCGCGCTGGATCGGTGGGAGATCGGGTTTGCGCCGGACAGTTGGCAGGCGCTTTGGGATCACCTGCGCGGCAAGAGCATCCCAGAGGAGCTGATCCTTGGCGCCGGGCTGGCCAAGCCTTCAAACAAAGGCAAAAAACCCTATGACACATTCCGCAACCGGATCATGTTCCCGATCCGGGATCCGCGTGGGCGCTGCATTGCATTCGGTGGCCGCGCGATGGATCCGAATGACAACGCGAAATACCTGAACTCGCCCGAGACCGAGTTGTTCGACAAGGGGCGCAGCCTTTACAATCAAGGTCCAGCGCGGCAGGCGGCGGGCAAAGGGCAGCCGCTGATCGTGGCCGAAGGGTATATGGACGTGATCGCGCTGGCCGAGGCGGGTTTTGGCGCGTCGGTTGCGCCTTTGGGAACGGCCATTACTGAACATCAGTTGCAGCTGCTCTGGCGGATCGCGGATGAACCGGTCATTGCACTGGACGGGGATGCCGCGGGTCTGCGGGCGGCCATGCGGGCGGTTGATCTGGCACTGCCGCTGCTGGAGGCCGGAAAATCCCTGCGTTTTGCCTTGATGCCCGAAGGCAAGGACCCGGACGATCTGTTGCGCACCGAAGGCCCGGGCGCCGTTCAGGCCGTTCTGGAAGGGGCCATACCGATGGTCAAACTGCTGTGGCAGCGCGAGACCGAAGGAAAGGTATTCGACAGCCCGGAACGCAAGGCAGCACTGGACAAGGCGCTGCGGGACAAGATCAAACTGATCCGGGATCCCTCGATCCGCTTGCATTACGGTCAGGAAATCAAAGACCTGCGCTGGCAACTGTTCCGCCCGCGACGACAACCTCAAAACCGTCCCTGGCAACCGCGGGGAAAATGGCAGTCGCAGCCAACCGCGACGCCGGGCGCGCGCAGTTCGTTTCTGGCCTCTTCGGAAAACGCGGATATCCAGCTGCGTGAAGCCGCTATTCTGGCGATTTCGATTCTGAATCCCAAGGTTGTTGTCCAATTTGAGCAACAGTTGGAAGAAATGGAATGCCACAATCCTGACTACGCGGCCTTGCGCGATGCTGTTCTGCGCCACGCAATTGATGATCCGGACAACCTGAAAGACCACATTATCGCATCAATGGGGCCTGACGCCCTTGAAAACCTGCTGACCCTTCGCCATGTGGCAGTCATCCCCTGTGTGTCCAAGCCAGGCGACGTTGAAAAGGCCGAGATGACACTGGCCGAGGAACTCGCAAAGATCAAAGCGCTCCGGGGGTTGGATGCCGAGATTGCCGAAGCGGCAGAGGAACTGTCCGATCTGCCCGATGAGGCGCTGACATACCGGCTGGCGCAAGCCGCCGAAGAGCGCAACCGCACGAGTCGAAGTCAGAACGAGGATAGGGCCGTTTTCGACATTGCTGACAATGGGGCGCGAATCAATCGTGACGAGAAAGACGCGTTTGCGGCGATCATGTCTGGCATCAAATTCGAGCGGAAACGTCGATAAGTGGTGTTTTCGTAAGGCACTGGAAAAGAAAAACGGGTAAACGGGTGGCCGAATCACTTATACGCGCTAATGATTCGGCTGAGACGAATCACCCATCCCTGCAGGAGCATTGAATGGCCGCCAAGGATACGAACGAAGACCGCAAATCCGACGAGCAGGAACAGGAAATCTCGCTGGACATGAGCCAGGCGAACGTCAAGAAGATGATCGCCGAGGCTCGCGAGAAAGGTTACATTACCTACGACCAGCTCAATCAGGTGTTGCCGCCTGATCAGGTCAGTTCGGAACAGATCGAAGACGTAATGTCGATGCTGTCCGAGATGGGCATCAACATCATCGAAGATGAAGAGGCCGAAGAAGAAGAGAACAAAGGCTCGACCGAACTGGTTGCCGCGGAAAGCAACCGTGAGGTTGCACTGGCCGGTTCCGGCACTGAGAAGCTGGATCGCACCGACGACCCCGTGCGCATGTATCTGCGTGAGATGGGGTCGGTCGAACTGCTGAGCCGCGAGGGTGAGATCGCAATCGCCAAGCGGATCGAAGCCGGTCGCAACACGATGATTGCGGGCCTGTGTGAAAGCCCGCTGACCTTCCAGGCGATCACCATCTGGCATGACGAATTGTTGTCCGAAGACATTCTTCTGCGGGATGTCATTGATCTGGAAACCACGTTCGGCAACCAGTTGGACGAAGACGGTGACGTTGAAGAGCCGGTCGTCGATACCTCGGCCGTGCAGGCGAACAAGCCAGCCAAGGATACCGGCCCTGAGCTGGATGCGGATGGCAACCCGCTGAACAACGATGACGATGACGACGAAGACGATCAGGCCAACATGTCGCTGGCCGCGATGGAAGCGGCGCTGAAGGATCAGGTCCTGACCACGTTGGAGCGTATCTCGACCGACTTCTCGATGCTGTCTGAAATGCAGGACAGCCGGATTTCGGCCACGCTGAACGAAGACGGTACGTTCAGTGAAAAGGACGAAGAAACCTATCAGAAACTGCGGGCTGAGATCGTCGAGCTGGTGAATGGCCTTCACCTGCACAACAACCGGATCGAGGCGCTGATCGACCAGCTTTACGGTATCAACCGCCGCGTCATGTCTCTGGACAGCGCGATGGTCAAGCTGGCCGATCAGGCACGCATCAACCGCCGTGAGTTCATCGAAGCGTATCGGGGACGTGAGCTGGATCCGAACTGGCTGGCCGAGATGGCTGAAAAGCCGGGCCGGGGATGGCAGATGTTCATCGAACGCTCGACCGCGAAGGTCGAGGAACTGCGCAACGACATGGCTCAGGTCGGCCAGTATGTCGGTCTGGATATCTCGGAATTCCGCCGCATCGTGCAGCAGGTTCAGAAGGGCGAGAAAGAGGCGCGGCAGGCCAAGAAGGAAATGGTCGAAGCCAACCTGCGCCTGGTGATCTCGATCGCCAAAAAGTACACGAACCGTGGCCTGCAATTCCTTGATCTTATTCAGGAAGGCAACATCGGCCTGATGAAGGCGGTGGACAAGTTCGAATACCGTCGTGGCTACAAGTTCTCGACCTATGCGACCTGGTGGATCCGTCAGGCGATCACCCGCTCGATCGCGGATCAGGCCCGCACGATCCGTATTCCGGTTCATATGATCGAAACGATCAACAAGCTGGTGCGCACGGGCCGTCAGATGCTGCATGAAATCGGCCGCGAGCCGACGCCGGAAGAACTGGCCGAAAAGTTGCAGATGCCGCTCGAGAAAGTGCGCAAGGTGATGAAGATCGCCAAAGAGCCGATTTCTCTGGAAACACCAATTGGCGACGAGGAAGACAGCCAGCTGGGCGATTTCATCGAGGACAAGAATGCCGTGCTGCCCTTGGACAGCGCCATTCAGGAAAACCTCAAGGAAACCACCACAAGGGTTCTGGCCTCGCTCACCCCGCGCGAAGAACGGGTTCTGCGGATGCGTTTTGGCATCGGCATGAACACCGATCACACTTTGGAAGAAGTCGGCCAGCAGTTCAGCGTGACCCGCGAACGGATCCGTCAGATCGAGGCCAAGGCGCTGCGGAAGCTGAAGCATCCCAGCCGTTCACGAAAACTCCGGTCTTTCCTGGATCAATAAGAACAAAGATCTATCAGAACAAAGGCGCCCCGTCAGAGGCGCCTTTGTTCGTTCACATTGGCTGGTTCTCGCATCACGTTGGCGCGAATGCACAAGGCCGGGGCGGTGTGCCTTTCTATATCGGTCTTGTCCACTCATGGGACAGGCCGGGGCGAGGCTTTTCAGGCTGATGACCCCCGGCCAGCTGGCCGAATGGGATGTTCCACTCGGGTCTTGAAGGCGCTGGGCGGCTGACCTGTCCACCGTTTGAAGGCCGTAGAAAAAGCTGCCTGATCGGCATACCCCAGCGCATATGAGATTTCAGACAGAGTCATGCCATTTGTGATGAAAGTCTGGGCCAGATCACATCTTAGATCGTCCACAATATCGCGATAGCTTGTGCCTTCTTCCTTGAGACGTCGACTGAAGGTTCTGAGGCTCATCCCCAGATCAGCCGCCGCATCTTCGGCTTGCAGGATTGCGCCGGGCAGGGATCGGGTGATCAGACCTTCGACACGGGCGCGGGTCTGGTGCTTGGGAAGTGGTTTTTCGGCCAGCAGACGTTCACCGTATTCCAGCAAATGCTCCCGCAGCTTGGGATCATAGGTCGGCACTTTCAATTCCAGCGCAGATAGCGGCAGAATGATCTCAATCTTTTCAGCGCTGAAAACCACCGGGCAGCCCGCCAGCTTTTCGTAGGTTTTGGCGTGGCTTCCAACTTTGTGCTGAAAGCGCATCTCGATCGGGTGCAACTTCACCTGCGTGAGGTTTCTCATCCTGGCCAGCGCAGCGAACAACAGGAATTCCGTGCGCCGATGATAGCGGGCAAAGCTGGCGTCTTTCCAATCGGCCTCAAGGGCCGCGAAGTTACCGGCAACACGGAAGCTGAGCCCGATGGCCGGATCGATGATGCCGTGAAAACGGGACAGGTTTTCCATCACCTGCCTCAAATCGCGTGAGTATTTACTGATATACCCTGTTACGGTCGAAGCCGATGTGACCTCGAGCCCGGTGCGCGCCGCAAATGTGATGTCACCAACGGCGTCACAGGCGTGCCGGATGAACAGGGCCTCTTTGTGTGCGCTGTAGACTGCGGCAGGGGGCGCGATATCCTGCTGACGCAGCCCAGCCTGTTTCAATACCCGCTGGGATACTTTGCTGTTGCCGGCGTGGCGATCCAGTGCCTGGATCAAAAAATGTAGTCGGTCGATATCTACATCCATCGTGGTACAACACCTTACGTTCTCAAATACACTAACAGTTTATCAGGGAAATCCCTTTGTTGACTTTGGCTTTTGGCAGAAAGGATTTTGCACTTGAGTACTACTTGTTGGCAAGTTCTCGAAAGGTTTTGACCGGAACACGCATGAAGTGTAGCGCGCGGCTGTCCAAATCAGCTTTGTTGCCGGGTCGGGACCTTTATGGGGATGAGGTCAGAGCCTCGGAGAAATCACCAATCTCTGCTCAGGGCTCCCCGGCACGCTCTTTTTCCCGCAGGTGACGCGTTGGTCTGCGACACCGGGCTTGGGCCTGCTGATCCGCTGTCAAGGCTGACTCACACCGGATCACGCTATGTACCTGGCGGGCTGAATTGATCGTGAGGTACCCTGTGAACGCGGTGAAGTTCGACTAACCTATTTGGGGATCGCTATTTGAAACAAGCAATCAGGGAAGAAGTTACCATGAAACAGTCATACACTTTCGCCGCGTTGGCAGCCTTGGCCTTCAGTGTTCCATTGACAGCAGATGCTGCACGGAACGGATTTCGAACGGAACCCATAAACGCCACTGATTTTGAGGTCATCCCCCGCGGCGACATGCGTACCGAAGGCTATTGGTGCGCGGCCGCAGATTATGCGCGCCGAACCTTGGGATTGGGTTGGACGGACCGGATTTACGTGCTGCGGGGGTACGGGCCCAGTGTCACAACCGGTCGCAGAACAGCGGTTCAGTTTTCGATCAAGCAACCTCAAACGGTTGATGTGCAACCCAGCAGCTTTGTCTCGTTCGGGTTTCAGCCTGGCAACAGTGAATCTGTACAAGGTGCGAATGCACGGTGTAATTATCGACCGTTCTTCAACGACTGACAAACGCGCAGGATAGACACGATGCAGACCGAGTTCGTTTTGCACACCCAAGGACCGGGGCTGTACGAATTCACGTCCGACGTTCTGCAATGGCTTGAACGGGTGGCGAAAGATGGGGTCTTGACCCTTTTCGTTCGCCACACTTCCTGCTCATTGCTGATTCAGGAAAACGCGGACCCCGAAGTTCAAAAAGATCTTCAGGCGTTCTTCGAACGGCTGGTTCCACCGTCAGACAACCCTGCCATGTCGTATCTGCGGCACACCTATGAAGGCCCGGACGATATGCCTGCGCATATCAAGGCCGCGCTCTTGCCGGTTTCGTTGACGATCCCGGTGTCGCAGGGACGACCTGTTCTGGGAACATGGCAAGGGATTTACCTGTTTGAACACCGCACTGCGCCGCATCAAAGGAAGGTTGCGGCGTATCTGGCCTGACCCACTATTTAGCGGTTTGAATTTCCGACTACCCAAACTCTAGCGGCTGCCCTATAGTTGTGGATAAGTAAGCCGCAGCGCTTACAAAAAGAGGCCGAACATGGGACGAGGAGACGGCGGATGCGCTGCCCGTTTTGCGGAAATATCGACACTCAGGTGAAAGATTCACGCCCGGCAGAGGACCACGTGGCAATCCGCCGACGCCGGTTCTGTCCGGCCTGTGGCGGACGGTTCACGACCTACGAACGTGTGCAACTGCGTGATCTGGTTGTCATAAAAACCAATGGAAAACGCGAAGATTTCGATCGCGACAAGCTGGAGCGTTCGATCCGCATCTCGATGCAGAAACGCCCCGTTGATCCCGAACGGATCGATCAGATGATTTCGGGCATCGTGCGCCGTCTGGAAAGCATGGGCGACACGGATATCCCGTCCAACAAGATCGGTGAGATCGTTATGGAAGCTCTGGCGCGGATCGACACTGTCGCCTATGTTCGCTTTGCGAGTGTGTACAAGAATTTCCAGGCGGCCGATGATTTCGAGGAGTTCGTCCACGAACTGCGCCCGCCGCAGCCTTCGACTGACGAGTGAACGAAACAGATAAGCGATTCATGGCGCTTGCCCTGTCTTTGGGGCGGCGCGGTCAGGGGACGTGCTGGCCGAACCCCGCTGTGGGGTGTGTCATCGTTCGTGATGACCGGATCATTGGGCGGGGCTGGACACAGCCGAGTGGCCGCCCTCATGCCGAGACCGAAGCCTTGGCTCAGGCCGGGCAGGGTGCGCGTGGTGCGACCGCCTATGTAACGCTGGAACCCTGTGCCCATCACGGCAAAACACCACCCTGCGCCGAGGCCTTGATTGCGGCAGGTGTATCCCGCGTTGTGGCCGCTGTCGAAGACAGCGATCCGCGCGTGGCCGGGCAGGGTTTTGCCATGTTGCGCGAGGCGGGGATTGACGTTGTAACTGGCGTTCTTGCGCAACAGGCAGAACGGGATCTGGAAGGCTTTTTCCTCAAGACTGAACAAGGCCGGCCTTTTGTGACGCTGAAGATGGCCAGCAGTTTTGACGGGCGTATCGCAACCTCGACAGGGCACAGTCAATGGATCACCGGACCGCAGGCACGTCGTGTGGTCCATGCCATGCGCGCACGTCACGATGCGGTTATGGTCGGGGCAGGGACGGCGCGCACCGACGACCCCTCGCTGACCGTTCGGGATCTTGGCGTTGAGCATCAACCCGTCCGCGTCGTGGTGTCCCGCCATATGGATATTCCTCTGATGGGCCAGCTGGCGCGCTCGGCCTCAAAGATACCTGTCTGGCTCTGCCATGCGCATCACCCGGATGCCGAACGTGCACAGGCGTGGGAGGGATTGGGGGCAAAGCTGATCCCCTGTGCGTTGAAAGATCATCATATCGATGCGGTGGATCTGCTTCAGCAACTGGGTCAGGCCGGTTTGACCAGTGTCTTCTGCGAAGGCGGTGCCGCGCTTGCGGCCTCGCTGTTGGCCGAAGATCTGGTGGATGAGCTGATCGGGTTCACTGCCGGCTTAACCATCGGGGCCGAGGGCCTGGCCGCGGTCGGGACACTAGGTCTGGAAACGCTGGAGGCCGCCCCCAGGTTCGAATTGATCGAGACGCAGGCGGTCGGCGGGGATGTATTGCACCGTTGGCGCAGAGCGTCGGAATGACGTCAACGCCAAAGATGAGCGTGCGTTGCGAACGCGCCCTGAAGCTTTGACAGAAACCGGTTGAACGGACCGGACGGTGCCGAATACCCCAGCGCCAAGCGTTCAACGGCCACTTCGACAGGGCAGGGTTGTCTGGTGATCGGATCGAAATAGCGTGGATAGTCAATCAAGGTGGCGTGCACCAAACCCATCAGCGACGGTCGTGCACCTCGCCTGACGGGGACGGCATCCAGATCGGTGGTCAGGCCCCATCCCGCATAGAAGGGCGCGCCCAGAGTCGTGACCTTCACCCCGCGCAACAATGCCTCGAACCCCAATAGCGATGTCATCGTCCAAACCTCGTCGACCTGCGTCAGCAAAGAGGCGGGGTCAGTCCGGGTCACGACAAGGTCCGCAAGTGACTCTGCGTCTATCTGGCCATCCCGCAACCCGGCTTCGACATCAGGGTGCGGTTTGTAGATCAGGATTGCATCGGGGTTGGCTTCGCGCGCTGTTTGCAGCAGGTCCAGATTGCTGCGCACCGTGTTGGTGCCCAGCAGGATCGAGGCGTCATCTTCAACCTGTCCGGGCACCAGAATTCGGTGCCCATGGGGCAGAACCGGCGCGGATTGGCCCGTGTTGTATTTGCTCAAACCATCGGCCAGCAATCTCTCAACAAGCCGTTCAGCGCGCAATTCCTGATCCGGGCGCAATGTTGCGCGCTCGCTGATCAGGTTTTCCAACTGGCTGGGCTTTGTGGGGTCATAGTAGATACCGATTTCGTCGGTTACCAGGGATAGGGGCGGAACAAGCGCCGCCCCCAGTCCGCGGGAACGCAAAAAGCCGTCTTCCACACGAACGGCCCCTTCGCTGTCGCGCGCCTGACTGGCCCAGACCATGTGCGGGCGATCCGAGGCATCAGGCTGTGTGGCCGTAAAGCGCAACTTGCCATGCCGCCCGAAAATCTGTTGCATGTGCCTGCGTTTCCACAGACGCATACCGGCAGCCGTCCAACCGAGCCTGTCCTGCCGCCATGCGCGGGTCTGCGCCTCCAAAATGTCCAGAACCGTTTCCAGTTCGCAGAGCTGATCGCGAAAGGGGTCGTACCAGGTCGGGTAAAGCAGCATCGCGGCCGCGAACAGTTGCGCGCGGGTCAGGTTGCGCTGACGGCGCTGGACTGGGAATTCATCCTGCGTCAGGCCCCACCCGGCATAGAACGGCTGACCGAAAACGCGCGGTTTGTGACCGGCCAGAATAGCTTCAAAGCCCAGTTGCGAGGAAACGGTATAAACCGCAACGGCGCCTTCAAGCAGGGGCCAGGGGCTGATCGGTTTGTCAAACCACGTGACCCGGTCTGACAGGTCCTGATCGGTGAAATGCCCCCGACGATGACCTGCCATCGTTTCTGGATGTGTCTTGATCAGAATGCGCGCGCCTGGGTTTTCCTCCTGCGCGACCACGAGCATTTCAAGAAAACGGGCACGATCGGCGCCGCTTGCCGTGACGGCGGCATCGCCAACCGTCTGATCGATGACCAGTACATAACCGGGGTCAGGTGCGGCAAGATCGGGGTCAAACGCGGAATACTTGCTGAGGTGCAATTCCCTGACCCGCTCCATCGCCGCGCGTGCGCGGTTCAGCAGCGCGGTGTCGTCCAAGGGATCAGTGTTCAGCAGCTTCTCAAGGTCGGAAGGTTCTGCCACATCGAATTGCGGGCCTGAACGGTCCAGCAAAAGACCCAAGGGCGGTTCACCGGCGCGCCCCAGGTGCAGAGACCTGAGAAAGGCATCCTCGACCCGCAGAACGGGTGCACGGTGTTTTTCGGCGATGCGCAGGCCCCGATACGCGGTCGGGCTGTTGCCCCATATGCCCACGCAATCGCCATCCTTGGGAAGACCCAGACGAATGTCATATCCGGCAAGCGTCAGAATCCGTCTCAGGCGTTTTTGCGTAAGAAACCCGCCGTTGTAGACGAACAGCCGGGTGCGCTCGGCCCCGGCTGCGCTGTCCGGATCGGGTACCATGCATCAGTTGCCGGTCAGCGTGGCGACGTTTGCGACGGGGGTCAGACCACCAGCGATCAGCGAGATCGATTTGCTCCACTGTGCATAGGGTGCTTCGGTCACATAAATCGTATCATCGTCGCGGATCACGAAATCCCGCGCGATGAACAGGCCGTTGGGGGCCGTCAGGTTCAGCAGGTAGATCATGCGTTGATCCCCCTTTAGGTCGGCGCGTCCAGTGATGTTGCGCGCGATGTTCTGACGCTCTTTTCGCAGGATGAAAATTCCGGTTGGATCAGAAGACAGTGTTAGCAAACCACCGACCTGAGCCAGTGCTTCCAAGGCGGTAAGGTCCTGACTGTCAAAGGCCACACGAGACTGACCCCCGGTCGCGCCGAGAGCTATGTATGATCTGCTGTCTTCTTCCACCAAAATGCGGTCGCCGCCCCGCAAAGCGACGTCCAGTTTCGGGTTGCGGAACAGATCTTCGTACCAGACGGTGCCCTTTTGATCCCCTCGGATCAGCGTCACCAGTGCGATATCCGACGCTACTGAGACCCCGCCCGCCTTGGACAGCATGCCAAGCAGGGAACGGGTTGGGCGTTCGATCGGATAGATGCCGGGGGTTGCGACTGTACCCGTCAGCGAGACGGTGGAACCGTCACCCGCAACACGCCGGACTTCGATCTGTGGGTCGGGTGTCTGTTCCCGCAGCTTGTTCGTGATCAACACGCGAAGCTGTTCGGGCGTGTTGCCCGCGGCCCGAATCCGACCCGCATAGGGGACGAAAATGAAACCGTCGCTGTCGACCTGAACTTCGTCCAGAATGGTCGCCGCACCGGTTTCGCCGGACAGCAACCCGTCGTCCACGTTTTCCCATATGGTCAGGCCCAGCACGTCACCGGGGCGGACAGTGTCGGCGGTCAAGGCCTGGGCGCTGCTGAACGAGGACGAAAAGCCGAACTGAGGCACGGCGGATGTAAGGCGTGTCACGCGGTCATCGACTTCGACGACAAACGCGTTGCCGCCATTCTGGACTGCGCCCGCCAGAATTTCGGTCTTGTTCGGCCCGGATTTCGGAAGTTGGCAGGCCGCCATCAAGCCGATTGCGGCTACAAGGGAAACCCCTCGCATCCATCGCTTAGGAGAGAATTGCACTGCCGGATATCCTCAGTCTTTTGTTGTTGCGGGAAGATTAGCCGGGAAGCAGCTCAACTTCCAGTCACAGTGCGCCCGAATTGCTTGACGATTTTCAACTGTGGCGTCGGTGCCTCGTTCTTGTTCAGAAGGGCCTGATAAGGGTCACTGCTGCTGAGCATCATGTCCACGGCGCGGCGCAGCAACTGCCGCCTGCCGCGCCGGGAATAAAACCCGCCCGGAACCTGGCTGGTTTCCAGCAGGAATTGCCGGTAACAGCGATAGGCGTCGACATCCGGCGCGTTTGGTTCAGCAAAAAAAGCAGCGATCGACTGCTGTGATACGAAGTCGGTCTTGTCATAAACCGAACGTCCGAAAATACGCAGCGGAATACCCCGCCACAAGACCTGCTGCCCCGCAGTAGAATTCACGGTGACGGCCGAGTTTGCCTCATCCAGCAAACCTGCCAGTTTTCCGCCGGGGACATAGTGAACACGGTTCTGCACCCCGTGTTTTCTGGCAATCTCCATGGCGCGCAGGTGCAATGGTTCACGGTGGTTTTCCAAAGGGTGCTCTTTAACGACCAGCCTGTGATGCGCCGGTGCGCCTTGCGCGAATCCTGCGATGACCAGTTCCAGAAAATCGGACATGCAAGAGAATTCGGAATGGGCCTGAACCGAACTGTCATGCCCCAGTTGCAGCAACACGAGGTGATAGGGGAAGCCCCCCCATCTGACGCGCGCCGTGGCAATGCTGCGTTGCAGGCGATGAACAGGCATCAGCATCAGGCGTTTGAAATACAACCGGAATTCCTGTGAAACCGACAGATCACGATGAGGCCGGAAATTGCGGTATCCCTTGTTCAGGAACATGACGAACCAATGATAGAGGGCACCGTAGAATATGTGTTGCCGCATATCCCCCCAATGCGACGGTGGCGGGGGCGATTTGCTGTCCGAGCGGGCCAGAGCCTGCCGCATCTGGTCGACATCCAGTGACATCAGGCGCGAATGCCCGTTTGACCCGTCCCGCTCGTACGTAACCCACCAGGGCCGCAGGTAGCCTTCTTCGAAAACATGAATTGTCAGCCCTTGAGACTTTGCAATCTCAACTGCGCGGGCGTGGACCGGTCTCGTGTCGCCATAAAGAACGATATCCGTGACGCCCTTGTCGGCAATCAACCTGTTCAATGTCTCGGGCCAATCGCCGGGCGTGTTCCGGAATGCGATGAAACTTGCCTTGTCGAACCAGAACGCCTGATCCCCCGCATTGAACCCAACCCGCCAGACCTGTGCCCCCGTGGCGCGCAACATCCGCCCGAGTGTCGAGAAAAACGGTCCGTGAGGTCCCTGAAGAAACAGGAAGACCCGTTTGTCTGAGCCTGAAGGCATGTGCGGCATCTGGACTGCTCTTTTGGTTTTTGTTGCGGAAACTATGCCCGTTTGGGCCTTGTACGGCAAGGCGGGGCTTGCCCGCGCGGCCCATTGGGCTTACCTCGACGGTGAATAGCAGGCACAGGTTAGGAACAGAGGGTTAACGGAATGTTCACAGGGATCGTCACCGACATCGGCACCGTCACCGAGCTGGAACAGCAGGGGGATCTGCGCGCCCGGATCAAGACGACCTATGACACGGCCGGTATAGATATCGGAGCCTCGATTGCCAGTGATGGTGTGTGCCTGACGGTGATCGCGCTGGGCGACGATTGGTATGACGTTCAGATCAGCGCCGAGACGGTTTCGAAGACCAATCTTGATACCTGGGCCGTCGGCAAACGCGTCAATCTGGAGCGAGCGCTGAAAGTCGGTGATGAACTGGGCGGTCACATCGTTTCGGGTCATGTGGATGGCGTGGCCGACGTGGTCGCGGTCGAAGATGAAGGCGACAGTACACGTGTCACCTTGCTTGCACCGAAGGAACTGGCGCGGTTCATAGCGCCCAAAGGGTCGGTTGCGCTGAACGGGACATCGCTGACGGTCAATGACGTGAATGATTGCGAGTTCGGCATCAATTTCATCCCTCACACCAAGGAAGTCACGACCTGGGGCGATGTCGGTGTGGGCGATCGCGTCAATCTTGAGATCGATACGCTGGCCCGGTACGTCGCGCGCCTGTCCGAGATGTCCTGATACGTCGCGTCGGAAAACCCCTGCGCCGTTTGTGGACTGGTCTTTGCGCCCTCAGTGGTCTATTCCGCCGAGCAAACCCGCCATGTGAAAGGCTGCCCCATGAGCTTTGAAACCCCCGGACCGGTCGAGGCCCAGTTGCGTGACGCGATCAGCCCGATCGAAGAAATCATCGAAGAGGCGCGCGCCGGCCGGATGTACATTCTGGTCGATCACGAAGATCGCGAGAACGAAGGCGATCTGGTGATCCCGGCCGAGTTTGCGGATGCCGAGGCGATCAACTTCATGGCCACCCACGGGCGCGGTCTGATCTGTTTGCCGATGACGGCGGAACGGATAGATGCGCTGGGCCTGCCGATGATGGCCGTGAACAACTCGTCCCGGCACGAGACGGCCTTTACGGTTTCGATTGAGGCGCGCGAAGGTGTCAGCACCGGGATTTCAGCCGCCGACCGGGCGCTGACCGTGGCGACCGCAATCAACGAACAGAACACGATGGCGCATATCGCCACCCCGGGCCATGTCTTCCCGTTGCGGGCAAAGCGGGGCGGGGTGCTGGTGCGCGCAGGCCATACCGAGGCCGCCGTGGATATCTCGCGTCTTGCCGGGCTGAACCCGTCAGGCGTGATCTGCGAGATCATGAATGAAGACGGAACCATGGCGCGCCTGCCGGATCTGGTCGAGTTCGCCAAAAAGCACGACATGAAAATCGGCACGATCAGCGATCTGATCAGCTATCGGGCGCGCAATGACAATCTGGTTGTCGAGACTTCTCGTCAAACAGTCACCTCGGAATACGGCGGTGAGTGGGAAATGCGGATTTTCACCGATCAGACCCACGGCATTGAACATGTTGTCATGATCAAAGGTGACATCACCACGCCCGAGCCCGTTCTGACGCGCACGCACGCCCTGCACGAAGCGCCGGATATCCTGGGGCTTGGTCCGAAATCATCCCGCGAGCTGCCGCGCGCAATGGAAAAGATCGCCGAAGAGGGCCGCGGTGTGGTCTGCCTGTTCCGCCAGCCGCGCAACTCGTTGTATGCGGTCGAGGATGAAGGCCCGCGCACGATCAAGCAAACCGGTCTGGGGGCGCAGATCCTGTCCAAGATGGGGATTCAGGAACTGGTGCTTCTGACCGACTCTCCTGAAACGGTGTATCTTGGGCTGGACGCGTTTGGCCTGTCCATCGTCGGCACCCGCTCGATTCTGAAGGAAGACTGAACATGGCTGAACAAGACAAACACGGAATTCTGCCGACACCCAGCTTCGACAAGCCGGTGAAACTGCTGATCGTGGCCGCTCCGTTCTACCGCTCGATCGCCGACAACCTGATTGCGGGCGCCACGGCCGAGATCGAAGCGGCTGGCGGTACCTGCGAAGTGGTCGAAGTGCCCGGCGCGCTGGAAATCCCCACGGCCATCGCAATGGCCGACCGACAGTGCAACTTTGACGGCTATGTCGCGCTTGGCTGCGTCATCCGCGGTGAGACCACGCATTACGAAACCGTCTGCAACGACTCCAGCCGCGCGATCCAGCTGCTGGGCCTACAGGGGCTGTGCATCGGCAACGGCATCCTGACGGTCGAGAATGACGAGCAGGCCGAAGTCCGCGCCAACCCCGAAAAGATGAATAAAGGGGGCGGCGCGGCCGCTGCGGCCTTGCATCTGATCGCGCTCAGCCGTAAGTGGGGCGCTTCGAAAAAGGGCGTCGGATTCAAGCCGCCGTCCGAGTCCATCCTGGTGGCGGGCGACAGCAACGGATCAACGACAGCATGACCCAGACAGACACGCCGAAACCGGCAAACCGGAAACGCCTGATGAAATCCGCAGCGCGGCTTTATGCCGTGCAGGCGCTGTTCCAGATGGAACAGTCGGGCCAGACGACCGAGCAGGTGGTCAACGAGTTTCTGGACCACCGGTTCGGCGCGGTCTACGAGGGCGACGAGATGCTTGAGGGCGACAGCACGCTGTTCCGCAAGCTGGTGGATGACGCGGTGAACTATCAGGCGCCGATCGACCAGATGACCGACCGCGCGCTGGTGGCGAAATGGCCGATCGCGCGCATCGACCCGACCCTGCGCGCGCTGTTTCGCGCGGCGGGTGCGGAACTGACCCAAAGCGGCACACCGCCCAAGGTGGTGATCACCGAGTTTGTCGATGTGGCGCGTGCCTTTTTTTCAGAAGGTAAAGAACCAAAATTCGTCAATGCCGTGCTGGATCACATGGCGCGCGAGGCCCAGCCCGAGGCGTTCTGACACGTTTACCTGAACCAGACATGCGCTAGCATTGTTGTCGAAGCGCAAGGAGGTTCGCCATGCCCAAACTGATCCGCCTGTATATCACGCAAGTCGCTTGGGGTTTCGTCATTTCGGCCGTGTTTGTCGGGGTGCTCTTGGCGCTGAACGTCGCGAACCTTCGGCATCTGATCACCGGGTCGGAAATCGGCCTGATCGCGTTGGTGATGATCTGGTTCATGAACGGCATCGTCTTTGCCGGCGTTCAGTTCGCGTACAAGATCATGAGCATGGCGGAAAAGCCGCAGGGGCCGCGTCGGGGAACACCGGTCGCACACAGTTTTGAGCCGGCAACCGTGAAACAGGAAGCCCGCGCAGGGCGCTGATATTTCAGGGAAAGTGCGGCGGGACCACCAGTCAACCGTGCGGTTTGATTCCCGAGGACCTGTATGTACAGGTGGGCGCCGGGTAATCAGGCCAGGACCTGAACAGAGCCAGCCCCCTCGGAATTGCTTAAGGCCACCAGAATGCTACCTGTCACAAGAAGGGCAGAACCCGCCACGCGCTTAAGTAGGGTGTCTGACGGGTTCGCGCAAGAGGTCAGGCGTCAACAGTTTCGTGCAATGCCACACGCAACTTGCCGAAATGTTCATCCCATCCTTTGTCCAGGGCCAGGATCAGATCAAATGCTGCGACGCCTTGCGGCAATCCTTCGTGCACAAGCTCAAGACGTGTGCCGCCCGAGACCGGCTCCAATGTCCATTTGACCACGCTGACAGCGTCTCCCATCGGTTTGACGGTGAAGGTGTGTTCAAGATATTTTGGGGGGCGGGCGACACGGACCTCTCCCCAGATCAGCAAGTCGCCGCTTGTCGTGCCGAACATCTCAAGCTTCTGACCTTCTGCCAGTGTTCTTTCAGGTTTGTGGAACCATTCCGCCAAATGCTCAGGTTCCGTCAGATAGGCCCAAACGGTTTCCGGTTCCGCCCTGAGGAAAATCGATTTCTTCAATACGGCATCAGTCATTTTGTTTCCTTTCAATGGCTTCCTTGAGAGAGTTGAGGCGATCGTCCCAGAACTGGTCAAAATAGCTGAGCCAGTCGAGCACCGGGGCCATACCCTGTGGTTCAAGTCGATTGATGCGTTCCCGGCCGCGCGCTTCGACTGTGATCAACCCACCGTCGGACAGAATCGTCAGGTGTTTTTTGACCGCAGCGCGGGTCATGTCGAACCGGTCCGTCAACTGCCCGATCGTCATGTCCTGTGACGAGAGCAGTCGCACGATGTTCCGGCGTGTGGGATCGGCCAGCGCGCGAAACGCGTTTTGAGTTTGGTTCTCCATAAGCAACCCCAGAAATAGTACCTTTTGGTGTCATATTAGTGCAATACCAAAAGGTACTATGTCAAGACGCAAAGGCACTTTACTTTTGTTCGCTAATTGTTCACATTTTCAGCTATGACTTTGGATCTGCAACCTGGACAGAGACTGGCACGTGGCGTCGCGCGGCATCTTGCGGCGCATGGCTTTGTTTCCGTGGAGGAATTCGTGCCTGCGCGCGGGTTGCGCGTTGACGTGATGGGGCTGGGGCCAAAGGGTGAGTTGTGGGTGATTGAATGCAAATCCAGCCGTGCCGATTATCAGTCGGATTCGAAATGGCAGGGCTATTTGGAATGGTGTGACCGATTCTTTTGGGCCGTCGACACGGAATTCCCGACCGATCTGTTGCCAGATGAAACAGGCCTGATCATCGCCGATGCCTATGACGCGGAAATCGTGCGCATGGCGCCCGAGGACAAAATCGCACCGGCGCGGCGCAAGAAGATGATCCAGAAATTTGCAACGGATGCGGCGCGCCGTTTACACGCGCTTCGGGATCCCAGGCTGTAAGGTCAGCCTTTGACCGAAAGGGCGGCTTGTACCGCAGCACGAATTTCGTCGGCGATTTCTTCTGCTTCTTCCGGGTCAAAATCCATCGGTATTTCGATGCCGTCAGCTTCGATGAACAGGCGGACCATACCCTGATCGGTCGGACCGATTTGCAGGTTTGCCTGAATGTCGCGTTCGGTATTGATGCCCATCTGTGCCTCCGAGACTGAGCGTTCCTGCTAGCGCGCACGGGGTTGAGAATCAAGTCACCTTTGCGGTCAGATGAGATATGGAAGACGCCGTTCTCAGACCCTTTCACCCCGATGACGCCGCGTGGCTGGTTGAACAGCACGGTCTGCTTTATGCGCGCGACGAAGGGTTTGATGACAGCTTTGCGCCCCTGGTGGCCAGCATCCTTGACGACTTCATCACCAACAGTGACCCCGAGCTTGAAAGAGGCTGGATCGCCGAGCAGGACGGGCAACGTCTGGGCAGTATATTCTGCGTTGCTGTTGACCGGAATACCGCCAAGTTGCGGCTGTTTCTGCTTGTCCCGCAAGCACGAGGGCTGGGGCTGGGAAAGCGCCTGTTGCAAGCATGCACTGCCTTCGCACGCGGGGCAGGATACAAAGAAATGGTTCTGTGGACGCACGAAAGCCATACCGCCGCCTGCGCACTTTACAAGGCGTCCGGCTGGGAATTGACAGACAGCAAAGCGGTGCATTCCTTCGGTGTCGATCTTGTCGAACAAAGCTGGAAATTTCGGCTTTAATGCTCTTGCATTCCGCGGGCGTGTTCGGTACATCGCCCCTCACGAGTGCCGCCTTAGCTCAGTTGGTTAGAGCGCTGGATTGTGGATCCAGAGGTCCCCTGTTCAAGCCAGGGAGGCGGTACCACTTCTCCCCTTTTGAATGTGCTGTAAAGCGCGCGGGCGCGCGGTGATTGGCGTTGATTTGGTTTGGTGTCCAGACGTGACTGGCGCGCCGAAACTCAGCGCGCCAGGTTCAGTTTGAACCGCATCTTGGCCCGTTTTGCGACCGGCAGGTGCCGGTTCAGGCGTTTATTGATCAGGCCAAAGCCCCCGACAATCACCAGCGTCAGCAGGATGAAATAGAACGCCAGTATCGGGTATGGGATGAACGGGTTGAACGTCTTGTCTGCAAAGTAACTGGCGTAATACAGGGCGTCTCCGCGTTGCTGCCATGCCGGGAAGGCTGAAAAGAAGACCAGCGTTGTTGCGTGGAAAAGAAAGATCGCTTCGTTTGTGTAGGCAGGCCAGGCAAGCCGCAACATGGTGGGCCAGACGATCCGGCGAAAACGGGCCCAGCCTGACATGCCATAGGCATCTGCGGCTTCGATATCGCCCTTGGGAATGGACCTTAGCGCTCCGTAAAAGATCTCGCCCGAATAGGCTGCGGTGTTGAGGAACAGCACGATCAGCGCCCCCAGCCAGGCTGAGGTGAAGGCGTCGAACATCGGGTTGGATTTCTTCAGCGACAAGAACAGGAAATAGGCGAAGAAAAACTGGATAAACAAGGGCGAGCCGCGAAACAGGAAAATGAACCATTCCGAAGGCTTGCGAAGCCATTTGTTTGCTGACGCCTTGCCGACGGCCAGGGCCGTGGCCAGAAAGAAGCCGGTCGCCAGCGCCATGATCCCGAAATAGACATTCCAGATCATCCCCGACCCGATCAGCGTGAACTGTTCGCACAGGGTGAAGTCACTTTTGGGCAGCAGCCGCTCGCCGATACCCAGGGACCGCAGGCCGTAATCTTGAATCGTCTGCAAGCAGCTCATGCCGTGGTCTCCTTGCGCAGAAGCTCGCCGCCGGACGTGGCCTGCCCGTGGGACAGTTTCCGCATCAGCTTTTCAAGCCCAAGTTCAGATACGCGCGTCATGCCGAGGTAGAAGACAAGCAGGAACAGGAAGTACCACATGCGCCAGTCGCCATGCGGATACTGAGTGAACTTTGACGTCTTGGTGCCGCCAAGTTCGCGGGCCCAATAAACGATGTCTTCGATCCCCAGCAGGAACAGCAGCGGAGTGGCCTTGATGAGAACCATCCAAAGATTCGACAGGCCGGGCAGGGCATAGACCCACATCTGCGGCACAAGGATGCGCCAGAAGGTCTGACGACGGGACATGCCATATGCTTCGGCGGTTTCTAGTTGCGCGTGGGGCACGGCGCGCATTCCACCAAACAAAACGTTTGCCGCAAACGCCCCGAAAACAATCGAGAAGGTAACGACGGCCAGGAAAAAGCCGTAGGTTTCATGCACCCATTCCGGTGCGGTCCCCAATGGCAGCTTGGCCGCCTGACAGACGATAAAGTCATTTCCCTGCCGGATCGGGTCGGTCCATTCGGGGCACAATATCTTATGCCGCGTCCATTCGAATGCCTGATCCAAGGCTATAACGAAAAACAGGAAGAAAGCGATGTCCGGAACACCACGCACGATGGCAATATACCCTTTGCCCAGCCAGCTTAGCGGCGGGAAATGTGATCGGGCGGCCATTGCGCCAACAAAACCAAACGCCAATGCGACCGGCGCGGTCACCGCCAGCAATCCCAACACCTTGAGGAACGACAGGTAGAAGGACCAGTGCACGCCGTTGGTCAGATAGCAGGAGAACCATCGGAATGTTCCGAGCGTGTCAGGGTCAGCGCAATAGGAAAACATGTAGCGTCTTTCGAACGTCGTACCCGGTTGTTCCACCGGGCAGGGTTCGGCGCGATGGACGCGCCGAACCGCTTGATACAGATTAGTTTGTAACGACCGAACCGTCAGCGTTGTAGGTCGGAACGCCTTCGCCGAACCACTTGATGATCAGTTCGTTCAACGAACCGTCCGCTTTCATCGAGGTGATCGCCTCGTCAAACTTTGCGCGCAGTTCGCCATCCGATTCACGGATGCCCAGCCCGATGCCACCGCCCAGCGGAACGTCATCACCCACGAAGACCAGTTCTCCGGCGGATTCCTCGACGATCGGCACCAAGAAGTCCTTGTCGGCAAACACGGCATCGGCTTCACCGTTGCGCACGGCTGCGATGGTTTCTTCCGGAGTTGCAAACTCGACCAGAGTCGCGCCCGACTCGGCTACGTGGCCTGCCTGAATGGTGGCGGTCTGTGCGGCAACGACGCCGGTGGTGACATCAACATCCGCAGACGCACCGACATAGGCCGAGGCCGCAGGCGGGAAGTAGTTCTGGGTGAAGTCGATGACTTCGTCACGTTCGTCGGTGATCGACATACCCGCGATGATGGTGTCGTAGTTGCCCGAGACCAGGTTCGGAATGATCGAATCCCAGTCGTTCTTGACCCATTCACATTCAAGGTTTGCGCGCTTGCACAGTTCGTCGCCGACTTCACGCTCAAAGCCGTCGATTTCGCCCGCATCATTGATGAAGTTGTACGGAGGGTAGGCGCCCTCGGTTCCCATGCGGACCGTGTCGGCCATGGCGATACCGGCGGTCAGCGCCAGTGCGGCAGTGGACAGAATCAGATTTTTCATTGGTTGCTCCCCAGTTTGGTTCTGTTTTTGAAGTTAAGCCGCCTGAGTGGCGGAGAGAAAACCCCGAAGCCGTTCGGATTCAGGAGATGTGAAGATATCTTCGGGCGTGCCTTCTTCCTCGATCAGGCCCTGGTGCAGGAACACCACGTGGCTTGAAATGTCGGCGGCCATTTTCATGTCATGCGTCACGATGATCATGGTACGCCCTTCGGCGGCCAAGTCCTTGATCACCTTGATCACTTCCTGTTCCAGTTCAGGGTCCAAAGCCGAAGTCGGTTCATCAAACAGCAGGGCTTCGGGTTCCATGCACAGGCCGCGGGCGATGGCGGCGCGCTGTTGCTGCCCGCCGGACAATTGCGCCGGATAGGCGTCGCATTTGTCGCCGATGCCAACCTTGTCCAGATACTTGCGCGCGCTCTCTTCCACCTCGGCCCTGTCGCGCCCCAGAACGGTCACGGGGGCTTCCATCACATTTTGCAGGATGGTCATATGCGCCCAAAGATTGAATTGTTGAAACACCATCGACAGGTTGGTGCGTATGCGCAGAACCTGTTTGGAGTCGGCGGGGCGGCGGCCGTGGCTTTCCCCGGACCATTTCACAGGCTCACCCTTGAAAAGGATTTCTCCTTGCTGGCTGTCTTCCAGAAGATTGCAGCATCGCAGAAGCGTCGACTTGCCGGACCCGGACGACCCGATCAGTGATACCACGTCACCGCGATGTGCCGTGATATCGACCCCCTTCAACACTTCAAGATTTCCGAAGCTTTTGTGAAGGTCTTTGATTTCGATAACGGGTGCAGTTTCTGTCACGGGCAGTCCAGTGGTTGGTGGTGTTGGTCCGGTACTAGGACCGAAAAAAAAGGTCAATGCAATGTGCAAATGACAGAATCAAGCGGAGAAACACCCAAATTGGCCAAAATCAGTCGACAAATTGGGCAGTCGTTGATCCGCCGTCTTTGGGGGGCGCCGGAGTGGGGACAGCCAAGTAGTGCGCCGCGGGAATACCGATCAACCCGCGTATATACAGCAATCGTTGATCGTCGTCGCAAAGCTGGTCAATCGCGGCCCGAACAGCGCCTGCAATGACCTGCGGATTCTGACCCATCGATGTGATGTAGGGCAGGGTCGGAGTCGGAGTCGTTCTTGCCAGTTCGCGCAGTTTGGTCCCCAAATTGCTATGTTGTTGCAGCATCAGCCACGTCAGCATGTCCAGTGCGGCAAAGTCCGCTTTGCCATCTGCGACGGCTTGGGCAGACAGCGCATGCCCGCCGGTTTCCAACAATCCAGTGGGGTGCAGGTTTGCCTGGGTCATATGTGTGATCGGGGCTGCCCAGCCGGATTGGGACAAGCCCTCATTATACGCGAAAACCCCTGTGCTCAGCCCCGCCAGATCCCGATCGTCGTCATGCCGCGCCACAAAGACAGAGCAATAGTATCCGGGGGGACATCCGGGCAGGTCATAGTCCGGGGTGCCAACCAGTTGCACGTGACCATGCAATCGGGTTCGAAACGGCATGCCACAGGTTTGTGCCAGAATCAGTTTTGGGTCCTGCCAGACCGTCCACACGTCTTTGTCGCGGGTAAGGTGTTCCGGGCCTGATCCAAGTTGGGCGCGAATCAGGTTCCAGAACCTGTCATTGGCGGCTTGCAGGGCAGGCATGTCATACATGCCCAGCATGGCAATCACGATTTTGCAGCCTTTTGCCGTGCCAAAGCGGAATCCACGTCACTCACGCCCAGAAGACTGACCACCAGACGCAGCAGCGAATCTTCCTCGCTTGTACGGTGCCCATCGGCCAACGCCACGGACCACAGCGCCTGAACGACCGCAAGACGATCTTCGTAGGCAACCGCCTCTTTGATGGCTCGGGTAAAGCGGACGGTGTCCGGGGCCTCGGCCTCAAGATCTTCTGCGCGGGCACGCAGGGCGGCGCATTCGAACGGGGACAGGCCATAGCGTTGCGCCGAAATTCGGTCGATACGGGCCATTTCGGTATCGGAATAGTCATTGTCGGACCGTGCCAGACGCACCAGCAGGGCCGTCAGGGCCAGGCGGGCGTCATCGTCGACAAGAGGATCGGGCTGAGGCTGCGTGAGCCTGGAAAGAAATTCACTGAACATGCGTTAGATATAGCGAGCGACTAACTCACATCCAAGCGGCTTTGAACGCGTTCACGCGCAGCCTTGCTGTCGTTAAAGCTCAACCCCATGGCAACGCGGGCTTCCTCGACGATTTTCACCTCGCCTTCGTCGGTGTTTCCATCTGCCAGAACAACTTCCCATAGCGCATCCAGAGCGGCCAGGCGTTCCTTCAGATCCGTGGTCTCACGGATCAGCTTGCCGAAGGTATCGGTATCCGGCGCTGCCGCGTGAAGCTTTTCGCATGTGGCGCGCACCTTGGCTGCTTCGATCGCGTTGTGCTGGTAAAGACGGGCCAGGATTTTGTCGATCAGGCGGATCTCTTCCAGCTTGTAGTCCCGATCAGCCTGCGCCACGCGCACCATGAGCGCACCCAGAGCAAGTTCGGCATCCGGGTCCGGAAGATGTTCATGCTGGGGCGGTCTGAGCGCCTGAAGGAACTTTTTCAACATGGCAAAAGATTATTCCATATTTTGTGGTGCGCCAAGCGTAGTCTACCCGTCATAGCCTTGAATGATCACAAGATCGCCCATCGATACCGGGGCGCGCAGTGCTTTGGCTTTCTGGTATGCTTCGCTTTCGTAACAGGCAAGCGCATCCTCATAGCTGGGAAATTCGATCACAACGGTCCGGGCGCGCGCTGCGCCTTCCTTAACTTCGCGCTTTCCTCCGCGCGTCAGAAAGCGCGCACCATAAGCTGCAAAGGGCTCCGCATTTGCAGCAATGTAGGTCTTGTACGTGTCCATGTCGTCCACATCGACATGTGCAACCCAATAGCCTTTCATCAGGCTTGCCTCCTGTTTGGTTTCAAAAGCAGGGTGATGAGAAGTGACGGCAATTGCAATCCCACAACTTCAGGGTGATCAGTTGCGGTAGTGAATAGCGGCGTGCGCCTGATCTGTTAACCACTTGATCATCTGACGATAAGGAACCGGACCATAGCTGACGCGCGCAACCCCCAGTTCAGCCAGACGCGGTGTGCCGGGGGTGCCGGGCAGGGCGATGATGTTGACCGGAAGGTTCGTGCGCTCGCACAGATGGCCGATCATCGCCTCGTCTTTCAGCCCCGGAGCAAAAAAACCGCTGGCGCCCGCAGCCTCATAGGCCGAAGCACGGGCAATGGCGTCGTTCAGCATGGCCTCATCATGTGTTTCTGCCGGGGCTTTCAGGAAAATGTCGGTTCTTGCGTTGACATAGGCAGGTATGCCCGCGTCTTCGCAGGCCGCGCGCATGGCTTCGACGCGTTTGGCCTGAACCGCTGTATCGTACAGCCCGTCGCCGCCGATGATCTGATCTTCGAAGTTGAAACCTACCACGCCGCAATCCAGCGCACGCTTGACGTTTTGCGCAATGCCCTGTGGATCTTCGGCATATGCCCCTTCGAAATCCAGTGTCACCGGAAGATCAACCGCAGCAACGATGCGGCGCGCATTGTTCAATGCGGCCTCAAGCGGGATGTTCTGACCGTCGCCAAAACCCTGTGCCATGGCAACAGGTGCACTGCCGGTTGCAATGGCTTGCGCGCCTGCATCCCGCACCGCGCCGGCACTGCCAGCATCCCAGATGTTGAACAGAATGACGGGGTCGCCCTTTTTGTGAAGGCTGGCAAAGGTCTTCGCGCTTTGGGATTGATCGCTCATCGGGGCTCTCCTGTCGTCGTGTGATCAACAGTTAACCCCATGAGGGCAGACCGAGTAGAGGTTTTTTGCTCGGCAGCGTCACATTGAAGTGACGGAAACCGCACGGCCCGGTCCATTGCAAGATGGTCCGGGCCATGCTGGTGCATGGGCAAGCGGCGGTGCGTGCCTCAGGCTTCTTCTGCGGCGCCGGATACGAATTTTGCGCTGAAGTTGGCCTCACCCAAACGCTTCAACAGTTTCAGCTGAGTGTCCAGCCAGTCCTTGTGGCCTTCTTCTTCCAGCAAGATGCGTTCGAACAAGGTCCTTGACCCGACATCGCCGACCTCGGCGGCCTGCAACGCGGCCTTGGTATAGAAGTCGACCGCCTCGGTTTCATCCTTCAGGTCCGCAGCAAACATGTCTTCCAGAGACCCCGCGGCGACTGGGCTTTTCTGAAACGCAAGCTCGGGCACGCCGCCAAGGAACAGGATACGCTCGATGAACGCGTCGGAGTGACCCAATTCTTCCTGCATTTCAGCGCGCATTTTTTCGGCAAGGATGTCCAGCCCCCAGTCCTCCAGCACATGGGCATGCAGCTGGTACTGGTGCGCCGCCGTCAGCTCCATATGAAGCGCTTGCTGGAGGTTGGTAATCGTTGTTGCGTTGCTCATCGGAAATCTCCTGAAACTCTGAACGGCATTGAGCCTACGAAGCAGAAATTCTGCTTGCACATACAGTTAAGAGATCAGCCCGCACAAAACAACGCGGGGTGACAGTCCGACACAGCCCAGGGTCAGACCAGGCGCGAGGTGTCTTTCGCAGCGCGCACGAAATCGCGGAACAGGGGATGCGGGTCGAACGGCTTGGACTTCAGTTCCGGGTGGTACTGCACGCCGATGAACCACGGGTGATCCGACCATTCCACGATCTCAGGCAGGCGTCCGTCCGGCGACATGCCCGAGAAATTGAGCCCGGCCTTTTCAAGCTGCTCACGGTACTTGATGTCCACTTCATAGCGGTGACGGTGGCGCTCTTCGATCTGTGTGCCGCCATAAACTTCAGCGACTTTCGATCCTTCTGCCAGCACCGCATTGTAAGCGCCCAGGCGCATGGTGCCGCCCTTGTCGTCACCGACCTTGCGTTCGACCTTGTGATTGCCCTGCACCCATTCCTTCAGATGGTACACGACAGGTTCAAAACGTTTCTTCCCGGCTTCGTGGTCGAATTCTTCCGAACCAGCTTCCTTGATGCCAGCCGCATTTCGGGCGGCCTCGATCACGGCCATCTGCATCCCAAGGCAGATGCCCAGATAGGGGACTTTGTGCTCGCGCGCATATTGCGCGGCCTTGATTTTGCCCTCTGTGCCGCGTTCGCCAAAGCCTCCGGGGACGAGGATGGCGTGGAAACCCTCAAGATAGGGTGCGACGTCTTCGTTGTCGAACACCTCGGCATCAACCCATTCGACCTTGACCTTGACCCGGTTGGCCATGCCGCCATGGGTCAGTGCCTCGGCAATCGATTTATAGGCGTCTTCAAGCTGCGTATACTTGCCTACGATGGCGACCTTCACTTCACCCTCGGCGTTGTGGATGCGGTCGCTGACATCTTCCCATTTTGCCAGATCGGGTTTGGGCGCAGGGCTGATTTGGAACGCGTCCAGAACGGCCTGATCCAGACCTTCGCGGTGATAGGCCAGCGGCGCGTCATAGATGGTGCTCAGGTCCTGCGCTGCGATCACACTGTCGGGGCGCACGTTGCAGAACAGGGCCAGTTTCTCGCGCTCCTTGGTCGGGATCGGCCCTTCCGAGCGGCAAACCAGAATATCGGGCGCCAGACCGATCGAGCGCAGTTCCTTCACCGAGTGCTGAGTCGGTTTGGTCTTCAGCTCGCCCGAGGCCTTGATATAAGGCAGCAGCGTCAGGTGCATGAAAATGCACTGCCCGCGCGGCTTGTCCTGACTGAACTGGCGGATCGCCTCGAAAAACGGCAGACCCTCGATATCGCCCACGGTGCCGCCGATTTCGCATAGCATGAAATCAACCTCATCCTCGCCGATGGCGATGAAATCCTTGATCTCGTTGGTGACGTGCGGGATCACCTGAATGGTCTTGCCCAGATAATCCCCGCGGCGTTCCTTTTCGAGCACGTTGGAATAGATCCGCCCCGAACTGACCGAGTCGGTCTTGCGCGCGGCCACGCCGGTGAACCGTTCGTAATGGCCCAGGTCCAGGTCGGTTTCGGCCCCGTCATCGGTGACGAATACTTCGCCATGCTCAAACGGCGACATCGTCCCCGGATCGACGTTCAGATAGGGGTCCAGCTTGCGCAGCCGTACCGAGTATCCCCGGGCCTGCAACAAGGCGCCCAACGCCGCCGAAGCCAGTCCTTTGCCCAAGGACGAAACCACACCACCAGTGATGAAAATAAAACGCGCCATAGTTTTTCGGCTGCTCCCGTGAGACGTCATTATCAGCTGCCCGACGGTTTCGAAAAACCGCTGCATCACGGGACTTCACGTATAAAGGATTCGCGCCAAAAGCGCAAGAGAACCGCAAGATGCTGTTGCAGTCCTCTTCCAGGTTTCTAGGTTTTGTAGGTCAGTCGGCCTGCGGGATCAGCGGCGCGTTGTCGCCCTGTGCAGGCGGCAGAAGGTCATCCGCCGACGGAATCGCCGGAGTATTTTCTTCGCTTGAAGTCGGAGCCGGCACGCCCAAACGGTCGATCACCGAGCTGCCCGAAGATTTCTGCGCCGCCAGAATCGTCAGCGTGATCGAGGTCACGATGAAGCAAGCGGCAAGGATCCAGGTCAGTTTGCCCAAAGCGGTCGCTGCTGCACGGCCTGTCATGGCACCGCCGCCGCCGCCCATGCCAAGGCCACCGCCTTCGGACCGCTGCATCAGAACAACGGCAATCAGGCCCAGAGCCAAAAGAAGGTGGATGATGAGAACGACGTTTTCCATGGTGGTCCTGTACAGCGTGGCGTGTATCGCGTGGTATCTATGCAAGTTTGCCAGCGGGGGCAAGTGAGGAGTTCGCATCACCGCACGTGATATGTCATATCACGTCAAAGGGACTGGACAGAACGCCGATGCGTGACGCAGGCTGCGGCCCATGCCTCATGACGACCACGACCACCCGCACGCCCTTTTGCCGCCCGAACCCGCGCTGCGCGTCAAAGCGCTGGAAACGATTCTGACCCGCAAGGGCCTGATCGACCCGGCGGCTCTGGACGAAATCATCGACACCTATCAGAACAAGATTGGCCCGCAGAACGGTGCGCGGGTGGTTGCCAAAGCCTGGCGCGACCCAGCTTTCAAGGCCGCTCTGCTGGAAGACGCCACCTCGATGGTCGCGGATCTTGGTTATTATGGTCGCCAGGGTGAACACATGGTTGTTGTCGAGAACACGCCAACCCGGCACAACATGGTCGTCTGCACCTTGTGCAGCTGCTATCCTTGGCCGTTGTTGGGTATCCCGCCGGGCTGGTACAAATCTGATGCCTACCGTGCCCGAGCGGTGCGTGAACCCCGCAAGGTACTGGCCGAATTCGGCCTCACCCTGCCTGAAGACACTTCGGTGCGGGTCTGGGATTCGACGGCCGAGGTTCGCTATCTCGTTCTGCCGATGCGTCCTGATGGAACTGATGGGATGAGTGAGGAGGCGCTTGCCGCACTTGTGACACGTGACAGCATGATCGGCACGGGCCTGCCGAAGGCCCCTTCATGACCCGCGTTCACGATATGGGCGGCCGCTTTGGAGATGGTCCGATAAATCCCGAGGCCGAGGATGGGCCGGTTTTTGCCGAAGACTGGCACGCACGGGCGCTGGCGGTGACACTTGCATCCGGCTTTCTGGGGCAGTGGAATATCGACGTATCCCGCCACGCAAGGGAACGGTTGTCGCCAAAGGACTATGCCCGGTTTTCATATTACGAGAAATGGATTTCGGGCCTGGCTGACCTGTTGGTTGAACGCGGCGTTCTTTCTCTGGATGACCTGCGCAGCGGCGGAGAGGATGGGCCGCATCCGTTGGCGGAACGGATGCTCAAGGCGGACGCCGTGTCAGCCGCCCTGGCCAAAGGTGGACCAGCGGACAGACCTTCGAACGTGGCGGTACAGTTTTCCGTCGGTCAACAAGTGGTCACGACCCGTCCGGCGGGAAATCGCATTGTGGATGGCGGGCACACACGCCTGCCGAATTATGCGTCCGGTGCCAGGGGTCGAATACTGCGCCTGCACGGAACCCATGTCCTGCCCGATTCCAATGCTCATGGGCTGGGCGAAGCGCCCGAACCGATCTATGCCGTGGTCTTCCCCGCTTCGGAACTTTGGACCAGCCCGGAGCATCCGGATGACGAAGTGGTACTGGACCTATGGCAAAGTTATCTGGAACCGGCATGAGCGGCTGCAACGAGCATTCAGCCCCAGAACCGGTGTTTGCCGAACCCTGGCACGCTCAGGTCTTTGCCGTCACCGTTGCCCTGAACGAGGCGGGGCGGTTCGATTGGTCCGATTGGGCGGCACGGTTCTCGAGCACGTTGAAACGCCACGGGCTCGCGCGAGAGCTGGACGGCGGCGACGACTATTTCCATGCATGGCTGGAAACGCTCGAGGGGTTGCTGGCCGAGCAGGGCGTCGCGCCGCCACAGGAGGTAAAAGGGCTACGTCAGTCCTGGGAAGAGGCTTATCTGACGACACCTCATGGGCAACCGGTGCATCTGCGTTGATGCCGGGCAGGGGGCTCTGCCCCCGCCGCCCGTTCCGTGCGGCTCCCCCGGGATATTTTCAGCCAGATGAAGCAGGGGACCGCTTTTCATCTGGCCATAAATATCCCCGCCGGAGGCATCGCGCGTTCGCGCGATTTTCATCTGCGGCGAAATATCGGTTTCCCTGCCGTTTGCGCCCCGCTATATGAGCCGGGTTTGATAACTCAGCGCAAAAGGACCGGATATGGCCAACGTGGTTGTTGTCGGCGCCCAGTGGGGTGACGAAGGAAAAGGCAAGATCGTCGACTGGCTCAGCGAACGGGCGGACGTGATCGCGCGTTTTCAGGGCGGGCATAATGCCGGACATACGCTGGTGATTGATGGCGAAGTTTACAAGCTGCACGCTCTGCCGTCCGGTGTCGTGCGCGGCGGTAAGCTGAGCGTCATCGGCAACGGCGTGGTGTTGGACCCCTGGCATCTGGTCAAGGAAATCGCGACCATCCAGGCACAAGGTGTGGAAATCACCCCCGATACGCTGATGATTGCCGAGAACACCCCGTTGATCCTGCCGATCCACGGCGAGTTGGATCGTGCGCGCGAACAGGCGGCCAGCAAGGGAACCAAGATCGGCACTACAGGTCGTGGGATTGGACCCGCGTATGAAGACAAGGTCGGGCGCCGTTCCGTTCGCGTCGCGGATCTGGCGGATGAGGCCACGCTCGAGGCTCGGGTGGACCGTGCTTTGCAGCACCATGACCCGCTGCGCAAGGGTCTGGGAATCGAGCCGGTCGACCGCGACGCGCTGATCGCCCAATTGAAAGAGATCGCGCAAGAGATTCTGCCATTTGCTGCGCCTGTGTGGAAAGTGCTGAACGAAAAGCGCAAAGCGGGTAAACGCATCCTGTTCGAAGGGGCGCAAGGCGCTCTGCTTGACATCGATTTCGGCACCTATCCATTCGTGACCTCGTCCAACGTGATCGCAGGTCAGGCCGCGACCGGGGTGGGGATTGGACCGGGATCGATCGACTTTGTGCTGGGGATTGTCAAAGCCTACACCACCCGTGTCGGCGAAGGCCCATTCCCGACAGAACTTGAGGATGCGGATGGTCAGCGCCTTGGGGAACGCGGGCATGAGTTCGGAACGACGACAGGTCGAAAGCGCCGCTGTGGCTGGTTCGATGCGTGCCTGGTCCGTCAGACCTGCGCGACCAGTGGCGTGAACGGTATCTCGTTGACAAAACTGGACGTTCTGGATGGGTTTGAAACCCTGAAGATCTGCACAGGCTATGAACTGGACGGCGAGCGCCTCGACTATCTGCCGACTGCCGCAGAACAGCAGGCGCGCTGCACCCCGATCTACGAAGAAATGCCGGGCTGGAGCGAATCCACTGAAGGCGCGCGCAGCTGGGCCGATTTGCCCGCGAACGCAATCAAGTATGTGCGCCGGGTGGAAGAGCTGATCGAATGCCCTGTGGCCCTTTTGTCCACCAGCCCGGAGCGGGACGACACCATTCTGGTGACCGACCCGTTTGCAGATTGATGAACAAAGAGCAGAAAACAGGTCTGAGCTATAAGGCGCGCCGGCGTTGGTCGTTGGTTATTCTTGTGATCGGCCTGCCACTTTACATTGTGGCGGTGGTGACGGTTCTGAACTGGCTGGAGCGCCCCCCAATATGGGTGGAACTTCTGGTCTATATCGTTCTGGGCATTCTTTGGGCCCTGCCGTTCAAGTTCGTTTTTCGCGGCGTTGGCAAAGAGGACCCAGATCAATCCTGAGCCGGGCCATTGCTCGGACCAAGGCGGCTGGTCGGGCCCGGTACAATGGGCAACGCTGTGTCTTGTTTAACAACGTGCGTTTGTCTCTGGGCGCGCCATAGCAAAAGGGCCGGGGTTTACCCGGCCCTTTTTGTCAATTGGCGCGGCAGTCAGCCTACTGCGCGCTCATTATTAGGACGGAAGCCGATCAGGTCAGAGGCCGCAAAACGGCCGCCACCGGCTTTTTCGATTTTTCCATCGCGCAGCAGCTGTCCGAAGGAACGCAGGCTTTCTTCGCGATTGAACTCATCCTGCTTCAAAGAACGGACTTTGTTCATCAGTTGCGGGCGCGAGAATTGTTGCTGTCCTTCAATGAAAGACAGATAGGCTGCGGCCGCTTCAAGCAGGTCCTGAAGCGACTGTGCACCCTGATCCTGTGCGAATTGCGCAAAACCGCCTTCTTCCGACCCGGTTTCTTCCACCTGAGTGGTCACGCGACGCGGCATCACGGGGCCATTGGATTCGCTTTGATCGTCCACGCGCTGCTCAGCAACCAGCTTCAACGGAGCCGGAGTATCTGCCTCCGGGCGTATGCTGGTCACGTTCACTTCGGGGCGGCGCGGGCTGACCGCTGACGCAAGATCAACGCGATACTCATCAACAGGCGAGGTTTTCGGGGCCGGTTGGTCATCACGGTCGGCCTCGGTCGCGGCAACGGCGGTGCGAAGGTGCGAATAGGTTTCTCGCGCGTCGCTGCTGGAGGGATCCTCCATATGTTCACCGGTTTTGGCCATCAGTCGCGAGATATCCTGATCAGGATCGGCGTCATCCGTCAGTTTTTGGCCTGAACGGCCTGCCATGTCTTTTTCGATTTCGGAAATCTCGGACAGCAGCTGAATTTCGTCCTCTTCCGACAATACTCCTTGCGCCTGATCGTCTTGCGGCTCGTCATCTGCTTCATCTTCGGATTCGATCGCCACGTCTTCGACGTTGAGGATGTTTGGAACATCTTCTTCGTCGATTTCCTCGTCGGTATCCTCTTCCATATCCGAGAACAGGGGCTCAGCAGGAAGCTGCGCGTCGTCCGTTGCGACCTCGATTTCTTCATCTCGCAGGTGGTCGGGGGTCAATTGCACCTGCTGTTCGGAATCGTTCTCGATACTCGGCGCGGCGGATTCGAAGGCCTGGTGTTCAGATACTGCCGGCGCGTCGTCTTGTACGTCTTCCGCGTCAAGCGCTTGCAGATCCTCGATTTCTGCGGCCTCGGGCTCAGCAGGTTCAGCAAAGTCATCCGCATTGAGAGCACCTGCTTCGAACGCGGCGGCCACGGCGTCCACCGGAGGGGCGGTGTTGGCCAGCAGCGAAGATTCCTCGTCTTCGGAATAAGCAGTAGGGGGGACGTCCGAATGGGAAACAACGGCCCGGATGCGTTGCAGTTTTGCGGCAATGCTGTCGGCCGGCGGAGATGTGGTGACGTCGACGGCCTCCGCGTCCGTGAACGCGGTCTGCCCCGGGTTTGGTTGGGTATATGTGGGAGGGGGAGTGGTCATGGCATCTGCATTTTGCGCGTGCGGGACCGGTGCGTCAGAAGCGACCGGTGCCGGGGCTTCGGTGTTTGGAGCGGCACGCAGCAGAAGCCCGGATTCGTTTTGGCTGGCTTCGACGCGTTGCGATGCGTCGCGGCGTGCGATACGGGTCAGCATTTCGGCGTCTGGTTGTGGAGGCTCTGAGCCGAAGTAACGATCATCTGCAGCAAGATCGCGGAAATATTCGGCAATGGCTTTCATCGTTTCAAAGGAATCGTCGAATCCTTCCAAAGTGCAGGAGAAGGTTCCATATGAAACGGTCAATACCTTGTTATTCTGTACCATCAGACGCACGTCCTTTACAAACTACGAGAGCCCACTTACCCGGAATCGGGAGCACACGAAGGCTCTGAACTTTATGCATGAACCTATCATTTTGTGGTCTTAATGTGTCCAAATCCGGGAAAAATGGCCAATCTTTGGAAAAATGAACCAATTGTACGCTCTGCCGATCCAATCGGGTTGTTTGGGGGTGGTTTTGTTGGTTCCGAGGACCTGAATTTGGTGCTGAACCGCGTCACTTCTGTCGTTGCAGCGGATGGTGGAGCGGCGGTTCTGACAGAATCAGGCCGGATTCCGGATGCGGTCATCGGGGACTTCGATTCGCTGGACAAAGCAACGAAAGCCAAAATCCCGTCTGACCGGCTTTTCGCCATTCGTGAACAGGACAGCACCGATTTCGACAAGGCCTTGCGCAATGTGCAGGCTCCACTGGTTTTGGGGGCCGGTTTTCTGGGCGGACGGCTTGACCATCAGCTTGCCGTTCTGAACGTGCTGGTCAGGCGTCAGGAACAGGCCTGCATTCTGCTGGGCGCGCATGAGGTGGTGTTTCATGCGCCCCGCCAAATCCGGCTGCCGGTTTTGCCGGGGGATGTGGTGTCGCTGTTTCCAATGCGCCCTGTGACGGGGCGCAGCACCGGGCTGGAATGGCCCATCGACGGCCTGCGGTTGCAACCGGACGGGCAGGTGGGTACCTCCAATCGCGCGCTGTCGTATGTTGAATTGCAGATGGATGGGCCCGGCCTGTTGGTGATGGTTCCCCGCGCCGCACTCGATCCGCTTATGCAGGTGTTTCTGTCGGGGCAGAGCGAGCGGTGGCCCGTTCGCGAAGAATAACGTACAGACCGGCGGCGACCGTGATCATGATCCCAACCGCCGCCAGCCCGTCGGGCAGGTCGCTGAAGATGGCCCAGCCAATCAGAGTCGCCACAGGGATTTCCAGATATTGCATCGGGGCCAGCGTGGCCGAAGGTGCATAGCGCAGCGACCATGTCATCAGCAGATGTGCGACAGTTCCCAAAACTCCTATCGCGATCAGCAGCCAATACAAATCGGGGGCGGGCAAGGCAGCTGACAGGTTCCAGATACCAAGCGATGTTCCGATCACAAGGACAGGAACCAGCCCCACAGTGGCCATGACACCAGACACCGCCTGCAAGGAAATTGGATCAGTTTCTTTGGCGATTTGCCGCGTGACCAGCATGAAAAGGGCAAAGACCACGGCAACGATCAACGGCAGCAGGGCAGGTAAGCCCACCTCGGCAAAGCTGGGCTGGATGACCAGAAGTGTGCCGATGAAACCGACGATGCAGGCCACGAGGCGCCGCGCGCCGACCTCTTCGCCCAGAACGTATCTGCCCAGCAGCAACATGATGAACGGCATGACAAAGGCAATGGCGACGGCATCAGCCAGGGGCAGGAACTGCAACGCACTGAACATCGCGGTTATGCCGATGATGTGCAACAGCGTGCGGATGACTGTCAGGCGCAGGATACGCCCGTGCATCCGCCAGGGCCGGCCTGTTATCATCACCAACGGGATAAGAATCAGCGCTTGCACCGCGAACCGGGCTGCAACCAGCAAACCCAACGGTGTCGTTTCGCCCAACAGCTTTGCCATCGCATCCCCCAAGGGTGCAAGCACGCAAAAACCGAGCATCAAGAAGATGCCCAAGACGGGACGATCCTGAGTCATGCGCGCGACGCTATCTGCTTCGCGGCGCAGTGGAAAGGTCGAATGTCAGGCCTCGGGCAGGGGTTGAACCTTTGTGTAATCCGGCCCGGTGCAGGTGGGCAGGTTGTCATCCAGATGCAGCCAGCTCAGCCTTTCTTCATGAGCCACGTGCAATGTGGGCTGCATTGCTTCGGGGTTCTCCAAAGTGGCGACGTAAAGATGCAGCACATCCGACATTTTGGCCGAGCGGAACGAGATTGGCGTGCCGCAATCCGGGCAAAAGCTGCGCTCGACTCCGGGCGAAGAGTTGAAGCGTTTTGGCTCTTCTCCGATCCAGCGCCACTGACCGTCACGAACCGCGAAATAGGTTGTCATCGGCGCGGCGCATTGGCGTCGGCAGCTGTCGCAATGACAGGTGACGCAGGACAGGGCAGGAGGGTCGATTTCGTACTTGATGCTGCCGCACAGGCAATGTCCACGCATATCGACCCCCATTTGTTGCGATCTCAGCAGTTTGGCACGTTCACGGCCAATCCACCAAGCGAGGTTTCCTTGTATTTTTCGTGCATGTCATGACCGGTCTGACGCATCGTTTCGATCACCGCATCCAGCGGCACGAAATGCTCTCCATCCCCGCGAAGGGACAAAGACGCAGCGGACACAGCCTTGATGGCCCCCAGCCCGTTGCGTTCGATACAGGGCACCTGAACCAACCCGGCGACGGGATCGCAGGTCATGCCCAAATGATGCTCCAACGCGATCTCGGCGGCGTTTTCAACCTGTTCGGGCGTACCGCCCATCACGGCGCAGAGCCCCGCCGCGGCCATGGCTGATGCGCTGCCGACCTCGGCCTGGCACCCCGCTTCGGCCCCCGAGATGGACGCATTGTATTTGACCAGCCCGCCAATCGCGGCCGCGGTCAGAAGGAAATCTTCGATATGGCTCTCCGAGGCACCAGGAACGTGGTCCAGGTAATAGCGCAGCACCGCAGGAAGAACGCCCGCCGCCCCATTGGTCGGTGCCGTTACGACTTGCCCACCGGCGGCGTTTTCTTCGTTGACCGCCATGGCGTAGACACTCATCCAGTCGTTGATCGTATGCGGCGCGGTCAGGTTCATGCCGCGTTCGGCCATCAGTGCGTCATAGATACCCTTTGCCCTGCGTCGCACTTTCAGCCCGCCGGGCAGAATGCCGTCGGTCGTCAAACCGCGTTCGATACAGGCATTCATGACGTCCCACAGACGGGCGCAGCCCTTGGCGAAACTGTCGGCGCAGCCGCGCGCAATCTCATTGGCGCGCTTCATCTCGGCGATGGTTTTGCCGCTGGACTTGGCCATCTCCAGCATTTCAGCCGCGGATTTGAACGGGAACGGCACCGGTGCGCCCTCATCCGTTGCCTTGCCTTCGGCCAGTTCTTCTTCGGTCAGGACAAAACCGCCACCGATGGAATAGAACACCTGGCGCAGGATCACGTCCCCCTGCGCGTCCGTGGCCATCAGGATCATCCCGTTGGCGTGTCCCGGCAGGTTGGTGTCATAGTCGAAAATCAGGTCTGTTTTGGGATCGAACTGAAGCGTCGGCAGGCCGTCGGGGGTAACCGTGTGCGTCTTGGCAATATTCGCCAATGCGGCCTCGGCCTTGTTATTGTCGTAGGTGTCCGGAACGAAGCCGGCCAGGCCCAGTATGGTCGCCCGGTCGGTCGCATGGCCGACGCCGGTAAAGGCGAGCGAGCCATGCAACGAGCCCTTCAGACCCGCAAATTCAAAGGGTGAAGCACGCATCATATCCAGAAAGCGCGCCGCCGCCACCATGGGGCCCATGGTGTGCGAGGAGGACGGGCCGATGCCCACTTTGAACATATCGAAGACAGAGAGGAACATGTCAGGTAGCTGAGCCTTCTAAGGGGTTGGCGTAAATTGGAGAGGTGTAGGGTGCGGGGCCCAGACCCTCGGCCGCGATGGCCGTGTGAGTGGCGGGGCGTGTCTCGAGCTGTGCCAGGATGGTTTGCATGGCCGGGGTGTCAGGCAGCGCATACCAACTGCGATCTGCCTCGGCCGGATACAAGGCCATCCAACGCATCATGCAGGCGACATAATAGGTCAAAACCGACGGGCATTCCGCGCAAAACCAGGCTGGCGCGCGTTTTGCCAGCGCGTCCAGCAGTTGCAGGTGCTGCTTCAAACGGGGTCTGATGCCTGCGCGCAGGGTATCAGCCTGTGGTGGGGTGATGTATTTCTCGGCATAGAACAGAATGCGCAGATCGGCGTGCAGCGTGTTGGACGCAAAGAACAGCCATTTCAAAAACTCTGCGCGTTCGGGGGCGCCTGCCGCCGGGGCCAGTTGCCCGTGGCGCTCGGACAGCCACAGCAGGATTGCCGCCGTTTCAAAGATCGGCCCTTGCGGAGTTTCAAGCACCGGGATCAGCCCGTTGGGGTTCAATGCCCTGTACGCCGCGCTGTCCTGTTCGTTGCGACGCCGATCGACCAGCACAGTTTCATAGGGCACACCCATTTCTTCCAGCACCAGCCGGATCACCAGCGAGGCGTTGTCAGGGGCGTAGTGCAGGCGGTATCGGGTCAACATGTGGGCAATCTATATGACAAAGACGAGGGCGTAAGACATGATTGCGACGTTTCCGATAGGAAACGCGCAGTCTTCAGGCATCTTTACGCTTGCCGAACCGCAAATTGTGGTCGCAGTCGCGCGGCGCATTCCCTATAACTCCGGCAGGCCAAACTGGGAAAGCTGCCATGACCGGAGAACTGTCGCCCATCGACACCGCAAAATACGTGGCCGCATGTCGTGCCGCCGAGATGGTCGAGGACGGCATGCGCGTGGGTCTTGGAACGGGATCCACTGCGGCCTGGCTGGTCCGTCGTTTGGGCGAACGGGTGCAAGACGAAGGTCTGCGGATCAAGGGCGTTCCCACGTCCACCCGCACCGCGCAGCTGGCACGCGAAGTCGGGATCGAAGTCATTTCTCTGGATCAGGCCGGGTGGCTGGACATGACCATCGACGGCGCGGATGAATTCGACCCTGACCTGAACCTGATCAAAGGCGGCGGCGGCGCGCATTTGCAGGAAAAGATCGTTGCCACGGCCAGCGATCAGATGATCGTCATCGCAGATGCCGGGAAAGAGGTGGAAACGCTGGGTGCTTTCCCCTTGCCGGTCGAGGTTGTTCCATTTGGCTGGCAAACCACGCGAACACTGATCGAAGAAGCGCTGGACGCGATGGATGTACTTGGGACCTCGTCGGCGCTGCGTATGAATGGCGCGGCCCCGTTCGTGACGGATGAGGGCAACCACATTCTGGACCTGCACCTGCAACGCATCGGCAATCCCCGTCAGATGGCCCTGATCCTCAACCAGGTTCCCGGCGTGGTGGAAAACGGCCTGTTCATCGATATCTGTGACAAGGTTATCATCGGCCACGGCGACGGGCGGGTCGAACTGCGGGATATCAACGCGGGCACCCTGGAACTGGATCAGCTGCTGAGCGGATCCCGGGAAAACCTGTTTTCCGACCAAACGGACTGAGTTTTATGCAAGCCAATCGGACAAGCGTCGGCAAAAGATCGAAAATTCCACGCCCGGGGGTTGGCACCGGGGTTTTCGCGCCCAGATATCCAGAGGATTTTTGCAAGTTGAACGAAGGAACCCGGCATGAGCTTTGACTATGATCTTTTTGTGATCGGCGGAGGCTCGGGCGGGGTCCGGGCGGCACGCGTGGCAGCGGGTGAAGCCGGTGCAAAGGTCGCGCTGGCTGAAGAAGACCGCTATGGCGGCACCTGTGTGATCCGGGGCTGCGTGCCTAAGAAACTGATGGTTTTTGCCAGTGAATACTCGGGCATGATCGAAGATGCGCAAGCTTATGGTTGGGATGTTCAGCCCGGCGCGTTTGACTGGGACATGTTTCACGGCAAACTGGTTGCAGAACTGGACCGGTTGGAAGGGATTTATCGCAGCATCCTGAAAAACAACGGCGTTGAAAGCTTTGATCGGCGCGCGCGCCTGGTGGATGCGCACACGGTCGAGCTGGCCGATGGCACCCGCAAAACCGCCAGACACATCTTGATTGCAACAGGCGGTCGACCGGTGGTGCCGGATTTCCCGGGATCGGATCTTGCGATCACGTCGAATGAGATTTTCCATCTGGACAAGCTGCCCGAAAGCATCCTGATCGTCGGCGGTGGCTATATCGCCAGCGAATTTGCCGGGATCATGAACGGTCTGGGCGTCAAGACCACGCAATTCTACCGCGGTGCGCAGATCCTGCGTGGCTTTGATGAAGAAGCGCGTGGGCTGATCTGCGAAGAGATGCGCCAGAACGGCATCGACGTACGGCTGGGCACCAATGTGCTGGAAATGGCCAAAGATGGCGACCAGATACGTGTCAAGGCGACGGACGGCACCGAGGATCGTTTTGACGTTGTCATGTACGCCACCGGTCGGGCACCGAATGCCGATAACCTCGGGCTGGAAGAGCTGGGCGTTGAACGTGGGCGCAAGGGCGAGATCGTCGTGGATGAATACAGCCAGACCGCCGTTCCGTCGATCTATGCCATTGGCGATGTCACCGACCGGGTCAACCTGACACCCGTGGCCATCCGCGAGGGTATGGCCTTTGTGGAAACCGTCTTCAAAGGCAACCCCACGCCTGTGGATCACGCGCTGATCCCAACCGCCATTTTCACGCAACCGGAATTCGGCACAGTTGGCCTGAGCGAGGAAGAAGCCTCGGCCCTGGAACCGATCGATGTGTATGCCACTTCATTCAAACCGATGCAGAAGGCGTTTGCCGGTGGCACGCAACGGGTTCTGATGAAACTGATCGTGTCTCAGGCCACGCGCAAGGTACTGGGTTGCCATATTGTCGCCCCCGGAGCAGGAGAGATGATCCAGCTGGCCGGAATTGCCGTAAAGATGGGCGCGACAAAGGAAGATTTCGATCGCACGGTTGCAGTACATCCCGTTATGGCGGAAGAACTGGTGACAATGCGGCAACCTGTACGCTCCGCTTGATTTGCAAGCGCGCGCACACAAGTTACAAGTGTGCCCGTGATCACACGGGCCTAAACGAAGGAAATGATACATATGGCGGGCAACAGCGGTGGCCCCTGGGGGGGCGGAGGCTCTTCAGGAGGTGGAGGAAATCGGGGTAACAACGGGGACGGGCGACGCCCACCCGAAGGCGAAGGCCCGCAGATTCCCGAGATCGACGAGCTGATGAAAAAAGGCCAAGAGCAGCTGCGCGTCCTGATGGGCGGTCGCGGCGGCGGTGGCCGTGGTGGCAGCGGTGGTCAGGGCGGTGGAGGCCCGGCCTTTACTAAAGGTACAGTTGCGATTGGTCTGGTGGCGGCTGCCGTTTTGTGGGGGCTGGCCAGCTTTTATACTGTAAAACCGGAAGAACAGTCAGTTGAGCTGTTTCTGGGTGAGTTTTCTGCGGTTGGCAATCCGGGTCTGAACTTCGCGCCATGGCCGTTTGTCACTGCCGAGGTGATTCCGGTCACCCGCGAACAGACCGAAGATATGGGCGGAGCCCGGGGCAGCGACGATGGCCTCATGCTGACCGGCGACGAAAACGTGGTCGATATCGATTACCAGGTCGTCTGGAATATCAACGACCCGGCCAAGTTCCTGTTCAATCTGCGTGATCCGCGTCAGACGATCCGCGCCGTGTCGGAATCGGCGATGCGTGAGATTATCGCGCAGAGCGAGCTGGCACCAATCCTGAACCGGGATCGCGGCATCATTGCCGAGCGCCTGCAGGAACTGATCCAGACGACGATGGACAGCTACGATTCGGGTGTGAACATCATCCGCGTGAACTTCGACAAGGCCGACCCGCCGCAGGACGTGATCGCCGCCTTCCGCGATGTTCAGGCCGCCGCGCAGGAGCGTGATCGGCTGCAAAACGTCGCCGACGCCTACGCCAACCGGGTTTTGGCTGAGGCGCGCGGTGAAGCTGCCCAGGTACTGGAAGAAGCCGAAGCCTACCGCGCACAGCAGATCAACAGCGCCATGGGTGAGGCGAGCCGTTTCAGCGCGGTTCTGGAAGAATATTCCAAAGCGCCTGATGTGACTCGCAAACGTCTGTACCTGGAGCGGATGGAGCAGGTTCTGGGTGATGTCGACAAGATCATTCTGGACGAAAACTCGACCGGATCGGGGCAGGGCGTCGTACCTTACCTGCCGCTGAACGAACTGCGCCGCAATTCCGGACAGGAGAGCAACTGATGCGTAAAGCGACCTTTATTCTGCCGATCGTTTTCATCGCGATTGTTGGTGTACTGTCCTCGATCTTTATCGTGGATGAACGTGAGCGCGCGTTGGTTCTGCAATTTGGCCGCGTTGTTGCGGTCAAGGAAGAGCCGGGTCTGGCGTTCAAGATCCCGCTGATTCAGGAAGTTGTCCGCTATGACGACCGGATCCTGTCCATCGACGTTCAGCCGTTGGAGGTTACGCCTCTGGATGATCGCCGACTGGTGGTGGACGCTTTTGCCCGCTATCGAATTTCGGATCTGGAACAGTTCCGTCAGGCCGTTGGTGTCGGTGGTATTCCGGTCGCCGAAGACCGTCTGGATCGTATCCTGCGCGCTGAAACCCGCGAAGTACTGGGTTCGGTGTCCTCGCGTGACATCCTCAGTTCAGACCGTGCCGCGCTGATGCTGCGCATCCGCAATAGTGCGATTGCCGAGGCACGTGCGCTGGGCGTCAACGTGATCGACGTGCGCCTGAAGGCAACCGACCTGCCGCAGGCGAACCTCGAGGCAACCTTCGACCGGATGAAGGCTGAACGCGAACGTGAGGCAACCGACGAGCGCGCCCGCGGTAACGAAGCTGCACAACGTGTTCGCGCTCAGGCAGACCGTACCGTGGTCGAACTGGTCTCGGATGCCCGACGTGAGGCGGAAATCATCCGCGGTGAAGCTGACGCCGAACGCAACGCGATCTTTGCAGAAGCGTATGGTGCAGACCCGGAGTTCTTCGAGTTCTACCGTTCGCTGACCGCGTATGAAAATGCGCTGCAAGGTGGTAATAGCTCATTGATCCTGAGCCCGGATTCCGAGTTTTTCAACTACCTCGCTTCGCCAACCGGACGGCGAGCACCGGCGGCTGCGGCGTCTGAATAATGGGTATGATCCTTCTGGCTTTCGGGCTGGTACTGATTGTCGAGGGGCTGGCCTATGCGCTGGCCCCTTCGCTTATCGAGCGGATGCTTGAAGCCTTGCGGGACATGCCAGAGCAAGCCCGGCGCCTGGTCGGATTGCTATGCGTGATCAGCGGTTTGGTCCTGCTTTGGGGCGCGCAACAATTGGGATTTTGACGCTGTGGTTTCACTTGCTGGTGATTTCGCTGCGATCCCGAGTTGCTCGTGGGGGCAAACTGACTACATTGGTTTGTAAGAAAGGCCGAGAACAAGCGGTCTTGGCGTGAATGTCGACAAGGAGAGCTCAAGTGCAGGCGAAAGCGCGCAGTGTATCCGTCCGGTGGGACGAAGTGAGTGTTTGGATGCGGCTGATGTGGCTGGCTTTTGCAGGTTCACTGCTGTTGCTGGCGCAATCGGTTGCGGCGCAGGCCAAAAGTGAAAGTTTGGCACCGCTGGCCGAGGAAATCAGCCCGGCAGTAGTGAACATTACCACCAGCACTTTGATCGAAGGCCAAACTGGACCGCAAGGTATTGTTCCTGAAGGCTCTCCGTTCGAGGATTTCTTTCGCGAGTTTCAGGATCGCAACGGTGACAACGGTGACAACGCGCCGCGCAGAAGCAACGCGCTGGGATCTGGGTTCGTGATCTCGGAAGATGGCTTTATCGTCACAAACAACCATGTGATCGCCGAAGCTGATGAGATACTTGTGGAATTCTTCCCCGGCGATGGCCAACCCAAGAAAGAGCTGGTGGCCAAGGTTATCGGAACGGATGAGAAAACCGATATCGCGCTGCTCAAGGTCGAGGCTTCGGGCCCACTAAAATATGTGAAATTCGGCGACAGCGACGTAGCACGTGTGGGTGACTGGGTTATCGCCATGGGCAACCCGCTTGGGCAAGGCTTTTCGGTATCGGCAGGGATCGTTTCAGCACGCAACCGAGCGCTGAGCGGAACCTATGACGATTACATTCAAACGGACGCGGCGATCAACCGGGGCAACTCGGGCGGACCGCTGTTCAACATGGACGGCGAAGTGATCGGAGTTAACACCGCAATCCTTTCGCCCAACGGCGGTTCAATCGGCATCGGTTTCTCGATGGCGTCGAATGTTGTCGTAAAAGTCGTGGATCAATTGCGCAAATATGGCGAGACCCGCCGCGGTTGGTTGGGCGTCCGTATTCAGGACGTAACCGAGGACATGGCCGAGGCCATGGGCCTGGAAAAGCCGGGCGGGGCGCTGATCAGCGATGTACCGGACGGCCCCGCCAAGGAAGCTGGGTTGAAGGCGGGTGACGTGATCCTCAGCTTTGATGGCGTCGAGGTGGAAGACACCCGAGGTCTGGTGCGTCAGGTCGGCGAAGCAGAAGTTGGCAAGTCGGTCAGAGTGGTCGTGCACCGCGACGGCGGAACCCAGACCGTACTTGTGACACTGGGGCGTCGGGAAGATGCGGAACGCGCTGACACTGGCGAGGAGGAACCGCAGGAAGCTCCGATTGAAGAGAACGCGGATATTCTGGGCCTGACGATTTCCCCCCTGAACGATACGCTGCGTGCAGATTTGGGTCTGGATGGTGATGCAGACGGCCTTGTGATTACAGATGTCGATGAAGCATCTGAGGCGTATGCCAAGGGAATGCGGGCAGGTGATCTGATCACCGAAGCAGGCCAGCAAAAGGTGGAAACCATCGGAGATCTCGAAGCCCGCATGGAAGAATCGCGCGAAGCTGGTCGCAAATCTCTGCTGCTGTTGGTGCGCAGGGGCGGCGATCCGCGTTTTGTGGCGCTGAGCCTCGAGAACTGATTGAACAGGCCGGGAAAACCTCCCGGCCTTTTTTCTGATTGCGGGCCAGACCAGGTATCACTGATGCGCCAAAAAAATGAGCCATACGCAGTGATTGCGTATGGCTCAGATACAGGGAGAGGTCAGTGGACAGATATCGGGGATGATTCTCTGACCTCCTACGGTAACAATCTCACGTTAGGTCAAAGCGTAATCGATGGTCTGTGAACCAGATCACACCGGATCAAATAAGATCTGAATCAGCCAATTCTCGCAGGGCTTCAAAGTCCTGGATCAGCAAACCACCTCGAGAGGCTTCGACCATGTTGTCGCGTTTCCAGATCGAGATGGTTTTGGATACTGCCTCGCGTGTGGCACCGACAAATTCGGCCAGTTCGCTCTGCGACAGGGTGATGCGCGCGGCCGGGTCGTCCTGCAAACTGGACAGGTGCAGCAGCTTGCGGGCCAGCCGAATAGGCATGGGCAGAAAGACCTGCTCGTTCAATTGCAATCCCATCCATCGCATCCGCAATCCGGCCAGACGGATCATATCCACGGCAAGGTCTGGCTGTTGTCTGATCTGGTTCATAACGTCGTTGCGGCGCACGCGCAGTACACGCGACTTTTCTGCCGCCGCAATGGTGGCCGTACGCGGACCATTGTCGAACAACGCGATTTCACCGAAGACTTCGCCGGGGCGCATCAAGGTAAGTGTCAGTTTGCGGCCGCTCATTGCCAGAAAGGAAACCTCTAACGTGCCTTCCAAAATGGCATAGAGAGAGTCGCCCTCGTCACCTTGTTCAAAAAGTATTTCACCTTGGGACAGAGATATTTCGGTCGCCTGCGCCGAAAGCATTTCTCTGAGCCCGTCGGAAGCTTCGGCAAGGAAGCCGCTGGTGGGAAAGGCCGTCATGTATGCACCGATCTTGGGCAGGGTATGAGAGTGGGTGGTGGCACAACTTCCCATAGCTGGGCGCTCAAGCCAAGAATTTTGTTTGTTTTGGCAGGTCTGGCGGGTGTAAAGGCCGCTATTTCTGCTCGGGATCGTCCATATAGCGTTGCAGAATGCTGAACTGAAGCATCAGGAAGGCCATCAGCGCGATGGGAAAGCCGAAGGTCTCGATCTTGACCCACAGATCCGTCGACATGGTGCGCCAGACGAATTCGTTTGCGGCGGCCAGAACGGCGAAACAAGCACACAGACGGCGCGTGAGTATCATCCAGCCTTCGTGTTTCATCGGCAGCATTTCGTCCAGAACATAGGCCAGGTAGGATTTCTTTTGCATCAGACCGATGCCGAGGATCAGGGCAAACAGACCATAGACAAGTGTGGTTTTCATCTTGAAGAACCGCTCGTCGTTGAACCAGGCTGTGAGACCGCCGAAGAAAATCACCATGATGGCCGTGAAGATCTGCATCCGGCTGAGTTTGCCGGTCAAATACCATAGGATACCCATTGCCACCAGCATCAGGGGGACAAAGATAATCGTGGCGATAATGAAGCCGGAATACTCGATGCCGCCGATCAGAAAGCTGTCGTCGCGCAGGCGCAGGTAGATGAAGAAGAAGGCCAGCGGGGGGCCAAGTTCCAGAACCTGTTTCAGAAACGGGTTGATGTCTTTTTTGCCTGTCATCTGTACTTCCTGCTGCTTATCCGCCCATTTCAACTATTACGGCGCCAAGTGCAATCAATGCCATCAGGGCAATGCGTCTTGGGCCAACCGTTTCCTTTAGCACAAGCCAGCCGATCAGCGCAGCGAAGACTGTTGAGGTTTCGCGCAGAACGGCTGCTTCACCGACTTTGTCCAGCCGGGTGGCCAGCATGATCGCCCCGAAGGACAAAGGGGCGATGATACCGCCAGCGAGGCCGCGCAGCATCAGCGGACCAGGCGCAGGTCTGTGCGCCATCGCGCGCCACCTGAGAAATGCGTAGATCGGCATGGCCGCGCCGTCGATCATGAAGAACCAGGCCAGAAAGGTGAACGGATCGGCGGTGGCGCGAATGCCATAGGCGTCATAGGTGGTGTACAGGGCCACAAACAGGCCAGTGATGATCGCCAGTGTCAGCGCGATGCCTAGCGTATCCCTGTTGGTTTCCAGGAACCTGAAGTTGTAGGCAGCCAACCCGAAAATCCCCGCCAGCAAGGTGGCCACGCCCAGCCATTGAACGGCCGAGAATGTTTCGCCGAACAGAAGATAGGCACCGATGACCGTGAACAGCGGGCCCGTCCCGCGCACCACCGGATAGACGACGGTGTAAGAGCCTTTGGTATATGCCATGGCTTGCAGTGTCTTGTAGGCGATGTGGATCAGCCAGACGAGCGCGAAGATCGGCCACATATGAGGTTCGGGCCAGGGCACCACGAAAAAGGCGAAGGGGGCGGCCATGAGGCAATAGCAGGCGTCGATCGCGCCGCGGGACAGCCATGGGTCATGCCTGCCTTTTTGCAATGCACCGAAGACCGCGTGCAGGAACGCCGCCATCAAAGCCAGCACCAATGCCAGCTGGTGTCCGGCTTCGGTGCCTTCGAGAGAGATCAGCCAGTCGCTCAAATACGCGGACCTTTTGCGGAGCGGAGAGGGTGGGGGGCTGTCTGCCCCCCACACTCCCCGAGGATATTTGGGGCCAGATGAAGCCTGGGATCAGCCTTTGTCGAGACCGGTGAGGGCGGCGGCGAATTCTTCGGGGTCGAAAGGGGCAAGGTCGTCGATCTGTTCGCCGACGCCGATCGCGTGGATGGGCAACCCGAATTTATCTGCCAGGGCAACAAGAACACCGCCCTTGGCCGTGCCGTCCAGCTTGGTCATGACCAGACCGGAAACGTCCGCCAGATTGCGGAACGTTTCCACCTGGCTCAGCGCGTTCTGTCCGGTGGTGGCGTCGAGTACGAGCAAGGTGTTGTGCGGAGCAGTGTCATCAACCTTGCGGATGACGCGGACGATTTTGGCCAGTTCCTCCATCAGGTCGGTGCGGTTTTGCAGGCGGCCCGCCGTATCTATCATCAGCAGATCGGCGCCCTCTGCCTGTGCACGGGTCAGCGCGTCAAAGGCGAGGCTGGCGGGGTCCGAGCCTTCGGGGGCGGTCAGAACCGGAACTCCGGCGCGATCACCCCAGACCTGCAACTGTTCCACGGCCGCGGCGCGGAAGGTATCGCCGGCGGCGATGACGACCTTTTTGCCGGCCTCTTTGAACTGGCTGGCCAGTTTTCCAATTGTCGTGGTCTTGCCCGAGCCGTTGACGCCGACGACCAGCACCACTTGTGGCCGTTTGGTATAGATCGGCAGAGGCTTGGCCACAGGCTCCATCACGCGGGCGATTTCTTGTGCCAGAAGTTGCTTGATCTCTGTGGTCGACAGTTTGCGGCCAAAGCGGCCCTCAGCCATGTTAGACGTGACCCGCAAGGCCGTGTCGACGCCCATGTCCGAGGCGATCAGCAGCTCTTCGAGCTGTTCCAGCATGTCATCGTCCAGGGTGCGGCGCATTTCCGTGACGGCGCCTCGATTGAACAGGCGGTTCAGGATACCCTTGGATTCCGGTATTTCCGGCGGTGGAGCGACAGGCGTGGGGTCAGCCGGGATCGGTGCCGGCGGTTCAACCGGTTGCGGTGCCGGGGCAGGCTCTGGCACTTTCGGAACGGGTTGCGGATCGGGCTGCGGCTGGGGGATCACCGGGTCCGGAGCCGCCGTTTTCTCGCCGCCATCCTCGACGATGGCTTCCAGCCCTTCTTCAAGACGAGATGAAGATTTGAACAGCTTGTCCTTTAGCTTTGAGAAAAACGCCATACTTGGTCTCCACAGGTGTTCCCTTCACCTAATGCGGATTTGCGGCAGTTGCAAAGGGTCACGCAAATGCAAGGACAAAGCCAAGCTGAGCACCCCAGTAAAGGGGCCATACGAGATAGGGCGTCACCTTGAGGGCCGGATGGTGCGGCGGCAGCAGGAACTTCTCGGTTGCGAGGATTAGATCTGACGCGATGAAGGCCATGGCGGCGGGAAACGCCCACCGAAGGGGACCGGCATCTGGCAGTGCCAGCACCGTGACCCCCATGCCAAGAATGATGGGGATATAGGCCAGAACGGGCCCCTTCAGGTCTCCGGCGCGGGGCGCGAGCAATGTGGCCATGATGATGCCCAGAATGATCAAAGACCATACAATCACAGGCGCGCCGAGGATCAGCCCGGCAGAACTGATCGGCAGTGTCAGGAACAGAGCGATATAGGCCAGATGCCCGGCGGCAAATGCGGCGATGCCCGTCATGAAGGTGGCATCTGTTTCGCGCGACAGCAGCGCGTCGCCTGTCGCACAAAGAGCGAGGGCAAGAACCAACAGCCAAGGCCCACCGTTCATGATGGCCGTGACCGCCAATAGGGCGACCGATGCGGTTTTCAGTACAGTGCGCAAAGAACCGGCGGGCCGGGAGGTCAGCGGCAGGTACCCAAGGGCACAGCCAAAGGCGATCCAGAACAGTAGGGTTGGCATGTCATCTCCTCGCCGGTTCAGAATAATCTGATCTGGGGCGTGGCGTGAAATCAACCGCTTACGTTGAGTTAAGTGCTATGTGATGACACCGGTTCAACAGGCGAATGGCATGACCGAAGCGCTTCTGACAAAATGGAAACATGTTCAGGTTCCTGATGATTCTCGTGACTTTTGCCGCACATTCCGTGGCGGCACAAACGCCCCTGTCTGGCTCGGAGTTCGACAAGTATACGCAGGGCAAAACTCTGTTTTACGGGTTCGAAGGTCAGATTTACGGGGTGGAGCGGTATCTTCCGAACCGTCGTGTGATCTGGTCTTTTCTCGACGGGAATTGCAAGGAAGGTATCTGGTATCAGCAGGGTGAGCAGATCTGCTTTGTCTACGAAGACAGGTTGGATCCGCAATGCTGGGTTTTCACTCAATCCGGTGGCGGTTTGATTGCGCAGTTCGAAGGCAATCCGCAAGCGACCGAGCTGTATGAGGCAGAGGATCTTGGGGAAGAAATGGTTTGTTACGGGCCGGACGTTGGCGTTTGATCAGTTGGCGCGCAGCTCATCATAATTGATCATGACATGGGTTTGGTAAGCTGTTCTGTCCGTCAACCCTTCATAATAGCGGCGCAAGCTGGGCAGTGATGCGCGCGAAACATCGATGTCATAGTAGCGATAGAGTATGTGTCCCAACTGGATATCGGCCAAAGTCAGGCAGGAACCGCACAGGAAAGTGTTTTCGGAAAGTTGCGCATCGGCGATTGTCAGCGTGTTCTCTAGCGCTGTGACGGCCGTTTCGATCGCTTGGTGATCGCGCTCTGCCTGCGGGGTTCGCACGACCCGCCAGAACACAGGTACCGTGAAGGCCATCGCGATATTGATCTTGGCCCATTCCGCCCATTTGTCCACTTCGGCTTGCCGGGTCGGATCGCGTGGCCAGAAATCATCCGCTCCGTACATGGAGGCAAGGTAGCGCAGGATCGGCCCCGTCTCCCACAGCGGGGGATTTGGGCCGTCCTGTATCACGGGGATGGTGCCGTTCGGGTTCAGCTTGCGAAACTCATCGGTGTCCAGCAGGCCGAACCTGTGCCCGGCATCGTGGCGCTGAAACTCCAGCGCCAGCTCACCGACGCACCACATCAGGGCCTGTACATTGGATGATGTCCTTCAGCCCCAGATGGTCAACATGGCTTAGAACAGTGATCCCTGATCCGGGGTGTCCGGCCTGGGTTTCTTCGAGGGTGATTTCGCGCCCGGGCCGGTGCTGAGAACACCATCGGCGAATTCGATCTCGAGCGCCGTTTGTTTGGCGGCCTGAGTCTTGGTGGTGATCACATTCCCTTCGGCCCGGACGACTGCGTATCCGCGGTCCAAAGTGGCTTTGTAGCTCAGCGTCTCGCGCAGGCGGTCCGTCGCTTCGAGTTGCTGTTTGAGGCGGTCCAGTCGCGTGGTTTGGGCCGTGTGCATTCGATCGCGCAAACGATCGAGGTTTTGGCGCTGTTGATCGATTTCCCTTTGGATCGGTCGCAAGGACAGGCGCGATGACAGGTTGCGCAGCGATTCCTGTCGCGTCGATATCAAGCTTCGCAGGGTCGAGGGGCGCAGATGAGCAGACAATTCCACCACTTGCAGGCGACGGTTCTGAACCCCGCGGATCAAGGCGGGTGTGAGGCGATCTGCAATCAAATCAAGGCGTTGCCTTGGTGTGTTCAACAGGCTGTCCGGGCGCGGCAGGGCGCGGGACAGATCGCGCAGCCTTTGCGTTCGGCGTTGGACGGCATCCGTTGCCGCGCGGGATAGGCGCGCAGCTTGCTCTTCGGTCCAGGCAAGCAGTTCCATGCGCACCGGAACGGCCAGTTCGGCGGCCGCGGTGGGCGTCGGCGCGCGCTGGTCCGACACGAAATCAATCAGGGTGGTGTCGGTTTCATGCCCAACGGCCGAGATCAACGGTATGTCCGACGCGGCTGCGGCGCGGGCGACGATCTCTTCATTGAAGCCCCAGAGGTCTTCGATCGATCCGCCGCCACGGGCGACGATGATCAGGTCGGGCCGCGGCAACGCGCCGCCGGGTGTAAGTTGGTTGAAGCCTTCGATGGCGCGGGCGACCTCGGGGGCGCAGTTGGCCCCTTGAACCGCCACAGGCCAGATCAGCACCTTGCGCGGAAACCTGTCCCTGAGCCGATGCAGAATGTCGCGGATCACTGCACCGGAAGGGGATGTCACAACGCCAATGATCTGCGGCAGGTACGGCAGGGGTTTCTTGCGTTCAGGTGCGAACAGACCTTCGGATTCCAGTTGTTTCTTGCGCTTCTCCAGCAGCGCCATGAGCGCGCCCTGACCCGCGACGGAAACCTCATCAACGTTCAGGTTGTATTTGGATTGCGCCCCGAAAGCGGTAAGGCGGCCGGTGACGACGACCTCCAACCCTTCTTCGGGCACAACGGACAGGCCGGAAATCTGACCTTTCCACGTGGTGCAGGCCAAAACGTTCCGGTCATCCTTGATGTCGTAATACAGATGCCCGGATCGGGCTTTGAACACGCGCCCAACCTCACCGCGCACGCGGATTCGGCCGAATGAGCCTTCGAGCGTCCGTTTCACCTCACCCGAAATTTCGGACACTGTGTATTCAGGGGTGTTTTGGCCGGGAATCGGGTCATCAAGCAGGTCGGACATTTCAGCGCCTTGTTTCAAATGCGCGCCCAGCTTAGAACGCCGCGCAGGCAAGGCCAAGCAGATCGGAGAGCTTTCATGAATATCCTCATTCTCGGCAGCGGAGGGCGCGAACACAGCCTGGCATGGGCAGTGCTGCAAAACCCCAAATGTGATCGCCTGATCGTTGCTCCGGGGAATGCGGGGATCGCGCAGATCGCGGATTGTGCCGCTCTGGATATTGAAAACGGCGGGGCTGTTGTCGGCTTTGCCGAAGAAAATGCAATTGATTTCGTGATCGTCGGGCCCGAGGCGCCTTTGGCGGCCGGGGTGGCTGATCGGTTGCGCGAAGCCGGAGTGTTGGTTTTTGGGCCCTCAGCCGAGGCGGCGAAGCTGGAAGCGTCGAAAAGCTTTACCAAGGAAATCTGCGACGCGGCCAACGCCCCCACCGCAGCTTATGCCCGGTTTACCGAGGCTGAGCCTGCCAAAGCCTATATCCGCGAACAGGGCGCACCGATTGTGGTCAAGGCCGATGGTCTGGCCGCGGGCAAGGGCGTTATCGTTGCGATGGACGAAAAGACCGCACTGGACGCCATTGACGACATGTTTGGCGGTGCGTTTGGTGGTGCTGGTGCGGAAGTCGTCATTGAAGAATTCATGGATGGCGAAGAAGCCTCGCTGTTCGTTCTGTGTGATGGTGAGGACATTCTTTCTGTCGGGACGGCCCAGGATCACAAACGGGTTGGCGAGGGCGATACCGGGCTGAACACGGGCGGGATGGGCGCGTATTCTCCGGCGCCGGTGTTGAGCGAAGAGGTGGAAGCGCGCGCGATGGAAGAGATCGTGCGCCCTACCATCGCCGAGATGAAGCGCCGGGGAACGCCGTTTCAGGGCGTTCTTTATGCAGGTTTGATGATCAAGGACGGGCAGCCAAGGCTGGTTGAATACAACGTCCGCTTCGGTGATCCGGAATGTCAGGTGTTGATGATGAGGTTGGGCGCGCAGGCGATGGACCTGATGCACGCCGCCGCCGAAGGCAGGTTGGGTGAGATGCGGGTGAATTGGGCGGATGACCATGCCATCACGGTGGTAATGGCGGCCAATGGCTATCCGGGTGCTTACAAGAAAGGCACTGCGATCAAAGGGCTCGAAGGCCTGCCCGAAGACAGCCGGAACATGGTGTTCCACGCTGGTACAAAGAGTGTCGATGGACAGGTGGTTGCATCGGGCGGGCGCGTGCTGAACGTGACCGCCCGTGGGAACACGCTGCAAGAGGCGCGCGACCGGGCCTATGAAATGGTTGAAGCTGTGGATTGGCCTGACGGGTTTTACCGGCGCGATATCGGATGGCGTGCTTTGGAAGGTTGACGGGGCAGGGGGGTGCCCCCTCGGCCTTGCGGCTTCCCGGCGCTGCGCGTGTTCGCGGTCGAAATCGTCCACTGGACGAATTCCTTTCAACCGCTCACGCCCCGGGATATTTTTGGCCAGATGAAGAGGCGGATCAGCAGTTCAGGGCTTGGGCAAGGCTTTTGCGGCCGTTGAACGGGCCCCGGTCGGATATGATCCAGCCGTTGTCGTAGAAGACGCTGACGATCCGCGTCCAGTCGGCGCTGGCCACGATCAATTCCGGGCGGTCGCCGCAGATGCGCAGGCCACCGGAAATGAAATCTTCACCGATCCTGTGGTTGGTCAATCCGGGCAGAGCCGCGATTTCGCTCAGGGCGTTGTCTTTGTAGCGCCAGATGCGCAGGGTTTTGGCAAGGTGCGGACGATCGATATAGGCGATCTCGACATGTCCGTCGCCGTCCAGGTCGGCTGCCCCGATCGGGGCGAGCCAGCGAAATCGGGTGCCAATATGAGGCGTGGCCGCGATCTTGTCTCCGGCGGCGTCGTAGATCGCAAGTTGAGCCCCTGATTTGTCGCGGGATTCAACGACAATTGCTTCGCGCGCGCCGTCCAGGTTGACGTCTGCCAAACGCGGAGCGAGGTCTTCGAACACGCGATCCTGCGGCAGTCGAACAATTACGACCGTAGTTTCGGTCGTGAGTTCCACCGCGCCATATTCGATCGTGTCACCCAGGACGCCATGGGCGTAGCGGGTGGTTGGTTCTGTGAAGCGGGCGTCGTTGATGGTTTCCGCCGCGTCAGCCGGTTGCAGCGTGAGCCAAAGTCCGAAAGATAGCAAAGCGCCGCGTGCCCGAGATTGCCAAAAGCGGCGGGGCAGGCGCGGCGCATCGTTGTGCATCAGATCTGCTTTTCGGGCATCTGAACGACCAGACCGTCCAGCGCGTCGGTGACCTTGATCTGGCAGGTCAGGCGCGAGCGGGCCGGGTCGGGCTCATAGGCAAAGTCCAGCATGTCTTCTTCCATGTCATCCTTGGCCGGGATTTTCTCGACCCAGTCGGGGTGGACGTAGACATGGCAGGTCGAGCAGGCGCAGGCGCCGCCGCAATCGGCCTCGATGCCGGGAATGTTGTTGTCACGGGCCCCTTCCATGACGGTCAGTCCGTTGGCGACCTCGACTGTGTGTTCGGTACCGCCGTGCTCGACATAGGTGATCTTTGCCATTGCGTGCGTCTTCCTTTTGCGATGTTCGATTTCTTCCTTAGTGAAGGCATTTAGGTCTTTCCAGCCTCATTTGCGACTCAGCGCGCCGTGTCTGGACTTTCTTGTGTTTTGTTCTATTTTTGTTCTTATGCTTGTTACACCCATTCGCCCTGTGGTTTCAAACCGGGATTGGCCGCGCCCGCCGTCCTGCCTACCTTCCAGCCAACTGGATTCCCCGCCCGAGGGCGCGCGCGTGGCTGTGGCCGGGCTTGTGATCCTGCGGCAGAGGCCGGGGACGGCCAAGGGCGTGATCTTTCTGACGCTTGAAGATGAGACCGGGATCGTGAATGTGGTGGTCTGGCGCAAAATCTACGAACGGTTCCGCCGTGCGGTGATTTCGGGGCGTTTGCTGAAGGTGACGGGCCGGATGCAGCGGGCGCATTCAGTGACCCATGTGATTGCGGAAGAAATCGAGGATATTTCGGGGATGCTGGATATGCTGGTGCAGGGCGCAGGGGCGGCCTGCCGTGACGGACAATAGCGAGCGGCTGCCTTGCCGCCTTGCGCACAGCAAGACCTGTGCGCTGATGAATGTCGGTAAGTTTCCGCATATCACGCTGGGTCAAAGGCGCTTTTCCGCCAATTCGGCATTGGCCGGTCGACTCTTTGATGCCGTGTTAGTACTGCGGGCATCTCTATGCGTCGGCCTGTGTCTGAACGCAGGCGCGACGGCACGCTACTCAACATCTTCTCAGAGTCAGTTCAGATGCCCGAAGTAACACGAAATGGATCGTTCGAAAAAACCGTCCAGCTGGATGAGAGCCAGATTGCCGGTCGCCTTGGCGAGCTGTTGGAGCATACGCGTTCAAAAGGATACGTGCATACCGCCAGAATGATCGAGGAAGCATTGAGTGCCCACTCTTTCGAGCGCAGACACCTTGGGAACACCCAAAAATACCTCTCGGAATTGCAGCGTCTAAAGCGCAAAGAGATGACACGCTTGGTGCGGGAAACGGATGGGAAGAAGCAAGCGGCTTTTGTCCTGACGCCCCGGATGCGCGTTGACCACAGAAATCCTGCCGCGCTGCGCAGTGGTGCTTGGAGGAACACCCCGATGCCTTTCCCGGCGGAACCCGAATTCAAGTTTCGCTAGCCGAACCAGCCGTGGCCAGGGCGGACAGGGCTGATGATCCGCATCAATCCAAACGGGTTTTCAACGCAGTCATCGTTTGAACAAGACCTCCTGCGCCTGTTTGTCACGATTGTCTCCTCGTAGCTCTGCGTGCAGAGCGCGCCCGGCCTGAACACCGGGGCGGGCGCCGACGGTCTTCAGCCAGCGCGCAAAGTGGGGTTTGTCCTCCAGCACTTGCTGCTGCCCTTCCCACAGGCTGGCCCAGCCCCAGATCGACATGTCTGCAATCGAATAGAAATTTCCGGCAACGTATTCGTTCTCGGCCAGCCGTCTGTCGAGCACCCCGTACAGACGACCGACCTCGGCCCGGTAACGATCTTTGGCATAGGGCAGGTCCTGTGGCGGGTTCAGTTGCGGGGCGTATTTCAGGAAGTGATGCGCCTGACCGGCCATCGGCCCAAGGCCGCCCATCTGCCACATCAGCCATTCTTCGACGGCGATCCGATCACGCTCGGTCTTGCCATAGAACCGCCCGGTCTTGCGGGCCAGATACATCAGAATTGCCCCGCTTTCAAAAACCGAGATCGGTGCACCATCCGGCCCGTCAGGGTCCACGATTGCGGGCATCCGGTTGTTCGGGGCGATCTTCAGGAACTGCGGGTCGAACTGATCGCCCTTTCCGATATTGACCAGATGCGTGGTGTAGGGCAGCTCCATCTCTTCCAGGGCGATGGACACTTTCCAGCCGTTCGGTGTGGGCCAGAAGTACAGATCAATCGGGTCGGCCATGTGTTCTCCTGATGTTGAAGGGATCATGCGGGTTTCTGCCGGTTCGGCAAGGGCCGCTTACGAAAGCGTGACCAAAATGCAGGCCGGGCTTGACCGCAAACCGCCCGAGGCGTATTGCGATCCTGAAGCTTCGTGGCGATTTGTTACCGGATTGCGGGCCACGCTAAACAACACCGCTAAAAGGTCAGGATGAAAGACCCCTTTCGCTTGGCCGCGTCTGGGGTTTTTTGTTTGCCTCCGCCGGAGGCTGAAAGGGAATGAGATGAGCGAGAACTGGAACAAACGCACCCAAGCCGTCCATGGCGGTGTCCGCCGCAGTCAGTACAACGAGGTGAGCGAGGCGATATTCCTGACACAGGGCTTTGTGTACGAAACTGCCGAACAGGCAGAAGCCCGGTTTCTGGAATGCGGCCCTGATGAGTTCATCTATGCCCGCTATGGCAACCCGACGGTCTCGATGTTCGAACAGCGCATCGCGGCCCTTGAAGGTGGCGAGGATGCGTTTGCGACGGCTTCGGGCATGGCGGCGGTGAACGGTGCGCTGACCTCGATGCTGAGGGCAGGGGACCATGTTGTTTCAGCAAAGGCACTGTTCGGGTCCTGCCTGTACATTCTGGAAAACATCCTGACCCGTTTTGGCGTCGAGGTGACTTTTGTGGACGGTACCGATCTGGAGCAATGGCAGGCAGCGATCCGCCCGGACACCAAGGCGGTCTTCTTCGAGTCGATGTCGAACCCGACTCTTGAAGTGATCGACATCGCATCCGTGTCCAAGTTGGCCCACGCCGTTGGGGCGATTGTGGTGGTGGACAACGTGTTTTCGACGCCCGTCTTTTCGCGCGCGATAGAACAGGGCGCGGATGTGGTCGTTTATTCGGCGACCAAGCATATTGACGGACAGGGCCGTGCGCTGGGCGGCGTCATCATCGGCACCAGGGATTTCATCCGCGGAACCGTCGAGCCGTATCTGAAGCATACCGGCGGCGCGCTCAGCCCGTTCAATGCCTGGGTCATGCTCAAAGGTCTGGAAACCATGGCGCTGCGCGTCAATGCGCAGGCCGACAGTGCACAACGGATCGCAGAGGCGCTGGAAGGGCATCACGCGTTGGCGCGCACCCTTTACCCCGGCTTGAAGACCCACGCGCAAAATGCTCTGGTTCAATCGCAACTTGGTGGAAACGGCGGGACTGTATTGTCCTTGGATGTCAAGGGCGGCAAGGACGCGGCTTTTGCTTTCCTCAATGCGCTGACCATTCCTGTGATCTCGAACAATCTGGGCGATGCCAAGTCGATCGCAACGCACCCGGCGACCACAACGCACCAGCGTCTGAGCGATGCGCAGAAGGACGAGTTGGGCATTACGCCGGGCCTGATCCGTTTTTCCGTTGGCCTGGAAGACGCCGGAGACCTGCTGGCAGACATCCAGCAGGCATTGGAGGCTTCGCAGAAGCAAACAGCAGCACAGTGACAAGCCTCTTACCACTAGGGGTCGTCGCGTTATCTGTGAACGCGGCGTCTTTCCGGGTGGTGTTCGCGGTTGAAGCCTGGCCTTTGTGTCTGCGAAAGGCGTATTTCGTTGCAGAATGACGGTTTTGCGCCGGTTTTTTCAATCCGGACTGCTATTGCCTGCGTATTGGGTTAAACTGGTAAATCACCTGCAGTCGTATATATTTCTACGACCAATCGAGGAACCGCAGCCGATGAACATCCACCCGCGCGACATTGATGAGACTCCGGATCAGGAAAAAGCCGCCGAGGCCCTGAAAGTTCTGCGGCAATGGGCGGAATCTGCGACGGCATCCGAGATCACCCAGCTGGATCCGGCTATTGCGCGGCTGGTGCCCGGCCTGACGCAGGTGAACTATCCTTCGCTTTCGCGCGAGTACCCGGAGGGTTTCTCGGTTGACGCGAATTACCGCGCGTCTTTGCCCGACTTGCAAAACGGCCCGTCCAGCTTGATACGCGGTGCCAAACAACAGATTCAGCATGTTGGCATCTCGAACTTTCGCCTGCCGATCCGTTTCCATCGGAAAGATGGGGAAGACCTGACGCTTGAGACGTCTGTTACGGGCACCGTCAGCCTTGAGGCCGAGAAAAAGGGCATCAATATGTCCCGGATCATGCGGTCTTTTTACAAACATGCCGAGCGTACATTCAGCTTCGAAGTGATGCAGGCGGCGCTTGACGACTACATGAACGACCTGGACAGCTTCGACGCTCGTATCCAAATGCGGTTTTCTTACCCCGACAAGGTCAAGAGCCTGAGATCAGGTCTGGAAGGATATCAATATTACGACATCGCTCTGGAACTGGTGGAGTCGGGCGGTGTGCGCCAGAAGATCATGCACCTGGACTATGTCTATTCCTCGACCTGCCCGTGCTCTCTGGAGTTGAGCGAACATGCCCGTGTCATGCGGAGACAATTGGCAACACCGCATTCGCAACGATCTGTCGCGCGAATTTCCGTGGTCGTGGATTGCGATGCCGATTGTCTTTGGTTCGAAGACCTGATCGAGTTGTGCCGACGCGCGGTGCCGACCGAAACTCAGGTCATGGTCAAACGTGAAGACGAACAGGCTTTTGCCGAGTTGAACGCAGCCAATCCGATTTTTGTCGAAGATGCGGCGCGCTTGTTCTGCGCCGAATTGCTGGCAGATCATCATGTTGGTGATTTCCGGATAATAGCCAGCCATCAGGAAAGCCTGCATAGCCACGACGCTGTGTCGATTCTGACCGAAGGCCCAACCTTTGCGGCATCCAGCTTGGATCCAAGACTGTTCAACACTTTGTTTCACGTTGGGTGAACACCGCCGTGTAAGCGATTAGGATTTAATCAGAGATTGCGGCGGTAGGCGCTCTTTTGCCGCAATGCAGCAAAAATGCTGCATTTGCGCAGTCGTTTGTTATATATCTATCGTGAATGCAGCAGCTGGATGCTTGCCATTTGTTTGGCTGGCCGCCCCGAAAAGGATGCCGAGACGTGAGACGCCTTGGACTGCAAGACCGCGACCACCGTTCGAGAAATCGAAGAGGGCAAGGCGTTTTATCCATCACATTTGGGCTGCATCGTTATTACAGGAGAAGCATGTAATGAATCCGATTACCCAACCGCTGGAGTTTCAAGCTGCGGCAATTCGCATGGCTGGTTACGCAATGGTCAACCAGATGAAGATCATGCAGATCGTGGCCCGTTCAGCGTTCGAATTGCCGATGGCTCCTGTGCAAGCGTTGCACGTGGCTGCGGCGTCCCCGGAAAAGCCGGTGGAAAAGACGACAATCAAGGCAAAAGCCACTGCGCCGCGTGTGCCAAAACCTGCCGTCAAAAAGACTGCAGCAGTGAAAAAAACCGTAACGAAGGTCACCGCCGGCAAACCTGAGCTCAAACCTGCGGAGTTTTCCGCGAAGCCGCGCGCCGCCGTCACGCCAAAGGCTGAACCTGCGGCGATAGCAAAGCCCGCACCAAGACCAGCACCCAAATCGGCGCCGCAGCCAAAAACAGAACCGAAACCGGCCGCAGCTGTTGCAAAAAACGCCAAACCGGCTGCGCGGAACGCGACTGCAACCACGCCTTCCTCTGGCGAGTCGGCCCCGGCAAAAAAACCTCGTACCAGACCGGCGGCTTCTGCGACCAAGGCACCTGCTGCGCGTGCCAAAGCCGCAAAGCCTATTGAACAAACCGTTTTGACCCGAGCAAAAACCGCGCCCCTTGCGCCCAAAGCAGAACGTCAGAAGCCGGCGCCCGCTGCCGCGCAGTCAAAACCTGCGGCATCGGCAGAACAATCAAAACCGCAGGCGCGCAAAACGCGACCGCCGTCAAAACCGCCCGCAATGCCGGGGGCAGATACCAAAACAGACACGTAAACCGGGATCATCTGCTTGACACGGTCGGGCTGGCGCGCCAACGCTGCGCGTTATGATGGATCTTCGCCCGGTCGGATATGTGATTGGCTTGCTGGTCGCCATTCTTGGGGCGACCATGCTGTTTCCTATGCTCGCGGACATTATCGAAGGTCGCGGCGAATGGAATGTGTTCCTGGAAAGCGCGATAATCACAATGCTGACCGGATCCGTCCTGGCGATGAGTTGCTCGAACGGTGTGGGCGAGGGGCTGACCATCCGGCAGACCTTTTTGCTGACAACCGGCGTGTGGGTCGCGCTGCCGGTGTTTGGTGCAATCCCGTTTCTGTTCGGTGAAACCGAGCTGCGTTTTGTCGATGCCTATTTTGAGGCGATGTCAGGCCTTACGACGACCGGTTCGACCGTGATATCAGGGTTGGACACGCTGCCAAAGGGCCTTTTGTTGTGGCGCGGTATCCTGCAATGGCTGGGAGGCATCGGTATCATCGTCGTCGCGATGGTATTCCTGCCCGAATTGCGGGTTGGTGGCATGCAAATCTTCCGCTCGGAAGGGTTTGAGACCATGGGAAAAATTCTGCCTCGCGCGCAGGAGATTGCGGGGCAGATTTCCCTGATCTACGTCTTCCTGACTCTTGTGTGCGTGCTGGTCTATGCCGCGTTTGGGATGAGCTTTTTCGACGCGTTAGTGCATGCTTTCACGACGGTGTCCACGGGCGGTTTTTCGAACTATGATGCCTCGTTTGGAACATTTTCAGGCCCGGCCGAATATGCTGCATCCGTCTTCATGATACTGGCTGCTCTTCCCTTTGTGCGCTATGTCCAGTTGGCCAATGGTCATACGGCGTCGTTATGGAAAGACAGTCAAATCCGGGCATTTCTGGCGACCATTCTGGTTCTGGTTGTCATCATGTCAGTCTTTCTGACCTCGGTCTTTCCGCATCATTGGGAACAGGCGTTCCGCGAGTCACTGTTCAACATCACCTCGATCATCTCGGGGACAGGATATGCCAGTGTCGATTACATGGGTTGGGGCAGCTTTCCGATCATGCTGTTTTTCCTGATCGGATTGATCGGTGGATGCGCGGGGTCGACTGCGTGCTCGATCAAGGTTTTTCGCTATCAGTTGCTGTTCGCCTCAATCAAAAGCCAGATCAAACGGATCCGGTCCCCGCATGGCGTGTTCATGCCGCTCTATGATGGAAGGCCGGTCGGACGGGACGTTCTGACATCGGTGATGAGCTTTTTCATGTTTTTCGTTTTGTCGATGGGGGTGTTGTCTTGGGCGTTGGCACTGACAGGTCTGGATTTCATTACATCCGTTTCCGGGGCCGCGACAGCGCTGGCGAACGTTGGACCGGGTCTCGGCGATCAGATCGGACCGGCGGGTAATTTTGCTGGTCTCAACGATACGGCCAAATGGCTGCTTACAACTGGAATGCTGGTCGGGCGGCTCGAGCTTTTAGCGGTATACGCAATCTTCACCGTTCAATTCTGGAGAGGCTGATGAAAAGACCCCTTGGCGCGCAAATCTCGCATATGCTCAAGGATCGTGGCGTGGATGTGATTTTCGGTATACCGGGCGTCCACAACCAGGACATGTATCGTGGTATCGAAGAGGCCGGCATCACGCATGTTCTGGCCCGGCACGAGCAGGGGGCCGGATTCATGGCTGATGGTTACGCGCGCGCAACCGGTCGCCCCGGCGTCGCCTATGTGATCACCGGCCCCGGTTTGTGCAACATCATGACCCCGATCGGACAGGCCTACAGCGACTCGGTTCCGATGCTGATTCTGTCCTCTTGTCTGGATGAAACGCAGGCTGTCCGGGGTCAGTTGCACCAGATGAAAGATCAACGTGCTGCCGCCGGTACGGTTGCGGATTGGTCCGTACAGGCCAACTCCGCCGAAGCTGCCTATGGGCTGATAGAACGGGCGTTTGAAGAATTCGAGCTTTCTCGCCCGCGCCCCAAGCACATTCAGGTGCCCATCGCGCAGTTGCAGGCCGAGGCCGACTCCGCGCCGTTCCCCAACCAGCCTGCGCTGCGCACCAAAGCCTTGCCGCCTGACGTGTCATCGGTCGTGTCCATGTTGAACCTTGCCCGCAGGCCGCTGTTCATCCTAGGTGGCGGATGCAGGTCGAATGATTGGCGTCAGATTTTGACACAGCTGGGGGCGGCCTGTTTTACCACTTATGCCGGGCGCGGGCTGCCGGGCGCAAATTATCCGCTGGACTTCGGGTCCATGTTGCCACGTCCCGGCAGCGCCGAGGTAATCGCGTCGGCGGATCTGGTCGTTGCGGTGGGGGCCGAGCTGGGCGAGGTCGATTTGTGGCGGCAGGATTTGGGGCACAAGGCGACCTTGATACGCGTCGACCTCGACCCCGAAGTTCATTCCGATCGCCATCGCGCCGCCATCAAGCTGCAAGTCGACAGCCAGAGCTTTGCCCGCGCCTTGTGGCACGCAACCCAGGACATGAAACCAGCAACAGGCTGGTCACCCGAGGAAGTCGCCGAGATGCGCGTCCGCTGGCGTGCCGAGGTGGATGCAGAGCGGCCCGGAATCGTGCCGATCGCGGATGCTTTGCGCGCTGCCATGCCGGCCGACACCATGATCTATTCGGACATGACGCAGTTTGCCTATGTCGCCAAAGAGGTATGGGACATGGCCTATCCTCATCACTGGCATCATCCGACGGGGTTTGGCACTCTTGGCTATGGGTTGCCCGCCAGTATTGGCGGGGCGGTTGCCCGGCGCGGCAAACCCACGGCGGTAATCGCCGGGGATTACGGGTTCCATTACACGATGCAGGAACTGGGCGTGGCGGTTGAGTTGGGATTGTCGCTTCCGATCATTCTATGGGACAATGGCAAACTGAAGGAAATCGAGGACAGTATGGTGCGCAGCCAGATCGCGCCCAACGCGGTCATGGCGCATAATCCCGATTTCTGCAAACTTGCCGAAGCCTTTGGTGCGCGCTCCTCGGCGCCTTCGAATGTGGCAGAGATGCAAAGTGCAGTAAGGGCCGCATTCGATGCGCCTGTGCCGACCTTGATCCACGTGACACCTGATATTCTGTAACGAAAAAGCGCCGCACTTTCATGCGGCGCTTTTTTGTTGAGGTGCTGTCGGATCAATCCCAGCAGTGAACCAGAACCGTCATGCCGGTTGCGCGCCGGTTCAACTCATTGGGTGATATCTGTATGGTTTCTTCGCTCGATTGACCGGACACTCCGGCCTCTGCAAGAATTTCGGTCAACCGATCAACGGTGGCCGCAAGGCTGACCGAAGCGGGCAGGGTGCGCCCTTTGGACGGTGTGGGCAACAACATTCCGACGACGTTGCCGCTGTCATTGAAGACGGGGCCACCCGCATCGCCGGGTTGAGCGTTCAGCGCCAGACGCTTGACGCCGGTCTCACCGTTCAGTCCTCGAACGTCCGCGACCTGCCCGTAGGTCAGGGTGGGGCCACCCAACGCGCCCTGATAGGAAAAGCCGGACACGGCCACCTCTGACTTGATGCGCGGCTTGGCGGCACTGAACGCAGCGACGCTCATGGGGGCGAGTGTCTTTGCAGGGCGCAGGACTGCCACGCCGAGTTCAGGGTCCGTCAGGGCCAGTTGAACCTCTTGATCACCATCCAGCGTGATCCGCGTGCAGCTGTCCGCGGCCTCGGAAACCGTCAGTACTGTCCCGTTCTCATCCGCGAAAAAGCCAGAGCGCGTCAGCCGGGGTTTGCGGACCTGAAGGCCCGACACCAGATCGATGCGCTGTTCTGCGGATGCACCGGCGGCAGCATCCAGAACCGCATCCGTCGTGCTGAAGCTGGATGTCATCGCTGACAGAACTCGCAGGCGACGTGCCTCGTCTCCTTCGGGCCAGACAAGGGTGAAGCCCTTGATTTTTCCATCGGCCAATTGCGCTTGCGTAACGGACACTTTGCCGTTGCCGCGTCCTTCAAGGGTAAACCGGTCACGGCCCAATTCACGAGGGCCATTCAGCGGAACGATCTCAAGCGATTGCATCACCTCGTAAAGCGCGCGGAGCGTGTTCTTGTCCCCCTCCTGGCTGATCAGCAGCGCCTTGGCGTTCAGGTCAGAGGTGCTTTTGAAATGTGCGAAGGGGGCCTCATAGCGATCAAGGCTGACAGCGCCCAGAGGCATGTCGAGCACGATCCCGGCCTTGTCGTCGGAATACCGCTCCATTCCGACAGAGATCAGCGGCGCGTTGTAGTCATCCATCAGGGCCTTGCGCTGCAACGTCGTCAGAACACCCGTGGCGTCAAACCCGTTATAGCGCTGCCAATCGCTCATCGAACGGCGGGTGCCTTGCCCGAACGCACCATCAATGGTCGAGTTGTAAAACCCCGCCGCGCGCAGAGCCGTTTGCAGATCCTTGCGTTCCTGCGCGGTCAATAGACGTTCGGACTGAAGCGCCTGCGCACGGGTTTCATCCGAATCCTGTGGTGTGGCGACTGCCGGAGCCTCTTCCGGTTGTGCCGCTTGTTCAATTGGTGCCGCGACGGTGCCACGGTTCAGAACGTTTGCCCCGATGGGCCAGAACTGTTGCCCCATCGCGCTGGAAAACGCGATGTAGCTGTCGCGCGGGATCTGGCCTTCGGCCCGATAGACGCGCAGCACCTGTTCGGCGTCGGTCCGCGCATAGGGGCCGATCACGATCGCGTACCAGCCGCTGTTCAGGCGAAACCCGTTCACGTCCGGCAAAGCACTGGCATAGGCCTGTGCCCGTTCCTGCGCTTCGCGCAGTGATGGCTGGGCCTCGACCTGGACCCAAACGCCGGGATCTTGTTGTGCGGTTGCGGCGCGCAGGCCGACCAGAAGAAACAATAGGATTGCTGAAAATACGCGTGTCATAGTCTGCCCGTTTTATGCAGTGTTCGTGCTTTGGCGCAGAATACGCGAATTCATTTGCGAAACGCCATGCCGCGAATGCGGGGAATTTCCAGTGTGGCACCGCAGATACAGGCTTGGCGCCAAGCCCCGTTGACGCCCCTTTGCCCCTTGCATAGGAAGGGCAAAACCGACCGGAACCGGGCGCAAAGGCGCCTAAAGGGAATGCCATGACCGAACCGACCAGCGCACCGCGTTCATTTCAGGAGATCATCCTGCGGCTTCAGACCTATTGGGCGTCTAAAGGCTGTGCCATTCTACAGCCCTATGACATGGAAGTCGGGGCCGGAACGTTCCATCCCGCGACCACCCTGCGCGCGCTTGGCTCGAAAGCCTGGGCTGCGGCTTACGTTCAGCCGTCACGCCGCCCGACGGATGGGCGTTACGGTGAAAACCCGAACAGGTTGCAGCACTATTATCAGTACCAGGTGCTGATCAAACCCAGCCCACCGGATTTGCAGGAGCTGTATCTGGGAAGCCTCGAGGCGATCGGCATCGACATGGATCTGCACGACATCCGTTTTGTCGAAGATGACTGGGAAAGCCCGACGCTCGGCGCTTGGGGTCTGGGTTGGGAAGTCTGGTGTGACGGAATGGAAGTCAGCCAGTTCACCTATTTCCAACAGGTTGGCGGCCATGACTGCGCGCCGGTATCAGGTGAACTGACCTATGGGCTTGAGCGTCTGGCCATGTATGTGCTGGGCATCGATCACGTGATGGACATGCCGTTCAATGACCCCCAGTCGCCCAGTCCTTTGACTTATGGCGATATCTTCAAGCAGACCGAAGAGGAGTACGCCCGCTGGAACTTTGACGTGGCAAACACCGAGGTTCTTCTGCGCCACTTCGAAGAGGCCGAGGCCGAGTGCGCCGCCATTCTGAGCCAAGAGCATGTGGACCCGAAGACGGGCAAACGCATCATCATGGCGCACCCGGCCTATGATCAATGCATCAAGGCCAGTCACATCTTCAACCTGCTGGACGCGCGCGGCGTGATCTCGGTGACCGAACGGCAGGCCTATATCGGGCGCGTCCGGGCGTTGGCCAAACAATGTGCGGATGCGTTCGTACACACCGAGGCCGCCGGGTTTCAGGCCTGATGAGGCAATCAGGCCAGCCCGGGCAAAAGCGCCTTGAGCCCGTCTGCGATCATGCTGACGGCAATGGCGGCAAGGATCATACCCATGAAGCGGCTCATGATCACGCGCGCGTTGCTGGACAGGCGTTCAGCCAGCCAGGCGGCGTTCCAGAACGTGATCAGAAGCAGGCCGAGCACGACGAGAAATACTCCTGTAAAAACAAAGGTCTCAACCGCAGTTTTAACCTGATGTGCGTACAGGATCAGGGTGGTTATCGTGCCGGGGCCCACAAGAATGGGAAAGGCCAGCGGGTAAAAGGCCACCGTATCGGTTTCGGGGTAAGCTTCCTTCTCTCCTTTTGTTCCATGATGAGAGGTGCTTTCGTTTCCGTTCAGCATGTTGAGGCCGATCATCATGACGACCAGGCCGCCGGCGACGCGCAAGTGATTGACGCTGATGCCAAAAAGGCCAAGCGCCTGACTTCCGACCAGCGCAAAGGCACCGCCAAGGATCAGGCAATAGATCACCGTCTTCACCGCAATCTTGCGCTGGTCGGCGGCAGGCAGATCCTGAGTGACGCTCAGAAACACCGGCAGGTTGGAAACCGGGTTCATGATGGCAAACAATGCGCCGAAAAAACCGACAGCAAGCGTGGATTCCATGGTGTTGACCTCATTGATGCCTGTACCCGGACGAAACCTGTCCTATTTTACAAGAACTTGAAAGAGGCAGCCTGAAACATGACGGGAAAACTGCTGGCAATTGTTCTGTTGTTGTCGGCCTTGGTGGCCGGGGCCGGAATGTATTATTTGCAGATTTACGGTTTCTACTATGAGGTCGAACCGCAGCCCGGCCAGGACGTGGTCCTGATGACGGACCAAAGCGATGCGCCTGTCCCAATCACCTATTCGGACTTTCAGGCGATCGATGCAGACAGTTCTCCGATCCGCTACCGAGGCTGTTTTGAAACGGATCTGAAGCCGGATCAGATGGCCGGATTTATTGCTGTTGAAAACCCAGAACCCTTGACCGCGCCGGGTTGGTTTGACTGTTACGACGCCGTTTCGCTGGGCGATGCACTGAAATCGGGGCAGGCGCAGGCGTTTTTGAGTGAGAAGAACATCCATTTCGGCGTCGACCGGATCGTGGCGATTACCAGGGATGGCAAGGGATATGTCTGGCACGCGTTGAACAACTGCGGTGAAAAAGCCTATGACGGTACGGTGGTGGGTGAGGAGTGCCCGAAACGCCCTGAAAACTGAGGAAAACCATGGCTGACGCCGTTTTGATCCCGGACTTCATTACTGCAACTCTGGGGTTTGCGGTGTATTTGTTGGGTGCCCGGATCAACGGCAAAGTCGCAGTTCTGAGGCAGTTCAATATTCCTGAACCGGTCACGGGCGGCCTTTTGGCTTCGCTCGTGGTTTTGCTTCTGTATCTCTTTGCCAATGTTGAGCTGTCATTCGAGTTGCAGACCCGGGACGCTCTGCTGGTTCTGTTCTTTGCCGGGATCGGACTGAACGCGCGGCTTTCTGACTTGATTGCCGGTGGTAAGCCTTTGTTGATCCTCCTGATTTTGACGCTTGTCACGATTGTTGCGCAGAACGTTATCGGCGCGGCAGGGGCTTCCTTGTTTGGCTATCCGGCGCAAGCAGGCGTTCTGTTCGGTTCGGCCGCTTTGATTGGTGGACACGGAACCGCAATCGCATGGGCACCCGAAGTTGCCAGCGCAACGGGTCTGGACGGTGCAACCGAACTTGGCGTTGCCGTGGCGACGCTCGGACTGGTGCTTGCTGCGCTGGTGGGTGGCCCCATCGCCCGTCTTCTGGTGGAAACACGAGGCCTGTCGCCGGACCGACCTGACGAAGAACATACGGTCGGACTGCCGGAAGAAACGACCGCGGCCACCGAAATTGACCATGTGACAATCATGCGCGTGCTGCTGCATCTGAACCTTGCGATTATTCTGGGCTATGCGCTGGGCGAGGCGATTTCGGCCGCTGGGCTGAAACTGCCGCTGTTTGTGCCCTGTCTGATCATGGGCATCGTGATTTCGAATGTCCGAGCGGCCATCGCTCCGACCGCGCCGCCGGTTGCACGGACACCGTCGCTGGCATTGCTGTCTGAATTTGCGCTTGGTGCCTTTCTGGCAATGTCACTGATGAGCTTGCAGTTGTGGACCATCGCGGAACTGGGTGTGGCAATTGCCGTGATCATGACGGCGCAAACGGTGTTTACGGTCGTCTTCGTGATTTGGGTACTGTTTCCCCTGATGGGCTCGAATTATCGCGGAGCGGTGCTGGCAGCGGGCTTCGGAGGCTTTGCCCTGGGCGCCACACCCACGGCGATTGCAAATATGACGGCAGTAACCAAGCGATATGGGCCGTCGCCTATTGCCTTTATCGTGCTGCCCCTTGTATCCGCCTTCTTTGTGGATATCGCCAATGCCATCGTCATTCAGACGATTGTGAACTTCTAAGGACCGACTATGCCCGACCTGCTGATCGAACTGTTTTCCGAAGAAATTCCTGCGCGGATGCAAACCCGTGCCGGTGAGGATCTGAAAAAGCGGATTACCGATGGCCTGGTCGAGGCCGGTTTGACCTATTCAAACGCGGCCGCACTGACCACACCGCGCCGCCTGACACTGGCGGTGGAAGGTCTGCTGGCGCAAAGCCCGACAATCCGGGAAGAGCGCAAAGGGCCCAAGGTTGGCGCGCCGGACAAGGCGATCGAAGGGTTCCTGCGGGGCGCGGGCCTGACCCGCGACCAACTGGAAGAGCGTGAGACACCCAAGGGCGCTGTCTATTTCGCCACCATCGAGAAACCGGGCCGCCCGGCCGCCGAGATCATTGCCGAAGTGCTGGAAGCTACCATTCGCAATTTCCCATGGCCCAAATCCATGCGTTGGGGCAGTGGCAGTCTGCGGTGGGTGCGCCCGTTGCATTCCATTCTGTGCATCTTGTCCGATGACTCCGGGGCGCAGGTTGTTCCGATGCAGGTCGATGGCATCCGCTCCGGTGACACCACGGTCGGTCATCGTTTCATGGCCCCCAACCGGTTCCCGGTTACGTCTTTCGAGGACTATGCCGCCAAGCTGAAACGCGCATTCGTTTTGCTGTCACAGGATGAACGTGCCGAACACATCTGGAATGATGCGCAGAACATGGCTTTTGCCGCCGGTCTGGAAATCGTCGAAGACAAGGGGCTGTTGGCCGAGGTTGCCGGGCTGGTGGAATGGCCTGTGGTGTTGATGGGGAAAATCGACGAGGAATTCCTCGAATTGCCGCCCGAGGTGTTGCAGACCTCGATGAAAGAGCATCAGAAGTTCTTTTCGGTGAAGAACCCCAAGACCGGTCGGATCGAGCGTTTCATCACCGTCGCCAATCGCGAGACCACCGACAACGGCGCGACCATTCTGGCCGGCAACCAAAAGGTGCTGTCGGCGCGTCTGGCCGATGCCAAATTTTTTTGGGAAAACGACCTGCGCATTGCCAAAGCGGACATCACCCAATGGACCCGCGCGCTGGAGAACGTGACCTTCCACAACAAGCTGGGCACCCAGGCCCAGCGGATCGAGCGCATCGCCGCGCTGGCCCGCGAACTGGCCCCCGTAACCGGCGCCGACCCGGATCAGGCCGAGAAGGCCGCGCGCCTGGCCAAGGCCGATCTGAGTTCAGAGATGGTCTATGAATTTCCCGAACTTCAGGGGCTCATGGGGCGGTATTACATCGAAGCCGCCGGCGAGGATTCCGCGGTGGCTGCTGTTGCGCAGGAACATTACTCGCCGCTGGGGCCGTCGGATGATGTGCCTGCGGCACCTCTGTCGGTCGCCGTGGCGCTGGCTGACAAGCTGGACACGCTGACCGGGTTCTGGGCGATTAATGAGAAGCCGACTGGCTCGAAAGACCCGTTTGCTCTGCGTCGTGCGGCATTGGGGGTTATTCGGTTGGTGCTGGAGAATGGTTTCAGCCTCTCTTTAACAGATCAAATCGAAAATGGTTTCGAAGAAGTTCGACAGCCCAGGTACGCAGAGTTGAAAAAAGCCATTGCCAATGAGATGTGGCAAGACTTCGAACGTGGCCAAGAAGTTTCCGAGGAAATAAGGGAGTTCATCGGAGCAACAGCCGAGGACAAAGTTGCATTAGTGAAAGCTGCAATTGCAGCAGGCCCAAGTGCCAGGGAATCTGTTGTTCTCGAAGCCATAAACGAAATAGCGGGAGTTTGGGTCAATCAAAGAAGCGGAATCGATTGGCGCGGGGAGTTCGTACCAATGCGCGATGACCTCCTCTCCTTCTTCCACGACCGTCTCAAGGTCTTCCTCCGCGACGAAGGCATCCGCCACGACATCATCGATGCCTGCATCGCGATGGAGGGGAATGACGACCTCAACCTGCTGGTCAAACGCGCCCGCGCCCTGAATGCAGTGATCGCGACTGAAGATGGCGAGAACCTCGTGCAGGGGTTCAAGCGGGCCAACAACATCCTGACCCAGGCCGAGGAAAAGGACGGCGTGGAATACTCTTACGGTGCGGATGTGAAATTCGCTGAGACCGACAGCGAGAAGGCGCTTTTCGCGGCTTTGGACGGGGCGCAGACGCAGATTGACGTTGCCTTGAAATCCGAAGACTTCCCAACTGCAATGGCGGCCATGGCCGCGCTGCGCGGGCCGGTGGATGCGTTCTTTGAGGACGTACAGGTCAACACCGACAATGACGTGATCCGTCGTAACCGGTTGAACCTGCTCAGTCAGATCAGGCAGGTTTGTTCCAGCGTGGCCGATCTGTCGCGGATCGAAGGTTAAAACATCGGGCACGCAGTGATGCGTGCCCACAACGCCCTTGCACGAAGGGCGCAAGCGCTTATGCTGCACTCAAATCAAAAGGTGCTGCAGTGCAGAATAATCCGCATACCACGCTCATTACATCCGATGCTCCGGTCACGGCCCATACCCATGGCGGGCGGGCCAAGTGTCTGCAACGGCTGGTCCGACTGGATCTGCCGGTGCCCCGGACCGTCGCCTTGTCGTTTGATGCGGTCCATCAGATTGCGGAAGGCGACGTTCCGAACCTTGACGCGATCCTTGAGCAATTCGATCCCACGACCTTGCTGTGCGTCCGGCCAAGTTCTGAAGATCCCGACTGGGGTGGGCCCGGTGCGGTTCTGAACATTGGCATGAATGATGCACGCTATGTGGACCTGTCCGACACCATGGGGGCAGAGGCCGCTGCTGCGCTGTATCTCAGGTTCGTTCAAAGCTATGCGATCCACGTGGCGCGGCTGGACGCGGATGTGTTCGATGACATCGACATGGATGGCAGCGAAGGCTTGCGCCATTCCCTGCGCGCCTACGAAGATGAAACGGATGAAGCCTTCCCGCAGGACCGGGGTGAGCAGTTGATCGGAGTTTTGCGCTCGATGGCCCGCGCATGGGACGGGACATCCGCCCGGCTGCTGCGGCAGGCCAAGGGTGCTCCGGCAGATGCCGGTCTTGGGCTTGTCATTCAAGAGATGATCCCGGGCGTCGGGCAGGGTGAATGCGGATCAGGCGTGCTTCAACTGGTCGACTCCACCACCGGAATGCCGCAGATCACGGGGCGCTACCTGAGCCAGAGCCAGGGCCGGGATGCGCTGGGCGAAGATGTGGCCGCGCTGTTTCTTGAAAAAGACCCGCGAGGACCGTCGCTTGAAGAAGTCGCACCCAAAGCCTTTGCCGAGTTGAAAGAACAAGCCGCGCTGATGCGCGAAAAACTGCGCGAAGAAATGCAGGTCGAGTTCGTCATTCAAAACGGCAAAGTGCACATTCTGGATGGCGTCCGGGTTCAGAGAACGTCGCGCGCGGCGATGCGGATCGCCGTTCGTCTGGCTGAAGACGGGATCATACCGCCGCAAGAGGCGGTGATGCGTGTGGACCCCCATGCGTTGAATGAACTTTTGCACCGGCAGGTCCATCCGGAAGCGCGGCGTGATGTGTTGACGACGGCCATCGGTGCCAGCCCGGGCGCCTCAACCGGAAAGATCGTGTTTACATCCGCAGAAGCGCAGGCCAGTGCCGCGCGCGGAGAGGCCTGCGTTCTGGTCCGCCGCGAAACCTCGCCCGAGGATGTGCGCGGGATGCATGCCGCCGTGGCGGTTTTGACGGAAAAGGGCGGCATGACCAGCCACGCCGCCGTGATTGGTCGTGGACTTGGCCTGCCCTGTATCGTTGGTGCCTCAGACATGCGGTTCCAGACTAAAAAGAAGATGCTGACCGCGCCCGATGGCCGTGTTTTCAAAACCGGTGATATTCTGACAATCGATGGCAGTTCCGGTCAGGTGCTGGCAGGGCAGCCTGCCATGCTTGAGGCCGCGTTGGATGATTGTTTTCAGACATTGATGGCGTGGGCCGATGCCGAGCGTGATATTGACATCCGCGCCAATGCCGACACGCCGGCCGATGCGCAGACGGCGCGCAATTTTCAGGCTCAGGGCATCGGCCTGTGCCGGACGGAGCATATGTTCTTTGAACCCGGTCGCCTGATCGTGATGCGCGAGATGATTTTTGCGCAAACGTCTTCAGGCAGGGCGGCTGTGCTGGAACGTTTGCTTCCGATGCAACGTGAAGACTTTGTTCAACTGTTCAGAATCATGGAAGGGCAGCCTGTCTGTATTCGCCTGTTCGACCCGCCCTTGCACGAGTTCCTGCCCACCACGCGCAGCGGTCAACGGGAATTGGCCGAGGCGCTGGATTTGCCGGTTTCCGATGTCGAACGCAGGGTCAATGCGATGACTGAATACAACCCGATGCTGGGTTTGCGCGGCGTTCGCCTGGGCGTAACGGTGCCGGAAATCTATGACATGCAAGCGCGCGCGATCTTCGAAGCCACGCTTGATGCCAGAAAGAACGGCGCCCCGGTCGTGCCCGAAGTGATGATCCCGCTGGTCTCTGCGAAACGAGAGGTCGAACTGGTCAAGTCCCGCATCGATTCGGTGGCGGCAGCGGTCGCGTCAGAACGAGGGCAGGAATTTGAATATCGGCTGGGTGTGATGGTTGAAACCCCGCGTGCCTGTCTGCGCGCAGAAGAGATCGCCCCGCAGACCGCGTTCATGAGTTTCGGTACCAATGACCTGACGCAGATGACCTATGGTCTGTCCCGCGACGATGCCGGCCGGTTCATGTCCGCCTATGTTCGCCAGGGTGTCTTCGGCGAAGATCCGTTCCACGTTCTTGATCCGGATGGGGTCGGGGAATTGCTGAAGCTGGGAGCCGAGCGGGGACGAGCCGCGAAACCGGATGTAACCCTGTCGGTTTGCGGAGAACACGGCGGAAACCCCGAATCAATCGCCATTTGCAGGGATTTGGGGTTCGACTATGTTTCGTGTTCGCCCTTCCGGGTTCCTGTCGCTCGGCTGGCTGCCGCTCAACTGGCGATTTCCTCCAGACTTGGGGGTTGACAGGGGCTGAAAACCCAAGGATTAGTGGGTTATCTGAACACTCGCAGGCGAAATTTATCTTCGCTGCGGGCAAGATTCCACTTGCATTTTCCGAAAGACTGGACCTTTGCGCTCGATTGCGTTAGATGCCTCGTCGCGCCCGCCGGGGGAGGGTATGGCGCGTGAAGTGCCTGTGCGAGGTTATCTGATGCTACGTTACATAATGGCTGTTGCCACAATGGCGGCAACCGTGCTGCCGAGTGCGTCCTTCGCCGAGAGGGAAGCAATTGATACTGCAAAGAAAGAACTTGTCGCCCGCAGCGAATTGCCGGCGCAAAGTTTTCGCGACTATTTCAAACTTTTCCAACCGCGCAAGGCGGCCAAACCTGTTGAAGTAACATACTCCAAGGACTGGCTAGACCAACAGCCCAAGGCGACCGGTGACGAAAACTGGAAGTGCCTGTCCGAGGCGCTGTACTTCGAAGCGCGTGGCGAAAGCGTGCGTGGTCAGTTTGCGGTGGCCGAGGTCATTCTGAACCGGGTCAAAAGCAGCCGCTTTCCAAGTTCACTGTGTGGTGTGATCCGCCAGGGCACCGGCAAGAAATACCAGTGCCAGTTCACCTATACATGTGACGGTCGCAAAGAGGTCATCCACGAGAAGAAAGCTTATGAGCGCGTGTCCAAGGTCGCTCGGGCGGCCATTGATGGTATCGGCCAAGAGCTGACCGAAGGGGCGACCCACTACCACACGACCGCGGTTCGGCCATCTTGGTCGCGGGTCTATAAACAGACTGCGCGGATCGGTGTGCACATTTTCTACCGCCACAACTACCGGACAGCGAGCAACTGATTGACGCACCCGCGCTGGAAGCTTGATGGCGCGTGGCAGGTTGCAGTCTATATTACGGGCCCAGGAGGCCCGTAATGCTTTTCACCCGACGACAGATTCTGAAAACAGCCGCCGCAGTCGCCATTGCGCCGGCCGCGGCCGGGGCCGCCGGTTATCCGCCGCTCAAGGCGCATCTGAGCCGGCAGCGCGTTGCGCCTGATGGGTTTCCTGACACGGCGGTCTGGAGTTACGGTAACACAGTCCCCGGTACGGTAATAAAGGTCGATCAGGGCGCACGCGTTCAGCGCAAGCTGGTGAATGACCTTCCCCGACCCACATCGGTGCATTGGCACGGGATACGCATAGACAACGCCATGGATGGTGTGCCTGGCCTGACGCAGGATGTCGTCGAACCGGGCGGCACTTTTGACTATGACTTCGTTGCCCCGGATGCGGGCACCTATTGGTACCACGCGCACAACCAGTCGATGGAACAAGTTGCCCGCGGGCTTTATGGGCCGCTGATCGTTGCAGAGGCCACGGCACCGGATGTTGATCAGGATCTGGTGCTGATGTTGGATGATTGGCGGTTGAACCCTGAGACCGCGCAGATAACGGATGATTTCGACAATGGCCATGATCTGAGCCATGCAGGCCGGCTTGGGAACATCCTGACCGTCAACGGATCATTCGATCCCGCGTTTGCGGTACGCAGAAACGAGCGACTGCGACTGCGATTGGTCAACGCCTCCAATGCCCGGATATTTGACCTGGATCTTGATGGTCTTTCGGGGTGGATCGTCGCCTTGGATGGAATGCCCTTGGAAACACCGCTGCGGCTGACGGGCTCTTTCCCGTTTGCACCTGCGCAGCGTGCGGATCTGATAGTGGATGTCGTCACCGAGGGCGAAACGGCAAGCCTGGTCAGCGTCGAAAGAGATGGTTCTTTTGGGCTGGCACGGTTCGAGGTCGGTGGAAACGCTGCCGGGGCGAACAGGCAGGGCGTGTCAGCATTGCCGCCTAACCCTTTGCCTGAGATCGGGAATCTTCGACATGCCAGAACGCACCGGATGGTTTTGCAAGGTGGTGCAATGCGCTGGCTGGAAAGCGCCCGGCTGGGTGAAACCGAACTGTCAGGCCGCGAGCTGGCGCAATTGGGCAAATTCTGGGCGCTGAACGGTTACGCCGAGCGCCCCGAAGATCCGTTTCTGGATGCGGCCGTCGGCAGTTTGCACAGGATCGAGTTCGTGAATGAAACCGCATTTCCGCACGCAATGCATCTGCACGGGCATCACTTCCGGCTGATCATGGACGATGGCTCTCTGGGCCCCTGGCGTGATACCGTTCTGGTCGGGCGGGGACAGGCGCGCCAAATTGCATTGATCGCGGACAATCCCGGGAACTGGTTGCTGCATTGTCATATGCTTGGGCATGCTGCTTCGGGGATGATGAGCTGGTTTCGGGTCTCGTGACGCCGCATTCGGCGGTTGGAATGGCGCTTGTTTGAGTGCTATAGGCCCTCGCGACGCCTATAGTAAGCAAACGATGCAACGAGCCCGAAAAGGCCTGACCCATGAGTTCTGAAATCCGTCTGGCATTCGCACACCCGTCCGAACGGTCCGAGGCGACGTCTCCTCGGGGGCCGTTGGATCGTATCTCGTTGCGCGACCATATCGTCGAAGTCGAAATCGGCGCCTTCCAGGCCGAGCGGGGAACAACCCAGCGGATCTGCTTCAACATCGTGGTCGAAGTCCGGCCTCTGACGGACCCGATTGATGATGATGTGGATCGCATCCTGTCATATGACCGGGTAACGGAATCCATCGCCTATGAGCTGGCGGCCGAGCGTCTGAACCTGCTTGAGACATTGGCCGAACGCGTTGCGGAACGCATCCTGCTTGAACCTCAGGCTGTAAGGGTTTTTGTTCGCATCGAAAAACTGGATCGGGGCCCGGGTGCGTTGGGGGTTGAGATCGTGCGCGGAAAAGACTCTGTCCATCATGAGGTGGCCGAAGAAGAACGCCCGCATCCCCGCCTTGTCTTCCTGTCGAATGACGCCATCGCGTCGGAGAACCTGAAGGGTTGGATCGATCAGTTGGAGAACCGCCAGCGCCCGCTGATCCTGTGCGTTGGGGCGTCCGACCTGGCCGCTCCGCAAACGGGTCATGCGATGACACAACGCCGAATTGACCTGTTGGCAATTGAACAGAATGCCTGGGTTCTGGCGGCACGGGATCATCGCTGTGTGGTGGTCTCGACGCGGACCGAATTGGATTGGGCGATGAAGAATGGCCAGATCTGTGTCTGGGCCCCATCCAAGATCGTCCTGGATGCCGTTGACGGCCCGTCTGCCGCCCCGTCGGATGCCGTGGCGCTGGCTGCATGGTTCGCGGCGACCTTTGAAGCGAGCGAAATGATGGTGATCGGCGGCGCTTTGCCGACGGAACCCAAAACGCCCTTGCGCGCTGTAGCGGTGGATCAGGCTCAGCTGTGAGAACCTATTTCAGACCACTGGTCCAGCATGGAAGGACCCGTCCCGCAGGTGCTGTGCCGCTGGCGGGTCAACCCCTTTGGTTCACCCATGTCGAAGCCCTGCGGCGCGGGTCCGAACCCGAAATCGTCGCGGCCTCGGACGTTCCGTCAGATTACCTGAGCCGTTTGATCCAACCGCGGGCTGACGTGGCGGGCCTTGATATGCAGGTGCCTCATATCATGGGGATTCTGAATGCCACGCCGGACAGTTTCTCGGATGGCGGTGTTCACAGCTCGGTAGATGCTGCTCGCGTGGCTGCGGTGAATATGGTGGCGCATGGTGCCACGATTCTGGATATCGGCGGAGAGTCCACCCGTCCGGGTGCGGATTTTGTCCCGGCCGGGGAAGAGATCGCGCGAACCCGCCCGTTGATCGAAGCGATCCGGTCGGAAACAGGCGCTTTGATTTCCATCGATACACGAAAGGTCGATGTCGCCAAGGCTGCCTGCGCGGCCGGGGCAGGGTTGGTCAACGATGTCTCGGGCTTCACCTTCGATCCGGCGTTGGCACCGTTCTGTGCCGCGCAGGGTGTGCCTGTCTGTGTCATGCACATGCAGGGTGATCCGGCGACGATGCAGATCAATCCGCGATACGACAATGTATTGCTGGATGTTTACGATTTTCTCGAAGGCCAGATCGCGTTGCTGGAACGTCTTGGCCTGAGCCGCGATCAGATCGTTGTGGATCCCGGGATCGGGTTTGGGAAGACCGAGGATCACAACCTGACCCTTTTGCGCAATCTCAGCCTGTTCCACGGCTTGGGCTGCCCGATCCTGTTGGGCGTGTCGCGCAAGGGCTTTATTGGCACCATCGGAAAAGAGCCTTGCAAGACTGCCCGCGCGCCGGGATCAATCGCGGTGGCTCTGGCGGGATTGTCTCAGGGCGTGCAGATCATCCGCGTTCATGACGTGGCCGAGACCTCTCAGGCCTTGCGCCTATGGGCTGCTGTCCGGTAATCCGGTCGCACGGCAAATCACGGAGTGACACCTATGCGCAAGCTGTTCGGAACCGACGGGGTGCGGGGCACCGCCAACACGCATCCGATGACGGCAGAGATGGCGTTGCGCATCGGGGCCGCAGTCGGGCGGTATTTCCGGCGCGACGCGACAGGAGTGCACCGGGTTGTCATCGGCAAGGATACGCGTTTGTCCGGCTATATGCTGGAAAACGCGCTGACGGCCGGTTTGACGTCCACTGGAATGAACGTGCTGCTGCTGGGGCCCGTTCCGACGCCCGCCGTTGGCCTCATGACGCGCTCCATGAGGGCTGATCTGGGCGTCATGATCTCGGCCAGCCACAACCCTGCCGAAGACAACGGAATCAAGTTCTTTGGGCCGGACGGCTATAAACTGTCCGATCAGGCCGAGGTCGAGATCGAAAGACTGATCGACGAAGGCGTCAGACCCGCCCAGGCGCAGAATATCGGCCGGGCGCGCCGGGTTGATGACGCACGGTTTCGCTATGGCGAACGTGTGAAGTCGTCGTTGCCGCGGAACGTCAGTCTGGATGGTTTGAAGGTGGTGATCGATTGTGCGAACGGCGCAGCCCACCGCACCGCGCCGGAGGTTCTGTGGGAGCTGGGCGCAGAAGTGATCCCCGTGGGAATCGCGCCCAACGGCAAGAACATCAATCTCAACTGCGGATCGACCAAGCCACAACTGGCCGCAGAAACCGTTGTCGCGCATGGCGCCGACGTGGGCATTTGTCTGGACGGCGACGCGGACAGAGTGGTTGTGGTCGACGAAACCGGTCAGGTGGCTGACGGCGATCAGCTTATGGCTTTGCTGGCGACGGCATGGAAGAAATCGGGCCAGTTGAAGGGCGACGCTCTGGTCGCGACCGTCATGTCCAACCTGGGCCTGGAACGCCATCTGACAGCGCAGGGTTTGCGTCTGGAGCGAACGGCCGTCGGTGATCGCTACGTGGTCGAACGGATGCGTGAAGGCGGGTTCAACCTTGGTGGGGAACAGTCCGGCCATATCGTGATGAGCGATTACGCCACCACCGGTGATGGGTTGATGGCTGGTCTGCATTTTCTGGCGGAAATGGTTCTGTCGGGGCGCAAGGCATCTGATCTGTCCAAGCAGTTCGAAACCGTTCCGCAGTTGCTGAAGAATGTGCGCTACTCCAGCGATCAAACACCGTTGGAGGTTCAAAGTGTTCAGGCGGCCATCGCCGATGCCGAGGCGCGGCTGAACGGGCAGGGCCGGTTGTTGATCCGCAAATCCGGGACAGAACCTCTGATCCGCGTGATGGCTGAATGCGAAGACGATGGGTTGCTGACCCAAGTTGTCGACAGCATCGTGGCAGAGGTCGAAGCCGCCACAAGCTAATTCCCGAACAAAACCTTTCGCAGGCTGAACCACTGGCTGATGGCCATGCCGGTCAGGATCAGGGCCAGAGCGATGAAAAAGCGCAGGGGCAGGGCCTCGGACAGGATCCATGCGCCGAACACCATCGACCAGATCGGCACCTGGTAATTCACCAATGTCAGGAAAACCGACCCGGCGCTGCGGGTGATCGAAACGCGCAAAAGGGTGGCAAACGCAGTTGGCAGCAAACCCAGAACGATCAGGGCGATTGTCGGGCGTGGGCCTTGCCAGGTCGGCAGCCCCTCGGTGAGCAGCATTATGGGCAGAAGAAGCGCGGCGCCGACAACCAGCGTCAGGGCAGCCAGTACCAAAGGGTCAACCGGCGGGCAGCGTCGAGTCAGCACGGATGAACTTGCGTAACACAGCGCCGCCGTGATGCAGGCCAGTTGCGCGACGGGTTCGGCCCCCTGGCCCAATTGTGCAAGGCCGGGTCCGATCAAAACCAGCGCCCCGGAAAAGCCAAGGCACACCCCCAGAAACCGGCGCAGGTTCAGTGGTTCATCCGAGAAGAAATGCGCCAGCGGCAGCACCATCAGCGGGATGGCCGCCATAGACAGCCCCGCAAAAGCAGATGGCACAAATTGCTGCCCCCAACTCAGCAACATGAATGGCACGGCAGTGGACAGCACGCCAATAAGGACAATCGAAACACTCAGCGCCGGCGTCAGAACCGGCAGCTTGCGACCGGTCGCCCTCATCATCAGCAACAGGGTAACAGCGCCCAGCGTGGTTCGTGAGGTGGCAACGGTGATTGGGCCATACCCTTCAAGTGCCATGGCAACGACCATGAAGGTCGCGCCCCAGATCAGGCCCAGCGTGAAGACGCCGCTCCAGTCCTGTTTTGTCGGCTGTTGAACCATTGATTGTCCTGTTGGAACGCGCGGCTGCGCCAAAAATTAAACCTGGCCGGCTGTTTATGTGCCTTGCCGGACCTTTATTCAAACGAAAAGGGCGGCCACATGGGCCGCCCTGTGACAGGCTTCCGCCCTTCTTAGTTCTTTTCTTTGTCGACCATCTTTCCGGCCGATATCCACGGCATCATGCCGCGCAGCTTGGCGCCGGTTTCTTCGATCATATGCTCGTCATTGGCGCGGCGCGCCGCTTTGATGGTCGGCTGGCCAACGGCGTTTTCCAGCATGAAGTCACGAACGAATTTTCCCTGCTGGATGTCGTTCAGAACCTCTTTCATGCGCGCTTTGGTCTCGTCGTATTTCAGGATACGCGGCCCGGTGACATACTGGCCGTATTCGGCGGTGTTCGAGATCGAATAATCCATGTTGGCGATGCCGCCTTCATAGATCAGGTCAACGATCAGCTTCACTTCGTGCAGACACTCGAAATACGCCATTTCAGGGGCGTAACCGGCTTCGACCAGAGTTTCAAAGCCGCAGCGGATCAGTTCGACCAGACCACCGCACAGAACGGCCTGTTCGCCGAACAGGTCGGTTTCACATTCTTCACGGAAGTTGGTTTCAATGATGCCCGAGCGCCCGCCACCGATGGCCGAGCAGTAGGACAGGCCGATTTCCAGCGCCTTGCCGGTTGCATCGTTGTGGACAGCGACCAGGCAGGGTACGCCGCCGCCTTTGGTGTATTCGCCGCGCACAGTGTGGCCGGGGCCCTTGGGGGCCATCATGATGACATCGACGCCTTCTTTCGGCTCGATCAGGCCGAAATGGACGTTCAGGCCGTGGGCAAAGGCGATGGCCGCGCCCGGCTTGATGTTGTCGTGGACGTATTTTTTGTAGGTCTCGGCCTGAAGCTCGTCGGGCATGGTGAACATGATCACGTCACACCAGGCGGCCGCCTCGGCGATGCCCATGACTTCCAGGCCCTCTGCTTCGGCTTTCTTGGCCGAAGGCGAACCTTCGCGCAGGGCGATGACCAGGTTCTTTGCGCCTGAATCGCGCAGGTTCAGCGCGTGCGCGTGACCTTGCGACCCATAGCCCAGGATAGCCACTTTCTTGTCTTTGATCAGGTTGATATCGCAATCGCGATCGTAATAGACGCGCATTTCGCCGGTCCTTTCTGGTTTGATTGCGGCGGTTGTATCTGCCTGTTCGCGCAATGGCGATAGGGTTGGGCTTGAGTATTTGCAAAAAAGATGAAGAATAATTCGCAGAAATCGGAGACTGTGAAAAAATCATGCTTGATGACATTGATCGGCGCATTCTGCGCCACTTTCAAGCAGACCCGAGCCTGACAACAGCGGAACTGGCCGATCTTTGCCGGATCAGCGCGGGTGTCTGCTGGCGGCGAATCGAAAAGATGCAGGCCGCAGGGATCATCGAAGGGCAGGAGGCCGTGATAGACTGGGCCGCGATGGGATATGCCGTCGAGGTTTCACTTCGGATCACGCTCGACAAGACGCAGGCCCGCGCTTTCGACGATTTCACGCAGGCGGCGCGTGACGTGGCAGAGGTGATCGAAATCCAGACCTTTCTGGGTCGTGTCGATGTTCGTCTTTCCGTCATTGCAAGAGACATGAAGCACTATCAGCAGCTTTATCGCGACCGGATTCTGACCCTGCCGCATATTGCCGATATCGAAGCCCTTATGCACATCGCGCGGGTCAAGCGGGACGAGGTGCTGCCGGTATGATCGAGCTGGATGAGATTGATCGCCGTCTTCTTCGCGCGCTGCAACAGGATGCCACGCAAAGTGCCGGAGCATTGGGGCGCAGGTTCGGATTATCCCAACCCGCCACCTGGCGTCGCATTCGCCGGCTGGAAGACGCAGGAATAATCAAGGGCCGTCGGCTGCGTCTGAATGCCGAGGCGCTGGGATTCGGTGTCACAGTCTTTCTGGGCATCAAGCTGGGGCGCAAGGGCCAAGTCAGCCTTGAAGATTTTGAGCGCGCTGTCAGTGCCGTTCCCGAGGTGCAGACCGTCGAGCATGTGCTGGGGCTGTATGATTATCGACTGCGTGTCGTGGCCCGGGACCTGGCCGATTTCGAACGTGTTTTGCGGCGCCGGATCATGACTCTGCCGGGTGCAGGCGACGTCGAGGCCAATGTTCTGCTGAGCGAAGAACGTCTGCCCGGTCCCATTGGCTGAACAGAGTCAGTACTTGGTGCGGATGCAATAGCCCGGATGATGCGTCATGCGCGCAAAGGTAAGCGGCCTGTCTTCTTTCCAGGTGGTGCGCTCCATTTGAATCATGGATGTTCCCGCCGTGGTGCCCATGAATTCTGCCAGTCGCGCATCTGCGGAAATGGCACAGAAAGCGACCTCGGCATCGGTGAAAGGTGCGGCCGTCAACAGCCATTCATGTGGCCCCTGTTCGAACAGGTCCGCGTCCTCCACATCAGGTACGGCCTCGATGTTGATCCATCGTTCTTCCATCTGGAAGGGCCGATTGTCCGCATAGTGCATACAGATTACATGTAGAACACGCGCATCCGGTGCCACGTTGATCTGCGAGGAAAGCCATCCTGGGCTGGTGACGACATTCCTTTCCACAAGCGCATAACGATAGTTTGCATTCTGGCTTTCGACCACTTGCCGCGCCAGTGACAATTCGAGTTTGGCGTGTTTGCTGGGCTCTTTCTTGACACGTGTGCCGCTCTTGCGTTTGCGCTCGACAAAGCCCTGTTCGGCCAGTTCTCTCAAGGCTCTGTTCACAGTGGCCCGGGCGCAATTGAACTCCTCTGCCAGTTGGGTCTCCGTCGGCAAAAGCGATCCTTGTGGCCAGACACGGCTTTCAATGCGTCGTTTTACTTCGTCTCGAACGAACTGGAAGCTGATCCGCTTTTGTATCGTCACGGGTGAATCTATCCCTTCAAGTATAAAGTGTGCGCATCTGTTCAGAAGCAAGTAGAAGTGTAAAGGGGAAGTGACACTGGTTGGCGTCATTTTCGTGCTTTCACGAATTTAAGCGAAAAAAATTATGTGTTTGTTAAGCTTTACGTTGGGTCAAATTTTGCCGCGAAAGGGCTTTACCCGAACTGACAAAGCGGACAAGACTTCGAAAACGCTTTGGAGAGGATGCGCCATGCCAGGCTTGCTGGAAACCGTTGACCCGAACGGGCTCGAAGAATTCTCGGTCGTATTTACGGACCGCTCGCTGAACCATATGTCGCAGAAGTTTCAGCAGGTGATGCGCGACATTTCGGATATGTTGAAGGGCGTGTACAATGCAGATGGCGTCGCCGTTATTCCCGGCGGTGGAACCTATGCCATGGAAGCGGTCGCCCGACAGTTCGGGCACGGCGCAGATGTGCTTGTGGTTCGCAATGGATGGTTTTCGTACCGGTGGAGCCAGATCATTGAAAGCGGGTCTCTGACAAACTCGACCACAGTCATGAAGGCGCGCGAGACTGGCAATTCCAGCCCATCGCCTTTTGCCCCTGCTCCGATCGAAGAGGTCGTCGCCGCGATTCGCGAACAAAAGCCCGGTGTTGTTTTTGCTCCGCATGTCGAAACGTCGGCGGGGGTCATTCTGCCGGATGACTATGTGACCGTGCTGGCAAGCGCGGCGCATGAGGTGGGTGCGTTGATGGTGTTGGATTGCATTGCGTCGGGTTGCGCCTGGGTGGACATGAAAGCCACCGGTGTCGATGTTCTGATCTCGGCGCCGCAGAAAGGGTGGAGCGCCTCGCCATGTGCCGGTCTGGTCATGTTGTCTGAACGCGGAGAGGCACGTCTGGAGCAGACCAGTTCCGACAGTTTCGCCCTTGATCTGAAGAAATGGCGGCAGATCATGCAAGCCTATGAAAACGGGGGCCACGCCTACCACGCCACGATGCCGACCGATGCGTTGCTGGCCTTCCGCGACACCATGGCAGAGACTCGTGAATACGGGTTCGAAAAGTTGCGTGCGGCGCAGTGGGCGCTGGGTGATGGTGTGCGATCGATGCTCAAGGACAAGGGTGTCGTTTCGGTTGCGGCCGACGGTTTCGGCGCGCCCGGAGTTGTGGTCAGCTACACCTCGGATCCCGAAATCCAGAACGGCAAGAGATTTGCGGCACTTGGCATGCAGATTGCCGCAGGTGTTCCGTTGCAATGTGATGAGCCCGAAGGGTTCAGCACGTTCCGGTTGGGTCTGTTCGGGCTCGACAAGCTGTACGACGTGGACGGCACCATCGCGCGTTTGAAACGGGTGCTGGATCAGGTTCTGTAAGCGGACCGGGCCTTAGCGAACGCCAAGGCCCATCTGCATCAAAGTCTTGCGCACTGGTGGCAGGGAATAGAGCGCGCTCAGCCCCATCGCCCGTGCATCTCGCAGCGGCCGCGTCTCAATCATCGAGGCGCGGTTCAGCAGATCAATGCCCTTGAGGCGCATCTCGACCTCGGTGTGACGGGCCTTGTGATAGGCGCCCAGCATCTGTTCGTCTCCCAGACCTTCGGGCCGGGCTTGCGCCAAATCCAGCAGGCAACGCAGGTCACCCAGAGACATGTTCAATCCTTGTGCCCCGATGGGAGGCACTACATGCGCCGCCTCGGCCATCAGCGCAATGCGTTCACCCGCCAGACGTTCCGCCGATTGGCTGATGATGGGCCAGATCGTTCTGCGGGATGCCAATTTCAGCGGGCCGAACAACCCGCAGGACCGAGAGGTCATGGCGGCCTCGAAAGCCTCGGGTTCCAGGTTCAGGAGTTCAACGGCCTTCGGTCCGCGTTCCATCCAGACGATGGCGGACGAGGGCTGCCCGTTCCAGTCCGGCAGAGGCACCAGCGTGAACGGCCCCCCGGATATGTGAATCTCGGTCGAGACATTCTCGTGTGGAATGGGGTGCGTCACCGCAAATGCCAGCGCCTTCTGCCCATATCGTGTTGTGTGCACCTTGATGCCGGCTGCTTCGCGCATCGGCGAGTTGCGACCATCGGCAGCAAGCACAAGCTTGCACCGGACGCGGCTGCCATCACTCAGGCTCACGCGGGCTTCGGCGGTTCGGGTGAACAGGCTGGTGGTCGCGGTGCCGGGGCGGAAATCGACATTCGGCAACTCGGCCAGTCGCGCCACCATTTCACGGCGCAACAGCCAGTTGGGCAGGTTCCAGCCGAAAGGTTGTTCGGAGATGTCGGCCGCGTTGAAGTCGCGAACGACGCGTGGCTCGGGCAAATCACCCCCGGCATCAACGATCCGCATGACTTGCAACGGGGCCGCCTGTGCATCCAGTCTTGCCCACAGACCGCATTGTTCCAGCAGGCCGCGCGCAGGCTGCAAAAAAGCCGTGGTGCGCAGATCTGACCCGTCCACGTCCCGCTCGGTGATTGGAGGGCTCGGATCAACGCAGATCACTTCAAAACCTGCCGTTCCAAATACCGCCGCGGCGGTCAGACCGGCGATCCCGCCACCGGAAATCAGGATGTCACAGCTGTCGGACATGGCGCCTCTCATCATTCTGGGCAGAACCTAGTTCGGATCTGCCCTGAGTGCCAAGTGAAATCCTGTCCCGTATTTCAGCCCCGTGAAATCAGGATGAGGATCAGAAACATCAGCGGCACCATCATAAGGGCAGGGATGTAGAGGCCGGGAAGGCCGAACAACATGATGGAACAGCCCCACATGCTGAAAATCGCAGCAGTAGTGTAATACAAGTCTTCTGCCTTGGCGTTGACCGCGTCGCGCGCCAGCCATCCAACGACGGGAATTGCAAAGAAAAGGCGCTGCCAAATCGGCAGGCGCAGCGGCATCTCAATCGCGCTCATCGGGGTCTCCATCTGTTCGTCGCTGCAGCGCATATAAGGACGCAGATGCGTGTGCAGAACGTGCAGATCGTCGCACTGTGACAGCCTATCGCAGGCGCGCCAGAAACGCGGTCAGATCGTCCGTGTGATGGTGGATGTGATCGGCTTCATGCGGGTCGGGAGAAACATGAACCGTGCGCATTCCCATCTCGTGTGGGGCCGCGAGATTGCGTGGTTCATCTTCGAATATGGCCGCTATTTCGGTCTGAAGGCCGTCCTTTTCAAAAACCGCTTCGAACGCGGCTTTTTCGGGTTTTGGTCGGTACCCTGCATGTTCAACACCGTATATCGCGTCGAACAGGCCTGTCAGGCCGCGTGCCTCAAGGACCCGTTCCGCATAGGGCGCGCTGCCGTTGGTGTAGACGATCCGCCGGCCGGGAAGGGCGCGGATATGATCGGCCAGTTCCGCATCCGGGTCCATGTGGCTCATGTCAACCTGATGTACCGCGTGCAGGTAGGGGTCGGGGTCCAGATCATGTTCGGCCATCAACCCGGCCAGCGTGGTCCCGTATTCCCGCCAGTAATGCGCGCGCAGCCGGTCGGCCTCGGCCCGGTCAACACCGATGGCTTGCACCACATAATCCGTCATCAGAACTTCTATCTGATCGAACAGCCGCATATGCGGTGGGTATAGGGTGTTGTCCAGATCGAACACCCATTGTGTGACATGACTAAACGAAGGTTTGACCATGGCTTGGGTTTAGGGCGCAGTCGGTCGGTTTTCAATGCTGTACTTGATCGCCGCCCCCTGTCACGGCTAGACATGTCCGAACGAGGAGACAAACGATCCCATGAGCCAGACCCGATCCCCGACCAAGGACGCCTACAGCCTTATCCTGGAAGCCATCGATGTGGGCGTCTATAAGCCCGGTGATCGGTTGGTCGAAAGCGAACTGGCAGAGCGTTTCGGAGTGTCACGCACCCCGATCCGCGAAGCGTTGCAACGGTTGGAAACCCAGTCTTTGCTGGAACGGGACGGGCGGTCGTTGATCGTCGCATCCCTGGATCACAACCAGATGGCCGAGCTTTACATCGTGCGCCGGGAACTTGAAGGGCTTGCTGCGCGCCTGGCCGCGAAACACGCCACCGAAGAAGAAATCAAGGTTCTTCAGGACATGGTCGTCGAAGATGACAAGCTGATCGATGACCCAACGGCCTTGTCGCGCGCCAACCGACGGTTTCACGAACAGATTCATCTGGCGTCACACAACCGCTATCTGGTTCAGCAGCTTGATCTGGTTCACCGGACCATGGCTTTGATGGCGACCACTTCGCTGGCAGTTCAGGGCCGTGGCGAGATCGCGCAAAGTGAGCATAAGGGAATCGTCGATGCCATCGCAGCCCGAGACGAGGAGGCCGCGGGGCAGGCGTTGAAGGAACATATTTCGGTCGCCTTCATGACACGTCTGAAACAGGATGCCAGTCGTCGCGACAAGTGAACTTCAGGCCAGTGGAACGTCTTCGCTGGCCTGCCCGTGTTGGGTTTTGTCCCAAAAAAACGGATTTGTCGCCAGTTCCCACAGGGCTTTGTAGCCGGCAACCACCCCCAGCGGGAAATACAGGCACATCGTCGGAACCCACGGCAGCAAAAACCGACGTTCACGCGCGGATACAGCGATGATCCCGACGCATATGTTCAGGGCCTCGGTTGCCAGAAACAGCCAGATCAGCGCCGTCGTGATCTGCTGCGGCAGGATCTGTTCCATCGGATTGGGCATGCCCAGGGCGTACAACCAGAAAATCCATAGAACAGGAGCCAGCAGGAACTGACCCAGAGTGCCCAGAAAGAATGCCTGTAGGCCGATAAACTTGGCCGCACCCAAATCAGCATACAGTTTCCGCGGGTCCCGCATGTGCACAAGATAGGTGACCATGAACCCCTTGAGCCAGCGTGAGCGTTGCTTCACCCACGGCCAGGCGCGGAAATTCGCCTCTTCGAAGGTGGCGGTGTCCACCATCTCGGTCCGGTAACCCGCCCGGCAAAGCCGCACGCCCAAATCGGCATCTTCGGTGACATTGTGGGCGTCCCAACCGCCCAGTTCCAACAGCTTTTCGCGGCGAAAAAAGAACGTCGTTCCCCCAAGCGGGACGACTAGCCTCATACGTGCGATGCCCGGCAGGATTACGCGAAACCAACTGTTGTATTCGATGGTAAAACAGCGCGACCGCCAGTTCGTGCGGGGGTTGTAGTAATCCAAAACACCTTGCAGGCAAACCACCTCGGGCGAAGCTTGGGTGAAATGCGCAACCACCCGTTCGATCTGATCCGGCTGTGGTGCGTCTTCGGCATCCCAAACGCCAACGATGTCACCGCGGCAAAAGTCCACCGCGTAATTCATGGCGCGCGGTTTGGTGGTCAAACCGTTCAGTTCGGGGACTTCAACAACACGCATCCAACTGGGCAGAGCCACTCGCGCAAGGGCGCCGCGCGTCACGTCATCGGTCGCCTCGAGCACGAGAATGACGTCCAGCAGCGCTTTGGGATAGGTCAGCCTTTGAAGCCGCTGCACCAGAGCATTCGCGATTTCTCGCTCTTTGTACAACGGCACCATGATGGACACGCAGGGGTGACGAAGCGCGATCGCCGCCTCTGTTGGCTCGGTCGGCTTTTTCATGCGGTCGCTGAGGCAGGCCAGGGCGCCCATTATCCGAAAGGCTGCAAAAAGAACCAAACTGCCTACGGCCGCGCCCAACAAAACCATCAATCCAATCGCAGGGAACAGGGCAAAAAGACACAGCACACCCAGCGTTGCCGCAGATGATACGAGCCGGGACCCGGCGGTCCAGTTGCGACAGCTTTGTTCCGCGTTCACACGGGTTTCGGCCGCTTTTGCGAGTGTCCGCGAGAAGTGCTGTGCAATGACCCGGTCGATCTGATGAGAACCCGCAAGAACGGGCAGGATGGAATAGTCGCAATCCTGCATCTCGGCGATCACGGTTGCAAAACGATCGGGCCGGGCAGTGGCGACCAAAACCAGAGGGCCGATGCGCATCCAGGGAATGACATTGTGCTCAAGCCAGAAATCCACCGGCTTCAGGTTGCACAATCCGGGCATCGGTGGAATTTGTTCGAGGTCCGCGATCTGCCACCCGAACTGCGTGGACAGAGCTTTCAGAACGTCCTGCCTGGTGGCATACCCTTCGCCAACCAGAATCTCGCCAAGCGGCGCTTTCTGCCTGGTTTGCAGGCTCAGCGCATGGTCCAGTTGTGAACGGGTGATGACCTCGGTTTCCAGCAGGCATGTGCCCAGCGGTTTGCGAAAACCGGGCGCCGGGATCGGGGACGCGTTTGTAAAATCCTGAAGGTTAAGTTCAACCATTAAAAAAACCCTGGCACAGTTACCTGCGCACAGGGTTGATCAAACAAGGTTAATGTGCCGTTAACTCCGGTAACTTAAGGGTTTATGCCTGCTCTTTTTTCTTTTCCATCGCATCGGCGAAACGTTCGAACAGGTAAAAACTGTCCTGGGGTCCGGGCGACGCTTCGGGGTGGTATTGTACCGAGTATACAGGTCTGTCAGTCATGCGGATCCCGCAGTTCGAGCCGTCAAACAGCGATCTGTGGGTCTCGACCACGCCTTCCGGCAAAGACTGCGCGTCCACGGCAAAACCGTGATTCATCGACGTGATTTCGACCTTGCCGGTTTCCAGATCCTTGACCGGGTGGTTCGCGCCGTGGTGGCCGTGGTTCATCTTGACTGTCTGACCGCCCAACGCCAGGGCCAGCATCTGGTGGCCAAGGCAGATACCAAAGACGGGCAGATCGGTTGTGTCCAGAATTTCCTTGATCATCGGCACAGCATAGGCACCCGTTGCGGCCGGGTCGCCGGGACCGTTCGACAGGAAAACGCCATCCGGCTGATGGGCCAGCACTTCGGCAGCGGTCGCCGTCGCTGGCAGCACGGTTACATCACATCCAGCCGAGGCGAGACAGCGCAGAATATTGCGCTTTGCTCCATAGTCGACAGCCACGACTTTGTGGGCGGGGGCCTCTTGCCGCTTGTACCCTTCCGGCCACGCCCAGCGCATTTCATCCCAGCGGTAGCTTTGGGCACAGGTGACATCCTTGGCCAAGTCCATACCTTCCAGCCCGGCAAAGCCGCGGGCCGCTGCAACCAGTGCTTCGATGTCGAAATTGCCCTCGGGATCATGAGCCAGCGCCACATGCGGCGCGCCCTGCTGGCGAATGGCGCGGGTCAGACGGCGGGTATCAACGCCGCCGATGGCGATGCGGCCACGGCGGGCAAGCCAGCCCTTGAGTTCTTCGGCCGAGCGCCAGTTGGACGGCTCGGTCGGGTCCCATTTGACGACCATGCCAGCGGCGACCGGATCACCGGTTTCGTCGTCTTCCGGGTTCACGCCGACATTGCCGATATGGGGGAAGGTAAAGGTGACGATCTGCCCGGCATAGGATGGGTCGGTCATGATTTCCTGATATCCGGTCATCGCTGTGTTGAAGCAGAGTTCGGCCACGGTCTGTCCGGTTGCACCGAAACCGATGCCGTAAAACAGCGTTCCGTCGGCCAATGCCAGACATGCGGTGGGCTTGGACGGGGCGTTCTGGGCCATGGCGCGACTCTCCTGCAAGGTAAACCGGCGCATACCTAAGGGGGTTAAGCGCTTGGGTCAAGTCTGTTCAATTTTTAGGCTATCGTTATTTTTCAATGGGTTAAGCTTGTTCGCCCCCGGTTGTAACGCGCTTTTTGTTTAGATATGTTCGGGGTTTCGTTGTCATGGGGATGGACAAGCCAAATGGACATGCGATCACGGGTGAATGCCGCCCTGAAGCAAGCAATGAAAGACAAAGCAGCCGAGCGTCTGTCGACACTGCGGTTGATCAACGCGGCCATCAAGGACCGCGACATCGCCGCGCGCGCCTCGGACAATGAAGAAGTCAAAGGCTGTGGTGATGCAGAGGTGCTTGAAATTCTTGGAAAAATGACCAAGCAACGCAAGGAAAGTGCGCGCGCCTATGAAGAGGGTGGTCGCCTGGATCTGGCCGAGCGCGAGATGCAGGAAGTCGCCGTCATCGAAGAGTTTCTGCCCAAACAGTTGGATGATGATGAGGTTTCAAAGGCGATTCAGGCTGCAATCACTTCGACCGGTGCCGGTTCCATTCGCGACATGGGCAAGGTCATGGGCGAGTTGAAAACCCGTTATACCGGACAGATGGACTTCGGCAAGGTCGGGCCTATGGTCAAGGATCACCTCTGCGCCGCGTCAAACGGCGACTGCTGAGACATCAGGCTGAAACACCTACTGCGCGACAGGGTCGCGCAGTTTCCTGGCCAAATCGTCATAGAGCGTGATACGCTCGTCCTCCGACAGAAACGCCCCGATTTCGACCTCGCGCCCGTCTCCGACGAGCGTGACATAGTGTGGAACCGGGCCGCCTTTTTCGTACATTTCAGGTCGTGCCCAATAGCGATTGCACGACCATTCCTGTTGGTCTTTGCCCGGGGTGTGATGCACCAGGCGGGCTTGTGAACCGGACAAGGTGAAAATCTCAAACGCACTGCGCGCGCGATAGTTCGCCTGAATCGCCAGCCAAAGCCCAAGCACCGTCAACAGCAGAAACGGTAACAGGCCCCACAACACGACCGACCCAAGCACGGCCAGCAACGGGATCAAACCGAACAGAAATACGGACAGGATGGCAATCATCGCCCCACGTCGCGGCAGAGAATTATGCGGCCAGAGGCGCAGTTCCTGTTCGGTTTCGGATGTCTGATTCCATTTGTACGGCATACCGGAAACATATCGCAGTGCCGCCTCATGTCGACGGGTTTTGATCAGACCACGTGGCCCACACGCGCCCAGGACAAGGCGTCATCCAAACGGTCGTCGCCCCAGAACACCTCTTGCCTCACCACGAAGCTGGGGGCGCCGAAAACACCCAGTTTCACGGCGATGTCTGTTTCAGCTTCCAGCGCGGTGACGATATCCGGGCTGCGCGCGCGAGCCAGCGTCAGGCGAGGATCCTGTTGGCACCGCAGCAATGCTTCGGACAGGGCGCTTTCGCTGCCGGCCTCGACGCCATCCTCGAACCAGATGCGGTATAGGTTCTGGGTAAATGACTTGCCCCACCCATCCCTCATACCAAACAAAGCGACCTGATTGGCCAGGGCAAGATCGGAAATCGGATAGGGTGCGGGCAGGCTGGCGTGGATGTGATACTTGGCACAGCGCCGTTCGATATCACGCCACATATATGCGGATTTTTCGGGTTTTCCGGCGAACGGGATATTCTGCTGGGCTGACATGACCGTGCGCACATTAAAGGGCCGCCAGTTTACGGTGGCGTCATGTTCAGCGCACCAGTCGTCCAGACGCATCACGGTAAGGAAACTGTAAGTGCTGCCTATTGAATACCAAAAGTCGATTTCCGGCATTGCCGATCCTCCGACTGTTCTGTGGGGGTATCATAGCGGATTTTGGTACACTTGGCGAACTGACAGAGGTGGATAACGAAAACCCCGCCACTTGGGCGGGGTTTCTTTGGATCAGATCGGGATCAGTGCGCGTGGCCTTTGTCCCAGTCTTCCTGCTTGGGCAGCTGCTCGAACGTGTGTTCGGGCGGCGGTGTCGGCAGGGTCCATTCCAGCGTATCCGCGTATTCATTCCACGGGTTCGGACGTGTCTCTTTCGCACCACGGAACAGGGCGTAGAACACGATCCCGAAGAACAGCAGGAACGAGGCGAACGAGATGAACGCGCCGATCGACGAAACGAAGTTCCACTGGGCGAATGCCTCGGGGTAGTCGATGTAGCGGCGCGGCATGCCCTGACGGCCCAGGAAGTGCTGCGGGAAGAAGGTCAGGTTGGCGCCGATGAAGAACAGCCAGAAATGAACCTTGCCCCAGAACTCAGAGTACTGACGGCCCGTCATCTTGCTGAAGTAGAAGTACACCCCGGCGAAGATCGCGAAGACAGCACCCAGCGACATCACGTAGTGGAAATGTGCCACAACATAGTAGGTGTCATGATAGGCACGGTCGACACCGGCCTGCGACAGAACCACACCGGTCACACCGCCGACGGTGAACAGGAACAGGAAGCCGAAGGCGAACAGCATCGGCGTCTTGAACTCGATCGAGCCGCCCCACATGGTGGCGATCCACGAGAATACCTTGACCCCCGTCGGAACCGCGATGACCATCGTTGCCAGCATGAAATAGGCCTGCTGACGCAGCGACATGCCGACGGTGTACATGTGGTGCGCCCACACGACAAAGCCCAGCACGCCGATTGCGATGATCGCCCATACCATCGGCAGATAGCCGAAGATCGGCTTGCGCGAGAAGGTGGCGATCACGTGGCTGATGATGCCGAAACCGGGCAGGATCACGATGTACACTTCGGGGTGGCCGAAGAACCACAGGATGTGCTGATACAGGATAGGGTCACCGCCGCCGGCCGGATCAAAGAAGGTGAAGCCAAAGTTGCGGTCCATCAGCAGCATGGTGATCGCGCCTGCCAGAACCGGCAGCGACAGCAGAATCAGCCATGAGGTGACGAAGATCGACCAGCTGAACAGCGGTACCTTGAACAGGGTCATGCCCGGGGCACGCATGTTCAGGAAGGTGGTGATCATGTTGATCGCGCCGAGAATCGAGGAGGCGCCCGATACGTGCACGGCAAAAATCGCCAGGTCCATGGACATGCCGCCTTCGGTCGTCGACAGCGGCGGATACAGAACCCAGCCCACACCCGAGCCGAGCTGATCGTTCCCACCCGGGCTGAGCAGCGAGGCAACACCCAGCGAGGTGCCGGCGACATACAGCCAGAAGGACAGGTTGTTCATCCGCGGGAACGCCATGTCCGGCGCACCGATCTGCAACGGCATGAAATAGTTGCCAAATCCGCCGAACAGGGCGGGGATGACAACGAAGAACATCATCAGAACACCGTGATAGGTGATCATCACGTTCCACAAGTGACCGTTGGGGGTACACGGGTCGGCCATGAAGCCTTCCAGGCACATGTACTGAACGCCCGGGTGCATCAGCTCGAGCCGCATGTAAACGGTCATCGCCACCGAGATCAGACCGGCAAGGGCCGAAACGACCAGGTACAGAATCCCGATGTCCTTGTGGTTGGTCGACATGAACCAGCGCTGGAAAAAGCTGCGCTGATCTTCATGGTCGTGACCGTGAATGGCTGCGTCTGCCATTATAGGTGCCTCCTGTTGCAACTGCACCGCGCAGTCGGACCTCTCCAACGCGCGGGATTCCTGCTGGTTTTAGAATGTGAAGAGGGCACCTTCAATGGCCGAGTTTGATCTGGATCAAGATTAATTGTCGCGGGCACGCGGGTGCCGCACGATTTTCCGGCCTTGAACGTGGGGAATCTGGGCATGGCGGATGAGAATTCAAGCCCGGACTGTCGATGCGGCATGGGCGTTGGCAGAGTTCCGCCTTGACCGTCGCCCGCGCGCGTCTCAGAACTGTGCCGACACCCGCAATCCAGAGGTTTGAGATGGCTGATTACGACCCCGACAATATCTTTGCCAAAATCCTGCGCGAAGAAATCCCGTGCATGCGCGTGTACGAGGATGATGAAACGCTGGCTTTCATGGATATCATGCCGCGCGCGGACGGGCATCTGTTGGTGATCCCCAAAACACCATGCCGCAACATGTTGGATGCCACGCCCGAGCAACTGACGGCGGTTGTGAAAACGGTGCAGAAGATGGCCCGGGCGGTCAAGTCCGCATTCGACGCGGACGGGGTGACGATCCAGCAATTCAACGAGGCGGCAGGCGGGCAGGAAGTCTTCCACCTGCATTTTCACGTCCTGCCGCGCCACGAAGGGGTTTCCATGCGCCCGCCGGGCAAGATGGGGGATTTCGAGCTTATCGGTGAACACGCGAAAAAGATCAGCGCCGCTCTCGCCTGATCATTCGGCGCCATGGGGCCCCATGCATTCGCCGTGGTCCTGAAATGCGTGCAGCACGGCACAGACATGATCGTGCTGCCCGTCGCAGGCCGCTGAAATTCGGGTCAGTTCCGTTTCGAGGTTTTGCAGGCGGGCAATTCGGTCCCGCAGATCGGCCAGTTGTCTTTCGGCAATTTCGTGCGCCCGGTTAAGGTCGCTGCCAGAGGCGCCCTCAAGAAACAACAGGCCCACGACATCAGCCAGTGGCAATCCCAGATCACGGCAATGGCGAATGAAGATCAGCCGTTTCAACGCGACTTCGTCATACCGGCGTTGATTGCCCGCGGTTCGCTCTGGTTTGGGTAACAGGCCTTTGTCTTCATAGAACCGGATTGTCGGAATTTTCACTCCGGTTCGGCGCGATAAGTCCCCGATCGAATACATTTTTCCGGTTTTGACCTCTTGAACCTCTAGTGGCTAGAGGAATTACATGCTCTGGGAAGCCGTAACAAGGGACATGAAACGATATGGCACACCAGCATTCCCACACCGGGCATGGTCACCAGCACAACCACATTGATCCAGACGCTGGCGATGCGCGCGTCGCCTGGGCGATTGCGGTGAACATGTTCCTGACATTGGCTCAGGTCATCGGGGGCATCATTTCGGGTTCTCTGGCGTTGATTGCCGATGCGCTGCACAATTTTTCGGACGCCGTGGCGCTGATCATCGCGTTTTTCGCGCGCAAAATCGCCCGGCGTCCAGCCGATCCCCGTATGAGCTTTGGCTATGGCCGGGCCGAAGTCGTCGCCGCGTTGGTCAATTACACCACGTTGATCGTGTTGTCGGTCTATCTGTTCTACGAAGGCGTGATGCGGTTTTTTGAACCCGAGCCGATCAATGGCTGGATTGTGGTTTGGATTGCCGCGCTGGCATTGGTGGTCGATCTCGTAACCGCTGCGCTGACATATACTATGGCCAAAGAAAGCATGAATATCCGGGCCGCGTTCATTCACAATGTTGCTGACGCATTGGGATCAGTCGCCGTGATTGTAGCGGGCTCCGCAGTGATCCTGTTCGGCTGGACATGGGTAGACCCGGCGGTAACGATCCTGATCTCGGTCTATATCATGTGGCATGTCAAAGGTGAGATGGGCGAGACGATCCGCGTTCTGATGCTGGGCGCTCCGCCCGACCTGGAACCAGAGCAGGTTGCGGCGGCTATCGAAGAAACAGAAGGGGTGGCGGAAGTGCATCACGTGCATTTGTGGAGCATGCAGGAACGGCAGCCCGCGCTGACGGCTCATCTGGTCATCGATACGAACGCCTGGCCAAATGCCGAAGGGGTGCGGGACAGTGTCAGGCAAACCCTGCAAGATCGTTTTGGGGTGGGCCATGCGACGCTCGAGCTTGAACAGGCCGACCGCGCCTGCATCGGTTCTTCCCGATTTGGGCATCAGGAAAACTAGCGGTGCCTGAAAGAGAATTGCCGTTCCGATTTGGGGTCGGAACGGCAGACTCGTAACCAAACACTTCTCGGATTTCGAGGGCGAGCCCTGGATCACCGGTTAACATACCACTCACTCTTGATTGGCAGTTCCATATTACTCGTTAACGGGGCCTTTGTATCCACCTGAGTTAAAAAATGCTTAAAGACTTCTACAAATCCACCGAATTCAGGGTTAATTGCCTTACGCATGGGAAACAGAGCCAGCCTGTCACAGGGATTGTTGTTTGCAACAGTGGCGCGCAGCGATTCGCTGCGCAGTGATCGACAGATGGATTCAGGGTGCCACTGGGCCAAAAACGTCTGCGAAAGTCTTTTTCAGTGCGGCATCAAGGTCTGCCATCGTTACCGGCAAGCCCAGGTCGACCAATGAGGTCACGCCGTATTCGCTTATCCCGCAAGGGACGATGCCGGAAAAATGTTCCAGATCCGGTTCGACATTCACTGAGATTCCGTGAAAACTGACCCATTTGCGCAGGCGCAAACCAATGGCGGCGATCTTGTCTTCCGCCGGTTTGCCGGTCGCTGTCAACGGCTTGTCATCACGCCGAACCCAAACCCCCACGCGCCCTTCACGGATCTCGCCTTGCACGTTGAATTCCGCCAGCGCCGAGATCACCCAGGTCTCCAGCTGTTTCACAAACTGACGCACGTCGCGACCACGTTTGTTCAAATCCAGCATGACATAGGCCACACGCTGGCCGGGCCCGTGATAGGTGTATTCGCCGCCGCGTTTGCTTTCGTAAACCGGAAACCGATCGGGGTCGGTCAGATCTTCGATCCTGGCCGAAGTGCCGGCCGTATAAAGCGGCGGGTGTTCCAGCAGCCAGACACATTCTTCGGCTTCGCCATTTGCAATTGCGGCGACGCGCGCCTCCATAAAGGCAACGGCGTCGTCATAGCTGATCAGACCATCGGTGATTTTCCATTCCATGCCGGTCTCATATCCGTCTGAATCGGTCAAGAAAAGGGGTCAGGCGGCCTCGGACAGGCAACGTTGCAGCACCTGGGCATAGGTTTCAGAACCCTGTGCGCCGGTCAGCAGGTATTTCCCGCCAAAAACCATGGATGGCACGCCTGAAATTCCCCGGCTGGTCCAGAACAGCTGCTTTTCACGCACCAGGGCTATGTGTTCTCCGCTTTCAAGTGCTTGTCGCGCCGTATCCGCGTCCAGCCCGATGGATCGAACAACTTCCAGCAGAACATCCATATCGGAAACATCCCGCTGCGCTGTGAAATACGCGTCGAACAGAGCCAGTTTCAAAGGATGCTGTCGGCCGACTGATTCCGCCCAATCCAGCAACTGATGCGCTGCGAATGTGTTCACCATTCTGCTGTCATCGTCGAAGTTGAAGGCAAAGCCGAGCTCGGCCCCGATCGAGGTAAGCTTGTCCCGTGCCTGCTGACTTTGCTCGGCGGTCGAGCCGTATTTGGCCATGATATGTTCACGCAGGTTCTGGCCTTCGGGTGGCATGTCCGGGTTCAACTCGAACGGATGCCAGCGAAGCCGGGCAAGGACACCCTGTTGCTGCAACGCCATGTCAAGCTGTCGAAACCCGACAACGCACCAGGGGCACACGACATCCGAGACGATATCGATCTGAACGATCGGGCGGTTTTCGGGCGGGGGCATCGTGTGGCTCCTGTCAGGTCAATGGCGTGTCGTCCACTGGCAGAGATAAGCCCGTGGTGAAGGAATTTAAACCACTGCGTTTTTGCCTCTTCACATCGCGCGCACCAACGTCTATACGCCGCTTTACAAAGTCATTGGCAGTGCGGTCGTGGCGGAATTGGTAGACGCGCAGCGTTGAGGTCGCTGTGGGGTAACTCCCGTGGAAGTTCGAGTCTTCTCGACCGCACCATCTCTCAGTGAAAGAACAAGAAATTGGGGTCGGGCGCAAAGATTGCATCCGGTGTGGCGCCCACTGTGCGACGTCCAAAAGGGGTGCCGAAGACGGCTGTACCACGTGAAAGAACTGCTTTCAGAACCTGAATCAGTTCCATGTTTCGGGCGTTCATCGGAATGTTAAGGATTCTGCCCGGTAGCACCTCAAGGGTGTCAGCCTGGTCGGCCATTCTGAAACACCTACAGGCCGCAGCCTTGCTGAGCGTGACGTTTCAGGTGTTCAGGTGACGGGCGCAACCTGACCCATGACCTGAACCCAAGGCCTGGTCCTCTCTAGACCTTTTGGAAATAGACGCCCACGCCATCGATTTCGTTGATCGCGGGTGGCTTATAGCCCACCTCGTCAAGATAATCATGCACGGCCGCTTTAGCTGCGGGAACCACGTGATAGTCGTCAACGATGATCCAACCGCCTTCCGAGACCTTACCGAAAAGGTGCCGCAAAGGATCTATGGTTGATTCATACATGTCGCCGTCAAGACGCAGCACTGCAATCTGCTCGCTGGGTACCAGTGGCATGGTGTCTTTGAAAAAGCCTTCAATGAACACGACATTATCGTCCAGGAGCCCGAACTTTTCAAAATTCGCCCTTACAGAATCGGCTGACACGGCCAGAGCGTCGTACTTATGGAAATCAGACCCCTTGTCGTGAGGATACAGTTCTTCATTCGGCTCGGGCAGTCCCTTGAAAGAGTCACAAAGAACGACACGTCTGTCATTCTGGCCATATGTAAAGAGAACCGCTTTCGCGAAGATGCTGGCACCGCCACGCCATACTCCGGTTTCGACAAAATCGCCGGGAACCTGGTTGCCGATGACGGATTCCACCATGGCGCGAACATTGGCCAATCTCTTGCTGCCCACCATAGTGAAAGCAACAGACGGCCAATCCCAGCCGTATTCACGGTTTTTGGAGTCATAATCCGGTTTGGTGTCTCCAAACAGAATTGGTGGGTCTTCATAGATCGTGCCATCCAGGGCACGGGCAACCGTGGTCAGATATTGTTCCCGAAGTTCCGCGAGCATAGATTATAACCTTGCATAGATGTCTGGCTGGTTCTGACCTCTCTGCTGTGAAGTTTCAACAAGATTCGCTGGAAATCGCCTGCGGCGTTGGATAAATGGAGTCACATTTCCTGTTAACTGTGTTTTTTTTCAACTCAGACGTGCCTTAACCTTCAATTTTGACGCCCAGAGTGAAACATATCTTTTTTGACGCTAAGAATTACGCGAATGTTTGCGCCAACTTCAGCATAAGTCTTGGCAAATAAGGTCGGACCCAACCCATTTGTTGGGTCGTAAAACAACTGCCCCACTTATCATTCCGCGTTTGGGGTTCAGGAAGTTTGTGAACCCTTAACCTTCAGGTCATGAAGCACCATTCCAACAGGTAAGGGCATAATTATGAGTAGTTTCAGGCAAGTCTTCTCAACTGCGATGCACTCAATTTCAGGGGATACGAAAAGGAAGAAGGTTCAACCAATTTTCTGGTCAGAGCGGAACAGAGGTATCGGTGGCGGTGTCATTCTTCCGCCACGGTCAATGTTGCAAAATATCATGAAATCACATCGAGCAATAATGAGTTTCTGCTGGCGAAAACCAGCGAAATGATCGACGCCGAACTTGATTGCACCTCGAAGATCGATGCTCATAATGTCGTCGATATCGTAGTATGGCAGGGAGGGAGCGTTGCTCTCCTCGATTGTGTATTTCGGCCTGACAAACTGGTAGCAGTTGAATATTCGACGCGCGATCTGCCTCACCTTGACGCGTATGTCGAAAGGTGTTCGCGGCAGGATAATGTGCGGCTTTGCAAGGGGATAAGTCAGGCGGACATCAGTCGGTTCGGAGAATTGCTGGACGCAGAGTTCGGCAACGAGAATATTGATCTCGTTATAGATGACGCTTCGCACCAGTATTTGGAAACGATGTTGTCATTTAACCTCGTTTTTGCACGCATGTCGGAAGGGGGCATTTTCGCCATTGAAGATTGGCAATGGTCTACGATGGAACCACATTACAATTCCGATCACTTCAAAGGGAAAGAGGGGCTGACGAACCTGGTGCTTCAATGCGTCATGTCCTGCGCCTGTCGCCCGGACATCGTTCGTGAAGTCATCGTCAAAAATCACTCTGTTATGGTTGTTCGGGCTGAGGCTGAACTGCAAGGCGGCGCTTTTGACATTGCCGAGATCGCCCGCAATCGAGGCGAGATTGTTCCCCTGATGCTATAGATCCGCATTGTTTTGGTAGGCGTGCTCTGCCGTTACGACGCCAATTGTTGTGAAGCCGGGTTTCTCAAATCAGGCTTGGTTATCCGGCGGGCAAGGCGGATGAATGGAACTTCGACAGCATAATAGATAACAGTTGCAATAGGTATCGCTACGGCAAGGGTAATAACACAGACAATGGGCACCACAAGATCCGGATTGTCCGTAAGTGTTGCGGCCCATCGGGTCAGGTTTGTGTTATAGATAAGAAACGGATGCATCAGATATAGGCTGTAACTGATCTTTCCAAGAAAGCGGGTAAAAGGGTTATAGAGAAAAAAAACGGGTCGAAGTGCCTGCGATAGAGCTAGGCTTGCAAAGGCGAAGCCCCAGCCCAAAACCAGTGCGAGTGGAACCGGTTTGTTTAGCGTTTGCGCCTGATCAAGAACCGGGCCAAACAGATACATGTAAATCAACCCGGCGATCCCGGCACCGAGCGCTAAATAGCCGACGGGGCGCTCGTATGACTTAGGTGTCCAACGGTAGGCGCACCAAACGATCAGACCCAACGCAAAGTACGGGGCGTTCGTGAAAAAGCTGGTCCAATAATAAAAATCGGGAACTTCACCCTGACTGGATAAGTTTACATACCCCCATCCCAAGCAGGCGAGCAAAAAGAGAAACACCGCTGACCAAATGTTCCGCCAAATCCAAAGGAAGGGGAACAGAAGATAGAAGATAGCTTCGACGCCGATTGACCAACCCGCCGGAACAAGACTGGTTTGTTCACTGGGGACAAACCCAAACAGAAATGTAATATTCCTGATGATCGTACCGGTTTCGGCCTGGACCCCAATATACAGCCAAGCAAAGAGCATAACGTAGAAGAGTGGTGCAATTCGAAAAAATCTGCGCAAGGCATAGGCCCAGCTTCGATCAAAGGACACTCCCTTTGGATAAGCTAGCGACATGGACATCGCGCTTATTATGAAAAACAGCGGCACTCCCATCGCATAGTAGTCGGCACCCCAGTTCTTGTAGTAGACGCCGAGTGGATGAATGTGCACTGCGTGTACAAACACGACCGCAGACGCAGCGATACCGCGCAGTGAATCAAGGCCATGCGCCCTTTGATCTTTAAGATTACCTGTCATGATCCACTCGAGATACCGCATCCTTGCTGCCAAAAACCTTTGGCGACATTGAACGTCAGCTATAAATGGTTGGCGCCCGAAGGCAATCAAATTGTCGTTTTCAAGCGTAAAGCCCTACGCATTGAACGCTGCCTGCGGGGCTGCGATCGTCTGCGGGATCTGGAGTTGGCAGTCGCTGAACCGGAGGGCTCGTCCACTTGCAATGCATTTCCGGGGCCCGTAACAAAGCCGCAGGCAGGGATGCGCGCTATACATCTGCAAAGATGCGTTTTTTCCCGCTATCCTGAATTTGCGGGCCACGGGTACAGGTAGACGCGATGAGACTTGTCATATCCACGATGAAAGACGAAGGGCCGTTCATCCTGGAATGGATTGCATACTATCTTTCGATCGGCTTCACCCATTTTATCGTCAATTCGAACGATTGTTCCGATGGCACCGACGCGATTCTTCGGCGATGCGAGGAGCTTGGATTCCTGGCGCATATCGACAATCCCGGCCCGTGGGAGTTTGGACCTCAGGCTTCAGCTTACGCAAACGCCATGGAACACCCCTGGTGCAATGAAGCCGAATGGATATTGGTCTGCGACGTGGATGAATTTCTTGATATTCGCGTCGGCGACGGGACGCTGGACGATTTGTTTCGTGCATTGCCGCATGCGGACGGATTTGCCGCGATCTGGCAGTTGTTCGGGCACAACGGAATCGTCGAGTTCCAAGACAAGTTCATTGTCGAGCAATTCACCCGTGCGGGCGAGCTTGGCGCCGTCAGTCCTCACAACTTGCGGGCGTTCAAATCGCTGTTTCGCAACAACGGATCGTATCGCACAATCAGCACGCATCGACCGCGCGGCCCGATACCCAACAAGGCGGATCGATTTGCTTGGGTCGACGGGGACGGTGATCCGTTGCCGCCGGCCATGCGAAGACGAGGGTGGGCGTATTCATCAACGGGCGCCGGGTTTGGGCGCAGGCTTTTTCGGATGAACCACTATGCGGTGAGGTCCGTGGAAAGCTATCTGATGAAACGGTTGCGCGGGGATGTGAATACCTCGAGTTTTCATCCGAAGATGGAGGCAACAGGTCAGGCCTACTGGAAGCTGCATTGCTATAACGACATCGAAGAAACCTCGATCCTGTCCAAAGTTGCGCGACTTCGGGAGGTGTATGAAAAACTGCGATCCGATACTGTTCTGCGGCAATTGCATCATCAGGCAGTTGAATTTCACAAGGAACGTATCGCAAGCCTCAGAAAAACCGAGGTGGCGCAGGATTTTGTTGCAAAGTTCAGCCGCTTTCGCAGCGGACGCTATGTGAAGGCGCTGGAACTCGGCGTGATGGAAGATGGCGATCTGTCTTTCAACGCTGAAATGTACAAGGACCCGGAAATCACATTTGCCCAGGTCGCGAAATGGACGCGGCTCGGCAAGATGTCCAAGCCCGAGAACTCCAAGCCATACAATTTTCCTTGGTTCGTTCGGCTCGATGCCCTCGAAACCTCGTTTGATTACGAAGAGGCCGCGGCGCAGCATGCGCAAATTACGGATGCCAAACAGGTTTCGGTGCCGTTCGATCCCAAGGATCCTGTCTACCTGCCTTCTGCCCCTCCGGAAGTTGAAAGAACAAAAGACCAGCGGCAGAGTTTTCTTCGATCAATCAGTGGCAAGAAGAATTGGGTGCTGATCGGACATGTTGAGACTGAAATCATCGAAGAAATACTTGATCTGGACGCTGTCGAGAAATTGACGGTCATAGGACCGTGGGGGTTGTCTTGGGACGGTTTTACATGTCCGGATGCAACTCAGGATCCCGAGCTACAGGCGTTGGATCGCACGTTTTATGCATTGCTGGAATATTTCCGCGACCCCATTCTTGCCGGGCGATTGCATATCTACCGGGCGCTGCCCCCCTTGATGCTGAAGCTGTTTGAAGACGAAAGCGTCGGCGTCGTCATCATCCGCGGGGTGCGGGCAGAGCAGGTGATGACCCAGCTGTTGCGACGTATCGACCGGGTTCTTGCCCCCGGGGGCAGTATCGCGTTCACATCCTATCGCCGTCACGGAGGCGGGTCGTATACGGGTATGAATGCGGCGATAAACAGTTTCCTCGGGCGTAATGCTGCACGTTACCGGATAACCAGCTTGCAGCCACCGTGGCTTGGCATCGACAAGTTGCCACCGCTTGGCAAAAAGGACACATAGCTTCTGGTTCTTGAGGCTGTGGCGTGGTAGCCATGGCGCAATGAACAAAACGGGTTTTGAGTGAATGTGATACCCGTCTGCAAGTGAGGTCGAGATGTCGAACGAACCCAAGGTTATCGGTGTTGCGCCCGGCGGCCAGAAGAAACCGAAGGCTGACAAAGCGACCAAACGCAAAAACAGCAAAGACGCAATCCGCCGAACATTCCTTTCGCGTTTGCCAAAGGGGGGCTTGGCCGTTGAAATCGGTGTCTGGCAGGGTGAGTTCTCTCCGACCATTCTGAAACTGATCGAGCCCAGTCAGCTTTTTCTGATCGACCCGTGGAAGCATATTGGTGAGGAATCGCACACAACCGCGTTTGTGGGTCGGACCGAAGACGAAAAGATGGAGGCCATCTTCCAGAAGGTCGTAAAGACTTTCGAGGCCGAGATCGAAGAGGGCAAGGTCGGTATTATCCGCGATTTTTCGGTGCCTGCGTTGGAGCTTTTTGATGATGAAAGCATCTCGTTCGCCTATGTCGACGGAGACCATTCGTATGAAGGCGTGACCGCTGATCTAGCCGCTTTGTTTCCCAAGATCAAACCTGGGGGGATCATGGCGTTCGACGACTACCACCGCCGCGGCTGGTGGGGCGACGGGGTGATCCGTGCGGTCAACGAGTTTCTGGGTCAGCACCCCCGAGAGTTGCGCATCCGTGCGATTGCCGGCGCGCAGATCGCCATTGAAAAGATTGTCCCGCAAGATGACAGCAAAGGTCAGAACGGCTAGGCGGCGGGGATAAGTGGCAGCGATGGAAAAGCCTGAAAAAGTCCTCATCACTGCGATGAAGAACGAGGGTCCCTATATTCTGGAATGGGTGGCCCATCACAAGGTGTTGGGGTTTGATCGGATCATTGTCTACACCAATGATTGTACAGACGGTACCAACCAGATTCTGAGACGGTTGCAGGACTTGGGCCATGTGGAGTTTCACAGGAACCGGGTTGGAACCGGAGGGATACACCGGTCTGCGCTGAGACAGGCACGGCGCTTGCCGGTGGTGAAAGACGCAAAATGGTTATATGTCGGCGACGCGGATGAATTCCTGAATATTCACGTTGGAAATCACAGGGTTGATGATCTGATCGAGGCAACGCCCGGCGTTGACGTCATCTCCATCCCCTGGAAGATTTTCTCGAACAGTGGTCGGCATGTTATGCGCGATACGCTGGTGACGCGGCAATTCTTCGATTGTGAACTGGATTTCGAACAAGGCGGGGCAGGGCGCCGGTTTGTCAAATCCCTGTTCAGGCAGGGCGATTTCTATCTTCGTTTCGGGTTGCACAACCCGCACCCCCGTGCCGAACTTCAGGCCGGCGTGTTCCGGTCCGTGCCCGGAGGGCACGCCACGGAACCTGCGCCCTTCGGCAACCATGTCTCGCCTCCGTTTGGTTTTGAAGTCGCACAGATCAACCACTATGCCGTCAGATCCACGCAGGCCTATCTGGCCAAGCGCAGCCGAGGTCGGGCAAATCATTCCTCGCAGACACTTGGAACCGAATATTGGGACCGCTGGAACCGTGGCGGTGCCAAGGATGAAACAATCCTGCGGTACAAGGATGAAGTGGATGCGGTGCTGGAAGAGTTTCGCGCTGACGACAGGCTTCGACGGCTGCATAGAAGAGCGTTCCGCTGGCACAAGGCCCTGATCAACGATCTGCTGAAGCTGCCCGAGTATGATGAGCTGTACCAGAGACTTCTTGAAAAACCGGCTGTGGATTTTGTCGCAAAGGACCGTAGCGTAAAGGAACGCCTGTCGGCCAGCGCGCCGTCTTCGACTGACGAAAACCGGACAGAGTCCTGACAAAACAGCCCCTGGAGAAATAGACGAATGGTTGCGGATCACTCTCTTCCGACGATTGGGATGCTGTGGATGGAAGGCAGCCTGAGCTTTCTGGAGCAGATGTGCATGCTGTCATTCGTCGAATGCGGGCACAGGGTTGTTTTGTTCCACTATGGGCAAGTCGACAACGTTCCGGATGGTATCGAACTGGTGTCGGCAAACGAAATCCACGAGCCCAAGCATTTCATCGTAAACAACCAGTTCAAGACGCCCGTGCCCCAATCCGATATCTTCAGATTGCATCTGATGAAGAAAACGGACTTTCTGTGGTGCGACACGGATGTGTTGGCGCTTGCCCCGATACCAAGGGCAGATCATGTCTTTGGGTATTTCAACCGTGATACCATCTGCAATGCCGTCATGCGGCTGCCATCCGACAGCCCCACGTTGAATGCGTATTCCGAATACTGCCAGGATCCCTATCCGATCCGCCCCTGGGTTGAAGGGGAAGAACGGAAAGAACTGGAACGCCTGAAACAGGCTGGGGAGTTGCCGCATGCGTCAGATCAGGAACACAGCGTCTACGGCCCCGGTGTCATGACGTGGTTTCTGCGCCACCACGACGAACTTAAACATGCCAGCCCCATACCGGTCTTTTATCCTTTGCCTTTCAGACGGGCAGGACAAGCCAATGATATTCACGTCCGAGAGTTCAGGGACGCGTATATCAAAGAGGAAACGCTTGCCGTACATCTGTGGGGGCGTCGGATGCGATGGTGGATTGCAAACGGGATCAAGCGGCATTCGTTTCTGGACCGACGTCTGAGGAACCTGGGGGTGAGACCGGGCGACGCGCCTTTGCCGCGCCACGGCCGTGGGGGCCTCAAACCGGTGGAGTTTCCGGCAAACCTGCCCACCTTGCGCGCTACGACCGAAGAAATCCACGACGCCACCGGCGGCGTCGTGTCCGTTGCTCTGCTCTCTGACAGGGAAGACTATCTCAAGGCGGCACAGGCTGATCTCGACGCAATTGCAGCCGACAATCTTCATGGCGCCAACACCCCGCCACGCGTCGGTTTTTCGCGCGGTTGGGAACACTATGGCAGTGATCCTGCGCGGCTGAATGCGCTTGGTATGTCTTTGTACAACTATGCGGATAGCCATCGGTCTCTACCCGATCTGCGCGCGCCAAAGACATTCGCCGAAAAACTGGTGGTCATGAAGCTGTTTGGCGAAGTCCCTGATCCGTTGATCTCTGACCGGTCCAAATACGTGGGCAGCGCCTCGGAACTGCTTGCCTGCCCACAGCGCATGTGGGAGGCGCATATTCCGGCGTTGCCCGAAACACTCGACCTCGGGCCCGGTCAGTATTGGTTGAAAGGAACGATGAGCCATGGTCACAAGCTGGCCCTGTCGTTCCCGCTGGATGGCCCGCAGCGCGACGATGCCAACCAGAAACTGGCAGCGTGGCACAAGACAAAAACGCCCGAAGGGTTCTGGACAGGCGAATGGTGGCGCGCCACGCAAAAGCCCCTCTATTACATCGAAGAAGATTTGTCCGCCGGGGATCGACAGGCCGGCACTTGGAAATTCTGGGTGATCGCCGGACGCGTACAGCTGGTGCAGGTTGACCGTGACCGGGGGCGAGGGCGTATCCAGATGCTCCATGATCGCGACTACGATTACCTTGCAGATGAGCTGTATTCACCAACCAGCAGCACCGTTGAACCCCGGCCCGAACGTTTTGAAGACATGATCCGGATCGCTGAAACCCTGGGGCGCGACCTTGAATGCGCAAGCGTAGAGCTTTTCACGGTTGGTGACAGGATTTGCTTGGGCGACATCATGTTGGCGCCGGTGTCTGGCAAGCACAAGATGCGGTCGGATGCGCTGGATCAGCGTCTGGGTGCTGCGTGGATCGGAACTCGGCTGTTTCCCGGCTGAGGCTGGACAATCCCCGGATATTTCATGCCGCCGGAACAGGTGGCAGAGCCTATTCGACCGCGATTTCCTGGCGCAGTTTTCCAGTTGTTTTGTCAAAGATCAGAATGCGATTGTCATCGGTTGCGACGGCATACCAGTTTGCCCCGATGGTCAGGGCCTGCGCCCGGGCGCCGTCGGGCAGCGCGATCTGATCCGGCAAGGTGGGTGTGCGGTCCGATAGGCGGATGACAATCAGGGCGAATGTCACTAGAACCCCGCCAATCATCACCGCGGTCAACAGCATGACCATCCGCCGCAGCAATCGCAGTTGCGGAGTTTCCTGCGGTTCTTGAGGTTCGGAAGGGACAGTCATGGGCACCCGCCAGATTGAGTTTCAGATCGCGGCCGATCCGCCGCCTCGCCTTGATAAGGCGCTTTCCCGCGATGTGCCAGACGGGGAAAACCTGTCGCGCACCAGACTTGCGCGTCTGATCGAAGGGGGCGCGGTGCAGATCGACGGTGCCGAGGCGCGCGACCCCAAGGCCAAGGTTGCCGAAGGGGCACGGGTCACGATTGCCGTGGCCGAGGCCGAAGACAGCCATATCGGCCCCGAGGACATCCCGCTGGAGGTCGTCTTCGAGGATGCGGACGTAATCGTCGTCAACAAACCCGCAGGCATGGTCGTGCATCCCGCGCCGGGATCACCCAGCGGGACATTGGTGAATGCTTTGCTCCACCATTGCGGAGACGATCTGTCGGGCGTCGGCGGGGTGAGACGCCCCGGTATCGTGCATCGCATCGACAAGGAAACCAGTGGTCTTCTGGTGGTCGCAAAGTCAGACGCGGCGCATCACGGTCTGGCCGAGCAGTTCGCGGCGCATAGCGTCGAACGGTATTACCGTGCGGTGTGTTACGGGGTGCCGGATGCCAACGATCCTCGGTTGCGCGGTGTCAAAGGGATCAGCTTTGAACCCGGCAACATCATGCGCGTCACGACGCAACTTGCGCGACACAAGACCGACCGTCAGAAACAGGCGGTTCTGTTCCATGGCGGGCGGCATGCCGTGACACGCGCACGCGTTGTCGAGACATTTGGTGTGCCGGCGGGTCTTGCCCTGATCGAATGCTGGCTTGAAACCGGCCGAACGCATCAGATCCGCGTTCACATGGCCCACGCAGGGCACGGGCTGGTGGGCGACCCGGTTTATGGCGGCAAGCGCAAGCTGTCCGCCAAAGCGTTCTCTGCCGCCGCCGCCGGTTTTGTAGGCACTTTCCCCCGTCAGGCGCTTCATGCCGCCGTTTTGGGGTTCGAGCACCCTGTCACCGGTGAATCCCTGCGGTTCGAGGCCGATTTGCCGCAAGATATGCAAAACCTTGTCGAACGTCTGCGCACACCGCTGTCATAATAAGCAAACTCCTGTGAAAAAGGGCTTTTTACCTTTCCTTAACGTAAGATTAATTCCAGACTGTTAGCAGCACCTCTTGAATGGGAAGGGTTCCTTACCCATATCCTATGTTAAACATCTAAACATTTGTCGGAGGGACACAATAATGGCAAACTACGCAAATCTTCCCGCACCGACGCCCGAGGGCGGCCTGAATCGCTATATGCAGGAAATCCGCAAGTTTCCTCTGCTGGAGCCGGAAGAAGAATACATGCTGGCCAAGCGTTGGGTCGAAGAGCAGGACACCGAAGCCGCGCACAAGATGGTGACGTCTCACCTGCGTCTGGCGGCCAAGATCGCCATGGGCTATCGCGGCTATGGTCTGCCGCAGGCCGAAGTGATTTCCGAGGCCAATGTGGGCCTGATGCAGGCGGTCAAACGGTTTGACCCTGAAAAAGGCTTCCGTCTGGCGACCTATGCAATGTGGTGGATACGTGCCTCGATCCAGGAATACATCCTGCGGTCCTGGTCTCTGGTGAAACTGGGCACGACCTCGGCGCAGAAAAAGCTGTTCTTCAATCTGCGCAAGGCCAAGGCCCGCATCGGTGCATTGGAAGAGGGCGACCTGCGCCCTGAAAACGTCAAGAAGATCGCCACTGATCTGGGCGTGACCGAAGAGGAAGTGATCAGCATGAACCGCCGGATGTCCGGTGGTGATGCGTCCCTGAACGCCACGGTCGGGTCCGAAGGCGAAGGCACCATGCAATGGCAGGACTGGCTTGAGGATGAGGATGCCGATCAGGCCGGTGATTACGAAGCACGCGATGAACTGGAAGCGCGTCGGGAATTGCTGGCGGCGGCTTTGGATGTGCTGAATGATCGGGAAAAGGATATCCTGACCCAGCGCCGTCTGATGGATCAGCCTGTCACGCTCGAGGAGTTGAGCACACAGTACAACGTAAGCCGTGAGCGCATTCGCCAGATCGAAGTGCGCGCGTTCGAGAAGCTGCAAAAGAAAATGCGGGATCTGGCGCGGGAAAAAGGCATGTTGGGCGTAAGCTAACAGTTGCGCCCTTCTTGCCTCGCAGGAAGATTCTTCGCGTTCAAGCAATGACGGAAAACGCCCTCTGATGATCAGGGGGCGTTTTTTGCGAATGTTGGCGGAAACTGAACCAAAGCCCTAAATCAATGGCTGAAGGTCGAAAGCTGTGTTAGGAAAAGACGTGTTTTGTCTTTGATTTCGCAGCAGAACGAGCGCTGGTGACCCCTCGGGAAGCGCGTAATTTGAAACAAGCCGAGTACGGAGGGTGCAATGCAAAGACCGGTTCAATTTGGTGTATTGGGTGCAGCGAAATTTGCGCGCGAATACATGGCCCCGGCGATACATGCCGCCAATGGCGCGCGCTTGGCCGCGCTGGCAACCTCGGATACCGCAAAGGCAGAACCGTTTCAGTCCTTTTGCCCGGATTTGCAAGTATTTGACAGCTATGATGCGTTGTTGGCAGACGCCGGAATCGACGCAATCTATATCCCGTTGCCCAACCATATGCATGCGGAATGGAGCCTTAAGGCTTTGAGCGCTGGCAAGCATGTTCTGTGCGAAAAACCCATGACCATGAAGGCGGATGAATTCGACGCATTGATCCAAAAGCGAGACCAAAGCGGCCTGTTGGCCGCCGAGGCATACATGATCGTCCATCACCCTCAATGGCAGCTTGCAAGGAAACTGATCGCTGATGGTGCCATCGGCAATTTGGTACATGTGACCGGTGCATTCAGTTTCGACAATCGCTCTGACACTCGGAACATTCGAAACCGTGCGGAAACGGGCGGTGGAGGATTGCGTGACATCGGGGTCTACGTGATCGGTGGAGCACGCTTTGCAACCGGTCAAGAGCCTGTGTCGGTGCAATCCGCGATCCGTTGGCAGGATGATATCGACATCTTTACCGAAATACGCGCCCAGTTCCCCGGATTTACCTATTCCAGCTATGTGTCCATACGGATGCATCCCCATCAAGAGATGGTATTTCACGGCGAAAGCGGTTTGATCCGCCTGACGACCCCGTTCAATGCGCGTGTGTTCGGAGAGGCGCGGGTCGAGCTGCACCGGCCGGGGCTTGAAGTTCAGGTCACCCGCTTCCCCGGAGCAGACCATTACAAGTTGCAGGTCGAGGCCTTTTGCCGATCAATCAGGGATGGGGCGGAGTATCCCTGCCCTTTGGAATTCTCACGCGGGACGCAAGAGGTGATTGATCGTGTATTCGAGGGCGCGGTTTCACTGTAACTTGCGTTGCGGCCAGCGGCTCAGCTATCCTGAGTGTCACAATTTCAGGAGATGACCGATGGCCGGAGGTTGGGCACGCGACGGCGCCGTGAGCGAACAGATCGAAGCGTCGATCTCAGATGAACTGGCGCGGATGCAGGCGCAAAAGCGGCCCCAGGGCGAAAGCCTGACCCATTGTGCCGAATGCGAGGAACCTATCCCGGAAAAGCGTCGCGTCGCGTTGCCGGGAGTAAAGCTCTGCCTGGATTGCCAGCAAGAGCGGGACGGCGCGTTCAAAGCGCGCGGCGGTGTCAATCGGCGGGGGTCGAAGGACAGTCAGTTGAAGTGATCTTGGTATGGCCGCGATGAGCCCAAAGTGACGGATGCCGCAGAGCCAACGAATGTCTGCTACTTCGCTGAAGCGTTCGAGCCCTGATGGTAACAGCCAGCAGAATGCATGATTTTCTCGTATGCGTCGTTTCTGGACTTCCACTGTCATAATACCCTTCTTCGGCCGCGATTTCTGTAAAGCTCCGAAAAGCGAAAATGTTAGGGGAGGAAACACTATGCTGACTTGGGAAATTAATGGAGTCTTGACTGCGAGCATCGTACTTGGATTTGGCCTATCGTCGCCCGCGATCGCTTAAGTCGATCCTGTATCAATAGTTGCTGAATGGGTGGATGATCACACCTTTTGGCTCGGTTTTATCGGAGCGGTTACGGGAATAACCTCATTGGTGTTGTCTTTGCGCAGTGAGCGTCGTGCAGCTCGAACAGAAGGAAGGTTACAGGCGGCTGAAGAGCGAGCAAAGTTCGATGAGCGTGTAAAGAGGCGCTCTGCTAACATGCTAAGAAAATGCGAAGAAGCCGCGTCAGTTGCAATTGATGCCGACGATGATCACCCGGAGTGGACCAATCGGACAAAAAGGATTTCCGTCGGAGAAGTTGTGACGGAAGACTTCGCGATCACTTTTATGAAACTACAAGCATCATCAAATGCAACAGATAGCATTCAGTTTGCTCTGGACGTGAACAAATGGTTCATCGGGTTGCAGGAGGAACTCAGCGATCTAGACGCCTTAGCATTTTTTGGTGAATTGCCGAAAATGCTTAAACGGCCCGGAAATATAGAGTTTGAGACCGGAGAAAATGTACCAGAGTGGGCAAAGATTGATGGCTATAGAGCCTGGGTCTGCTTAGGATACCGGAATTTCCGAACACGCAGCTGAGTTTTCGGCCCTTAGAAAAGACAACTTGGCTGCCACCCCGCCAACGGACGTTAGCGCAACCGCAGCGAAATGGCCCTTTGTCCGCGCAGCGGGCATTCAAGAGCCCCTTGGGCGCGACATTGCCGGGCATGGCAAGTTTTTTTGCCACAAGGCAGATGTCGCTACCCTCTGTTAAGGGCGTCTCACCTCTCCATCGTCTCCAACTCGTCAATGAAGCCCGAGATCATCGACAGGCCCTTGTCCCAGAATTTCGGGTCGCTGGCATCCAGCCCGAACGGGGCCAGCAGTTCTTTGTGGTGCTTTGATCCGCCTGCGCGCAGCATTTCGAAATACTTGTCCTCGAACCCGTCGGCACCGCTTTCATAGACCGAGTACAGCGCGTTCACCAACCCGTCGCCGAAGGCATAAGCGTAAACGTAGAAGGGCGAATGAACAAAGTGCGGGATATAGGCCCAGAAGGTCTCGTACCCGTGCATGAATTCGAATGCCGGGCCAAGACTTTCGGCCTGAACGCTCATCCACAGGGCGTTGATGTCATCCGGGGTCAGCTCCCCCTCGCGCCGGGCGGCGTGCAGTTTGCATTCAAAGTCGTAGAAGGCAATCTGGCGGACCACCGTGTTGATCATGTCCTCGACCTTGCCGGCCAGCAGAACCTTGCGCTGTTCGGGCGTTTCGGCCTGGTCCAGCATCTTGCGGAAAGTTAGCATCTCGCCGAAGACGCTGGCGGTTTCGGCCAGCGTCAGCGGCGTCGAGGACAGCATCTCGCCCTGATCGGCAGCCAGCACCTGATGCACGCCGTGGCCCAGCTCGTGCGCAAGCGTCATCACGTCGCGCGGTTTGCCCAGATAGTTGAGCATCACGTAAGGATGCACCTCGGTCACGGTGGGATGCGCGAAGGCGCCCGGGGCCTTGCCGGGTTTAACCGCCGCGTCGATCCAACCTTTCGAGAAGAACGGCGCCGCGATGTCGGCCATGCGGGGATCGAAGGCGGCGTAGGCTTCCATCACGGTTTTCTCGGCGTCCTCCCACGACACGGTGCGGGTGTCTTCCATCGGCAGCGGCGCGTTGCGGTCCCAGACCTGCATCACATCCAGCCCCAGCCACTTTCGCTTGAGATCATAGTACCGATGGCTGAGTTTGGGATAGGCGGCCACGACCGCCTCGCGCAGGGCTTCGACCACTTCGGGTTCGACATCGTTCGACAAGTGACGACCTGTTTGCGCGGTCGGCATCTTGCGCCAGCGATCGACGATTTCTTTCTCTTTGGCCTGCGTGTTGTGGACACGGGCAAATGTTTTGATGTTCTCCTGAAACACGCGAGCCAGTTCGCGCGCCGCGGCCTCGCGCTTGGAGCGGTCCTGTTCGGTCAGCAGGTTCAGGGTGCCTTCGATGTTCAGTTCGTCGCCGTCCACCGTAAAGGTCAGTCCGGCGATGGTTTCGTCGAAAAGACGCTCCCACGCGTCGCCGACGACGCCCAGATCGTGCAGGAATTTTTCCAGCTCGTCCGACAGCTGATGGGGCTTCATCGCGCGGATGCGCCGGAACACGGGCTCGTATCGGGCAAGATCTGGGTTGGCAGCAAAATGCGCCCCAAGCACATCATCTTCGATCCGATTGATCTCGAGCGTGAAGAACACCAGAGGCGTCGTGAACACGGTGATCTTTTCCTGCATGTCCGACAGGAACTTGGCCCGCTCTGCGTCGGTGGTCAGCTGGTAATAGCGCAGACCGGCAAAGGACATGATACGGCCTGCGACGGCGTTGATCTTTTCATTGCGCTGAACGCAGGCCAAAAGGGCCGCGGCGTCCAGCTCTGCCAGCTTGCCTTCATAGTCGGCAGCAAAGGCGGCACATTCGCCTTCCAGCCAGTCTAGGTCGCGCGCCAGTTCGGGCGCCTCTTCAGAGGCGTAGAGATCCGTCAGATCCCATTCGGGAAGATTGCCCAGATTGTCGGCACCGCCCATTGCGTTTGCGTCACGGACGGGAAAGGGAAGGTCGCGCATGGATCACCTTTTGTAGACTGCTTTTGCAAACATCTAGGGTTGGCGCGCGCGGATCACAAGCGGCCAATCCCAAGGTGAAATGGTTTACGTGGAAACCAGCTTGGACGCCCCATTTGATTGGTTGGCCCGGAAATGCCTGGCAAGCTGGTCCAGAACGGGGCCCCGAACGTCCGGTGCTTCCATCAGCACTTCATGTTCACCGTTCGGGATTTCGATCAATGTACCATTCGGCCAATTGGCCATGCGCGCCCGTATGGCCTTGCGATCGACGATCTGTTCGTGGCTGCCCAGAAAAGTCAGACAGGGTGTCTTTGGGGCGGGCTGTTCCATCAACCATTCGCATTCGTCCAGCGACTCGCGCAGCCAACGGTTGGAAGGGGCACCAAGAGCCAGTTCGGGATGCGCATTCAGCTGATTTTGCATCATCCGGTACATGTCCGGGTCGCGGGTCAGCATATTCCCGTCGAAAGGTTGCGACAGGACATAGCTTTCAAGCGTCGTGGTCGGGGGGGTGCGTTCGCCAAGGCCAAGCGCGGTGCCCCAATACGCCGTAACGCGGCTCAGAGGTTTCATGAACGGAGTGAAGAAAATTCCCCACATCGGGCCGGTGAACGCGCACGCGGCAAAGCACCCTTTTTCTATGACGGCACGCAACCCGATGGCACCGCCCATCGAATGCCCGACGACATACCACGGCTTGGGCAAATCCAGAGCGCTCGCAAGGTCCAGGGTTGACTGAACATCATATTGGTAATCGGTGAAATGATCGACATGGCCGATGCGTGGGTTGTCCAGCAACCGATCCGCAAGACCCTGACCGCGCCAGTCCACGGCCAGCATCGCAAAGCCGCGCTTCGCGAATTCACCGGCGGTACTGCCATATTTTTCGATATATTCGGTGCGTCCGGGGAACATCATGACGGTGCCATGTGCGCCATCATCCGGAAGCCAGTGACCCACGCGAATGCGTTTTTGGTCAGACGTCGTCAACCAATGGGCCTTTCCACCGGCAGGTCCGCCGGCCACATCTTCAAAAAAGGGGGCCGGCGACAACTCCATCAGGCCAGCACCGAGGCAAGCTTCATGGCAACACCCATGTCGCCGTCAATGCTCAGCTTTCCGGACATGAACGCGCCGGTCGGATTCAGCTCACCGCTGAGGATCTGTTCGAATGTCTCTGCATCAGCGCTCATGGTGACACTGGCCTCTTCATCGCTGACCCGCGCACCGTTTTCGTCCAGAACGATCGAACCCAGATCGGTGATGGCGAACTTGGCCGTGTCATCAAACGCGCCGCCATCCAGTTTTTCGTTCAGTGCGGCAGCCGCCTTTTCAAGAGTCTCGCTCATGCTTTTCCTCATATTGTTAGTGCGCCGTGAATGGACATCCCCGGTCGCAACGCTACACTGCCTATTGTTATGAGCATTGCAATTCACAATCTCAAAGGTACCGTTGCGGCACTTTTTGTCCTAGTCACGTTTTCCACCAGTTGTTTCGCGCAGCAGGCGGATTCACGGGACGAGGATGAGTTGCTGCAAAAACTGGCGCAGTCGACCCCGGAACAGGCAATTGCACTGGATCGGCAGTTGCAGGCGCTGTGGTCGCAATCGGGGTCTGCGTCGGCTGATCTGCTGCTGGAGCGGGGACGCGAGGCCTTGGATGAGGGCGACGTCGACGCTGCTCTGGATCACCTGACCGCGCTGACGGATCACGCGCCTGATTTCGCCGAAGGCTGGCATCTGCGCGCATCGGCCTTTTTCGGGGTCGAGCGCTTTGGTATGGCGGCCGCCGATCTGGAACATGTGCTGACGCTGAATCCAAATCACTATGAGGCGATTTACGGTCTGGGTCTGATCTTTGAAGTTATCGGGGAACCTCGGAAAGCCTACGAGGCTTATTCTCGGGCGTTGTCTATACATCCTCATCACGAAGAAGTAACCAATGCCGTGAATCGGCTGAAGCCTCAGGTTGAAGGCAAGGCGCTGTAAGGCTCGGGGCAGGGGGCGAATGTGAGCGGGTCATCCCGAATCGTGGCCGTACTTGGCCCGACCAACACTGGTAAAACCCATTACGCCATCGAACGCATGCTGGGCCATCGGACCGGCGTGATCGGTCTGCCGCTGCGCCTGCTGGCGCGCGAGGTCTATGACAAGATCGTTGCGATCCGTGGGCCGTCGGTGGTGGCGCTGGTCACGGGCGAAGAACGGATCGTACCGCCCCGTGCGCAGTATTGGGTGTGCACGGTTGAGGCGATGCCGGAAGGCATGGGTGCTGATTTTGTTGCCATTGATGAGATCCAGCTCTGTGCCGATCCGGAACGGGGTCATGTCTTCACCGACCGTCTGCTCAGGTCTCGCGGCACGAACGAGACATTGTTCCTGGGCTCGGACACAATGCGTGGCCCGATTTCGGCGCTGGTCCCCCAGGCGCAGTTCGTGCGGCGAGAGCGGATGTCACAGCTGGTTTACTCGGGCTCCAGAAAGATCAGCCGGATGCCTGCGCGCAGCGCCATCGTGGGGTTCTCGGTTGAAAACGTCTATGCCATCGCCGAATTGCTGCGCCGCCAGAAAGGTGGTGCCGCGGTGGTCATGGGGGCGCTCAGCCCGCGGACCCGGAATGCACAGGTGGACCTGTATCAAAACGGCGAGGTTGATTACCTGGTTGCCACGGACGCTATCGGGATGGGGTTGAACCTGGATGTGAACCACGTCGCGTTTTCATCCCTGTCCAAGTTCGACGGGCGCAGGATGCGTCCGCTTGCGCCGAATGAGCTGGCGCAGATCGCGGGCCGGGCAGGTCGCGGGATGTCGGATGGCACCTTCGGCGTAACCGGAGAGGCCCCGCCGCTGGACGAGGGCGTGGCACAGGCGATCATGGACAGCCGGTTTACGCCGATGAAAAAGCTGAACTGGCGGAACGCCGCCCTTCGGTTCGGCTCGATCGATGCGTTGATCGACTCGCTTGAGGTCAGCCCGGATGATGAACACCTGATCAAGGCCCGCCCTGCTGATGACCTGAACGCGTTGAAATCGCTGTCGCAAGTGACCGAGGTTGTCGCCCGGGCAAGCGACGGCCCGTCCATCCGGTTGTTGTGGGATGTGTGCAGAATCCCTGATTTTCGCGGTATCAGCCATGCGGAACACGCCAGCTTGCTGGAGGTGATCTATGGCCATCTGCATGAACGGGGATCTATTCCCGACGAGTTCATGGCGCGGCAGATCAGACGGATCGATCAGACCCACGGCGATATCGACGCTTTATCTAAAAGATTGGCATATATTCGCACGTGGACATATGTTGCGCAGCGGAAAGGGTGGGTTCGTGACGAATCACATTGGCGTGACGAAACCCGCACTGTAGAAGACAGACTGTCCGACGCTCTGCACGAGCGTCTCACGCAAAGATTTGTGGATCGGCGCACATCCGTTTTGTTGCGCCGGCTCAAACAGAAGGAGGCCCTTTTGGCCGAAGTAAATGACAAGGGTGAAGTGACCGTCGAAGGCGAATTCGTCGGTCGTCTGGAAGGGTTCCGGTTCATCCCGGACAAAAGCGCGCAGGGAACCGAGGCGAAAGCTCTGAAATCGGCGTCTCTGCAAGCACTCGCGCCGCAATTCCATCTGCGCGCCGATCGCTTCTACAACGCGCCCGATACTGAAATTGATTTCACCGATCAGGGTGGCCTGATGTGGGGTGAATACGCCGTTGGTAAGCTGGTTGCCGGGGCGGAACCTCTCAAACCTATGGTCGAAGTGTTCGTTGACGAATCGGCGGGGCCGGATATCGAGCAGAAAGTGCAGCGCCGTTTGCAGCACTTCATTGACCGCAAGGTGGCCGCTCTGTTCGAGCCGCTGCTGAACCTGTCCCGTGATGAGGAACTCAGCGGCCTTGCCAAAGGCTTTGCTTTCCGCATGGTCGAAGCGTTGGGTATCCTGCCCCGCGCCCAGGTCGCACAAGAGGTCAAGGATCTTGATCAGGACGCCCGCGGCGCCTTGCGCAAGCATGGTATCCGGTTCGGCCAGTTCACCATTTTCATGCCGCTGCTGCTGAAACCGGCCCCCACGCGTCTGCGTCTCGTGCTTTGGGCGCTGTCCAGCGGGTTGCAGGAATTCCCCGAAGCGCCGCCGCCGGGCCTGGTGACCGTGCCGGTCGCCAAGGATGCGCCGCAGGGCTATGACACCATGTGTGGCTACCGCGATGCGGGCGAGCGTTCGATCCGTATCGACATGCTGGAACGTTTGGCGGACATGCTGCGCGCAGAAGACAGCCGCGGCGGATTCGAAGCCAAACCCGATATGCTGTCGATCACCGGTATGACGCTGGATCAGTTCGCAGACCTTATGCAGGGGCTGGGATACAAGGCGGAACGCGGCGAGCGTCCGAAAGTCAAACCTGCACCGGTCGAACAGCCGGCGGCAGCTGAAGCGGACAAACCGACCGCCGAAGAAGCCCCGGCAAGTGAAGTCGCGGCAGAAGAGGTCGCCGCACCCGCCGAGGCGGCAGTCGAGGCCACCGACGGCACCGAGGCGGCAGCCGAGGCTGGCGCGGACAGCCTTCCCGCAGAACATGTGTCTGACGAACCCGAGGTTGAAGTGTTCTACACTTTCACCTGGGCCCGTCAGCGACAGCCCAACCGAGGCCCGCGCCGCGAGCATGGGCAGGGCAAGGGCAAACCGCGCGGCAAACCGCAGGATGGCCGTGGCAAACCGCACAGCAAGAAGGGCGGCAAGCCTCAGGGCGCCAAGACCTTCTCGTCACGGCCGCCGAAAAAGGAAAAGGCGATTGATCCCGACAACCCGTTTGCAGCCGCGCTGATGGGTTTGAAGGACGGCAACTGATCCGAAATGGCCGAGGCCAAGCTGCGGATTGACAAATGGTTGTGGCAGGCGCGGTTCTTCAAGACCCGCAGCCTGGCCGCCAAACAGGTCAGCGGTGGCCATGTCAGGTTGAACGGAAACCGGGTGCAAAAACCGGCGCAGGCCGTGGCACCGGGCGACGTTCTGACCTTTGCTCAGGGCCGTATCGTCCGCGTCGTGCGCATCGAAAAAATCGGGGATCGCCGTGGTCCGGCCCCCGAAGCGCAAACGCTGTATTTCGAAATGACCGAAAAACAGGACGTTCCGCCCAAAAATCCGGGGTTTGAGGGAAAAGGTCGCCCGACGAAGAAAGATCGCCGTTCACTTGATCTTTCTCGCACAGAAGATCGCTGATCATATCTTGAAGAGTAGGCCAGACTGAATTAGCTAAACGCTCAAACCGCAAACGGGAATCCGATCATGACCTATGTTGTCACCGAAAACTGTATCGCCTGCAAATATACCGACTGTGTCGAAGTATGTCCGGTGGACTGTTTCTATGAAGGTGAGAACACGTTGGTCATCCATCCCGACGAATGCATCGACTGCGGTGTTTGCGAACCGGAATGCCCGGCCGACGCGATCCGACCCGATACTGAACCGGGCATGGATCAATGGGTCGAATTCAATCGCAAGTACTCGGAAATGTGGCCCGTGATCGTCACCAAGAAAGATCCGCTTCCCGATGCGGAAGAACGCGACGGTGAAGAAGGCAAGATGGAGAAGTATTTCTCGGAAGCACCGGGCGAGGGTGGTTGAGCGATTCGCGCTCAAACCCCTGTTTGATGCGCAAAGAACGCGGCACAACCTGTTGAAAACAGGTTGAATATAAAAATTTACCGTGGGGTAAACTTTCGGGTGTCGTATTTTTGTGATATACTTGTTTCTTGTATGATGACCGAGATTGGGATGCGCTCCACAAGTATGCTCGCTTTGGAGATTTGAATTTGTGACAATATCGCCGCCTGTCGGGGCTGAAAAAGTCCCCGCATGTGGTGTTTTTGTTGTCTGTGTCCCGTCCGCAAGCAAGGAAAAAACTGAATGACAAAGTCGAAAAAGCTCGAGTTCCGCCCGAACGACTATGTTGTCTACCCCGCCCACGGCGTAGGCCAGATCATCTCGATCGAAGAACAGGAAGTCGCGGGGTTCTCTCTGGAGCTGTTCGTCATCTCATTTGAGAAAGACAAGATGACACTGCGTGTGCCGACCAACAAGGTTACCGAATCCGGTCTGCGGTCGCTCAGCTCGCCCGACGTGATCAGTCAGGCGATGAAAACGCTGAAGGGAAAGGCAAAGGTCAAACGCGCCATGTGGTCGCGCCGTGCTCAGGAATACGAACAGAAAATCAACTCGGGCGATCTGATCTCGATTGCGGAAGTGGTCCGCGATCTGCATCGCACGGACGACCAGCGCGAGCAGAGCTATTCCGAGCGTCAGCTGTACGAAGCTGCCCTGGAACGTCTGACCCGCGAGGTCGCGGCGGTTTCCGGCACCGGCGAAGTATCCGCTGCCAAACAGGTGGACGAAGTTCTGACCTCTCGCGCTGCCTGACAGCGAGTTCAATATGACAACAGGCCGCTCCACCATCGGGGCGGCCTTTTTCGTGGCTTGGTGAATTCCGCAAGTACCGCTAATTTCACTGTATATGCAGCAAGCTACAGGGCGGACATGAAGCAGACAGTTAGATATCTGTATATCGGGCATGACCCGATTTCGGTCTGGTTTCGGTACGCTCTGATCCTGTTCGATGTAGCGACAATCGTTTTCTTTGTCGCAACGGCTCACGTCACTCATGGTCCCGGCTTGGTCCTTGCAAGCCAGTTGATCGGATTTTTGATTTTTTTGGACTTCTCTGCGCGGCTTTGGATTTCAAAGGATCGCTGGAAGCTGCTGCGCCAGATTTATACGCTGGCGGATATTGTCGTCATCGTCTCGCTGGTTCTGGATCCGTTCCTGACGGGCAACCTGGCTTTCCTGAGGATTCTGCGGGCCTTGCGCCTGATCCATTCATACCACCTGCTCAGGGACTTGCGACGCGACAGTACCTTTTTTCGCACCCACGAAGACGCGGTGATTGCGGCAATCAATCTGATGGTTTTTGTCTTTGCCACCTCCACGGCGGTTTTGGTGTTCTTCATTCCGGAAGACGCCCAGACGCCTTACATAGATGCGCTGTATTTCACCATGGCCACCCTGACCACAACCGGGTTCGGTGACATCACGCTGAGCACCCCTTGGGGCAAGCTGTTCTCGGTGTTCATCATGGTCGTGGGTGTCGCGTTGTTTGTCCGTTTGGCGCAGGCGATATTCATGCCGCAGAAGGTACGTCACAAATGCCCAAGCTGCGGGTTGTATCGGCATGATCCCGATGCCGTGCATTGCAAGCATTGCGGTGGAACACTGCGGATCGAAACAGGCGGCGTGTCCTAGATCTGCGCGCTGATGGCAAGCAGAAACGCGATCTCGGCCAGTTGTTGCGATGCCCCAAGTATGTCCCCGGTCTGGCCGCCGATCTTCTTGCGCGCTGTCAGCGCCAAGATGGCAGCAACCGAGGCGGCAGAGAAGATGGCGGTGATCGCCGCACCCCCGCACAGAAAAACGGCGATTGGAGCGGCCAGGCCCAAGGACATGCTGACCGAAATCGCGCCGGGGGTTCCCACCGAATGGCTCAGCCCCGATTTTCTGGCGTTTGGCAGGGATGCCATCAAAACCGGCATCAAGGCGCGTGAGAACATGCAGGCTGCCAGAATCGCCCAAATCGACCCTGTTGCCAAAATCGTGGCAACTGCCGAAACCCGAGCAAGCTGAGAAAAAACCAAAGCGAGAACACCATAGGTTCCGATCTGGCTGTCTTTCATGATTTCAAGTCGACGTTCAGCGGTGAACCCGCCCCAGAGGCCGTCGAACGTATCGGCCATACCGTCCTCGTGCATCGCGCCCGTCGTCATGATCAACGTTGCAACCAACAGGGCCGCGGCAACAAAAGGGGGCAGATGAAAGACCATTGCCAACCATCCGACCAGACAGGCAATCGCTCCGACGGCCAGCCCGGCGACGGGGAAGGCCCATGCCGCCTGTGCCTGCCGCTTGAATACAGGTTCGGGCAATCGGGGCAGGGGCAGGCGGGTCAACAGCACCAGAGCCAGCGGAATGTCCCACAGGGAAAAGGGATTGGTGTCGTTTTTATGCACGCCCGTGCCTTTCGGGGTCTTGTTGGATTCGATGCTTCGGTTAAACACACAGGATCACTCTGATGCAATGAGGCTTTCATGTTGCCTGAACTGAATGATTTGAACGCGTTCCGTGCTGCGCTTGCAGCGGCTCCGGGGCCGGATGCCACCGCGGCACAGGGCGCTGCAGAGCGAAACGGACAACTGACGAAACCCCCAGGCGCGCTGGGGCGACTTGAAGATTTGGCAATCTGGTACGCAGGATGGCGAGGAAATGCCCGGCCACAGATCGCGGCGCCACAGGTCATCGTCTTTGCCGGAAACCACGGAGTCACTGCACAGGGGGTCTCGGCTTTTCCGTCGGAAGTGACCGTGCAAATGGTGATGAACTTCGAACATGGCGGTGCGGCGATCAACCAACTGGCCCGGGCGGCGGGTGCAACGATGGATGTTCACGCGCTGGATCTGGACAACCCGACCGCAGATTTCACCCAGGCACCGGCCATGACGGAGGCCGAATTGCTGGACGCGTTGCGCACTGGCTGGCAGGCCGTGGATCCGCAGGCTGATCTGTTGGTCGTGGGCGAGATGGGCATTGGCAACACCACCCCGGCAGCCGCCATTGCCTGCGCGCTGTTCGGCGGTGACGCGGCCGATTGGACAGGTCGCGGGACGGGCGTCGATGATGCGGGGCTGACCAACAAGACCCGCGTTGTGGCCGAAGGTGTAGCGTTGCACAAGTCAGAGGACGGCCTTGAAATCCTGCGCTGCCTCGGAGGTCGTGAGATCGCGGCGATGGCGGGGGCGATTGCCGCCGCGCGGATATTGCGCATTCCTGTGATCCTGGACGGTTTCATCTGTACCGCTGCCGCTGCCTGCCTGCGAAGGCTGTCGGACACCGCGCTGGATCACGCCGTGGCCGGCCACCAAAGCGCCGAGGCCGCACACGGTGCCGTATTGGCGAAGCTGGGCAAGGAACCGCTGCTGAGCCTTGGTCTTCGGCTGGGTGAAGGCTCGGGCGGGGCACTGGCGATCAATATTCTCAAAAGCGCCGTGGCCTGCCATTCCGGTATGGCAACCTTTGCCGAGGCAGGAGTGTCTGACGGTTGATTCCTTGCCTGACCCGGGCACAGGCTTGGGTCAGGCGGATTTCTTGGCGTGTTTTTCAGCCAGTTCCAGCAGCGCGGTTTCCAGATCCTTTTCCAGCTGCTGTGCACGCTCGATGTATTTCTTGTTTTCGGCCGTTGGCAGACCCGGGACCCATAGTTCGGCGAGATCGCGAACAGACATCCGGTCATGGTGATAAAAGGTCTGTTCCGCCTGTGCGGCCTCGTACTCACTCAGCCCGATATTCTCCAGAACATAGCGGCCTGCGCGCAATGAGCTGTCGAACAGTTCCCGCACGATGTCGTTGGCACCAGCCTGATAGAGCTCGTACACATGAGTCCGGTCGCGGGCGCGTGCGATGATGTGCAGGTCAGGGCGCTGCCGTCTGGCATACCCGACAAGTCGCGTGACTTGTTTGTGGTCATCCATGGCAGCGACAAGGACCGACGCTTTTTCCAATCCCGCAGCACGCAGCAATTCAGGGCGTGTAGGATCGCCCAGAAACCCTTTGACGCCGAAACGGCGCATCAGCTGAATGGTTTCGATGTTGTGGTCCAGCACAACCGTCTTGAACCCGCTGGCCCGCACCAGCCGGTTTACGATCTGCCCGAACCGACCAATCCCGGCGATGATGACGGGGCCTTTTTCGTCAATTTCGTCCGGCACGGGTTCTTTGGAAGTGTCGCCGATCTTTCGCGACAGAAGATCGTAGATGATGAACAGAAGCGGTGTGATCAGCATCGTCAAAGCGATGATCATCAGCAGTTTTTGGGACAGGTCGGGGGGGATGACATTCTGTTGCGTGGAAAATGCCAGCAGAACAAAGCCAAACTCACCCGCTTGCGCCAGCCCCAAGGTGAACAGCCAGTGATCGCGCCCACGCAACTTGAAGGCCTTGCCCACAAGATACAGGATGATCCCTTTTGCAAGGATCAAAAGAAGCGCCAGACCGATCAGGTCAAGGGGATCGTCAAAGAAATAGGCAACATCAATACCGGCACCGACCGTGATGAAGAAAAGCCCAAGCAAAAGCCCTTTGAATGGCTCAAGGTCGCTTTCCATTTCATGTCTGAACTCGGAACTGGCCAGAACCACGCCCGCCAGGAAGGCGCCCAGGGCAGGGGACAGTCCGACGAGGGTCATCAGGAAGGAAATCCCGACCACGATCATAAGCGCCAGGGCGGTATACATCTCGCGCAGGCGGGTCGCGTGGATGAAGCGAAACAGCGGGCGGGTCAGGTAGACACCGGCCAGAATGACAAACACCACTGCCCCGATCGTAACCAGCGTGACGGCCCAACCCGGCAGACCTTCGACCAGAGAAAGGCTGTGATGGTCCGCGCCGTGAAGTTCTCCGGCCCCGCGGTCAATCGAACCATCCGATTCGATATGTGGCATGGCCGGCAAGGCCAGAAGTGGAAGCAAGGCCAAGATCGGAATGACCGCTATGTCCTGCGTCAGCAGCACCGAAAACGTAGCTCGACCGCCATTTGTTCGCATCAGGCCCTTTTCCGAAAGAGTCTGAAGAACGATTGCCGTGGATGACAGCGACAAGGTCAGCCCTACGGCCAGGGCGACCGACCAGGGGTGGTTGGCGTACATTGCCACGGCAGCGATCGCAGCCGTCGACAACGCAACCTGCAACCCGCCCAATCCCAGCAACTTGTCACGCATATCCCACAGGGCGCGCGGTTCCAGTTCCAGACCGATCAGGAACAGCATCATCACCACACCGAATTCGGCAACGTGCTGAAGGTTTTCCGTTTCCGCGCCGACAAGCCCAAGAACAGGACCAATGATGATCCCGGCGGCCAGATACCCCAGAACCGACCCCAGCCCCAGCCGTGCAGACAGGGGAACGGCGATGACTGCCGCTGCCAGATAGATCGAAGCCTGATATAGGAATACGTCCATAGGTGTCCTCTCGGGCCCGTTCAGGTGGGCAGGGGGGCGTCGCGTTTCAGTTGGTCCATTACGATCTGGCTATGGACCCTTGCAACGGCAGGATGCGGCAGGATGACCGAATGTAGCAAGCTGTTGAGCGCGGAAAGATCGTCACAATAGATGTGCAGCAGGTAATCTGCCTCTCCGGTCATCGTCCATGCGCTGGTAATTTCGGGGCGGGTGTCGACCATGCGGGCGAAGCTTGCAGATTGTTCAGGGCCATGAGTCCCCAGATGGACCTGAACAAAGCCTTGCACTTGCAGACCCAGTTTCAGCGGGTCCAGCCGGGCGGCATACCCGGTGATGTACCCTTCGGCCTCAAGCCGCTGGCGGCGGCGTCCTGCCTGACTGGGCGACAGGTTCAGCATTTCGCCCAGTTGGTGCGCGGTCAGGTGTGCGTCCTTTTGCAGGGCGGAAAGCAATCGCTTGTCGGTCGCGTCCAGCATGTGCGGAAAAATCCTGCCTTTATTAACTTTTATGCGCGTTTTGCGCGCCTATCGGCAGTTTACACGAAAACAATGCGCAGAAACAGCGTCATAAAAGTCATATTTTTGAATCAGCAAAGAAATTCCTGTTTTCGAAGGAGACGCGCCATGGGTCCTTTCCCACACAACGCCCCGAAATCTGTTATCAGCGAAGAAAACCCTGCCGGTACCGATGGGTTTGAATTCGTCGAGTTTGCCCATCCTGAACCGCAGGAGCTGCGTGATCTGTTCGCGAAGATGGGGTTTGACCTGGTGGCCCGCCACAAGGAAAAACCCGCCGTCGAGCTGTGGCAGCAAGGGGATGTCACCTATATCCTGAACGCGGATCCCGACAGCTTTGCCGCGAGGTTCGTGGATGAACACGGCCCTTGCGCGCCATCCATGGGGTGGCGCGTTGTTGACGCGCAAAAGGCCTATGACCATGCGGTGTCGAAAGGTGCAGAACCTTACGACGGCGCTGACAAAACCATGAATGTGCCTGCGATCAAGGGCATCGGCGGATCATTGATCTATTTTATCGATCAATATTACGACACATCGCCATACAATCAGGAATTCGAGTGGATCAAAGAATCCAAACCACGGGGTGTGGGTTTCTTCTATCTCGATCACCTGACGCACAACGTCTACAAGGGCAACATGGACAAGTGGTTCAAGTTCTACGGCGACCTGTTCAACTTTCGCGAAATCCGCTTCTTTGACATTCAGGGCAAGTTCACCGGGCTTTTCAGCCGGGCGCTGACATCTCCTTGTGGGCGCATCCGTATTCCGATCAACGAAGATCGTGGTGAAACGGGTCAGATCGTGTCTTACCTGAAGAAATACAATGGTGAAGGCATTCAGCATATCGCCGTCGGCAGTGACGACATTTACGCCTCGACCGATGCAATTGCGGAAAACGGCCTGAAATTCATGCCGGGCCCGAACAAGGCATATTACGAGATGTCCAAGACCCGTGTGGCCGGCCACGAGGAGCCGTTGGACCGGATGATGAAACACGGCATCCTGATCGATGGTGAAGGCGTTGTCGACGGTGGTGAGACCCGGATTCTGCTACAGATTTTCTCGAAAACCGTCATCGGACCGATCTTCTTCGAGTTCATTCAGCGCAAGGGCGACGACGGTTTCGGCGAGGGAAATTTCCAGGCGCTATTCGAATCCATCGAACGCGAACAGATCGAAAGCGGCGAGATTTCCGCAGCCTGATTGCAACGCACTGACACGCCGGGGGCAGTTCATCTGCCTTCGGCGCTTTTATGTGACGGTTGGTGCGTCAGAAGATCGATTGCCGGTTTTCAGCTGCGCGGCATCGCCAGGGTCACGTTGCGGCCCTTTTTCTGATATCGAAGCTCACTGTCGCTGATCGCGATGACTTTCCCGCCATCAAGGCGGTCTCCGATTTTCAGCTTTTTGTAACGCCCGCTGGGAAGCCGCACCAATGCGCGTCTGTTGGCTGGCGTTCCGTAGACCCCGATCAGGTTCAATCTGCGTAGGTTGATTGCGTTGTCGATCGTGGCTTGTCGCGCAACCGACGCGGTCGAAGGAATTTTGGGCGCGACGGTTTTTGGTTGGAACGATCCTGCTTCATCGGATTTCTGATCTAATGCTGCTGTGGACCCAAGGTTCGAACTGTTTGAAACAGGTGATTTGGCAGGGGCCAATCCGGCAGGGCGGGATTTGGGGCGCGGTACTCTTACGACAGCCAAGGCCGTTGGTGCATCATCGACCTGTGGCTTGGTCTGAAGACTTTCCGGGCGCGCTTTCGGCCGCTTGGATGCCAATTCCTCCAATGACCGGCCACCCAGTTGACCGCGCTCGAAATTCTCGACCAGATCAGCAGGGCGTGGCTTGGGCCGAATGCCCGCCAATCTGTCGTCGACCTCGTCGACCACCGGTTCTTCTTCGAAACGAACCGGAGTTTCAGGCGGAACCTTGGATGGGCGCCCCAGATAAACAACGATCCCTTCCGGATTCACGGTGCCTTCCGGTGTTGGCACGACCAGGCCGTTCTCATCCAGATCAAACCGAGTGCCCGCAATGTTGGGGGATACGTCGGGTTCAAAAGGAGCGTCGGTGTCAAAACTGGGGTCGGGCGGTAGGGCAACCGCATCCTCGAACAGATCGGCGTTGTCGAGTGATGCCAGATACAATTCCTGCGGTTCAACAGTTTCGGGTATTTCCGGTGCCGCTGGCGCTGTCGTGCTTATGCCCGTAACGGCCTCGACACCTTTTTGTGTCTCGGGGTCCTGAGCGACGGATTCCACCGCGGTAGGGGCAACTTTGAGGGCCTCCAGAATTGCTGCATCTGTGGCGGTCAGATCCGGCTGCGCTCCGGTCTCGGTTTCTGAGGCTGCGTTCGCAGGCTCTTCGGCGTCATCGGTCGCAAGGTCCGGAACGGTTTGTTGCGGGGCTTCCAGCGCAGCCGTGTCCAGCTCTGGTTCAGGCAGGGGCTCTGCGGCCGGTTCAGTGGCGGGAACCGCAAACTGCGCCGGGCTCTGTTCCGCCTGATCCTGTTCAGGGCCGGACCCCGATGCCAGCCAAATACCAACTAGTCCACCAACGAGAAACACAGCGGCAAAGACAGCAATGGCAGATCGGTTTACCCCTGAAGATGCATCAAGGCTGTTCGCTGTTTCCCGGGGTGCTCGGAAAGCCTCGGGTGCGGCGGTGCCGGCAATCGGATGGGTGGGCAGGCCGGAATCATCAGCCTGTTCACCTGCGTCCGTTTCCACCGGAGATGGCTGGTTTTCCGGGTGTGACAGATCGGAAGCGTCCGAGGTTTCGCGGAACAACGCCTCGCGCGGGAACGCGCCCTCGCGGTCTTCGGCAGTGAACGCCACCACCACAAAACCATGTTCCGAGGCAAAGGTCCGCGCTTCGGCCAGCGTTTCAACCGCCACGGCAGCAACACAGGTCGTGTCGCCTTCGGTCTGGCTGTCATAACTCAGTTCCGACAAGGTATAAGGCGTGGCCTCGGTCAGAGCACTTTCGATACGTTCCGTCCGGCCTTCCGGCGGCAACCCATCAGTCGAAACCTGTAGAAACCGAACCTGATCTTCTGGCAGCACGAGCTTGCAGCTCAGATCATTTTCCAGCGCAAATGCTTTTTCCCGCAACGCCTGCATCTGCCCGGACAAGTCCGGAACATCCAGCGGAATCGTACCGATGACAAACCAGTCGTCATCGGAACGGTGGTGCAGTGTTATTCCGGTCGCAGAAAAAGACAGCGCAAAGGCGGGTTTCATATTCCGGAGGAACCATAATTATCAACGTCAATGCAAACGACTTTGCGTTTGCAGGCCGACATTAAAGCAGGAACCCGCCGAGGGAAAGAAAAAGGCGGTATCTCCTCTTGTATGGCCAAGCCCTGCCAACCCATCTTAGTACAAAACAAATTGGAGTGATAACCTTGAAGACATTCGCTTTTCTGGCCGCGATGATGGCGGCTACGGCTGCCGGGGCCGCTCATGCGGAAGAACGTCGCATCAACGTTGATGCAAGCGGAACAGTGCAGATTGCGCCTGATATGGCGACGATAACCTTGGGCGTGACCCACGAAAACGCCGAAGCCTCGGCTGCGATGCAGGCGACGTCGGATGCCGTTTCCAAAGTTCTTGCGCGCCTGACCGAGATGGGTATCGAAGATCGTGACGTCCAGACACGGGACCTGTCATTGTCGCCCGTCTGGTCGGGTCGTCATGGACAGAATGGCGAGAAGCCTGAAATCACCGGCTTTACAGCGTCCAACCGCGTGTTTGTGCGTGTGCGCGACCTGACCCAACTGGGGAAGGTCATGGACGCGGTCATTCAGGACGGCGCCAATGATTTCGGGGGCCTGAGCTTTGGCGTGCAGGATCCCAAACCGATCGAGGCGCAGGCGCGCGCCAAGGCCGTCGGCGAAGCCACTGCCAAGGCACAGCAGTTGGCACAGGCCGCGGGCGTGACGCTCGGCCCGGTTCAGTCGATCTCGGAACAATCGGCAGGTATCCGTCCGATGGCAGAAATGCGCGCGCTGAGCATGGCGGATGCGGGTGGTGTTCCCGTCGCGGGCGGCGAGGTTTCGGTTTCTGTCAGCGTCTCGATGGAATTCGAGATTTCAGAATAGGGTCAATCCTTTGCACGGGCCATCAGCGGCTTGCGCTGCTGGCCCGCGCTGTCAAAATTGTCGGGCGACAGCCAGGCTTCGAATGCATCGCGAATGCGCGGCCATTCAGTGTCGATGATCGCGTACCATGCCGTGTCCCTGTTGCGGCCTTTGTAGTGAGTCGCCTGCCGAAACACCCCTTCGAAAGTAAATCCCAGCCGTTCAGCGGCATTGCGTGACGGTGCATTCAGTGCGTCGCATTTCCACTCGTACCGGCGATAGCCAAGCTCGTCGAAAACCCGCTTCATCATGAGGTACATGACCTCGGTCGATTGCGGCTTGCGTTGCAGCAGCGGCGAGAAGTGGATGTGGCCGACTTCGATGGCACCCGCTGCGGGTTCGATCCGAAGATAAGAGGCCATGCCCACCGGCACTTCGTCCGCATCCAATACGGTATGAAACATCGGGTCCGCATCCATGCAGTTGGCGCGGGCCCAGTCTTCAAATTCCGGTTCGCTGTCAAACGGGCCATAGGGCAGGTAAGTCCAGTTACGGCCATCCCTGTCATTTGCAAACGCCCGAAAAAGTCCGGGCGCATGGCGATTCACATCCAGTGGCACGACAGAACAGTACCGGCCTTCCATCGGTGTATAAGGCGGCGTCGGGCGCGGAAAGTCACCCGACACCGGCAAACCGATGGGCTGGCCAAGGTCGTTTGTGTCGTGCCCGGCCATTGTCAGGCGCTGGCCTTGGCGAGGGCCTGATCAAGGTCCGCGATCAGGTCGTTCACGTCTTCGATGCCGATAGACACCCGCACGACACCGGGGCCCGCACCCGCGGCTTCCTGTTGTTCCGGCGTCAGTTGTCGGTGGGTGGTCGAGGCCGAGTGGATGATCAACGAGCGGGCATCGCCCAAATTGGCCACGTGGCTGAAGATTTCCAGCGCGTTGACCAGTTTGATACAGGCGTCATAGCCGCCCTTCACCGCAAAGGTGAACAATGCACCAGCGCCACGTGGATACTGCGATTTGACCCGGTCCTTGTAAGGTGATGACGGCAATCCCGCATATGTGACGTATTCCACCCGGTCATCCGCTTCCAGCCATGCCGCGATTTTCTGGGCGTTCTCCACGTGGCGCTCCATCCGCAGCGACAGTGTTTCGATCCCCATCAGCGTGTAATGAGCTGCCTGCGGGTTCATGGTCATGCCCAGATCACGCAGACCGATGGCGATACCGTGGAAGGTGAAGGCCAGCGGCCCAAAGGTCTCGTGGAACTTCAGGCCGTGATAGGCAGGCTCGGGTTCGCTCAGCGACGGGAATTTGTCATTCGCGGACCAGTCGAACTTGCCAGAATCCACGATGCACCCGCCGGTGACGGTGCCGTTGCCGGTCAGATACTTGGTGGTGGAATGCACAACCAGTGTCGCGCCGTGCTCGATCGGGCGGCACAAGTAGGGCGTGGCCGAGGTGTTGTCGACAATCAGCGGAATGCCCGTTGCATCAGCAACATCCGCCAACGCACGGATATCAGACACATAACCGCCCGGATTGGCGATGGATTCGCAGAACACGGCGCGGGTGTTTTCGTCGATGGCATCCTTTACGGCGTCCAGATCATCGGTGTCCACGAATTTGGCGGACCAGCCAAAGCGTTTGATCGTCTGGCTGAACTGCGTGACCGTACCGCCATACAAACGGGTCGAGGCGACCACGTTGCAGCCGGGCCCCATCAGCGGGAACAACGCCATGATCTGCGCCGCATGCCCGGACGAGCAGCACACCGCCCCGACGCCGCCTTCAAGCGTCGCCACGCGTTCCTGCAGAACGGCGACGGTTGGGTTGGTCAGGCGGGAATAGATAAAGCCCACCTCTTGCAGGTTGAACAGGGCCGCTGCGTGGTCCGCATCCCGGAACACATAGGCCGTGGTCTGATAGATCGGTGTCTGGCGTGCTCCGGTCGCCGGGTCGGGGCGGGCACCCGCATGAATTTGCAATGTGTCGAAACCGTAGGTCGGGCCGTCAGACATCGTGAAAATCTCCTGTTGGTATCTGTCTTGCGGAATCTGTAGGCCATTGCCTGCCTGCGCACAACGATCCTGTCAGCGCAGCCAGAGGCCTTTGCTTTTGATCGCGTTGCGCAGTGCCTGTTCCCGCCGCGGCAGATTGTCCTGATCAAAGAGCGCACGGATTTTTTCGCCTTTGCCCTGAAGAACCAGCTTTTTCAACGGATCATACTGTTTGAGCACTTTTTTGACCTTGTTGGGGGCCACGACGGTTTCCAGCACATCGATCACGTGATCGCTTTCGCGGGCATAAAGCAAAGGGAACAGGCGATAGTGGCAGCTGACGGACCCGTCCAAAAGCCCGTCAGGCAATGCATCCCGACCGCCGCCAAAAGAATGAATGACCAGCGGCAGGGCTGCCTGATCCAGCCATGGATCAAGGTTCTGGCCCGTCAGTTCGGGAATGTTTTCATCCCGGATCGTTCTTGCGTAGTCCAGGAACCGTTCACCGAACATTCTGGGGCATTTGTAAAAGAAGTAACCCGCGTTGAAGTAAAGGTATCGCCGCCAGTAACCATCGGGTTGGTCCGGATCCACCGAGCTTTCGAAATCCAGCCCGAAGCGGGCATAGAGCGCCCGCCAGATACCGTCAAAGCCGGGGCCGTACAGCGTCGGCTTTGGCCACGTGCCCTCGACCTTCAGTGAGGCTCCGGGGCGGTCGAAATCGAACGGAACGCTTGTGATGTCGCCGGTGATCAGCGTGTCCGTATCGAAGAACACAAAGGGTTCACCTTGCGGCAGGGCCAACAAAGCCTCGATCTTGTTGCCATAAGGGTAACTTTCGCCGAAAACATGCGAGTCGAAGGGCAGGATTTCGGCATCCAACTGTTTCAGGGCTTTCAGAACGTCTTCGTCCTGGATGCCGGGGTTGTTGGACCAGCGCGGGCCCGGGTTGGGTGTGGCGACAAACAGCCGGCCTTTGAACCCAGGCGAGCAGTGGCGAAGCGAGGCCGCGAACAACAGGGCCTCATATTGCAGACGGTTGTTTTGCCCGACAACCGCTATGTTGAATTTCCGAGAACTTGCCTGCATCTATGCCCATTCCTGAAAGCTGCCGGAACCGGCACCCTTTAATCCGGATTACAGCAAGCGGGGTGGGGCGTCAAAAGCCGAAAGTTTGATTTCTTTTAGTCTATGGCATTCCTCTCATCGCGCCGAGGAAGGGTTGAGCAAGGTTCTTTTGCGGATTTTCCGAGGTTGGCCCGGTTCATGTCGAAAGGTGCAATCGGCAGCGCGCCATGCTCACCGAACCTTGTATGCCAATCCTCGCACAGCCTTTCCTGGGCAAATCCTGCCTTCGGGCCCAGTGATTCAACGCGGTTCGTGATCAATCCCTAAGCAAAGTGCCCAAAAACACGGTTGTTTTTGCAGCGCTTTTCATTTTTTGACCATTTGGCAAATTTTACCAATTGATAAAAAAATTATTTGTGGCAAGCTGAGAGCATAACAAACATATCTACAGGGAGTAGAGTGATGGCACAGGGCCAGATGGCACCCGGTATCGTAGCCGGGCGGCTTTCAAGCGATGAGCTGACCTCGAATTTCACCGATCTGCATCCGCCGCTTGTCCAGCATGAGGCCGCAGTAGCCGCAGATCGCTGTTATTTCTGCTATGACGCGCCATGCGTGACGGCCTGTCCAACGGATATCGATATCCCGTTGTTCATTCGCCAGATTCAAGCCGGTCAACCGCAATCAGCAGGGCGAACGATTCTGGAACAGAATATTCTGGGCGGAATGTGCGCTCGGGTCTGTCCAACCGAAACGCTGTGCGAAGAGGCCTGCGTTCGCGAGGCCGCCGAAGGCAAACCGGTTGAGATCGGGCGCCTGCAACGTTTCGCCACCGATGAAATCATGGCCTCGGGTGTGCATCCGTTTGAACGTGCGCCTTCGACCGGCAAGACGGTTGCCGTTGTGGGGGCCGGGCCTGCGGGTCTGGCCTGTGCCCACCGGCTGGCGATGCTGGGCCATGACGTGGTGATCCACGAAAGCAAGCCCAAACCCGGCGGCCTGAATGAATATGGTATCGCGGCCTATAAATCGACCAACGATTTTGCACAGGCCGAGGTGGACTGGCTGCTGAAAATCGGAGGGATTGCAATCGAGACCGGTTCGATTTTGGGCGAAAGCATCTCGTTGGATGGGCTGGTCGAAAACTACGACGCAGTGTTTCTGTCCATCGGTCTTGCCGGTGTCAACGCCTTGCGTGCAGGCGGCGTCGACAAGGACGGTGTGCGGGCCGCGGTCGATTTCATATCGGACGTGCGGCAGGCCAGCGACCTTGCCGATCTGCCCGTTGGACGGAATGTGGTCGTCATCGGCGGGGGCATGACAGCTGTGGATGCCGCCGTGAAATCCAAGCTTCTGGGCGCCGAAAACGTCACGATTGCCTATCGCCGCGGCCGGGATGCCATGGGGGCCAGTCGGTACGAGCAGGACCTGGCAGCGTCGCATGGCGTTCGGATCATGGCCAATGTTCAGCCGGTGGCCATCCACGGCAATGGCGCCGCGACCGAGATCGAGCTGGAATATACATCCAGCCAGAACGGTCAGCTGATCGGAACCGGAGAAACGATCCGCTTGCCGGCCGATCAGGTTCTCAAGGCCATCGGACAGACCTTGGAGGGCGCACCCGAAGGCCTGACGCTGGATGGCAACAAGATCGCCATCAGCGGCGCTGGCCGAACCTCCTTGGCTGGTGTCTGGGCTGGTGGTGACTGCGCTGCGGGCGGCGAAGATCTGACCGTAACGGCCGTTGCCGAAGGTCGGGACGCGGCGATGGACATCCACGCGATGCTCGTTTCGTGATAGGGTGGGGTATTCACCCCATTCCTTTCGCTGCTGAGGTATTCCCATGTCCCAGATCGAACAAGCCGTTGCTCAACACTATACCACCGGTGCACTGACCGAACGCGTCCGCGCGGCGCTGGAGGCCAGCGGCATCGACCCGGATGCGGCCACGGTCGCTGATCTGAAGGCGGGGGATGAATTCCATACGGGCGGCGTTCTTGCGACCGACAACCTGTTTGCGCAGCTTTCCCCGACCCATGCGACACGCGTTCTGGATATCGGATGCGGCATCGGAGGCACATCCCGGTACATAGTGGACAAATATGACTCAACGGTAACAGGGGTCGACCTGACGCCCGAGTTCGTGGAAACCGCAACTGCGCTCAGCGATCTGGTCGGGCATTCCGAAAAGACAAGCTTTCACGTTGGCAGTGCTCTGGACATGCCTGTGCCGGATGCCGGGTTCGACCTTGCCGTCATGATGCATGTGGGCATGAATATCGAAGACAAAGCGGGGCTGTTCGCTGAAGTTTCACGCGTACTGGCCACCGGTGGCACATTTGCCCTGTTCGACGTCATGGGCGGAGAGGTGGATGAGCCGCTGGCTTTTCCGCTTCCCTGGTCCACTTTTCCAGAAACCTCCTTTGTTCACGCGCCAGAGGTATACAAAGACGCCGCGGCCGCGGCTGGTCTTGAGCTGGTTGCCGAAACAGACCGCACCGCGTTTGCGATCCAGTTCTTCGAAGATGTGTTTGCCAAGATAGCCGAGACCGGACCAGCGCCGCTGGGAATCCACCTGATGATGGGGGAAACGGCGCCCGAAAAGTTCCAAAACTACGTCAAAAACCTCAAGGCCGGGCGTATTCGCCCGACCGAAATGATATTCAAAAAATCCGGCTGAGCCGGGAAGGGAGAAGCCATGGCCGATCTGACGACAAACTTTCTGGGCATTTCCAGCCCCAACCCGTTCTGGCTGGCCTCTGCGCCGCCGACGGACAAGGAATACAATGTGCGCCGCGCCTTCGAAGCCGGGTGGGGCGGCGTTGTCTGGAAAACGCTTGGCGCCGAAGGACCACCGGTCGTAAACGTGAATGGCCCGCGCTATGGCGCAATCTACGGGGCCGACCGCCGTTTGCTGGGCCTGAACAATATCGAACTGATCACGGATCGTCCTCTCGAGGTGAACCTCGAGGAAATGGCGCGGGTCAAATCCGATTACCCGGATCGCGCCTTGATCGCGTCGATCATGGTTCCGTGCGAGGAAGAAGCATGGAAGGCCATTCTGCCACGCGTGGCAGAAACCGGTGCGGACGGGATCGAGCTGAACTTCGGCTGCCCTCATGGGATGAGCGAACGCGGCATGGGCTCGGCCGTGGGGCAGGTTCCGGAATATATCGAGATGGTCACGCGCTGGTGCAAACAGTATTACGACCGTCCGGTCATCGTTAAGCTTACGCCGAACATCACTGACATCCGCAAACCGGCTGCGGCAGCCAGAAACGGTGGCGCGGATGCGGTGTCGCTGATCAACACCATCAATTCGATCACCAGCGTCAATCTGGACACGTTCAGCCCTGAACCGTCCATTGACGGCAAAGGCAGCCACGGTGGGTATTGCGGCCCCGCCGTCAAGCCCATTGCATTGTCGATGGTGTCCGAGATCGCGCGGGCCGAGGCGACACGAGGCCTGCCGATTTCCGGCATCGGCGGCGTCACCACTTGGCGTGACGCGGCCGAGTTCATCTCGCTGGGTTGCGGCAACGTTCAGGTGTGCACCGCTGCGATGACCTATGGTTTCAAGATCATCGACGAACTGACGGCAGGGCTGTCGGAATGGATGGATGAGAAAGGCTATTCCAGCATTGATGAAGTGATCGGACGTGCGGTGCCCAATGTCACCGACTGGCAGTATCTGAACCTCAACTACGTCGCCAAGGCGAAGATCGATCAGGATCAGTGCATCAAGTGTGGCCGGTGTTATGCGGCCTGCGAAGACACCAGCCACCAGGCGATTTCCATGTCCGAGGACCGCGTTTTTGAGGTGATGGATGACGAATGCGTCGCCTGCAACCTCTGCGTCGATGTTTGTCCGATCGAAGGCTGCATCGATATGGTGCCGATGGCAGCGGGCGAGGTTGATCCCCGGACCGGAAAAGAAGTTCAGCCATCCTATGCGAACTGGACGACGCATCCGAACAACCCGATGGCCAAGGCGGCCGAATGACGGGATTGCGACAGATCGTCAAGGGGCCGTTTTTTCGGCCCCTTTTTTCAGGGGCTCAGAAGTTTGCGGTACAACGTGTCAACAAAAGTTTCTGCGCCCTCGAACGGATCTTCGTTGCCCAGAATTGCACGAACCTGAACATCGAAATCTGCATAGTGCTGCGTCAAGGCCCAGATCGAAAACACCAGGTGGTAGGGGTGCACCCGCGCGATTTTTCCCTGATCCATCCAGCCGGTAAGGATCGTGACCTTTTCGTCGACCAGTGTCTTGAGGTCATTGGACAATGCATCGTGAATACGCGGCGCGCCCTGTACAAGCTCGTTGGCAAAAAGGCGGCTTTCCCGTGGTAGCTCCTGACTCATCTGCAACTTGCGCCGAATGTATGCCAGGATTTCCTCCATCGGATCGCCATTGGCGTCCAGATCATGCAGCGGAGCCAGCCAGGTATCCAGCAGGCCGGACAGCAATTCAGTATGGATCGCTTCTTTTGATGGGAAATAGTACAGCAGGTTCGGCTTGCTCAGACCTGCTTCTACCGCGATCTGGTCTACGGTTGCGCCGCGAAACCCGTGGGCTGAAAACACGTTCAGAGCGGCCTCTAGAATCGCGGCGCGGTTCTTTTTCTGAATACGGGTTGGTGCGCGGTCTTTTGGCATGTTTTCAGCGTGTCTCTTTTTTCGTCGAACAGGTGCGGGACGTACTGAAAATTTCAGCTGAACCGCGCAAATTCTTGACTGATACCGAACCCGTGATAGCGTGAGTTTGACCATATGGTCAAATCAAGACATCAAAAGCGAGCCAACTCGCCAGCAAACAGGGAAGATGAACATGGCAGCTCCGGCGCAGAATCTCAGGATCAATGGCGACAGGTTGTGGGACAGCCTGATGGAGATGGCCAAGATCGGCCCGGGTGTCGCCGGTGGCAACAATCGCCAGACCTTGACGGATGAGGACGCGGAAGGCCGCGCCTTGTTCCAGAAATGGTGCGAGGAAGCAGGGTGCACCATGGGGCTTGACCAGATGGGCAACATGTTTGCCCGCCGCGAAGGCACTGACCCCGACGCGCTGCCGGTTTACGTGGGATCGCATCTGGATACGCAGCCGACAGGCGGTAAGTTTGACGGCGTGCTGGGTGTCCTGGGTGGGCTGGAACTGATCCGGACGCTGAACGACCTGGGGATCAATACGAAACATCCGATCGTCGCTACCAACTGGACAAACGAAGAAGGCACGCGTTACGCGCCGGCGATGCTGTCTTCAGGCGTATTTGCCGGGATGCACACGCAAGACTGGGCATACAACCGCGAAGATGCTGAGGGCAAAAAGTTCGGGGATGAGCTGAACCGGATCGGCTGGCGTGGTGATGAAGAGGTGGGCGCCCGCAAGATGCATGCGTTCTTTGAACTGCATATCGAACAGGGCCCGATCCTTGAAGCCGAAGGCAAGGATATTGGCGTCGTCACCCATGGTCAGGGGCTGAGCTGGACGCAGATCACGGTAACGGGCAAGGACGCGCATACCGGATCGACACCGATGCCGATGCGCAAGAATGCCGGGCTGGCCATGGCGCGGATCCTGGAGAAGGTGGACGAGATCGCATGGTCACATGCTCCGCATGCGGTGGGCGCGGCGGGGCATATCGATGTCTACCCGAACTCACGCAATGTGATCCCGGGCAAGGTGGTGTTTACGGTCGATTTCCGCTCGCCCGAGCTGGAGGTGATCACCGACATGGAAAACCGCCTGCGGGTGGCTGCCGAGGACATCGTTGACGAGATGGGCCTTCAGATCGAATTCGAGAAAGTCGGCGGGTTCGATCCGGTGAAATTTGACGATGCTTGCGTATCGGCCGTGCGAAACGCGGCCGAACGGCTGGGCTATTCGCACACTGATATCATCTCGGGCGCGGGGCATGATGCCTGCTGGATCAACCGGGTTGCGCCGACCGCGATGATCATGTGCCCCTGTGTTGACGGGCTGAGCCACAATGAAGCCGAAGAAATCAGCAAGGAATGGGCCGCAGCCGGGGCGGATGTTCTGCTGCATGCCGTGGTCGAGACTGCCGAAATCGTGGAATAGGGGGCGCTGCCCCCGTCGCCCCGAGGGCGACTCCCCCGGGATATTTTTGGCCAGATGAAGCAAGCGGCGCAGACCGCATCAGGGAGTTCAAAATGAGTACTGTCATCAAAAACGGAACCGTTGTCACCGCGGATTTGACTTACAAGGCGGATGTATTGGTCGAGGGCGGCGTGATCACCGAAATCGGTATGAACCTGACGGGGGACAAGGAACTGGACGCAACCGGCTGTTTTGTGATGCCGGGCGGGATTGATCCTCATACCCATCTCGAAATGCCGTTCATGGGCACCTATTCCAGTGATGACTTTGAAAGCGGGACGCGGGCGGCCCTGGCCGGCGGCACCACCATGGTTGTCGATTTTGCACTGCCCAATCCGGGTGAAAGCCTGCTGGATGCGCTGAAACGTTGGGACAACAAGTCGACGCGGGCGAATTGTGATTATTCGTTCCATATGGCGGTGACCTGGTGGGGGGAACAGGTGTTCGACGACATCAAAACCGTGATCGAGACGCGCGGCATCAACACCTTCAAGCATTTCATGGCCTACAAGGGCGCGCTGATGGTGAATGATGATGAGCTGTTCGCCTCGTTCAAGCGTCTTGCCGAGCTTGGCGGTACCGCGCTGGTACATGCCGAGAACGGGGATGTGGTGGCAGAGTTGAGTGCCAAGCTGCTTGCCGAAGGCAATACCGGCCCCGAAGCACATGCGTATTCGCGCCCGCCGCAGGTGGAAGGCGAAGCCACCAACCGGGCGATCATGATCGCGGATATGGCGGGTGTGCCGCTTTATGTTGTACACACCTCGTGCGAAGAGGCGCATGAAGCCATCCGCCGGGCAAAAATGCAGGGCAAGCGAGTGTGGGGAGAACCCCTGATCCAGCACCTGACATTGGACGAAAGTGAATATTTCAATCAGGATTGGGACCACGCGGCGCGACGGGTCATGAGTCCTCCGTTCCGCAACAAACAGCATCAGGAAAGCCTGTGGAATGGCCTGCAATCTGGAACGCTGAGCGTGGTTGCAACCGATCATTGCGCCTTTACAACCGAACAGAAACGCTTTGGCGTCGGGGATTTCACCAAGATCCCGAACGGCACCGGCGGGCTGGAAGACCGGATGCCGATGTTGTGGACACATGGGGTCAATACTGGGCGTCTGACACCGAATGAATTTGTGGCTGTTACTTCAACAAACATTGCCAAGATATTGAATTGCTATCCTAAAAAGGGTGCGGTTCTGGTCGGGGCGGATGCTGATCTTGTTGTTTGGGATCCTGAGAAAAGCAAAACGATCAGCGCCGCGTCGCAGCAATCTTCGATTGATTACAATGTGTTCGAGGGCAAAGAGGTCAAAGGTCTGCCGCGCTTTACCCTGACGCGGGGTCAGGTGGCGGTGCATGACGGTGAAATCCGGACGCAGGAAGGTCATGGAGACTTTGTCGCGCGTGAGGCGAATACCACCGTCAACAAGGCGCTGAGCACCTGGAAACAGCTGACCGCCCCGCGCCCGGTAGAGCGGTCGGGCATCCCGGCGACGGGGGTGTGAGTGCCGTTTTTCCGCGCTGTATTGGGGTATCTGGTTGCGGTCTTCGTGGGGACGGTGTTGCTGCTTCTCTTGATCGAATCACAGACAGAAAACGGCATGGGTTGGCGGGCAGTCATGTCTCTCGTGCCGTTGTATTGGCTGTTCGGTCTCATCTTCACGGTCCTGCCAGCGTTTGCACTGCGGTTGACTGCGGTGATCTTTCACCTTTTTCATCCGAAAACAGCTGCGGTTTTTGGCGCATTGACGGGTGTGGCGGTGTACCTTTTGGTCAGCACCGAAAACATGACAGGACGACCTTTGGTGGTCGATTTGCATGACCTACTGCTGTTTAGCGTTGCAGGAGCGATTGCTGGGTTGGTTTGGCTTTGGGTCGAAAGATTGGGGACTAATAAAGAATGATAACGAGCGCGCCGGTAATTGAGGCAAAGAACCTCGACCTGACCTTCCAAACCAATGACGGACCCGTGCACGCCCTCAAGGACGTGAATCTGGCGATCGACAAGGGCGAATTCGTCAGTTTCATCGGCCCTTCGGGCTGCGGCAAGACGACCTTTCTGCGCTGTGTCGCTGCGCTGGAAACGCCTACGGGCGGCACGTTGACCGTCAACGGCATGACCCCGGACGAGGCTCGCCGGAACCGGGCCTATGGCTATGTGTTCCAGGCGGCGGGCCTGTACCCGTGGCGGACCATCGCCAAGAACATCAAACTGCCGCTCGAGATCATGGGATACTCGGCGCAGGAGCAGGAAGAACGTGTAAAGAACGTTCTAGAACTTGTTGATCTTGAAGGATTTGGTGGAAAGTTCCCCTGGCAGCTGTCGGGTGGGATGCAGCAACGGGCCAGCATCGCCCGGGCGCTGGCCTTCGACGCCGATATCCTTTTGATGGACGAGCCTTTCGGCGCGCTGGACGAGATCGTGCGCGATCACCTGAACGAACAGCTTCTGGCGCTGTGGGCGCGAACCGGCAAGACGATCGGATTTGTGACGCATTCCATTCCCGAGGCAGTTTATCTGAGCACAAAGATCGTGGTGATGAGCCCGCGGCCCGGGCGGATCGCCGATGTGATTGACAGCCCGCTGCCCAAGGAACGGCCGCTGGACATTCGCGACACCCCGGAATTCATCGAGGTCGCGCACCGTGTGCGCGAAGGTTTGCGGGGTGGGCATTCCAATGACGGCTGAGCTGAATGCGGATAAGATCCGGCGCGCGGCGCCAGACGATGTGCCTGCCTGCGCCAAGGTTGTTCATGACTGGGCCACGCAAACGGACTGGATGCCCGACGAACTTCCTGTCGACGAGCTGGCGAAGCTGATCAGCGACGCATTCGACAGCCGTGAAATGTGGGTCGCAGGTGATCCGGTCGATTGCTACATGTCAGTGGACCCGGCACAGAATAAAATCGGCGCGCTGTATTGCAGCCGGACGGGGCAGGGTATCGGCAAGCGCCTTGTCGACAAAGCAAAAGAGGGCCGAAATTTTCTCTGGCTGACGACGCACCGGCCCAATACGGCGGCGCAACGTTTTTATCGCCGTGAAGGGTTTGAAGTGACGGCCGAGGAACCCCCTGTGCCGCCGGATACCGTGCCCGTCTATCGGATGGAGTGGCGTGCATGAAGCAAGTCATCGCCGTATTCACCGTCATCGCCGCAATTGTTCTGTTCTGGTACGTGGCCTGTATTCCGATGAACATAAAGGGCGTGTTGACCGAACAAGAACGCGCGGGGGCCATCGTGCAGCCGCCATCCGCCAAGGACCGGCGGGACATGTCTGAGGTTGGTCTTGTTTTGAACAACACATTCGCCATCCCGGCCACGTGGGAACAGGACAGGCCTCGTTTGCCGGCCCCGCATCAGGTCGCCGTGGAAATGTGGGAAACGACGGTCCAGAAAAAGATCACTTCGAAACGGTCGCTGATCTATCATGGCTGGGTCACGCTCAGCGCGACGATGCTGGGATTTGCGATTGGCACCGGCCTAGGCATTCTTCTGGCCGTGGGTATCGTGCATAGCCGCGTGATGGACCTGTCGGTCATGCCATGGGCCATTGTCAGTCAAACCATTCCGATCATCGCGCTGGCGCCGATGATCATTGTGGTGCTGTATTCCGTCGGTATCCAGGGCATCATTCCCAAGGCGATCATATCGGCCTATCTGAGTTTCTTTCCGGTTGTCGTCGGCATGGTCAAGGGCCTGCGCAGCCCCGATGCGATGCAGCTGGACTTGCTGCGGACGTATAACGCCAGCCGGTCTCAGGGCTTTTGGAAATTGCGCCTGCCGGCATCCATGCCGTATCTGTTCACCTCGCTGAAAATCGGGATCGCTGCGTCGCTGGTCGGCGCCATTGTTGGTGAGCTTCCGACTGGGGCTGTTGCCGGTCTGGGCGCGCGATTGCTTGCCGGCAGCTATTACGGTCAGACGGTACAGATCTGGTCGGCTCTGTTCGCGGCTGCCATTCTGGCGGCGTGCCTGGTCGGGCTGCTGGGGCTGATTGAACGGGCCGTATTGAAACGGATGGGGATGGCGCAATGATACTGGTTTTGTGTGCTGTCCTGCTTTGGCTTTTGGGCTGGTGGTTGAACAGCCGGTTGGCCAGCGGGCCTTATGTCGACACCCGAATGGTGCGGTTTCTGGCCCCGCTGATCTTTGGCCTGACGGTCATCGGGATCTGGGAGCTTCTGGTGCGCGGGCTAGAGGTTCCGCTTGTTATCCTGCCAGCGCCGTCGGTGATTGCGGTACGGTTTGCGGACAGCCTTCCGATCCTGTGGGCTGACTTTGTGCAGACCATCATTAAGGGCGCGTTCAGCGGCTATGTCATCGGGTGCATCGCGGCCTTTCTGATGGCGATTGCGGTGGATCGCTGGGATTTCCTGCGCCTGGGCCTGTTGCCGGTCGGCAATTTCGTGGCCGCCCTGCCGATTGTCGGAACCGCCCCCATTCTGGTGATGTGGTTTGGGTTCGACTGGCACTCCAAGGCGGCGGTGGTGGTTGTGATGGTGTTCTTTCCGATGCTCGTCAACACCGTGGCGGGCCTGCGGGAAGCCACCTCGATGCAGCGCGATCTGATGGAGACCTATGCCGCAACCTATTGGCAGAGCTTCATGAAACTGCGTTTGCCCGCAGCGATGCCTTTCATTTTCAACGGGTTGAAGATTTCCACCACTTTGGCTCTGATCGGCGCTATCGTGGCCGAGTTCTTCGGTTCACCGACACTTGGTATGGGGTTCCGGATCTCTACCAGTGTCGGGCAATTGTCGCTGGACATGGTCTGGGCCGAAATCGTTGTTGCGGCACTGGCCGGCACGGCCTTTTATGGGCTGGTGGCGGGGATCGAAAAAGTGGTGACCTTCTGGCACCCGTCACAGCGCGGATAAGACAAAGAAATCAACAGACCCCGAAATTGGGGCACAACAAGCAACTAGGAGAAATGAAGATGAACAAGCTACTCAGCGGGGCGGTTGCCGCCTTTAGCCTGGCAGCCAGTGCGGCGCTGGCGGCGGATGAGGTGACATTGCAACTGAAATGGGTCACGCAAGCACAGTTCGCGGGCTATTATGTTGCCAAGGACAAGGGCTTTTACGAAGAAGAGGGGCTGGACGTCACCATTCTGCCCGGCGGGCCTGACATCGCTCCGACGCAAGTGATTGCAGGCGGTGGCGCCGATGTGACCGTCGAATGGATGCCTGCCGCGCTGGCTGCCCGTGAAAAAGGGCTGCCGCTGGTGAACATCGCGCAACCGTTCAAAAGCTCGGGCATGATGCTGACCTGCTGGAAAGACGCCGGGATCTCGTCGCCCGAAGACCTCAAGAACCGCACGCTGGGTGTCTGGTTCTTTGGCAACGAGTTTCCCTTCATGAGCTGGATGAGCCAGTTGGGCATCAGCACCGATGGCAAAAGCGAAAACGGAGTGGAAGTTCTGAAGCAGGGCTTCAACGTCGACCCGTTGCTTCAGCGTCAGGCGGATTGCATCAGCACCATGACCTACAATGAATACTGGCAGGTCATCGATGCCGGTGTCAGCCCGGATGAGCTGGTGACCTTCAAATACGAAGACCAGGGCGTGGCAACGCTGGAAGACGGTCTCTATGTGCTGGAAGAGAACCTGAGCGACGCGGCTTTCGCCGACAAGATGGAGCGGTTTGTTCGCGCGTCGATGAAGGGATGGAAATATGCCGAGGAGAACCCGGACGAAGCGGCGGAAATCGTTCTGGAAAACGATGCAACCGGTGCCCAGACGGAAGAGCACCAAAAGCGTATGATGGGTGAGATCGCCAAGTTGACCGCAGGGTCGAACGGCGCGCTGGACCCGGCTGATTTCGACCGCACCGTCAACACATTGCTGGCAGGCGGGTCTGATCCGGTTATTACCAAAAAGCCCGAAGGGGCCTGGACACATCAGATCACCGATGCTGCACTGAATTGATCTCAGCCTTTCCTTAGGGAATTGAAGCGCGGTCCCAAGCGGGGCCGCGTTTTTCATTCTAAATGCCGGATATGTGTCTGTACTCGACCTGAAATCAGAGTAGTATTTGCCTGTAAACGAACGCATTTCATACGAAATGTGAATTTCACGGGATTAAATGCAGGGATTTGCATCAGAATTCAACTCTGCCATCGCGCTGATCTTTGAGGGAGACTCAGAGCTGTGGGCGATTGTGCTGTTGTCCCTGAAAGTATCCGTGTTTGCGGTTCTGATTTCTGCCCTGATCGGCATGCCCGTCGGTGCCGCTCTGGCTGTGGCCAGGTTTCCGGGGCGGCGGATGCTGATCGTTCTGATGAATGCCCTGATGGGGTTCCCGCCCGTGGTCGTGGGGCTGCTGGTCTATCTGATGCTGTCCCGCTCGGGCCCGTTGGGTGTGCTAGAGCTTTTGTATACCCCGACGGCCATGATCATTGCGCAGGTCGTGTTGGTCACTCCCATTATCGCGGCATTGACCCGGCAGGTGGTCGAAATGCTGGCCGAGGAATATTCCGAACAGCTGCGATCACTGGGCGTGTCGCGGCTTGCATCGGTTCCCGTGCTTCTCTGGGATGCGCGGCTGGCACTGGTTACCGCCTTGCTTGCGGGGTTTGGGCGCGCCATTGCCGAGGTCGGCGCGGTGATCATCGTGGGCGGCAACATCAATCATGTGACGCGCGTGATGACGACGACGATCGCGTTGGAGACGTCGAAGGGAAATCTGGCGCTGGCTCTGGCGCTGGGGGCAATTCTGATCGGGATCGCGGTGGCCGTGAACGCGATGGTCAGCGCGGTCAGCCTGCGGGCCGAACGGGAAGGGGTGCGTCATGCGTGACCTGTTCTGCGACGCGGTGAATTGCCTGAAGGTCGAGAACCTGCAAATCCGCAGTAACGGCAAGGCGTTGTTGGATGTCTCGTCATTGGTTCTGGATGGGCCGGGGCCAACCTTGATTCTTGGCCCCAACGGTGCAGGCAAAAGCCTGCTGCTGCGCTGTCTTCACGGGCTGATCACGCCGGATCGGGGACAGGTCGTCCAGGATGGAAAACCGCTGGGCGCGGCACAGAAAGCCCGCCAGGCCATGGTGTTTCAGAAACCGGTTCTGCTGCGTCGATCGGTTGCGGCAAACCTTGACTTCGTTCTCAAGCGTCAAGGCATGGGGCGAAGGGCCCGTAAGGCCCGTATCGCCGAATTGCTGGCCGAAGGCGGGCTGGACGGCAAGGCCAGACAACCCGCGCGGTCATTGTCCGGGGGAGAAGCGCAGCGATTGGCGATTCTCCGTGCGCTGGCGCTGGACCCCGAGACCTTGTTTCTGGACGAGCCCACCAGCGCTCTGGATCCCAGCGCGACCCAGATGATCGAACGAATGATATTGCGGGCATCGGCTCGGGCTGTGCGGATCGTGATGGTGACGCATGATATCGGTCAAGCACGTCGTTTGGCCTCGGACGTGGTCATGATGCAGGGCGGGCATATCGTGGAACATGGTGTGGCAAAACAGGTTTTGGATTCACCCGAAAGCGATGCGTCGCGCCGCTATTTAGCGGGCGGATTGGTTACTTGAAACTGAGAAAGCGGAGAGAGTGATGTTCCGAAAAGCAATTCGGGCAGCGGCGGTGGCTTTGGGCCTGTTGACCAGCGCGGTTTCGGCGGAAGAGCCGTTTATTGTGGTGCAGTCGACCACGTCCACACAGAACTCGGGACTGTTGGAATACATTCTGCCGTGGTTCGAAGCCGATTCAGGTATCGATGTCCGTGTCGTGGCGGTTGGAACCGGTCAGGCCATTCGCAACGCCATCAACGGGGACGGGGATGTTCTTTTGGTTCACTCCAAACCAGCCGAGGAGAAATTCGTTGCTGACGGTTGGGGCGTAGAGCGGAAGGATCTGATGTACAATGATTTCGTTCTGGTCGGTCCCAAGTCTGACCCTGCCGGAATTCGCGGCGGCGCCGATGTGTTGGCCGCGCTGTCGAAAATCGCCGAGGCCGAAGCGCCGTTTGCATCACGCGGTGACGACAGCGGAACACACAAGGCTGAACTGGGCTATTGGTCCGCGGCCGGGCTGGACCCTACCGAAGCTTCGGGTACGTGGTATCGCGAGACCGGATCTGGTATGGGGGCGACGCTGAACGTGGCCAGTGGAATGGATGCCTATACGCTGACGGATCGGGCCACGTGGCTGTCTTTTGGGAACCGCGGAAATCTTGAGGTATTGGTCGAAGGGGATCCGCGCCTGTTCAATCAATACGGCGTGATTCTTGTAAACCCTGACAAGCACGCGCATGTGCGGGCGACGGCCGGCCAGCGTTTCATCGACTGGCTGACGGGGCCGGACGGGCAGGAGGCGATTGCGTCGTTCAGGCTGGACGGGCAGCAGGTGTTCTTTCCGAACGCCGACTAAGCCGGCCTGCGGCGGGCGCATCCTGACAAGGTAAAAGGCGGATGAGGGCTCAACCGCTGGCACCGTTGTGGTGGATCGTGCCCAGGCCCGACAGGTCGTAGCCACCGAATTCACGGGCCCTTTGCGCAAATTGATCCGAGCGCAGCAGCGTTATCAGTTTCTGCATTGGCGGATCAAAATATGACCTGCGCCAAATCGCCAGATCCAGCCTCTCGGAATGGGTGGGGACGAAACCCAGGTTGTAAAGCCCTGCCAAAGCCCCCAGCCCAAAGCCGGCCTCGGCCTTTTCGCCGTGAAGGGCGATGGCCAGTTCCTCTTCCGTGCGTGCGCAGCCGGGGGTCGCGTCCAGATCGTCTCGGCTCATGCCATGGGCTTCCAGCTGGCTGTCGAACAGGTGTTGGCTGGCCGCACTGTCCTGACGCATGATCACGCGGCGCGATTTGAGATCCTTGAACGTTTTGATATCCGATATGCCCGGGGCAAGAAGCAGCCCGCGCTGGCGCCGGGCGATTTCATACAACACCACCGGCCCTTCGCCCAAGGCGTCCCGCAGGGATTTTTCGTTGAACCCTCCGTCTTCGTGGATGTGCAATACAGCCGCTTGTGCGCTGCGTTCGCTCAGCCGTGTCAGCCCGTCAAAGGAGCCGTCGTAATAGGTGGCAAGCCCCGATCCGCTTTCACGCAGCGCCCAGTCCAACAGAGGATCATGGCTGCCTGCTACAATCGGAGGCAGAGGCGGTTCGGCCACCTGCGGACCGGATCGCGACGCGTTGAGCCAGGCAATGATTTCGGCGCGCGGGAACAGCAGTTTGCCCATGGCGCGAACACAGGGCACCTCGCCCGAGGAGGCAAGATCATAGGCCTTGCGCTCGCCGATGCGCAGCAGATCGGCCAGTTCGCGGGTGGTCAGGTATTGTGACATTCAGTCGAGGCGCACGGCAGAGCCGGACGTGGCATCGGCGGCGGTGAAACCGATCCGATCCAGCACGACAGGGGCTGCCACTGCAATGACGACCATTGCGGCGACCGCGGCAAGAAAGGCTTTCATGGTCTCCTCCTGTTCAGTTCCGGGCACCCGTTGCGCGGCGCAGAAAAGCAATAAGATCCTGACGATCCTGAGCTTGTGTAATTCGCTGCATCGGCATCTTGGACCCCGGAATGTAATGGTCAGGCCCTTCGTCGAAAAGAGCATTTATTGTTTCGTCATTCCAAATGATATCAGAGCCTTGCAGCGTATCCGAGTACAAATATCCCGGTAACGTGCCCGCGCGTCTGCCGAAAACCCCGTGCAAGGAGGGGCCTGCGCGGCGCTGACTGTTGGGGGTGAGGCTGTGACAGATCGAACATTTCCGCGCGAACTGACGCTCACCATTGTCCATCTCGTCGGGGTTTTGCAGAAAACTCGGCTCGGCAGAAGCCATCTGTTGCCGGTCGGACGAGGCGGTGACCGGCCAACTGTACATGGCCTCGTCGATCCCGCCAGCATGGATGTTTTCACCATCGACCGAAAAGGCTAGGGCCCAGACTGGTCCTCGCAACGTTGCACGAAAGTCCTGTGCGATGCGCCAGTCCGAGGTATCGATGACCATAATATAGCCTTCGCCGTCGCCCACGGCCAGAAACCGACTATCCGGACTGAGCGCCATGGCAAGGATCGGGCGACGATCCAGAGTGAAATCGCGTTCTTCACCGGTGGAAAGGTCCAGAATTCGGGTCACTCCGTCAACGGCACCGTAAGCGATCCAGTCGTCCTGTTCATTCAGGACCAGTTCGTTGATGCCGAACCCGTGTTCGATGAGCCGGTTGATCTCTTGCCCGTTCGAGATGTCCCAAATGCGCAGCGACCCATCCATGCCTGCGGAATAAAGCCGTGTGCCGTCAGAAGAAAACACCACGGCGTTCACACCGCTTCCGGTTGGCCCGAGAGTTGTGGGCGCGGCTCCGTTCACGGGCCAAAGCCCAATCGTTCCGTCCCAACTGGCGGTTGCGACGTGGGTCTTGGACGCTGCCAGACCCACGATCTTGCCCTGATGTCGCCCAACCACGTCGCCACCGGGCCACTTGCGCAGGGTGAAGTCATCTCCGGCCGAGTAGATGGCCGTGCCATTGAAGGCAACGGCGTTCACGGCGGCTTCGTGACCTTCCAGCCATTCGGGGGTCCGATCAGCCCACAGTCCGACGGAATTGTCGAAACTGGCTGTTGCGATACGCCCGTCCGGGGCTGTGGCGATCCCCATGATTGGGCCGCCATGTCCCTTGAGCGTGAAGAATTCGGCCGAGGCGGGCAGAGGGATCAGCGCCAGGGCCAGAACCAGCCCTCGCATCTATTCAGCAGGCGAGGCGGCGGTTTTGCCTGCCTCTTTTTCCTGAACTTCTTCCAGCCACAAAGAGTGGTGTTCACGGGCCCATTGTTCTTCGACCTCGCCGGTGCCCATGGCGTCAAAGGCGCCCTCCATTCCGACAGAGCCGAGATAGATATGCGCCACGATGATCGCAATGAACACATAAGCAACCATCACGTGCCAGACCTGAGCATATTGCATTTCTTCCTGCGGCGACATCTGCTCCGGCAGGTTCAGGCCCATCATTTGCGGAATACCGGTCGAATTGGCGATCTGGAAGGTTTTGGCAAACAAGGGCATCTCGAACGGGAACAACAGCGACAGGCCTGACAGGCTGATGGAGACGCCCAGCAGGATGCAGGCCCAGAATATGATCTTTTGACCGGCGTTGAACTTCTTTGCCGGCGGGTGGCTGTTCTTGGTGAACAACCCGCCACCTGCGGCCAGCCATTTCAGATCGACGCGGTTGGGGATGTTATGGGCAATCCAGTTTACCGTGACGATGATCAGGCCCAGCATGAAGGCCCAGGCCAGATTGTTGTGCAACCACTTGCAGCCCTGTGCGAGGGCCGCAAAGCCCTCTTTCCCGAAAACCGGGATCAGGAAGTCGCGCCCATAAAGCGTCAGCAGGCCCGTGACGCCAAGGATCAGGAACGACCCGGCAAACAGCCAATGGCCGAACCGCTCGAACCCGTTGAAACGTGTGACCGTGCGGCCGGTTTTTTCACCGTCGATGCGAATTTTGCCTCGGATCAGGAAAAACAACAGGATGATGCCCAGCATCCCGGCAATGATATAGGTGCCGTATTCGCGCAGCGGTCCGGTGCGGAAGGTCAGCCACCACATGCCGCCATCCTGTATCAGCACGCTGTCTGCCGGACCATGAGAAGACACCGTCACATCAGCCGAGCCATAGCGCAAAGCGCGATACACGTCACTGTCCGAGGCCACACCCCGCGTGCCAAGCTGCCCCAGCAACCCCTCGGCATTGCCCTGACCCGTGTTCTCGGAACGATAGCTGTTGTCGACGGTTTCACCACGCTGCCGGGCAAGAATATCTTCCAGCGTTGTCGCTCCGCCGGTCGAGGTGCGCTCATCCGCCGTGGGTTCAGAGGTCTCTTGCGCCCATGCGGCTCCGGTCAGAAAAATCGAAACGAGCAGAAACTGAAACAGACGCATAGGGATATCCTCCTGTGCATTTTCATATCAGCGGTCAAATCCACCGATTTGCTGGTGAAAAACGGCGCCGACTGGCGTGAGCGCTTCGCGAAGATCATCCTTGGCCGGACCATACACGTCCAACCCCACTGGCGTCAGAAGGGCCAGAAACCGTTCAGCGAAGTTAGCACCAAAATTTTGCATATGTATCATGGCATCTTCGGAACTGGCATAGCGTTCGTAGATATGAACAGCCGAACCGGTCATGTGCCATTCATAGCTTATGGCGCCGGTTTCTTGCAGCGTGGCCGCGACCATTTCCGCCATAAGCGCTTCGAACTCATCCTTTTTATCCAGATTGAGGTCAAGCTTCAGCAGCCAGTAAACATCATTGGTCATGCATGCCTCTCAAATACGTTTGCTGTGACGTTGCAGGAAACGGATCCCCGATCACATCACCTGAAAAGCCCCCCGCAAATGGCGGGAGGCTGTTTTGTCAAAAGCCGGATTTCAGCCGTCTTTCTGGTCGTAGGCCGTGCCCCAGCCCCAGGCGCCCGAGCCGAAACCGCGCGCCACGACGCGTTCACGGTAAACTGCGGAAACCACGTCGCCGTCACCGGCCAGCAGGGCCTTGGTGGAACACATTTCGGCGCAGATGGGCAGCTTGCCCTCGGCGATCCGGTTGCGACCGTATTTGGCGAACTCTGCGGTCGAGTGCGTTTCCTCGGGGCCGCCGGCGCAGAAGGTACATTTGTCCATCTTGCCGCGCGATCCGAAGTTACCCGCCTGCGGATATTGCGGCGCGCCGAAGGGGCACGCATAGAAGCAATAGCCGCAGCCAATGCACAGGTCCTTGGAGTGCAGCACGACCCCTTCTTCGTTCTGATAGAAGCAGTCGACCGGGCACACCGCCATGCAAGGCGCATCCGAACAATGCATACAGGCGACCGAGATCGAGCGTTCGCCCGGGTTGCCGTCATTGATCGTCACCACCCTGCGGCGGTTGATGCCCCACGGCACCTCGTGTTCGTTCTTACACGCGGTTACGCAGGCGTTGCACTCGATGCAGCGTTCAGCGTCGCAGAGAAACTTTGCTCTAGCCATTTATCGTCCTCCTTACGCTGCCCAGATCTTGCAGAGAGTCGCCTTGGTCTCCTGCATCTGGGTCACTGAATCATAGCCATAGGTCTGGGCGGTGTTGGTACTTTCACCCAGCACATAGGGGTCTGCACCTTTGGGGTATTTCTCCCTCAGGTCCTCGCCCTGGAAATGGCCGCCGAAGTGGAACGGCATGAAGGCCACGCCGGCACCGACCCTGTTGGTCAGCATCGCCATCACCTTGACCTTGCCGCCCTCGGGGCCTTCGACCCAGACCTGTGATCCGTCCCGAATGCCAAGGTTGTTGGCATCACGCGGGTTGATCTCGACGAACATGTCCTGCTGAAGCTCGGCCAACCACGGATTCGACCTGGTTTCGTCACCGCCGCCTTCATATTCGACCAGACGACCAGACGTAAGGATTATCGGGTAATCCTTTGAAAAGTCGTTCTTCTGGATCGAAGCATAAAGGGTGGGCAGGCGATAGGCCTGACGGTCCTCGTAGGTGGGATAATCCGCCACCAGATCGCGCCGATTGGTATAGAGCGGCTCGCGATGCAGTGGGATCGGATCCGGGAAGGTCCAGACAACCGCGCGGGCCTTGGCGTTCCCGAAGGGCGCACAGCCATGTGCGATCGCGACCCGCTGGATGCCGCCGGACAGGTCGGTTTTCCAGTTGGTCTTTGGTCCGGCCACGGCGTCGATGGCCGCGCGTTCCTCGGCCGTCAGATCACCGTCCCAGCCAAGATCCATCAGCATCTGCATCGTAAACTCAGGGTATCCATCCTGAATTTCCGATCCAACGCTATAGACCCCTTCGGCCAGCAGGTTGTCGCCGTCGCGTTCCACGCCGAAACGGGCGCGGAAGGTCAGGCCGCCTTCAGCCACCGGTTTGGACATGTCATAGAGGTTTGGTGTCCCCGTATGGCCCATTTCCGGTGTGCCCCAACAGGGCCACGGTAGACCGTAATATTCGCCGTCGTTTGGTCCACCAATGGCTTGCAGCGTGGTTCTGTCGAACGTGTGCTGGTTGGCCATATGGCTTTTCAGACGTTCCGGCGACTGACCGGTATAGCCGATGGTCCAGAGGCCCGAGTTGAACTCACGCGTGATGCTTTCAACATTCGGGGTTTCGGGGTCTTCCATCTCGATATTGCGGAAGAACCGGTCCGCCCAGCCGAATTTGTTGGCGAATTTGGCCATGATGACCTCGTCCGGCAGGCTTTCGAACAGCGGATCGACCACCTTGTCGCGCCACTGCAACGACCGGTTCGAAGCCGTGACCGAGCCACGGGTTTCGAACTGCGTACAGGCGGGCAACAGGTAGACGCCATCGGTACGGTCATGCAAAACGGCGGAAACGGTGGGATACGGGTCGATCACGACCAGCATGTCCAGCTTTTCCATCGCCGTCTTCATTTCCGTCATCCGGGTCTGCGAGTTGGGCGCGTGGCCCCACAGAACCATGGCGCGGACATTGTTGTCCTGATCCATGTTGGCCGGGTCTTCCAGAACACCGTCAATCCAGCGAGAAACAGGAATGCCGCGCTCGTTCTGCAGCGGTTTGTCCTTGCCGTCCTTGTCCTTGATCGTGGCGAATTGACCGGCCAGCCATTCAGGTTCTTCGCCCCAGACGCGGGCCCAGTGACCCCATGCGCCTGCGGACAGGCCATAATAGCCGGGCAGGGTATGGGAAAGAACACCAAGGTCCGTTGCGCCCTGAACATTGTCATGACCGCGGAAGATGTTGGTGCCACCACCCGAGGTTCCCATGTTGCCCAGTGCAAGCTGAAGTACGCAGTACGCGCGGGTGTTGTTGTTGCCGTTGGTATGCTGCGTCCCGCCCATGCACCAGACAACCGTTCCGGGACGGTTGTTGGCCATCGTGCGGGCAACCCGCTTCAACTGCGACCCCGGAGTGCCGGTGACACGTTCCACCTCATCCGGGTTCCACTTGGCAACTTCCTCGCGGATCTGATCCATGCCCCAGACACGGGTGCGGATGAATTCCTTGTCTTCCCAACCGTTGTCGAAGATGTGCCACAGGATACCCCAGATCAGCGCAACGTCCGTGCCGGGGCGGAAGCGGACATATTCATCCGCATGCGCCGCGGTACGCGTAAAGCGCGGATCGCAGACGATCAGCGGGGCGTTGTTCTGCTCTTTTGCGCGCAGAATATGCAGCAGCGAGACGGGATGCGCCTCGGCAGGGTTGCCGCCGATGATGAAGATCGCCTTGCTGTTGTGCATGTCGTTGTAGCTGTTGGTCATGGCGCCGTAGCCCCATGTATTCGCAACGCCAGCAACCGTGGTTGAGTGGCAGATCCGGGCCTGATGGTCCACGTTGTTCGTGCCCCAGTAGGCGGCGAACTTGCGGAACAGATAGGCCTGTTCGTTGTTGTGCTTGGCGGAACCCAGCCAGTACACGCTGTCAGGCCCGGATTCTTCGCGGATGCTCATCATGCCGTCGCCGATCTCGTTGATCGCCTCTTCCCAGCTGATGCGCTTCCACTCTCCGCCTTCCTTTTTCATCGGATATTTCAGGCGGCGCTCGCCATGGGCGTGCTCGCGAACGGCGGCACCCTTGGCGCAATGGGCGCCCAGGTTGAACGGACTGTCCCAGCCGGGCTCCTGCCCGATCCAGACGCCGTTCTGAACTTCGGCAACCACCGTGCAACCGACCGAACAATGCGTGCAGACGGATTTGATGTTCTCGACAGCCGTGTTGGCTGCGGTCTGGGCGCTGGCTGGCGTCACGGTTCCACCCGTGGCGCTGATCGCGGCAAGGCCGCCGATCGTCAGGCCCGAGCCACGCAGGAATGCGCGGCGATCGACGGTTTTCTCGCCGACCTGGGACAGGATACTTGTCCGCTGGGGGCGTCTCGCAACCCCGTTGGTCTTTTTCCTAAGCATTTGTTTCCTCCCTTGCGCGCCGTGTATGCCACGGCTGGCTTGGTACTGCTGAAGCCGACGTCGGGGCCAATCGCAACCGTCAGTCGGGTGTGAAAACGTCCGATCCTAGAACCGGGTGCTTTCGATGTAGGCGCGTGTATGCGCGGTATCCTGGATGCGGGTATCGTCTGTCGGCGCTTCGGCCGCTTCGGCTTTCCCGGTCAGGCTGGCGGCGGCAACAGCAGCAGGCGCTGCGGTTCCGGCCAGTTTGAGGAAGTCGCGGCGTGTGGCGCCTTCTTCCTTGGTCTTGCTCATGGGCTCCTCCTGTCCCAATTGCGGTTTGGTGCCCACGGGGCACCGGCGATGTGCGGGCTACCCCGCTGTCATCCGGAACGCTTCGCGCTCGATCTCCATGAATACCCGACCGGCGGTGCCGACGGATGCATAGAGAACCGAGTTTTCAGCAGCTTCCAAATCCGAATAGAAATGTGCGGCCCATGGGCCGATATGTTTGCTCCAGAATGCTTTCTGGTCTTCAAGCGATGCCGGGCTGCCAAAACGCCCAACGATCATGCCTGCCATCATCTCCATCAATGAGGCGATGTTGTCCTCGGGCTCGAACACGTTCTGGGCGCGTGTGATCCCGCGCACCGCCATGTCATTGCGAAGCTGCGCCAGAGGTTTCTCGTTCAGAAAACCCGTGAGGTAGAAGCTGGCATAGGGCAGCAATTCGCCCCGACCCAAACCGATGAACAATGCATTGAATTCCCGTTCCGCGGCGGCGGGCTTGGTGACCTTTGCAACCCGCGCCATGGCCTGGATGGCCTGACCAAGATCAGTGTCATCACCGCTGAGGCCCGCCATTTGATCCAGCAGCATCTGGTCGGGTGGACCGGCCAGCAGCAAGCCCAGAAAGTTGTAGAAATCCGCGCGCAGGCGATCCTCGGCTGAAACGTCCAGAGTGTGCGCGTCACTTGCGGTCATTCGGTCATCCTTCAAATTCAAATGTCATACGACGTGGCGCCGGGGGAAGGTCGATTTCTTCCGGCTCGTCCGCGCGGGCGACGGAAACCGGCTCGGGCCCGGTATCGGGTTCGACCGGCTCGGCCTCGGGTTCAGCGCGCGTATCGCCTTCGCTTTCAGCAGCATCGTCTTTGATCTCTTCCGCGTGGGCCGCCAGTGCTTCGATATGTGCCAGCATACCTTTTCCAACCTGATAGGCGGTTTGCATGTTTTCGATCACGCAGGCCGCATCGGTGTAGTCCTCGCCGTAATCAACCAGCCCGTCGACATTGGCCAGAACCGGGTTCAGCCGCCACAGCCGACGCAAAGCCCGACGGCGCAGGCGATCAGGCACGGCCTTGGCCATGAAGCCCGAAACATCGTCGCCGGGTTGCAGGGTCTCTGGGTCGGGAAGGTTGAACTCGGCGAGGATCTCGGCGTCATCCTTTTCTTCCAGCTCCGCTTGCCGTTCTGCGATCGCCTGTTCTTCAAGGGCCAGTGCCTCGGCCTCGGCTTCGGCGTGAACGGCGGCCTTTCGGCGAGACCAGAAATCATCGGGCCGGTTCATTGCAGCGCCTTTCTCGGGGCGCGATACACGTCCGACGTCTGCCGGATACGAGCATCACCCTTACCGTCTTCAACCAGATCTGTCCGCTTCTTGTCGCGGCGGCGCTTGACGAAAACTTCGTGCTGATGATGTTTCAAAGTAAAATCGCGGACCCAGGCAATCAGCCCTTCAGTCATCGGGATCTTCTCGACAATTTCTTCACCGGTATCCGCGTAATCCTGCCCCTCGAACGGAGAGGCGGTGATCAGAACTGCATTCAGGGGAGTTTCGCCTTTCAGTTCGTCCCGCAGCACAAGGTACAGCGAAGGCTGCCCATCCGACAAGTTAACCATGTAGGCTTCGGTTTCATCTGCCCAGAGCGTCAGGGGCAAGGTGGCCGCGTGATACTCGACGGCATCGCCTTCGCGGCGCAGTTCCTGCCAGTCGGTCGGCCCCGCGCCGGGTAAAAGGGCCACAGCGCGCCAGTTCCACCGGGCCCACCGTGTGACCCCGGGTGTCTTGCGCACGATGACGCCAACCGGCATTTCAGTCTGGCTTGCGGCCTTGGCCACTGGCTCCTCCCCGAAAGGCTCTCCCCTGCCTTTCCAAGTCCACTATGGTACACAAACTGGCTGTGTGCCAAGCCTAAGCTCTACGACTTTGGTCGTAGTCCAGGGTAGCAACTGCGTGAGCAGGCCTGTGAATGCTTGTGTTTCGTGGCATTTATTGCCGAAATTCAACCCTATGCAGGAAACGCGGCAAGGGGTTGAAGTTGCTTTCCCGGGGGTACAGCCTAGTGTGGATTGAACCGGGACGGTTGCCCGAGGAGAGGATATGGCCACGAAACTACTGCTATGTGATTGCGCCGGAACACAGGCAATCGATCCGGACAAGATCGAAAGCGCCTGCGGCGTTGCCTGTTCTAGGTTGCATACGGCGCTTTGTACCGATGAGTTGCAGTCCGCCGCTGCCTTGATGAAAGAAGGTGATACCGTCATCGCTTGTGCGCAAGAGCATGACGTTTTCAGGTCACTGGCCGAAGACCTGAATATCGACGTGCCCGGATTTGTCGATCTGCGCGATCGGGCCGGGTGGTCAGACCAAGGTGCGGATGCGACCCCCAAGATGGCCGCTTTGGCGGCCGAGGCCGTTCTGGCGCAACCGGTCACACCCAGCGTGGATGTCTTCAGTGAAGGCACCTGTTTCATCATCGGACCCGGTGCGGTGGCCTTTGATCTGGCAGAGCGTCTGGCGGATACGTTGGCAGTGACCGTCATGACGACCGATTTGTCAGAGCCCCTGTCGCGCGCCTATGACGTGGTGCGGGGGCGGCTGCGTTCGGTTTCCGGTGCGCTTGGTGGGTTTTCGTTGCGTCTGGACGCGCTTCAGCAAGTCGTGCCCGGTGGGCGCGGCGCGTTTGCTTGGACCGATCCAAAGGACGGTGCGCTTTCATCGTGTGACATTGTCATTGATCTGGCAGGAGACACGCCCTTTGTTCAAGCCCCGGACAAGCGCGAAGGCTATTTGCGGGCTGATCCCAGGGATGCGGTTTCCGTGGAGCGTCTGGCTTTTGAAGCCGCGCAATTGGTGGGGACATTCGAAAAGCCACTTTATGTGCGGGTGGAAGAAACCCTGTGTGCCCATTCCCGGGCCGAGCAGGTGGGCTGTACCAATTGTCTGGATATCTGCCCAACCGGTGCGATTTCCCCGGCGGGCGAGCATGTGGCGATTGACCCGATGGTATGTGCAGGCTGTGGTGCTTGCGCCGCGCTGTGCCCTTCAACGGCCATAACCTATGAAGACCCACCTGTTTCGGCGCTGTTGTCGCGGATGCATATTCTGGCTCGCACTTTTCGACGGGCTGGCGGCACCACGCCTCGGTTGCTTGTACATGACGCCCACGGGGCCGAAATGATCCGGTTGGCGGCGCGTTTCGGGCGTGGATTACCTTCGGACGTGATCCCATTGGAATTGAATGTGATATCTGGCTTTGGCCATGCCGAGATGCTGGCTGCTCTGGCGCATGGGTTCGCGCGGGTGGATGTGCTGTTGGCGCCGACGACTGAACGCGAGGCGTTGAACCGGGAGCTTGAATTGGCACATGCAATTGCTGGCCCCGAGGGTATAGGCCTGGTTGACGAAGCAGACCCCGATGCGATGTCCGATCTGCTGTACGGGCAAGCGGTGCCCCGGCCTTTGTCCGATCCGGTCTTGCCTATGGGCAATCGCCGGCAAATCGCGCGGCTGGCAGCACAGGCGCTGAACCCGCAGGCTGAATCGCCTTTGCTGCTGCCCGAAAATGCGCCTTACGGGGCGGTTGCAGTGAATACCGACAGCTGCACCCTGTGCCTCAGCTGTGTGTCGCTGTGCCCATCCGGTGCGTTGATCGACAATCCGGACAAGCCGCAATTGAACTTCCAGCAAGATGCCTGTCTGCAATGCGGGATGTGCAAGACCATATGCCCCGAGGATGCGATAACGCTTGTTCCACAACTTGATCTCAGCGATGCGGCCCTGTCACAGCAGGTTCTGAACGAAGAAGAACCTTTTGCTTGCGTGGAATGCGGGGCATTGTTCGGCGTGAAATCCACCGTTGAGCGGATCATGGAGAAGCTTTCGGGCACGCATCCGATGTTCGCGACGTCGGATCAGGCGCGGATGATCCAGATGTGTGACAATTGCCGGGTGAACGTGCAGTTCCAACAGCAAGACAATCCTTTCCAGTCAAAGCCCAAGCCTCGGGTCGTCACGACCGAGGATTACTATTCAGACAGAAAGGATCACTGAAGTTTCAGGGGTGCACCCAGATCCGCAGCGTCGATGCGCGATACGAACGCCAGGATCGCGTCAAGATCGTCCAATGTCATCTCAACCGGGTGAATAGGAGACGGGCGTTCGGGATCGAAAGGCGGGGTCAGACCGTCGATCTGTGTGAATGCGGGGTGGGGGTTCAGGGCGAAAAACGCTTCGAATCGCTGCGACCAGTCGGGCATTGCGCGCAGAACGGCGAAAGAGGGGGTCGACCCCAGGCCATTCATGCGGTTCCTTGGCCCGATGACATGACAGCGTCCGCAATGGGTCATCGAAAGTTCCTCGCCAAGTTGGGTGTCGCCCTCGACGATGTCACCGGACTCAACCACGGCAATATCAAAATTGGCAGAGTAGGGCCCACCGTCTGCCGGAGCAAAGCTTTCCACCGTGCGCTTGCCGATATCCGACTTCAGCCATTCAAGAAAACGGGACTGGCGGTCGTTGTCTTCGATACGCAGGTGATAGATCACGTCGTTGCGGGCAAAAACAGGATCACCGGGCGGCGCGGTTTCCAGCACCATGACCCCGGCGTCGTCTGCAATAACACGGATCCCGGTCTTGAGAGAGAAGCGAGGAAGGATATGTTGCAACAAGCCGGAGTCTTTAACCTCTGCCGGGGCCGCAAGGCCAATCGCCTCTTGTGACCAAGAGGGGGTGGCAGAGAGCGTCAGGCTCAGGCACAAGAGGACAAAGCGCATGGCTCAACGTAACTTCGCGGGGCGGGATGCGTCAAATGTACAGACAAAGACGGAGACACGTGCAATGAGCGCCGAGTCGATACGCACGCCCCTGTCAGCAGGGCGGATCAAGGGGAACAAGCATGAGTGTTCGTGACGCGGTTCTGGCGAACCTGAAAAAGATCACCGACCCGGTATCCGGGCAGGACATCGTAAGCGCAGGCATCGTGCGCGCCTTGAATGTGGAAGGCGACACGGTACGCTTCGTGCTTGAGGTCGACCCGAAATATGCGGAAAAGATGGAACCCGTCCGCGCCACGGCTGAAAAGGCCGCTCAGATGGTGGAAGGCGTGGCAAATGTTTCGGCCTTGATGACCGCGCATTCCGACAAGGCACCGCCGGATCTGAAACCGAAACCCAAGCCATCGCAAACCGGGCCGCAGGCAGTGCCGGGTGTGGATCGGATCATCGCCGTTGCCTCTGGCAAGGGTGGGGTTGGCAAATCCACCGTTTCGGCCAACCTTGCCTGCGCATTGGCTGCGGAAGGCCGGCGTGTGGGTCTGCTGGATGCGGATGTTTACGGGCCGTCGCAACCCCGGATGTTGGGTGTCTCGGGCCGTCCGGCCAGCCCTGACGGCAAGACGATCCTGCCGCTGCGCAACCACGGCGTCACCATGATGTCGATGGGTTTGATGACCAATGAAGGTCAGGCGGTTGTCTGGCGCGGGCCGATGCTGATGGGTGCGCTGCAACAGATGATGAGCCAAGTGCAATGGGGCGCGCTGGACGTTCTGATCGTCGATCTGCCGCCCGGCACCGGTGATGTGCAACTGACGCTGAGCCAGAAGTTCAAGGTGGATGGTGCCATTGTCGTCTCAACGCCGCAGGACGTGGCCCTGATTGATGCCCGCAAGGGGATCGACATGTTCAACCAGCTCAAGACACCCATTGTCGGGATGATCGAAAACATGTCCACGCATATCTGTTCGAACTGTGGGCACGAAGAACATGTTTTCGGTCATGGTGGTGTCAAGTCCGAGGCAGAGGCGCTGGGCGTGCCGCTGCTGGGTGAAATCCCCTTGCATCTGGACATCCGCGTCGCCGCCGACGGTGGTGCGCCCATCGTGGTCAGCAAACCTGACAGCCCGCAGGCCGAGGCATTCCGCAAGATCGCCCGCGACATGATCGCCAAAGGCAACGCATGAGCCAGCCGGTTTTCCCACCCTTGCTGACGGGCCACCCGGTTCAGGGTGGGGAAGACCCGTTCGAGCGCGCGCAAGCCATGGCTGCGCTAGGCTGTGATGCGGGGACGGTTGTCTACAATATTCAGGCGGATTTCCTGCGCGTGGCAATTGTTTTTGCCCCCGAGGTACCGTTGCAGGATGCCGTGGCGATGCTGCCGCTTTGTGCTGTGGGATTCCAGAACGCGCTGGGTGCTTTGGCCCCGCCAGAGGTTGCGGTGCATCTGGGTTGGGATGGTCTGATTTGCGTGAACGGCGCGCGGTGCGGCCGGTTTCGCGCGGCTGCGTCAACATCAATGCTCGAAGAAGAGCCGGACTGGCTGATCGTCGGTTGGGAGCTGACGCTGTTGCAAACCAGTGATGCGCCGGGTGAAACCCCTGATATCACCGCGCTGTACGATGAAGGCTGTGCCGAGGTTTCTGCAACGCAGTTGGTGGAAAGCTGGTCACGACACATGTTGACCTGGCTCAACCGTTGGCAGGAGGATGGCAACGCGTCCTTGCACGCCGAATGGATGGGCCTGCTGCGCGGCGTGGGCGAACCGCTGATCGATGGTGGTGTATTCCTTGGAACGGATGAACGTTTCGGGATGCTGATCCGCGACGGGGTCGACACGCATCTGCGCCCACTAACTGACTTGTTGGAGAACCGAGAATGAAACTGGCCCGAGCGATCCATTTCGACGAAAGCGACATAAACGTGTTTCATTCCCCGGCACGCACCGGAGAGTGGTGCGTTTCGGGTGGGTTTGAGTTTTCCAACTGGGGGCTGGGCGATCTTGAAGGCAAGGCACGACAGGCATTTGCGAATGGCTGGCTGGGGTTGGAAACCTTTGGTCGGGTGACTTTTGTCGCCGTGACGCAGATCGAAGCCGCAGAGAAAGATCAGATTGCGCATAACCTGGCCGAACATTTTGTGCAGTTCTATGGCGCACCCTCGGTCGAGGCCGCATTGGGCGTTGCGCAAGCTGAAATCGACCACATGTCAGAGTTGTGCGAAGACCATACGGCCAACACGCTGTTGACCGTCGCAAGGGAACTGACAGAGACAGGCGTGCACGAAGCCTTTCGCGTGATCACTCCGCAGGACGCGGAACTGGAGGCGTTGGCGGTTCACGGGTCGCTGGACGATTAGATCAGGTCGACAAACCCGCCGAACTGCCCGCGTTTGAAAATCAGCCCTTTGCCGGTGCGATACATGACCTGCTCTACCTGACCCACGATGATCAGATGATCCCCTGCGTCATGACGGGCATGAAGGCGGCAATCGAACCGGGCCAGACACTGGGCCAGATGTGGACGCCCGGCCTCATCCTCGGTCCAGTCGGCATGTGAGAAATCCGCCCCATCGCGTGCAAACCGCAACGCCTGATCCTGCTGATCCTGCGCCATGACGTGGATCGAATAGAGATCACAGGTACTGAACGTATCAAATCGGAATGATTCCTTGGCCAGACACCACAGGACCAGTGGCGGATCCAACGAGACTGAGGCAAATGAATTCACCGTTATGGCACGCGGGCCATTGTCGGATTGCGCGGTAATCACCGTGACACCGGTGCCAAAGCAACCCAGCGCTTCCCGAAAGGCGGGGCTTTGATCCGGGGTCGGTCTGAAGGTCTTTTCGGTCATCGCGCGCTTAATCCTTGGCCGCGCATCAGGTGCCATGCGTGGCCCGGATTGTCCATGAAAAGCTGACTGCCGGGTGCAATTTGTGCTGTCAGTTCAGATCTTCCAGCAAACGACCATGTTTGCGGGTTTCCATAATCACCTCGCCAAAAGTCGTGAGGCCGCGTGCTTGCAGGATCGGCAGCATCTTGATCAATGCCTCGGCCGTGGCAACCGCGTCGCCCAGTGCGGTATGGCGCAACGTTTCGGGGATCGTGATTTCCAGCCGTTCACACAAGGCGTCCAGTGTGTGCGTATCGCTTGCCCCGAACAGCACCGCAGACAGCAAAACCGTGTCGAGTATCGGATGATCCCACTCGACACCCATCCGTTTGGCATGGCGGCGTAGGAACGCCATGTCGAACGGGGCATTGTGCGCCACGATCACCGCGTCGCGCGAAAACTGATGGAATACGCGTCCGGCTTCGGCGATATCGGGCGCCCCCTGAACCATACGATCGCTGATCTTGTGTACTTTGGTCGAGGCCGGGGGAATCGGAATGCCGGGATCAACCAGCATGTCCAGATGCTCACCCTGAACGATTTTACCATTCAGAACGCGCACTGCGCCGATCTGCACGATCTCATCCTTGTGAGGTAGCAAACCGGTTGTTTCCGTGTCGAAAACCACGAAACACAGATCCGACAGGGGGCGGTTCTCGAACGCATCATCCCCCGGTGTATTGAGAAGTTCGAAATCATAAACCAGCGGGCGGGCATCGTCCGGTGACATATGTGTCGCGCTGTCTTCGAAGACAAGCATATATCCGGGTGCATCCCCCAAGGGTTTCATCCTGGCGGAATAGGTCTGCCGCCCGTCCACGCTGGACAGGGTGCAATAGACGTCCTTTCCGGTTTTGCACATCTTGGCATATGCGTCCGTCAGGCCGGTGGCTTCGAGATATTCGAAAAGAGATGCGTTCAGTCGAGGATGCGCGATCTGGGCGAGAACCTCGGCGGCCTGCCCGTCGTACAGAACGATCTGATGTTTCGGACTGGCCAGCAGCATGGCCACCGGGATTTCCGTCAGCAGCGCGGTCAGGCGCTGTTTTTCGGCGGCCAGATGCGCGGTTTCGGCGGCCACGGCCTCGGCTGTGCGCATGGCGTTCGAGGCCAGTTGTTCCGCCAATCCCGCCGCTGCCGGGGCAAGATCACCCAGATACCGCGCGGCCTGCATGTCCAGGTCAGTGCTTACACCGGCATGTGCACGGGCCCGCAGCTGGGCGGAAAGCCGTTCGATCGGTTTGGCGACGTTGTCGTCGAACAGCAGCCAAACACCCGCGACCAGTGCCAGAAATCCAAATCCGATCAGGATTTCGGCGAAGACGAAATCATTCAGCAGACCGGGGTTTCCCGCACGGGAATAGGTGATCCAGAGAGCGGTGGCGCTGATGGCAACCCCGCCAAGGGCGAGGAGACAGAAGAACAGAAAAATCCTGAGCCTCAAACTCAATCCGGTCAGCATGATTACACCCCGCAAGTGGCTGCGATGACGGGGTCATTGGCTCCGGCTGCTATCCAGTCAGCGTTCACCAGACGCCCGTCCTCGGCAAATTCGGCACCATCCGCCAGGTTGGCGCGGCGGCCTTCTGCACAATTCACGGCCACCGGCAGTTTCGAAACCGGAGCCCAGCGGCCAAAGAAGTACAGATCGACAAGCCGTTGTTCCGGAACGTTTTCGTTTGTGCGCACCGATACGGTGTCGATTGCGGCAAACCGGTCAACGAACGGCACCGCGTAGGTCCAGGGACGATAAAACGCGCGGCTTTCGACCTCTTGCACGATGGTCATCTCTTCCGGCAGTTGGTCGCGCGTGCGATCGTACCAGGAATATTCGCTGTTGATGGTCATCGCGATCATTCCAAGACCGGCCGCAACCGGCGTTGTCCATTTTGGCAAACGCCCTCCGGTCAGCTTGTTCAGCAGAAGAACGATGCCGGCACATGCGACCCCTGCGAAAATCGTGCCGATCAGTTCCAGAAACATGTGGTCTCTCCGTTGGTCAGTCGCATGTCAGCCCAGCATTCCCTTGCCGTGGCCAACTGCCGATTGCATCGTTTTTACCACCACGAAAGCATCACGCAGATGACTTCGCTCAAAGTCCGACAATTCAGACGGTGGCAGGTAGTTGTCGGGCATCGCTCCGGATTTAACCAGCCGCACCTGATGCTCCAGCCGGGTTTCAGCGATCAGATCATAGGCGTCCAGCAAGTCACGCGCACCAGAAGGGCTGAGCACGCCACAGGCCTCGGCTGCTTTCAGGCGGGCGCGGGTGTTGGCTTCGGTCAGCTCGCCTTGCAGTGCGTAGATGCGCGCCAGATCGACGACGGGCACAACTCCGTTGTGTTTCAGATCCAGCGTATTGCGATGCTCGCCCGAGCGGATCGTCGCGAAACCGCGCAGCAGGCCTAGGGGGGGCGTGTGCTTCAGCGAGTTCGAAATCATGTGTGCGACGAAGATCGAGTTTGCCCTGGCCACTGCCAGAGTGTCCGCTTGCAGATCGCCAAACAACTCAAATGCGCCGCCGATGGGGCGCAGGTCGAACATGACCGAGGCCAGCATCTGCGCCTCGGGGTTTGGCTTAGCAATCCAGCCTTTGAAATAGTCGCGCCAGACACGAACCGGCTGGCACCAGCGCGGATTGGTCGCCATCATGTCGCCGGGGCAGTAGAAGTACCCGCAGACGTCCAGCCCGTCAGAGACGAATTTGGCCAGTTTGGTGAAATAGGACATATCGGCGTCGGTGACGCTATCGTCCAGCATCAGGCAATTGTCCTGATCCGATACGCCGGTTTGTTCTTGCCGTCCCTGTGAGCCGCAGGCCAGCCACAAATAGGGTACAGGCGGCGGCCCCAGTTCAGATTCGGCCAATTTCAGCAGGCGGCGGGTAACCGTGTCTGCAATATCGGTGATCAGCCGCGTGACGATCTCGTGCCGGTTCCCGCCGGCAACCAACTGAACCAGCAACTGCGGAATTTCCGCCGTCACCCTCGCCATCTCTTCGGCACTGTCAGCCTTTGCGATCCGACCAACCAATTCGGCCGAGTTGACGGCCTGATAGTGGGTCAGATCGGTCTGCGTCACGATCCCGACCAGACGACCGCCTTCGGAAACAGGGATATGGCCAATGCCGCGCTCCATCATGATATGCAGAACGTCCGAGCCGATATCGCTGGGCGACAGCGTCACGGGATTTGCAGTCATGATTTGGGAAATCCGTGTGGTTGCGGGCAACCCGTCGGCAACATATTTGCCCGAAATGTCCCGCAGGGTGGCGATACCTTTCAACTTCTCTCCATCTGTCACGCATAGCGACGAGATGTGTTTGTCGCGCATGATCCGTGCCGCTTCCTGAACTGTCGTGTCCGCAGGGCAGGTGGCGGGATCGCGCGCCATCAGAACGTCAATCGAACTGGTCGCAAGGCTTTGCGGGCCGCTGCGACCTCCACGGGTTCGATTGAAGAATTTGGCGACGACATCGTGGTTGTCGATCAAACTGCGCACCAAATCCGGTGGCAGAACCATCAGGACCGACGGCGTATGAGCACGGGCTTTGGTGGCGGCTTTGCCGTCTTTCAGCAGGCCTCTCTCGCCGAAGGAGTTGCGCAGCCCCAGATGAGAGACGATGGCCCCGTTCTCATCAGTAATCTCAACCTGTCCTTCGTAGATCAAGAACACCCCGGGCAACTTGTGACCCAACTCATAGACAGAAGCGTCCTCCTCAACTTCCCAGACCTCGATCTGTTTGACGATCTGATCCAGGGCGTCGGAAGGCAACACGTCATAGGGGTGAACGGATTTCAGAAACCGGGCAATTTCATCATGGGACAGGGGCATGTGTTGTCTCCGGTGTTCTGGTTAAAAAATCCCGCCCAGTGGTGTGCCGGGCGGGAACAGTGGATCGAAAGACGCGGTCGAAGGCAAGAACCAACGACCGCATCAAGCTCACTTATTCTGAGCTGCGCCCGCACCACGGGGAATGCGCACACTTTCGACCAGATCTTTGATCTCCTGCGGGGTCTCTTTGGTCATGCCTGCAACAACGTAGGCAACCGCAAAGTTGATCATAGCACCGATTGCGCCGAACGAGGTCGACTTGATCGGACCCAGCAGCGGGTCTGCATCAGTGAACGAGTTGGTGCCCGGAATGAACAGCCAGCCCTTGTGCAGGAAGATGTAGACCAGGGTCACAACCAGACCAGCCAGCATACCTGCAACCGCGCCGGTGTTGTTGATGCGGGTCGAGAAGATCCCCATCATCAGCGCCGGGAAGATCGAGGCTGCCGCCAGACCGAATGCCAGGGCCACGGTTTGCGCCGCAAATCCGGGTGGGTTCAGACCCAAGTAGGTTGCAACAACGATGGCTACGGCCATTGCGATACGCGCAGCCAGCAGTTCACCCTTTTCAGAGATTTGCGGGTTGATCGCACCTTTTACAAGGTCGTGGGACACCGCTGACGAGATAGCCAGCAACAAGCCCGCAGCGGTTGACAGAGCAGCCGCAAGACCACCGGCAGCGACCAGACCGATCACCCAACCCGGCAGGTTGGCGATTTCGGGGTTGGCCAGAACCAGGATGTCACGGTTGAACTTGGTCAGCTCGTTACCGACCCAGCCTTTTTCTTCCGCAATGGTGGCCATCGCTTCGGACTTGTCGTTGTAGTACTGGATCTTGCCGTCGCCGTTCTTGTCTTCCCAATCCAGAAGACCGGTTTTCTGCCAGGTTTTCATCCAGTCATAGCGCGGATCGGTGTCGATTTCCTCGACTGAGACAGCGCCACCTTCGATGCCGCCATTGGGCCACATCATGTCGGTGATGTTGAGACGTGCCATTGCGCCAACCGCAGGGGCGGTCAGGTACAGCAGAGCGATGAAGACCAGAGTCCAGCCAGCCGACCAACGTGCGTCAGAGACTTTCGGCACGGTGAAGAAGCGCATGATGACGTGCGGCAGACCCGCAGTACCGATCATCAGCGACAGGGTGAACAGCACCATGTTCAGCGTGTTCGAGTGGTGGGCCGTGTATTCATTGAAACCCAGCTCGGTCACGATGGCGTCCAGCTTGGTCAGAAGGGGCTCACCACCGGCGGTGTCACCAAACAGACCCAGGGCAGGGATCGGCGTGCCGGTCAGCTGCAACGAGATGAAGATCGCCGGGATGGTGTAGGCTGTAATCAGCACGCAGTACTGAGCAACCTGGGTGTAGGTTACACCTTTCATCCCGCCAAACACCGCGTAGGCAAAGACCACACATGCACCGATCAGCAGACCGGACGTGTTCGACACCTCTAGGAAGCGGCCAAAGGCCACACCCACACCAGTCATCTGACCGATCACATAGGTCACCGACGCAACGATCAGGCAGATCACCGCAACGACACGCGCGGTCTGGCTGTAGAAACGGTCGCCGATGAATTCCGAGACGGTGTATTTGCCGAACTTACGCAGGTAGGGCGCAAGCAGCAGTGCCAGCAGCACATAGCCACCGGTCCACCCCATCAGGAAGGTCGAGTTGTCATAGCCGGTAAAGGCAATTAGGCCCGCCATCGAGATGAACGAGGCCGCAGACATCCAGTCCGCCGCTGTCGCCATACCGTTGGTGACCGGGTGAACGCCGCGACCGGCGGCGTAGAACTCCGATGTGGAACCCGCGCGGGCCCAGATCGCGATGCCGATGTATAGCGCGAATGATGCGCCAACAAACAGCAGGTTGATGGTAAACTGATCCATAATCCCCGCTCTCCCTTATTCTTCGTCCACGCCGAATTCGGCGTCCAGCTTGTTCATGCGCCAGGCGTAGTTGAAGATCAGCACCAGAAACACCAGGATCGATCCCTGTTGTGCGAACCAAAAGCCCAGATCGGTTCCGCCTACGGCAATCCCCGACAGCAACGGACGCAGCAGAATGCCGAATCCAAACGACACCAGCGCCCAGATCGCGAGGCTGATGTAGATGAGGCGCAGGTTGGCCTGCCAATAGCCCTTATCGGACTCGGCAGTCTGCGCGGAGTTTGTTGAATGATCCGCCATCGCGGGTTCCTCCTTCGCTTCCTCGTTGGACGGCCCGATGCCCACATCCTCCAGTGCGTCGGACCGCTTCTCACTTGCGCCAGACGCCATGTGACGTCAGGCAAAACTCCTCCAGTCCGCCAAAGCGGTCTTTTGAAGTATTCTGTTTGGGATCAGAGCCTTGCGGCCCTAAATCCACCCCCTATTTCATGACTTCGTCAACGATCCCTTCAAGGTCATTGGCAATGTCTTCGATCCTGCCCATGGCGTTTGTACGCTGCAGCACGCCCTGACCGTCATAGTAGGCGATCAGTGGTGCCGTCTGCGCGTGGTACGCTGCAAGGCGCGAGGCCACCGTTTCGGCATTGTCGTCGGCGCGGCGCTTGAATTCGGTATGGCCACACTTGTCGCATTTGCCTTCTTCGGCAGGCTTCTTGAACTGGTCATGGTAGCCTTCACCACAGCCGGCGCAGGTGTAGCGGCCCGAAATACGGGTCACCATCTCCGCGTCTTCCACCTCGAGGCTGATCGCGGCGTTGATCTTCTGGTTGTTCGATGCCAGCAGGCTGTCCAGCGCTTCGGCCTGAACCGTCGTGCGCGGGAAACCGTCCAGAATGACGCCTTTGGCGCAATCCGGCTGTGCCATGCGGTCGCGCAGGATGGCGATGACGATCTCGTCGCTTACCAGATCGCCGGCTTCCATAACGGCTTTTGCCGCTTTGCCGGCTTCGGTTCCGGCCGCGACCGCTTCGCGCAGCAGGTCACCGGTGCTGAGTTGTACAAGTCCGAATTTCTCTTCCAGCATCCGGGCCTGAGTTCCCTTCCCGGCACCCGGAGGGCCGAGAAGGATGAGAACGGCGGGCGTGGTGATCGTGGCAGCGTCCATCATACCCTCACTTGTTCGCACGGTTTTCGATCAGGTCTTCAACCACCGACGGATCGGCCAGTGTCGAAGTGTCGCCCAAGGATCCGAAATCGTTCTCGGCGATCTTGCGCAGGATACGGCGCATGATCTTGCCCGAGCGCGTTTTCGGCAGGCCGGGTGCCCACTGGATCACATCCGGGGACGCAATTGGGCCGATCTCGGTGCGGACCCATGTGCGCAGCTCTTTCATCAACTCGTCCGAAGGCTCGCGATCATTCATCAACGTGACATAGCAATAGATGCCTTGCCCTTTGATTTCATGAGGGTATCCAACCACCGCAGCCTCGGCCACAGCAGCATGTGCAACCAGCGCGCTTTCCACCTCGGCCGTGCCCATACGGTGACCGGACACGTTGATCACGTCATCTACACGACCGGTGATCCAATAGTCGCCATCTTCGTCGCGACGGCAGCCGTCACCTGTGAAGTAGTAGCCTTTGTAATCCGAGAAATAGGTTTTCTCGAACCGCTCATGATCGCCCCAGACAGTGCGCATCTGGCCGGGCCAGCTGTCTTTGATACACAGAACACCCTCGACACCGTTGCCTTCGATTTCAACACCGGATTGCGGGTCCAGAACCACCGGTTCGATGCCAAAGAACGGTTTCATGGCTGATCCGGGTTTCATCGCATGTGCACCGGGCAGCGGCGTCATCAGGTGGCCGCCGGTTTCGGTCTGCCACCAGGTGTCGACGATGGGGCATTTGCCTTTGCCGACAACCTCGTTGTACCAGGTCCAGGCCTCGGGGTTGATCGGTTCACCCACGGTGCCCAGAATGCGAAGATCGCTGAGGTCGCATTTCTCGACAAACTCATTGCCCTGACCCATCAGCGCGCGGATCGCAGTGGGGGCGGTGTAGAACTGGTTGACCTTGTGCTTTTCGCAGACCTGCCAGAAACGCGAGGCGTCGGGATAGGTGGGCACGCCTTCGAACATCAGGGTGGTCGCGCCATTGGCCAGCGGACCATAGACAATATAGCTGTGCCCGGTGACCCAGCCCACGTCAGCGGTGCACCAGTACACATCACCTTCGTGATAATCGAATGTGATCTCGTGCGTCATCGAGGCGTAAACAAGATACCCCCCCGTGGTGTGCACAACGCCCTTGGGCTGACCGGTCGAACCGGACGTGTAAAGAATGAACAAAGGATCTTCGGCGTTCATTTCGGCTGGGGCGCAATAGTCGTCAGCCTCGAGCGCCATTTCGTTGTAGTCAAAGTCGCGACCGTCGATCCAGGTGGTCTGACCACCGGTGCGCTTGACCACAAGGCATTTCACTGTGTCCTTGCAGTGCAGCAGGGCGGCGTCTGCGTTGGATTTCAGCGGCGTTTTGCGGCCGCCACGCGGCGCTTCATCCGCAGTGATCACAACCTTGGCGTCGCACCCGTTGATGCGCGCGGCCAGAGCGTCGGGCGAGAAGCCCGCGAAAACGATCGAATGAATTGCGCCGATCCGCGCACAGGCCAGCATGGCATAAGCGGCTTCGGGGATCATCGGCAGATAGATGACCACGCGATCGCCCTTGCGCACGCCAAGGGATTCCAGAATGTTGGCCATCCGGCAGGTGCGGCGGTGCAATTCTGCGTAAGAGATATGCTGGGCCGGGTCATTCGGATCATCCGGCTCCCAGATGATCGCGGTCTGGTCGCCGCGGGTTTTCAGATGACGATCCAAGCAGTTGGCCGACACATTCAACGTGCCATCGGCATACCAGTTGATCTTGACCGAGCCAAACTCGTAACTGACGTCCTTGACCTGAGTGAAGGGCTTGATCCAGTCGATGCGCTTGCCTTGCTCGCCCCAGAATGCGTCGGGGTCGCTGATTGAGGCTGCGTACATGTCAGCATACTTTGCCGCATCGACATGCGCACGAGCGACGGTTTCTGCGGATGGCGGATAAGTCTTGGCATCTGCCTGGGCAGCGGTGGTCATCTTTGAGGCTCCTCCCTCTGGACTGGATTGCTTGTGGATTTTTTGCCTGTCATTCAGGCAATGTCGATCCTGTTCCTCCCCAAGTTTGAATATTACCGCGTTCTGAAAATAAATAAATAAATTGGTGTAATCCTTGGATTTCTTTGTAAAGAAATTTCAACAATATGGCCAAATCTGTAAAAAAATCGGCAAAAGAATCACTAAAATAGAACAAAAACAGCCACTTAAAAGTAACGAGAATTGAGGGCGCTGTGTGTCAATTGTGGTTGCAACGACAGGTGACCTCAAGGCTTCTGTCGTCTTGGGTCGTTTCTGGGGCTTATTCTGCAAAATACGCAAATCCCGGTTAGGGTTGGCACAATCGAATGTTGGCGCTAGCTTGATCGGCAAGCGCCTCGGTAGGGGGCGCACCTATGGGAGACGATACTATGAAAAAGATGTTGAGCGGTGCCGCAGTCGCCGCCCTTGGCGTTGCTTTTGTGACCGAAGCCGCGGCGACAGAATGGAACGCATCCGTCTGGGGCAAGCGCCGCGCCTTTACGGAACATGTTGAAAAGCTGGCCGAACTGGTCAGCGAAAAAACCGGTGGCGAATTCACCATCAATGTCAGCTATGGCGGGTTGTCCAAACCCAGGGAAAACCTGGACGGGATCGAAATCGGCGCCTTTGAGATGGCTCAGTTCTGTGCTGGCTATCACCGCGACAAGAACCGGGCGATCACCGTTTTGGAACTGCCGTTCCTGGGTGTGAATAACCTGCAGGAAGAAGTTGCGGTAAGCCATGCGGTATACGACCATCCGGCGGTCAAGGAAGAGATGGCGCAATGGAACGCCCGCATCATCATGACCTCGCCAATGCCGCAGTATAACCTTGTCGGCACGGGCGAGCCGCGGGATGAACTGGCTGAATTTGACGGAATGCGGGTCCGGGCGACCGGCGGCCTTGGCCAGGCCTTCGAGGCGGTCGGAGGGGTGCCGACATCGGTTCCGGCGACCGAAGCCTTCAATGCGATGGAATCGGGCGTCGTCGACACCGTGGCCTTTGCCCAGCACGCGCACCTGTCATTCGGAACGATCAACGAAGCGGACTGGTGGACCGCGAACCTGAATCCAGGAACGGTGAACTGCCCGGTTGTCGTCAACATCGATGCCTACGAGGCCCTGCCAGCCGAACATCGTGAGGCTCTGGACAGCTCGATTGACGAGGCGATCGATCACTACCTGGCGAATTACGGCGGCTTGCTCGAACAATGGGACAGCGTCTTGGAAGAAAAGGGTGTCCAGAAGGTCATGATCGACGAAGCGGTAATTGAAGAGTTCCGCACAAAGGCCGCTGATCCGATCCGTGAAAAATGGATTGCGGACATGACCGCACAGGGCCTGCCGGCACAGGACCTTTACGATCTTGTCCAGACGACGCTGAAGCAACAGCGCGGCGGCAACTGATCCATAAGGCCGGGTGCTTTCAAGGCGCCCGGCAACAAACAACAAGGAAACACCGGAATGGCAGGACAAGCCACGGTTCTGGTAGACGGCAGCCGTCTGAGCCAGTTGGATCAGCGTTTGCTCGTGCTCGAACGGTTTCTGGCACTGATCAGCGGATTGGCGGTTTTTTCACTGATGGTATTGGCCGTTGTGTCGGTCAGTGGCCGAAATGCGCTGAATGCTCCTTTGCCGGGCTATGTGGACTGGATCGAACAGGCGATGCCTCTCATCGCTTTTCTGGGCATTTCATATGTTCAGCGTGATGGGGGGCATATCCGGATGGATATCGTTATATCCCGCTTGCACGGTCGGGCTTTGTGGCTGTTCGAACTGCTCTCGGTGGTTCTGATCCTGATCCTGATGCTGGCTTTGGTTTGGGGCAGTTGGTCTCATTTCGACCGGTCCTTTGATTTTGGCGCCCCAATGTGGAGCCGGGACAGTTCGATCGACATCGGTATACCCTTGTGGCCGGCCAAGCTGCTGGCACCCGTTGCATTTTCCGTTCTCTGCCTGCGCCTTGCGCTGCAAGTCTGGGGGTATGGTCGGGCGTTCTGGCTGGGGCTGGACGCTCCGGCGGCCGTTCCGTTGATACAGGATGCAGCGGCGCAGGCGGCGGCCGAGGCCGAACAGTTCGAAGGGCAGGACTGATAGATGGACACGATTGATATTGGCCTCTGGGTCACTGGCGGCCTTCTGGTTCTTGTCGTGGCGGGTATGCGGGTTGCCTTCGCAGCCGGTTTGGCGGGACTTGTCGGACTGTTTTGGATTTTCTGGGCCAAGTTCGGTTACGATCCGGAACGGTTTGGCAAGGCGCTTACAGTGGCGGTCAAGACCGCGGGGCAGGTGCCACATTCCAAGGTCGCGTCCCACACTCTCAGCCTGATTCCGACCTTCATCCTGATCGGGTATCTGGCATATTACGCGGGGCTTACCCGCGCTTTGTTCGAGGCCGCAAAACGCTGGGTCGCATGGGTGCCCGGCGGGTTGGCGGTTTCGACCGTTTTCGCCACGGCCGGCTTCGCTGCGGTGTCCGGAGCTTCGGTTGCGACGTCCGCCGTCTTCGCCCGTATCGCGATTCCGGAAATGCTGAAGGTGGGCTATAACAAACGCTTTGCAGCAGGTGTGGTTGCCGCGGGCGGGACGCTGGCCTCCCTGATCCCGCCTTCGGCCATTCTGGTGATCTACGCGATCATCGTCGAGCAGGATGTCGGGAAACTGCTGTTGGCGGGTTTCATTCCGGGTGCGTTTTCCGCAATCGTGTACGGCCTTCTGATCGTTGGGATTGCAGTGATCTTCAAATCCGTTGGCCCGCCGGTCACGGGGTTTTCCTGGAAACAGCGCTTTGCAGCACTTCCCGGTGCCATTCCGATTGTCGCCGTCATTCTGATTATCATTTGCTTTGTCTATAACCCGTTTGGTGAAAAAGCATGGGGCACTCCGACGGAAGGCGGTGCCATTGGCGCCTTCATCGTATTCTGTTTCGCCTTGTTCCACGGAATGCGCTGGGCCGAGTTCAAATCTGCGCTTTTGGAAACCGCCAAACTGACGGCGATGATCTTTTCGATCATCTGGGGCGTTCTGATCTATGTCCGCTTTCTTGGGTTCGCCGACCTTCCGGGTGCCTTCTCGGATTGGATTACGGGGCTCGAAATGTCGCCCATGATGATCTTGATCTGCATTCTACTGGCATATGCGGTGTTGGGCATGTTCATGGACGCGATCGGGATGCTGCTTTTGACCTTGCCCGTCGTCTATCCGGCGGTGATGGCCCTGAATGGTGGTGAAACCGTCAGTGCCGCCGACAGCGCGTTTGGAATGTCCGGCCCGATGTGTGCGATCTGGTTTGGCATTCTCGTCGTCAAAATGGCCGAGTTTTGCCTGATAACACCGCCCATCGGGCTGAACTGCTTTGTCGTTGCCGGTGTGCGCCCGGACCTGAGTGTTCAAGATGTGTTCAAAGGCGTCACGCCCTTTTTCATCGCGGACGCCCTGACCATCGCAATGCTTGTGGCATTCCCGGGTATTGTCCTCTATCTGCCATCGCTTGCGGGATAGCTCGGAAGCGAGGCTCTGCCTCGCGCTCCGGGATATTTGTGGCCAGATGAAGTTCGGATCCCTTGTTTCATCTGGCTGAAAATATCCCGGGGGAGGCGCGCGCAGCGCGGCGGGGGCAGAGCCCCCAAGATTGCGTGCTATCCAGCTCGCATCAACATTCCGAACAGATCGCGCGGATCGTCCGGGTCGGCCAACATGTCCAGCGGTTCAAAGAAGGTTGTGCCTTCAATCGCCTGTTTCACATAGCGCAGGGCCGAGAAATCCTCGATGGCAAAGCCTACACTGTCGAACAAAGTGATCTGCCGCTCATCGGTGCGCCCCTTGGCGGCGCCGGTGATGACCTGCCACATCTCGGTCACAGGGTGATCCGCGTCCAGCGCCTGAATTTCACCTTCGATCCGGGTTTGTTCAGGGTATTCGACGAAGATGTCCGAACGTAACAGGATGTCGCGATGCAACTCGGTCTTGCCGGGGCAATCGCCTCCGATGGCGTTGATGTGCACGCCGGGCCCGACCATGTTGTCGGTCAGGATCGTTGCGTATTTCTTGTCCGCCGTGCAGGTGGTGATGATCTGGGCACCTTCGATGGCGTCTTCCGGCGTTTTGCAAGGGATGACCGTCAGGCCCTTGCCCTGCAAGTTCGCAGCGCATTTCGACGTGGCATTCGGATCGATGTCATAAAGCCGAACGGTGTCGATTCCGCACATTGCCTTGAAGGCAAGGCACTGGAATTCGGACTGTGCGCCATTGCCGATCATGGCCATTGTCCTGGCATTTTTCGGGGCCAGATAGCGCCCGACCAATGCCGAAGTCGCAGCCGTGCGCAGCGCGGTCAGCATTGTCATTTCGGTCAACAGCGTCGGATATCCGGTGTAGACATCCGCCAGCAGGCCGAATGCGGTAACGGTTTGCAGCCCCTCGGAGGTGTTCTTGGGATGGCCGTTTACGTATTTGAACCCGTACGCCTCACCATCCGAAGTTGGCATCAGCTCAATTACGCCATGAGGAGAATGCGCCGGAATGCGAGGTGTTTTGTCGAAGCTTTCCCATCGTTTGAAATCGGCCTCGATCTGAGCGGCAATCTGCGTGATCATCTGTTCGACGCCAATGTGGTGTACCAGTCGCATCATGTTGTCGACGGAAACGAATGGTACCAGGGCCTTGTCTGAAGGTTGCATGGTGCTCTCCTATCGGCGGGCAAGGTGAACGCCTGCAATCATGCAGCGCACGGACCCACCGGCGGTTTCAATTGTTGGAACGGACAGCGGCAACGGTGTTGCACTGTCCTGGATTGTTGCGATTTGGTCTGGTGTGAGGGCGGCAAGTGCCCTGCTGGACAGGGCCAGAACCAACCCATCCCGTCCGGTCAGCTCAATGGCGTTACCTGCGAACTCGGCAATTTGGTTATGCGTCAGGTCAATGACCGTTCGACCGGATTCTTCCAGCCGATTGCGAACGGTCATGCGGCGGGCCGGGTCCGAAATCATGTCGAGGCAAATCAGGGCGTAATGCGTTCCGATACCCATCAAAACGTTGGTGTGATAAACGTCCCGGCCCTTGGCATCGCGGGCTTCGAAGGCGATTGGTTCATAGTTGAAATGTGTGCAGAACCGTTCCAACAGGACCGGATCGGCGCGATTGGACGTCACCGTGTAGGCGATACGGGCCACGTGATCCAACACCATCGCGCCGGTCCCTTCCAGTGCCAGATTGTCTTGTTCCAGCCCGGAATAGTCGATGACATCCTGCACACGGTATTCCTGTTTGAGCAGTTCGATTACATCGGTCCGGCGTTCGCGTCTGCGCGATGGCACGAACATCGGGTAGATCGCCACATGGCCGCCGGGATGCGTCGAGAACCAGTTGTTCGGAAAAACGCTGTCAGGTGTGTTGAGGTCGCCGAAATCGTCAAACACATGAACAGTGACACCGGCGTCCCGCAAGTGCTGCACCGCCCGATCATGTTCATCCCTGGCCGCTTCCGACGTGGCCTGGGCGGATGCGGTGCTCAGCGTTTGAAAGGCATTGTCATCGCGTGTTTCCGGGTTGGACGCAAACGCGTGCGGCCGGATCATGACAGCGGCAGATGGCGCTTGAAGAGACAGCATCAGAAACTCCGGGTGGGGCGGTCGAAGATACGGCGACCCATCAACGAGGCGGCCAGATCGACCATCAGTTTTGCGGTTCGGCCCCGGTCATCCAGAAACGGGTTCAACTCGACCAGGTCCAGCGAGCAGGCAAGCCCGCTTTCATGCAGCAGTTCCATCACCAGGTGGGCTTCGCGCTCGGTTGCACCGCCGGGCACGGTCGTGCCGACTGCGGGCGCCACTGCCGGGTCGAGGAAATCGACATCCAAAGATACATGCAGCAGAGCGTTTTCCGCCTTCACGCGATCAAGAAAGGCCAAAAGGGGGGCTTTGATACCGTTTTCATCGATGCTGCGCATATCCGCCAGCATGGCGCGGTCTTGCTCCAGCGCTGCCCGTTCCGCCGGGTCGACAGAACGCAATCCGATCATGCCGACGCGATCCGTCGGTATGACGGCGGGCAAAGGAGGGAAATCCTCGAATCCGGGTCTGCCGGTGAAATATGCCACCGGCGTGCCGTGCAGATTGCCGCTGCCGGTACTGTCCGGAGTGTGAAAGTCGCTGTGGGCGTCAAGCCATAGCACAAAGAGAGGGCGGTCGATCCGAGCAGCATGGGCGGCCATCCCGGCCACCGTACCCATGGACAGGGCGTGATCACCCCCCATGAAAATCGGAATGCCCTGACCCGCCGCGTCTTGCGCAGCTTTGCTGAGAGCGCGCGTCCACCCCACGCATTCGGGCAGGGCGAACAGGTGCGGGTGTTGGGGAATGTCGACGTTTTCGGCCTGCACGTCGCCCCAATCGTGAACGGTGTGACCAAGATCAGACAGTGCTTGATCCAACCCTGCCACGCGATACGCATCAGGTCCCATCCGGCATCCCTGACGACGTTTCCCGGCGTCCATTGGGGCGCCGACCAGTATGATATCCTTGATTTCCATGTGTTCATTTAGGCCGTCGGACTGTCTTGCGTGAAGTCGGCAAAATGCTCAAAATGGTCTCGGAAAATCCTTTATGAGAAGATGCCATGGACGAATTGGACAATCGGCTGCTCAATGCGTTGCAACGGGATGCACGGGCAAGCCTGTCAGAGCTGTCGGAAACACTGGGCGTGACCCGCACCACGGTCCGCAGCAGGTTGCAGCGGCTGAAACAGTCCGGTGAAATCGTCGGCTTTACCGTCCTGACGCGTCGCGATCTGGCGCAAAGCCCGGTGCGCGGGTTGATGATGCTCGAGATCGAGGGGCGCGGGACGGAACGCGTCATGGCCCGGATCGGAGCCATGCGTCAGGTGACGGCAGTTCATTCGACAAATGGCAGTTGGGATCTGATCGCCGAGATCAGTACGGAAACCCTGGCCGAACTGGATGAGGTTCTGTTTCAGATCCGAAGGATCGACGGCGTGACGCGTTCGGAAACGAACCTTTTGCTGTCGACACGCAAAGGGCGGCTCTAGCGCTTTGAGATAAAACCAAAATGTGCCAGAGTCCGTTGGCAGATGATGTCTGAATCGTCGACGGGCGGGTGAGCCGCGCGTGGTATCTGCGATCAGAAACTGGCGGGGACGTGCAGCATGACCAATGCGGAAAGTGACGGTGAACCTCTGGCCGTGCACTGGGCCGAAAAGCTTACGGCCATGTTGGAAAAACCCTGGCTGCGGATTGCGATACCGGTTCTCGTGACCGGGATCGCGCTGACGGTTCTGCATGATTTGTCGGCGCATGTGAAATGGTCGGATGTCCAGACCGATATCGCAACGACGTCGTGGAAACTGATGTTTTTCGCATTGTGCTGGACCGCGTTCAGTTTCCTGTCGCTGTCGCTCTATGATGTGTTTGCCGTGCAAAGCGTGGCGGGCGGCAAAGTGCCATTGCCTGTTGCCGGAATGGCAGGGGCCAGTGGCTATGCCGTGTCGAACTGTCTGGGTTTTTCCTACATTACCGGAACGGCGATCCGGTATCGGATATATGCGTCGCTGGGCTTGGATCTGGGGCGGGTGGCCGGGGTTATCGCAACGTCCTGGGTCGCGTTCTGGATGGGGCTTGTTCTGGTCCTGGGTGTGCTGCTGACCGTGCATCCGGACGGGATCTCGAAAGTGATGCCTGTCAGCGAAACGGTGGAAACCGTCATCGGGCTGTGCCTTTTGGGGGCATTGGTTGCGATGTTCATATGGTTGTCCAGCGGCGGCAGGCGGTTGGCCGTCGCCGGTATCGGGTTTGACTTGCCGGGTGGCAAACTGGCCAGCCTTCTGACACTGGCCGCCATCGGAGATCTGGTTGGCGCGTCCATGGCGCTCTATGTCCTGATGCCGGACGATCTGGGCGTTGGCTATCCCTATTTCTTCACGATCTACATCGCCGCCATCGCCGTTGGAATCCTCAGCCACGCGCCGGGCGGGCTTGGGGTGTTCGAAGCCACGCTGATCGCGGGGCTCGGGGCGTCGGGACGTTCGGATGTGATCGCAGCCTTGTTGCTGTATCGCGTCGTTTACACCTTCTTGCCGTTCGGTATCGCCAGCGTGTCCATTGCGATCGCGTCCGCACTGACGCAAAGGCACAGGATCGGTGGCGCCGCGACATGGGTCTATCGGGTCATCCGCCCCATTGTTCCCATGGTGGCAGCCGGAGTTGCGGCCGTGGCGGGGGTGGTCCTGCTGGTGTCCGGCGCATTGCCAGCGGGCACGCAGAACCTTGGTGTTCTGAGAGAGGTCTTGCCGCTGTCGTTTGTCGAGGCATCCCACCTTGCCGGCAGTGCTGTCGGCGTGCTGCTTTTGCTGGTGTCCCGCGGTTTGTTTCGAAAGCTCTACCGCGCATGGGTGGTGGCCATGTTGTTGATGGTGGCCGGGTTCTTTGCCTCGCTGGCAAAAGGGCTGGACACTCACGAAGCGCTGTCGATGCTGGGCACGATTGGCCTCCTGGCGATGTTCCGCGGGGCGTTTTATCGGGTCAGTGGCGCGTCGATCTTCAGGCTGAACATTCCTTGGTTGGTCAGTGTCGTGGCGCTGCTGGCGGTGATATTCTGGATTGGACTGTTCGCCTATTCCCATGTCGAGTACCAGAACGCCCTGTGGTGGGAGTTTGCCTGGAACGGTGACGCTTCGCGCTTTTTGCGCTCCAGCCTCATCGTGGCGGTGATCGTGGGCGTCGTGGCCGTGAACTCTCTGTTCGGGAGAGAGATTCCGACGCCCGTGCGCACGGAAATCCCCGAGGTCGTTGAACGGCTTGTGATGGAGTGCGAAGATACCGAATCCCAAATATCGCTTACCGGTGACAAGCAGTTCCTCATCTCACCGGATCAGACCGCATTCATTGCGTATGCAGACACGGGCAACGCTCTGATCTCGAAGGGAGAGCCGGTCGGCGATGAAACGGCGGGGCGGCAGTTGATCTGGCAACTCAGGGAAATGGCGGACCGAGAAGGAAAACTGTGTGCCTTCTACAGTGTTTCAACCAAATACCTGCCGACATTTCTGGATCTGGGCCTGTCGATCCTGAAGATTGGTGAGGTCGCGCGGGTTCCGCTCAGGGATTTCTCGCTGGACGGAAAGTCACGCAAGCGGTTCAGACAGGCCAGAAACCGGGCCGAGCGGGAGGGCTATGTATTCGAGATCATCCCGAAAGAAGACCTGGCCCCGGTTTTGCGGGAACTGCGCGCGATTTCAGATCATTGGCTGGCACAAAAGGCGGGTGCCGAAAAGGGCTTTGCGTTGGGGGGCTTTGACGATCAGTATCTGTCATATTTCGATCATGCGGTTCTGCGTAACGGTAAGACAGGCAAGATCATGGCCTTCGCCAACCTGTTTCAGGGCGGCAACAAATCCGAACTGTCGCTGGATCTGATGCGCTATGAGCCTGACAGCCCGAGCTTTGTAATGGATGCGCTTTTTGCCGAGATGATGAACTGGGGATCGCAGCAGGGGTTCCACTGGTTCTCATTGGGTGCGGCGCCGTTCTCAGGCATCGAAAACCGTCAGCTTGCATCACTTTGGAACCGCATCGGCGGCTTTGTCTATGAACATGGTGAGCAGTTCTATCATTTTGAAGGTTTGCGCGCCTTCAAACAGAAATTCGATCCGGAATGGAGCCCCAACTATCTGGCTAGCCCCGGCGGGCTGGCTGCGCCCCGCATCCTTTACGAGGTCAATATTTTGATCTCGGGTGGGCTGCGCGGGTTGACCAAGTAGCGCCTAGTTCAGGCTGGCCCGGGTCGGGGTTTTTTCAAGCAGATCGCCCCAATCGGTGCGATAGGCCATTTCCGCCAGCACGGTTTCAGGCAGGAATTCCTGGTTTTGCCGGATCTGCCATCCGCCGCCCAGACCCTTGTAAACGGCAACCAGATTGCTGGACACCTGCTGCCGCGCTTCGATCAGATTTGCCTGTGACCGCAAAAGCGCGGTCTGCGTGTTCAAAATGCGAGAATAGCTGGCGATTCCGTCCCTGTACTGGCTTACGGCGATATCTGCGGCCTTGCGCGAAGCTTCGACGCTTTTCTGATAGAACCCAACCTGTTTTCGCGCTTGCGCATAGGCGACCATTGCGCTTTCCACCTCGGAATACGCGGTCAGAACGGTATTCTGATAATTGGCAATCAGGGCTTGATAGGCTGCATCCTGCGCACGGACGTTGTTTTTGATGCGGCCATAGTTGAGCACGTTCCAGACCACGCCGGCACTTGCCAGACCGGTGGAGCTGTTGCCGCTGAACAGATCGCGCCCGCCCGATGCCTGCAAACCGATCGCGCCCGACAGCACGAACTGAGGATACAGGTCAGCCATCGCGATACCCACCTGCGCCGATTGAGTCGCAGCAGCCAGTTCCGCCGCGCGGACATCCGGGCGGCGGCGCAGCAATTCTGCCGGCACCCCAACGGCCACATTTGTTCGCGCTGACGGGATACGGCCGGAATTCCCCAGCAGGTTGGTCATCCGGGACGGCGTGGCCCCCAGCAGCACGGCCAGCGCATTCTTGGTCTGTTGCAGGTCGCTTTCCAACTCGGGCACCAAGGCCTTGGTATTGTTGAGCAAGGCAGTGGATTCCTGAACGTCCAGTTCGGTCGTGACCCCGTTGTTGAACCGCAGCTGGGTCAGGTCCGCCGATTCCTGCTGCAATTTGATGTTTTCCCGGGCGACCGCCAACGATTCCTGCAACGCGCGGATATTGACATAGAGCGCGGCCACGTCGCCGGTCAGTGTCACCAATGCGTCATCATAGTTTGCGACCTGCAAAGCCAGATTCGACCGCGCCGCCTGCACGCCGCGCCGTTGTGCGCCCCAGACATCCAGCTCCCATTGGGCGTCGAACCCAACCTGAGACGTCGAGAATTCGGTATCCAGGGGGATGATCCGGTTGATATCGGCAACAGGCCCAAGATTGTCGCTGATTTGCCGCCGCTGCAAAGACGCGCCTATGGCCTGGGATTGCGGGTACAATTCGCCGAAAGCGATCCCCAACTGTGCCCGCGCTTGAAGCACCCGCGCTCCCGCGACCTGAAGCGTCAGGTTCTGGGCATAAGCTTCGGCAATCAGACGGTTGAGGGTCGGGTCATTGAATGTTTCCCACCATTTGACCACGGGTGCGCTGCGCGATGTCAGGCCGCTTTGGCCGACGCTGGGGCTGTTTACCTCGATCCATTGCTTGACGACCGGAGAGTTCGGGCGCACGAAATCGGGCCCCACGGGCGTGCAGGCCGCGAAGGTGGCGGCGCAAAGTGCAGTTCCCATCAACCGGCGGAGTGTCATGGCGCGCATCCTCAGATATCCAGCGGTCGAATGAAGTTGGCGAAGGAATAGAGACGGATGTTGATGCGTCTCAGGAACTCAAAGCTTTTGCCCATGCCGGTGTAGATCGCCACGGCGGCGTGGCCGCCAGCCGGGAAAATGTGCCCTTCCGGGATATCGACGGTGATCTGCACGGCAATTCGACCGGGCAGTTTCGGCAGTTCAAAGCCGGGCAGGCGGCCTGAAGGGATCAGTTGCCCCTGGCGCGTGGCCCACCAGATCGCCTCGACCTTGCCCGTCAGGATTTCGCCCGGGTAAAGATCCAGCGCCACTTCGACCTCTTGCCCCGGTTCCACGAATTTCAGGTTCTGCTGTCGAAAGGTCGCAAGGATATAGGGGCTGTCCTCGGTCACGAAACTGGCAATCGCGCCCAGTCGAACATCGCCGACGACCAGACCGGGGCGGGCTTGTTGCGATACGATCATGCCGTTTTCAGGCGCGTAGATTGTTGTGTTTTCAAGAAAATACTCAGCTTCGGCCAACTGCGCCCTTGCCTGGAGAATACCCGTGTTAACCCCGTCTATCTGGGACTCCACGGCCAGTCGCGCCTTTTCCAGATTTGCTTCGGCCTGTTTGACGGCAGCAAGGTCTTCGGTCACCTGCTCGTTCCAGCGGTCCAGTTCGTCTTGCCGCGCTCCACCGGCGGGCACAAGAGTTTCGTACCGGGCTTGCTGAGTCTGCGCATAAGCCAGCTGCGCGTTTGCGCGTTCAACAGCTTCGGTCGACGCGATCACATCCTGTTCCAGAATCTTGGAATTCTGTTCAGCGGCGACCAATTGCGCCTGCGCATTGTCTACCGCCAGCGAAAACACCGTGTCATCAAAGCGGTAGAGCGGATCACCCTTGGTGACCGGTGTGTTCGGTTCCACAAGAACTTCGGTCAGGATCGTCGGCTGTGTCAGTTTGGGAATGATCTGTATGGTCGAACGCACCACGTGGCTGTCGGCCGAGAAGGGCTGAAAGAACCGCAATGCGACCAGAAAAATCAGCAACAGGTGCGCGCCAACCCAAAAGGATACGATGCCCCAGGCGATGTTGAATTTCAGCAGTTCCAGCTTGAAGAAAATAAGCCAGACGAAAATGATGTAAAATAGCGTGATGCCAAGGGCGACAAACATGTTTTGTGACTTCCTCTGGCCTTAGCTTTGCTGCGGATCGTCTGTTTCCAGACGACCTTGATATTCAGGCCGGACATCACCACCCAGACGTTTGATTTCATCACGAATGGCGTCTTTTTCCTCGTCAGGGCCACGGCGAATGTCGACCGTAACGCCATCATGGAACGCCCACATGAAGGCATGGACCCAGGGCACCACGGCCAGAAATCCCATCCAGCCCATGATCTTTACGGCCTCGGCATGGGGATGGTTGCGCTTGATGGCGATCCGACCCGGAAGGCCCATGAGAAAGAGAAACAGTGCCATCACCGCCGCCAGAAGCAGGATCAATGCCACGAAAGTCAGATAGTCATAATAGCCAAGCGGCTGTCCCAGTAATCCCATGCTCGTGCCTCCTTTTTGGGGAAGGTTACGGTATCTTCAGTTGCCGGCGTCCAACTCGTCAATCAACTTGTAGCTTGTCGGCGGGTCGGCGCAGATACCCGGCCCGCATTCCAGCAAGGTTGAACCCGCGTTCAGCACCGCCAAAGCCAGCATGACGAAAAACGCGATCTTGGCCAGAGCATTTCCGCCGAACCTTGGTTCCTGACCAGAAGGGTCCGCGTATTGGCGATCAAACAACAGCATGATCGACGTGCCCAGCAACACAAGGAAAAAGGCGATCCCGGCCCAGGTATAGTAGTGCAGGCCCAAAACAGGAGAGCCGTAGTGCCCGGTGCCGGGTACGATATGCAGAAGTATTTGGCGGATCGATACAGTGCCGCCATACAAGGCCGCAATCAGCACGATGGCATAGTGTTGCGGCCGTGGACCGTAGAGCAGGTTCAAACCAAGCCCTACGCCGACGGCAACGAACCCAACACGTTGCAGCAGGCAAAGCGGGCAGGGCAGCTCATAGAGGACAAGCTGATAGAAAAACGCCAGGGCCAGTACAAGGCAGACGGCAAGCATACCGATCGCGTTGAGGGTGCGGGACAGTTCAGGTGTCATGGCAAGCCCCTCAGAGTTGAATTGTCAGCGGTGTGGTGGCGTGGAATTTCAGCCAGTAGATACACATGGCCAACGTGACGAAAAACAAGGCGTTGCCAGCCTTGGTCAACTTGAAATAGTTCAGCCCCATCGTGGCGATAAACAACGAAAATAAAAGCGCAATCATGGCCCGGTCCTCCCCTCCCGTGCACAAATTCTTGTATGAAGGATAGTGTCAGGCCAAGTTCGATCTGGCAAGCCGCGCAACTCGCCCGGACGTTGTTATTTGCCCGCCTCTAGTCGCAGATGATGACACCAGTCTGCCACTCGCGACAGTGCTCTGGCAGCTTGCCGGGCAAGGGCAGGTCGCTATAGACCGTGTCAAGTTCGGCAATTGATCCTATCCGCGCCGGGGCCGAGCGTTGAAACTTCGAATGATCGGCAACCAGATAAGTGCGGCGCGCCTTCTCGATGATGGCCTGGCTGACCTGAACCTCCTGAAAGTCGAAGTCCAAAAGATCGCCATCCGTGTCGAGGGCCGAACATCCTATGACAGCGATGTCAAATTTGAACTGCCGGATGGCCGATACGGTCAGGTTGCCGATCAGCCCACCGTCTGTTCGACGTAAAACGCCGCCGGCCATGATGATTTCGCACTCCGGGTTTTCGACAAGAATGTTTGCAACGTTCATGTTGTTGGTCACCACCAGCAGGTTCTTGTGGTTCAGCAACTGCCTTGCCACGGCCTCGGTCGAGGTTCCGATGTTCATGAAAATTGATGCGCCATCCGGGATATCAGCCGCGCAGGTCTGAGCGATGCGGGTCTTGGCGTCCGCGTTCAGCGCGCGGCGGTCCTCGTATCCGATATTTGAAACACCCGAGCGGAGAACCGCGCCCCCGTGAACCCGGTCCAGCTTGCCCGCATCTGCAAGCTCGGTCAGGTCGCGCCGGATCGTCTGAACGGTGACGCCAAAGCGTTCAGCCAGCCCCTCGACGGTAACGCGCCCTTCGGTGCTGGCGATTTCCAGAATGTCGGATTGGCGAAAAGACAAGGACATGGGCAGTTCCGGTGTAAAGGATTGATTTTCGTTTTTGTTCTTTTTGTCGATTTTGGCAAGCCAACTTGCTTGAAAATCATACCAGTGTTGCAAAAAGAAAAAAAACGAACATAAACATTGACGAAGCGAAAGTCATTCTGGCTAATGCCCGCAACCGTGTCAGGCAGGGAATCAATGGATATGCAGTCAACGGACAACCAGATCACAGACCTTTTCATCATCGGCGGCGGGATCAATGGCTGTGGAATAGCGCGGGACGCCGCCGGGCGGGGTCTTTCGGTGACGCTGGCCGAGATGAACGATCTCGCTTCTGCCACGTCCTCGGCCTCGACCAAGCTGTTTCACGGCGGATTGCGGTATCTTGAGTATTTTGAAATCCGCCTGGTGCGTGAGGCCCTGATCGAGCGTGAAACCCTGCTGCGCGCGATGCCGCATATCAGCTGGCCCATGCGTTTTGTGCTGCCCTACCACAAGGATATGCGGTTTGATTCCGAAACGCCGACCTCGCGGTTGCTCAGCACGGTCATGCCGTGGATGCGCGGGCGGCGTCCGGCCTGGCTGATCCGGTTGGGCCTGTTCATGTATGACAATCTGGGCGGGCGCAAAATCCTGCCGGGCACGACGTCATTGAACCTGCGGTCAGCACCCGAGGGGGCCCCGTTGCAGGACAAGTTCGAAACGGCTTATGAGTATTCCGATTGTTGGATCGAAGACTCGCGATTGGTGGTTTTGAATGCGCGTGACGCCGAGTCGCGCGGCGCACAGATCATGGTCCGAACCGAAGTGACCTCGGCCGAGCGGGTCGGCGATCTTTGGGAAGTGTCCGTTCGGGATCGGAACAGTGGTGAGACCCGTTTGGTCCGGGCCAAAATGCTGATCAATGCGGGTGGGCCCTGGGTGGGCGACATCATTCAATCCAAGATCCGCGTGAACTCTCGCGAGGGCGTGCGGCTTGTTCGGGGCAGTCATATCGTGACGCCTAGGCTTTACGATCACGACAAATGCTATTTTTTCCAGGGCGAAGATGGCCGTATCATTTTCGCCATACCATACGAGCAGGATTTTACCTTGATTGGGACAACGGATCAGGATCATCCGGACCCGTCGACCAAACCGGTCTGCACCGAGGCCGAGCAGGATTACCTGTGCGCCTTTGCATCAAAGTACTTCAAAAAAAGCATAACGCGCGACGATGTCGTGTGGACCTATTCCGGCGTGCGGCCTCTTTATGATGACGGCGCAAGCAGTGCCACTGCTGCAACGCGGGATTACACGTTGAAAGTCGATGCGCAGGGCGGGGCACCTGTTTTGAATGTGTTCGGCGGCAAGATCACGACCTATCGCAGGCTTGCAGAAAGCGCGCTTGAGAAGGTCGGTGAGTTTTTCCCGAACCTGCCCGGTCCCTGGACCGCTGGTGTCGCACTGCCGGGGGGGGATTTCCCGGTGGATGCCGTCGAAACCCTGAAAGGCGATCTTTTGGCGGCCTATCCCTTTTTGACCGAAAGCTGGGCTGCCCGCCTGATCAGAGCTTACGGGACCGAAGCAAGGGATGTTTTGGGTGATGCAAAACAGGTATCCGATCTGGGAGAGGATTTTGGCGCAACCCTGACAGCGCAAGAGGTCGCGTGGCTGATGGACAAGGAATATGCCCGTTCAGCCGAAGATGCGGTTTGGCGCCGCAACAAGCTGGGCTTGCGGCTGCGTGCCGAGCAGATTGCGCGGATCGATCAATGGATGTCCGAACGGTCCGAGGATAAGGGATAGGCTGAAAACGCCTGATTTCTATTAGCGGAACTGCAAAAAAGCCCCATCAGTTCAGATGGGGCTTTCTGTGTTCAGGCGGCTTTTTCCGTAGTGTCGGGGTCGCTCTTGCTGCCCTTCAACCATTCCCGCATGCCTTGCATCAGGGCATAGAGCACGGGCACCACGATCACACCAACAAGTGTTGCGGCCAGCATCCCGCCAAACACCGCGACACCAATCGCCTTCTGGCTGGCGGCTCCGGCTCCGTTCGCGGCCAGCAGGGGGACAACGCCAAGCAGGAAAGACAGTGCAGTCATCATCACAGCGCGGAAACGCTGATACGCAGCCTCTGCGGCGGCCTCTTTGATGGAAAGCCCCTTGGCGCGTTGCTCCATGGCGAACTCGACGATCAGAATACCGTTCTTCGAGGCCAGCCCGACAAGCATGATCATACCGATCTGTGTATAGAGGTTGATGTCACTGCCCACGATGGCCACCGCCGCCACGGCCCCAAACAAGGCTACGACAACGGAAAGCAGGATTGAGACAGGCAAGGTCCAACTTTCGTACTGACCCACCAGGAACAAGTAACCGAACAGTATGGCAAGCCCGAGAATGATGATCACCAGACTGCCCGAAGCCAGCTGCTGCTGTGCCGTCCCTGTCCATTCGAACGCATAGCCCGGGGGCAGGGCGGTCGCGGATTCTTCGGTCATCACGCTGATTGCATCGCCGCTGGACAAGCCGGGTGCAGGGACCGCCGTCACCGTGGCCGACCGGAACAGGTTGTGGCGCTTCAGCAGAACCGGACCCAGCACGTTTTCAACGTCGATCAGTGTCCCCAGCGGCACCATGTCTCCGTTTTGAGAACGGACATAGAGGTTCGCGATATCTTCGACATTGTCCCGATAGGTCCCGTCGGCCTGAATCATCACGCGATAGACACGGCCGAACAGGTTGAAGTCATTGACATAGTAAGATCCCAGCTGTGCCTGCATGGTCTGAAAAATCTCGGCGACCGAGACATTCAGCGTTTTGGCTTTTTCGCGGTCCAGATCAACGAACAGCTGCGGGACGTTGGCGCGGAAGGTCGTATAGGCCTGCCCGATCTCGGGCCTCTGATTGGCCGAATACACGAACGAACCCACGGCCGATGCCAGATCCTGCGGAGTGCCACCGCCGGTTTGCTGAACTTCCATCTCGACACCGGCGGACATACCAAGGCCCTGGATGGGCGGTGGGTTGAAAGCAAGGACCGAAGCCGCTGATTCACCGTTCGCGATCGCTAGCACTTTGGCCAGAATGGCGTCCGCGCTCAGATCGTCTTCCTGCCGTTCGCTCCAGTTTTCGAGGTTGACGAAAATCGCAGCGCCGTTGGTGATCGTGCCGTTCAGCATCGAAAAACCGTTGACCAGAACCGTGCTCGCGACGCCCGGGATTTCACTTATCTGTTCATCCAGACGTGCGGTCACCGCCTCGGTCCGTTCCAATGTTGCGGCATCAGGCAACTGTACATCAACGAACAGATACCCGTTGTCTTCAAGCGGAATGAATCCGGCTGAGGTGTTGGACATGATTGTTCCGGTTCCCATGCCAAGCCCAACCACGATGGCCAGCGCAATGGCCGGAAAAACCAACAGCTTTCGTACAATGGCGACATAGCCGTTGCGTACGGTGCCGATGAAGTTTTCGAACATCGCAAGCACCCCTTTGGGAGGGCCGGACCGGGGACGAAGAACCAAGCCGCACAGGGCAGGCGAAAGGGTCAGTGCGTTGATGGAGGAGATCACGACAGCGGTCGAAATCGTAATGGCAAATTGGGAATACAGCCGCCCCGAGATGCCGGGCATGAACGTGACCGGCACGAACACCGCCAGAAGAACCAGTGTTGTCGCGATGACTGGCCCCGTGATCTGGCCCATTGCTTTACGGGTCGCTTCAGCAGGGGGCAACCCTTCATCCGCAATGATGCGCTCCACGTTCTCGACGACGACGATGGCGTCATCCACGACAATACCGATGGCCAGCACCAAGGCGAACAGCGAGATGGTGTTCAGCGACATCCCGAACGCCAGCAGGAAGGCAAAAGTACCGATCAGGGATACCGGGATTGCCACCGCCGGAATGATCGTTGCGCGCCAACTTCCCAGGAACACGAACACGACCGAAATAACCAGAATGAAGGTCAGGATCAGGGTCGAGACCACGTCGTTCAAAGACGCCTCGACAAAGTCGGTCGTATTGAAGGGCACATCATATTCGACATCCGTCGGAAAGGCGCGGGACAGCCGCGCCAATTCCGCCTGCACACGTTCCGAAACCGCCAAAGCGTTTGCACCGGGGGCCTGATAGATGCCGATGACCGTGGCTGGAACCGCCTGAAAATAGCCCGAAGCCGCATAATATTCTGCGCCAAGCTCTACCCGGGCAATGTCTTTGACGCGGACGATGGCACCGGCGTCACCTGTTCGGATCACGATGTCACCGAATTCCTCTGCGGATGTCAGGCGGCCTTTGGATTTAATCGTGTATTGAAACGTCTGCCCTTCGGGAACGGGTGGCGCACCGATCGAACCGGCGGACACTTCGATATTCTGTTCCCGGATTGCATTGATGACATCCCCCGGTGTGATGGACAGCGCCGCCATCTTGTCCGGGTCCATCCAGATCCGCATGGCGTATTCAAGGTTGGTCAGAACATCGGCCTTGCCGACGCCCTGCACCCGCGCCAGCGCATCGCGCAGATTGATCGAGGCATAGTTCGACAGGAACACACTGTCATAGGTCCCATTTGGTGAAGTCAGAGTGACCAGCATCAGCATGTTGGTCGAAGATTTCTGTGTCACCACGCCGGACGAAGTCACTTCGGCTGGCAGCGATGACATGGCCTGCGCCACCCGGTTTTGAACGTTGACCGATGCGATGTCGGGATCTGTGCCGACCTCAAAGGTCACATCCAGCGAATAGGACCCGTTGTCCGATGATCTGGACGTCATGTAGATCATGTCGTCCACACCGTTGACCTGCGCCTCGATCGGCGCGGCAACGGTGTTTTCAACGGTCTCGGCGTTTGCGCCGGTATAGGTGGTCGAGACATTGACCACGGGCGGGGTGATATCGGGAAACTGCGCGACCGGCAGCACCAGGTATCCGATACCGCCCATGATGGTCAGCACCAGCGAAATGACGAGCGCCAGCTTGGGCCGGCTGATAAACAGGGCTGAGAACATCTGTTACTCTCCCGGTTGCTCAGAGGCGACGACTGCGTCAACAGCGACGCCGGGGCGAACCCGTTGCAGGCCCTCGACAATTACGCTTTCGCCTTCGCGCAGCCCGTCCAGCACAATAATCGCGGTTCCAACCGTGTCACCGGTGGTGATGTAACGCTGTTCAACCATCTGCTTGTCGTTGACGACCAGGACAAACTCGCCCCGCTGATCGCGCTGCAAGGCGGCTTGAGGCACCAGAACCTGCAAGGTCGGTTCCAGCGCTTCGATCTGCACATTCACAAAGGCGCCGTCCAGAATCAGCCGGTCCGCATTGTCGAACTGGGCGCGAATGGTAATTGCGCCGGTCAATGGGTCGATACGGTTGTCAACGAATACAATTCTGCCGACTTCATCCATCTCGGTGCCGTTGGGCAGGATGACGTGCACGTTCGGGCTTTGCGGGCTTTCCGCCAGCGATGCCGAGTTTTCACCATAAGTCTGTAAGACTGAGGTGAAGAGCTTTTCGTTCAACGAGAAATTCACATATATGGGCGTCTCGCTGACGATATTGACCAGAGGAGGGTTGTTTGGCCCGACCACATCTCCGACGCTGGTCGTGATCCTGCCGATACGGCCGTCGAATGGCGCATGTATCTGCGTGTAGCTCAGGTCAAGCTCGGCCTGCTGGATCGCAGCATTGGCCGCCTTCACCTCTGCCTCGGCGACCAGTTCGTTGGCGCGGGCAATGTCGCGTTCTGACTCTGGCGTCGCGTCGCGTTTGTAGAGCTCTTCTTTACGCGCCAGATCGACCTTTGCCAGTTCAAGATTTGCTTCGGCCCGGTTCAGATCGGCCTTTCGGGCCTCAAGCGTCGCCTCGTACAGGTCGGGTTCGATGGTGAACAGCAGATCACCTTCTTTGACGGTCGCCCCATCCTCGACCTCGCGGCTGTTGAGAAACCCGTTTACGCGCGCCACGATATCGACCTTGTTGATTGCCTCGGCACGTCCGATGAACGTGGCTTCGTCGGTGATTTCCTCGGTATAGGCCGCCGCTATGGAAACCTTTGGTGGTGCCCCTTCTTCCTGCGCGGTCGCCGGATGCGCCAAACCCAAGGACATCAGCATGAATGCGGCGGCCAAATGCCTGCTGATCTTATTGGGTGAAAGGAATGCTGGGGACATGGCGAAAGCCTCGTTCGATGCAGAAACAAAAGATACCGACCCAGTCGCCACGGCGACGCGAGTCGGAGGAACCTGATCTCAGGATGACTTTTTTGCGCCGATATCTCAAGCGTGATGAGTCCCGCGCCGGTCAGGGCAGAGGTCAAAAGTTCAAGCACTTATGCTGGCTTAGGCCCTGACGCGGCCGCAGGGCCCAAGCAAAAGGGGCCCGAAACGGGCCCCCGGAGTCCATTGTGCCGGACCGATCAGTCGCGGGTTCCCGCGAACCTGTCCTGCCATTCTTCGCGCTGTTCATCCGTTATCTTGGCGAACAGAACGTCTGGCACGGTAAAGTCGTGGCCGGACGGCAAAGCGTTCAGCGCAGCGGCAACATCATCGGGCCAGCTGGTATCCAGCGTGTTCATCGCGCTCAGCATACGGGCCGAGGTGTCGGGGATGAATGGTGCGCTGAGAACGGCGTAAAGCCGGATCAGGTTCAGGCCAAGACGTACCTGCGCGGCGGCCTGCTCGGGGTCTTCTTTGAATGTGGACCACGGAGCTGCGGCCTGTAGATATTCATTTCCGGCAACCCAGATTGCCCGCAGCTCCTGCGCGGATTTGCGAACCTCCATCGCCTCCATATGGCCTTCATAGGCGCGGACGCGTTTGGTGAGCTCTTCGATCAAGGCCTGCTCGCGGGGTCCGAACTGTCCACCTTCGGGCACGGTCTCACCAAATTTCGAGCGGCAGAATTTGGTGATCCGGCTGACAAAGTTGCCCAGAACGTCTGCAAGGTCCTTGTTCACCGATTGCTGGAAGTTCTCCCAGGTGAACTCGCTGTCGCTGCTTTCGGGCGCGTGGCTCAGCAGCCACCAGCGCCAGTAATCGGCAGGCAGAATGTCCAGCGCCTGATCCATGAACACGCCACGGCCCTGGCTGGTCGAAAACTGGCCGCCGTCATAGTTCAGGTAGTTGAACGACTTGATGTAATCCACCAGCTTCCACCGTTCGGGCGATCCGGTCTCTTCATTGTGGGCGTTGGTGCCCAGGATGGTGGCCGGGAAGGACAGCGTATGGAACGGCACGTTGTCCTTGCCCATGAACTGGACATAGCGCACATCATCCGCGCCCTTGTCGGTGCGCCACCAGCGTTCCCAATCCGCATCGGCCCTTCCGTTGGCGTCCGCCCATTCCTTGGCGCAGGCGATGTATTCAATGGGGGCGTCGAACCAGACGTAAAAGACCTTGCCTTCCATCCCCGGCCAATCCTGATCGCCTTTTTTGACCGGCACACCCCAGTCCAGATCGCGGGTGATGCCACGGTCCTGCAAGCCGTCACCGTCATGCAGCCACTTCTTGGCAATTGAGGTTGTTAGTGTTGGCCAATACGGGTTCTCTTTAAATCCCGAAAGATCTTCGGTCTTAGTCCACCCTTCGCCATCGCCTCCCAAATTTTCATTTCGAAATCTGGGAGGAATTTTGCTGTCGATCCACGCATCCAGCTTGTCCTTCATCGCGGATTGACGCAGATACAGGTGCTTGGTCTCGCGCACTTCCAGGTCGGTGGATCCAGAAATGGCCGAGCGCGGCTCGATCAGGTCCGTCGGATCCAACTGTTTGGTGCAGTTTTCGCACTGGTCGCCGCGCGCGCGATCATAGCCGCAATTGGGGCAGGTGCCTTCGATATAGCGGTCAGGCAGAAAGCGACCATCGGCGTTGGAATACACCTGCTTCTCGCTGACTTCGCGGATCAGGCCCGCGTCATCCAGCTTGCCCGCAAAATGCTGGGTCAGGCGCTTGTTCTGGTCGCTGGACGAACGGCCGAAGTGATCGAAGCTGAGGCCAAACCGGTTGGCGATATCGGCCTGAATCGCATACATGTCGGCGCAATACTCCGCCACCGGCTTGCCGGCCTTGGCGGCGGCCAGCTCGGCGGGTGTGCCGTGTTCATCCGTGGCGCACAGGAACATGACCTCGTTCCCCCGGCCACGCTGGTAACGCGCGTACAAATCAGCCGGCAATTGCGAGCCGATCAGATTGCCGAGGTGTTTGATCCCGTTGATATAGGGGATCGCCGAGGTGATGAGAATCCGAGCCATGATCCGTTTCCGCGTAACTGTCTGCGCGCCCGTCTACATGATGTGATCGCCCAGCAAAAGCCCGGCATTGACCTGCTTGTCGATTTAGACCCCGACAGCAACGAAAATCGGGCTGCCGCAACGATCTGGATCGCGTTCCGGGGACATGTCCAAAGCTCTTGGCGCACGCAGAGGGACATCAACGTCTTGAATCCGAGTCGCAGCGCCTCGTCCTTGTTCCGTACCGAACCGACCGAAAAGGCCAGGGCGATCACCAAAGACATTCAGAAAACGGGGGTGCCCAGTTTTTCACTCTTCCCGTGATCGTTTCAGAAGGCGACCAATCGTGAATGAAGTGCGCGGGGCGTAAACATAATTCGTGCGCTCCTCGGGGGTTGGGCGTGACCGCATCCGCGCCAGACCAAACACGATCAGGAAGACATGCCCGAACGCCACGAAGGCAAAAAGGGCACCCGGGCCGAATTGCTGGATCAGGGTCGAGGTTATGTAGGGCGATGCAATTGCCCCCAGGGCAAACCAGAACATCAGGGCCGCCGAGAGTTCCACTCGTTCCTCGGCCGTGGCAAAGTCGTTTGCGTGGGCGGATGAGACCGAGAAGATCGGGAAGGTTGTCAGGCCGAAGAATACGGCCGCCGACATGACGCCGATCGTTCCGGTGCCGCTGGCTGCCATGGTGACGCCGCAGCTGAGTACCGCGGCAGCCGACAGCCAGATCAGCACCCAGCGCCGGTCATATTTATCAGCCAGCCAGCCAACGGGGTATTGAGCAAGCGCACCACCCAATACGAAAGAGGCCAGGAAGAATGCGATCTGATCGACGCCAAGTCCGACCTCTTGCCCGTAAACCGGTCCCACCATTCGGAACGAGGCCGAGCTGAGCGCGGCCACGATCACGCCAGCCACGGCTAAGGGTGAGCTGCGCCAAGCCAGCCCGGGTTTCAGTCGGGGCGCGTCAGGTGTTTTGGGTTGGCTTGCTTTGGTCAGCGTCAGCGGCAGCAGTGACGCACAGCAAAGGATCGCCAGCAGGTTATACGAGACGTAAGAGGCCGGGGGCAGAACGGCGATAATCAACTGGGCGCACAGGGACGCGCCCATATCCGCGATCCGGTACGTTCCCATTGCACGCCCTCGGGTTTCATTGGTGACCTTCGCGTTCAGCCAGGCCTCGATCACCGTGTATGCGCCTGCGACACAGGTGCCCGAGGCCACACGAAGGGCGGCCCAGATATATGGGTTTTCGGTCAGCGTATGTCCGATGAGGCCCATCGCGCCCAACGCGGTGCAAACTGCAAATGCGCGCGAATGACCGACATTGCCCATCAGACGTGGCGCCCACCAGCAGCCGATGAAAAACCCCAGAAAGTGCGAAGACCCCAAAAGACCGATCTGTTCGGTCGTGAAATCCAGCGTGATGCCGGAAATGGCATCGAGTGGCCCAACGCCTCCTGTGGAAAGCTGAAGCAGAATGACCGAAAGAAACAGGGCGGCAAATGAAATGATCGTGCGCATGGTGGTCTCAGATTGGCAGGGTCGCCGCACAATGCGCGCATCAATTCGACTTTAGCGAGTCGTTTTTTGCCGTTCGGCGATCAGGTCGCGCGTATGATCTCGGTGCGGATGTCCAGGCCGACAGTGTCGTCAACCAGGTCAGGATAGCCCGAAGCTCCGAAGTCGTGCCGGTTCAGGGCGCCCTTCAGGCCAATGGTCAGACGGCTCAGATCGTTCACTGCGCTTCCTGCCTGCCGGTACAGATTGGCCTCCAACGTGATCGGGCGGGTCACGCCGCGAACCGTCAGATCACCCGTGATCCGAGCGCCATCTGATATCCGCCCTTCCGCGCCCAATTTTATGTCCGTTGACACAAACCGGATCGTTGGGTGCTGCTTCGCGTCCAAAACGCTGGGGCTGAGCATGGGCATACGGGCAAAGGGCAGCCGCGTTCTGGCTTTGCTGACGTCCAGTGTCACCGTGACCTGGCTGTTCTGTAGCCGACCTGTGTCAATCTGAACATCGGCGGTCCGGATCGGCATCGTCCCTGACTGTATCACCCCCGCAAGATCAAACGTGAACCCGACCCGGGTGCCTTCATCCGACAGGATGTATGGCCGCAATGCGGCTTGTGCCGCCCGGGTCAGGGGCAGGGTTGCCAGCCCGGCTAGCAGGTTGCGGCGGGTCAGAAGGGTCATGCCATGACGCCTTCCCGTGTGGGGCGGGATCTTCTGAGCAGCATCAGAACGATCGCAATGTTCAGACCGTTCCAAAGGATGCCATTCACGAACGCCAGTTGGTAGCTTCCGGTGAGGTCGTATATCCACCCTGACATCCAGCCACCGAGCGCCATGCCAAGAATGGTCATCATCATGACGAACCCGACGCGCGCACCAGCTTCTTGCGGCGGCATGTATTCGCGGACAATCAACGCATAGCTGGGCACGATGCCGCCCTGTGCCAGACCAAAGAGCAGGCTGATGGCGTAAAGCGACACCATTCCATCGTAGGGCAGGAACAGGAACAATGCGATACATTGCAGAAGCGAACCGATCAAAAGCGTCAGGACCCCGCCAAGCCGATCTGCCAACAAACCCGAGATGATCCGGCTGACAACACCACCCAATAACATCAGTGACAGCATCTCGGCCCCGACCGCGGGCCCATATCCCAGCCCGACGCAATAGGAGACGATATGAACCTGTGGCATCGACATGGCGACACAACAACCGATCCCGGCCAAGCCCAGAATATATTGCAGCGCGCGCGGTGATACACCGACACTTCGTGCATTGATTTGGGCGGATGCTGCGGCGGTGCTGTGTGCCTCGACCGGAACCCTGCGGCGTAGCAGCAGCGACAGGGGAATGACGACGACAAGCGTCAGCACGGCGAGCGTCAGATAGACCTGTTGCCATCCATCCCGCGCCAGAATTCCGGACAGCATGGTGGGCCAGATGGCGCCGGACAGGTAATTCCCACTGGCGACCAACGCGACGGCAATGCCGCGCCGTTTCATGAACCAATGTGAGATATCTGCGATCAGCGGGCCAAACCCAATCGATGTGCCCAGCCCCAGCAGGAGATGCGCCGCGGATAGCAACATTATGCTTGGTGCCAGCGTTGCCAGCACATAGCTCAGCGCACTCAAGACGGCTGCTCCGATCAGGGCGCTGGTAACGCCCAGCCGGTCCACCACCTGCCCCAGCCACATGTTGCCCAGGGCAAAGCCGATCATCGCCAGAGTGTACGGCATCGAGGCTTCGGCACGACCGGCTCCGAATTCGGCTTCGACTGCGGGCATGACCACGATCACGGCCCACATGCCCACATTCGCCACTGTTGCAATGGCGAGCGTGATCAGAAGGCGAAGCCAGGAATAGCGGCTGTCATGGATCGGGTGGCTCATGTGGTGACGCTAGGGCGCGGCCCGGGTTTTGACCAGTCACATCTTGCGTGATCCGTGTGGCTTTATGCCGGTGTGTCTTCGGTTTCGATCCGTTCCAGATGCAACCCGGCACGGGCGGCGGTCATGGTGGCCTGCCATGTGACCGGGGGCAGGGCACGGGCGCGGCGGCGTGTCAGAGCCCAGATCCGAGCCTCATCCCGATGGGTGGCCGCCATGTGCCAGCGCGTCTCAACCCCTTGCGCGCCGCCATCTTCGGGTGTCAGCAGCAAACCAAGCGGAGCCCGCCCCATCGCACCCCCCTGTTCGGCGGCCAGATGCATCCGGCGTATCGGCGTGAGCCCCGGTGCGCCGGGCAGGTCGCCGATGATCAGCGGAATGGCCCCGCTGCGCAGCGCCTCCTCCAGGCACCACAGCAGATCTTCGGCACGGGTGGGATGAACAAAAATGAACCGGGCCGGATCGGCAAAGGCCATCATCCCATCGGGGTTCAACTGGCCGGGTTCCCAGGCGGGGGAAATCCACAAGACCGGCCCCTGCGTCTGACCGGCCAGCCACATGGCAAAGCTGCGCCGGGCGGGGCCGCATGCCTCGTGCACGCGGCCCAGTTCCAGGGTGATCTGCGGATGGAGCTTTACCCCCGGCGCCTGACGCGCAGTTTTGTGGCCAAGAAGTTGAGTGGACATGCCGGAATGCTAGCATGTTCTATTTTTGTTCTCAAGCGGTCAGTGCCGTCAACGAGACAGGATCAACTTGCCATTTGCAAATTGGACGCTCGAGAAACGATGCAGATATTCCATCCCCAAAAGCGACTTGTCCAGCTCGCCCTCATTGACCCAGGCCGATACGTTCTGGTCGGTAATGGGGCCTGCGGTCAGGGTGTCAAGCCGCACCGGCGCCGTGCGCACCTCGCCGTTGGCGGTCAGGGCGCGGCCGAAATAGTTCAGTTGGTCGGGATCGATGCCCACACGTTCTGCGTCCCGGGCACTGAGAACGATCTGGCTAGCACCGGTGTCGACAAGAAAGTTGATCGGCTCACCATTCACCAAAACCGGAAGGTAATAATGACCATCATAGGCACGAGGCACCTCGATCGCGTTGCCGGTGACGGTCATCTGCGGGGCAGGGCCAACCGAAGACCGGATGTCTTCCCACAGGCCGATGACGGCGATGACGCCAACAAAAATGAACACCCAGGCCATCACCTGCTGCAACGTCTTGTTCAGGGACTGGCGGTTTTGCGAAACGAACCAGAACGCGACGGCCAGCCCAAGCACGACCAGATAGACCAGTTGTCCGATATCGACGCTGTCCACAGGGTTCACCCCACTCAAGTTGCACGTCACATATATGGGAGTCTAAGACGCAAAACCAAAGGCCTTGAGGCCATCGAGAATGAACTGCACCGACAAGGCCGCAAGCAACATCCCCAGCAGCCGGGTCAACACGTTCAGCCCGGTCTTGCCCAAAACCCGCGCGACCGCGCCAGAGGTCAGATACATCACGAAGACCATTGCCAGCACAACCAGCATCACGCCGATGACAATGGCAAGGCCCTGAATGCCCGGCTGCTGGCCCGCAAGCAGAATCATCGTTGCAATCGATCCGGGGCCTGCAATCAGCGGGATGCCCAAGGGAAAGACGGACGGGTCCGGGTGTTCCTCTTCCTCGGCGCTGCTTTCGCGTCGCTTGGTGCGGCGTTCAAACAGCATATCCAGCGCGGTCAGGAACAGCAGGACACCTCCTGCAACGCGGAACGCTTCCATCGAGATGCCGACAAACCCCAGAAGGGCTTCGCCAAAGGCGGCAAACAGGGCCAGGATGAAGCCCGCCGTCAGGCAGGCCCGAATGGCAATGGACCGGCGCGTGTGCCAGTCCATACCCTGCGTCAGCGCCACGAAGATCGGCGTTTGCGCGGGCGGATCAAGGACCACGAAAAGCGTTGTGAACGCGGTAATCAGAAATGCACTGTCCATTGTTATCTGCTGCTCCGTTGCAGGTCTTGCAGGATACGCAGGGCATCCTGCGAACAACCCGATGGGACATAGACGTGATCGTGGTGATACCCCGCGACCATGTTCGCGGGAATGCCGGCCCGTGCCAGCGCGCTGGAAACGGCGGCGGTCAAACCAACACCTTCCAGCGAGGAATGAACCTGCAACGTGATGCACCGCATCGCGACGGCATCTTGCGGAGCCGCAGCGATCGGGACGACAAGAGACTGCCCTTCGCCCTCGGCGCAGCTGGCCCGCGTGCCCTGTGGCCAGGGTTTGTCTTCTGGCCATACGACAAAGGCAAATTCACCGGGCTGCAAGTCGGGATGCATACCCGCGATCATGGCGTTGGTGTCCGTGATGGGCGTGCTCATGCGGTTTCTGCCTGTTCAAGCCGTTCGGCGGCCGCGACCCACAATGCCTCGGCTTTTTGCATGGCCTCGGTGACTTCGGCGAACTTGCGGTTCCAGGTTTCCAGGTCGTTGATCCTTTCGTCCTCGTACAGCGCCGGATCGGCCAGTTTGGTCGAAAGCTTGTCATGCATTTCCGTCAGCTTTTCGATCCGGTCCTCGCATTTGCGCAGATCCGCACGCAAGGCCAGTATCGTCTCGCGCGGGGGGCGTTTCGATTTGACCGCCCGGGGCTTTTCCCTGACGGGTCTGTCGCGCGCCAGCAGCAGGGACCGATAGGCTTCAAGGTCACCGTTGAAAGGTTTGACCGTACCGTCCGAAACCAGCCAGAGTCGATCCGCGACAAGGCTCAGCAGGTGCATGTCGTGACTGACCAGAACCACCGCGCCGGAATAAGCCGTCAGCGCCTCGACCAGCGCCTCGCGGCTTTCGATGTCAAGGTGGTTGGTCGGCTCGTCAAGGATCAGCATATGGGGCGCGTCGATCGTGGCGAGCAGCAGTGAAAGCCGCGCTTTCTGTCCGCCCGACAGGCGCCCGACCTCGGTTTCCGCCTGATCCGCATTCAACCCGAACCCGGCCAGTCGCGATCGCCACTTGCCCGGCGCTTCGTCAGGGCGCAGACGGCGCAGGTGGTCCAGCGGCGTTTCGTCCACGTAAAGCTCATCCACCTGATGCTGCGCGAAATACCCGATGCGCAGCTTGTTGCTGCGGGTCATCTTGCCCGCCATGAGGGGCAGCCGGTCCGACAGCAGCTTGGACAAGGTCGACTTGCCCTGTCCGTTCTTGCCCAACAGCGCGATACGGTCATCCTGATCGATACGCAGGTTCAGGCGGCGCAGCACTTCGGTTTCGCCATAGCCGGTGACGCCGCCTTCGATCTGGATGATCGGTGGAGACAGTTCCTCGGGTTCCGGAAAGCTGAAGGCGCGCAGGGCGGCCTCTTGCGGGGTCGAGACCAGTTGGATGCGTTCGATCATCTTCAGGCGCGACTGGGCCTGAACGGCCTTCGAGGCCTTGTAGCGGAACCGATCCACAAAGCTTTGCAGATGTGCGATGCGGGCCTTGGCCTTGGCGTTTTCCGATTCCGCCTGTGCCAGCCGTTCCGCACGGCGTTCCGCGAACTTATCGTAGGGCACCGCGTAATAGGTCAGCTTGCGGTCTTCCAGATGCAGGATCGACCCCACGGCGCGGTTCAGAAGGCCGCGGTCGTGGCTGATGATGATCACAGTGTGCGGATATTTGGCCAGATAACTTTCCAGCCATAGCGCGCCTTCGAGGTCCAGATAGTTGGTCGGTTCGTCCAGCAGCAGCAGATCGGGCTGAGAAAACAGCACCGCCGCCAGCGCAACGCGCATCCGCCAGCCGCCCGAGAAATCCGAACAGGGGCGCTGCTGGTCTTCGTTGTCAAAGCCCAACCCCTTGAGGATCGAAGCCGCGCGGGCCTCGGCGGACCAGGCGTCGATATCGGCCAGACGTGTCTGAATTTCAGCGATACGTGTCGGGTCTTCGGCGCTTTCGGCCTCGGCCATCAATGCACTGCGTTCGGTATCGGCGGCCAGGACCGTGTTGATCAGCGAGACGTCAGAAGAGGGCACCTCTTGCGCCACGCCACCGATCCGAGCGCGTTTCGGGACCGAGATATTTCCCGATTCCAAAGCCAACTCGCCCCGGATCAGGTGGAACAGCGTGGTTTTTCCGGTTCCGTTCCGACCGACAAGGCCAACCTTGTGACCATCGGGAATCGTCGCGGTTGCGCCGTCAAACAACGGGCGACCTTCAACGGTATAAGTGATGTCTTCGATCCGTAACATGGGGCGCTCTTAGCAGAGCTGTGTTGCCACCGCCAGCGGCTCGGCATGTTCAATCTATAAGCAATGTGATAGCGCTGTGTCGTTTGCTATTCGGAACGGTTTTCACATGCGCGCGGCCCGGACACCTCCGCACTTGGTCACTCTGATTTTTGCCACGGCACTGTCGGTTTTGTCACTGAACATGTTCCTGCCGTCTTTGGCCCACATGAGTACGGATTTCGGTGTGGATTATGGCTTGGTTAACCTGTCGGTTGCCGGGTATCTGGCGGTCTCAGCCGTGTTGCAGCTGATCATGGGTCCGCTTTCCGATCGTTACGGGCGCAGACCGATACTTTTGATGTGCATCACCATCTTCGTCATCGCCTCAATCGGATGCTCTCTGGCCGAGGCCATTTGGACGTTCCTGGGCTTTCGTCTTTTGCAGGCCGCGGTGGTGGCTGGGTCGGTTCTTTCCAGCGCATCGATCAGAGATCGGTATCCGCCGAACGAGGCTGCAAGCAAACTGGGGTATGTGGCGATGGCCATGGCTTTGGCGCCAATGCTTGGCCCGATGCTGGGTGGGACACTCGACATGCTCTTTGGCTGGCGCTCGGGGTTTGTTCTTTACACTGTGCTGGGGGCAGGGCTGCTGGTTTTGCTTTGGTTCGACATGGGCGAGACCAATACAAACCGCTCTTCAACTTTTACAGCCCAATTGCGCGAGTATCCGGATCTGTTTCGCGCCCGCCGATTCTGGGGCTATGCCTTATGCGCATCGTTTTCGATTGGTGGGTTCTACAGCTTCATCACCGGCGCGCCATTGGTGGCCGCCGCATGGTTTGATCTGAGCCCTGCCATGTTGGGACTTGGGATTGGTATCATAACAGGCGGATTCATGGTCGGTAACTTCGTTACTGGTCGGATCGCGGCACGGACACGTCTGACCACAATGATCCTGATCGGCCGCGTTGTGGCTTCGACCGGGCCATTCTGCGGATTGCTTCTGTTCATCGCCGGGCTTGGGTCAGTCTGGGTATTCTTCGGTTCGGCCATCTGCGTTGGGTTCGGCAATGGACTGACCAATGCAAACGCTTCGGCAGGGGTCATGTCCGTGCGACCCAAACTGGCAGGCAGCGCTGCAGGGTTGTCCGGGGCGATGGTGGTCGGGCTTGGCGCGATCCTGACCTCGATGACGGGTGCGTTTGTCAGCCCTGAAAACGGGCCGTTTCTGGTTCTGGGCATGATGTGGGCCAGCAGTTTTGCAGGTTTGCTTGCAGTGCTTTACGTTCGGCGTCTGGACCGGGTAGACCCTTTGCCGGATACATTCTGAGCGCCAAAGCGGCAGGCAAACCATCATAACACTTTTCATAAGCGAAAGACCGTGGTACGCGGCGCGCGATGGATTTCGGCGCGGACCCGCGCCACATTGTAAGGAGAGGCCGACATGGCACTGGAACGTACATTCTCGATCATCAAACCCGACGCAACGCGTCGCAATCTGACTGGCAAGATCAACGCCAAGTTCGAAGAAGCCGGGCTGCGTATCGTTGCGCAGAAGCGCATCCACATGACCAAGGAACAAGCCGGCAAGTTCTACGAAGTACATGCCGAGCGTCCGTTCTATGACGAACTGTGCGAATTCATGTCGTCGGCTCCTGTCGTTGTTCAGGTTCTGGAAGGCGAAGGTGCCATTTCGAAGAACCGTGAAGTCATGGGGGCAACCAACCCGGCGGACGCAGCACCGGGCACCATCCGCGCGGAATTTGCTGAATCGGTTGGCGAAAACTCGGTCCATGGTTCGGATGCACCGGAAACCGCGGCTGTTGAGATCGCATATTTCTTCTCGGGCATCGAACTGGTCGGCTAAGCCGGTTTTTTGCCGAATGATCGGGCCGCTCTGCCATGAGCGGCCTTTTTTGTTCAGACCTGCTTTAGATCTTTGGGTTCAACCCGAACCCCGATGGCATCCAGATCGGTAACCATCTGGTTTTCCGGCGAGGCGCTGTTGCCGGCCTTGATCGCATCGAAACGCTGTCGCAGCTTCTTTTTCTCTTCACCCTTGCAATCATTCCAGGGGCGTCCCTGAAGCCCCATCACCAAAACATAGTAGCCGATGAAATGTGCTTTGGTACCAGCCCGCAAAAGCCGGGCATAGGCTTCATCCGGTCCCAGCTGTCGCAGGTCTTCAGCCGAGTGGATGCCGGCGCGCGCGCAGGCCTGCTCGAAAGCCGGTCCAAGGTTGCGGATCGAAGAAACTGGATCGCTCATGAGCCTGTCTTAATTGCACCTCTGGGTTCTGTCACCCATGTTTGCGCGTTGGCAAAACATAATGTCTTGCTGTCTTCTGGTGTTTCCGCTCTCATGAAGTCATGCTGCCTCGGCGGTCCGGGTTTCAAAAGCCAAAAGATACCAAACGCGGGTCGGTCCAGGGCCGGACAAGCTCCTGGCCAAGGTTGAAGCCGAATACGCTGAACGTGATGAAGGATCAGAACCGTCGAAGAAGGAACCAGCGTGCAGAAGATCGTTGAGACAAGTGTCAATGAACACCTGAAAACACCCCGGGTTGGTGGATCATGACCGAACCTTCAGGTGTTCAGTGCATTCTGTCCCAATCCATTGACAAAACGCGTGTTGAAAAGCTCATTCCCGGGTTCACGATCAGGATCGACTCACCAACGGAATCGAGATCTTTCGTGCTTTTGGATTGCCACGATCAATCGTTGCGGAATTCGGGTCGTGTTCTGGTTGAGGTCGCAGAAACACTGTGGCTTTTCCACAATGGCCGTGCGCCGCTGTCTCAACGTTGCAAGGGGCAGGGGCGGTTTGTGCAAGACCTGCCGCAGGGTCCGGTGAAAGCGGCTTTGAAGGGTTTCCCCAAACTGCGTGCGCTGATGCAGATCGGAACCGGAGAGGTTCAGACGAAACCCCTGGCCGTATTGGACGAGCTGGAGAAAACGCTGGTCAGGGGAACGGCTTGGTGCCTGTCTTCGCAGACGGGTCAGGCAGCAATCGTTCAGCTTCAGCGGCTGCGGGGGTATGATAAAGAATTTCAAAAGGTGAACACCGCGATTTCCGCCTTGTCCGGGGGTGGGCCAGGTGTCGAAGCGCTTTGTGCCGGACTTTTCCCGGGCATGGCCGCCTATCGCGCCAAGCCAGAGATCGAGTTGGGAAAAGCTGAGCCATCTGTTCAGGTCGCGGCAGATATCATTCAAACATATCTGCAAGTTGCCCGGCAAAACGAATATGGGGTGATAGCCGATATCGACACAGAGTTTCTGCATGATTACCGGGTGTCATTGCGAAAGGTCCGATCCGTGATCAGCCTGTTCAAAGACGTTTTTTCAGACGCGCAGACAGTGCAATTGAAGCGTGTCTTTTCCGATCTCATGGCCGCCACCGGACGTTTGCGTGATCTGGATGTCTACCTTCTGGAAAAAGATAAATACTTCAGTCTTGTACCGCCCAGTCTTCACGCGGGCCTGCAAGAGATGTTCGACCTTTTCGAGAAGGAGCGCGCCAAGGAACTGTCACGCTTGTCCCGCCGGTTGCGCAGTGACGAATACGACGCCCGTATGTCCGATCTGACGGCGATGTTCAACGGAACGGATCACCTGACGCCCGGATCAAACGCGAAACGGGCAGCACATGAATACGCGTGCACATTGATCTGGAAACGGTATCGCAAGGTCTGCAAAATCGCACACGGTATCACCGACGAAACTCCGGACGAAACCGTGCATGACCTTCGTATCGATTGCAAGAAACTGCGCTATCTGATGGAGTTTTTTGGGCCTCTGTTCGATGAAAAGAGCTTCAAGAACATCATCAAGCCATTGAAAAAGCTCCAGGACAATCTGGGCGTGTTCAACGACTGCGCTGTTCAGCAAAACTCCTTGCTGGCCTTTGTCGCGCAGCACAGCGACACGCGGGGCCATGTGGATGCGCGGATGGGCTTGGCCGTTGGGGGATTGATTGCGGTTCTGGATCAGCGCCAAAAGGCCGAGCGGAGCCGCGTGATTGCCAGCTTTCAGAAGTTTGACGGTCCAGATACCCGGCACCTGTTTCAGAACTTGTTTCACCGACAAAAGGAGTGAGGAATGAAGATCATTGCCTGTTTCAGCAACAAGGGCGGTGTTGGCAAAACCGCCACTTCGGTGAACCTGGCTTATTCCTATGCGCAGGCGGGGCAACAGGTGCTGTTGTGTGATCTCGACCCCCAGGGCGCTTCAGGGTTCTACTTTCGGGTGAAGCCATCAAAAAAACTGAAGGATGCGCGGTTTTTCGAGGATGTGGGGCGGTTTATCAAGGCGATCCGGGCCAGTGATTTCGAAGGGCTGGACGTGCTGCCGGCGAACCTGACCTTTCGCGACTTCGACGTGTTCCTGTCGCGGATGCGGAACAAACGCTCGCGGCTGAAAAAAGCTTTGATGGCCGCGGGCAGCGACTATGACGTGATCATTCTGGATTGCCCGCCCAACTTTTCAACTTTGTCCGAGAATGTCTTCAAAGCTGCCGATGAAATCGTCGTGCCGGTCATGCCGACAACCCTGTCCGAGCGGAGTTTCGATCAGCTGGTAAGCTTTTTTGAACAACACAAGCTGCGCAAGAAGAAGCTGCGCGCCTTTTTTTCGATGGTGCAACACCGGAAGGTTTTGCATCAGGAAACCATGAAGGCGATGCGCAAGCTGTATCCGAAACGGTTTTTGCAGGCGGTGGTTCCTTTCGCTGCGGATATTGAAAAGATGGGTCAGTATCGTGCCCCGGTCTGCACCTATGCCGGGCGCAGTGCGGCCTGTGCGTCTTACAGGGCGCTGTTCGAAGAGCTGGAAAACGGAGTGATTTCGAACCAATGAGCAAGGAAATCGAGCGCAAGTTTCTGGTTTCAAGCCTGCCGGACCTGAGCAAAGCGAAAAAAGCCGTCGTAAGACAGGGTTATCTGACGGCCCCCGACGATTCCACCGAGCTTCGGCTGAGGCAAAAGAACGATGCGTATTTCCTGACCTTGAAAGGGGTCGGTGGCCTGGTCCGGGTAGAACGAGAGGCAGAGATCACCGCGGATCAGTTCGAAACCTTCTGGCCGGAAACCGAAGGGCGCAGGGTTGAAAAAGAGCGCTACACCGGCCATTTGCCGGATGGTTTGCTGTTCGAGCTGGACGTCTTTTCAGGCGATCTGGCGCCGCTGCGCCTGGTCGAGGTAGAGTTCACTTCGGAGGAGCAGGCCAAAGGATACGTGCCACCGGATTGGTTCGGTGCGGATGTCACCGCCGACACGCGATACAAGAACAAAACCATGGCGATATACGGTGTTCCGGATTAACGCAGTTGTGCCAGATTGATCGTGGTTTCCAGCCCGGGGTCGCAGTTCCGGGCGGCAAATTTTCCGCCGTGCATATGTGAGATTGCGGCCACCAGAGCCAGGCCCAAACCCGCATTCCGCTCCGTCCGCGCGGGGTCAAGTGTCACGAAGGGAAGCTGAAGGCGATCCAATTCTTCGGGCGGTACGCCGGGGCCACGATCCCTGACGCTCAGTTGGGTGAAACCGTCGCGAGTACCGATCGAGATCGTGATTGCAGTATGTTCTGGCGCGTAACGCATTGCGTTTTCCAACAGATTGGAAAGAGCTTGCGACAGAAGCGGCCGGTGCCCCTGAATGGCCGGGGCGGAACCCTTGACTTCAAGCTGCACGCCTTGATCGGCGGCGACCGGGTCATAAAGCTCGACAACATCACCAACAAGTTGCTGCAAATCGATGGTTTCGAATTGCTCGCGCCCCAGGCCGGCCTCGGCCCGAGAGATTTCGGTGAGCTGCCCCAGAACCCGCAGGACGTGATCGATTTCACCCGTCGCCCGCGCAATGTCGATCTCGCGATCCAAGTCGCTTTTGTCGGGTTCAGAGAGGGCCTCGACCCTTTGCCGCAGACGAGACAAAGGTGAGCGGAGATCATGTGCAATCGAATTCGAGGTGGTGCGAAGGTTGCTTATCAACTCCTCGATCCGGTCAAGCATGTTGTTCAATGTGCCTGAAACCTGATCGAATTCGTCCCCGGTTCCGCGCAGCGGCATCCGTTTTGACAGGTCGCCTGAAACGATATTCTCGGCCGTGCTGGCGATATCCGAAAGGCGCGAAAACACCAAACGCGTGAACAACCAGCCGGTGATGACGCTCAGAACCAAAGCAATCCCAAGCGCCAACGCAACCGAGCGAAACAAAACCCTGTCGAATTGCTGGCGCGACGCTGCATCCCGTCCAACCAGCAGGCGCTCGCCGCCCGGAAGGCGGATGGATGCAGCTGAAACCGGCACAAGCTGATCATTGTCGGCCCGGCGCAATTCCAAGTCCACCCAACCGCTTCCAGCGGCAATGTTCACCGGCCAAGACTTGAGATTGCCGACAAGTTTAACCCCCAACCTGTCTGTCAAAAGATACAGCGCGTCCCGCTCGGCGGCACTTGGCAAACGGCGCTCAATTGCAGTGATCAAACCTATCAGCCCACGCCTTTCGTATTCATCCGCAAGCCCTGTCAACTCGGCTGATACGACCGAGCGGGTTTCGGCCTCGATGCTTCGATTGGCGGTCACATAGACGATGGCGAGTACAGACGCCGTCAGAATCGTGCTCAGAAACATGCTGGTTGCAACCAGCCTTGTGCGGGAATTGTTCAGGGAAAGCCGAAGGTTATCCATCGGACATCATGTAACCCGCTCCGCGGACGGTTTCAATCAATGGCGCGTCACCGCCTTCGTCCAATTGGCGCCGCAACTTCGAAATATGCACGTCCACGACGTTGGTGTTTGGGTCAAAATGATAATCCCAAACGCCTTCAAGCAACATGGTGCGCGACACCACGCGGTTTTTGCGGCGCAGGAAAAATTCGAGAATCTGAAACTCACGCGGTGTCAGGGTGATCTCGTGCCCGTCGCGTGTGACCTTGCGGGTCAGCAAATCCATCTGAAGGTCTTTGCAAGTCAATGTCGGCGTCTCTTCGGATTCCTGAGGGCGACGCAAAAGGGCTTCGATTCTGGCGTGCAACTCCTGAAACGAAAAAGGCTTGACCAAGTAGTCGTCAGCGCCCGAGCGCAGCCCTTTTACCCTTTCGTCCACGGCGCTCATCGCCGTCAGCATCAAAACCGGGGTTTTCAAACCGGCGGCCCGCATCGACTTGATCAGCGACAGCCCGTCCAGACCGGGTAGCATCCTGTCAAGAACAATGGCGTCAAACCCACCGTCCGTGGCATGGTACAACCCCTCACGACCGTCAGCAGCGGTTTCGACCACATACCCCTCTTCGCCAAAACCTTTGGCGATGAAGTCCCTGGTGTCAGCATCATCTTCGACGATCAACAGACGGCGGCTCATGGTCGGGATCCTTTCTTTTGATATTTAAACACAAATTTTAACTAAAGCATATGGTTAGAAGAAGTTCTTGCCGGGTGCTGGGCCGGCACCCGGCAATCCCGGCGGATAGTGGACAACTCTGATCCGCCGGGTGAAGCGTGCGCCGAAAATCCCCATCAAGCGGCGCACGCATGTTCAAGGTCAGGCCAGTTCGACCGCGACAAAAATCTGGCTGCCGCCACGATTGATCAGCACCAGGGCAGGATCGGTTTTTTCACTGTCCAGCGCAGCCTTCAAAGCATCCGGAGTGACAGTGTCCTGATTGCCGAGCTTGACGATCACATCGCCGCGTTGCAGGCCGGCCTTTGCCGCTGGGCTGTCGGGCTTCAGGTCGGTGACGACAACGCCCTCGACGGTTTCAGCAACACCATTTTCTGCCCGAACCGCTTCGGTCAGGGGGGCCACGGTCACCCCCAGTGTTGTTCCCGCAACTTCCGCCTCGACCGGTTTGTCGGCCTCGGCCGATGCGGCCTGATGCTGGCCAACCGTCAAGGTCACAGTTTCCATCTTGCCGTCACGCAAAACGGTCAGAGTGCTGTCGGTGCCGACCTTGGTCGTGCCCACAAGGATGGGAAGGTCACCGCTGGACTCCACGGCATCGTCGTTAAAGCTCAGGATAACGTCTCCCTGCTTCAGGGCGCCGTCTGCCGGGCTGCCGGCAACCACGTCAGACACCAGCGCACCCGAGGAAGCCTCGATTCCCAACGCTGCCGCAAGTTGTGGGCTTACGTTCTGGATCGACACGCCCAGCCAGCCGCGGCTCACCTGTCCGTCATCCCGCAGATCGGCCGCGATGTGTTCAACGATGTTCGACGTGACGGCAAATCCAAGCCCCACAGAACCACCGCTGGGTGAATAGATGGCCGAGTTCACACCGACCACTTCGCCATCCATGTTGAACAGGGGACCGCCCGAGTTGCCTTTGTTGATCGCTGCATCTGTCTGGATGAACTCGGCATAAGGGCCTTCCGAGATGTTGCGGCCTTTTGCCGAAACGATGCCTGTGGTCACGGTCGAGCTCAGGCCGAAGGGGTTGCCGATGGCGACCACATCTTCACCTACGCGGATCTCGTCACTGTCGCCAAGCTCCACGGCTTGCAGGTCAGTTCCTGCGTCGATTTTCAGAACCGCGATATCCGTCAACGGGTCCGTTCCGACCACTTCGGCTTCGAAGGTACGGTCATCGCTGAGCCTTACGGTCACGGTCGAGGCATTGTCGACGACATGGTGATTGGTGACAATGTATCCGGCTTCGTCCAGAACAAATCCCGAACCCAGGCCCTGAGACGGGCCGCGTTGCGGCATGTTGAACCCTTCGGGGCCGCCGAAGCGTTTGAAGAATTCACCAAAAGGGTGTCCTTCGAAGTCAAAGTTTTGCCCCTGGGTTGGGGTCGGCGCTGTATCTTGTTCAGCGATGATGGTTACGACCGAGGGTGAAACGGTCTCAACCAGATCGGCCAATGCCTCGTCCGCCATGGACGGTATAGCCGTCGTTGCCAGTAGGGCCGCGCCGAGCGCGCTGACACCCACCCAGTTGGAAGTGCGGGGAAGTAGAAGCGAGGATTTGCGGATGCTCATTTGTGTCTCCTGATTATCGTCGCGCAGTTGCGGCTGCGCGTTGAGACAACAGATGCCTGCTCAGAATTGGCGTTTCCTGACTGATCAATTAATAAATCTTAATTTTGCCACAAAGCCGGTGTTGGGTTGCGGTCGACGTCGATCGGGATTCGCGGAATTTCACCGATCCGCACCAGAGCGAATCGGAGGATTGTTGCTAAAAATGGCGTCAAACTTTCAAAAATATTGAATTTGTTTTGTTTTGTTGACAATCATCCTTCCGAATGATGGAGAAAAAAGCTGCTCTTCCAATGGTTGTGGGTGGGTCTGTGTGAGGCATGGCTTGACGCACTAAAAATCTTATCGAGTGCGGATATCGGTGAATAAGTTTGCGCTTAATCACGAATCGCTACCCTTTCAGAATTTGAAGAGTCTCCTTTAAGTTGATCCTAGTCTCGCGCGATGTTGCGTAAAAGCCATTCGTAGAAGACCCAAATTAACCATTCCTTCCAATTTTACGTTGTTTCGAGCGATCGGATAAGTGAGGATGAAGGTGCCCAAGTGAGGGGAGCCAAAAGCGCTAGGGGGCGCTGGCGGCTAACTCGATCACCAAAAGTGATAGCGGCGTGTTAACGAGGGGGTCTTGTTTAGGTTTGGCTGTTTGGGAGTCGGAGTGTTTCTGAAAGCACACTGGCCACACTTTGGAGATTGAGCAAAGTGGTAGTCCTGTTTTGGGCACCGGCCCGGTCGATAAGACCGGGCCGTGTTTGTTCAGGGGGCATGTTTTTTGTGCCAGTCCTTCCAGTCATCCAAGGTATCCAGATCCAAAAGTGCGTTTCGGCCAGGCAGCGGATGCAGATGAACAAAGTCTTTATGCTTCCGCACGATCTCCTGGGCACCGTCGTCCCCCTGCAACTGTGACAGTTGACTAAAAAGGGATCTGTCAAACACAACCGGATGGCCGGGCTTTCCATCCTCGGTCGTACCACGCCAGATCAGGTTGTCGGGATGGGATTGTCGCGCTTTCAGGATTGTTGCCAGGTCAGCTTCGGTCAGATCGGGCAGATCTGCCAGCAAAACCATCGCGGCGGGTGCATCCGGCGGCAGTTTTTGGATCGCGGCGCGCAAACTGGCGTTCATGCCTTCTGCCGCATCCCGGACCGGAACGATCTGAACATCCATGCCATCAAGTGCGCCATATCTGGGATTTGGTTCAGGGGGCAGGGCGACAATCACAGGACCCACGGCGCAAGCTGTGCTTGCCGAGCGGGCTAGTAACGGAATACCGTTGATCGGCTGCATCAATTTGTCGATGCCGCCCATGCGGCTGGATTGACCCGCTGCCAGAAGGATAATGGGTATTTCAGTCATTTCGGTACAATGCCGTCGGCCCGAGCGCGAGTCATCCCCTCATTCGGGCGCCATCTGCGTCAAACAAGGGTGTCGAGATGACCTTTGCCTTGCGCATCTGGCCCAGTATTTCGATCTTGACTCCAAGCCCGTCTGCTGCGCGTTCGGTTGGCAGAAAGCCGATGGCGACGGACTTGCGGGCATAATGCGAATAACCGCCCGAGGTGCAGAAGCCCACGACAGTGCCATCCAGCCAGATCGGTTCATAGGCGTTCACGTCGGCGTCGTCTGCGTCGACCTCGAAGGCCACCAACCTGCGCGCGGGGCCGTTGGCACGTTCCGCCTCGGCGGCGGCGCGGCCGATGAAATCAGCGGGCTTGTTGAAGGCGATGAAGCGGTCGAGCCCGGTTTCAGCGGCTGTGTAGTCGGGCGAGAATTCGCGCATCCACGAGCCGAAGAACTTGTCGAGCCGCAGGCTCATCATCGCGCGCATCCCGAAGGGGGTGATGCCGTGCGGCTGACCGGCCTGCCACAGGGTCCACCATAGTTGGCGCTGCGCCATCGGATCGCAGTAGATCTCGAACCCCAGGTCGCCGGTATAGCTGACCCGCTGCACGATGCAGTCGGTCATGCCGACGACCATGCAGCGCACGTCCATGAAGCGCATGTCGCTGATATCGGCGCGCTTGCAGGCGGCCAGAACCTCGCGGGCCTTGGGGCCCGCGATCTGGAAACCGTTGCGTTTGTCGCTGATATTCTCGACGGTTACGCCGTCTTTCTGATGGTGCTGGAACCAGCGCATGTGGAAGTTCTGTGCGCCGTAGGAGGCAGTGAGCTGGAATTCCTCCTCGCCCAGGCAGGACACGGTGAAATCCCCGATCAGCTTGCCCTTGGGCGACAGCATCGGGGTCAGCGACAGGCGGCCTGGCTTGGGGATGCGTCCGGCCATGATCCGATCCAGCCAGTCGCGGGCGCGCGGACCTGTCACAAGGTATTTGCCGAAATTGTGCACCTCGTTGATGCCGACGCCACCGCGCACGGCGCGCACCTCGCGGCCCGTTGCCGCAAACGCGTCCGAGCGGCGGAAGGACGGGGTTTCATAGCCAGGTTCGCCCGCTTGCGCGAAATAGTTGGCGACCTCGAGCCCGTATTGCTGGCCCCAGACCGCGCCCAGATCGCTGAAGATGTCATACATCGGCGTGGTGCGGTTGGGCCGCGCGGCGGGCAGTTCCTCGTTGGGGTAGGCGACGGAGAAGCGTTTCTGATAGTTCTCGATCACCTTGGGGCGGGTGTATCCGGGGGTGATCCAGTCGCCGAAGCGGGCCACGTCCATGGCAAAGACGTCGCGCTCGGGCTCGCCCTCGATCATCCATTGCGCCAGCGTCAGGCCGACGCCGCCGCCCTGGCTGAACCCGGCCATCACGCCGCAGGCCGACCAGTAGTTGCGCACGCCCGGCACCGGCCCGACCAGCGGGTTGCCGTCGGGGGCAAAGGTGAAGGGGCCGTGGATCACCGATTTCACTCCGGCCTCGGCCAGAACCGGGAAGCGGCGATAGGCGAACTCGATACTGTCGGTGATCTTGTCGAAATCATCGGGCAGCAGTTCGTGCCCGAACTCCCATGGCGTGCCGTCCACGGCCCAGGGCTTGCAGGGCTGTTCGTAGAACCCGATGCACAGGCCGCGCCCTTCCTGCCGCAGATAACTTTCGCCGGCCGGGTCCATGACATGCGGATGTTCGCCGCCCGCGTCGATGATCGCCTCGATCTGAGGGATGTTGTCGGTGACCAGGTATTGGTGTTCCATCGGGTGCAGCGGGAAGTAGATGCCCGCCATCGCGCCCACCTCGCGCGCCCAGAGGCCGCCGGCGTTGACGATATGCTCGGCGTGGATGGTGCCCTTGTCGGTCACAACGTCCCATGTGCCGTCGGGGCGCTGGTTGGTCTCGCGCACCATGCAGTGGGTCTCGATCGTGGCTCCGCCCATGCGCGCGGCCTTGGCATAGGCGTGGGTCGTGCCCGAGGGGTCGAGGTGTCCGTCCAAAGGGTCATAGAGCGCGCCGATGATGCCGTCGGTGTTGGTGATGGGGGCGATCTTCTTGATCTCGTCGGGGCCGACGATCTCGGTCTCCAGCCCCATAAAGCGATGCTTGGCGCGTTCGGCCAGCAGCATGTCGAACCGGTCCTGGTTGTCGGCCAGCGTGATGCCGCCCACATGGTGCAGCCCGCAAGACATGCCAGTGATCTCTTCCAACTCCTTGTACAGCCGGATGGTATAGCCTTGCAGCGCGGCCATGTTGGTGTCGCCGTTCAGCGTATGAAACCCGCCCGCCGCGTGCCAGGTCGATCCGCTGGTCAGTTCCGACCGCTCCAGCAACATCACGTCGGACCAACCCAGCTTGGTCAGGTGATAGAGCACCGAACAGCCGACGACGCCGCCCCCGATGACGGCAACCTGACAGGTGGTTTTCACAGTGTTCCTCCCCATGACTTTGGAAAAAACTGTCGAGCCGATGGGGATATTACTCGTCTGTTAGCGACAACAAGTGTCGTATGTCACCTATTGTACCAGCTTTGGATTTGCACAGTCTTCTCGCGCAGCCAAAGTGCGTCGAAACCTGTAACCGAGGGCAAACAAACAGACGGCCTGCGCCTTGTTCAGCACGACATCGCCCGGTGGTTTTTCGGCCTTGAAGGCTGCTTTTCCACTTTACTGCACAGCTGAAACAAAGTCGGGGTGATCAAACTGGCCCATCTCGCCCAGCTCCGTGCTTGGGCCGGACTTTGCGATGATCGGAATATCCGCGGCCAGTTCAGCGCAATTGGGTCGTACAGTTGACGACAGGCGCTTGGGCAGCGCGCGGAACATTTCAGAAAAATCGCAGGCGCTACAGGGGGCGCACTTTCAGTCCGGTGATGCGGTTGCCTTCACGCGCCGTGACCTCGAACCGGAAACCGTGGAACGAAAACACCTGACCGACGTCAGGGATCATCTGGGCCTCGTGAATCACAAGACCGGCCAGCGTGTTCGCCTCGTCATCCGGCAGAGACCAGTCCAGTGCCCTGTTGGCATCCCGGATCGTCATGGAACCTTCAACCAGATACTGGCCATCTTCGGTGCGTGTTACCGGCACCTCTTCGTCTATGTCGAACTCATCGGCAATCTCGCCCACGATTTCTTCAAGAATATCTTCAAGCGTGATCAGGCCTCGCAGTGACCCATATTCATCCACAACCAATGCAAAATGGCTGTGCATCCGCAGGAATTCCCGCATCTGGTCGTCCAGCGTCGTGGTTTCGGGCACAAAGTAAGGGTCGTTTGCCACCTTTCCGATGTCAAAGCTTGCCAAACGGTCGGTCCCGCCGTCGCTGCTGCCTGCCTGCGCATACATGGCGCGAAAGAGGTCCTTGGCGTGGACAACGCCCACGATGTTTTCCGGCTCGTCCCGGAACACAGGTAGACGGGTGTGGGGGCTTTGCAGACATTGTTTCAGGATCGCCTCGGGGGCGGCATTGGCGTCGATCATCTCGATATTCGATCGGTGCAGCATGATCTCTTCCACCGTTCGGTCGCCCAAATCCAGCGCACCCAAGATGCGGTCGCGGTCTTCCTTTTCGACCACGCCTTCGGAATGACCAAGTTGCAAGGCGCCGGCAATCTCTTCGCGTACAGCCAGAATGTTGCTGTCAGGATCGATCTGAACGCCGAACAGACGCAACACACCGCGCACCAGCAGCCGCACCGCGGCCACAATGGGCGAAAATACCGTCACGACGACGCTGATGATCGGTGCGACAGCCGCCGCGGCCTTTTCGGAATTGGTGATGGCGTAGGTCTTGGGCAGCACTTCGGCAAAGATCAGCACCAGCAAAGTCATGACCAGGGTCGCCAACGCCACGCCGCTTTCGCCGAACAAACGGGTGAACAAGGCCGTCGCCAGCGAGGCCGCCAGGATGTTGACAAGGTTGTTACCCAGAAGAACCGAGCCGATCAGGCGTTCATTGTCATCGGTGATTTCCAGCGCCTTTTTCGCGCCCCGTGATCCCTTGTCGGCCTGCGCCCGCAGTTTTCCGCGAGAAGAGGCTGTAAGCGCCGTTTCCGAACCCGAGAAAAAGCCGGACAAAACGAGCAACAAGAGGATCGCGCCTGACGTAAACCAGAATGCGCTGTCGATCAGAGAAGATGAGGGTTCCATTGGTCCTTGGTGGGTTAGGGTGACGTATCCGTTATGGGGATGCCGCGCTGCTGGATCAAGGGCTTAGCCCCGGTCTTCGTCAGGGTCTTTGCTCAGCGGGTGGTGTTGCAACACCAGTTCCGACAGCCGTTCATCCAGAACATGAGTATAAATCTCGGTCGTTGCAACGTCGGCATGACCCAACAAGGTCTGGATCGAACGCAGATCAGCGCCGTTGGCCAGCAGATGCGTGGCAAAGGCATGGCGCAGGGTATGCGGGGTGACTTTCTCGGGCGAAACGCCACCCTGAACGGCCAGTTCCTTGACCAGCAGAAAAAACCTGTGCCGTGTCAGGTGGCCGGACTTGCCGCGCGACGGAAACAGAAAACGAGACCTTTGACCGCCTTTCTCGACGGTCTGGTCTTCGGCTTCGTCCCGCGCGGTCAACCAGGCAGCCAAAGCATCCCGCGCCGGTGGGGACAAGGGCACCATGCGTTCCTTGCCGCCTTTGCCCATCACCAACAGCATACGCGGATCGCCACGGGCCGAGGAAACAGGCAGGGACACAAGTTCGGTCACACGCATCCCGGTGGCGTAGAGAACTTCCATCAAACAGGTATTGCGTATGCGATCAGCCTTGCTGCGCCCGGTTCGTCGGGCGGCTGCCAGAAGACGGTCGACTTCGGGTACGTCCAGCGTTTTGGGCAGTCGTTTCTGCCGCCCCGGACCTTTGATCTGGATGGCGGGGTTCGTCTCGCTCCAGCCTTCCTCGAACGCAAAGCGGTACAGCTGTTTTATCGCCGACAATCGCCGCGCGCGGGTGGAACGCGACAGGCCCTGTGCCTGGCAGTCGATCAGATAGGCCTCGATCTGATCACGATCTGCCTGATCGAATCCGGATCCCCTGTGCTGCAACCAGGATGCAAAGTCTTTCAGATCGCGCCCATAGGCCAGCAAGGTATTTGTCGCCGCGCCAAGTTCCGCTGCCTGGGCCTGTAGAAAGGTCGAAATCCATAGCTCATTTGTCGCCGGAATAGCCATCTTCAACGCTCTTGCAGGATCAACAGGCTCAGCGCTGCGCGCCGCGCGGTGTCTTCCAGGCCCACGCGTCGGAAGGTTGCGATTGCTGCGGTCAGATCCACAAGATTGCCCCGTGCACCATGCGCAAACAGCTGCATGGCTTCCAGTATGGCTTCACCAAGCTGACCGTTGTCCAGTAAGGCGTCAATGTCGTTGGGTACGGGTGCCGCCCATGCAAACCCCTGAGAAACCGCGTCGGCCAACGGAGAAGGAGAAACCGCCCGCCCCGGATCACCCTGCGCCAGCGCCGCAAGAAACAGGGTATCGATCGAGTTGTCCGGTGCTGATTGCGCAGCCTGTTCGTACAGGCCAGACAGCATCAGAATGCGCCAGCGCAGGTTTTCAGTCGCCGGCACCGACAGCGAAACCTTCGACAGACGCTCGGCGAACAATTCGGCGAAGGGCACTTCAAGCCCGACGCTGCGCATCTGCTGCCAGACCGGTGGCAGCGTTTTTCCGATGGCTTCAGCGTTTCGCGTATCCAACGCGCTTTCAAATCGTTGGATGGCCGCGACCCGGTCCCAAACTGCGCCGGACGCTGCCGGGGACCTTTCGGTATAAAGTCCAAGCAATTGATTGGGCGTCAAAGCGCCAATGCGTGTAAGCCGTTCGGCGGCTTCGATCTGCGCTTTCCATCCGGCCACATCCCGAAGATCCGCGTTGGCGAAAGCGCGTGGCAACGAGGCGGAAGGAAGCCGTTCTCCGATCGCTTCGAACAGTCGGAAACTCAATGGATCCGGGTTTTCAGGTTGGGGCAGATAAGCCGCGCCTTCATAGAGTTCAGGGCTTAGAAAACGATCCAGAACCGCCAGCTCTTCCGGCGGCAGGATGTCCAGGGCATGCGCTGCCTCAAGCGTCAACGCTGCCGATGCCCAATCTCCGCGTCGGGCTTTGCAGAACACTTGCGCGGCGTAATCCTTTGACAGATGCGGTTCGGCGATAAGGGCGGTGCAGCTGCGATCCTCATCACCGGTCAGCAGTGTTGCGTCAAACCAGCGCTGAAATCGATCCTGTGTATCGGTCGGCCCGGCCAGTTGAACCAGTGATTGCACGGGATCAGCCGCGCCCAGTTGCATCAGACGGTCCAGCCGCGCCAGCAGCATAATCTCTTGCGCATCAGGGCCCGCCGGTGCCCGGGTTTCCGACAGAAGCAATGTAAACAACAGGCGTTGCATGGCCGGGTTGTCGCGCACGGGCGTCTTCGCGATCAGCTCCGCCAGCCGGTTCGCATCGCTGCCTTGCCACAAATCCACGGGCAACCCAGTGACGGATGATGCGACCAGGCCCAAAGGTTGCGACAACGCTTCAAGCGGCGTGACCTCAATTTCGGGCAATCCGCCGTTCTGTGCCACCGGCGGTTCCAGCAATACGGTTCCGGGCAGGTTTTCCGGCGGATCCGCAAGCCACTCGATCGCGGATAACGGGGTCTGCGCATGTGCCGATCCCGCCAGAAAGACCGCCAACAGCGCCTGCTTAGTTGACATCCAATACGACCGGTTCGCGGATTTCACTTTGAGGCGCAGAAAAATCCGCGCCAAAGAATGGGCCAACATAGGCGTAAGCGACCAGCCCAATGAATACCAGGCAAAGAACATATATCAGGAATTTGATCAGTCGGCCCATGGCCCCACGCTGCCTCAATTTTTGATTTTGGCCAAGTTATAACTGGCATTTTTCCCAAGATCACGTCATTCACGTTTAAATGAGCGAAATTAAGCATAACACACATTCCACAGACACACAGGTTGGTTTTGATCTGCACAAAACCGTGGTTCTGGTGGGTATGATGGGAGCTGGCAAGACTGCGGTGGGCCGCGCGTTGGCCGCACGTCTGGGTGTTCCGTTTCTGGACAGCGATGCCGAGATCGAATCAGCCGCCAACATGACCATTCCTGAAATCTTTGAGCGTGACGGCGAACCTTTCTTTCGCACCAAGGAATCCCAGGTCATCGGGCGCTTGCTGGATGAACAAAAAGGCATTCTTTCAACGGGTGGAGGGGCGTTTCTCCAGCCGGAAAACCGTCGCATCATCGCTGAAAAGGGCGCTGCCGTCTGGCTGCGCGCGGATCTGAATGTTCTGTGGAACCGTGTGCGCCACAAAGACACCCGTCCTCTGCTGCGCACCGACGATCCCTATGCGACGCTGAAATCCCTCTACGAGGCCCGCGTGCCGGTTTATGCTCAGGCCGATCTGACAGTGGATTCGGATGGCGAGACCTCGATCGAAAATATGGTAGGCCGCGTTGTCGACGCTCTGTTGGCGCGCCCTGATGTTTTGGAACTCAAATAAATGCACCAAACAGTACATGTGGACCTGGGTGACCGATCCTATGATGTTGAAATCGGTCCGGATCTTCTGACGCGGGCGGGGGGCTGGATATCACCACTTCTGGCCCGGCCAAAAGTCGCGGTTCTGACGGATGAAAACGTGGCCGGTCTGCATCTTGAGGCGCTGCGCGCCGGGCTGAGTGCCGAGGGGATCGAGATGACCGCGCTGGCGCTGCCCGCCGGTGAGGCAACCAAAAGCTGGCCGCATTTCGAGCGCGCCGTCGAGTGGCTGCTCGCGGAAAAAGTCGAACGCCGGGATGTCGTCGTGGCCCTGGGGGGCGGCGTCATCGGAGACCTGGCAGGCTTTGCAGCGGCGGTTTTGCGGCGCGGTGTTCGCTTTGTGCAGATTCCAACGTCCTTGCTGGCACAAGTGGACAGCTCGGTCGGTGGAAAGACCGGGATCAACGCACCGCAGGGCAAAAACCTGATCGGCGCGTTTCATCAACCCTCGCTGGTTCTGGCGGACACCTCTGTTCTGGGGACCATGACCCAAAGAGACTTCTTGTCAGGCTATGGCGAGGTCGTGAAATACGGATTGCTTGGCGATGCGAAGTTCTTTGATTGGCTTGAGGCGCACGGGCCGAGCGTTTCCTCGGGTGACATGGCGGCCCGGGTACACGCGGTGACGCGCTCGGTGCAAATGAAGGCTGACATCGTCGCGCGGGATGAAACCGAACAAGGTGACAGGGCTCTTCTCAATCTGGGGCACACCTTCTGCCACGCCCTGGAGGCCGCGACGGGTTATTCCGACCGCCTTCTGCATGGCGAAGGTGTGGCAATTGGCTGCGCGCTGGCGTTTGAGTTGTCATCGCGCCTGGGTTTGTGTTCGCAAGAGGACCCAAGCCGGGTGCGCGCGCATTTGCGCGCGATGGGGATGAAGACGGATCTGGCCGATATTCCGGGCGAATTGCCAAGCGCCGAGGCGCTGGTGGATCTTATGGGACAGGACAAGAAAGTCGTGGACGGCCAGCTTCGGTTTATTCTGGCGCGTGGGATCGGAGAAGCGTTCGTGACCTCAGATGTACCGAAAGATGCGGTTCTTTCGGTCCTGTCTGATGCGCTTGCCACGGCTTGACCTGAATGCCTAGCGCCCCTGAATGACCATCAGTTCACCGATGTTCTCGCGCGTGATGTAACCCATCATGCGACCACCCCGAGTGACCACAGCGATGGCCGGAGCGCCGTTGTGCAAGTGCTCCAGAACGGTTTCGAGCCCGGTGGTGAGCGAAACCGAGGGGACCGCCGCGTCCATGATCGACGTGGCGGGTGCTGATCTGGGTTGGTCACTTGCCAGCGCAGCAAACAGCCGTTCACGCGTGACGAATCCCAGCAGGGCCTGGCTTGAGTCCAATACAGGGAATTCGTGTTGCGTGGTGTGGATCACGGCTTGCGCCGCCGTGCTCAGCGTATCGTCGGGGGAAAGCGCGTGAAACTCGGTGATCATCGCGTCCCGGGCCAGTACCCGGCGCGCTGCGGAGCGCAGGGCGACGTCCTGGCTTTCGGCGTTGGCGGCGATGAACACGAACACGGCGATGAGCACGAGAAACGGGTTGCCTGAACTCAGCCCCAAAAAACCCAGACCCACCGCAACGATCTGACCTCCGACCGCAGCCACGCGTGTTGCTTTGACGCGGTCCATGCGCAGGCACAGAAGGGCGCGGAATACGCGCCCTCCGTCCATGGGGAAGGCCGGGATCATGTTGAATACGGCCAGCAGCAGGTTGATGTAGGCCAGCCTGTTCAGAAACTCGATACCCGGTGAATCGATCTGGGAAAGCGTCTCGATCGGCACTCCCGCTCCGAAGGCGACCAGTATGACCCAGATCACGATGTTCACCGCCGGACCTGCAAGTGCCACAAGCACTTCTTGCATCGGTTTTTCCGGCATCCTTTCAAGTCGGGCCAACCCGCCGATCGGCAACAGTGTTATGTCTGGGGTCTTGATTCCAAAGCGCCGCGCCATGAGGGCATGACCGAATTCATGCGCGACCACACAGGCAAACAAGGCCAGAACAAACAACAGGTTGTCTATGGCGGCCGGCAGGCCACCGGCGGAATAGGCGGCAAAGCCTACCCAGGCCAGAAGCAGGAAAAACGTGACATGGACCCTCAGTTCGGACCCGAGCAACCGGCCGAGAGAAAAGGACCATGTCATGTCGTGTCTCCGAATTTTCTAGAACGGAATCTCGTCGTCGTCGATTCCACCCGATGCCGGTGCCGGGGAACTGGACGGACCGCCGTAAGGATCTCCGTACCCGCTGCCACCGGCTTGGCCGCCGCCGTAACCACCGCCGCTGCCGCCGCCTTCGCCGCGGCTGTCGAGCAAGGTCAATTCACCGCGGTAGGGGCGCAGAACAACCTCGGTTGTATAACGGTCTTGCCCGGACTGATCCTGCCATTTTCGGGTTTCCAGCTGGCCTTCGATATAAACCTTGCTGCCTTTGCGCAGGTATTGCTCTGCAATACGGGCCAGCGGTTCCGAGAAGATTGCGACCGAGTGCCATTCCGTGCGTTCGCGGCGTTCGCCCGTGTTGCGGTCTTTCCAGTTCTCTGACGTGGCAATGCGCAGATTGCAAACCTTTCCGCCGTTCTGGAACGACCGGACCTCGGGGTCGCGGCCAAGATTACCTACCAGAATGACCTTGTTGACTGAACCCGCCATGTAATTCCTCGTTCTGTTTTCGCGTATGCGCGCCGAATCTGGCGCGACTTGTTTCGTGAGACCCTATACGGCCTGCATCATGGATGAAAACAGTAGATACAACAGTGTTGGGCAAGAGTCTTACTTTGGCCTTTACCAAGCTTTCATTTTTTGTGGGAATACCTATAATCCGACTGGTTTCTTATCGAGCAGGATAGGCATTGATGCGTTCTTGGGTTGCTGGGTTTTCTGTTGTCTGCCTTGTGCTGGCCGTTTTGCCTGTGCAGGCGCAAACTCTATCTACCAAAAGCCGCAAGGATATCTTCCTCAAGCAGTCCAAGATTCTGGATTCCCGTGCGGCGACGCAGTATCGCGACTCCGCGAGGTTGAAACCCAAGACATCCCGTGCGCATACCGGCAAGCGATATACTGGCAAGTATCGCGGCCAGTATCTGGATCTGGCGAAACAGGCTGCCCGCCTTCACAACATTCCCGAAGACTTGTTCCTTCGCCTTGTTCAGCAGGAAAGCGGATGGAACCCTCACGCGAAGTCTCACAAGGGTGCTCTGGGATTGGCGCAATTGATGCCTCAGACCGCCGAGCTTCTGGGGGTCAACCCGCATGACCCCAAGCAGAATCTCGAAGGTGGGGCCAGATACCTGTCCTGGCAGTATCGCAAGTTCAAATCCTGGCCACTGGCTTTGGCCGCCTACAATGCCGGCCCAAAAGCGGTGGAAAAGCATGGCGGCATACCGCCATACAAAGAAACCCAGAACTACGTGAAGGTAATCTGGGGCGGTTAAACCCGATGCCGCGGCGCAGAACGTCCGGTTCTTGATCAGGCTCAACCAGTCCAACTAATCTGAAAGGGTATCGTCCAGTAACTGGTGAGGTCTCCTCATGCCTGTTGACCACCCTGAGATTCCGCAAGAAACGCTGGCCAATTGGCAGCAACTGGTCGATCTGGTCGCGGAATTGGCGGATGTGCCCGCAAGCCTGATCATGAAAACCGACGCACCGGATCACGCGGTGCTGATCACCTCGGATCATCCCGAAAACCCGTATCCGGTTGGTTTGAGTTTCCAGTTGAATCCCAAACTTTATTGTCAGGGCGTCCTGCAACGGGACGGAGAGCTGGTGGTTGAGGATGCAGCTTGCGATCCGGATTGGGCGGACAATGACGATCTGGAACATGGGATGACATTTTACATCGGCCTGCCGCTTAAATGGCCCGATGGATCGGTGTTCGGAACGATTTGTGTTCTGGATCGAAAGCAGAACCGGCGTGCCTTGTTGTTCCGCGAAGGGTTGGCGCAGTTCGCACGCATGGTCGAGTCGGATTTGGCTTTGTTGCAAGAGGTTTACCTGCGCCGCGCGCTGGAAGAGAAGCTCAACGAAACACTGGCGCAGCTTGAAACCCGTGTCGCGGATCGTACCCGTGAGTTGCAGGAAACCAACACGGCGCTGCGCGTCCTGCTGTCCAGTCTGGATGACGAACGCAAAAACCGCGATCACGAAATTGTCGAACAGGTGCGCGGCCGAGTTCTGCCCTATCTGGAAAAGGCTCGAACGCAGCTTTCCGGGGACGAAGCGCAGTATGTCTATCTTGAGTTGGCCGAGAAGAACCTGAACGAGATCACGTCTTCATTGTCGGACAAACTGACGGATGCGTTTGCAGCAATGACTCCGACCGAGATCGAGATTGCGCAGATGGTCATGTTTGGAAAAACGACCAAGGACATCGCCAAGGCCCTGTCCCGAGAAACATCGACAATCGATTTTCACCGCAACAACATTCGCCGCAAGCTGGGACTTGAAGGGCGCAGCCAGAACTTGCGCAGTCATTTGCTCTCGATTTCGTGAACATGGAATATGGGGTTTTCCCCCATATTCCGCCCCCATTTTTTCGGTCTGAGCCAATATGCCCTGGCTTGTTACCTTTGGTTGGGACGTGCGGAAAACCTGCACATGTCCAACAGAGAGGTACACAAAAATCGATCGCAAAGATCTGGAACCAACCATCCTGAACGGCGACAAGGATCATCTGGCGCCGGGGCTGTCTCGCCGGTCGTTCTTTATGGCGGCGGGGGCTGCCGGTGTCGGCGCGACTGCTTCCGTACTGGGCGCAGGACCGGTTCAGGCGCAGTCTCAGGCGTGGCTACAGCCGGGCAACAACAACCACGTGATCGATCTGCAAGGCGCAACGGGTCAGGCCAGCACCGGGCCAGTTGGCATCGACTATTATGGTCATTGTGCGATCAAGATCACCTCGCCCAATGGCGCAACAGTGCTGTTTGATCCCTGGCGCGACGATCCGTCGGGCGCATGGGGGCTTTGGTTCCGCAACGAATTCCCGCAAATCCCGGTGGATATCACCCTGTCGACCCATGCCCATTTTGATCAAGATGCGATTGAGCGCCCAAGTTCGACCATGGTGCTGGATCGCATGGTAGGCAATTTCGAGTTTGCAGACATCAAGATCACCGGTTTTGCCGACAAACACGCCTGCGTCGCGCCGGGATGGTATGACTGGACCAATGCGCTGGCCGAGTTCGGTGTGGAAGCCTGCCCGCCGAACAACGTGGGCCACATGGATATGGTCGTCTATCTGGTCGAGACCGGCGGCATACGAACGCTGATCTGGGGCGACAACCGCCACAACCCGCCACAGGAGTTCTGGGACGCGATCGGACGGGTGGACGTTCTGACGCTGCCGGTTGATGGCTCGGAACATATCCTCAGCTTCGATCAGGGCAACGACATCGTATCTAAGCTCAAGCCCAAGGTGATCATCCCCACACATTACCTTAACGAGGTCACATCCTACACGCTGACCACTCTGCAATCTGCCGACGACTGGGTGAAGGGGCAGCAGAGTTACAAGATGCTCGACAGTGCCAGCCTTCAGCTTGAAGCCGGTGACATTGCGGGAATGAACCAGGAATTCATACATTTCGGCAACATTGTCATGACCGGCTGACGAATTACCGGGGTCGCCACTCACGCCACTCCCAAGCGCCGCCTGTCTCCCCAAGAAACCACGGCGCCAAAAGAAAGGGCCGGTCCCTGACCGGCCCTTTTTCAAGGTTCAGAAACGGGTTTACTCCGCCGCGACTTTGATCACCGGCTCCATCCGGGCCAGTATATCTTCGGCCAGGTGGCATTTGATCTGGTGCCCATCCGCCAGCGTCTGCACCGGCGGCACGTGGGATTCGCACCGACCGTCAGGCACCTCGGATTTCCATCGGCAACGCGTCTGGAACGGACAGCCTGGTGGCGGGTTCATGGCCGATGGAATATCGCCTTCCAGAACGATATGCTGCTTTTCGATCGAGGTATCGGCAATCGGAACCGCGCTCAGCAGCGCCTCGGTATAGGGGTGATAGGGCGGGGCAAAGACCTGATCCGTGGTGCCCAACTCCACAACATGGCCCAGATACATCACCATGACCCGGTCGCTGAGGTAACGCACGATGGACAGATCGTGGCTGATGAAAAGCAGCGTGGTCTTGTGCTGTCGCTGTATCTCCATCAACAGATCCGTCACGGCAGCCTGAACCGACACATCCAGCGCCGAGACGGGTTCGTCCGCCACAACGATACGCGCATCGCCGGCAAAGGCGCGCGCGATACCCACGCGCTGTTTCTGCCCACCGGACAGCTGTCGCGGCATCCTGTCCGCAAAGGCGCGCGGCAGCTTCACCAGATCAAGCAGTTCCAGCATCCGCTTCTTTCGCTCGGCTTCAGAGTTTCCGACACCAAAGATTTCAAGCGCCCGGATGATCTGACGGCCGACGGTCATCGACGGATTCAGCGTGTCGAACGGGTTCTGGAAAACCATCTGAACTTCGCCGATCGTCTTGGCATCGCGTTCTTCGATGGGCACCTGTTCGATGTTGCGGTTGTCCAGCAGGATCTGCCCGTCTGTGGCCGTCTCCAATCCCATAAGGACCTTGGCGAAGGTGGACTTGCCGCAGCCGGATTCCCCCACGATGGCCAGTGTCTCGGATTCGTGCGCCTCGAAGCTGAGCGTTTCGTTGGCCTTCACCACCTTCTTCTCACCGCTGCCAAACAAGGCATTTGCCGCAACCTCGTAATACTTCTTGAGGTTGTCCATTTTCAGAACCGTTCGGCCAATCTCACCCTTTTCTTTCTGATCGGCCAGCGCAAGTGGGGCGTTCCAGTCGATTTCCTGGAATTTAAGGCAGCGGGTGTGGTGCCGGTCATTCCCCGGAACGGCTTCCATCAGGATTTCTTTCGCGTCACAGCGCCCCTCTTCGAAATAGTCGCACCGCGGTCCAAAGTTGCAACCCGGAGGCCGCTCGTGGGGCAATGGGAAGTTCCCCGGAATAGCCACCAGCGGACGCGTGTTCTTGTCAGCCCCCGGCAGCGGGATCGAACGGAACAGCGCCTGTGTATAAGGGTGCTGCATCTCGTCGAACACATCCTTGATCGAGCCACGCTCGACCGCTTCACCCGAATACATCACGCACAGACGGTCGCAGGTTTCTAGAACCAGCCCGAGATTGTGCGAGATGAACAACATCGAGGTGCCGTATTTCTTGCCCAGATCCTTGACCAGTTCGACCACAGCGGCCTCGACGGTCACGTCCAAAGCTGTTGTCGGCTCGTCCAGGATCAACAGCGCCGGTTTCGACATCAGCGCCATCGCAATCACGATCCGCTGCTGCTGACCACCCGACAGTTGGTGCGGAAATGAATTCAACATCCGCTCGGGGTCTGGCAGGCGAACGTCCGTCACCACTTCCAGCGCGCGGGAATAAGCCTCTTCCTGACTTACCCCCTCGTGGATCATCGGCACTTCCATCAATTGTTTGCCGATCTTCATCGCCGGATTCAGCGATGCCATCGGTTCCTGATAGATCATCGCGATTTCATTGCCGCGAATGTCGCGCAACTCTTCGGCCGACATCTCTGCCAGATCGCGGCCCTTGAACTTTATCGTGCCTCCGACGATGCGACCGTTCTTGCCAAGATCCTGCATCACGCCCAGTGCCACGGTCGATTTGCCACAACCGGATTCACCAACCAGCCCCACGGCTTCGCCGGGCTCTACGCTGACCGAGAAATCCATCACGGCGGGGATTTCCCGCAGGCGGGTAAAGAATGAGATGGACAGCTTGTCGATCTCCAGGATCGGGCCGTCATAATCCGCCATTTTGCTCATTTTGCTTACTCCTCACCAAATGCGGGGTTCCCCTTCATCTGGCCAAAAATATCCCGGGGGGTCCGGGGGGCTGGCCCCCCGGCCTCGATCACATCAGTCCTTCAGGCTTTCCTCACGAAGACCGTCAGCCAGCAGGTTCAGACCAAGAACCAGCGACAGCAGGGCAAAGGCAGGAGGAAGGGCAGGGTGCAGGTAGATCGACAGCAGCTTGCGCCCCTCGTTGATCGTGGATCCCCAGTCCGGGCTTTCCGGCGGAAGGCCCAGTCCGAAGAAGCCCAAAGTCCCCAGAAGAATGGTGGTGTACCCGATGCGCAGACAGAAATCGACGATCAGGGGGCCACGGGCGTTGGGCAGGATTTCCCAAAGCATGATGTACCACGGCCCTTCGCCGCGTGTCTGGGCCGCAGCCACGTAATCGCGGGTTTTGATGTCCAGCGCCAGGCCGCGCACGATACGGAAGACCGTGGGCGAGTTGACGAAGACCACCGAGACGAACACCACCAGAATACCGCCGGGGATATCGAACAGGTCCAGATAGGTCGGCAGACCCCAGATCCGGTAGGCCTCGGTATTGATGATGTAGCCACCGGTCGAAATCAGCGACAGATATAGCCAGATCGCAACACCCAGAACACCGATCAGCAACGGTGTACGGAAATTCGGGCGCGTGTAATAGCGCGAATTCAGCAATACGCCGATGAACAGGATCGGGAACACGAACAGCACGGCCGCCATGTAGTTCGGTACCCCGGTCGCCACGATCTCCGGTGTCACCAGCAGGTAGAACAGCAGGATCACCGGGAAGGCGAGGATCAGGTTGGCGAGGAAGGACAGGAACGTATCAAAACGGCCCCCATAGTAACCGGCGGGAAGCCCCAGCGTAATGCCGACCATGAAGGCGAACATTGTTGCCAGCGGTGCAATTTGCACCACAACCCAGGCCCCCTTGACCATCCGGCTGAATACGTCGCGCGCCAGATTGTCACCGCCCAGAAGATACCAAGCATACTCGCCGTCCTCCAGATTTGGCAGAGGCGTTCCCGGCACTTTGTTCTTCATGCCAGAGATCTGTGTCAGCGGGTCATGGGTCACGATCAGATCAAGCGCGCCGAAGATGCCGGTAAAGACCCAGAACATCACAAGGCCAAAGCCGATCATTCCGATGGGACTGTCATACAGTTTGCCGTACAACCCCAACCGTCGTTTGAAGGCGATGGACATGGCGAACATGATGATCAGCGCGACCCATACAGGCAGGAATTGCTGGGAAATGGCGCCGATGATCCCTGCGCCAGTGCCCATCAGGATGCCCAGCGCCAGATAAGCCACGGCCAATCCCACGCTGGCAAGGAAACTGTAATGCAGCACAAGCTGGGTCAATCCACGGACACCGCCGCCAGAACTGACGGATCCATCCGGATTCACGACAATCTGCTGTTCAGGCAAAAAGATACTGGCGATGATCCAGACCAGGATAGACAGGAAAAGTGCAGCCAGTGCGATCATCAGAAGCGGGTTCAGGAAGGCGATAGAGCCGGTCCAGGTTAGTGGTTCCATAATCTCACCCTCCTTATGAAATGCGAATGCGCGGGTTGAGGTAAACGTAGCCGATATCCGAGATCAGCTGCGTTATCAGAACCACGAAGACCGACACGACCGAGATCGCCAGCAGAAGCTGAATGTCGTTGTTGCCAGCGGCCTGAACCAGCGCCCAGCCGAAACCCTTGTAGTTGAACAGGGTTTCAACAATCACCACGCCGTTCAGCAGCCATGGGAACTGCAGCATGATAACCGTGAACGGCGCGATCAACGCGTTGCGCAAGGCGTGTTTCATGACGATGTTCGGGAACGAGACACCCTTCAGCCGTGCGGTCCGGATGTATTGCGCCGTCATCACTTCGGTCATCGAAGCGCGGGTCATCCGGGCGATATAGCCCATACCGTACAGCGCAATGGTGAGAACCGGCAGGAAGAAGTTCTCGAATGTCGGGTTCTCCATCGCTTGCGTCGCGGTTCCCTTGAACCATTTCAGCCCCACGGTGGACGAGGTGAAGATCGCGATGAAGATAACGCCCGATACGTATTCCGGTGTCGCTGTCGTGATGATTGAGAAGGTCGACAATGATCGATCCAGGGCCGACCCCTCTCGCATCCCGGCCAGTACACCAACGATCAGGGCGGAAGGCACCATCAGGACCAAAACCCAAAACATCAGGTAACCTGTGTTGCCCAAGCGCTTGCCAACGATGGTTCCGACTTCTTCCTTGAAAACGGTTGAGTATCCCCAATCGCCCTGAAGAACACCACAATACCTTGCCGTGTCCTCTGCCGTCGAACCGGGTCTTGTGCAGGTTCCCACGAACTGGCCATCTTCCAGTGTATTCTGGAACCCGGGCATCACGCCCAGCCATTGGCCGTATTTCACGAGTGTCGGCTGCAAGTAGCCGCGGTTTTCCAACCAGGCTTCGACCTGCTCATCCGACATACGCTGGTTGCCCTGCGTTTTCGCCAGCTTTTCAAGGTTTGGGTATAGGTTGGTCAGGAAAAAGACGACGAATGTCAGACATAATGCCGTAAGCAGCATCACCCCGAACCGTCGTAGGATGAATAGTCCCATGTTGGCCCCTGTTGTTCAGGTATTCCGCAGATCATTGGACCATTTTCTGGCCTCGGACGTCCGACCCCGCGTCGGCAAGTCTGCGGCTGGAAAGGGGCGCCCGTGTCAGGCGCCCCTCGGGTGTGGATAGCAGCGACTAGGCAGCCCAGCCCCACTTGTAGTGATGGTGTTCGAAGGTCACATGCATGTCGGTTCCAACAAGACCCTCTTTCATGTGGCGATAGAGCGAGCGCCAATAGGGCTGAATAGTAACCCCATCTTCCTGAAGCAGTGCTTCGCCACGCGCCATGACTTCGCGACGCTTGTCCGCGTCGGCAATGGCCAGCGCCTCTTCCAGAATGGCGTCAAACTCTGGGCTCGCATAGCCGAACTCGTTCCAGGCTTCGCCCGTACGATAAGCAAGCGCCCAAATCTGAACACCCAACGGACGCGGGTTCCAGTTGGTCGAGCTGAACGGGTACTTGGCCCAGTCGTTCCAGAAGGTATTGCCCGGCAGAACGGTCCGCTTGACCTTGATCCCGGCATCGCGCAGTTGCGCGGCAACGGCATCTGTGGTGTTGCGACGCCAGTCATCGTCGATCGAGATGATCTCGTGCTCGAAATCACCGAAACCGGCTTCGTCCATCAACGCCTTGGCCGCTGCGGGATCAACCTTTTGCGGCGGAAGCTCGGCATATTCCGGATGCAGCGGCGCCACGTGATGGTTTTCCGCCGGCGCTCCGCGACCGCCATAGCCCAGTTCCAGACAAACTGAATTGTCTACGGCCATCTGAAGGGCCTGCCGGACACGTTTGTCCGCATAAGGCTTTTGCCCGTCGATCTCGGCCAGTTGGTTGGGACGAATAACGATGGTCGCGGCGGTCACCACTTCTGACTTCACATAGCCAAGCCCGTCCATCACGTCGATGAATTCACCCACCGATTCATACAGCATGTCGACTTCGTCGGATTCCAGCGCCGCCAACCAGGCAGAAGGGTCGGTTCCGTAGTCGATGTACTCGATACGATCCAGGGCAGGGCGGCCATACACTTCTTCACCCCACCAGTTGTGATCCGGGTTGCGAACCAGAACGGCTTTAACGCCAACCTCAAGTTCGTCCATCAGATAGGGGCCGGTTCCAACATTGTTCAGCAGGTCAGTCTCGCTGAACGAGCTGTGAACAATCGCGCCGGGATAGTCGGCCATGCCCGGAATAAGAGTGATATCCGGCTTTGGCAGGTTCAGTTTGACCGTGGTTGCGTCGACGACTTCGATGACACCCTCACCGGCCTGACCGGTATCCGCGTCGATCAAGGTTGCAAAGCGGCCCGCCATCGAGTTGGTTTCCGAGCTCTTGTCACACCAGCGCGCGATGTTGCGGGCAACGTCGTCAGCCGTGAAATCGTCGCCATTGTTCCACTTGACGCCCGGACGGACATTCAGAGTGTAAACGGTCGCGTCGTCGTTGACTTCCCAGCTTTCCAGCAGCATGCCACGGAACGATCCGTCCGAGTTGTACTCGACCAGATATTCCAGCGTGCCGCGCGTCACGTTTGCGATCTGCGACCAGTCATAGGTTCTGGGATCTTTGAGGGCGCGGACTTCTTGCTGCACACGCAGCGTGCCGCCTTCCTGCTTTGCTGTTTCGGCCAAAGCAGGTGTCGGCAATCCGATCATGCCATAGGCCGCTGCGGCAGTAACCCCAAGACTGGTTGCGCGTGTCATGAATTCCCTTCGGCTTAGCTTGCCGTCGCGGTATTCCTGAGCGTGCATCGCTGCCGCCCAGTGCACCTTGTCTTCGGTGGATACGGTATTCGTCATGGATGTCTCCCTGTGACACTGATTTTGTTGATTGATTATGGCTCTACGCGACCCGGTTTCTTTCGGTCGCCAGAGTGAAGGATTTTGTTTTTTGGACTCTGTTCATCCCCATGTCGTTATTCGGCACCAGATTTCAGATAAGGTCAATGTTCGAAATCGTCATAAGTAGTACAAAAACGACATTCGCGATCAGTTGAAGTCGTGGAGAAGCATTTCTTCTGGCAGCCCAAAGCGATGCCGGTTTCCCCATTGTTTTCTTAGTTTGTTAAGGGAAATCGCAGCAAATCATTAAGTTCTCTTAAGCTTTGAGACTTGGCGGCGCCTTGCTTTTGCTAAGTCAAAAGAGCCGGGTACTAACGGGTACTAACAAGAGGGATCGACGTGATTCCAGGCCTTCATTCGGGCGCGAAACCAGGTACGCTGACGCTTGGCGAATTGCCGCGTCGCAATGGTTGCGCGCTCTCGCGCCTGATCCAAAGTCATCGTGCCGTCCAGATATGCCCTGAGTTCCGGCACGCCTATGGCCTTGCAGGCCGGAAGGGTGGGATCGAACCGGTCCTGCATGGCGCGCACTTCTTCGATCGCGCCCTGTTCCAGCATCTGGTCAAAGCGGCGTTCTATCCTGTTCAGCAGCCATGCTTTATCAACGTCAAAAACGATTGGTAGGGTCTCGTTCAACCGAAGTGCCGGTGGGGGCGTTTCGGCTTGCCAGGACAACAGGCTGCGACCTGTGGCGCGCTGCACCTCCCATGCGCGTTGCACGCGGGCGCGGTTGTGTATGTCCAGCTTTGCAAGCGTGTCTGCATCGACCCCCTCCAAAAGGTCTGCCATGGGCATCTGATCGGCCTCGGCCCGAACTTCGGGTGGCGTCGCAGGAATTTGGGCCATGCCTTCGGTCAGGGCCGAGAAATACAATCCCGTCCCACCGACGATGATCGGGCGCTGGTGCCCCGTTAGCAGGGGCAGGACCTCGCGCAGCCAATGGCCGGTGGAATAATCCTGATCATAGGCGACGTGCCCGTACAACAGATGCGGCGCGCGGGCTTCTTCCTGGGCGGATGGCCGGGCCGAGATGACGCGCCAGCAGTCATAAACCTGGCTTGCATCCGCATTGACGATAACCCCGCCATGCCGTTCGGCGATCTCCAGCGCCAGCGCTGATTTCCCGGATGCCGTAGGCCCCGCGATCAGAACCGGCTTGTCGTCCGGAACAGGCGGCAGTTGCCGAAAAAGCAGGTCTGTTGATCGCCGGGTCATGCGCGGTTGCCTCTATCCTCACCAACCGCATTGAACCTGCGGAGCTTTTGCTTCATTTTGCGCCGGAAATTAACCCCGTGCCAGCCCGGAGCGCAACATGAGCCTTTCCCCTTCTTCTGAAACAGCCGAGACCCCGAAAACAAAGTACAATCGGGTCATGTTGAAAATCTCAGGCGAAGCATTGATGGGGGATCAGGGATTCGGCTTGCACCCGCCAACCGTTCAACGCATCGCGCAAGAAGTGAAATCGGTTCACGATCTGGGCGTTGAGATTTGCATGGTCATCGGTGGCGGAAACATTTTTCGCGGCCTGAGCGGTTCAGCCCAAGGCATGGAGCGGACAACGGCGGATTATATGGGTATGTTGGCCACGGTGATGAACGCGCTGGGGATGCAATCCGCACTGGAAGAGATCGGAGTGTTCACCCGCGTGATCTCGGCCATTCGCATGGACGAGGTGTGCGAACCCTATATCCGCCGCCGGGCTGTTCGGCACCTCGAGAAGAAGAGGGTCTGTATTTTCGCCGCCGGTACTGGCAACCCGTATTTCACGACAGACACCGCAGCCACCCTGCGCGCGAACGAAATGGCGTGCGAGGCGATCTTCATGGGCAAAAACGGAGTGGATGGCGTGTATGACAAAGACCCTGCGGAACATGCTGACGCCGTACGCTATGATACCGTGACCTATGATGACGTGCTGGCCAAACGGTTGCGGGTCATGGATGCTTCGGCCATTGCCTTGGCACGCGACAACAATCTGCCCCTGATCGTCTTCGGGCTTGATGAGCCCGGCGGCTTCCGAGGAATTCTCGCGGGCGAGGGGACCTATACCAAGGTTCAGGGTTGAAGCCAGAGGAGGCGCCCGACGATTCCGCAAGCTCTCAAAGCCCCAGCGTTGAGCCGGGGCTTTTGCGTTTTGCTTTCGCTTGACGGTTGTGGGCGGCCCTGTCTAAGTATCGTTGTCCTTCCAAGACGAAGGGCTGCCCCGTGTTTCGTCGGCCAAAGGCCCAAGCACAGGCTGGGCTGGAAGACCTGCCATGATTTCTGAGGTGTCCGGAAACATGTGCGGGCATCTCATTGATCTGACTGCACAACTAAGGAGCAATGAGGCATGAGCTCTCTGGATATCGATTTCGTTCGGGCGCAGTTCCCGGCCTTTTCAGAACCCAGCCTGCAAGGGCAGGCGTTCTTCGAAAATGCAGGTGGGTCTTACACCTGCAAACCAGTGATCGACCGGCTGACGCGGTTCTACACGCAGCGCAAGGTTCAGCCTTACGCCCCATACGAGGCCAGCCGCCTTGCGGGCGCCGAAATGGACGAGGCGCGTGCGCGCATGGCTGCCATTCTGGGCGTCGACACGGATGAGCTGAGTTTTGGTCCTTCAACCACCCAGAACACCTATGTCCTGGCGCAGGCGTTCCGGCAATGGATGAAGCCCGGCGAGGCGATCGTCGTGACCAATCAGGATCACGAATCCAACTCTGGCCCATGGCGTCGTCTGGTCGAGGCCGGGATAGAGGTGAGGGAATGGCAGATCGACCCCGAAACCGGGTCGCTGAACCCTCAGGATCTGGAAAACATGCTGGACGAAAAAGTGCGTCTGGTCTGTTTTCCGCATTGCTCAAATGTCGTTGGCGAGATCAATCCGGTCACCGAGATCACTGCCATTGCGCATGCAGCGGGTGCGTTTGTCTGCGTCGATGGCGTATCCTACGCCCCGCACGGATTTCCGAATGTTGGCGATCTGGGGCCGGATATCTATTTGTTTTCTGCGTACAAGACCTATGGCCCGCATCAGGGGTGCATGGTCATCCGCCGCACATTGGGTGAGCTGTTGCCCAACCAGGCCCATTATTTCAACGGCAACGTCCTGTACAAGCGGTTCACCCCGGCTGGCCCCGATCACGCGCAGATTGCGGCCAGTGCAGGTATGGCGGATTATGTTGAGCTGCTTTGCGCCCACCATGGCGGGCCCGAGACGGGCGCGGCAGAGCGGGGCGTATTTGTCCACGATCTGATGCGATCACACGAAGAGTCGTTGCTGCAACCGGTTCTGGATGCGGTAAAGGATCGAAACGCTGTGCGCCTGATCGGTCCTTCCGACGCCAGTCGGCGCGCGCCCACCGTCGCGCTTTCGTTGAACCGTCCGGCTGAACCGGTTGCGGCGGAACTGGCGCAATACGGTGTCATGGCGGGTGGCGGAGACTTCTATGCGGTGCGCCCCTTGCAGGCGATGGGCGTCGACCCGGCGCAGGGTGTTTTGAGGGTCAGCTTCACCCACTACACCACAAAGCAGGAAATTGATCAGCTTTTAGAGGCTCTTGAGCGCGTTTTGTGATCCACTACTCTTGAGGGTGCGTAGAAATCAAAAAACCTCAAGGGCGTATTGTGAAGCAACAGCAGGCTCCGATCATTTTGTGGTTTCGACGGGACTTGCGTCTGTCGGACCACCCCGCGTTGACTGCAGCGGCCGAAAGTGGCCGTCCGGTCATTCCTTTGTTTATTCATGACCACCTCGTCGAACAGATGGGGGCCGCGCCGAAGTGGCGGTTGGGTTTGGGGTTGGAGGCTTTCACAGCGTCACTGGCCAATATGGGCAGCCGACTGATTTTCCGACGCGGCGAAGCACTTGAACAGGTGCAGCAGGTCATGGCCGAGACCGGCGCAACCTCCGTCTTCTGGTCTCGCGCTTACGATCCGGCCTCAATCGAACGCGACAAGAGGATCAAGTCTGCGCTTACAAAAGAAGGAGTGAGGGCAAAGTCATTTGCCGGGCATCTTCTTTTCGAACCCTGGACTGTCGCCACCAAGTCGGGGCATCCATTCAGGGTTTTCACGCCCATGTGGCGTGCGGTTCAGGGGCGGGATGTACAATTTCCCGACGCGCGGGTTGCCGATTTGCAGGCCCCGGTGTCGTGGCCCGCTTCTGACAAATTGAGCGATTGGCAGATGGGGGATGCCATGAACAGGGGCGCGGCCGTCGTTCGCCCTCATGTAAAACCCGGCGAACAGGCAGCTCTGGATCAGCTCGAGGCGTTTCTTGGGCGACTTTCCCACTATTCCAGCAACCGGGACAGGTTGGATCAGGACGGGACGTCCAACCTGTCGGAATACCTGTCTTTGGGTGAAATCGGGCCGCGTACAGTTTGGCATATGGTCCAAAGGGCCGCGCTGACTGGAACACCCGGTGCCGATGCCTATCTACGTCAACTCGTCTGGCGCGAGTTTGCCTATCACCTGATGTATCACACGCCCCAACTGGTGGCTTCCAACTGGAAGCCGGAATGGGACAGTTTTCCCTGGAATACTGATCCGGACCATCTCGAGGTTGCTGCGTGGCGGCAGGCCAGAACTGGAATACCTGTTGTCGATGCCGGGCTGCGGCAAATGTATGTGACGGGTCGAATGCACAACCGTGCGCGGATGATTGTCGCAAGCTATCTGACCAAGCATCTTATGACCCACTGGAAAATAGGGATGAATTGGTTTGAGGATTGCCTGATCGACTGGGATCCGGCCTGCAATGCCATGGGCTGGCAGTGGGTTGCTGGATCTGGGCCCGATGCATCCCCGTTTTTCCGGATTTTCAATCCCCAGACGCAAGCCGAGAAATTCGATCCCGACGGGAACTATACGCATCGCTGGATTGCCGAAGGTTATTCCGAACCCAGCAAGACCGCCCTGTCGTATTTTGATGCCGTCCCGCGTTCATGGGGGCTGCGTCCGGATGCGGAATACCCCAAACCCATAGTCGAATTGCCCGAAGGGCGGACCCGCGCCTTGCGCGCATATGAAAGCCGAAAATCCCACTAAGGAACTGAAAACTTGCCAGAAACAATTTCGCCGCCTAGCTTTGTACGCGTACCGCAGAGGGGAGAGCGGATGATCCTGACGACGACCGAAGGGCAAAAAGACCTGCCCAGATATTTCGCCCAAGTCTTTAAAATGTTGAACCGGATGGAAACCGGGCGTCTTGATATCAGACTACCCGACGGTCGCACGTTTCGCGCAGAAGGCGCAAAGGCCGGGCCGGTGGCGCAGGTCGATATTCACGACGACGATGTCTTTGCGCGCCTGATCCGCGAAGGTGAACTGGGTTTCTCCGATGCGTATCTGGACGGACATTGGAGCACACCCGATCTGCGGTCTTTCATGGATCTTGTGCATCTTGGAACCGAGACCGTTTATGACGGGTTTACGGGCCAGTTTCTTGTTCAGGCCTATGAACGGCTGCGGTTCTGGCTGCACAGAAACAACAGGGCGCAAGCCAAAAAGAACATCTCGTATCACTACGATCTGGGTAACGAATTTTACAGTTCTTGGCTGGATGACACGATGACCTATTCCAGCGCGATTTTTGAGTCTGGGCAGGAAAGCCTCGAGAAGGCCCAGATCGCCAAATACGCAAGCCTTGTGGATGAGATGGGTGCCAAACCGGGTGATCATGTGCTGGAGATCGGATGTGGCTGGGGCGGCTTCGCGGAATATGCCGCAAAGGAACGAGGTTTGCGTGTCACCGGCCTGACCATCAGTGAGGAGCAATTCAAGTACGCCAAGGAACGTATTGAAAAAGCAGGTTTATCAGATCGGGTTGAATTCAAGCTGCAAGACTATCGGGATGAACGCGGGGTCTATGACGGCATCGCATCCATCGAAATGTTCGAGGCCGTGGGTCAGAAATACTGGCCGGTCTATTTCGAAACCGTTCGTGAGCGGTTGAAGCCCGGTGCCCAGGCAACCTTGCAAATCATCACGGTGGGTGATCATCGCTGGGATTTTTACAAGAACGGCGTTGATTTCATTCAGAAATATATCTTTCCCGGCGGGATGCTACCGTCGCCGACCATCCTGCGTCAGCAGATCGATCAGGCCGGGTTGAAAGTCGTGCGTTCGAAGGAATTCGGGAGAAGCTATGATCTGACTCTGCGCCGTTGGTATGAAACGTTCAACGACAAATGGGATCAGATCTCGGACATGGGGTTCGATGAGCGTTTCCGCCGCATGTGGAATTATTATTTGACTGCGTGCGGTGCGGCCTTTGACACGGGCAATTGCGATGTGACACAGATCACAATAGCAAAACCAAGTTAACTCACGGACCGTCACATGCCCACTGCCTCGCGTCTCGTCGCCGCTGTTTGTCTCGTCGTGCTGGCCTTTCTTGTTTCAAGCATGGTTATCGAAAACGGCGAAGAGGGTAAGGACTATGGTTACTTCACCTATGTGAATATGGCTCTTGGTGCGATCTGTGGTTGGAAAATCATGGGCAAGCGCGCTGGGCGTGGTTGGACAGCGGGAATTAATAACGGCCTGACCGGCGTTGCTTCGCTGGTTTTCTGGGCGCTGTTTGTGCAGGGGTGCTACCGCATGTTCGACCTTGCGATGCGCAATCGATATGGCGGCCCGTTCGAAGCTGTGATGGCCATTTTTTCGATTGGTATCGATTATGGCAAGCAGCTGATCTATCCCGAAATTCTGGTTGCACTCGCAATTGGCGCCGTTGTCGCCGGTCTGGCCACGGAACAGGCCAGCCGCAAATGGCGCTGAACCGTTTCGTCACAAGAGAGATTAAATTTGTCTGATTTGTTCTTCTATGGAACGTTGCGGTATCTGCCGCTGTTGCAGCGTGTCCTGGGTCGTCCGCTGAGTGAAATAACGTTTCACGCTGCCAAGCTGTGCGATCACGCGGTTCACGCGGTCCAGGGGCAGGATTTCCCGATGATCCTGCCCGCCAAGGGTGCCGCTGCCGAAGGCCTGCTGGTGCAGGGCCTGTCATCCGATGATCTGGCCAGACTGGCTTATTACGAAGGATCCTTCGACTATGAGCTGAAATCGTTGAATGTCATTCTGGAGGACGGGGGCGAAGCACAGGCACAGGTCTTTTTCCCGACCCCGGGCGCGTGGCAACCCGGTGAGTTGTGGTCGTTGCAGGGCTGGGCAGACAAATTGGGCGAGGTTACGGCGCTCGCCGCCGAAGAAGAAATGGCTTATTTCGGCAGAGTCGACCCCAAAACCATGGCGCGCAGCGTCCGCGCAATTCAAACCCGCGCCTGGGCAAAGATCATGGCCAGGCAACGACGAACCGGCGATCCGCGGAACATAGCCGAAGACGTAATCGTCCACCGTCATGAACGCGTTTACGTCGACTATTTCGGGATGGAGGAAATAGACCTTCAGCACCGGCAACATGACGGCAGCATGGGCCCCGTGCTGCACCGGGGCGGCTTGATGCAGGGCAGCGCGGTGTCCGTTCTGCCATATGACCCGATCCGCGACACCGTGCTTCTGGTCGAGCAGTTCAGACCGCCGGTGTTTTTGATCGACGATCCAGAGCCATGGCTTTGGGAAGCGGTTGCCGGGATGATCGACCCCGGAGAAACGCCGGAACAGACGGCACATCGCGAAGCCATGGAGGAAGCCGGAGTTCGATTTGACAGGCTGGAATATGCGGGCGGGGCGTATTCCTCCAGCGGGTCGTCGACGGGTTTCATGTATCTCTATGTCGGGCTTGGCAACTTGACCCAGACAACCATCACCGGTGGCCTGGACACAGAAGGCGAAGATATTCGCAGTCGGATTCTGCCGTTCGACGAATTCATCGATATGACAGACCGTCATCTTTTCAAGGATTTGCAGCTGGTGTCTCTGGCTTACTGGCTGGCCCGCCATCGGGATCGTTTGCGCGCGTGACTATCGCGCTTGTGGTCCCGGCAGTGCGCCTGTAAATCTTCGAAGATACCAAATGACAAGAGGCGACCATGCGCATTGCACGAGATCTTGCTGACGCAGTAGGAAAAACACCGTTGATCCGGCTGCGCCGTATCAGCGAAGAGACCGGATGCGAGATTCTTGGCAAAGCCGAGTTCATGAACCCGGGTCAGTCGGTAAAGGATCGTGCTGCTCTTTTTATCATCAAAGATGCCATCGCACGCGGGGATCTGAAACCGGGCGGCACCATCGTGGAAGGCACCGCCGGCAACACCGGTATTGGTCTGGCTTTGGTCGGTGCGTCGATGGGGTTCAAAACGGTTATCGTTATCCCCGAGACCCAATCGGAAGAAAAGAAGGATATGCTGCGTCTGGCGGGCGCACAGTTGGTTCAGGTACCCGCGGCCCCGTATCGCAACCCCAACAATTTCGTGCACTATTCCCGCCGTCTGGCCGAGGAATTGGCGCAGACAGAACCCAATGGCGCAATCTGGGCCAACCAGTTCGACAATGTGGCGAATCGTCAGGCACATGTGGAAACCACGGGCCCCGAGATCTGGGACCAGACAGACGGCAAAGTTGACGGGTTCGTCAGCGCGGTCGGGTCGGGTGGGACATTGGCAGGCGTTGCCGAAGTTTTGCAACCCAAGGGCGTCAAGATCGGTCTTGCAGATCCTATGGGGGCTGGCCTGTATTCGTATTACACAACAGGCGAGATCGCGATGGAAGGTGGGTCAATCGCCGAAGGTATCGGGCAGGTGCGTATCACCAAAAACCTTGAGGGGTTCACGCCGGATTTTTCTTATCAGATCACTGACAACGAAGCGCTGCCCTACATCTTTGATCTTCTGCGTGACGAAGGCCTGGTCATGGGCGGCTCGACCGCGATCAACATGGCAGGGGCGGTGCGCCTGGCCAAGGAAATGGGGCCCGGCCATACCATTGTGACCATCCTGTGCGATTATGGCACACGCTATCAATCAAAGCTGTTCAACCCCGAGTTCCTGCGTGAAAAAGAGCTTCCGGTTCCGGATTGGATGACCGAGGCACCGCGCAGCATTCCCGGCGTTTTCGAGGACGTGTGATGCTTGGACAGGTCCGCCTGTTTCTGACCCTGCTATTCCTGTGCTTTGTCGGGTTTTCGAATAGCGCTGTTGCACAGCTGACGGATCGTCAAAGTGAGTATTACCAAGGCTGGGTCAAAACCGCGAGCCGGGCCGAAGCCGTCATCGAGGCGAACCGGGCGTCTGACGCTGCGCTGGAGAATTTACGTTCTGAAATAAATGGTTACAGGGACGACTTCAATCGAGCTCGTGGTGCGAATACCGACCGTATAACGACGCTGGAAAGCCAGATAAAAGCGTTGGGGCCCAAACCCGAAGGGGACACGACTGAACCTGAAGACATAGCAAATCTTCGCGTGCATCTTGAGGAACAGCTCAACAGCCTGCGTGTTCCGCGCATCATATCCGAAGAGGCGTATAGCCGTGCGAACGGGCTGATCAGCGAAATTGATCAGATCCTTCGCGCGCGCCAGAAAAAAGAGTTCTTTGAACAGGGCCCTTCGCCGATCAACCCGGCGTATTGGGGTCCGGCATGGGTGGATGTCAAAGAGGCCGTTCAAGGCCTGGTAAACGAAACGATCACGAATTTGCGTTCAGATGTCGTGCGCGAGCAAATTCGCGCTCGTGGGCTCGCAATCTTCATACTTCTGGTCATTTCAGCCGTGCTGCTGATCTTTGGCAAACGGTGGTCTGAACTTGGAGGCGACTACCTGAGGTTACTCGGCGGGGCCGGGACGGGGGTTTGGTCGTTCGTAATCTCACTTCTGAGAATTCTGTTGCCATGGATCGGTGTGGTGGCCGTGGTCACGGCGATCAGTCTCACAGGCGTTCCGGGTCTGCGGGGCAGCCTTTTGCTTCAGAATGTTCCGTATTGGGCGGCGATCGTGTTTTTCTATGACTGGATTGGTCGCCAGGTATACGTGATCGGCGCGTCGCAAGGGTTCCAACGTCTGTCCGCTGCGCGCATCACTGAACTGCGCGTGTATATCGATCTGCTTGCCCTGATGCTGGTTTTGCACGAATTGGCGTTTTTGTTCGAACGGATCGAAAACATTTCCGACGCCACTCGCGCCGTAGTCAGTTTCCCGGTCATTGTCGCGACGGCTTTGTTGTTGTTGCGAGTACGTCAGATTCGAACAACCGACGGGCCTCCGGATCAAGCTGCCTCAACCCGTTCTGCGGGTTTTAGCCAACTGGTCGAGTTCCTGCGCCGGGCTTTGTTCCTGTTGGGGATCATGTCTCCCTTGCTGGCTATTTTCGGATACACCAATGCGGCCGAAGCAATCGTGTTTCCTGCCGTCAAGACATTGGTGCTGATCGGGGCCTTGGTCATCCTGCAACGGTTCATCAGTCAGATTTACGGCTGGGTCACCGGGCAGGGCGAAGCCGCGGGGGATTCGCTTTTTTCCGTACTGGTTGGGTTTGCATTGGCCATCTTGGCGCTTCCCATTCTGGCGATCTATTGGGGTGCGCGGGAAACCGATCTGCTGGAAGCATGGTCGCGCCTGCTGCTTGGTTTTGATATCGGTGGCGTCACAATTTCGCCCAGCAACTTTCTGACCTTTGTTGCCGTGTTTGCAATCGGTTATACGCTGACGCGTCTGTTGCAAAGCGGGCTGCGCAATTCGCTTCTGCCGAAAACCAACATAGATCCGGGTGGCCAAAACGCGATTGTCGCGGGTTCGGGATACGTTGGCATATTCCTTGCCGCGTTGGTGGCAATCATGGTGGCCGGTTTTGATCTGTCATCGCTGGCGATCGTCGCTGGCGCGTTGTCTGTTGGCATCGGCTTTGGTTTGCAGACAATCGTGTCGAACTTCGTTTCTGGCATCATCCTTTTGGTCGAGCGTCCGATTTCCAAGGGGGATTGGATCGATGTGAATGGCATGATGGGATATGTTAAGGACATTTCCGTTCGTTCGACCCGGGTCGAGACCTTTGACAGGACGGATGTCATCGTTCCGAACTCTGACCTGATCAGCGGTGTTGTAACGAACTATACCCGCGGCAACACGATCGGGCGGGTGATCGTTCCGGTGGGTGTCGCATACGGAACTGATACGCGCCTGGTCGAAACCATTCTGGGCGAAATTGCCAACAACCATCCGATGGTGTTGGCCAACCCGGCGCCAAGCGTTGTGTTCCAGGGGTTTGGAGCAGATTCCTTGGATTTTGAAATACGGGCGATCCTGCGGGATGTGAATTGGGTTTTGTCGGTGAAATCTGACATGAACCATGAAATCAACCGTAGATTCTCGGAAGCAGGGATCGAGATCCCGTTCGCACAACGTGATGTCTGGCTGCGAAATCCCGAAACCCTGCGGGCATCTGACCCGAGCAAGCAGGAGCCTTCCGCACCTGTGCAGGATAAGCCACGCAAAGTTGCAGAGGCTCCGGCGGATTTGACCGAGGCGGATATGGACCCGGATGCCGGTGATGAGATCTGAGGGGCCAGATCGCAGCACGTGTTGACTTGTGATCACCCGTCGGTGGGTGCATTGATTAAATTGCGCTATTCCCCTGATTTCGTCGAATTGAGGCCTTGCAAATCCGACGGCATTCGTCCAAATATCGCCGGCACGGAGAGGTGGCCGAGTGGTCGAAGGCGCACGCCTGGAAAGTGTGTAGGCGGGAAACCGTCTCCAGGGTTCGAATCCCTGTCTCTCCGCCACCATCACCATTGCGTAACTTGAACTGCACCTGTCCGCGAACGCGATGCACGATTACAAGCTGTCCTGCTGCGCTTCGACCCAGCCGGTGCCTGACCTGTCGCCGAGTTTTTCGACGAGAAAATCCATGAAGATTCGTGTCTTGGGCGTCAGCACGTTCGAGCGCGGATAGATCAGCCACAGCCCTGCATGATCATTCAGCCGCCAGTCAGGCAAAACCTGCCTGAGCCGGCCCGCGCGCAGCTCATGCGCCACGCTCCACAGCGAATTGATCGACAGCCCCGCCCCGGCCAGCGTCGCCGCGCGTTGCGCGGTGCCGTCATCGACGATGGTTCGGCTGATCATCGCGCGCGGGTTCAGGACCGCCTTCTGACCAGCAGGATCAACCAGTTCGCGCCGGTCGAGATTGGCCCACGCGATGAAGCGATGCCCCGTCAAATCCTCGGGTGTCGAAGGCACTCCGTGCTGCTTAAGATATTCCGGCGCAGCGCAGAGCAGGCGGATGTCATCTGAAAGTTTGCGCCCCTTGAGGCTGCTATCGGCCAGCGGCGCGTTGCGCAGGGCTAGGTCGAAACTGCCCTCGATGGCGTCGAAGGGCTTGTCCGACAGTCGCAGGTCCAGCGTCAGGTCGGGATAGCGTTGATGAAACTCGGGCAACAGCGGCATGATGTGCAACTGGGCAAAACTGCTGGGGGCCGCGAAACGCAAGGTGCCTGTGGGGCCGGTATCCGTGCCTCCGAGGGCAGCGCGCGCTGCATCCGTCTGGGCGAGAATTTCACGTGCATAAGGCAGAAACTCCGACCCTTCCAATGACAACGACACCTTGCGCGTGGTGCGGTGCAAAAGCTCGACGCCAAGTTCGTTCTCAAGCTTGGCCAGCCTGGCACTCGAGACCGCCGGTGCAAGGCCAAGCTCGCGCCCGGCGGCGCTGATATTGAGCCGTTCGGCCGCCATGACGAACAGGCGCAGGCTGTCGGTATCCATACTGATTATATCCAAAATACGAAAACTGAACTTATTTTACACCACCTTTTCCTTGTTCTTACAAGTGATAAGTCAGATGCACACCGACACACACCCCAACGGAGACATAAAATGAATGCGATCACCGAGGTGAAGACCGATATCAACGCGCAGATCATCGAGGCCTTCAATTCTCGCCATGCCACCAAGATCTTCGACCCTGAACGCAAGGTGAGCGACGCTGACTTCGAGACGATCCTCGAGGCTGCACGCCTTTCGCCCACTTCGTTCGGGCACGAGCCCTTCCGCATCCTGATGATCCAGTCGCCCGACAAGCGCGAGCTGTTCCGCGAGTTTTCATGGGGTGCCAACGGGATGATGAACGGGTCAACCGGCCAGCTTGGCACCGCCAGCCATTTCGGCATCATTCTGGCGGCGACGGGTGAACTGATGCGCGCCGGATCGGATTATCTGCAAGACCACTACCGGCAAGTGAAGCAGCTGCCCGAGGAAGTGATCGAGATATTCAACGGCGCATACGGCAAGTTCCAGGCCGAGGATCACAAGATCATCTCTGACCGCGAGATCACCGACTGGTCGGGCAAGCAGGCCTATATCGTGCTGGCCAACATGATGACCGCCGGTGCGCTGATGGGGATCGACAGCTGCCCGATCGAGGGCTTCGACATGGAGCGGACGACGCAGACGCTGGCCGAACACTTCGGCGTCGATACCGCGAAATGGAAACCGGCGGTGATGTTCGCCTTTGGTCATCGCGCGAAAGATCCTGAATTCCCCAAGACCCGCCGCACGATGCAAGACACCGTCGCTTGGTTCTGACCCCGAAGGAGATACACGATGACCTATTATTCCGTTCTGGACGTCACCCCCACCGCCGAGGACTGGATCCCCGGCTACCTGCCCACCGCCAACGAACGCGTGGCGGCACATGGCGGCAAGTATCTTGCGCGTACCGCGACCCACGCGCAGATGGAAGGCGAGGATCAGCCCGCCGGGCTGAGGATCATCATCGAGTGGCCTTCGGAAGAGGCGGCCCGCGCCTTCATGGCGGACCCGGCCTATGCACCGCACCTGGCCGCCCGCACCAAGGGCTCGGTCAGCCATCACTACCTGATCGCGGGGAGGGACGACCTCGCCTGAATGCAGCACTGGCCCGGTATGCCGGGCCGGCACCCCCAAGGAGGCTTTCATGACCCGGACCGGAACCGTCAATTATCATGTTCACAAGCCCGCGCCGCAGGCATTCGTGCTGGACGCGGACAGCATCGCTGGCAATCTGGTCTCGCCCGAACTGGCCGCGACCGAGGTGGCGCTGACCGATCTGCGTGCCGGGCGGGCAGGGGCCAGCTTTGTCTCTGACGGGTTCGAATTTGGTGTGGCACCGACGCGGGTGATCAGTTTCGAATCCCCCGGCTGGCAAAAGGTTTACGACCGCGAACTGGCCGATCTGCTGTGCGACCGGATCGGCGCGCGCGAGGTGCTGTTCTTCGACCACACATTGCGCATTGACGACCCGGCAGCCAACCGCCGCCCCGCGCGCAACGTGCACAGCGACCTGAGCCCGCAAGGTGCGCACCAGCGGCTGGTGGATATCCTCGGGACCGAGCGGGCGCGCGATTGGGCGGCGGGGCATTTCGCCTTCGTTAACCTGTGGCGGCCGGTGGAAAACCCGATCAACACCGCCCCGCTGGGTTTCGTGCGCCCTGCAACCGTGGACGACGCGGACTGGATCGACATCGACCTGATCTATCCCGACCGGCGCGGTCGTATCCTCGGCCTGGCGGCCAACCCGCGTCATGATTGGGTGTATCTTTCGCGCATGACGCCGGACGAGATCGTCTGGTTCAACATCTACGACAATCGCGGCCGTCCAACGGTGGGCCACAGCGCGATTGATCTTGCCGAAGATCCCGATCTGCAAACCATCCGCAAAAGCCTGGAAAGCCGGGCGCTGGTGCGGTTCTGAGAAAGGCAGAAAATGCTGGACAAATCCAACACGCCAAACTTCGCGCCACTCAACCGCGCGTTCAACGCGGTGTTCCGCCCTGGTAGGCTGAGCATTGGGCTTGTGGTCCCGCTCGAGGCAAACCGCAACGATCCGGTACCTACTATGACGCGCCATCTGGAACGTGCCGTGCTGGCCGACGAACTGGGCTTTGCCGCGCTTTGGCTGCGAGACGTGCCCTTCAACGTGCCCTCGTTCGGCGATGCGGGACAGATGTTCGATCCTTTCGTCTATCTCGGCGCGCTGGGTGTTGCGACGCGCGACATCGCGCTTGGCGTGGCTTCGATCGTGCTGCCACTACGGCACCCGGCCCATGTGGCCAAGGCGGCAGCCTCGGCCGACCAGCTGTCGGGCGGGCGGCTGCTTCTGGGTGTGGCCTCGGGGGATCGTCCCGAGGAATACCCGGCGCTGAACAAGGATTTCTCTGATCGCGGGGCGCGCTTCCGTGAAAGCCTCGCCTATATCCGCGCCATGGCGCAGGATTACCCGCGACTGGATAACCCGCAGGGCGACCTCTCGGGCGGTATCGACATGTTGCCTAAGCCTGCTGCCGGGCGCTTGCCGCTGCTCATCACCGGTGGCAGCCAGCAGACGCCAGAGTGGGTGGCGCGCCACGGTGACGGCTGGATGACCTATCCGCGTGGTGCGGCGGCGCAGTCCCGCGTTGTGGCCGACTATCGAGCGCGTGTGGCACAGGCCGGCTTGTCCGACAAACCGGTGATGCAGTCGCTTTATGTTGATCTGGTGGACCAAGCCGACGCTCCGCCGCGCCCGATCCATCTTGGGTTCAGTGCCGGCACCGATTACCTGCGCCGCTACCTGCACGAGATCCGCGATTTGGGCATCAACCACGTGGCACTGAACCTGCGCTTTAACGTGGCCGGGATCGAACCCACCCTGCACCGGCTGGCCGACGAGGTCCTGCCCGAGTTTCACGACTGATTTCATCCCCAAGGAGGCCTCAATGCCCAAGACTATACTGATCACCGGCGCGACCGACGGCATCGGCCTGTTGACCGCCAAGACACTGGCGGCCGAAGGCCACCGCGTGCTGCTGCACGGACGCAGCTCTGACAAGCTGAAGGCCGCCGCGCAGACGGTTGGCGGCAACCCCGAGACCTTCCGCGCCGATCTTTCCGATCTGGACGAAGCCGCCGCGCTTGCTGACGCCGTGCGCGCCCGGCACGACCGGCTGGACGTTCTGATCAACAATGCCGGTGTCTACAAGACTCCGCACCCGCACCGGGCCGACGGGATGGATGTTCGGTTCGTGGTAAACGCTCTGACGCCCCATGTGCTGACCCGACGGTTGTTGCCGATCATCCCAGCCGAAGGGCGCGTGGTGAACCTTTCATCGGCCGCGCAGGCGCCGGTGGATGTGGATGCGATGCACGGTAAGCGGCAATTGAGTGACATGGAGGCCTATGCGCAAAGCAAGCTGGCGCTCACGATCTGGTCACGGGAAATGGCGCGCGCGCACCCAAAAGGCCCAGTCTTCGTCGCGGTCAACCCTGGCTCGCTTCTGGCCTCAAAGATGGTCCGAGAGGGTTTTGGAATGGCCGGCAATGACTTGGCGATCGGCGCTGATATCCTGCGACGGGCCGCGCTGTCGGACGAATTTGCCAATGCCTCGGGGCTGTATTTCGACAATGACAGCGGACATTTTTCTGATCCACACTCGGCGGCGGCCGACCGCGATCATGCGGCGCGGGTCAAGGATGCTATCGCGGCGTTGACCGACGACGGAGTTTAGACCTGCGATATGCCCGGTGCTCTTGCGCCGGCTTTGAGGTGTTCGGTCCCCTTTGGGCCAGGCACTGTGCTTCGACCTCAGTGGCCATGCCTCCGGCAAGCCAAAGCGGCAGGTGGGCGTCTGGGACCTGCGCGTCGCGCAGTTGGGATTACCGGAGCAGGATTTCGACACCAGACCCACCGCCTTCGTCGCTACATCTGATGGGCACCAGATATTATTATCTCTTTGCAGAAATTCCTTCGTGCGCCCGCAAAACTCTGAGGACGAGATTGGTGAAAAGATGCTGGCTCAAAAACTCGGACTTTATTGTGTGTACGAGATTGGAAGACGCAGCTATTTGGCTGGAACAGTTGCAAGAAGGTTTTGTAGGTGACCCGAAACGCTAAAGTCCGGCGCCTTTGACAAAACAATGCAGCAAGATCTTGTTACCGCATGACGAACGGGTTCGACATTGGCTGTTCCGACGTATTCAGCCAGACGGTTTTGGTCCTTGTGTAATCGTGAATGGCCTCGATCCCGGCTTCCCTGCCATAGCCGGATTGATTGTAGCCACCAAACGGAGCGATCGGGGACACTGCGCGATACGTGTTGATCCAACAAATTCCCGATTTCAGGCGGGATGAAACCCGATGGGCGCGGGCGACATTTTCAGTGAAAACGCCGGACCCAAGCCCGAACTGCGAGTCGTTGGCCAATGCGATCGCTTCTTCTTCCGTATCGAATGGCAGCAGAGACATCACGGGGCCGAACATTTCGACCTTCAGCGTCTCGGTCTCTGGGCTCGAACACTCCACCAGCGTAGGGGCCATGAAGTTGCCCGGCCGGTCCAGAGGTTTTCCCCCGAAGCGGATGCGTGCGCCTTGTTCTGTGGCTTTCGCCAAAGTCGCCTGAATTCTGTCCACCTGAGCTGCGGTGCAGAGCGGGCCAACATGGGTGGCCGTTTCCAACGGGTCGCCGATTGCGACGCCCTTCATCTTCTCTTCGATCTTGTCAACAAGCGCGTCCAGTACCGGGCGATGTATCAACCCGCGCGAGCCGGCCACGCAGCTTTGACCCGAGGCGCCGAAGTTTCCCGCAATCAAACCATTGGCGGCGCCATCCAGATTGGCATCATCAAAAACGATGATCGGGGATTTCCCGCCCAGTTCCAAAGTGGTCACCGCGAAGTTTTCAGCCGAATTGCGCACGACATGGCGCGCTGTTTCCGGGCCGCCGGTGAATGCGATCCGGTCCACATCCGGGTGCCGGGTAAGCGGGATGGCGCAGTTTTCGGCATCCCCCGTAATGACAGAGACGACACCGGGCGGAAAGCCAGCTTCATCGATCAGCCGCGCGAACTCCAGCATCGGAGCGGGCGCAATTTCAGAGGCCTTCAGCACGACCGAACAGCCTGCTGCTATCGCGGGGCCAAGCTTGGTTGCGGTCAGGAACATCTGTGCGTTCCAGGGGACGATTGCGACCACCACGCCAATCGGTTCGCGTTTGGTGAAGACGTGCATGTCCGGTTTGTCGATCGGAAGAACCGCCCCTTCGATCTTGTCCGCAAGCCCTGCATAATATCGATAATAGTCACCGACATAGGCTGTTTGGCTTGCGGTTTCGGCAAGCAGCTTTCCGCTGTCTGTGGTCTCAAGCTGGCCCAGGTGTCCGGCGTTTTCCTCGATCAGTTCGGCAAGTTTGAACAACAGTTTGCCGCGTGCAGTTTGCGTCATGTCGCGCCACGCGGGATCATCAAGTGACCGACGCGCCGCGGACACGGCGCGGTCAACGTCTTCGGGTGCGGCGCAGGCGAAACTGGACCAGTCCTGGCCCGTCGCCGGGTTTTGCGAATGCATCACTTGCCCGCGTGCCCCTTCGGTCCACGCACCGTCGATGTAAAGCTGGAAATGTGGTTTCTGATGCATCATCGATCCTCACTGAAACTTTGGCATGACGTCGTCGATGAAACGGGCCAGCGATGCGCGTTTGCGTTCGAAACTCATACCGCTGTCTATCCAGAACGAATACTCATCATAGCCCAGATCTTCGTATCGTTTCAGACGTTCCGTGACCCCATCCGGGGTTCCGACAGTCAGATCACGCGCCAGGTTTTCCGGTGCCATCATCGTGTTGGCCGCCATCTCTTCATCCGTCAACGTCTGGATCAAGCCCTGCCGGACTGGCCGCTTGTTTTGAAACCAGGCCCCGAAATAGTTGTAGAAGCGCGACAATTTCCGAGCGGCCAGATCCAGATCATCATCGTCGCTGCCAACGTAAGTGTGATGCAGCAGCATGATCTTGGGGCGCGGCCCGTCATGGTTTGCGTATGCATCTTCAAAGCGGCCCATCAGCGTTTCAATCTCTTGCATGCCCTGCCAGAGCGGTGTGACCTGAATGTTAAAGCCGTTCTGCACACCGAATTCATGACTGTTCGGATCACGCGCCGCGATCCAGATCGGTGGTCCGCCGGGTTGCACCGGTTTGGGGGCCGAGGTGGTGGCAGGGAATTTGAAATATTCTCCATCATGGGCGCAGTCACCCTCCCACAGCCGGGGCAAAAGCGGCGCGATTTCCCGCATGCGCTGGCCAGCGTCCCAGGCATCCATTCCCGGCATCATCCGTTCATATTCATACGAATAGGCGCCGCGGGCGATGCCCAGCTCGATACGGCCGCCTGTCATCAGGTCCGCCGCAGCCGTTTCGCCCGCCAGTTTGATCGGATGCCAGAACGGTGCAACAACTGTACCCGTGCCAAGCCGCACATTCTTGGTGTGATGTGCGATATCGACCAAAGACATCAAAGGGTTGGGCGCGATCGTAAAGTCCATCCCGTGGTGCTCGCCGGTCCAGACGGCGCGCATTCCCGCCTCATCGGCCATTTTACACAGCGCGATGAATTCTTCATACAGCTTCTCATGGGGTTGATCGGGGCTCAGCCGTTCCATGTGTGCGAAAAGGGAAAACTCCATCCATCAGGTCCTTTCAGAAAAGCTGTGCACGTCGCCTTGCTGCGCACTGCCCAGATACAGTGAGAAGTCGCGGGTTCGGCTTTCCAGCGCGAAACGAGAAATCATGGTGGTGATTGGCGTCGTCGAGTAGGCAAGGGTTGCCAGGTCTTCAATCGCGACGGCCTCAAGCTTGCCGTGTTTGGGAAGTTCCGGCGCATTGCCCAATATGTAGACATTATGCGCTGTGGCATCGTCATAGACCGAGTAGACGACGCCAAGACGTGCGTCGATGCCACGATCATGCAGATCCTGCCGAAGGCTGTCGCGCAACTGTCGCCGGTCGGACAATGTGACCTGCGGCGGTCTGAAACCGGCTTCCGTTTTCTCAAGCAGCACGCGGCCTTCGTGTTCGATGATTGCGCCACAGACAATCCTGCGCCCCGTCGGTTCAAGCGCCCCCCGTTCCAGCCCAAGGCTGAAATACTGCCCGTTCGCGTAGCCCAGCGCCGGGCGGTCGTTGTGGGAATAGGTTTCGACCTGTCCGATCAGAACGCAATGGTCTCCTGCCTCGATCACTTGGTGGGTCCGGCAGGAGAATGTCGCGACCGCGCCGTTGATCAAAGGGATCTCTCGCGCGTCGAGGTCATGGTCGGTTTTGGCGAACCGGTCACCTTTGAAGCCGGCGAAAGTGTTGGACACATCCTCTTGCCCCTCGGCCAGAACACTCACCGTGAAATGGGTGCAGGTCGAGAATTCGCCGTATGAAGACAAGTTCTTGCCGGGGCAGACGATCAACAGCGGCGGGTCGAGCGAAACCGAAGTGAAGGAATTTGCCGTGAAGCCCAGGGCCATGCCAGAGGCGCTGCGCGTGGTAACGACGGTCACGCCGGTCATGAATTTGCCGAATGCCCGCCGGAGGTCGCGGGGGTCGAGTTCGGTCATGATTGCACCTCGCTTTGAAAGCTGGAAATGGCGGCGTTGACCTGACTTGCATGTGTCATCGGCATCATATGGGCCGCCCCATCGATGATCAGCGCGCGGCCGTTCGGGGTGATTTCAGCCATTTTAAGCGACATGTCTGGGGTGGAGTTCGGCTCCTGACTGCCGGTTATGAACAGCGCGGGGCAGGCGAGTTTCTCCAGCGCTTCGCGCCGCGGATTTTGGCCTTGGGCAAAAACCGTATAGGCCAGCTTGTAAGCAGCTGGATCCATGGCCGTAAGCCATTCGCAGCAGGCATCACGTTCAGGCGAACCGATGTCACCAAACCACCGGCGCAGCGTGCTGGTTGGGTCAACCGGTGTTTCACCATCCAGTCCCGCAGCACGTTCCTGAACGGCCTGCGCTGCCTTTGCGCTGCGTTCAAAAACGGCATTCATTGCCACGACGCCGCAAATCCGGTCGGGCGCCTTGGTGGCAAGGTCCAACGCGATCATCGCGCCCATCGAGTGGCCGACAACAAGGGCCGGACCGTTCAGATTGCCCAGCACGTTCCCTGCGGCATCACTGTATTCCGACAGTTCCGTACCGAAAAATCTCAGCGGGCTTTCGCCGTGACCGGGCATGTCCGGCGCCGTCAGGCGAGCCTCAGAGGCCAACCCGTCCAACTGCGCGCCCCAAGCTTCGGCCCGCAGGCCAACCCCGTGCAGCAACAGGATGTCCGGACCTGTGCCTGCCTGGATGGCGGCCAGCCCGCCGATTTCAGACCGCGGCCGGGTTGTCCACGTCATGACCCAAATCCTTGAGATCCTGATACCGGTCGCCGATACGGTGATGCGGTCTGCCCGATGTTGCCGCCCCCAGTACCACCACAATTTCGTCGTCGCGCGGTGCGTCCGGGATCGAGAATTGAACGGTCAGGTAGTGAGACCGCCGCCCGGCATCGTTTTTGTCCATCAACGGCACCATGATCGGCGCATTTGCGGGGCCGCGCGTATTTGTGAAAGCCAGATAGGATTTCGCGCTGACCGCCTGCCGGTAGTGGTTGCCGAACCGAAGGGTATGAATGATGCCCGAGGCGTGCTCGACCTCGCCATTCAGCCCGACGACGGCTGCCTTGCCATAGGCTTCGATCGCGTCGCCACTGCCGGCCAACGCGATCATGCGGTCCGTCATCATCTTTCCCAATACGGGGCCATATGCGTGGATTTCCGGTTTGAGGTCTTCGACATATCGACCCGTCCAGGGATTGGTGATCACTGCGGCCACGGCGAACATGCGCCATGGGATTTCCGCAGGGCGAAATCCCTCGACAAGAACTTCCTCGTCGTAGGTAACAATCTTGCGTATTTCCGGCTTCATCACACCTCTCCTGTCGCGCTGGGAGAAGGTAGAAACGGGTGTGGTTTTTGACAAATGATTGAATTATGTGCTTTCGCATTAAAAAGATTAATGGCTAACTTGATCAATGGCAAAATCACTTCCACCCCTGACCTGGTTCCGATCCTTCGAGGCGGCGGCCCGGACCCTGAGTTTTACCGCGGCGGCCGAGGAAATCGGCCTGACCCAATCGGCCGTCAGTCAGCAGGTGAAATCCCTTGAGATGCGTCTGGGGACAGCGCTTTTCATAAGGCATCCGCGCAGTCTGGCCCTGACGGATGCAGGGCGGAAACTGTTGCCCGAAGTCGGCAGAGCGCTTGAGGCGCTTGCCGCCGCCGCCGGAAGGGCCGACGCAAGCGCACCAGGAGACGTCCTGACGGTGGCCACATCTGTCAGCGTCGCGCAATGGGTCATCGCCCCAAACCTCGCGGACTTCACCACCCGCAATCCCGAGATCAGTGTGCGGCTGCTCAGCGCAATCTGGCCTGACGATTTTCACGCGTCGCAAGCTGACGTTCAGGTCAGGTTCGGGTCCGAAAAACAAGTGGGCGGGGGGGGCGAACGTTTGTGGCCGGACAGGCTTGTCGCTCTCAAGGCGCCGACGCTTGCAGGGGATCCGTTTGACCTTCCCCTGATAGAGGCAGTCGGCACTTCAAGCGGATGGAAGACGTGGTTCGACAAGCAGGGCGTGCAGCGGCAGCCTGCCGTTTTCGTCGATACGTTCGGCATGGCGCTTCAATTGGCGGTTCATGGCAGCGGGGTTGCCCTGATCAGCGAGTTCCTGGCGAAACATGCGATGATAACCGGTCTTGTCGAAAGCGCACATGACAGCACTGTCGACTGCAACGAAGGGTATTATCTTTCCGCTGACGCCAGCAATCCGGCGGCCGCATTGTTTCGTGACTGGTTGCTTGAACAGATACGTGTTTGATCAGGCGCAGGCCTAGGATCGTTCGTGCACCACTCAGGGCTTGACGAATACTTTGCGTGGTCGTTTGCACAGACACTCTGCGGGACCGTTATCCTTGATCAGGATGGTTTCGGTGATCGCAAGCCCCCAATCATCCATCCAGAGCCCGGGCATGAAGTGAAATGTCATGCCAGCTTCGAGGATCGTATCGTCTTCGTCCCGCAGCGAGATCGTGCGTTCGCCCCAGTCCGGAGGATAGCTGAGGCCGACGGGATAGCCACAGCGAGCACCGCGTTCGATCCCCGCACGTTCGAGAGGCGCCGCCAGCGCTTTGGCGATATCCTTCGCGCGATTGCCGGGGCGCGCAGCCTCCAGACCCGCTTCCAACCCTTCAACCAAGGCCGCCTCGGCCCTTTTGAGATAATCAGGCGGTTGACCCAGAAATACCGACCGGCAGAACGGAGCATGATATCGGCGATAGCAGCCCGAGAGTTCGAAGAAGGTGCATTCGCCCGATTTGAACACATCTCCATTCCAGGTCAGGTGCGGCGCGGCGGCATCTGAGCCGGACGGCAAAAGTGGGACGATGGCTGCGTAATCCCCCCAGTCATCACCGACGCCCGTGATTGCGTCATGGTAAATCTGAGCGACCAGCTCGTTCTTGCGCAGGCCGGGTTCAACGCGCTCAAGCACGCCGTCAATTACAAACTCTGAAATCCGGGCCGCCTTGCGCATCAGGGCGATTTCTTCGTCGGATTTCACGACCCGTTGCCAATTGACCAAGGCCGTTGCATCGATCAGGGTCGCCCCGGGCAGTTCCGTTGTCAGAGTAATATGGGCTTTGGCCGAGTAGTAATAATTGTCCAGTTCCACCCCAATTCGGCTTTGGCCATGTCCGCAGTCCGCAATAAGTTTGGCCAGGTCCTGCATTGGATGCCGTGTTGTCGACTGCACGAAGTGATCGGCGTATCCGAAAACCCGATCGTCCCCCATCCACACCGTGCGCAGCGCACCGTTTGCATCCTGCCGGCGCCCCCACCAGATCGGGTCCGCGTCAAGAAAGATCAAGGCACCTTGGTGAACGTAAAAAGACCAGCCCTCATACCCGGTGAGCCATCCGATGTTCGAGGGGTCTTCGACAAAAAGGCAGTCAATTCCCTTTGCGGCCATCGCCTTTCGGGTCTTGGCAAGACGGCGATCATATTCCGCGCGGCTGAAGGCTGGATCAGGGTGGGTCATTGGCGCCTCCGGTCAACAAAAGACTTTGGTTGACAGAACCCTACCGATCCGCTCACGTCAACGAACGAAAATTCGGGGTGCTGCATGAAAGCCGATATCAATCTACACCGAACGGGCCATAGCACCGGGCCATTCAAGCGGTGTCGTTTCAACGGTTCAGGCTGCGTGCGGCGCTCTACCTCTGAGGCCGCCGGATGAGAGGGTTCGAGCCAACAGAATTCTCAGCGCGCACCGAACGCGCACAGGTGATGATGAATGCCGCTGGCCTGTCGGCGCTGCTGCTGACCACGGAAACCGATGTGCGTTACTTTACCGGATACCTGACCAGATTCTGGGAAAGCCCGACCCGCCCGTGGTTCCTGATCCTGCCTGCGGCCGGTAAACCGGTTGCGGTTATCCCTTCGATCGGTGCCTCGTTGATGGGGCAAACCTGGATCGACGACATCCGAACATGGAGCTCACCCGACCTTCAGGATGACGGCGTCTCGCTTTTGACGGATGCCTTGACGGAATTGACACCCGTCAAAGGCCGTATTGGAATGCCCGATGGTCACGAGACGCACGCGCGTATGCCCATGTCGGATATCGAACGCCTGCGAAACAGGCTCGGTTCGCGCCACATCACCGGAGATCACGGTATTTTGCGCCAACTTCGCATGGTCAAATCCGAGGCGGAAATTGCCAAAATCGAAACCGCATGCGCCATAGCCGGCCGGGCCTTTGCCCGAGTTCCCGAGATTGCTCGGGCCGGCGTGCCTTTGGATGAAGTTTTTCGCGGTTTCCAGATACTCTGTCTGGAAGAGGGTGCCGACTGGGTGCCGTATCTCGCTGGTGGGGCAGAGCAGGGCGGTTACTCTGACGTAATATCGCCGGCGTCTTCGTCCCCCTTGAAGGATGGCGATGTACTGATGCTTGATACCGGCTTGGTCTGGGATGGTTATTTCAGTGACTTCGACCGCAACTGGTCGGTCGGCCCGGCAAGTCCGGACGTGAAATCTGCTTACGCCAGGCTGATCGAGGCGTCGGATGCCGCATTCGAAATCGCCCGCCCCGGCGCCACCGCAGCAGAGCTGTTTTATGCCATGAACACGGTGCTGACCAAGGCATCCGAAGGCACGGATGCCGGTCGATTGGGGCACGGGTTGGGAATGTCGCTGACCGAATGGCCGTCGCTCATCCCGACGGACCAGACAGTTCTTGAGCCAGGCATGGTGCTGACCTTGGAGCCGGGCATTGCCGTTGGTGGCAATATCTTGGTTCACGAAGAAAACATCGTCGTAACAGACGATGTTCCGCGCTTTATCAGCCCGCGTATGGGGCCGGAGATGATCCAGCTATGACCTACGTGCCTTACACGCTTGACGAGGACGACCCGCAAGCCCCGCCGCTTGGATTGATTGTTCTTCAAGTCGACGAGACGATCGAGCCGGAATTCAGCACGATTTTCTCGGGCCGGAAAAGCCCGTTGTATGTAACACGGATACCCAGCGGCATTGAAGTGACACCGGAAAGCCTGGCCGAGATGGAAGAGGCCCTGCCGGCGGCGGCGAGATTGCTGCCCAGCGCGCGTCCTTTCCGGGTGGTGGGTTATGGCTGCACGTCAGCAAGTTCCGTCATTGGATCAAAGCGTGTGGAGGAACTTGTCAAACAGTCGTGCAATACAAAAGAGGTTACGAACCCTTTGCGCGCGGCCACGGCCTGCGCCGCGGATCTTGGCGTGTCCAGGTTTGCGATGCTGTCGCCTTACATCGAAGAGGTCAACGCACCGCTGCGTGCCGCGTTTTCGGAAAACGGAATAACCATGGATGTTTTCGGGACATTCGGGCAGGCCGAAGAGGCAAAAGTTGCTCGGATTTCGGTGCAGTCCGTGATCGAAGCTGCGACAGAATTGGGATCTGATCCGTCGGTAGAAGCGGTATTCATTAGCTGCACCAACCTTCGGACCATTGAAGCAATCCCTGAGATTCGCAAACGGATTGGTAAGCCTGTTCTTTCAAGCAATCAAAGTCTTGCATGGCATATGGGTCGTCTCAATCTTGCTGATTGAAACAGCAAATATGATATGAATATTCGCAAAAGCGTCATCTAATGTTGCCAAGTGCCTACTGCATGGTCTTAACTGCTGACTACAGATCAATGAAATCCGCAACTCTCGGATAATCATTTGACGCAACAGGGGGTCTTGTGACCGACACAAATACTGATGCCGCGTTTGTTGAATTCCAACGCGTACAAAAATCTTATGATGGCGAGAATCTCGTTGTCAAAGATCTCAACCTTGCAATGCCTAAAGGCGAATTCCTGACCATGCTCGGGCCGTCCGGGTCTGGAAAGACTACCTGCCTTATGATGCTTGCCGGATTCGAAACCGCCACACATGGCGAAATCCTTCTTGACGGGAAACCCATCAACAATATCCCTCCACACAAGCGTGGGATTGGCATGGTCTTCCAGAACTACGCCCTGTTTCCGCATATGACGGTGGCCGAAAACCTTTCATTCCCCTTGGAAGTCCGCAAATTGGGCAAGTCTGAACGGGATGAAAAGGTTCAGCGGGCCCTGGACATGGTTCAGATGGGTGCGTTTGGTGGGCGACGCCCGGCTCAGTTGTCTGGCGGTCAACAACAACGAATAGCCTTGGCGCGCGCCTTGGTTTTTGAACCCGAACTGGTGTTGATGGATGAACCCTTGGGCGCACTGGACAAACAGCTGCGCGAGCATATGCAGTTTGAAATCACGCGACTTGCGCATGAGCTTGGAATTACTACGGTCTATGTGACGCATGACCAGACCGAAGCGTTGACTATGTCAGATCGTGTCGCTGTGTTCGACGATGGCCGTATTCAGCAGCTTGCACCGCCTGATCAACTTTATGAAGAACCAGAAAACAGCTTTGTTGCCCAATTCATCGGGGAAAACAACACCTTGGAAGGTGTCATTAAATCGATTGATGGCGACACATGCCTTGTCCAACTTGATGATGGCTCTGAAATTGACGCGGTTCCGATCAATGTTCGCAATCCGGGCGAAAGGACAAAGGTGTCAATCCGGCCTGAGCGGGTGGAATTCAACAAGGATCGCTTGCACGCCGATGCTCATACGCTGAAAGCGACTGTCAAAGAGTTCATCTACATGGGTGACGTATTCCGTTTCCGCATGTCCGTTGCAGGAAATGATGAATTCATCGTTAAAACACGGAACGCGCCAGACGCAATCCGTCTGACGCCCGGTCAGGAGATCGAGATCGGCTGGCTGGCTCAGGATTGTCGTGCGCTCGACGCATAGGCCAAGTCGCGCGGAACAAGCGCGACCTCACTGAGGGACCGGCTGGTGAAAACCCGTGCATCAGTCGACCACACACATAAACGGGAAGAACTGGGAGTTATTCATGAAGAAAACCAAAACATTGTTGACAGCAGCTGCAGTTGGGGCGGTTGCCGGCGGTGCGTTCGCCGAGGAGATGACGATCGTTTCCTGGGGCGGCGCTTATTCCAAATCGCAGCTGAAGGCGTATCACGAGCCCTATTCTGAAAAGACAGGTGTCACCATCCTGAATGATGACAGCTCGGCCGAAGCAGTTGCGAAACTGCGCGCGATGAACGAAGCCGGCAACATCACCTGGGATGTGGTTGATGTTGTGGCCGCAGACGCAATTCGTCTGTGTGATGAAGGTCTTGCGCTGGAAATCGACTTTGACACCCAGCTTGCGCCGGCGCCGGATGGCACACCTGCCTCCGAAGATTTCGGCGACCTTTTGGTCAGCGACTGTTTTATCCCGCAGATCGTGTATTCAACCACCTTTGGTTACCGCACCGATCTGGTCGGAGACACTCCGCCCAGCGATGTCTGCGCCGTATTTGACCTGGAAGCCTATCCGGGCAAGCGTTCGCTTGAAAAGCGTGCGATCAACAACATGGAATGGGCCCTGTTGTGCGATGGCGTCGCAAAGGACGATGTCTATGACGTTCTGGCCACTCCGGAAGGACAGGATCAGGCGCTTGCCAAGCTCGACACGATCAAAGACAGCGTAGTCTGGTGGTCCGCTGGTGCGGATACACCGCAACTTCTGGCTGATGGCGAGATCGTCATGGGTTCGACCTATAACGGTCGTCTGTTCAGCGTGATCGAAGAGCAGAAGCAGCCCGTTGCCATGTTGTGGGACGCGCAAATCTTTGACCTGGACGGTTGGATCATCCCTGCTGGTCTGAGCGAAGAGCGTCAGCAGCGCGCGCTGGACTATATCATGTTCGCAACTGACACCCAGCGTTTGGCGGATCAGGCCAAGTACATCTCGTACGGCCCGGCCCGGGCATCGTCAGCGCCACTGGTGGGTCAGCACGCCGAACTGGGTATCGATATGGCCCCCCATATGCCGACCGATCCGGAAAACGCCAAGAACACGTTCCTTTACAACTACGAGTTCTGGGCGGATTACCGCGACGACATCGAAGCCAAGTTCCAAGCTTGGTTGGCGCAATAAGCGCGCGTTTTCATGAAAAAGTCGAGGGCGGCGCGCCGCCCTCAGACTCAAGCAGAGCCAAGGGGCACAGATGACTGACGCAAGCCAAAATGCAGGGCCGATGCTGGCAGCGGACGGAACGCCGCTCAAGCAATCGCTGGCACGTTCACTGCGGCGGCAGAAATTGCGGGCGTTGATGCTCGTCGCTCCGCTTCTGCTGTTCGTCATGTTTTCCTTCATCGTGCCGATTGCGTCGATGCTGTTTCGTTCGGTGGAAAACAGCATGGTGTCGGAAACCCTTCCACTTACTGTGGAAACTCTGAAGGGTTGGGATGCTCAAAGCGGCGAGCTTCCGGATGAAGCGGTTTACGATGCTTTCGTTCGCGATATGGTCGTTGCGGTCGAAAACAAAGAACACACTCGCCTTGGTTCGCGTCTGAACTATGAAGAAACAGGTATGTCTTCGCTGTTCCGCAAATCCGGGCGTCAGATCAAAAAACTGGATCCTGAAACGGATGGGCCTTTCAAGGAAAAGTTGATCGAGATTCATGACGGATGGGGAGATCCGCAAACCTGGCGAGTGATCAAGACCCACTCACCAGCGATTACCAATGGTTACTTCCTGAATGCCGTCGATATGCGCAGAACCCCGGAAGGCGCACAGGCCCAACCCGAAGACAAGCAGATCCTGATCAAGCTTTTTGGACGTACTCTGTTCATGTCGCTCGTAATAACAGGTGCTTGTATCCTGCTTGCTTATCCTGTCAGTTATTTGTTGGCGACACTTCCGATGCGGGTATCGAACCTGTTGATGATACTTGTTCTTTTGCCCTTCTGGACGTCCCTTCTGGTTCGAACGTCCGCCTGGAAGGTCATGTTGCAGCAACAGGGGGTTATTAACGATACCCTCGTTTGGTTGGGGCTGGTCGCTGATGACGCTCGCCTGATCATAATCAACAACCAGATCGGCACCATCATTGCGATGACACACATCCTTTTGCCGTTCATGATCCTGCCAATGTATTCGGTGATGCAGACCATTCCGCCGTCTTACACGCGTGCGGCCAAATCCATGGGTGCAACGAACTGGACGACGTTCTGGCGCATCTACTTCCCGCAATCCGTGCCCGGAATCGGTGCCGGTTCGATCCTCGTGTTCATTCTGGCGATTGGGTACTACATCACGCCCGAGATCGTGGGCGGCACCAAGGGTGTCTTCATCTCGAACCGGATTGCCTATCACATCTCGTCCTCACTGAACTGGGGGCTGGCTGCGGCCTTGGGTACGATCCTTCTGGCGGTCGTGCTGTTGCTCTACTGGGTCTACGACAAGATCGTGGGCATCGATAACGTGAAGTTGGGATAATCAAGATGGCAGCACTGACACCGATATCCCGCAAACCCATGTCCATGGTTTTGCCCAGTGTGGCACTTGCCGGAGCCTTTGCCGGCATTTTCGTCGGGGCCGGAAATGGTTCGGTCCTTCTGGGCATACTGGGCGGAGCCGTCCTGATCGCGGGGCTGGCCTGGGTCTACATCAATATCGTGAAGAACGAAAACCTCGCACGCTTGATCAATATCATCGGATTCGGTGTCGTGGGTTTTTTAGTGGCCGGGTTGATGGGCGGTGTATTGGGGCTGCTCGGCGGCTGGTTTTTCGCCTGGTTTATCTATTGGTTGTACGAGGGGCGGTATAGGCGCAAACTGCTGCCGTATCTCACGGCGCAACAGGTTTTCTATCACTACCTGTTTCGCGTGATCTGTGGTGCGATCTTCGTCTTTCTGATCACGCCGATTCTGGTGGTGTTGCCGTTGTCTTTCAACGCGCAGGACTTCTTTACCTTCACGCCCGAGATGCTGCGGCTTGATCCGGAAGGCTATTCGCTGAAGCATTACCGAGATTTCTTCACCAACAACGAATGGCAGCGCAGCTTCAAGAACTCGCTGATCATCGCGCCGATTGCGACGGTTATTTCGGTAACGTTGGGAACGCTGGCCGCCATTGGGCTCAGCCAGTCTCACGTTCCAGGACGCCGTGCGATCATGGGAATTCTGATTTCGCCGATGATTGTTCCGCTGATCATCTCGGCGACGGGTATGTTCTTTTTCTACAGTGATATCGGACGTTTCCTCGAAGGTACACTTGGCATGAACAAGAACTTCGTAGGCTATCTGAAAGTTATCCTGGCCCACGCAGTGCTAGGTATTCCCTTTGTGATCATCACCGTGACGGCGACCCTGGTGGGCTTTGATCGATCTCTGACACGGGCGGCGGCCAATATGGGCGCAGGGCCCGTTAGGACCTTCTTCAAGATACAAATGCCGTTGATATTACCGGGCGTAATCTCGGGCGGCCTGTTTGCCTTCATCACATCGTTCGACGAAGTGGTCGTGGTCTTGTTTGTGGGCTCCGCCTCGCAAAAGACATTGCCGTGGCAGATGTTCACCGGCCTGCGGGAACAGATCAGTCCAACCATTCTGGCGGTCGCGACAATCCTTGTGGTCCTATCCATTGCCCTGCTGACGACGGTTGAACTGTTGCGGCGCCGGTCAGAGCGTCTGCGGGGCCTTTCGCCCGCTTGACGCAGCAAATCGTCTGATCTAACGATTCACCTGTTCATCTCTGCCGCGATGGCGTCGCGGCGACTACGGAGGTGATCGGCTCTCGGACCCCGAGACCGCCTGTCCTGAACGCCGGGACATGTGGCCGGGAAAATGCATGCCCGGCATAGATGAGAGACCAAGGATGACTGACATTTCAAACCGCCCTCAGTTCTTCACCTGCCATAATGGCGACAAGGCCCCGTTGCCGTTCAGCAAATCCGAATATGACCGCCGCCTTGGCAAGCTGCGCGCGATCATGGCCCAGCGGGATATCCCGGTGGTGCTGCTGACATCGATGCAGAACATCGCCTATTATTCGGGCTTTCTATACTGTGCGTTCGGGCGCCCTTATGGCTGTGTTGTAACCCAAGACAACTGCACCACCGTTTCCGCCAATATTGATGCCGGACAACCCTGGCGCCGGTCAGTTGAAGACAATGTGATTTATACTGACTGGAAACGCGACAACTACTGGCGGGCAGTTGCGAGCCTGATCGGGAATGCAAAGCGGATCGGCATCGAAGGCGACCACATGACGCTTGCGGCGCGCGACACGGCGCTGAACACGCTGGACAAGCCAGAGTTGGTTGACATCGCGGCCAACACCATGGCTGCGCGGATGATCAAATCCGCTGAAGAGATCGAATTGATCAAGGGTGGAGCGCGCACGGCCGATGTGGGTGGTGCTGCGATCCATGCCGCAATCCGCGAAGGCGCAACCGAAATCGAAATTGCGATGGCTGGTCGAGACGCGATGGAAGTGGAAATCGCGCGGGCCTATCCGGATGCCGAATACCGCGACACATGGGTTTGGTTTCAGTCGGGTTTGAACACCGACGGCGCGCATAACCCGGTCACCAAACGCGCGTTGCAAAAAGGTGATATCCTGTCGCTGAACACCTTTCCGATGATCTCGGGCTATTACACCGCCCTGGAGCGGACCTTGTTTCTAGGTGAGCCGGATGCCGACAGCCTGCGCCTGTGGAAGGCCAATGTGGCCGCGCATGAACTTGGATTGAGCCTGATCAAACCCGGTGCCACATGTTCCGGTATCACCGCCGAGATCAACCGGTTCTTTGCCGACGAAGGTCTGCTTCAATATCGTTCCTTCGGCTATGGGCACTCGTTTGGTGTTCTGAGCCACTACTATGGTCGCGAAGCCGGTCTGGAACTCCGCGAAGACATCGACACAGTGCTGGAACCCGGCATGGTGGTGTCGATCGAGCCGATGCTGTGGATCCCCGAAGGCCAGCCTGGTGCAGGCGGTTACAGGGAACACGATATTTTGGTGGTGGGCGAAGACGGAGCCGAAAACATCACAGGCTTCCCCTACGGGCCGGGGCACAACATTATCGACGCCTGAGGTTTTGGGTGGAGCTTCCGCTCCACCCGCTTTTCACGTGCGTCGGGCACGTTCGTGAAAAATGAAACCCAGAAAATTCAACAGCAGCTGCGCCGCCAGAATCTGAGTGCTTTCAGTGGGGTCGTAGGCGGGGGCCACCTCGACCAGATCGATGCCCACCACGTCGCCCCTTTTCGCCAGCCCCTGAAGGATTTCCAGAACGTCATAGTACAAAAAACCTCCGTGGCTCGGAGTGCCGGTTCCGGGCGCGATCGAGGGGCAGAACGCATCGATATCGATCGTTACATAGTACCGTTTGCCTTCGGGAATGCGGTCAAGAACAGCCTCTGTTCCCAATCTGCGAACCTGCCGCACCGACAGGATATCCGATCCGCGCGCGCGCGCGTCGTCATACCCTTCCTTGGCAGTGGACGATACGTTTCGAATGCCCAGCTGGGTCATACCTGAAACATAGTCTTTCTCGATCGCGCGGCGCATGGGATTTCCGTGCCCGTTGGTAACGCCGTGACGTTCGTCTACAAAGTCCAAATGCGCATCGATTTGAACAACATGGATCGGGCCGTTTTCGGCGCAGTCGCTTTCAAACGCGGAAATGCAGGGGATGTTGACCGAGTGATCACCGCCAATCACCAGGGGAAGTGCCCCGGCTTCGAGAATTTTCTGCACGCCAAAGGCTATGTTCTTGTGGCTGGTCTGGGTCTTGGTGTGGACGATATCCGCATCGCCCAAGTCGACGATCCGAACCGAGCTGTCCAGATAGGTCGCGTCATCCTCATGATCATAGGCGCCGGCATGGCCAAAACTGAAAAGGGTCGATGCCTCTCGTACGGCCCGAGGACCAAAACGCGCGCCGGGGCGCCATTGGGTTCCAAAGTCGAACGGCGCGCCGAGCACGCAAACATCGGCCTCGATTCCGTCCCAGTTCTCGACATATGGAGATTTTGCGAAGGTCGATATTCCGACAAAAGGAAGGTTCAGTCGCCCGGACGCATATCCATGTTCCTGCACTTTTGGTCCTTTCGATTGTTGTGCCGTTTTCCTGCATGTGAACATGAGGACACGCCGTATTGAAACGAAATTCTCTTTGAACGGCGGGTTTTGGGGGGATCAGACGAAGTTTTCTGTCAGAGGGGCTGGCTTGCGTTCAAAGCTGACCCGGCCCAGCCCATCAGAACGCTTCAAGATCAGTCAAAAGATAACCCCGCTGATGGTGTTGCCTTTCCTTCGTTTCCCATTCCTAAAGAACGAGTGAAAGATCCCATTCGGCCTCAGCGCTACTGTGGCAGGTTTTCCTGTGCGGAAAGACGGTTTTGGATTCTTCCGGGCCAGAAAATCATAAGCGTTAACAAAAATATCGATTTGATATAAAGTTGTGGGGTTATTGATTGGTAACGCGCGGGTATTCGTGTGGCACAGACACTTTATGAAAAATATGGCGGTTTCAAAACGATCAGCCGGGTCGTGATGACCTTCTATGAAATGGCGTTGGATTCGGATGAGATCGGCCATCATTTCGAAGACATTGATATGCCGCGCCTGATCGACCATCAAACCAAGTTCGTCTCGTCTTTGATTGGCGGGCCGGCATCCTTCAGTGATGACAGGATCGAAGCAGTTCATCGGCATCTGAACATTTCGCACAACGAATTCGACGTCATGGCCGAGCTGTTTGGCGACGCGCTGAGTCAGCATGGCATGTCCGATGGAGACATCAAAACTGCGCTGACCGCAATCGAAGGCAAACGTTCGATCATAGTCACCCGGAACGCGGCATGAGCATTCTGGCGATAAACGAGCAATTGCTGCGTGCGATCGGAGTCGGCGTCGCCGTGGTGCGCGCATCCGACCTGCAATTCGTGTTTCACAACGGGCCTTTTACGGAGTGGTTCGGCACTCCTGAAAAGGGCAGTACCCTAAGCGACGTTCTGTCGGATCTCGACCCAAAGGAACTTGAGGACGTAAAGCAGTCCGGCCTTCGGTACTCGGTCGAATTGCAGATAAAGCCGAAACGCAGGACCTTGATCTTTGCTGTCACGGTCTCATTGGCCAATGGCTTGTCCGAGCAGGTGCTGATCGTGGAATGTCAGAACATCACCCGCATTCGCGAATTGGAAAGCATGATCGACAGCTATTCCACCATGGTCGAGCGCAACACCCGAGAGCTTGAGCGCGAAAAGGAAAGAGTGGAACGGCTGTTGCTGAACCTGATGCCCCGAGCCGTGTATGAAGAGTTCAAGACGTTCGGTGTCGTCACACCGCAGCTGTATCAGCAGGTTTCGGTAGTTATGCTGGATTTTGTCGGGTTCACGGATTTTGCGGCCAAGACCGACCCGACGGTCACCTTGAGTGAACTGAACGACATCTTCACGGCCTTTGATCGGATCGTGGAACAATTCGGGTGTGAGCGGATCAAAACGATCGGAGATGCTTATCTGGCCGTGTCAGGTATGCCAGATCCAACACCGGATCATGCGACCGCCGTGGCGCATTGTGCGGTAAGGTTCCTGCGCTATCTAGAACGCCGCAACGAAAGCCATCCGCATAAGTGGCAGGCCCGGATCGGGTTGGGGATGGGTGCGGCGGTTGGATCGGTCGTGGGCATTCAGAAATATGTCTATGACGTGTTTGGCCCTGCCGTAAACATCGCGTCCCGGTTGCAGGTCTTTGCCAACCCCATGAACATCGTGGCCCCGGAAGAGATGAAATATGCCCTGATTGACGAGTTTCAGGTCTCGGAGCTTGGGTGCGTTGATATCAAGGGGATGGGTGAGATGGATCTGATCAATGTGACATCGGGCTTGAGTATGCCTCAGGGCAGTCGTTCGTTCTGACTGCGTCACTCGTCCTGGGGGATCAGACCCAAACCGCGCAGGTAGATGCCGATACCGCTTTCCAGCAAATCTTCGGGAGGAAAAGGCGAAGTTGCGCCGGTATTTCGTGCATACAGCTCGACGACTCCGTGGCTCATCGCCCAGATATGGGCGCTGAACATCGACGCGGGCGGGCGCTTGTCAGGCGGAATATGTTGGGACAGGTCCGCTGCCGCTTTTTCAAGAACGGCCTTCGCCCGGTTGGCTGCCAGGGACAATTCGGGTGTCCGGTTCAGGGAAATCCCGCTTTCGAACATGGCGATGTAATGCCCGGGATTTTTGCGCGCAAAGGCCAGATATGCACGCCCCGTTGCTTCAAAAGCGGCAAGGGCTGAAGGCTGCCCCTCGTCATAGGCGTATTGCATCAGGTCTGCGAACATCTCAAACCCCTGCCGTGCGGCTTCGGCAATCAGGTCCTCGCGCCCTTGAAAATGACGGTAGACGGCGGCAGGCGTGACACCGGCCGTTTTGGCCGCCTCGGACAGCGTGAAACCGGTCGGGCCCTTGTCTTCGATCAGGGACAAGGCAGCCTCGATCAGGGCTTGCTTCAGGTTTCCGTGGTGATAACCGCGTTTCGTCATCCCGGCCTCAGTTGCATTGATTGCGTGTTGGAAGACAAGGACATAGACCACCGACGCATTTTCGTCCAATGCATGATCGTGAAGGTATCGACGGGGCAGGGCAGAGAGACAATCTACGCCTCCCACATATCCGGGCCACCGCAGATACGGGCATCAATCTCGCCGATACTCTTCTTGTCCTTCTCATCATAGTCCAAGGCAAGCAGAACCGTTCGGATGGCCGCAAGCCGCGCGCGTTTCTTGTCGTCGGAACGCACAATCGTCCACGGGCAGGCATCAGAATGCGACCGGGTCAGGGTTTCCGAGATCGACTGCGTGTATTCATCCCATTTGTTCAGCCCTGCGACGTCGATCGCGCTGAGCTTCCAATGCTTCAATGGGTCGTTTTCGCGCGCCAGAAAACGGTTCAGTTGTTCCGCGCGCCCGACATTGAGCCAGAACTTGAACAAATGGATGCCGTCATTCACCAGGCCCGTTTCAAGCGGCAGGACTTGACGGAAGAACCTCTCACGCTGTTCCTGGGTGCAGAAGCCAAAGACATTCTCGACGACACCTCGATTGTACCAGCTGCGATCAAAGAACACGATCTCTCCAGCGGCGGGCAGATGCGGGATGTAGCGCTGAAAATACCATTGGCTGCGTTCGGCGTCTGATGGTTTGGCCAGCGCAACGTTGCGCGCGCCGCGCGGGTTCAGGTTTTCGCGAAACCGTTTGATGGTGCCACCTTTGCCGGCGGCATCGCGACCTTCGAATATGATGGCAACCCGCTGGTCGGTTTCCTTGACCCAGGATTGCATTTTGACCAATTCAATCTGAAGCAGGTCCATCTGCTCATCATAATCTTTGGTCTTCATTTTTTCGGAATACGGGTAGGTCGGGTTCAGAATATCGCCCTTTTTCGCGTTTTGAATCTCTTCCCGTACAGATTTGGGCGCGTCTTTCTGAAAATACTTCTCGATAGAGCCTTTTCCTGACCGGGCCATATGTCACCTCGCGATAAAATCCATATCTGACTATGGATTAGAGCGTGGGTTAACGCAAACCCGCGCGCTGCGCCGCGCGATCTATCGCGGCGGCAACCTCGGGCGCTGCGACCACCTGTGGCATATGGCCGACACCCGGTAGCTCGATCAACTCGGCCCCGGGGATCTGTTCGATCAGGCGTTCAGAATGCCATTCAAGACCAACGGTGTCGTCGGCCGTTCCGTGGATGATTTCCGTCGGAACGGAGATCTCGCCATATCTGGGTTGCAGAGGGGTAATTTCGTCCAGCAGGTTGGCGCGCTGCTTGGCGTTTGCATGCATCGAGCCACGCCGGATCGTCAGCCCGGGCCCGAAATGTTCCGCATAACCTTCGGGCGCCGTTTGCGGTGCAAAAACTTTGTCCAACGCCTGTGTGACGTACCATTCGGGCACGAAAGAGCTGATCAAGGGCAAGGCCAGCACATTGCCCGCCGTAGTTGACGCAAGCCGGTTGAACCCATCCAAAGGCGTTTCCCATGGGATGGCGGCCGGGGCGATCAGAACCAGAGCCGAGATATTCTCGGGCCGGGTCACGGCCCAGGCCAGCGAGACCGATCCGCCATAGCTCTGCCCGGCCACGATGGGTTTTTCCGCACCAAGCTGAGCCGCCGCCCGTTGCAGGATATCCGCCTGTTCAATGATGGTTTCGCCATCCGGATTGAAGCTTTCGGAATAGCCCAGGCCCGGTCGGTCAAAAACGATCACGCGGTATGACTTGGCCAGAATGGGGGCCAGCGCGAAGGTCATGTCGCGCGTGTTCCCGCTGGAACCGTGGATCAGAACGACATCAGGGCCGTCCCCCATGACCACGGCGTGCACGGCGATGCCGCCCACATCCAGAATCCGACCCTCGGGGGGGAAAGCCGCCTCGGCCAGCGCTTCGTTCCGGGCGCTGCGCCAGGTTGCCAGTATGACAAGGCCCAGAACGGCCAAGCCAAGGGATATCAGGACTTTAGTGGCCAATTTTCGTTATGTCGAATGGCGTGGTCTGATAGATTTCGTTGATCCAGTTGCCGTACAGCAGATGTGCATGACTGCGCCACCGGTTCTGCGGTGTTTTGGTTGGATCATCATCTGGGTAATAGTTTATCGGCACGTTGATAGGCGTGCCGTTGCTGACGTCCCGATCATATTCCTGTTTCAGCGTGTCACTGTCGTATTCGAAGTGATTGAAGATATACAGCGCGCGATGGCCGGGATCTTCGACCAGACAGGGGCCGACATCGTCGCTGCCCAACAGGGTCCTCAGCCCGGGTGCGCGATCGATTTCATCCTGTTTCATTTCCGTCCATCGGCTGACCGGAATGACGCAGTCATCCGAGAAACCGCGCAGGAACGGAGACGCCGGGTCCAGGTTGCGATGCCGGAAACACCCAAAGGCTTTTGCGTCCAGCATGTGCTTTTTGACGCCGTGAAAATGGTTGATCATCGCCATCCCGCCCCAGCACACACCAAAGGTGGAATGTACGTTGGTTTGGGTCCAGTCGAAGATCTCGCTGATTTCGTCCCAATAGGTGACATCATGAAATTCCAGATGTTCGATCGGGGCACCGGTGATGATCAGGCCGTCGAATTTCTGATCTTTGATCTCCTGAAACGGGCGATAGAATTCGGACATATGCTCGGCGGCGGTGTTCTTGGTCCGGTGTTCGGTCATGCGGATCAAAGACAGATCGATCTGCAACGGGGTTGCCCCGATCAGGCGCGCGAACTGGTTTTCGGTCTGGATTTTCTTGGGCATCAGGTTCAGCAAACCGATGCGCAGCGGGCGGATGTCCTGACGCATTGCCTGATCTTCGTCCATGACCATGACGCCCTCTTTGGTCAGGACGTCAAATGCAGGCAGTTCCGATGGGATTTTGATGGGCATGTGTCAGGCTTCTAAGAGATCAGTGAAAACTGGTAGTTAGGCGTTATTGCGCGTGGTCTCAAGTGTGCGTTCGATCAACTCATTGAAATCGGCGGCATCGCGGATTTTTCCGATGTCGTTGGCAGCGATCGCCACGCCCCAGTTGTTCGCCATGGCCTCGTAACGCGGCTGGCGGTGCGCCAAGGCCTGTGCATAGGTCCAACGGACGAAATCATCGGGATCAACATCCGCTTCTGAACAGCCTTGCAGGTCCAGATAATCTGTCCACGCCTTGGTCAGGAATTCGGCCTGGTAAGACATCGGCTTTGGAGCTTTGTCAAAACGGCGGACAAGCTCTGCCGTGTGTTCCTCATCCCCCTTCAGCCAGATCATCAGGGTGTGTTGCGAAAGCTCGGACAGTACCCGATCGTTCGGATCTTCGGGGTCTACCCATTCGCAGATCGATCCACCGGTGTCGCAGATGAAATGGGGGTATTTGTACAAACGCTCGGCTCGGTCGATGAAATACTCGGTATCCAGCAGAGCGTGTATTTCGGCCAGTCGAAACTGTTCCTGCCTGCGGCGGTATTCCGGCATCTCCAATCCGCCAAGGGCAGGGTTGCCCGGTTTGCCCAGATAGGCTGCGACCGGAGTCAGGTTCGCGAACGAGATATTCGAGCCGATGTAAATGGAATCCGACAGAAGCAGGTCACGCAAGAACGGGACTTTCATCGCCTCGGCCTTTGCATTGTCGGTGATGTATTCGCCCATGTACCGGGTGCCGATGCGATAGTCGATCGAGTAGTGAAACCAGTTGCCTGAGTCCCGAAGAATGTTCGAGACATATGTCTTGCCCAGACCGGACATGCCAAAGAACAGCACCTTCTTGCGGCTTGCCGTGCGCCAGTCTTCGGCTGAGTTGTAGATCATCTTGTGCTGTCCCTTTTTTGCCTTTGCTAAATCGGGCAGCGCACGGCGTCAATCACGGCGGCCAGCTCGGTTCAATACCAGAAGGCCCATGGCAAGGATGACAAAGCCGAAATAGGCATTCGGCGGCAGCGCTTCGTTCCGCAGAATTGCGCCAAGCACGATGGCGACCGGAGGGATGACAAGCGTCACCAGCATCAGGTTGCCGCTGCCCGCCATCGCCAGGACTCGATAGTACAAAAGATATGCCCCCGCTGTTGCCACAATGGCGTAATAGCCAATCGCAGCCCAGGTGATCGCGGGCAGTGCAAGCGTTGGCACCCCGTCCGTCATGAGCGCCAGCGGCAGGATCAGCACAGTCGAACCGGTCAGCATGCCAGCGGCCGCGACGACGGGGTGAAGGTCAGACAGATGATACCGCGCCCAAGCCGCCGCAAAAGCATACGACAGCGTTCCGGCCAACACCGCAAGCTGCGCCGTGTTTTGCAGGCTGAAAGACGTGAAGGTCTGTATTCCGATGGTGATCGAGACACCGAGAAAACCCAAAACGACTCCGATGACCCGGGCTTGTGTCAAACGCTCATCCTTGAAAAACAGCGCCGCAACCAGAACGCCAAAGATGGCCGTGGTCGCGTTCAGAATGGCCGTAAGACCAGAATCGATGTAAAGCTGACCCCATGCCATCAAGCTGAATGGGATGACATTGTTCAGCAATCCCATGATCAGAAATGCGCCCCAGATGCGCAGAGAGCGGGGCAGCGAAAGCCCCTTGGCCCATGCCACCAACCACAGCACCAGCATCGCCCAGAACGTGCGGTGCAGAACCGATGTCATAACGGGAATGGAGTCCAGAGCGATCCGGATGGCTACAAAGGATGCGCCCCAGATCACGGCCAGAAGAAGAAGTTCGACCCAGGCGCGCCGAGAAAGGTGTTTTTGCGTGTTCATGGCCGCACAATTTCATTCATTCGATAGATATACGACCCGAAACCTGCGCATAAAAAAGACCCCGCTGAAACAGCGGAGCCTAAGATGAAAACACCTTGGATTTAGTTCAGAGCGTAAGTGATCTGAAACCCAACACTCCAGGCGCTGTTGCCGCTGAAAGTGGCTGTTTGCCCAAAGGCGCCATCTGCCGTTGCATCACCGATGTCAGTGTAGCGTACGCCACCGGAAATTTTGGCATTCTCCAACGAATATGTTCCGCCCAGACCAATGCTCCAGAACCCATCAGTCGGGCCGAGGTTGGATACAGGAGTGCCCTGAGAAGACTCATAGCCTAGTGTTACAGCACCGCTGAACTCTTCCGAGAATTGATACCCCAAGCCCAACGAATAGGTGAAGGTCGCATCGTCGTAGTCAACAAGGTTGCTGGTCGGCGGGTAGTTTGGCGGGTTGTACACCAGCTGTGGCCAGTCGACCCAACGAACAGAACCAAACAACAGCGTTTTAGGCGCGACGCCCGTCTGAAAGTCCAGGTTGATCGACTGAGGCGTCTCAATTTCGCTGTTTGTGTTGAAGGTGGCCACGGTCCCGGGTGGAATCGGAGGGAACGGTGGTGGGTTCAGAGATTCTGTTTGCGATAGATCGTGGCTGATCTTGGAGTTGTATGTCAGTGACACACGTGCTGCGATTTCCGGTTTCTCCCATGCAACCCCGATAACGTAGCCGAATGCAGTGTCGGCATCGGTGTCAACCTGGTACCCTGCTGCAAGCGGGACGGTGACAGAAGCCTTCACTCGCTGTGCTCGAATACCGCCGATTGCGCTGAACCCGCCATCGAATTTGTAACGCAGCAATGCCGTAATGGCGTCCGTGTCTGCTGTAGCCCTCAAAACATCGGTACGACCACCCGGAATAGGGTTGATCGAAAGAGGGTAGGTGTTTGCGTATTCAATGTCGGCCCCAAAGGGCTGGTCATACATGATCGCGAAATCGAGCTTTTCGGTCAGTGACGTTTTATAACCCAGATGCGGTGTGAAAAAGTCGTTCGCAACTTCTCCGGAATCGACCGGCTGCCCGATGTTTGGTCCAGCCAAAGCTGGCATGGTGCCCGTTACGCTGGGGTTGGTGTATCCCAACCGAAACTGGACTGCTGACCCTTCTTCGAAGATCAGGTTGATGCCCTGACCGCTTCGATCAAGGCCGCCTGCATATCCTGCCGTCGCTCCAACGCACAAAGCGCAGGTCGCGAGTAGTGTTTTTTTCATTCTGTCCTCCCTAACAATCTCAGGCGGGTTTCAATGGCGTTTGGCTGAGTGTTACGAACGCCTATCCCGTGTATGATGAGCGATACTCTCTTTTTGGTTACTTTAAGGTCAACTGGTGACGGTGCGTTACGTATTGCGACTACTGTTTTCAACTGTTGCTAAACTGTTACGGCTTTCAGACCAGATATTCAGGAATATTCCTGAAAAGATGATCGCCGCACCGATCAGAACCCAATGGTCAATGGGTTCGTGGTATAGGATCATTCCGACCACAGCGATGGTGGGAAGCCTCGCAAAATCAAATGGGATCACAACTGTCGCCGGGGCGATCGCCAGCGCGTTGGTAATGCAGAAATGTGCCAGCAGCCCCGCCAGCCCGACCAGAACCAAAAACGGAAGGGTTTGCGCCGTGGGCAAGGCAATCTGCCCGTCAAAACCGGCTGCGATGGCCCCAAGCACCGCCTGCATGGACGTAAGCCAGAAAACGATGCAGCCGATGCTGGCAAAACGAGTGAGGTTTTTCGTGGTAATCGTTGTAAATGCGAAGAAAATCGCAGACGCGGCCGCGGTAGCAAGGCCGGGGCTCAAAGGCGCACTGCCTGGGCGCGTGACAATCAAAACGCCCGCAAAACCGATAAGCGCTGCCGTTATCTTGAGGCGCGTCAGACGTTCGTTCAGCAGCAGCGGCGACAGCAGGATCACCCAAAGCGGCTGCGTGAATTCCAGCGCGAACACCTGCGCCAGAGGCGCAACAGCGACCGCATAGAACCAAAGATTCTGCCCTGTGAAATGCAGGGTGTTTCGCAGGGCGTGCAACCCCAGGCGTTGCGTGGAAACCTGATCCCAACCGCCTGTGGCCGTGAGGACGAGGGCGACAACAAGAAACCCGACGAGGCTTCGATACATCATGATCTCGAACGTGTCGTGCACGAGGCTCAATTCGCGACCGGCAACCGCCATCGAGGAGAAGGACGCGATGGCTCCGGTCATCCACAAGGCGGCCTTGAATGTGTTTTTTTGTGTCTGATTCACGTACCGCACCCCGGCCTGGCCGCGCGGTCACGGCCTCGGTACCGGGGCTTTCGCTACGCGATCAATAAGATTGAATTCGTTGAATCATTGAAACGCTTATGAAGCGTCAGGTTCAAGGCCGTGCCCGACTTTTTCAGGCACGGCTTGGCAAGATTTCCCGGGATCGGGTCGTTTTGGCGTCGAACGCGGTTGCGTTTTGCCGGATCATTCCCACTCGATGGTTCCGGGGGGTTTCGAGGTGATGTCATATGTGCATCGGTTGATGCCTTTGACTTCGTTGATGATCCGGGTTGCCGTTTCGCCAAGGAACTCATGGCTGAACGGGTAATAATCCGCCGTCATCCCGTCGACCGAGGTGACGGCCCGCAACGCACAGGCATAGTCATAGGTGCGCCCGTCGCCCATCACGCCGACGGTGCGGACGGGAAGGATGGCAACGAAGGCCTGCCAGATGTCATCATAAAGCCCGTGTTTGCGAATCTGATCGATGTAGATCGCGTCAGCTTCGCGCAGAATCTCCAGCTTTTCGCGGGTGATCTCGCCGGGGCAGCGAATGGCCAGACCCGGTCCGGGGAAGGGATGACGCCCGATGAAGCTCTGCGGCAGACCAAGTTCGCGACCCAAGGCACGGACTTCGTCCTTGAACAATTCGCGCAGCGGTTCGACCAGTTTCAAGCCCATCTTTTCCGGCAGGCCGCCCACGTTGTGGTGGGACTTGATCGTTACGGAAGGCCCGCCCGAGAACGACACCGATTCGATCACATCAGGATAGAGAGTGCCCTGCGCCAGGAATTCGGCGCCGTCGATGGTATCGGCGTGTTTCTGGAACACGTCGATGAACAGCTTTCCGATGATTTTGCGTTTGGTTTCGGGGTCGCTCTGACCTTCCAGTTCGCCAAGGAACAACTCGGATTCGTCGGCGTGGATCAACTGAATGTTGTAGTTGTCCCGGAACATACCAACGACTTCTTCGGCCTCATTCTTGCGCAGCAGCCCATGATCGACAAAGACGCAAGTCAGCTGATCCCCGATTGCTTCGTGAATAAGGATCGCGGCAACCGAGCTGTCAACGCCACCGGACAATCCGCAAATGACCTTTTTGTCTCCGACTTGTTCGCGGATCTTGCGGATCATCTCTTCGCGATAGGCACCCATGGTCCAGTCGCCCTTGAACCCGGCCAGCTTAACGAAGTTTTCATACAGTTTCGCACCCTTCGGCGTATGGTGTACCTCGGGGTGAAACTGCACGGCATAGAAGTGCCGCGATGGATCGGCCGTGATCGCATAAGGTGCGTTGGGCGAGGTTCCGAATACCTCGAACCCCGGTGCGATTTCACTGACATGGTCGCCGTGGCTCATCCAGACTTGTTCATCGCCGTCCGCGAACCAGCCTTCCAGAATATCCAGTTTGTCTTTGGGTGTAACAAATGCCCGACCAAACTCGGCTGTGCCATGGCCACTTTCGACCTTGCCGCCAAGCTGATGCATCATCACCTGTTGACCATAGCAGATGCCAAGAATCGGAACGCCATAATCAAAAATCTCTTGCGGGGCACGGGGCGAGCCCTCGCGCGTCACGCTGTCCGGACCGCCCGAGAAAATCACGGCGCGCGGCGCCATTTCCCGCACGAAATCCATCGTGACATTCTGGTAAGGGTGAATTTCACAATAGACATTCAGCTCGCGCAGGCGGCGGGCGATAAGCTGCGTAACCTGGCTGCCGAAGTCGATGATCAGAAGGCGGTCGTGGGATGTCTGGGTCATAACCGGCTCATAAGTTGCAAGCCTTGCATGTGCAAGCGGTATGGCGTCATTTGGAGCAAAAGCTGAGTCAAACCGGCGGAAAGATCAGGTGCCATGTCGAAGATCGAGTTCAGAACGGCCGCTGTGGTGGATGCGGATGAGGTAACGCGGTGCCTGGAAAGGGCTTATGCAGATGCGATGAGCCGGATCGAGGATCTGCCGGACGTCACTGCCGGGATCGTGGATGACATCAAGACCCACCGCGTCATGCTTGCGATATCCGGCGGTACAGTCGGGGTCATCGTTTTTGACCAGGTTGGCGACGCAATCATGGTGTTCAACCTTGCGGTTGCGCCCGAAGCCCAAGGGCAGGGGGTCGCGCGGCAATTGATGCAGTTTGCCGAAGAAGAAGCACAGGCGCGGAATCTGTCCAAGTTGAAGTTGCGAACTCATAAAATGATGAAGGACACGATTGCGATGTATCGGCACATGGGCTGGAAAGTGACGGATCAGGCGGGCAACGGCCTTACCATGGAGAAAGCGTTGGCGGCCGATCCTGACTGACCGGTTGCTTCTTGGTGGGGCGGCAATGTCGCTTTTCCCCCCAGAGCGCCGCAATCCCTATGCTTGAGTTCCGGCAAACCTGTATCAAAACGCTCAATCTAACCAATCAGACGGGATTTTCTCATGGCAGAGGCAAACACCCGGCGCAGGGCGAGAGGTGGCGGTGGCGCTGCCCGCCGTGCCGAGCGTACCGCAGTTCGTATCGAGACTGCGAAATACATCGAACGCAACATTCCGAATTTCGAGATCCTCAACGAAGAGGCGCTTGAGATTATCGAAAACAACGCTGAAACCGTGTTGGAAGAAATCGGCGTCAACTTTGTCGACAATCCAGCAGCTTTGGAACGGTGGCGTGACGCGGGCGCAGATATTGACGGTGAGCGTGTGCGCATTCCGCGTGGTCTGGCGCGTGAACTGATCAAGACAGCCCCCAGCCAGTTTACCCAGCACGCCCGCAACCCCGAAAAATCGGTTGTGATCGGTGGCCGCAACATGGTTCTGGCCCCGGTTTACGGTCCTCCGTTCGTGCGTGATGCACAGGGTGGGCGCCGATATGCAACCATGGACGATTTCAACAAGTTCGTGAAACTTGCCTACATGTCCAAGTGGTTGCACCACTCGGGCGGTACGGTGTGCGAGCCGACCGACATTCCGGTGAACAAGCGCCATCTGGACATGCTGAAGGCGCATATGACCTTGTCGGACAAACCTTTCATGGGCTCGGTAACCGATCCCAGCCGGGCACAGGATTCGGTTGAAATGTGCGAAATCCTGTTCGGCAAGGAGTTCGTGCAGGAAAACACCGTGATGACCTCGCTGACCAATATCAACTCGCCGATGACATTCGACGATGTGATGATGGGGTCGTTGGAGGTTTATGCGCGCAACAATCAGGCCTGCATCATCTCGCCCTTCATCGTGGGCGGAGCGATGGCGCCGGTCTCGGTGGCTGGTACTTTGACACAGGTTCTGGCCGAGGTCATGGCCGGTGTTGCCTACAGCCAGATCATCCGGCCGGGTGCCCCCGCGATTTTCGGCGCGTTCGTGACGTCGATCGATATGAACTCGGGCGCACCCACCTTCGGCACACCAGAAGCCGCGCATATCACGTATGGTGCAGGCCAGCTGGCGCGTCGTCTGAACCTGCCATACCGCTCGGCAGGGTCGTTCTGCGGCTCGAAACTGCCGGATGCGCAGGCGGCCTACGAAACAGCGAATTCGCTGAACATGGGGCTGCTTTCGGGCGTGAACTTTATGCTGCATTCCTGCGGCTGGTTGGAAGGCGGTCTGGTTGCCGATTTCGAAAAGTTCGTCATGGATGCGGATCAGTTGGGAGTGCTGCATTCACTGGCCAAGGGCGTTGCTTATGACGAAAACGCGCAGGCCATGGACGCAATCCGCGAAGTAGGGCCGGGTGGTCACTATCTCGGCTGTGCCCACACGCAGGCCAACTTCAAGGAATCCTTCTGGAAATCCGAAGTGCTGGACTACAAGCCATACGAAACCTGGCAGGAAGAGGGTGCGCGTGACACGCGGGCCTTGGCCACGGCGCGTGTAGAACACTTGCTGGCCAATTATCAGCAACCGCAGATGGACCCGGATACCGCGGCGGCACTGGAAGCCTATATCGCCGAGAAAAAGGCCTCCATGCCGGATGCTTTCGCCTGATTACTGAAGAACCGAGGCGCGGCTGGCCTGATACAGCTGCGCCTCACCCAACAGCGCAATAAGCAGATCCAGATGCCGCACCAATGAATAGGCGGCATCATCTTCTTTTCGCAGTTCATTTACCTCTTTCTCCATCTCGAGCAAACGCAGCAGCGCCTGACCTGAACCGGGCAGCGACCCGTATCCCAGAATGCGTTGCAGATGCCTGTCCCGATTGTAATCCCGCGCCCCGAATCTGGCAGCACGCGCCAACATGCGTGGGCGGCGGAGGGTTGCGATCATTGTCATCAGGTCCTGCATGTTATGTGTCCCTTTTTCGAAAATTGATGGGTCCTGTTTTGCACAACCTAAGCGGGTGTTGCCTTAGTCGAAGTCTCCCCGAACGATGGTTTCACGACTGTTTATCTTTTTGAATCAAATCTGGTTCTTGCCTTGTGTGGTTAACGAACGAGTAACGAATGGACCTCTAGTTAGATTTGGTTAACCCACATTCCGAGGGCGAAAAGTGGCAGTTTGTTTTGTCGACGAGGGCAAATAATTATGGAAAACAACATGGCTTTCACCATTCCGGCATGGGTTCCAGAAGGGGCGCAAAGATACCTTGCTCATACCGAGACGGGTCGTTCGATCCGCGATATCGCGCGATCAGCCGGGTGCCATGCGTCAACTATCCTCAGGCAAATTCGACGCATCGAAATGCGCCGCGACGATCCATTGGTGGATGCAGCCTTGCAATCGCTCGCAGAGACACATTTTTTAGCTTCGGAGTGCGCCGACCGCCCGACAAGCGGATCAGAAAACGCGGCTGAAGAAGAATTTGAAAATGAGGCACTGCGTGTGTTGCGCCGCCTGAGCGAGACGGGTTCGGTCCTTGCCGTGGCCGAGGAAATGGACAAGGCGGTCGTCGTGCGCGACACCGGCAACGCCGGGGCAACAAGAACCGCAGTCGTAGAGTGCAGGATAGCGCAGGCCCTGGCTTTGAAAGACTGGATCACCTGCGACAATCCCGGTCGCATTTCGCGATATCGGATTTCCGCAGCGGGACGAACGGCGCTAAGTCATTTGATCGCCAAGGCAGAAAACAAGGCGCGTGCCGGGACTGACTTTGGTTTTGCCGAAGCTCAGAGCAGTTTTCAGGGCAAGCCTTCGGGCGGGTCCGCCGAGCGGGTCAAGCGCATTCGGTACAGTGCTGCGGAAAGCCCGCTGATTGCATTGTCGCGCAGACGGGATCGTGACGGAAAACCGTTTCTGGATGACTCCCTCGTCAGCGCCGGCGAGCGCTTGCGCGAAGATTTTGAGCTGGCACAGATCGGCCCTCAGGTTTCGCAGAACTGGGATCGTTTTCTGACGACAGGTGGTCGAAGCAGCTTTGACAGTGAAAGCCATGGGGGAAAGGGGGCTTCTGATGCGAAGGACCGCGTTGCACGGGCCTTGTCCGACCTGGGGCCGGGTCTGAGTGATGTTGCGTTGCGATGCTGCTGCTATCTGGAGGGGTTGGAGCTGGCGGAAAAGCGAATGGGTTGGTCAGCGCGGTCCGGCAAGATCGTCCTGCGGATCGCCCTGCAACGGCTGAAACGGCATTATCAGGATCAGGCAGAACGAGATCGGATGATCGGCTGAACAGAAAAAAGGCCCGGTGTATGCGGGCCTTTTCTTTGGATTTGCGGCTTAGGCCATTTCAGGTTCTGCTGACGCCTTCAGATGTTTCATCAGGTTATCCGGCGAGGACACGCCATAGGGGTCGTCCGGGCAATTGTCCATCAGGCCGGGCTCTTCGAACCACGCCTCGACAACGCCATCATTGACGATGGCCGCATAGCGCCACGAGCGCATTCCGAAACCCAGATTGTCCTTGTCGACCAACATGCCCATTTTCCGGGTGAACTCCGCCGATCCGTCGGGGATGACTTTCACGTTCTTCAGGTCCTGATCCTGGGCCCATTTGTTCATCACGAAACTGTCGTTGACGGACATGCAGTAAATTTCGTCGATCCCCATGGCCTTGAAATCGGCATAGCCGTTCTCAAACCCAGGCAGCTGATAAGTCGAACAGGTCGGGGTGAACGCACCCGGCAATGAGAACAGGATCACGCGCTTACCGGCGAAATAGTCGGCTGTCGTCTTGTCTTCCCAACGGAATGGGTTTGGTCCTTCGATTGAATCGTCACGGACACGGGTGTGAAAGGTCACGTCGGGCAGTTTCGCGCCGGTTTTCATAGTCAAGCTCCTGTGATTCACATATGATTTTGGTGTGAATTAAAACAGTTCTAAACCGCATTCAATCGCGTAAACGCTGCGATTGCGAATAAGGTCAACCTCTTGCTAAATATTGAAATTAAATCGCAAATACGAATACGCGCATGATGCCTTTCTGCACTTGCGAGGATGCAATGCATAGCGGCTATGCGCCGCTGGTGTAACACCGCGCTTCTGTCTATGTTATGAGTAACAAGAGTTGACCCAAAGTCAGGAAAACGACCGTGCGAGATCTGAAGATCCCCGAAGAGCGCCACCCGGAAAAAGCCCATCGTCCGGACAATGCACAGCCCAAAAAGCCAAATTGGATCAGGGTCAAGGCACCCGGTGGCAAGGGCTATGCGGATACGCGGCGGATCATGCGTGACAACAATCTGGTGACGGTCTGCGAAGAAGCAGGGTGCCCCAACGTAGGAGAATGCTGGAGCCAGGGTCATGCCACCATGATGATCATGGGCGAGATTTGTACGCGCGGCTGCACCTTCTGCAACATTGCAACCGGTCGCCCCGACGATCTTGACGCATTTGAACCCGGTCGCGTGGCCCATGCGGTCGAAAAACTTGGCCTGAACCACGTGGTGATCACCTCGGTGGACCGTGACGACCTGCAAGACGGAGGGGCCGAGCACTTTGCGCAGACAATCCGCGCGGTACGTCATCGTTCTCCGAAAACCACGATCGAGATTCTGACGCCGGATTTCCTGAAATGCGACAACACTGTCCTTGAGATTGTGGTCGAAGCGAAACCGGATGTGTTCAACCACAATCTGGAAACGGTGCCGGGTCTCTACCCCGAAGTGCGCCCGGGTGCGCGGTACTTTCATTCCCTGCGCCTGCTACAGCGGGTGAAAGAGCTTGATCCGTCGATCTTCACCAAATCGGGCATCATGGTCGGGTTGGGCGAAAACGAACAGCAAGTGCGCCAGGTCATGGATGACATGCGCGCGGCGGATATCGATTTCCTGACCATCGGCCAGTATCTGCAACCGACTCCGAAACATCACGGAGTGGATCGGTTCGTAACCCCGGAAGAATTCGCATCTTACGAAAAGGCGGCCTATGGCAAGGGGTTCCTGATGGTATCCGCAACGCCTCTGACCCGGTCTTCGTACCACGCGGGTGACGATTTCGCTCGGCTTCGCGCGGCCCGGCAAGCAAAGCTACAGCAAGCGTGACACCCGAGCGGATCGCGCAGCTCATCCGCCTGCGCCACGAGTTTCACCAACAGCCGGAGCTTTCGGGGCAAGAGGAGCATACCGCAACGCGGGTTGCGGATCTTTTGCGCCAAGCGGGTGCGGACAGGGTTCTGTGCGGCATCGGCGGGCACGGTGTTGCGGCCGTTTACGAAAGCGGTATTGCCGGACCCACGGTTGGAATTCGATGCGAGCTGGATGGGCTGCCAATTCAGGAACTCTCGGATCTGGAATATGCGTCTCAGATTGCAGGCAAGGGTCATCTGTGCGGCCATGATGGCCACATGGTGATGGTTCTCGGGGTGGCGGAGGCGTTGAAGGAACAGCGCCCAAAATCTGGCCGCGTGGTTCTGATCTTCCAACCCGCCGAGGAAACCGGACATGGTGCGATTGCTTATCGGGCCGATCCTCAGTTCGCTGAGGTTGCCCCTGACATCGTGCTGTCTCTGCATAATTTGCCGGGGCTGGAGCTGGGCGCCGTGGAACTGTGTGAAGGTCCCGCTAATTGTGCTTCGCGCGGGATGCAAATCCTTCTGACAGGCAAAACCTCACACGCAGCCGCCCCTCAGGACGGCGTGTCACCGGCAGGTGCTTTGTCCACGTTGATTCCGGCATTGGCCAACTTGGGGGCGGGTGGCGACTTGGATGACACCTACGCTTTGACCACGATCACCCATGCCACTCTGGGCGAGCGCACAGTCGGTGTCGCACCGGGGCAGGCCGAACTGTGGGTGACCCTGCGTACGGTTTCGGACGCGCGGATGGAAAGCCTGATGGCCGAGGCGGAAACTCTGGTCAAGAACACGGCGAAGGCCGAGGGACTGGCGTTCGAAATCAGCTATGACGAGGTGTTCGAAGCCTGCGTCAATGACCGTGAAACCGTTTCGGTTTTGGCCAAAGCCTGTGCCGATCGGGACGTCGCGTGCCGGCTGGTCGATCGGCCACAGCGTTTTTCCGAAGACTTCGGCCAATTTGGCAAAGGCGCGCAGGTGGCCATGTTCTGGTTGGGGGCGGGGCAGGACCATCCGCAACTGCACAACCCGGATTACGATTTCCCGGATGCGCTTATTCCGATTGGAACCGGGATTTTCCTGAGCGCGATTGATGTCGTGCTTGGCAAAACCTGCTAGTCACGATCCACTTATTTGACCAGATCGCCAACGATTCCAACGGCTTCTATAACTGTCTTCGTATCATCAGATATCGAGAGTATTTCATCATCCACCCGGATATAGCGCTGGCCGGGCCCCAAAGGCTTGAGCTTCCAGTTGTCGAGATCGTCGATATAGTCAAAACTCAGATCACCCGGCAGCTTCTGCCCACGCGTGTATCTTTTGATTTGACCGGGCGGTACGGCTTTGCCGTTTGACTTGATAGATTTCTCTACTTTGTTTTTATTGGCGCCTTGCCCTTTGCCCTTGTTGTCTTTTGCGGCACCCGAACTTGCAAGTGCCACGATCGCCATAACGACAGCAGCTGTCGCAACTACACGCTTCATCCATAATCCTCCCAAGCTGATAGGAAGAGTACGGGCGCGCAAATAAGTTTGTCTATTATTATTCTGGTTTTTGAATTTGGGGCGCTGGGTAGCCACTCAAATTGCCCGGGTAAAGTGCGGCTAGTCCTCGGTAAACCGGACTTTACCGATAAACGGCAGGTTGCGGTTGCGCTGAGCGTAATCGATTCCGTAACCCACGACGAATTCATCCGGAATTTCAAAGCCGATCCAGTCTGACCGGAAATCAACTTCGCGACGGCTGGGTTTGTCGAGCAGGGCAATCGACTTGAGCCGTTTCGGCTTGCGGCTGCGCAGCAGGTTGGTGACGTGGTTCAGCGTGTGCCCGGTGTCGACGATATCTTCGACCACCAGCATGTCGCGGCCTTCGATCGCGCCGCGCAAGTCCTTGAGAATGCGCACTTCCCGGCTGCTCTCCATCGAATCGCCATACGAGGACGCCTCAAGGAAATCCACTTCGATCGGCAGGTCCAGTTCCCGCACCAGATCGGCGATGAAGACGAAACTGCCGCGCAACAATCCCACGACGACAAGCTTGTCCGTATCGCCGAACTCATCCGTAATTTCGCGGCATAGCTCTTCGATCCGCGCCGCGATGGCCTTGGCCGAGATCATCTCATCTATCACATATGCGCGGTTAGTCATCGCAGCCCCCTTGATCTTTGGCGCGCAACATACGACATGACGCGCCATTGTCACCTGCAAATACCGGACATCATGCCAATCCATTCGGAAACCCGCCACCTGCCATACACAGCCCAGCAGATGTATGATCTTGTTGCGGATGTGGGCAGCTACCCAAAGTTTCTGCCCTGGTGCGCCGCGGCCCGGATCCGCAAGACCTACGCGGTTGGTGAGGCCGAGGTGATGGAGGCCGATCTGGTCATCTCGTTCAAGGTGTTCCGCGAACGGTTCGGCAGCCGGGTGACCCTGTTTGCAGATCAGAAGAAGATCGATACCGAGTATCTGGACGGGCCTTTCAAATACATGAAATCCGACTGGCAGTTCGAGGACGCGCCCGATGGGGGCTGCAACATCTCGTTCCATGTGGATTTCGAATTCAAGAACGCCATCCTTCAGGGGATCATCGGCGTAGTGTTCAACGAAGCCATGCAGCGGATCGTCCGCGCCTTCGAGGCGCGTGCGAAAGAACTCTACGGCTAGGTCTTTACGCGGCAAGGGCGCACGCTAGACTGCGCTCATGACGGATTTCACAGCAGCATTGGCCACCTTCGCGGCGGGCCCGGTTTCAACGACGGCTCAGGCGCGGATTGTCACGTCGCTGTCCGTTCTGGATTGGATGGCAGTTGGTCGCGCAGGGGCGTCCGAGCCGGTGTCCTGCATAGTTCGCGATATGGTTCTGGCCGAGGGCGGGAACGCTCAGGCCCATCTGTTCGGAGGGGGCGCGGCCCCATTGCGCGGCGCAGCTTTGGTGAATGGAACGATATCCCACGCGCTGGATTACGATGACACGCATTTCGCGCATATCGGGCATCCGTCAGTCGCCATCCTGCCTGCGACCCTTGCCGTGGCCGAGTGGGATGACCGCATTCTGGTCGATCTGCTCGAAGCCGCGCTGGTCGGTATGGAAACGTCAATCCGTGTCGGCCTGTGGCTGGGCAGGGGGCATTATCAGGCCGGGTTTCACCAGACAGCGACATCCGGTGCATTCGGGGCCGCTGTCGCCGTGGGGCGGTTGCTTGGATTCGACAAGGTTCAGATGCGGTCCGTATTGGGTTTGACGGCAACGCGCGCGGCCGGGCTGAAGGCCCAGTTCGGAACAATGGGCAAGCCTTACAATGCCGGGCTTGCCGCTTCGGCAGGGGTCGAGGCGGCTGTGCTTGTTCAGCGTGGATTTCAACCCAACGCCGACGCGCTGGAAGGCACGTATGGATTTGGCGCGACACATCAGGGTGCAGCGGATCAAGGCGCGCTGGATGGTTTGGGCGATGAATGGTTGTTCGAAACGGTAAGCCACAAGTTCCACGCCTGTTGTCACGGCCTGCACGCGGCGTTGGAGGCGGCGCGCGCGCTGGACATCGCGGAACCCGAAGTGGCCGAGATCAAAATCAAAACCCATCCGCGTTGGATGAGTGTTTGCAATCAGTTGTCGCCCACAACCGGGCTGGGGGCCAAGTTCTCTTACCGGACGGTCATCGCGATGCAGGCGCTGGGGCATGATACGGCTTTGCCGGACAGCTATACCGACAAGGTCTGCGCGGACCCGCGGATTAAGTCTCTGCAAGATCGCATCACGGTCGAAGCAGATGAAAACCTGTCGGAAACGCAGGCGCATCTGGCCTTGCTGCGTCGCGACGGTATCCGCCGCGAGGCGACGCATGACCTGCTGACCCCAATGTCGCTGTCTGACCGCGAGGATCGTGTGCGCGCCAAAGCGTCGAAGCTGATCGGAACGGATGAGGCGGACGCGATCTGGTCGATGCTGCGCACCGGCGGTCGCGCCCGTGATCTGGCCGAACGTATGGCGGGTTAAGCCACGCTCCAGTGCAGTGGAAAGCCCGGGTCGAACACCGTGACAGGTCCATCGCCCGTGTCGATCTTTGACGGGTATGCAACCGGCTCGCCTTTGGTCAGGGTCATCGTCTCTTCGTTCACAGGCAGGCGGTAAAAGCCCGGCCCGTTGAGCGAGACGAACGCCTCGAGCTTTTCCAGCGCTCCTTCGCGGTCGAACATCTCGGCCACCAGAGACATGGTATTCGTCGCGGTGAAACACCCCGCACAGCCACAGGCCATTTCCTTGTTTGCATCCGTGTGCGGAGCGCTGTCCGTGCCCAGGAAGAACCTCGGGTCGCCCGACGTTGCGGCAGCCAGCAGGGCCAGGCGATGTTCCTCGCGCTTGGCGACCGGAAGGCAATAGTAATGCGGTTTGATCCCGCCCACCAGAATATGGTTGCGGTTGATGATCAGGTGGTGCGCGGTGATCGTCGCGCCCAGATCCGTTTCGTTGGCTTTGACATAGTCCACGCCATTGGACGTGGTGATATGTTCCATCACCACGCGCAGACCCGGCGTCGATTTTCGGATCGGGTCCAGAACGCGGTCGATGAACACGGCCTCGCGGTCAAAGATGTCGATCTCGGCGTCGGTCACTTCACCATGGACACACATGGGCAGGCCGATCTCGGCCATTTTCTCCAGAACCGGGCGCACTTTGTCAAAGTCGCGCACGCCCGAGGCCGAATTGGTCGTGGCCCCTGCGGGGTACAGCTTGACCGCTTTTATCAGCCCGCTGGCATGGGCGGCGGCGACGTCCTGCGCGTCTGTATCCTCGGTCAGGTACAGGGTCATCAGTGGCTCGAACACCATGCCGTCGGGCAGGGCGGCCAGGATTCTGTCGCGGTAAGCGGCGGCCTGATCCCCGCGCACGACCGGCGGCACGAGGTTCGGCATTATGATTGCACGGGCGAAATGACGTGCAGTTTCGGGCAGAACGGCCTGCAACATGGCGCCATCGCGCAGATGCAGATGCCAATCGTCGGGGCGGCGGATCGTGAGGGTATCAGTCATGGCCTTCCGCTAGCATAGCTGCCCCGAAAGACCAACCAGCCCGGAACGAGTTGCCGAAAAAACTTGTCAACCAACCGGAACGTCGTAGCTCTGACAGGGGCTGGGGCCTTGACGCAAAGGCGCTTGCGTGACCTGTTTGTCCGCGAAGTAGAGAGGATTTCCATGACGCAGCCAAATTCCATCGATGCCGTGCAGCAGATGCTGGGACGTCAGGGCTATGTCTGCGGACGGGCCCTTGCCACGGTTGTGTTCCTGTCGCTCAAGCTTGGACGCCCGTTGTTTCTGGAAGGCGAGGCCGGAGTTGGAAAGACGGAAATCGCCAAGGCGCTGGCATCCGGTCTGAACCGCCGTTTGATCCGGTTGCAGTGCTACGAAGGTCTGGACGCGTCCTCGGCCGTTTACGAATGGAACTTTCCGGCGCAGATGGTCGCGATCCGAACGGCCGAAGCTTCGGGCGGGGCCGACAGGGGCGCGTTGCAGGCGGAACTGTTTTCGGATGAATACCTGATCGAACGCCCCTTGCTGCAAGCAATGCGCCCCGACGAAAACGGAGCACCGGTTCTTCTGATCGACGAACTGGACCGGACCGATGAACCGTTCGAAGCCTTTCTGCTGGAAGCTCTCAGTGATTTTCAGGTCACGATCCCTGAATTGGGAACTGTTTCAGCACCCGAACCACCCATTGTGATTGTCACGTCGAACCGAACCCGCGAAGTGCACGATGCCCTCAAGCGTCGCTGCCTGTATCACTGGGTCGATTATCCCGATTTCGAACGCGAGATCGAAATTCTGCACGCGCGCGCGCCGGAGGCCGCCGATGCGCTCAGCCGCGAAGTCGTGGCTTTCGTCCAGCGTCTGCGCACCGAGGACCTGTTCAAGAAACCCGGCGTGGCCGAAACCATTGACTGGGCCAAGTGTCTGCTGGCGCTGGACGTGATGAACCTTAGCCCCGAGGTGATCGGTGACACGCTGGGGGCGATTCTGAAATATCAGGACGACATCCAGAAGCTGCAAGGGTCTGAGGCTAAGCGCATTCTGGATGAGGCCAAAGCGACGCTTGAACCGGCCTGACGCGCTATGGCCGAGCAAATCCCGCTGGAGATTCCCGACAACCCGAAGCTGGCGCAGAACATCACCCATTTTGCCCGCGCACTCAGAAAGGCAGGGCTGCCAATCGGACCCGGTCGCGTGGTCGACGCAATTCGTGCCGTGCAGGCGGCAGGTTTCACCCGGAAACGGGATTTCTACTGGACGCTGCACGCCTGTTTCGTGAACCGCCCCGAACATCGCACGGTGTTTGCGCAGGTCTTCCGAATGTACTGGCGCGACCCGCGATACATGGAACACATGATGGCCATGATGCTTCCTGCCATTCGGGGCGTGCAAGAGGAGCGCAAGGCGGATGCCGGTGAAAAGCGCGCAGCCGAGGCCCTGCTGGATGGTGTCGAACGTGACGCGCCCCAACCGGCTGCGCAAGATGAAGGCGAAACCGAAATCGAGATTGACGCCACGCAAACGGCATCGTCCGAAGAGCGTCTTCGCAACCTGGACTTCGAACAGATGAGCACCGCAGAAATCGCGCAAGCCAAACGCGTATTGGCGCGGATGACCCTGCCGGTCAAACCCATTGAATCGCGCCGCGGACAGGCCAGCCATCTGGGGCACCGTATCGACCGCGCCCGCACCTTGCGCGCAGCCATGCGGCAAGGGGGCGAATTGCGTGATATCGCCCGGCTGCAACCCAAACCGCGATGGCCAAATCTAGTTGCGCTTTGCGATATCTCGGGTTCGATGAGCCAATACAGCCGAGTCATTCTGCATTTCCTGCACACGGTCTCGAACGCCAAGGGGGCGGGTTGGGCCAAGGTTCATGCCTTCACGTTCGGCACGCGCCTGACCAACATAACCCGCCATTTGCATCATCGGGACGTCGACGCAGCGCTCGCCGCTGCCGGGGCCGAGGCGCAGGACTGGGAAGGGGGCACACGCATCGGCGACTGTCTGCATCAGTTCAACAGAGACTGGTCAAGACGTGTCATGGGGCAAGGTGCGGTTGTTCTTTTGATCACCGACGGTTTGGAACGGGGTGACCCGGAGTGCCTTGAGAAAGAGATCGAGCGGCTGCACCTGTCCTCCAAACGCCTGATCTGGCTGAACCCTCTGCTGCGCTGGGACGGGTTTGCCCCCAAGGCCCAGGGGGTGGCGGCCATGCTGCCCCATGTCGACAGTTTCAGGGCAGGGCACTCGATTGCCTCGCTCGAGGATCTGGCCGCCGTGATTTCGCAACCTGACGACCAGGGGCAGAAAGCACGGCTGATGGCCGCGCTTTCCGATTAGACCGTTACGACAACTGTTCTTCGTTGCACTTCCGGGCCATTTCCATGGCCTTGTAGGTGCCGGTCAGATCGACGGTAAATGCATAGGATGTCTCGGGGAACACGATCATGACCTTTTTCTTGGCCAGATCATCCGCGAATTGTGGGTTGTCTGACAGAACATAGCCGCCGGAATAACCCTTGGTGATGTTGCCTTTCATACCTGTGGCTTCACCCAGATAGATGTTGTCCCCGATCAGGATGGCCACTTCTTGTGTTTCGCCACGTTTGATGTCGGTATCGGCTTTGGTGAATACCCCCACATACCCCACGCCGCGATCTTCGGTCAGGCCCATCTGAACGACGTTTTCCGCATCGTCCACGGCCTCGATCAGGCAGGATTTCTTTTCGTTGTCGATGAAGACTTTCCAGCCCTCGACCTCTCCATAACGTTCGAATGTGTCAGCCCACGCTGCGGTCGAAGCCAAAAGGCCAACCACTGCGCCCAGTGCAAGATAATGTTTCAACTGCTTGTCTCCGAAAAAATGTGTTTGGTATGCAGCTTGGGCAACCGGCCCGCTGCCCGCACAAGCTAAAACCCGGGCCCATAACAATCAATACTATGATTTATTGAATATTGTTCAGGCTTTAGCATCGGCTTGCAGGGCTCAACATGGACGTTTTGACAGGGGCGTTGCGCTTTTCATCCCGCCAATCCTGCCTATGTTGGAGACAGACGACGTCTGGAGGTCCTGATGGAACGATTCGACAACAGCCCGGAAACGGCATTGAAGTGGCACCGCAATGGCAGCGGCGCCGCGCTTGCCACGGTTGTCGAAACCTGGGGCAGCGCGCCACGCCGGGTGGGTTCCCAGCTGGTTATCGGCGGCGATGGCCGGATCGAAGGCTCTGTGTCTGGCGGCTGTGTCGAAGGCGCGGTGATCGTCGAGGCGCTTGAGGCCATTGACGAAGGCGAAGCCCGCTTGCTGGAATTCGGAGTGAGCGACGAAGATGCCTTTGCGGTCGGGCTGGCCTGTGGCGGGACCATTCGCGTTCTTGTCGAACCCGTTGGAAAGGTTCTGCCCGAACCTATGCTTGCGGAACTGGTTGCAGCCCGCGCAGCGCGTGAACCCATCGCTTACGAAGTCAATATCGATACCGGGCACAGAGCCTTGCGTCGTAACGCCTATGCGGAACGGCTGCGCATGGATCGGTCCGGTTTTGAAGAAGATGGTCAGACCTTTGTGGCTGTTCACAACCCGCCGCTGCGATTGATCGTTGTTGGTGCGGTGCATATCGCACAGGCATTGGTGCCGATGGCGCGAATTGCCGGGTATGATCCGGCCATAATAGACCCGCGCGACGCGTTTGCATCCAGCGCCCGTTTTCCGGGGGAAACGATCCTTACGGATTGGCCGGATGAGGCCGTTGCAAAACTCGGGTTGGATGCGCGCACCGCAATTGTCCTGCTGACACATGATCCAAAGCTGGATGATCCGGCGTTGCAAGCTGCACTGGATGCGGGCGTGTTTTACATTGGTGCATTGGGATCGACACGTACCCACGCCAAACGCGTCGAGCGTATGAAAGCAGCCGGTTTCAGCCAACAGCAAATCTCGAGGATTCATGGGCCAATCGGGTTGGATATCGGGGCTGCCGGCCCATCCGAGATTGCCGTTGCAATTCTGGCGCAGATGACGGCCGTTCTGCGAGGCAAGGCATGAGGTTTGGTCCGGTACCCGTCTCCGAAGCAAAAGGCGCCATTCTGGCCCATTCGGTGACAGCTGACGGTCAAAAGCTGCGCAAGGGGCTGTCACTGCAAGCAGAGCATATGGCGCAGTTGACGCAGGCGGACATCCGCGAAGTGATCGTTGCGCGCCTTGAACCCGGCGATTGTCACGAAGACGAGGCCGCACGTCGTTTGGCCGCGGCTCTTGCACCAGATGCGGCGTCGGCCAATCTGCGCGTGACAGACGCGTTCACCGGCCGGGTCAACCTGTTGGCGGACGGGCCGGGCGTGGCGGTTCTGGATGTGGATGCGCTGGAAATGTTCAATCAGGTCAACCCGATGATCACGGTTGCGACGGTTCCGCAATACCAGCAGATGGGCCCGAATGGCATGGTCGCCACCATCAAGGTCATCTCATATGCCGTGCCAGAGGCTGATGTTCGGCGGGCCGCCAATTTGGCGCAAGGGGCCGTGCGCCTGGCAAGACCCGTTCACAAGACGGCAGGTTTGATCGTTACGGATATCCCCGGCGGCCCGCCCAACGACAAGGGGATCGCCGCCATTCGCGGACGGACCGAAGCACTGGGTCTGGATTTGTGTGATGTGCAGATCGTGCCGCATCGCGTGGATGCGCTGGCCAAGGCGGTTACCAGAACGACCGGTGATCTGCTCATGATCCTGACCGGATCCGCGACCTCGGACCCGGACGATGTTGCCCCGTCTGCTGTTCGGTTTGCCGGTGGGCGGGTGGATCGGTTCGGGATGCCGGTTGATCCGGGAAACCTGCTGTTTCTGGGTGCGATGCAGGATCGACCGGTGATCGGGTTGCCCGGGTGCGCACGATCTCCGGCGTTGAACGGGGCGGATTGGGTTCTGTCACGGGTTGCCTGCGGGATCGAAACGACCGGATCGGATATTGCCGGAATGGGGGTCGGAGGATTGTTGAAGGAAATCCCGACCAGACCGCAGCCGCGCGCCAAACGAAAAGAATGATCCGCCGCTGATCCTGAACGGGGCTGAATTCTGAGGTTGACCCCAGAGGCTTTGACCGAACCGGCTTATGGTTTTCTAAGCTTTGGCAATACGCCGGGTCGCCAATACGCTCCGGTGTCTTCCCGTGCTTTCTGATAGGCATCCACTCTTTCTCTGGCGGTCTCTCCGCCGGCGTCAAACAAATGGCCCAGCAGGCATTCAAGAACGGCCATTGCCCCCGAAAAACTGGAAAACGGGTGCAAGGTTCGCGTGCTGACAGGCAGGACGACATCCGGTTCAACCCCCGGGGCGATGACCTCGCTATCCGACAACAGGACGATGCGCATCGACCGGCCCCGAGCATACCGCATCGCCTGAATCGTGTCGGCGGAATAGGGGTGAACCGTGATGGCAAACAGACAATCCTCGGCGGTGGCTTCGACCAGATCATCGATGGCCGAACCCATGTGGCGGGGCACCAGCTGAAGCCCGGGATGGGCCATACGGGCGGCGTAGTGAAAGTAATAGGCCAGCGCGTGGCTGGATCGTGTGGCCGTCACATAACAGCGACGCGCCGATCTGATGTGCGCGACGGCCTGTTCCGTCAAATGGGGGGCCATGAGACGCAGCGATCTGGCCACGACATTTATTTCGTTCTGCGCAAATCGTGTTTGCGCCGCACCAAACTGTCCTTGTTCCTTTAGGTGTTCCAGCCAATCCTGCCCAAACCTGTCCTCACCATCGGTTGTCAGAGCGTTTCGAAATGGGCGCCGAAAAGCGTCAAAGCTGTCATACCCCATGCGTTGCGCCAGCCGGATCAGAACGTTCGAGCTGATGCCGATGCGATCGGTGGTGGTGCGGATCGAATTCAACGCGAAATCGGCGGGATGATCGATGATGTACTTTACAGCGACCTGCATTTGCGCAGGCATTTCATCGATCTCGCGGCGCATTTGCGTAACGATGGCAGTTAGAGCGCGGGTCATGCGGCAAACAAAACATATGTTTTCTAATTGGTAAATTGAAAACGAATCTTGAGTTCATTAGCTGAGGACAGACGAACACGAGGGCGCAATGACCGAGAGCACAGCGAAAACCATCGGAAAACCATATATACTGGTTGCTCCGAACGGGGCCCGGCGGGGCCGCGCGGATCACCCGGCCTTGCCAGTCACGACGGATCAGATCGTCGCAACGGCGCGGGGCTGCCACGCGGCCGGGGCGAATGGCATACACCTGCATGTACGGGATGCTGACGGACATCACACGCTGGATGCCGGATTGTATCGCGAAACAATCGCGGAACTGAAAAGGGTGGTGCCGGGCATGGATGTTCAGATCACCACCGAGGCAGCAGGCGTGTTCGACGTCCCGTCGCAGTTTGACTGCCTGCAATGGGTCCGGCCTGAATGGGCCTCGATTTCAGTCCGGGAAATCGCGCGGGCCCTTGATCTTGCACCTCGGGTCTATGCGCTATGTGCGGCTCAGGGCACACGGGTTCAGCATATTCTCTACGACACGGAAGATGTGAAGCTGCTGGAAGACTGGCTGTCAAAAGGTATCGTCCAGCCGGACCAGACAGACCGGTTGCTTGTGTTGGGGCGCTACAGTCAGAATCAGCAATCCGTGCCAGCGGATCTGGATGCGTTTCCGTCCAGCCCGGCCAATTGGATGGTGTGCGCCTTTGGAACGCAGGAACATGACTGTCTGGTCGAAACCGCGCGGCGCGGCGGTAACTTGCGTGTTGGATTCGAAAACAGCCTGACGGCACCGGATGGCACGCTCTGGGCGGATAACGCGGCCTCGGTCGCGGCTTTGGTTGAAACACTTGGAAGGACCGGAACATGAGTCATGTTTTCCCACGCCACACCAAATCTGAACTTCCCGTCGCGGCGGGTGGCGACGGCGCTTATCTGATCGATGCCGACGGCAAGCGATATCTGGATTGCGGCGATGCGGCCGTGTCCTGTCTGGGGCATTCCAACCCGGCAGTGATCCGGGCCGTGCAACAGCAGGTGGAACAGATCGCATTTGCCCATACCGGGTTCATGACCTCGGAACCGGCCGAGGCATTGGCCGATCTGCTGATCCAGCACGCGCCGGGGGATCTGGACCGGGTGTATTTCGTATCGGGCGGGTCCGAGGCGACCGAAGCGGCCATCAAATTGGCGCGCCAGTATTTTCTGGAAATCGGGCAGCCCGAGCGCCGCCACGTGATCGCGCGCAAGCAAAGCTATCATGGCAACACTCTGGGGGCCTTGTCTGCCGGGGGAAACGCCTGGAGACGGGCCCAATTCGCGCCGATGCTGATCGAAATGACACATATCTCGGCCTGCTATGAATATGCCGAAAAGCCCGAGGGTGAGAGCAGCTTTGACTATGGTCAGCGCGTCGCCAACGAGCTGGAGACGGAAATTCTGCGCCTTGGTCCCGAAACGGTTATGGCTTTCATGGCCGAGCCGGTTGTCGGTGCTACGCTTGGCGCGGTTCCGGCGGTTGAGGGGTATTTCAAACGCATCCGGGAAATCTGCGACCAATATGGCGTGCTGCTGATTCTGGATGAGGTGATGTGTGGCATGGGGCGCACCGGTCATCTGTTCGCCTGCGATCACGACGGAGTTGCACCGGATATTCTGTGCATTGCCAAAGGGTTGGGCGCAGGCTATCAACCGATCGGGGCGATGCTGTGCACAGATATAATTTTCGGCGCAATTCGCGATGGATCAGGGTTTTTCCAACATGGGCATACCTATATCGGCCATCCCGTCGCCACGGCTGCGGCTCTTGCGGTGGTCCGTGAACTGACAGAGGGTGAGTTACCGGCGCGCGCCGGACGCATGGGCAGCAAACTGCATTCCGCACTGGAAGCCGCGTTCGGACAGCACCCGAACGTGGGCGATTTGCGTGGCCGTGGCCTGTTCCGGGGTGTGGAATTGGTGGCGGATCGCGAGACGAAGACCCCCTTTGATCCATCTTTGGGCATTGCCGGAAAGATAAAGAAGGCAGCACTTGCCGAAGGGTTGATCTGTTATCCCATGGCGGGCACCCGGGATGGCCGGAACGGAGACCATATACTTCTTGCGCCGCCATTCATCATAGATGACGAGCAGATAGGCGAACTTGTCAGCAAACTGGAACGCTCTTTTTCAGCCGTTCTCTGACAAAACCGTGAGCACCCTGTTTGCCTGCGACGCGTTTGCTATGTGTCGTGGGCAACGGAATTGGAAAAGGCGACGTCCATGGTGCTGGATATCTGGCGCAGTTTCCGAACGCTCCCTGTGTGGGTGCAGGTCTGGGTCGCCGTTGTTTTGGTACCGGTAAACCTGCTTCCGTTGGCATTTCTGGATCAGCCACAGGGGCACCTGATTGCATTGCTTGCAATTTCAGGCATGGCGCTGAACGTGCCTATCATGTTGGGTGCACGCGGGATGAGCGGTGCGATGGCCTTGCCGCACATTCTGTGCTGGGTACCGTTGGTCATCATCGTGACGCTTTTGCTGTTTTCCGAAGACCCCCTGAGCCCAGCCTTTGCCGGCTTTCTCCGGGTGCTTCTGATCGTCGATATCACCTCGCTGGTGTTCGATTTCCGGGACGCGGCCCGTTGGTTGCGCAGCAGGCACGCGCCCTGAGCAAAAAAAGCCCCTTCAAGAGAGAAGGGGCTTGGACCGTTTCGATCTTTGGACCGGATTATTTCTGCGGCAGCGGGCCGATCATCATGATCATCTGACGGCCTTCCATCTTGGGCATGTTTTCGATCTTGCCCAAGTCCTTGACGTCCTCGGCAACGCGCTCCAGCAATTCGCGGCCCAGGTTCTGGTGTGCCATTTCGCGACCGCGAAAACGCAGGGTAACTTTGACCTTGTCGCCGTTTTCCAGAAACTTGAAGACGTTGCGCATCTTGACGTCATAGTCATGCGTGTCAGTGTTGGGTCGGAACTTGACCTCTTTCACCTCGATGATCTTTTGCTTCTTGCGGGCTTCGGCTTCGCGTTTCTGCGTTTCGTATTTGAATTTGCCGAAGTCCATGATCTTGCAGACCGGTGGGTTCGCATTGGGCGAAATTTCGACCAGATCAAGACCTGCGTCAGCGGCCATCTGCATGGCTTTGGCGGGATGAACCACCCCGACATTTTCACCTTCGGCGCCAATCAGGCGAATTTCGGGGGCACGGATCTTATCATTGACGCGCGGGCCGGTGTCTCGTTGTGGCGGCGCGTTGTGAGGTCTGCGAGCTATGGGTTCATTCCTTTGATAATTGCAGAATTTCGAGCCCGGAATTTAAACCGGGCCGGGCCACACTTCAAGCGGCATAAACACCGGCAGTTGCGAAAAAACAGTGTTTTGTCCGCTGATTTTTGCGTTCGGGGCTGCAAAGCTCCGAACGCATGGTGCCTTTAGCCGACAAAGGCTTTTTCGATCACGAACTCTTTGGGTTCGGAATTCGCGCCCTCGCGCAGACCAAAACCTTCAAGGATTTCCTTGATGTCCAGGTTGAAAGCCAGCGAACCGCAGACCATGGCGCGATCGGTTTCGGGCTTGATCCCGCCTTCGATGCCCAGATCGCTGAGCACGGTGCCGTCCTTCAGCAGGTCGGTGATCCGGCCCATCTTGGGGCTCTCTTCGCGCGTGGTTGTCGGGTAGTAGCGGATCTTGTTAGCAAAGCCTTCGCCAATAAGTTCGGCCAGCATTTCATCTTGACGGATGCTGTCGATCAATTGGCGGCCATATTCCAGTTCGGCCACTTCGCGGCAGGTATGGGTGATGATCACCTCGTCATAATCTTCATATGTTTGCGGTTCACGCAACAACGAAGCAAACGGGGCAAAGCCAGTGCCGGTGGCAAAGAACCAGATGCGTTTGCCCGGCAGCAGGGCGTCATGCACCAACGTGCCAACCGGCTTGGGGCGCAGGATGATCTGGTCGCCGGGCTTGATATGCTGAAGCTTCGACGTCAGCGGGCCGTTCTGAACCTTGATCGAATAGAACTCCAGCTCATCGTCCCACGACGGCGAAGCGATTGAATAGGCGCGCAGCAATGGCTTGCCATTGTCGCCCAGCAGACCAATCATCACGAACTCGCCCGAGCGGAAACGCAGCGTGGCGGGGCGCGTCACCTTGAAAGAGAACAGGCTGTCGGTCCAATGCTTGACCTCGGTTACAGTTTGCGCGTCCGGCAGGACCGGGGCCTTCACGGCAGTTGCTTCGCTCACGGGCTTCATCTCTGTCATCGTTTACCTGCCGGTCTGCTAAACCGACATCTCCGTTTAATCTTTGATCCAAGTCAGGAAAAGGGGACAGATTGCCCCCTTTGCGTTTCAAGCTGGCGATGGGCGGCTTTTAACCGCGCAAACGCGCCTGATAGTTGTTCTCTTGCCAGTTGGCCCGGGAAAGCCACTGATCTTCGGGCTGGCGATCTGCCAGGTCTCCGTCAATCTCAACTTCGTCAAAGCCGCAGCGACGTGCCATGGCATATTGGTCTGCCAGAACATGACCCTTGGCGCGCAAGCGTCCCGTATAGCCCTTAAGGCGCAGGGTGCGGGCGATGGTAAAGCCGCGACCGTCGGCAAAGGATGGAAAATCCACCCGGACCAGCTTGGCACTGCCCAAGCGGTCAAAAAGCTCATCCGGGTCCGTGTCCGAGCTGACGTCCAGCGCAACCACGTCATTTGCGGCATCATCCAGAGTGACAAAGCCGTCGGTCCAGTCATCGGGCGAAAAGCCCTCATCCGTTACGATTACGTTCATGTTTTCTCTCCGATGCGCACCATCTTGCCATCGACAAAATGAATGCCGCATTCTTCCTTGTTCTGATCGCGCCAGCGCCCGGCGCGGGGGTCTTCGCCTTCCTTCACCGGTGAAGTGCAGGGCGCACAGCCGATCGAAGGGTATCCTTTGGCCACCAGCGGATGCCGGGGCAGGTTGTTTTCTTCCATATAGGCGCGCACATCGTCCGGCGCCCAATGGGCCAGCGGATTGACCTTGATCCGGCCCGTGCCGTCTTCGACCTCGAAAAACTCGAGCGCGGCGCGCGTGCCGGACTGAAACCGTTTTCGGCCGGTAATCCAACCGCAATACCCGGTCAGGGCTTGCTGCAACGGAAAGGTCTTGCGCAGGTTGCAGCACGCATCCGTATCCCGCAGGCGCAGCGCGCCATAGGGGTCTTCGCGTTGCAGTTCTTCGTCATCCGCCCGGATGATCCGGATGTTCCTGAGCCCCAGGCGCTCGCTGACTTCCTGCTGGTACTCCAGCGTTTCGGTGAACAGCAATTGGGTATCCACGAACAACACCGGCGTCATCTTGTCGATCACCGCAGCCATGTGCAGCAGCACCACCGATTCCGCACCAAAGCTTGAGACCAGAGCAAGCGCATCGATCTCTTCAAGGGCGCCATGCATCACGTCATGGGCGCTGTGGTGACGGAACCGGGCATTCAATGCGTTGACCTTCTCGGTCAGGTCGCTGCGGTCTTTGCCCAGTTCCGTTTGGATCAGATCAAGCGGCATTCGCCCGAGCCTCGGGGTAGAGAGCGGCCTTGAATGGCTCCATGCCGACGCGGCGATAGGTCATAAGAAAGGTTTCTTCAGCACTCTCGCGCAGATCCAGGTAGGTGTCGACGATGCGTTCCACGGCCGGCACGATCTCGTCATAGGCAAAACCCGGACCGGTGCGGTCGCCGATCGCGGCCGTCTCGGTGGCGTCGCCACCCAGGGTGATCTGGTAGTTTTCGACGCCTGCACGATCCAGGCCCAGGATGCCGATATGGCCCACATGGTGGTGGCCGCAGGCGTTGATGCAGCCCGAGATCTTGATCTTCAGGTGCCCGATGTCATGCTCCAGCTTCAACTCTTCAAAGCGGGTTGCAATTTCCTGAGCAACCGGGATCGAACGCGCCGTCGCCAGCGCGCAGTAATCCATGCCGGGGCAAGCGATGATATCGCTGATCAGGCCGATATTGGCGGTGGCCAGTTCGTGCTGTTTCAGCTTGGCGTGGATCGCGGGCAGGTCCGATTTGTGGACATGCGGCAGGATCACGTTCTGCTCGTGGCTGATACGCAGCTCATCATAGGCGAATTCTTCGGCCAGATCGGCCATCACGCGCATCTGCTCGGCGGTCGCATCACCCGGTGTCTGACCGTGTTTCTTGATCGAGATCGTAACGATCGCGTGGTCCGCGTTCTTGTGGGGCGCGATGTTGGTATCGACCCACGACCGGAGGACCGGATCGTTGGAATAGGCGCTTTCAAACGACGCAACCGAACCTTCGCGAAAGGCCGGAGGCGCAAAATGGCCCTTGATCTCATCCAGCAGCGCCATGTCGGCGCCCTTGAACTGTGGGCGAACCTGCAAGAAACGTTCATTCACCTTGGCGCGGATGGCGTCGATGCCGTGTTCATGCACGGTGATCTTGATGCGCGCCTTGTACTTGTTGTCGCGGCGACCGATCTGGTTCCAGACCGACACGGTGGCTTCCAGATAGGCCAGCAGATCATCGAAGGCGACGAATTCGGACAGTTCCTTGCCGATCATCGGTGTACGGCCCAGACCGCCACCGACGATGACGCGCGCACCCAGAACGCCGTCACGTTCGACCAGTTGCAGGCCGATGTCATGCGCTTTGATCACGGCGCGGTCGTTTTCCGAACCGGTGATGGCGATCTTGAACTTGCGCGGCATGAACTGGAATTCCGGGTGGTCGGTCGACCACTGGCGCAAAAGCTCAGCATAGGGGCGCGGGTCGGCGACCTCATCCGCGGCGGCACCGGCGAAATGGTCGGCGGTCACGTTGCGGATGGTGTTGCCCGAGGTCTGGATGGCGTGCATGCCGACCTCGGCCAGCGCGTCCAGCATGTCTGGCACATCTTTCAGTTTCGGCCAGTTGTACTGGATGTTCTGACGGGTGGTGAAATGACCATATCCCTTGTCCCACTTTTCAGCCAGCAGGGCCAGTTGGCGCATTTGTGCGCTGTTCAGCGTGCCGTAGGGAATGGCGACTCGCAGCATGTATGCGTGCAATTGCAGATACAGGCCGTTCATCAGGCGCAGCGGCTTGAATTCATCTTCGGTCAGCGAACCGTCAATGCGGCGCTCGACCTGAGCGCGGAACTGCGCGTTACGCTCTGCCAGAAAATCTTTGTCAAACTCGGAGTAGCGATACATGTCTAGCTGTCCTTGGTTGCAGCCCCGAACCTGGGGCCTTGAAGGGGAGAGAGAAGGGCCAGAGGTCAGGCCCGGGGCTGCGGGGAAGTTTCCTGTTTGCCGTGGGCATAGTTGGACGGACCAGTGCGGCGGAAGTCTTCCCGGAAATGGGTGGGCTCGGGGCCGTTTTCGCCAGCGACGGCATCGGCCAGATAAGCGCCCACGATTTTGTTTGCCTGACGCGCGGCATCCAGCAGGCGAACCTGCGCATGCGCCTCGTCGGTGATCAGTTCTGCTTCGCTCAGGTCACGAGACCAGCGGTCATCTTCCGTCAGATAAATCACGTCACCTTCGAGCAAGTCATTTGCAGTGACGACTTTGGGGGTAAAAGCGCGGGCCATCAGGCAAGCTCCTTGTTGAATTCGGTTACAGCCTGCGCCGCTTCGCGCGGGGCAAGGCCATAGAAGGTCAGGGCCGGTCCATCCATTTCGGCGGCGGCCAGATCGGTGGGCAACTGGTCCAAGGTGGTGGCCAAAATCCGTTGGTCGGGACGCGAGGCATTCTCGACCAGGGTAATGGGGGTGGTGCGATCGGCGCCGTGCATGATCAGACGGCCCTGAATGAACCGAGCGGATTTCTTGCCCATGTAGATTGCCGCCACGGAACCGGCCTGAGCCAGAGCGTTCCAATCGTGATCCGCGAATCCTTGCATGTCGTGCCCGGTCAAAAAACGCACCGATGAGTTGCGTCCACGGCGGGTCAGGCTTTGACCGATGCCAGCCACTGCGGCAGAGGCCGCCGTGATGCCGGGAATGATCTGCCAGGATATGCCGGCCGCATCGACGGCTTCGATTTCTTCGTCCAGACGACCAAAAACCGTGGGATCCCCCGACTTCAGGCGCACCACACGGTTGCCATTCAGGGCGTGTTCAACCAGAAGCGCGTCGATATCGCTTTGCTTCCACGAGGGGCCGAACCCGGCCTTGCCGACATCGACCAAAGCGGCGTTCTGGGCGGCAATGTCCAGCACAGGCTTGCTGATCAGGCGATCATGCAGCACCACATCCGCGCGCTCGAATGCGGCCAACGCCTTGAGCGTCAGCAATTCGGGGTCACCGGGTCCGGCGCCGACAAAGTCGACATGACCTTTGGGCTTGGTTGTGTGAAAATCCTGCATCGGATCGTCTCGGACATTGTTTGACTTGACCCTCAATATAGGAAATATTCCCACCAAAGCGCCATATCGCCGCTGAAATAAGGACAAATGTTCCGATTTTCGGGAAAACCGGAACAGAGGTGTCGAAACAGAAGGAAAATTGGAATGTCGGTGCGGATAGATGACACGGATCGAAAAATTCTGGCCGAGCTGCAACGGGACGCGGGCCAATCATTGGACGAAATTGCGGCTCGGGTCGGCAGTTCAAAGACGCCTGTCTGGAATCGCATTCGCAAGCTCAAGGGGGCGGGAATCATCGGCCAGCAAACGGTGCTGCTGGATGCCGAGGCACTTGGGTTCGAAGCCACCTTTTTTGTTTTGATCCGCACCTCGGAACATGAGGCGGACTGGCAACGTAAATTCCTGAAAGCATTGAAGGATCACCCCGAAGTGCAAGAGGCGCACCGGTTGGCGGGTGATATCGACTATATCCTGAAAGTCCGGGTCAAGAACGCACGTGCCTATGATCAGTTCTATCAGTCGCTCATCTCGGAGGTGCGTGTGCACAATGTCACGGCGTTGTTGTCCATGGAAGAGATCAAGTCCACGACGATGCTGCCGCTGAATGCGTTGGCAGAGGGGGCTTAGAACCCACGGCCATACCCTTCTGCCTGTGTCTTTCATGGGGCTTTGAGCCAGATGAACTGATGGGTGTTTTCATCCGGCCGGAAGCAAAATCGCCGGAAGCGTCGTGTAGAAATGCGAAAGGTGATGGCTAACGTCTGACCAGCAGCTGATTCAGCCCGTGAAAGTGATAGCTGTCCGAGTAAAGCGGCGGCGCAGCCAGTTTCAGGTTTGGACAGCTTTCGAACAGGATCGGCAAAGCAATCCGCATTTCAAGACGCGCCAGAGGTGCGCCGACGCAGAAATGAATTCCTCCCCCAAAGCTTGTGTTGACTTCAATCGGACGGCTCGGCTGAAACGTGTTCGGTTCCGCCCAGACAGCGGGGTCGCGGTTGGCCGCGCCAAGCAACAGTGCCACTTGATCGCCACGTTTGAATGAATGGCCGAACAGATCCACGTCCTCATACGCGTAACGTGTGAACATGTGCAGAGGCGGGTCATAGCGCAGGATTTCTTCGATGGTTGCGTCGAGTCCATCCGGTGCCAGGGCGTCGGGGGCGGTACGGGTCTGCAACAGGGTTTTCACCCCGTTCCCCAGTGAATGCACGGTGGCCTCATGGCCTGCGTTGAGCAGCAGGATGCAGGTGGCAACCAGCTCGTCCAGTGACAGTTTCTGGCCTTCTTCCTCGGCGCTTATCAACCGGGTTATCAGGTCGTCCCGTGGATCATTGCGCCGCAGCTCTATGTATTCCTTCAGGAATTCGGTGAACTCCCGAGATGATTTGGCGGCCGTGTCTTCGGTGTCCTGCGTGCGATTGGCCTGATACATGGCGACCATATCGTGAGACCACCGTAGCAGATCGGGCGCCATGGCTTCGGGGACGCCCAGAAGCCGGCAGATCGTGACCACCGGAACCTGAGTGCAATAGGCTTCCAACAGGTCGAACGTGTTCCGAGGGAATTCCTTGATCAGGCCGTGGCACAGATCTTCGATGGAAGGTTGCAGCGCAGAAATCGCCCGTGACGTGAAGGCGCGCATCACCAATGACCGAAGGCGTGTGTGCCTTGGCGGTTCTGCCTCAAGCAGTGAATGGGCCTCGATGGCCAGCCAGGGCGCCAGATGGGCGGGACCTTGCTCTGCCAGTTCGGGCGGTACCTCGCGGCCAAATCTGCGGTCCCGAAACAGGGCGCGAACCGCGCGGTATGAAACCGCGGCGACCATACCGTAGTTCTGCCAATAGAACAGATCGCCCGAGCCTCGCGCCTTGTCGTAGAATGGGTAGGGGTTTTGGACGAAACCCGGGTCTGTCGGTGATTGCGAAAAAGACTTCATGCGCCGCACACTTGCCATGCGGCGCTTTGAATGCAAGACCCTGTCTATGCACAGGGTTTGGTTCATTTCCGGTTTTTTGCTCGCCGTTGGGCTGTTGTCGGGGTTTGTCTGGTCTTATGGCTATCGACAGGCCCTGTCTCAGCTGAGCGAGAAGGCAGAGGCAGATCTTGAGCTGGCGGCTGACCGGCTGAGCACGCAGATGCAAGTGTACCAGGAACTTGCCGTGCTGATGGCAACTCATCCCGTCTTGCGCGAATTGGATACGCAGGCCGGTCTTCGCCAAGCCCGGTCAACGCTGCTGGACGTCGCTGACAAAACGGCCGCCGTAAACATGATGTACCTGGATACGAACGGGCAGGTGCTGGTATCGGCGCAGCCTGTGTCCCAGCGCAACATGGCCCATCATCCGGCTTTCCGCCGTGCGATGCAGGGCGCCTTGGGCAGTGCGCATGAGGTCGTGCCGTCGGGCGAAGACCGGATCTATTCCTATGCCGCCCCCGCTTTTGGCCCGTCTGGCCAGATCAAAGGCGCGTTGATGGTCGTTGCTGATGTTCAGGACGTTGAACAAACGTGGCGCGGCAGTACCGAGGCGGTTTTCTTTGTCGACTCAGATGGCGTCGTTTTCATTTCCAACAGATCCGACCTGCTGTTCTGGCGCCGGGCGGACGGTGAGGCGGGATTGACGCCGCCAGATGGTGCCGCCGTTGATTTTTCTTCGAAACAGGTCGGCAGGCACGAGTTGTGGCATTTGAACTGGGGGCGTTACCTGCCGCGTGATGCGCTGCATCTGACCCTTGATTTGCCGGTGATCGACATGACTGCCGAGGTTCTGGTGGACGTGGCGCCGGCCCTTCAGCTTGCCAGGCTTCAGGCGGCGGCCGTCGCAGCGATCTGTCTGGCCTTTGGGGCCATGCTCTTTCTAGCCATGGAGCGGCGGCGGGCATTGGCCGAAGCGAATGCCGTTCTGGAAAGCCGTGTGGCCAAACGAACCCATGACCTGACAGTGGCAAATGCCAGTTTGCGCAAGGAAGTGGCGGAACGGGAAGAAGCCGAAGCGGCGCTGCGGCGGGCCCAGGCAGACCTGGTGCAGGCGGGAAAGCTCAGCGCTTTGGGGCAAATGTCGGCGGGGATCAGCCATGAACTGAACCAGCCGCTTATGGCCATACGACAATTTGCGGATAACGGTTCAGCGTTCATGATGCGGGGAAAACCTGAAATGGCTGCCGAGAATCTGGGCCGGATATCGGAAATGGCGGCGCGGATGGCGCGGATCATCAAGAACCTTCGCGCCTTTGCCCGCAACGAAAGCGAACCGATGGGGCGGGTTGACCTGATACAGGTTCTCAACACCGCTGTTGAACTGACCGAGGCCCGCCTGCGCGACGACGATGTAACCCTGAACTGGACCCCCCCGAATGGCGCTGTGTATGTTTGGGGGGGTGAAGTACGTTTGGTGCAGGTGTTCGTGAACCTGATCAACAATGCGGCGGATGCAATGCTGGGGCGACCAAAACGGATTATTACGATAACGCTGCGAAAAGGCGCACGATTGAGCGTTTCCTTGCAGGATACTGGCCCGGGCATTGAAGACCCCGACCGGATGTTCGAGCCCTTCTATTCCACGAAAAGCGTCGGATCGTCAGAAGGTTTGGGGCTGGGGCTTTCCATTTCCTACGGGCTGGTTCAAAGCTTTGGTGGGGACATACGCGGCGCGAACACGGCGGATGGGGCCATGTTTACCGTCGAACTGGAACCCTGCGACAAGGAAGAGGCCGCGTGATGCGCAGGGTTTTGTTGGTCGATGATGATGCCGCCGTACGCGAGGCCCTGTCTCAAACTCTGGAATTGGCGGACTATCAGCCAACGACCGCTGGATCCTTTGTGGCGGCCAAGGATCACATCAGCCGCGCGTTTCCCGGTGTCATCATCTCGGATATCCGTATGCCGGGGCGGGACGGGTTCCACCTTTTGTCTTATGCCCGAGAGGTCGATCCGGATCTTCCCGTGGTTCTTCTGACGGGTGAGGGCGATATTCCCATGGCCGTCGACGCCATGGGAAAGGGTGCGTTCGATTTTCTGGAAAAGCCGTGCGCCGCGTCCGATCTTCTGGAGGTGCTTGAACGCGCCTTTGCAGCCCGTTCGCAGGTGTTGGAGCAAAGAGCGGCGAAATCCGAGCTGGAACGAGGAGACCCCGCCGCGCGTTTGCTGTTCGGACTGTCGCCGCAGGCCGAGGCCCTGCGCGAACGGGTTCGGACCGTTGCGCCAACAGGTGCCGAAGTTCTTGTGACGGGACCGCCAGGCAGCGGCATCTCGAAGGTCGCCGAGGTCGTGCATCTGATGTCGCCAGCAGGGCAGGGACCATTTGTCAAACGCACGGCCTCAAGCCTCAGCCCCGACGACTTGGCCGAGAGCTGTGAAGATGCGGCAGGTGGGTCATTGTTTCTGGACGAAGTCTCGGCCATGCCCCATGCCACGCAATTTGCGGCGTTGGAGATCATCGAGCATGGACCAGGCGGGCGTATCATTGCGGGAACGACCGCTGATCTTTCAGCGCTGAGTTCTGAAGGCCGGTTCAATGCAGACCTGTTTTACAGGCTGGATGTCATGCGGGTGCGTATTCCATCGCTGGCAGAACGCCCCGACGACATTCCGGTGATCTTCCGCCATTACGTTGCACAGGCCGCAGAACAGGCGGGGATCGTGGCGCCGGAAATCTCGTCCGAGCATCTGGCGTCGCTAATGGCCAGCGACTGGCCGGGGAATGCGCGATCCCTGATGTCAGCCGCGATGCGCTTCGTGCTGGGAATGCCGGAAGAAGTCGCGCAGGCAACTGATCTGGGGCTCAGCGAACAGATGGCGCGGGTGGAGCGGTCGCTGCTCATCGCGGCGCTGGGTCGTCACAACGGCAAGGCATCAGATGCGGCGAAGGCATTGAAACTGCCGCGCAAGACATTTTACGACAAGCTGGCACGGTACCAGATTCGGGCCGAGGATTACCGGCGGTAACGGTCGGGCTCCCGCCACCTTTTTCCGCATTAACATGCGTCTAAAGCTGTTGGGCCGGGCAGCCCGCTGTCGCGGGCTGCGGTTTCGCACCAGTTGATTCGGGTGTTTTGATTCGCAGGGTGTGCGGATTTCCGCACAAACTGGAAGATTGCTGTGCGGAATCTCGCACTCGGGGTTTCGAATGGATCGAGTATACATTGCAAAACGCTTCATAACATTTTGAAATAAATAATATTAATAGAAAATTGAGGGGCAAAAAACAAATCGTTGAGTGGATCGTGCCGATTCGTTTCACTTCGCTTCATCTGACACCGAATTGGTGTCGAAGGACAGTTTCAAGGAAGTCTGGGAGGAAAAGACAGATGAAATTCCTGACAACGGCCGCAACCGCTCTGGCGCTGACAGTCACAGCCACCGCAGGCATGGCAGCCTGTGACGATGGTGAAATCGTCGTCAAGTTCGCGCATGTGACCAACACTGACAAACACCCCAAGGGCATCGCCGCATCGCTGCTGGAACAGCGCGTCAATGATGAGATGAACGGCGTGATGTGCATGGAGGTCTATCCGAACTCGACCCTGTACAACGACGACAAGGTGCTGGAAGCGATGTTGCAGGGCGACGTTCAGCTGGCCGCGCCGTCACTGTCGAAGTTCGAGAAGTTCACCAAGCAGTTCCGCCTGTTTGACCTGCCGTTCATGTTCAAGAACATCGATGCAGTGGATGCATTCCAGGCTTCGGCTGATGGTCAGGCGATGAAGGACAGCATGCAGCGCCGTGGCCTTCAGGGTCTGGCCTTCTGGCACAACGGCATGAAGCAAATGTCGGCCAACAAGCCGCTGGTCGATCCGTCGGATGCAAACGGTCTGAAGTTCCGCGTGCAGTCTTCGGACGTTCTGGTGGCACAGATGGAGGCCATTGGTGGCAGCCCGCAAAAAATGGCGTTCTCGGAAGTTTACGGCGCGCTGCAACAGGGGGTTGTGGATGGTCAGGAAAACACCTGGTCGAACATCTATGGCAAGAAGTTCTTCGAGGTGCAGGACGGCATCACCGAGACCAACCACGGCATCATCGACTATCTGGTCGTAACCTCTGTCGACTGGCTGGACAGCCTGGATCCGGACGTACGTGACCAGTTCCAGACCATTCTGGCTGAAGTCACGGAAACACGGAACAAAGAGGCCTTTGCCGTGAACGAAGCAGCCAAAGCTTCGATCGTTGAAGCAGGCGGTGTCATCCGCGAATTGACCCCGGAACAGCGTCAGGCCTGGGTTGATGCGATGAAGCCTGTTTGGGACCAGTTCGCAGGTGACGTGGGTCAGGACAAGATCGACGCGGCTCAGGCCATCAACGCCGGCTTCTGAATCTGGCTAAAGGCCGCGCGTCCGGGGACTGGGGAGTATTCGACGCGCTGGCCGGGCGGGCTGAACAAGCCCGCCCAACACTCTCTCATCACAAAAAATGCGGGGACAGAAAGATGTCTGGTGCGAATTCCGGCCAAGGCGGGCTGGTCGACCATATCGAAGAAACCCTGATCGCGTGTCTGTTGGGCCTGATGACGGTCGTGACATTTGCCAACGTGATCGCGCGGTTTGTTTTCAATTCCAATATCCTGTGGGCGCTTGAACTGACGGTGTTCACTTTTGGCTGGCTGGTGCTGCTTGGCGCCTCTTACGCGGTCAAGAAACATTCTCATCTGGGTGTTGATGCGATCCTGAACATGCTGGCCCCAGCGCCGCGTCGCATCCTAGCGCTCATCGCTGTGGGGTGCTGTCTGGTGTTTTCGTTGCTGCTGCTGAAGGGCGCCTATGACTATTGGGCGGTTTTCGCGGATCTGCCGCCGACATCCGGACGCTGGTTCCCGACCGGGTTCAACTTCGACGCCCGCAGCCAGAGCTTCTATGAGGTGGACGATATCCCGATGGTCGCTCCGCTGCGGTTTCTGGAAGACCTGATCAACTATGGCGAAGGGTACGAGAAGCTTCCCAAGGTGGTGCCTTATCTGGTGCTGCCGGTATCGATGCTGCTGCTGGTGATCCGGTTCGCCCAGGTTGCCGTTCAGATATGGCGTGGCGAAACGGATCGCCTTGTCGCCAGCCACGAAGTCGAGGACGAGATCGAAGAAGTCCGCGCTCAGCAAGGAGAGCACAACTAATGGACGTCGTACTTCTTTTCTCGATGGTCGTCGGCCTGCTGCTGATCGGTGTGCCGATTGCGGTTGCGCTTGGCCTCAGCTCGACCCTGTTTCTGCTGATCTACTCAGACAGTTCACTCGCTTCTGTCGCGGGCACGTTGTTCGAGGCTTTTGAAGGGCATTTTACCCTGCTGGCGATCCCGTTCTTCATCCTGGCGTCGTCCTTCATGACTACAGGTGGTGTCGCACGACGGATCATCCGGTTCTCGATCGCCTGTGTCGGGCATTTGCCCGGCGGGCTGGCAATTGCGGGCGTCTTTGCCTGCATGCTGTTCGCAGCCCTGTCCGGGTCGTCTCCGGCGACCGTGGTCGCCATTGGCTCGATCGTCATCGCGGGGATGCGTCAGGTGGGCTATTCCAAGGAATTTGCCGCCGGTGTGATCTGCAACGCGGGGACGCTGGGTATTCTGATCCCTCCGTCCATCGTCATGGTCGTATATGCCGCCGCTGTTGAAGTCTCGGTTGGGCGCATGTTCCTTGCAGGTGTTATTCCCGGTCTGATGGCCGGTTTGATGCTGATGATCACCATCTATGTCATGGCCAAGGTCAAGAACCTGCCCAAGGGCGAATGGAAAGGCTGGGGAGAGATCTTTACCTCGGCCCGTGAGGCCGGTTGGGGTCTTTTCCTGATCGTCATCATTCTGGGTGGTATCTATGGTGGCATCTTCACGCCGACCGAAGCCGCCGCAGTCGCCGCAGTCTACGCGTTCTTCATTGCCAGCTTTGTGTACAAGGACATGGGCCCGCTGAGCACGGAAGAAGGCACCCAGAACCTGCCGCTGCTGAAAAAACCCCATGCGCTGATCACGGCTTTCTTTCACCCGGACACCAAGCATACGCTGTTCGAGGCTGGCAAGCTGACGGTCACGCTGCTGTTCGTGATCGCCAACGCGCTGATCCTCAAGCATGTTCTGACCGACGAACAGGTGCCGCAGCATATCGCCGAAGCGATGCTGTCGGCGGGCCTTGGCCCGGTGGCTTTCCTGATCGTGGTAAACGTGATCCTGCTGATCGGCGGTCAGTTCATGGAACCGTCTGGCCTGCTGGTCATCGTGGCGCCCCTGGTGTTCCCGATCGCTATCGAGCTGGGCATCGACCCGATCCATCTGGGTATCATCATGGTGGTCAACATGGAGATCGGGATGATCACGCCTCCGGTCGGTCTGAACCTGTTCGTGACTTCGGGTGTTGCGGGTATGCCGATGATGAGCGTTGTGAAGGCGGCGCTGCCGTTCCTTGCGGTGCTGTTCGTCTTCCTGATCATGGTGACTTATATTCCGTGGATATCGACCTTCCTGCCCAACACGTTCATGGGGCCGGAAATAATAACCAACTAGACTGTCTGAAAACTGAACAAAGCCGGGTGGTGTCAACTGCCCGGCTTTTTCGTGTCTTGAAACCGCGCGATGGGTTCTTATCTGAGGCAAAGAGGACGACCTCTGCTTTCTGGGACATCATTCGGGACGACCCGTACGGATATGAGGTTGTCTTATGCCCTGGATCTTTCTTCTGTTTGCTGGCCTTTTGGAAATTGTCTGGGCGGTTGCCATGAAGCAGTCGGCCGGTTTCACCAGATTGTGGCCGACGGCCGTGATGGGCGTTTCGATGTTGGGTTCATTTGGTCTGCTGGCGCTTGCAATGCGCGACTTACCGTTGGGCACCGCATACACGATCTGGACTGGGATCGGTGCGGTGGGGGCGTTCAGTGTCGGTATTCTGTTTCTTGGCGAAGCCCTGACACCTGCGCGGATCGCAGCTGCGGTTCTGATCGTGACAGGCCTTGTGGTGATGAAGCTTTCCTGAAGCCCTTGACTGGCCAAGCCAAAGTACTTCGGCAGTTTGCAGCACACACACGAAGCGGAGCTTGGAATTTTGACCGGCTCTGACAAACGCATTTTGTGTGGCTTCTAAAAAGGCAAAGGCCGGATTTGTTAACGGCGGATTTCGCATCGGATCGGTTCTGGCGCGGGATGGCGGATTTGTCTCACAAGGTCGCAATCAGCCTGTACAGGGCGGCAACCCGACCGTGCTGGAAGAGCTGGATGCCCTGCGCAAGGCGGGGCGTCAGAAAACATATCGCGCCATTACCCTGTGTAATTTTGTTCGCTTCCCATCGCTCAGTTCGGAATCCCGCGTATCTTCGTCAACTCACGGAGTTTCGTGCGCAAGGCAGGATTTTTGTACGATCAAAGGGGACGGGCCTGTTGTAGTGAACAACCCTGACCGCAACGCGTTGAAGCGACGATCTATTGAATAACCGATCCTTGGGCCGAAGAAACTGCGGGACGAAGTCTGAAATTAGGCGCCTTCCAGCGCTTGAATGATTCCTGAGAAATCAGACGCTTTCAGGCTGGCCCCGCCCACAAGTGCGCCATCGACGTTGGAAACTGAAAATATATCCGCCGCATTGTCGGGTTTTACCGAACCGCCATAGAGCAGGCGGACGGAACGGCCCACGCCTTCGCCGAAGCGGCGCTCCAGCCGGGCGCGCATGAAGTCGTGAACTTCCCCGATTTCTTCCAGGGTGGGAACTTTGCCGGTGCCAATTGCCCAGATCGGTTCATATGCAACGATCAAGTTCTCGCCGGTTGACTGATCCGGGATCGACCCGGACATCTGGCCGCCGATGATGTCGAGCGTATTGGCCGCTTCGCGCTGCTCAAGGCTTTCGCCGACGCAAATGATCGCCTTCAGACCTGCATCCATTGCTGCGCGCGCCTTGGCCCGCACATCTTCGTCATGTTCACTGTGGTCCACGCGGCGCTCGGAATGGCCCAGGATGACCGATGTTGCACCGGCATCCACCAGCATATCCGCACTGATATCTCCGGTATGCGGGCCTGATTTTGCGGCATGACAGTCCTGACCACCGACAGAGATGGCAGTGCCCTGAACGGCAATTGATGCGCGGCTGAGCAATGTTGCCGGTGGGCAAATCAGGATTTCCACCGATGCTGCCGGGTAGATCTGAGACAGCGCCTTCAACTCGGTCAATTCAGCGCCGGTCCCATTCATTTTCCAGTTTCCAGCCGCCAGCTTCTGCCGCATTTTGGTATCTCCCTGATCATCCGATGATTTTAGCATGCGGATAGCATTGTCGGCATCATCTTACAATTCTGCTCGCATGCTGATCCCGGACGGAAACATCGAAGATCGGTCCGCATGCGACATTCAAATGAAAAGGGATGAGGCGGGCTTAGCCTTGTTGGCCGATGCTTTCGTCAAATTTGATCGACTCTCCGCATCCGCAGGCGTCGACGACGTTCGGGTTCTTGAACTTAAAGCCGGATTCCAACAACGACACTTCGTAATCGATTTCGGTTCCAAACAGAAACATCTGGGCCATTGGCGCAATCATGATGCGCGCGCCGTCCTGTTCGACGACTTCGTCATGAGGATCTGCCTGATCGACATATTCCATGGTGTATTCCATGCCTGCACAGCCGCCTTTTTTGACGCCGATGCGCAAACCAGCGTGGCCGCCCGAATTCATCAGGCGGGTAATCTGCTCTGCGGCTTTGGGCGTCATGGTCACAGCCTGTTTGCCGGGGATGCCGAACATGTAAATCTCCGTTGTCGCGCGTTACACCCAATCTAGGGTCCCAGGCTGTTTTGCTCAAGGCAATGTGGCGCAAAGAATTTGAATTCGCTGGAAAGCTCTGGCGTGTCCGCACAGCCGCTCCGCAAACTTGCTTTGATACGGGAGGCGGGGTTAGCATCGGTCTAATGAAGTTTTGGAACCCCGTCCGAATAGATGGAAAGACATGAAGTGGTAGAAAAATGAATAATTTAGAGTCGAAAGTTAAAGTAGCTTTTCTTGCGGCCGCACTTTTTTCTGTAAGCGTGTGTGTGATGTCCAACGAAGCTTGGGCGGCCACGGGATCCGAACGGCACCCGGTGAATTGTGCAACGGCGGAAGGGGATCTGCGCGCGATTGCATCGGAAAAGAAACATGCGGAAGACAAACAACTGGAAAGCATTGCTGCCATAACACCTGCCGGGGCTCTGTTGGGGCTGGTCACGGGAACCGAGCAAAAAAGGCTGCAAATGCTGTCAGGTGACTACGTCAAGCAATTGGATGCCAGAGCGGCAGAGATCAAGGAAACCTGCAATCTGAATTGATCGTCGTTGTCGGAACAAAAAAGGACCGCTCTCGGGCAAGAACGGCCCATATTCTTGAGCTGGGAAGCGGGGGGCGGTCATGGCATACCCAGCCGACGGCACCGCATACGCGAATGCCACCTTCAGATGTTATCCGTCAGGAGTGTGACAGGGGCTGCACGATAAGGTGACGAAAATGCCAAGCTTTCGTGACAGTTGGCAGGGCAAGTGCCTGATGGCTACATAAAGCCCAATTCCAGGCGCGCCTCATCAGACATCATCTCCATGCCCCAGGGCGGTTCCCAGGTCAGTTCGACATCGACTTCCTTGACGCCCGCAACAGGCTCAATCGCCTCGACAATCCAGCCGGGCATGTCGCCCGCGACCGGACATCCGGGTGCCGTCAGGGTCATGATGACTTTCACGGCGTTGTCCGGAGAAATGTCGATCGTATAGATCAGGCCCAGGTCATAGATGTTGACCGGAATTTCCGGATCGTAAACCGTGCGGCACGCTTCGACGACAGCCTCGTACAGCGGGTGTTCAATCGTTGACGGCGCAATCAGCGGGGTGCCTTCAAACTGTTCGCTCGGGTGGGTCATCTTTGCCTCGGGTCAGTTGCCTGAGTGATTATATAGGGAATACCTGCAACAGCGTCCAGTAGGGGCGTGACGCTCGGGTGAGCGTCACTGTGTCTTAGTCATTGATGTCATGCGTGAAGGTCTTGACCTGACCATGCGGCAAGGCAAAAAGCCGGCGCAGGACAAGCCATGCGATCAACGAAAGAACTGCGAAGATCAGCGCGAGCACATGCAATGACAGTGTCAGGCCGGGGATGACGAGGATGAGACCGGTGATCGCGGCCCCGATCGCAAAGCCCAGAAAGATGAAACCGGGCAGAACGATTTCCAGGATCCCCAGAGCCAGCGCGGCGGCCAGCCAGATCCACCAGGTCAGCCAAAAGGGATCAGCCATCATCTACCTCCTTTGAGCATCTTGAACGCGTCACCAAAGGCTTCGAGAGCATTGGCAGGCACGACTATGGTCTGCTTGCCGGAACCGTTGCCCAATGCATTAAGGGCTTCAACCTGTTTCAGCGCAACCTGATACTGCGCAGCCTCGATGCCATTGTCCTGAATGGCCTTGGCGACGACGCCTGTCGCGTAGGCCTCTGCCTCGGCCTGAATGCGCCGCGCCTTGGCGGTTTGTTCGGCTGCGTACAGCTCGGCATCGGCGTGCAGTTCGACGGCGCGTTTTTGGCCTTCGGCTTCGGTCACCTGCGCACGACGGGCGCGTTCTGCGTTCAGCTGTTGCAGCATGGCATCGCGGGTCGCCTGATCCAGATTCACATCCAGAATCTCGGCCCGGGTCACTTCGATTCCCCAATCATCCACTGCGGTTTCAACGCTTTCCTGAATGCGTGTGATCAACTGCGCACGGTTCGACTGCACTTCGTCCAGATCCATCTTGCCGATCTCGGCGCGAACGATACCGGCAACCGTGGTGGCAATCGCTCCGTCAACGTCGCGGATACGATAGACCGTCTTTTCCGGTTCGAGAATGCGGTAGAAGACAGAGGTGTCGATTTGCACCAGCACGTTGTCCTTGGTGATCGCGTCCTGCGTCGCGTTCGGCAACTGGCGTTCAAGGATCGAGATCTTGTGGCGCGCAACGTCCAGTAACGGAACGATGAAATTGATGCCGGGGCCAAGCACCGAATGCAGTCTTCCAAACCGTTCAACCACGTATTTTTCGGATTGCGGAACGATCTTGATGCCTTTGAAAATAACGATGACCACCAGCACGGCGGCCAGCAGGTAAATGATGTTTGACGAAAGCAGTCCGATGATCTGATCTTCGGTCATTCTGTCCTCTTTTTATTGTGTACTATGGTATACATATGGGGATCGAGTCGCTCGATTTCAACTCTGGTATGGAGGGAAAACCGGCAGATGCAAACGCTTCACTACAGGAACTCGGCCTGGACCAGAAGTTTTGTGACTGCTTTGCATCCCGGCTTGTTTGCGGTATCGGGCGGGGATGAAACTGATAATCGATACAGACCCCGGCATCGACGATGCCATGGCGATCGCCTATGCCGCCGCTGCGCCTGAATTTGACCTGATCGGCCTGACCACGGTGTTCGGCAATGCGCATGTTCATCAGTCCAGCCGCAATGCCCGTTTCCTGCTGGACAAGCTGGGCCTGGACCTTCCGGTGGCGGAAGGCGCGCCTTTCCCTCTGGGGGCTGACATGCACGTCCCATCGGACCATGTCCATGGTCCCGAAGGGTTTGGTGACCTGACTGAAATTCCCGAGATCGGTCGGAACCATGATCTTCCCGCCGCAGAGTTTCTGGCCGAGATGGCCCGGAAGCACAAAAACGAACTGGTCGTGTGTGCGGTCGGACCGCTGACCAATATTGCCAACGCCATGCGATTGGACCCGGAATTTGCCGGTAATCTCGGCCGTTTGGTGATCATGGGCGGTGCCGTCTACTGCAAGGGCAACGTTACCGACCATGCGGAAGCCAACATCTATCACGATGCGGTTGCCGCAGATGCGGTCTTTTCCGCACCGCCCGAGACCGTGCTGGTTGGTTTGGACGTCACCCTGAAAACACTTTACGAGACCGCGGATTTCGACGCGCTGGCTCAAAAATCGCCCGGCATGGGATCTTTTCTGCGTGATATCTCTGGATTTTACCTGAAATTCTATAAGGAAATCGGCGGATTGGAAGGGTGCGGCCTGCATGATTCAACCGCCGTGATCGCCTGTTCGCACGGGGCCATGTTCGACATGGTCGAAACCGGGCTGCGTGTTGTGACGGAAGGCGACCGGATAGGTGCGACGCAACCTGACCGGGATCGTCCCGCAGTTCATGTTTGTCGTGATGTGGATGGGGCGGGTGTCGTGCGTCTGTTTACTGACCGCGTTGCATCCTTGCCCTGACGGGTTGCAAAGACCGATCGGATCGGGCAAATCCTGCCCGGTTCGGCGATCCGAGGCGATGACATGACCCAGCAATTCTCTTTCAAGCTCAAGGCTGCAGACGGCAAGGCGCGCACCGGTGTTATAAGCACTCCGCGTGGCGAGGTGCGGACACCTGCCTTCATGCCGGTTGGTACCGCGGCGACAGTCAAGGCGATGATGCCGGAAAGCGTCCGGGCCACCGGGGCCGACATTCTGCTGGGCAACACCTATCACCTGATGCTGCGCCCCACGGCCGAGCGGATTGATCGCCTGGGCGGGTTGCACAAGTTCATGAACTGGGACCGGCCGATCCTGACGGACTCGGGGGGGTTTCAGGTCATGTCGCTGGCCGGTTTGCGCAAGCTGACCGAAAAGGGTGTGACCTTCAAATCCCATATTGATGGATCGAAGCACGAGCTGACGCCAGAAAGATCAATGGAAATTCAGCGCCTTCTGGGTTCCGACATCGTGATGTGCTTTGACGAATGCCCTGCATTGCCTGCAAATCGCGACCGGATCGCCGAGTCTATGCGTTTGTCGATGCGTTGGGCCGAGAGGTCCCGTGACGCATTCGGGGATCGTCCGGGGCATGCTCTGTTCGGAATCATGCAGGGCGGTCTGGAGCGGGATCTGCGGGAAGAAAGCGCCGAGGCGTTGAAGAAGATTGGTTTCGAAGGCTACGCCGTTGGCGGTCTGGCAGTGGGCGAGGGGCAGGAGGCCATGTTCGACTGTCTCGATTACGCGCCTGATTTCCTGCCCATGGACAAGCCGCGTTACCTGATGGGCGTTGGCAAGCCGGATGACATAGTTGGAGCAGTGGCGCGCGGGATCGATATGATGGATTGCGTTCTGCCCTCGCGCTCGGGCCGTACCGGTCAGGTGTTCACGCGCCATGGCGTGGTGAACATCAAGAACGCGCGTCATGCGGATGATCCGCGCCCGCTGGATGAAAACTGTACTTGCCCGGCCTGTTCGAACTATTCACGTGCCTATCTGCACCATGTGTTCCGCGCCAACGAGATGATCTCGGGCATGTTGCTGACCTGGCACAACCTGCATTACTTTCAGGAAATCATGCAGGGCATGCGGGACGCGATCGCTGAAGGCTCCTTCGAGGCGTGGCAGGCCGCGTTCCACGCGCAACGCGCACAGGGCGACATCGAACCCCTGTAACCTGTCCGTTCAGGTGACAATTGCGGGGTTTTCCGGTATTCTGAAACCACTTTGTTCAAAGTTGTTTTGTTTGTGACCCGGAGAATTTTTGATGTTCCGCTTTTTCCTCGGCGCAGTCATTTTTTGCGCATCCCCTGCCGTTGCTGACGTCTGGACCTTTGAGACCCCATCCGAAAACATTCAGTGTTCGGTGGGGGAAAGCGCCGAGACCTCGGACATTCGGTGTACGATCATAGAAAGATACGGCCCTCCGGCGTTGCCGCGCCCCGCGAACTGTCAATCTGACTGGGGGCATGATTTTCAGATGTTCGACACCGGTCCCGTGGAATTGCTGTGCCAGCCACTGAACCGGAGCCGGGACGGATTTGACCGTGCGGAATACGGTGTAACCGGTCGGTTCGGAGGATTTACCTGCACCTCCTCCACGAAAGGTCTGGAATGTCGCAACCTGGATGGCCACGGTTTTTTTCTGTCCCGGGCAGTGCAGCAGGTGTTCTGACCCCGAAATTGCGCATTGCATATGCATGCTACACTAATTTCGGTGGATATGTTCCCGGGACATCTTGCAGTCCCGAAAACCTCGGTTCATGCTGCGAAACGATACATGGCGATAAGGTTGAAAAAGGGCGATGAGGCCCCACCTTTATCGTCCAAGACAGGAGATGGCCGGATGTTGCCTCGATGAGGGACAAGCGCCATCTTGCCAACGATAAGGATAGAGCATGCAAGAGCCTCTGAATTCCTCATACCCCGTCCTGCCGCTGCGCGATATCGTGGTGTTCCCACATATGATCGTGCCGCTTTTCGTGGGCCGAGACAAATCGGTCCGCGCGCTGGAAGAGGTGATGCAGGATGACAAACAAATTCTGCTGTCCAGCCAGATTGACCCCAGCGTCGACGACCCGGATGAGAACGGTATTTACCAGTCCGGTGTTCTGGCCAATGTGTTGCAGCTGCTGAAACTGCCCGACGGCACCGTCAAAGTGCTCGTCGAAGGGCAGGCGCGCGTGCAGATCACCGAGTTTCTTGAAAACGAAGAGTTTTTCGAGGCGCGGGCGGAATATCTGACCGAAATCCCGGGTGACGTCACCACGACCGAAGCCCTGTTGCGCACCGTCGCGGACGAGTTCGAGCGCTATGCCAAGGTGCGCAAGAACATCCCCGAAGAAGCGCTGACGGCCGTTGGTGAAACCACCGAGCCGGCAAAGCTGGCCGACCTTGTGTCGGGCCATCTGGGCATCGAGGTCGAACAAAAGCAGGACCTGCTGGAAACACTCAGCGTCAGCGAGCGGCTTGAAAAAGTCTATGGCCTGATGCAGGGCGAAATGTCGGTTTTGCAGGTCGAGAAAAAGATCAAGACCCGCGTCAAATCCCAGATGGAGAAGACCCAGCGCGAGTATTATCTGAATGAGCAGATGAAGGCCATTCAGAAAGAGCTTGGCGATGGCGAGGACGGCGCGAACGAGATCGCCGAACTGGAAGCCAAGATCGCCGAGACCAAGCTGTCGAAGGAAGCGCGCGAGAAGGCGGAAGGCGAGCTGAAGAAGCTCAAGAACATGTCGCCCATGTCGGCTGAAGCGACCGTTGTGCGCAACTATCTGGACTGGATCCTGTCACTGCCGTGGGGCACCAAATCTCGCGTTAAAAAGGATCTGGGTCGCGCGCAGGACATTCTGGATGCCGATCACTATGGACTTGAGAAGGTCAAAGAGCGGATCGTCGAATATCTGGCGGTTCAACAGCGCTCGAAAAAGCTGAAAGGCCCGATCCTGTGCCTTGTTGGCCCTCCGGGTGTGGGTAAAACCTCGCTGGGTAAATCGGTCGCAAAAGCCACGGGGCGCGAATTCATTCGCATCTCGCTGGGTGGTGTGCGCGACGAATCTGAGATTCGTGGCCACCGTCGGACTTATATCGGGTCGATGCCCGGCAAGATCATTCAGGCGCTGAAGAAGGCGAAAACCACAAACCCTCTCATCCTGCTCGATGAAATCGACAAGATGGGGCAGGATTTCCGTGGCGATCCAGCCTCGGCGATGCTAGAGGTGTTGGACCCGGAACAGAACAACACGTTCATGGATCATTATCTTGAGGTCGAATATGACCTGTCCAACGTGATGTTCCTGACCACGTCTAACAGCTACAACATGCCTGGGCCTCTGCTAGACCGGATGGAGATCATCCCGCTGGCCGGTTACACCGAAGAGGAAAAGAGCGAGATCGCCAAGCAACACCTGATCGACAAACAGGTCAAAAACCATGGTCTGAAAGCCAAGGAGTTTGAGCTGACCGATGAGGCGCTGCAATCGATCATCCGCACCTATACCCGCGAGGCGGGTGTGCGGAACCTCGAGCGCGAAATCGCCAAAGTGGCGCGGAAATCGTTGACCAAGATCATCAAGAAAGAGGCGGAGACCGTAAAGGTGACGCCCGACAATCTGGATGATTTTCTTGGAGTGCCCAAGTTCCGTTATGGCTTGGCTGAACAGGACGATCAGGTTGGTGTAGTCACTGGCTTGGCCTGGACTTCGGTCGGTGGTGATCTGCTGCATATCGAGGCTCTGAAACTGCCCGGCAAAGGGCGGATGAAGACCACTGGTAAGCTGGGCGATGTGATGAAGGAATCGATCGACGCGGCGTCGTCATATGTGCGGTCGATTTCTCCCAAGATCGGAGTCAAACCGCCTCAGTTCGACAAGATCGACATCCATGTGCACGTGCCGGATGGCGCAACGCCCAAGGATGGTCCGTCAGCGGGTCTGGCGATGGTGACATCGATCGTATCGGTTCTGACGGGCATTCCCGTACGCAAGGATATCGCCATGACGGGCGAGGTTTCGTTGCGCGGGAACGCAATGCCGATTGGCGGCTTGAAGGAGAAACTGCTGGCTGCGTTGCGCGGTGGTATCAAGACGGTCCTGATCCCAGAGGAAAACGAAAAGGATCTGGCGGATATCCCGGATAACGTAAAGGAAGGGCTGGAAATCATCCCGGTCAAGCACGTCTCGGAGGTTCTTGAGCATTCTCTGGTTCGTACACCGGAGCCGGTTGAATGGGACGAAGCCGCCGAGGAGGCCGCCGCAGCCGCAGCAGCCTCGTCAGAGGCGACGGGGCCATCGGCCACGGCACACTAAGTAGATTGAGCGAATGAAAAAGGCGGGGCGAATGCCCTGCCTTTTTTACAATCCAATGACGGGTTGCTTTGGATCAAGTATTTCTTCTTCGGCTATGTATTCATTGAACTTATCGGGTGGCAGAGCCGAGCGGACGGCAAGAACGAAAATGATCGACGAAAACAGGATGCAAAGCAGAAGGTCCCACCCAAACGGGATCTGCTTCAACGAACCGGCTCCGAATTGCCCAAGGAATGAGATCAGCCCAAGGCCTGAGAAATAAGGCACAAGCCACAGGGCCTCGGTAACGTCCATTTCGTCCAAACGTCCTCGGAACCGGATCAGCAACAGAGCTTTCCCGACAATCAGCGCGATGCCAAGCCGCCAGACCGTGTCCCATCCGCTCCAATAGACGATCAGCGTGGCGATGGCGAAAGCGGACAGCGCGACAAGTCGCACGGCCGGTATTCGGATCGATCTGGGATGATCTGGCATAAGGTTTCGCAGGCAAACCACGGCTATGGGCCCGACCGCAAATGACAAGACGATGGCCGCACCGTTCAGGGCAATGACGGTGGTAAAGGGTACTGTCAGCAGGAAAACCGTTCCGATCAGAAAGTTCAGCCCCAGCGCCCACAGCGGAACCCCGAATGACGACAAAACCTGCAACCGTTTGGGCAGAAAATCGTTTTTTGAAAGGGCGAGGGCGATACGGGCGTTTGACCCGGTTGCGACCAGCCCGTTTCCAAAGGGGCCTATCACGGATCCGACATTCAGCAGGCTCAGAAACCAGACCAGCCCGACAGACATGATGACGGCGTCCAGTGGTCCTTCGCCCCCAAAGCTCAACTGTGCCCATCCTTTGGACAGCATGGATGGGTCCAGCGCACCGATGAAGGCCACTTGCAAGCCAAGGTAGATGACGGCGCAAAGAACAATCGACAACACCAATGCGGCCGGAATTGCAAATTTTGGATTTCGAACTTCGCCAGCCATATCAACCACATGGCGAAAGCCGATGAATGAAAAAATAACGCCCCCGGTGGAAACGGCGGCCATGATACCCTGCGCGCCGTAGGGCGCAAAACCATCCGGTTGGGTGAAGTTCTCGAAGTTGAACCGGCTTGCGACAAGCAGAATCGACAGGACAACTGGTATGGCGATCTTGGCCCAGGTCAGCGCAGCATTGACGCGCGTGAAGAACTTGACCCCAAGCGCATTCACCGCGACGAACAGGAGCATGAAAACCAGCGCAACGAAAATACCCGCCCCGGTCAAATCACCTGTCTCGGCCGTATGCAACCAAGGCGCATACGGCGCCAGGTATTTCAGCATGGCCTCGACTTCGATGGGCGCTGTGGTGTTGTAGCCGATCCAGGCGGTCCATCCCATGGCCATCGAAACGATATTGCCATGCGAAAACTGAGGCACGCGCGCGATCCCTCCGGGAATGGGCAGCATGGCGGAAATCTCTGCGAAGGTGATGGCCAAAATGAACATGGCAACCGCGCCGATAATCCACGAGATCGTGGCCGCGGGCCCTGCATGCTGAACGGCCAGAAGGGGGCCGAATAACCAGCCCGAACCGATGATTCCTCCGACTGAAATGAAGGTCAGTCCCAGCAGGCCGATGTCGCGCTTTAACCCCGTCATGGTGACCTCAGCCTTAGTGTGTGGCCTTTAATCGGGCCAAATAGGGCACGATAGCCGCCGAACGCGCGACATGGCAAGCCCGCTGGTTCCAAGCGAAAATCCGAAAATGGGATGGTGGGTGATAAGAGATTTGAACTCCTGACATCTTCGATGTGAACGAAGCGCTCTACCACTGAGCTAATCACCCATGACATGCGGTCATATCTTCCGCGGGGGTGCGCTGCAAGGGAAATTGAACAATTCGCGAGGGCAAAAAACAGCGGGCAAACAAAAAACTGGATTCTGACAAAAAACTGCAAAACGCCGCTTGACGCTGCCCGACCGTGGCCATAATACACCCAAACGTTCAGCAATGAACATGCAGCGGGCGGTTGTAGCTCAGTTGGTTAGAGTACCGGCCTGTCACGCCGGGGGTCGCGGGTTCGAGCCCCGTCAACCGCGCCATCGCTGCCAACCTTGGTCCAGGATAAAGGCCATGAAATAGATGCGCGGTTGTAGCTCAGTTGGTTAGAGTACCGGCCTGTCACGCCGGGGGTCGCGGGTTCGAGCCCCGTCAACCGCGCCATTTTCTCCTCAAGATCATGGATCCGCCAGATAGCCAGGCATTGAGCTGTTCGATTCCATGCCCATCGTTTGATTTGGTCGGCGAAAACCTGTACGTTCACTAAATGTTCTAACTTTTCTGTTGGAGACTCGGGCAAGCTCGCCTATCTCTAAACCACTTGTTTGTTGGGGGCCGGAAATGGCTGAGCTGAAGAATATAGAGGTGCGCGGCGCGCGCGAGCATAACCTCAAAGGCATCGATGTCGACATCCCTCGGGATCAGTTGGTGGTGATCACCGGGCTGTCCGGTTCGGGCAAGTCGTCGCTGGCGTTCGACACGATTTATGCCGAAGGTCAGCGCCGTTATGTCGAAAGCCTGTCCGCTTATGCGCGGCAGTTTCTCGACATGATGGAAAAGCCCGATGTTGACCATATCAGTGGACTGTCTCCGGCGATCTCCATTGAACAAAAAACGACCTCGAAGAACCCGCGTTCGACTGTGGGAACCGTAACCGAGATCTATGACTATCTGCGTCTGTTGTTCGCCCGCGCAGGTACGCCGTACAGCCCGGCCACCGGCCAGCCGATCGAGGCGCAACAGGTGCAGGACATGGTCGACCGCATCATGGCGATGGAGGAGGGCACGCGGGGTTATCTGCTGGCTCCGATCGTGCGCGACCGCAAAGGTGAGTACCGGAAGGAATTTCTGGAACTGCGCAAGCAGGGGTTCCAGCGCGTGAAGGTGGATGGTGAGTTCCATGAGCTGGATCAGCCCCCGACATTGGACAAGAAGTTCCGTCACGATATTGACGTTGTGGTCGACCGCCTGGTTGTTCGTGAAGGCATGGAAACGCGTTTGGCCGATAGCCTGCGCACCGCTCTGGATCTGGCGGACGGAATCGCGATTCTGGAAACGGCCCCACGAGAAGGAGAGCCGGAACGGATTACCTTCAGCGAAAACTTCGCCTGCCCGGTCAGCGGTTTCACCATCCCGGAGATTGAACCGCGCCTGTTTTCGTTCAATGCGCCATTCGGAGCCTGCCCGGATTGTGACGGCTTGGGGGTCGAGCTGTTCTTTGACGAGCGTCTCGTGGTGCCGGATCAGACGCTGAAACTGTATGACGGGGCCCTGGCACCATGGAGGAAAGGCAAGTCGCCGTATTTCCTTCAGACCATCGAGGCCATCGCGCGTCATTATGAGTTTGACAAGAACACGCCTTGGAAAGACCTGCCCAGCAAAGTGCAGCAGGTGTTCCTGCGGGGCTCGGGCGATGAGGAGATCCAGTTCCGCTATGACGAGGGCGGACGGGTGTACCAGGTGACACGCAGCTTCGAAGGCGTGATTCCGAATATGGAACGGCGTTATCGCGAAACGGATAGCGCGTGGATACGCGAGGAATTCGAACGGTACCAAAACAACCGCCCGTGCGGCACCTGCGAAGGGTATCGTCTGCGCGCCGAAGCCTTGGCCGTGAAGATCGCGGGGCTGCATGTCGGTCAGGTGGTACAAATGTCCATCCGCGAAGCGCTTGCCTGGATCGAGGATGCTCCGAACCATCTGAGCGCTCAGAAGAATGAGATCGCCCGGGCCATTCTGAAGGAAATCCGCGAGCGGTTGGGTTTCCTGAATAATGTTGGTTTGGAATACCTTACGCTATCTCGTTCAAGTGGAACCCTGTCAGGCGGCGAAAGTCAGCGTATTCGTCTGGCAAGCCAGATTGGATCGGGCCTGACCGGGGTGCTTTATGTATTGGACGAGCCCTCGATCGGTTTGCACCAGCGTGACAATGACCGGTTGCTTGGTACGCTCAAGAGTCTGCGGGATCAGGGCAACACCGTGATCGTCGTCGAACATGACGAGGAAGCCATCCGCGAAGCCGATTATGTGTTCGACATTGGCCCCGGTGCGGGCGTGCACGGCGGGCAGGTGGTCAGCCACGGCACGCCCGAGCAGATCGCAGCGGATGCGGCCTCGATCACGGGGCAGTATCTGTCAGGTGTACGCGAGATTCCGGTGCCCGCCGACCGGCGCAAGGGAAACAAGAAAAAGGTAACGGTGGTAAAGGCTTCGGGCAACAACCTCAAGGACGTGACGGCCGAGTTTCCCTTGGGCAAGTTTGTTTGTGTCACGGGTGTATCTGGCGGCGGAAAGTCGACCCTGACGATTGAGACGTTGTTCAAGACCGCCTCGATGCGCCTGAATGGCGCGCGGCAGACGCCTGCGCCGTGTGAGACAATCAAGGGTTTGGAGCATCTGGACAAGGTCATCGATATCGACCAACGCCCGATCGGGCGGACTCCGCGGTCGAATCCGGCAACCTATACCGGGGCCTTCACCCCGATCCGCGACTGGTTCGCCGGGCTGCCCGAGGCGAAAGCGCGGGGATACAAGCTGGGCCGTTTCAGCTTTAACGTGAAGGGCGGCCGCTGTGAGGCCTGTCAGGGGGACGGCGTCATCAAGATCGAGATGCACTTCCTTCCCGACGTCTATGTCACCTGCGAAACCTGCAAGGGCGCGCGGTACAATCGCGAGACGCTCGAGATCAAGTTCAAGGGCAAGTCCATTGCGGATGTGCTTGATATGACGGTGGAAGACGCGCAGGAATTCTTCAAGGCCGTGCCCTCGATTCGCGACAAGATGGATGCGCTGGCCCGCGTTGGTCTTGGCTATATCAAGGTGGGTCAACAGGCGACCACGCTGTCGGGTGGTGAGGCGCAGCGTGTCAAACTGTCCAAGGAACTGTCGAAACGATCAACCGGGCGGACGCTCTATATTCTGGACGAACCGACCACGGGTCTGCATTTCGAAGATGTACGCAAGCTGTTGGAAGTGCTGCATGAATTGGTCGATCAGGGCAATACCGTCGTGGTGATCGAACACAATCTGGACGTGGTGAAAACCGCCGACCATATAATCGACATCGGGCCTGAAGGCGGCGACGGCGGTGGTGAGATCGTAGCCGTCGGAGCACCCGAAGAGATCGCTCAAGTCGAACGCAGCCATACCGGTCGGTATCTGAAAACCATGCTCAATCCGGATCGGGTGGCGGCGGAGTAGGCAGCTTCAGGCTGTCTTCGCTCCACCGCCTGTCCAATCTAGTTTTTCTTGGTTGGGCAGGTGCTGATGCCCAACACCGAGTATATCGGGCATGAATTCAGCAGACCGGTGACCAACGGCACGATGCCGATCCACATCCAGGTTCCGTATCCCAACAGAGCGCCCAGAATAAGCGCGGCGCCTATTGCAATCCGAAGCGTTTTGTCGAGCCCACCCATGTTTTTGGTCATCACGTAAGAATCCTTTCCAAAAGGTTGCACCCTTCGGATATCAAATATTCCGTGAGTGGAATATGACTTGGATCAACTTCGCCCACGCTTTTCAAACCGAGGCAGCATGGCGCTGAAATCGCGGCCCAGACCGTCCTCGTTTTCGACGAATTGCTCGTAAAGTGCAGTCGCGGCCTGTCCCATAGGTGTATCCGCATCCGCACTGGATGCGGCCTGTTGGCTGAGGCGCAGGTCCTTCAGCATCAACTCTGCTGCAAATCCAGGAGTATAGTCATTATCGGCTGGGCTTTGCGGGCCAACGCCCGGGGCAGGGCAATAGGCGTTCATCGTCCAGCTGTACCCGGATGAAGTGCTGACCACATCGAACATCTTTTGGCGGTCCAGACCCAGTTTGTCGGCCAGGGCAAAGGCCTCGCACGTGGCGATCATGGTCACGCCGAGGATCATGTTGTTGCAGATCTTGGCGGCCTGGCCGGCTCCGGCTTCGCCGCAGTGAACCGCTTTCTGCCCCATGATGTCGAACAGAGGAGCCGCCTTTGCAAAGGCGTCGTCTGACCCGCCGGCCATGAATGTCAGGGTGCCACCTGCCGCGCCGCCGACCCCCCCCGAAACCGGAGCGTCCACGAACAGCAGACCGGCGCCGCTGGCCTGTTCCGCGACTGCGCGTGCGCTGTCCACGTCAACTGTCGAGCAATCGATCAGCACGGCACCCTTCGCCATGGCGGGAATGATCTGATCTGCAACGGCCCGCAGGATGGCGCCATTCGGCAGCATGGTTATGACTGCATCGGCAGAGGCGACGGCTTCGGTCGCGGTACCGGCTTGAGTCACCCCGTCAACGGCAACGCCGGCCGTGTCGAATCCGAGAACCTGATGGCCGGCCTTTGCCAGATTGGCCGCCATGGGTGCCCCCATGTTTCCCAGCCCTATGAACCCGATCTGCATCTCTCAGTCCTCCTCGAATGTCAGGGTGTCCGCACCCAATGGCTGCAACATTTTCGAGACGGCCACCAGGGGGACGTCCATATCGGAAAACTGCCAGTTCGGGTTGCGGTCTTTGTCTATGATCTGCGCGCGGATACCTTCCAGAAAGTCACCATGCTCCATCGCTCGGTGGGTAAAGCGGTATTCCATCTCCAACGCGCGCCGCATGGTAAGCGAGGGGCCACGCAGACGGTGCAGCATCTCGATCGTGCAGGCTACGGAAAGCGGTGCGTTTTTCGTTATTTTTTCCAGAGTTTTGTCTGCAAATTCCTGACCGTCATTGCGCAGGCTGATCAGGATGTCGCCCAGAGTTTCACCGGAAAAATGATTGTCGATATCCGTCAGCGCCACTGCCAATTCACCACTGGGTGGCGTTTCGGAATGTTCGGCCACCAGTTCGGCATTTCCAGACGCTTCCAGAATTTCGATCAGGTCAGACCATTGCGACTGGGGGATGAAATGGTCGGCAAACCCCGCAAAGATCGCGTCCGCAGGCCCCATCCTGAAGCCCGTGGTCCCAAGGAATTCACCCAGTCGCCCCGGTGCAAGGGCCAGCATCAATGACCCGCCGACATCCGGAATCAAGCCAATCGAGCATTCGGGCATGGCAATCCTGGAGCTTTCTCCGACGACACGGTGGCTGCCATGGCAGCCGATGCCGACACCCCCGCCCATTGTAAACCCCTGAAGAAAACTGATGACTGGTTTGGGATATTCGAAGATCAGGGCATTCAGACGATATTCGTCCCGCCAGAACTTCTGGCCATACGCATAATTGCCTTCTGTGCCCGTTTCATAAAGTTCGGCAATGTCACCCCCTGCACAAAAGGCTTTTTCCCCCTCGGCGTCCAGAACTATCAGGTCAACGGCATCGTCTTCCCGCCAGTTGCGCATCGCCGTGTCGATGGCCATGCACATGTCATAGCTCAACGCGTTCAGCGCATGGGGACGGGTCAGGGTGATGCGACCGGCACGGCCTGTGTTGCGGATTTCAATGTCTGACATCGGGGCCTCAGCGATTGGCGAGCAGTTGGCGCGCGACGATCACGCGCATAATCTCGTTCGTGCCTTCCAAAATCTGATGCACGCGAAGATCGCGCACAAGCTTTTCGATGCCGTAATCCGCAAGATATCCGTACCCGCCATGCAGTTGCAGGCACTGATCCACCACTTTCGACCCGGCTTCGGTTACGAATTTCTTCGCCATCGCACAGAATTTCGTGGCATCGGGCGCGCCGTTGTCCAGTTTCCATGCCGCCTGACGCAGGAAGGTGCGTGCCGCCTGTAATTCGATCTCCATATCCGCCAGACGGAACTGAAGGGCCTGGAACTGATCGATGGATTGGCCGAACGCCTTGCGCTCGGACATGTATTGCAGGGTCATATCCAGCCCGGCCTGAGCAGCCCCAAGAGAACAGGCCGCGATATTGAGTCGCCCGCCATCGAGGCCCATCATCGCGTATTTGAAGCCGTCGCCTTCGGTGCCCACGAGGTTGCCTGCGGGAATTTTGCAGTCGTCGAACTGAACCTGCGCAGTGGGTTGGCTTTTCCAGCCCATTTTCTGCTCCAGCGCCCCAAAGCTGAGCCCCGGCGTGCCGTCCTCGACATATACGGTCGAGATCCCCTTGGGCCCGTCCTGACCTGTGCGTACCATGCAAACATAGGCATCCGAATAGCCACCGCCCGAAATGAACGCCTTGGTACCGTTCAACGTATATCCTTCGTTGGTGCGTTCGGCGCGGGTTTTCAAGGCCGCCGCGTCAGAGCCGGAACCGGGTTCGGTCAGGCAATAGCTCAGAACCGTATTCAGGCTCAGAACATCCGGCATGATGCGCGCCTTTAGGTCGTCATCCGCGAAATTGTCCAACATCTTGGCGCACATGTTGTGGATCGACAGGAAGGCGGCGACCGACGGGCAGGCCATCGACAGCGCCTCGAAAACCAGCGTGGCATCCAGGCGGGTCAGATTTGACCCTCCGCTTTCCTCGGATACGTACAGCGCGCCGAAACCAAGCTCGCCTATCTGGGGCCACAGGGTTTTGGGAATGGTTCCGTCCGCTTCCCACTGGCGCGCAAAGGGGGCGATGTTTTCCTGCCCGAACGCGTGCGCCATGTCGAATATGGCTGTTTGCTCCTCGCTGAGTGCGAAATCCATGACGCTCCCTCCCGTCGGCAATGAATTGAACGGTTGTTTATTTCTGAATTCTTACAGAAATTTTGCAGGCGCAACAATGAGTCGGTTGAAACGGGTCACAAGCCGGAAACGTTCAGAGATCGGCGTGAAACTCCTCGATCAGGTGGCGCACGACGGCTTGCCCCGGATCATCACCGCGCGCTGATGCCTCGGCATGAATACGGCGTTGGCGCGTGGCGGAAGTGCCGTTTTCAGCAATCTGCCTGAGCCGTGCAAGCTCGGTCATCGTGCCAAGTGCTTCGGTGTCTTCTGCCAACAACCCCATGAGGTCGCCGATCAGTTCAGACATGGGCTTGACCGAACGGTCGCCGAAATCGATCAGCCCTTCACCCACTCCGTAGCGCTGCGCGCGCCAGCGGTTTTCCCCGATCAGGAAACGATCATATTGCCGCCAGCGCAGGTTGCGGTCTTTCAGACGGCACAGCATCCGGGTCAATGCTTGAACCAGTGCGGCCAAGGACAAAGCGTGTTCCAGACGGGGTTGAACATCCATGATCCGCGTTTCCAAAGTTGGGAAACGATGCGAGGGGCGCAGATCCCACCAGATCTTGGTGGTGTCTTCGATGACCCCAAGCTCGACCAGAATGCCTGTGTTCCGTTCATACTCGCCCCAGCTGGCGAACACGGGCGGCAGCCCGGTGCGGGGCAGGTTGTCGAACACCGTCAGCCGGTATGAAGACAGGCCGGTATCCTCGCCGTTCCAATAGGGCGAAGATGTGGACAACGCCAGAAGATGAGGAAGAAAGTATGACAGTTGCGGCATCAGATCGGCACGCAGGGCAGGGTCCTCGACTCCGACATGTACATGCATCCCGCAGATCAGCATCCGCCGGGCAACGCCGCCCAATGCATGTTGTAGCGCGTCATACCGTTCTTTCCGGGTGTGGTGTTGATCCTTCCAGTTGGCGAACGGGTGACACGAGACGGCGATAGGGGACAGGTTGTATTCGGCGGCCCGTTTCGAAACGCATGACCGCAGCCGCTTCAGGTCTTCGCGCGCCGAAGCGACCGTGGCGTGCGGTCTGGTGCCAACCTCGATTTGACATTGCAGGAACTCGGGGCTGACCTGACCTTCGAAATCGCTTTGGCAGGCCGCCATCAGCGCTTCGGGGGCTTCGGACAATTGCAGGCTGTCACGATCCACCAACAGGTATTCTTCTTCGATCCCGAGTGTAAATTCCTGCTGCATGGAGCCCCTCGCAGTTGTCAGTTCCATCAGTGAATACGGAAATTTACGTTTTGCCAAGGGTTTGACAGGCTTGCCCTTGCAGAGAAACGGTTCGCAACGGTAAGGAACATTGCATCACAGATCGCGGAGCCAGCGCCTTGAAACCCAGAAAATTCCCGAAGATCAACGCCGCCCTTAAAGAATTGGGGGTGAAACTGGTCGACAGAGTTGCGGAACAGGATGAACGGGCGCGGCTGGAAGCCTTCGAAGCGGCGGGTGGGTTGACGCGCCCCGCTTATGCGTTGTCGCCAGGGATGGAGGGGTTCGACATCTCTCAACTTGTGGCGGAATTCGAGCGTCACAAGGCTGCTCTGGAGGCGCTGAAAGATCCCGCACGCAACCAGAACGGTTATCGTACCGGCAATGGTTACTATGACAGCCCGGATGCGGACGCGTTGTATCTGATGATCCGCCGCTTTCAGCCCAAACGCGTGATCGAGGTCGGGTGTGGCAATTCCACCCGTGTGACCCGTCAGGCAATCATCGATGGCAATCTGGATACCACCATTACCGCGGTCGATCCGTACCCACGCGCCGATATCGCCCATGTGGTCGACCGGTTCGAACAAAAACGTCTTGAAGAAACAGACCCGGCATTGTTCGCAGAACTGGAGGCCGGAGACGTTCTGTTCATCGACTCCAGCCATGTTGTGCGGATGAGCAACGATGTCGCCCATCTGTTTTGCCGCATTATACCGTCGCTTAATCCCGGGGTGGTGATCCACGTTCACGATGTTTTTTTGCCCTACGAATATCCCAAGCGCTTCTTCTATGATTGCCCGGGCTGGGGAGAGCAGTACGTATTGCACAGCTTGCTGCAATCTGGCGCGTATTCAATGCTTTGGCCGGGATATTACCTGCAACAGGATCGGCCTGATGCCGTTGTTGCCTTGCCGTTCCTGGCCGAGGGGCGGGCGCAAAGCATCTGGGTGCAGCTCAAAGAAAACTGAAACCAAAGTGATCCATTGCGGCAAAAGGTCCGTAACCCTTTCCATAACACGCTGGAGAGGAGAAGACAGCTATGTTCCGTCGTACATTCATGGGCGCAGCCGCCGCACTTGCATTCGCTATGCCGCTCAAGGCTCAGGCCGCTGATATCGTCGACACCGCCGTTGCCGCCGGGTCGTTCAACACTCTGGTCGCCGCCGTTCAGGCTGCAGGCTTGGTTGACACCCTGAAAGGTGACGGTCCGTTCACAGTATTTGCCCCCACAGACGAAGCCTTTGCTGCGCTTCCTGAAGGTACTGTCGAGACGCTTTTGAAACCAGAAAACAAAGATCAACTGGTCGCGATCCTGACCTATCACGTGGTACCGGCCAAGGTTATGTCCGGTGATATCGCGGGCAAACGCGCCAAGGTTCTGACCGTTCAGGGTGACCGGCTGAGCGTCAACGCCAAAAACGGTGTGAAAGTGAACGACGCCAAAGTCGTGCAGGCCGACATCGAAGCCAGCAATGGTGTCATCCACGTCGTCGACGCGGTCATCCTGCCGGAATAAACGCCGTCTTCCGAAGACAAGAAAGCCCCGGCGAACGACCGGGGCTTTTGCTTTTCAACCTGGGTGGATCAGACTAGTCGAACCTGCGTGCCAACTTTTACCAGCGGATACAGCTCTTCTACATGCTGGTTGTACAGGCCAATACAACCTGACGAGCTCTGACGACCGATCTTGCGGGTGTCGTGCGTGCCATGGACAAGATAGGCAGGCCAACCCAGATACATGGCGCGGGTTCCCAGTGGGTTGCCAGGATCGCCACCTTCCATCCGAAGCGGCAGAGAAGGATCACGTTCGCGCATTGATGCCGTAGGTGTCCAGCTTGGGAATTCCGTCTTACGCACAACTTTCGTGTACCCGCGTTTGGTAAGCTCTTCGCTCATGGGCACGGAACTTGGGTACAGTTTGTATGTGCCGTCAGGCCCCCAGTAATGGACGGCGCGGCTGGTGATATCGGCCAACAGGCAACCAACGCCCAATTCATCGAAATGGTCCTGCCAGTTCTGCTGCGAGAAGGACGATATATTGCGTCGGACTGGCAATTGCGTACTGATCGCCTCTTCCGTTTCCGGGAAAGCATCCGTGCTTTGTGCCCGAACAAGGGCAGGTGTTGCCACCAAAGAGGCCACGCCCAGCAAGGCAGAGCGACGGGTCATACGGGATTGGGACAAGGTTGCCTCCGATAAGTTCACTGCTCAGTACATCGTTCACGCCAAAATATGGGTGTTGAGTGAATTTTTCCAGAGTGAACCACTTGAATTTCCTGTGACCGAGCGGACGAAAGCTGGTTTTCGGCGGAAAGATGCAAAAAGCCCGGCCATTGAACGGGCCGGGCTTCAAGCGTCAGGAAACTGTGGGATCAGTCCATTGCTTTGAAGTTGAACTCGCCACCTTCCTTGATGCCCGACGGCCAGCGTGCGGTCACGGTTTTGGTGCGGGTGTAGAACTTGAAGCTGTCCGGGCCGTGCTGGTTCAGATCGCCAAACATGGATTTCTTCCAACCGCCGAAGGTGTGATAGGCCAGCGGAACCGGAATCGGAACATTGATGCCGACCATTCCGATGTTCACACGGCTGGCAAAGTCACGTGCGGTATCGCCATCGCGGGTAAAGATCGCTGTGCCGTTGCCGTATTCGTGATCCATCGCCAGTTTAAGGGCCTCTTCGTACGAACCCGCGCGCACGGTGGACAGAACCGGGCCAAAGATTTCCTGTTTATAGATGTCCATCTCGGGCGTCACGTGGTCGAACAGGTGCGGGCCGACAAAGAAGCCGTCCTCATAGCCTTGCAGGCTGAAGTCGCGGTTGTCGACAACCAGTTTCGCACCCTGTTCGACGCCTGAATTGATCAGGCCGAGAATGCGCTGCTTCGCGGCGGCGGTCACAACCGGGCCCATGTCGACATCATCGCCGGCAGTATAGGGGCCAACCTTCAGCTTTTCGATACGAGGCACCAGTTTTTCGATCAGTGCGTCCGCGGTCTCTTCACCCACGGGAACAGCAACCGAAACGGCCATGCAACGTTCGCCAGCCGCACCGAAACCGGCGCCAACTAGCGCGTCCGCCGCCTGATCCAGATCGGCGTCGGGCATGACGATCATGTGGTTCTTGGCACCGCCGAAGCACTGTGCTCGTTTCCCATTCGCGGTTGCGCGGCTGTAGATATACTGTGCGATCGGGGTTGAACCCACAAAGCTGACGCCCTGAATGATCTCGCTGTCGAGGATGGTGTCGACCGCTTCCTTGTCGCCGTTCACGACCTGGAAAACGCCTTTGGGCAGGCCTGCTTCGACGAACAGTTCAGCCAGCATCAGGGGTACGGACGGGTCGCGTTCGGACGGTTTCAGAACAACGGCGTTACCGCAGGCCAGGGCAGGGCCAACGTGCCAGAGCGGCATCATGGCCGGAAAGTTGAACGGCATGATCGAGCCGACAACACCCAAAGGCTGGCGCATGGAATACATGTCAATGCCGGGGCCCGCGCTGTCGGTGAACTCACCCTTCAGCATCTGAGGTGCGCCAATGCAGTATTCGATCACTTCCAGACCACGCTGCAAATCACCCTTGGCGTCGGGGATGGTTTTGCCGTGCTCGCGGCTCAGCGCTTCGGCCAGTTTGTCCATGTCGCGGTTCATCAGGCCGACCATGGCCATCATGACGCGCGCGCGCTTCTGCGGGTTGGTTGCGCCCCATGCGGGCTGGGCGGCGGCGGCGGCCTCGATCGCGGCGGTGGTTTCCGCCGCACTGGCCATCGGGCACTTGTATTGAACTTCGCCAGTTGCCGGGTTGTAGACGTCGTCGAAACGACCGGACGTTCCGGCGACCATTTCGCCGTTCAGGAAATGGGTCAGGTCTTGCATCAATAGCTCCTCCGATAGATTTGCGCGCAGAATAGGCTTGCAGAAATCCCGCGAACAGAGGCAATGTCTCAAAAGAGTTTTGCAAAAATGCAAAAGGGATCAAAATGACCCCAAATTGGGATGATATGCGGATTTTCCTGGCTGTCGCGCGCGAGGAAAGCCTGTCTTCCGCTGGTCGTATCCTGAAGATCGACCCTGCCACCGTCGGTCGGCGCATTGCGCGCCTGGAGGCGACGCTGGATTCCACATTGTTCACCAAGTCGCAGCAAGGCTATGTTCTGACCCCGGCGGGACAGCGGCTGTTGGAACACGGGCTGCACGCAGAAGAGGCGATGCGCGCGGCGGCCGGGGCGGTAACAGGACCAACGAAAACGCTAAGCGGGCAAATCCGGATTGGTGCGCCGGACGGCAGTGCCAACTACCTGCTGCCGCAGGTGTGTGCCAAAATCAGCGACGCAAACCCTGATCTGGACATTCAGATCCTTGCGCTTCCGCGTGTGATCAACCTGTCCCGTCGCGAGGCGGATATGGCGGTTACGGTCAGTGCGCCGACCGCCGGACAGCTGTTGGTGAAGAAGGTCAGCGACTACAAGCTGCACATGGTCGCGACCGAAGAGTATCTGAAGCGACATGATCCGATCCGGAGCATAGCTGACCTGAAGGGCCACAGGTTGATCGGCTATATCCCTGACATGATCTTTGACCGGGAACTCGACTACCTGAATGACATTGGCGTTGACCGTGTCGCTCTTGCATCGAATTCGGTATCGGTTCAACTGCGGCAGGTCTGCCTGGGAACAGGGGTTTGCGTGGCGCATGATTTCACGTTACCGTTCCACCCGGGGCTTCGGAAAATCCTGACGGATCAAGTGAGTTTGACGCGCAGCTTCTATCTGGTCAGGCATCAGGGTGACCAGCGCAACGAGCGGTTGAACCGCTTTGCGGATGCCCTGACACGCGGTATTCGCGATGAAGTGCTTCGTTTGGAAGCAGGCCCCGACGCTTGACAGGTCGCGGCAATCGCGCAACGCTTTGGAATAAGTGTTATTATTCCGGAGGTATTCTTCATGCTAGTTCAGGCCATCCTGAAGTCCAAAGCGACAGATGGTGTCGTGACCGTGGCGTCAACGGCGACAGTCTCAGAGGCCTCGAAGATTCTTGCGGACAAGCGCATCGGTACGGTCGTTGTTTCCGACGATGGTGGCAATACCGCGGTCGGCATCCTTTCGGAACGCGACATCGTCCGGGAATTGGCGGCCAGCGGCAGTGGTTGTCTGAACCAACCGGTAAAGTCTTATATGACCCAGGACCTCGTCACGGCGACGCGCCAGACCACCGTGGAAGACATCATGTCCCGTATGACAGAGGGGCGCTTTCGCCACATGCCGGTGGTTGAAGATGGAAAACTCGTAGGCATTGTCACTTTGGGTGATGTGGTGAAGGCTCAGCTTTCCGAACTTGCGATGGAAAAAGACGCCCTTGAAGGCATGATAATGGGGCACTGACGACAAGGGTTGCCCAAGCAATTACTTGCACCTGCAGCAAAGTTATGTTTGCTTGCGCAGAAATTTTGTTGCGCAGGAGGGCGCGATGCGGGTTGGATTGTATCCTGGAACCTTTGATCCCATCACCATGGGGCACATCGATATCATCCGTCGGGCGGCAGCTTTGGTGGACAAACTGGTTATCGGTGTGGCCATCAACCGGGACAAGGGCCCTCTATTCTCGCTGGAAGAGCGCGTGGCCATGATCGAAGCGGAATGCGCCCGGCTGTCCGAGCAGACCGGAACCGAAATCATCGCGCATCCTTTCGAAAACCTGCTGATTGATTGTGCGCGGGATGTAGGCGCGCAAATCATCGTGCGCGGCCTGCGTGCGGTTGCCGATTTCGAATACGAATTTCAGATGGTCGGCATGAACCGGGCTCTGGACGATTCGATCGAGACCGTGTTCCTGATGGCCGAAGCGCGCCATCAGGCGATCGCGTCCAAGCTGGTGAAGGAAATCGCCCGGCTGAACGGGGACGTGTCGAAATTCGTCACGCCCCGTGTCAATGATGCGCTGAAAAAAAGGTTAGGCTAGGGCACCCATTGCGGCCGCCGTATCCAGCATCCGGTTCGAAAAGCCCCATTCATTGTCATACCACGCCAGCACACGAACCAGCGTGCCATCAGTGACTTTGGTTTCAGCCAGTGACACGGTCGAGCTGTGCGGGTCGTGATTGAAGTCGATGGAAACCAGAGGACGGCTTTCCGCGGCAAGAACACCGGGGATTTTGGCAGCCGCATCGACGAACAGTTGGTTGACCTCTTCTTCGGTCGTCGGGCGTGAAACCTCGGCCACAAGATCAACGACCGAGACATTGGGGGTTGGAACGCGGATGGCCTGACCGGTCAGTTTTCCCTTGAGTTGCGGCAGCACCAGCCCCACGGCAGCGGCCGCACCGGTTGTCGTAGGGATCATCGACAGCGCCGCCGCTCGGGACAGGTAGGGATCTTTTCCCACTGTGTCATGCACCGGCTGGCTGGCAGTGTAAGCGTGAACAGTGGTCATGTTGCCGTGCTTGATACCAAGGCCGGCATCCAGAGCGGCCGCAACGGGAGACAGGCAGTTGGTGGTGCAGGATGCGTTTGAGACCACCAGATCATCGGCGGTCAGTTCGCCATCGTTGACACCAAAGACGATGGTTTTCACACCGCCGTCACCTTTGGCCGGAGCAGAGATCAGAACTTTCCGGGATCCGTTCTTGAAGTGACGTTCCGCCGCCTCGCGCGTACGGAACACACCCGTACATTCCAGAACGACGTCGATGTCCGACCAGGGCAGATCCTCGGGGTTGCGCTCGCTGCTCAGCCGAATTGGACCACGACCCACGTCCAGACCTGCATCGCTGAGCGTAACCGGGTTGGGGTAGCGGCCATGAACGCTGTCAAATTCAAACAGGTGCGCGTTCATTTCGGGTTTGCCAAGATCGTTGATCGCGACGATCTCGACGTCCGTACGTCCGCTTTCCATCACCGCGCGCAGAACCCCGCGCCCGATCCGTCCAAATCCGTTGATCGCCAGTTTCAAGGTCATGGTCTGCTCCGTCCAAATGTCTCAGCAAGATGAGTTAGCGCTAACAATGACAGATCAAGCGAAATGTCAAGGAAAACCTCTGTCACCGCCAGAAAGCGAGCCAGTCCAGAAAGTCGTAAAGCTTCTTGCCGAGGAAAAGCAGATGTTCGGTGCCGTACAGCGCAACATCCAGCATAATACCGCCGAGAAGAAGAAGGCCGAGCCAGATAGCGATTTGGTTGGTCATGGCTGTCCCGAACGTAAAATGCCCGCTCAGATAACCTGAGCGGGCATCAAGGTACAAGCGAAGTCCGAAGGGTCAGTTAAGGCGGCCCATCGCAACAGCTACGTCGGCCATACGAACCGAGAAGCCCCATTCATTGTCGTACCAGGCCAGAACGCGGACCATGCGGTCATCGACAACGCGGGTCTGATCCGGTGCAAAGATCGAGCTTTCCTCGGTGTGGTTGAAGTCGGTCGACACCAGCGGAGCGGGCTCATATCCCAGAACGCGCTGCATCGGGCCTTTGGCGGCCTCTTCGACGATGGCGTTGATTTCCGCCGTGCTTGTGTCGCGTGAGGCACGGAACGTCAGGTCCACCGCTGAAACATTCGGGGTAGGGACGCGAATGGCGGAACCGTCAAGACGGCCTTTCAGGTTTGGCAGAACTTCACCCAGCGCCTTGGCGGCGCCGGTCGAGGTCGGGATCATCGACATTGCAGCAGCGCGGGCGCGGTAGAGGTCGCTGTGGCGACGGTCCAGTGTTGGCTGGTCGCCCGTGTAGGCGTGGATGGTCGTCATGATGCCGTGTTCGATACCGACGCCCTCGTCCAGCACCTTGGCAAGCGGGGCGAGGCAGTTGGTCGTGCACGAACCGTTCGAAACCATGTTGTCATTTGCGGCCAGCGTGTTGTGATTGACGCCGAAAACGATGGTCTTGTCCACGTTCTTGCCCGGAGCCGACAGCAGTACCTTGCCAGCACCACGTTCCAGATGTGTTTTGGCCTTCAGGCCATCGTTGAACTTGCCGGTGCATTCAAGAACGACGTCACAGCCTTCCCAGTCCAACTCGGTCATGTCGTAGGTCGAGAACATCTGCATCGGGCCGCGACCCAGATCCATGGTATTGCCGTCAATGGTGACGTCGCGCGGAAAACGCCCGTGAACACTGTCATATTTCAGCAGATGAGCCGAGGTTTCCAACGGGCCAGTTGCGTTGACTTTGATCACTTCGATGTCGTTGCGCCCGGACGCGGCGATGTGCGACAGGGTGCAGCGGCCAATACGGCCAAAACCATTGATACCGACCTTGATGGTCATATGACGTCTCCAGATGCGCTTGCTTTGAGGGCCATATAACGGCGAAAAGGGAATCTCAAAAGGGCAAAAACGGCATATTTTTAAGGTGTTAGCGCAAACCTGCGCCGGTTGCGCTAACGCTTGCGCTAGCCGTTGGATCAGGTAGGGTCCGGTTGGCGACAGCAGATTGAAGGGAAACGCGATGAGTGGTCTTTTGGCCCTGTTGGATGATGTGGCGGGCATTGCCAAAGTTGCGGCGGCATCAGTGGACGATGTGGTTGCGGCGGCAGGCAAAGCGGGGGCCAAAACCGCCGGTGTGATCATAGATGACGCAGCAGTGACGCCGAAATACGTGCAAGGTTTCGCCCCCGCGCGCGAGTTGCCGATCATCTGGCGCATTGCGCGCGGGTCGATCTTCAACAAGATCATACTCTTGCTGCCCGTCGCCTTGTTGCTGGCCAATTTTGCGCCGTGGCTGATCACGCCCTTGTTGATGCTTGGCGGGTCATATTTATGTTTTGAAGGGGCCGAGAAGATTTTTCATGTGCTGTTTCCTCATGGCAGCCATGTGATTGAGGACGACATGAAAAACCGCGATCCGGGCCACCTGGAGGAGCAAAAGGTCAAGGGCGCCATCAAGACTGATTTCATTCTGTCTGCCGAGATCATGACCATTGCATTGGCGGCGATCGAAGCCCCGAACCTGTGGATGCAGGCCGCGACGCTGGCCGTTGTCGGGATCGGCGTGACGGTGGCGGTCTATGGGTCCGTCGCGTTGATCGTGAAAATGGATGATGTGGGGCTTTATCTGGCGCAGAACGCGCCAACACCTATCGGTCGCGGTTTGGGCCGAGGGTTGGTCAAGGCAATGCCCGGAGTGATGAAAACACTGTCCATTGTCGGAACTGCGGCGATGCTGTGGGTGGGGGGCTCGATCGTCATCCACGGGATGGAAGTTCTGGGCTTTGGCTGGCTGGGCCATCATATCCATGATTGGGCCTATGCCATTGGGCATTCCGTCTCTGAACAATGGGTTGGTGCGGTTGAGTGGGTATCCAAGGCCACGATGGATGGCCTATTTGGTTTGGCCTGGGGATTGGTTTTGATCCCGGTGGCAACCAAGATAATCATGCCCCTGTTCAGCAAATCCGAAACGCATTGAAACCAAAATGAAAAGGGCGGCCAAGGCCGCCCTTTGCTCGATCAGAAGGGACTGTTTTACAGTCCCAACAGTTCCTTGACCTTGGCCACAGTTGCTTCGGCCGTGATGCCGAAATGCTTGTACAGCTCACCGGCAGGGGCCGAGGCGCCAAAGCTGGACATGCCGATGAAGCCTGCCTTGGCTTCGCGGCCACGCTCGCCCAGCAGCCAGCGATCCCAGCCACCGGCGCGCACGGCGGCCTCGATGCCGACACGGACCGGACCGGCAGGCAGTACCCGCTTGCGATAGGCTTCGTCCTGCTCGGCGAACAGCTCCATGCAGGGCATCGAGACGACGCGGGTGCCGATGCCTTCGGCTTCGAGCATCGCTTTGGCTTCCATGGCCAGCGAAACCTCTGAACCAGTTGCAATCAGGATCGCCTGACGCTTGCCCTCGGCTTCGGCCAGAACATAGGCGCCTTGCGCAGTCAGGTTCTTGGTCTTGTGATCCTTGCGCACGGTCGGCACGCCCTGGCGGGTCAGCGACAGGACCGAGGGGCTGTCCTTGAAGGTCAGCGCCAGTTCCCAGGCTTCGGCGGTTTCGATCGTATCGGCGGGGCGGAACACATAGGTGTTCGGCGTCGCGCGCGAGATGGCCAGATGTTCCACCGGCTGGTGGGTCGGGCCGTCCTCGCCCAGACCGATCGAGTCATGGGTCATTACGAAAACCGACGGGATCTTCATCAGTGCCGCCAGCCGCATGGATGGGCGGGCATAATCGGTGAAGGCCATGAAGGTACCGCCATAGGGGCGGATACCGCCGTGCAGCGCCATACCGTTCATCGCTGCGGCCATGCCGTGTTCGCGAATGCCGTAGTGGATATAGCGGCCCTTGCGGTTTTCCGGCAGGAACACGCCCATATCAGCCGATTTTGTGTTGTTCGATCCGGTCAGGTCGGCTGAGCCGCCAACAGTCTCGGTCATGATCGGGTTCACGACGTTCAGAACTTTTTCGGACGAGGCGCGGGTGGCCAGTTTCGGCTGCTCTTCAGACATCTGCTTTTTGAACGCACGAATGGCGCCAGCCAGCCGCTTGGGGGCCTCAAACGCATAGGCGCGTTTGAATTCGGCCTGTTTCCTCTCGGAAAGCTGCGCGAAACGTTCTTCCCAAGCCGCACGTTCGTCTGCACCGCGTGCACCAATGGCTTCCCAGGCGGTTTTGACGTTGGCTGGAACTTCGAATGTGTCGTGCGGCCAGCCATAGGCCTCTTTCGCGGCTTTCAGCTGATCCTGATCTGTCAGCGCCCCATGACCTTTCGAGGTGTCCTGCGCAGCATGACCCAGAGCGATATGGGTTTCACAGGCGATCATGGTTGGTTTCTTGGACTTTTTCGCCTGAACAATGGCCGCATCGATGGCTTTGGGGTCATGACCGTCGATCTCAATCACGTGCCAGCCAGAGGCCGCAAACCGGCGGACCTGATCGGTGCGATCGGCGATATCGACAGTGCCGTCGATGGTGATGTTGTTGTTGTCCCAGAAGACGATCAGTTTGCTCAGCTCATGACGGCCGGCCAATGTGATCGCTTCCTGACTGACACCTTCCATCAGACAGCCGTCGCCCGCGATCACGTAAGTATAGTGATCCACGACCTTCTTGCCGTAATGCGCGCGCTGGATTTCCTCGGCCATGGCAAAACCCACGGCGTTCGAGATACCCTGACCAAGCGGGCCGGTCGTGGTTTCAACACCGTCGATCAGAAAGCTTTCAGGGTGGCCCGCGGTCTTGGCGCCCAACTGGCGGAAATTCTTGATCTCTTCCAGCGTCACGTCGGCATGACCGGTGAGATAGAGAAGTGAATAGACCAGCATCGAACCGTGACCAGCCGACAGGATGAACCGATCGCGGTCCGGCCAGTTCGGGGCCGAGGCGTCGAATTTCAGGTGCTTTTCGAACAGAACGGTCGCAACATCGGCCATGCCCATCGGCATACCGGAATGGCCGGAATTTGCGGCGGCGACGGCGTCAAGGGTCAGGGTGCGGATGGCCGCAGCTTTGTCCCAGTGTTCGGGGTTGGCTTTGCGCAGCGCAGTCAGGTCCACGGGCGTTGTTCCTTTGGATAAAAAGCAGATTGCGCGCTCAATACCATTCAACACCCAAAGTGCAAGCGGAACCGGGCTTTGGCAACGCCCGATAGGTGAAGAGCGCGGCCCAAGTGATTGAAACCAAACAGTGGGTATTTTCTGTCGCATTCCGTTAGACTGTCGGTAAGCGGGATTCGGTATTGATTCGGATCACTTCGCGACAGAATGAACCTTGATAAAGAGGTGACAGGGGCATGAGCCAGTTAGAGGAACTACAGCACCGTATTATTGCTGCGATGGACCGTATCAGTGCGGGCGTCGAAGGGTTGGGCGGTGCGTCCCGGAACGCTGAAGTAAATGAGGGGCTTCAGGCCGAACTTGAAGACGAAAGAGTTGCCAATGCGCAGCTTCAGGAACGACTGAAGACCCTGAAAGAGCAGCACGAAAAACAAGTGGACGCGTTGCGTGCTGATCTGGAAGAGTTGCGCACGGAACCAGCGGATGCCCCAGACGCGGATGCGCTGCGCGCAGAGCTGGAGGAAGCCCGGGCGAAAATCGCGTCTGTCGAAGCGGCCCGCGCCGAGCTGGCCGAGGCCAAGGCGGCCTTGGACAACAGTGCCGAACTGGACGCGTTGAAGGCCGAGAACGAAAGGCTGCGCGCCGAACTTGACGGCATCGAAGATCCTTCGGCGGTGAAAGCCGAGCTTGAGCAATTGCGTGAATTGCTTGCTCAGGCAAAAGAAGTCGAGGCGGAAAACAGCCGCCTCAAGGCAGAGCTTGAAGATACGGTACGGGTCGATGATCTGAGCGCCGAGCTTGAGATGCTGCGGGCCGAACGGGCCAGCCATGGCGCTGCGATGTCCCGCCTGGATGACGATCTGCAACGTATGCGCAAGGCGAACGAGCAGTTGCGGAATTCGGTCGAAGAGTTGCGTTCCGCGGCCGCAGAAGGGCTGACGGACGCTGAATTGCTGAACCGCGCCACCGTTGCCGAGCTTGAGGCAACGCGTGCGGCGCAGGCTTCGGATGCAGCCGAAGCGCAGGCCGTGTTGGCACGGTTGGAACCTCTGCTGTCGCAGGCAAAACTTGTAGAAGGTGAGGTAGAGTAATGCCCGAGGTAACCATTCATATTGGCGGGCGGGGTTTTGATGTGTCTTGCCGGGACGGGGAAGAACCCTTTCTGCACGCGGCCGCCAAAATGCTGGATGACGAAGCGCAGGTTCTGTCCGATCAGATTGGGCGGATGCCGGAAGCGCGCATGTTGCTGATGGCCGGTCTGCTGCTGGCTGACAAGACGGCGGCAACGGAAGACAAGGTCAAGTCGCTGGAGGCCAGGCTGGCCGAGGCCGAGGCCGAGCTTCAATCGCTGAGAAACGCGCCCGCGCCGGAACCTGAACGTATTGAAGTCGCGGTGGTGCCGCCATCCGTCACGGATACGCTGGCCGAGCTGGCAGCACGTGCGGAAGCGCTGGCTTCGGTCGTCGAGGAGAAGAAGGCACAATGACCTATCTGCGCAATTTCTTCTGCGGTGCTTTGCTTGTTTTTTCGGCAACGGCGGCACTCGCCGAAATCGACATTCTGTCTGTCACCTTTACCTGCGAGAACGGCGTGCCGTTGCCGGTGACCTATTTCAACGCGCCCGACATTTCAGGCGCAGCGGCGACGATGGTGGACAATACTCTGGTCGCGATGCGCCAGGTCGAAAGCGGATCGGGCATCCGCTATGAATCTCTCGGAGCCGAAGGAACCTATATCCTGCGCTCAAAAGGCTGGAACGCGTCAATCAGCTATTTGGCGGCGGGCGCCGCCAATGAGCAGGCGATTTATCGGGACTGTTCCAGCCGGTAGGCAGGATTACGCGTTTGCTTCGCGGATTTTGTCGGCTGCTTCTTTGTTGTAGCCGACACCGTTTTCATCAAAAAGCGTGTCCAGCTCACCCGAAAGGGTCATCTCGGTGATGATGTCGCAACCGCCTACGAATTCGCCTTTGACATACAGCTGCGGCACGGTCGGCCAGTCGGAATAATCCTTAATGCCCTGACGCACGTCTTCGTCGGCCAGCACGTTCACGTCGGTGTATTCGACGCCCATATAGTTCAGAACACCGGCCACGCGGGACGAGAAACCACATTGCGGCATTTCCTTGGTGCCTTTCATGTACAGCACCACGTCATTGGCTTTGACGGTTTCGTCGATCTGGGTTTTCACATCGGTCATTTTGCGTTTCCTATTCGTTTCTCCAACGGGAGAGTCATATGTTCGCCTCGAAAGAAGGCGAGAAGCTTATTCCGGCACTTTGGTGGTCAGCGCCAGCGCGTGCAATTCTCCGTCCGGGCCGTCCATCTTGCCCTTCAGAGCTGCGTAAACAGCGCGCTGTTGCTGAACCCGGTTTTTGCCGCGAAAGCTTTCATCCACCACCATGGCAGACATATGAACACCGTCATTTCCGCCGACCTGAATCTCGGCGTCGGGAAAGGCTTCGCGCAGCAGGTGTTCGATTTCGTGGGCGCTCATCGGCATGTAGGTAACTCCAGAAGGTCTTTCCCAAGATGTAGAGCGCATGAACCGGGCGTGCAAGAGCACTGGCACATGCAAAAACAACCAATCCCGCACCGGGTCACGACGCCGGTTTCGATTGGCGTTCGCGTTGCGTTGTCAGGCGACAGCTTCGGCAAAGCTGTTGCGGTAAATCGCGGCAAGTTCATCAAGCGAGGCTTCCGAACTGCCGATCTTCACCGTATCGCCGGTGAAACGACCAACCGCATTCAGAGGAACGCCGGCCTGACCGGCCGCAATCATCAATGCCTCGGCCTGATCGAAATTGCACGCTACAAGATAGCGGGCCTGATCTTCACCGAACAGGAATTCAGTCGGGGCGTCGTCAAGACATACGCCAACGCCTGCGGCTTCTGCCAGTTCGAAGGCAGCCAGAGCGATGCCGCCATCGCTGAGGTCGGTGCAGGCCTTGATCATCTCGCGGTTGGCGCGGATGAAATCACCGTTGCGCTTTTCGGCATCCAGATCGATATGCGGGGCGTCGCCGTCTTCGCGGTTGAACACCTCGGCCAGAAGGGCGGATTGACCCAGATGCCCCTTGGTTTCACCGATCACCAGCACGACGTGGCCTTCGCGCACCTCGTTGCCGATGACCTCGTCCGAGTGCTGCAACAAGCCGACTGCGCCAATGGTGGGGGTCGGCAGAATGGCCTGTCCGTCGGTCTCATTGTACAGAGAGACGTTGCCCGACACGATCGGCATATCCAACGCGCCGACTGCGGCGCCGATGCCCTGTATGGCACCGACAAACTGGCCCATGATCTCGGGCTTTTCGGGGTTGCCGAAGTTCAGGTTGTCCGTGGTGGCCAGCGGCTTGGCTCCGACGGCGGTCAGGTTGCGATAGGCTTCGGCCACGGCTTGTTTGCCGCCCTCGAAAGGGTTTGCGCGCACATAGCGCGGGGTCACGTCGGATGTGAAGGCAAGCACCTTGTCGGTCCCGTGGACGCGGACCAGGCCCGCACCCAGACCCGGCGTGCGGACGGAATCCGCCATCACCATGGTGTCGTATTGTTCATAGACCCACTGCTTGCCGGCGTAGTTGGGCGATGCGAGCAGGGCGCGCAGCCCATCAATCGGGTCGATCTGGGGCACTTCGGCCAGTTCCTCGGCCTGTGGCGTAGGCTCCCATGGGCGGTCGTATTCCGGCGCGGTGGAAGACAGTTTGGACAGAACCAGATCGGCTTTGACTTCACCGTTATGCATGATCAGAAAGCGGTCTTCGGCAATGGTTTCGCCAACGATTGCGAAATCAAGATCCCATTTTTCGAACACGGCGCGGGCCTCGGCCTCAAGCTCGGGCTTGAGGACCATCAGCATACGCTCCTGAGACTCGGACAGCATCATTTCATAGGCTGTCATGTTTTCTTCGCGCTGAGGAACGTTTTCCAGATCAAGACGCACGCCAAGGCCACCCTTGTCACCCATTTCAACGGCCGAGCAGGTCAGGCCCGCCGCGCCCATGTCCTGGATCGAGATCACCGCACCGGTCTGCATCAGTTCCAGCGTCGCCTCCATCAGGCGTTTTTCGGTGAAGGGGTCGCCGACCTGAACGGTGGGGCGCTTTTCTTCGATCGTGTCGTCGAATTCGGCGGATGCCATGGTGGCGCCGCCCACGCCATCTCGCCCGGTTTTTGCGCCCAGATAGACGACTGGCATACCCACGCCCGACGCGGCCGAATAGAAAATCTTGTCACTGTCAGCCAGACCGGCCGCAAAGGCGTTCACAAGGCAGTTGCCATTGTATGCGGGGTGAAAGCGCACTTCGCCACCGACGCAAGGCACGCCGAAGCAGTTGCCATAGCCACCGATACCCTCGACCACGCCGTTGACCAGTTGGCGGGTCTTGTGATGGCCAGTCTCGCCAAAGGACAATGCGTTCATGGACGCAATGGGACGCGCGCCCATGGTAAAGACGTCGCGCAGGATGCCCCCCACGCCGGTCGCCGCACCCTGATAGGGTTCGATGTAAGACGGGTGGTTGTGGCTTTCCATCTTGAAAACCACGGCCTGACCGTCGCCAATGTCCACCACGCCTGCGTTTTCACCGGGTCCGCAGATCACCTGGGGCCCAGAGGTGGGCAGGGTGCGCAGCCATTTCTTCGAAGACTTGTAGGAACAGTGCTCGTTCCACATGGCCGAGAAAATGCCGAGCTCGGTGAAAGTGGGTTCACGCCCGATGATCTCGAGGATCATGTCATATTCCTCGGGCTTGAGCCCGTGTGCGGCAATCAGATCGGGTGTGATGGCGGGCTCTTGCATCTTCTGTCCTGTGTCCAAGTGGGCCGAGATTGCGCGCCTTGTAGGGCAAGCGCGCGCGTGTGGAAAGGGTCAAGACGGCGCAGGTTGTGTCTTTCAAAGAAAAACGGAACCGGCATCACTGCCGGTTCCGGGTGAATGCGCCCCGAAATGGGTGCATGCAGCTGGCGTGAACCGCGAAGCTTACGCCGATCCCTGATCCTTGTTGAGCTGCGCTGCGGCCGCGGCGCCAACAGCCGTCTTCTGTTCCGGGGTCAGGTTTTCATTGTCGTCCAGACCCGGAATCGCAACGCGCACCTCGCGGCGGGCAAAGTCGATGCCGTTTTCCTTGAAGGCCGCCTTGACCCGGTTGAAGATCTCCTTGCGCAGCGTGAACTGCTTGCCGGGCTTGGCCATGAACTTGCCACGGATGATCATGCCGACATCGTCAAAATCGAACACACCTTGCGATTTGAACGGTTGCAGGAAGCCATCCTTGTGGGTCTCGTCCTCCATCATCTCAGCACCGATTTTCTTGAAGATCTTCTTGACCTTGTTGGGATCGGTGTCGAACGGCACGGTGAATTTCAGCTTCATGATCACCCAGTCGCGGCTGAAATTTGTCAGCTTCTGAATCTCACCGTAGGGAATCGTGTGTACGGGGCCGCGATGGTGACGCAACTGCATCGAGCGAACTGAGATCTTCTCGACAGTTCCCATCGTGCCGCCGACATCGACATATTCTCCGACGCGGAAGGCATCGTCGATCAGGAAGAAAACCCCGCCCACGATGTCAGCAACCAGCTTCTGCGCACCAAAGCCGATCGCCAGACCCAGAACACCGGCACCGGCCAAAAGCGGCGTGATATTTATGCCCAATGCGCCCAGCGCCAGCAGGCCAAAAATCACGGCAATCGTAATCTGGGCCGTGATCCGCATCAGAGGCAGAACCGTCGCCAGACGAGAGCCGCCGGCACCGCCGCCTTCACCGCCTGCTTCTTCGTCCAGGGCCTCGGCCGCAGTCTGTTCCCTGGCCAGTCGGCGGTTGATCCAGAGCGAGACGACCTCGTTCAGGATATAGCCGATGGCGATGATCAGCAGGAATTCGATCACAGCCCCGCCGACTTCGGCACCGACACCGGCCGAAGCGACATTGCGCAGGTCAAGATGCCATGCGCGTGCAATCATGAAAACCACGACCAAGCCGGCGATAACGCGACCAATCCGGATATAGCTGCGTTTCGCGGAACGGTAGGCGCGTTCGGCAAGGGGGCCTTCGCCCGACATTGGCGGTTGCAAATGCCGCACGAGACCGCGGATCAGCGTATCCAGCGCAGGCGCAATCAACAACCAGAACATCGTCGTGAAATGCGCACCGCTGGTCAGCAATCTCAGTGTTGCCGGATCACGCTGTGCGACCAGGAACTCGACCAGCAGCCAGATTGCCACCGAAACGCCGATGGCAAAATAGGGGTAATAATGCGCAACTTCCTCATCGAATTTCGTGTGATCCGGGTCTGTCCCAAGCATCATCTGCGACAGTCCTTCGCGCGCGGTCCACGCGATTACGGCGATATAGACGTGAATTGCAGCGTTCAGCCAGAAGCCGATGCGGGTATCGTCACCCGTGATGCCATTGAGCGCGTTGAACCGAACGACGAACAGCGTGAACCCGATCAGGATCAACAGGCCGATCAGGTTGCGGTGCAGGTACTTTGCCCAGTGGTCGTCGATATTGACCAGCCGAAATTGCGGCTTTTCCGGTGCCAGAACAAACCGGGACGCTGCTGCACCCAATCGCGGCACCCAGATAAGATAGAATACAAACGGTGCAGCATAGGTGATCTGTTCCGTCGTCAGAAGACCGCGGCCAACCGCGCGGATCACGACATAGAAAATGATCAGCCCGGCGATTTCGCGGCAGAACCGACGAAACAGGTATCTGACGGCTCCCCAAAGGTCGGCCTCGTCCGCAGCTTCGGTCGCTTCATGCCAGCGACGTGTCAGGAAGATGAACAGCTTTTCCGCAATGAAACCGACAACAAGTACAGAAAGGACAAGCCCCATAAGGGTAAAGACACCGGTCGTTCCGAATGTATCGCTAAAATTGCTGAACGCGGTAATCTGCGCGGTGATAATGTTGGGAGCAGTGGTCAGAACATGCGTCCAAGATGCGACCATGGCTGCCCAAATCTCACTTATCTCGGTCAACGGGTCTTCTACGTCCGCCTTTTCGGCGGCTTGTTTTTCCGCCACGGCATCAAGGCGCTCCAATAGAATTGCGCGAACCTGATCATCGGACATGCGAGCAACAAGATCGTCGACCTGCTCGGGTGTCAGGTCTTCCGGAATGGTCACTGTTGAAGTTGAACCTGAGTCCTGTGCATATAGTGGCACTGCCATGAATAACGCGGAGACGAGCGCCAAAACCAGGCGGAGTGGGTGGAACATGTATTTTCCCTCAAACACGAAATTGTATCGTTTTTTGGGGATCATATGCCTATGCGTGTATTTTTCCCAGAGCTTTCGCTGACTTAATGCAGGGTCCAGCCAAAAAAAAGGCCGAGCTATAAGCTCGGCCGTAGTCCAACAGGGAGGTATGAAGATGATGAGCGTTTCAGCATCACCGCCTTCGAGTGCTCATTTAGGGGTCAGTTTGTGAACGTTCAAGGCAATTAACCCTGTGAACACTTCATGTCCGTTATGCTATTTACGCATAGCTACAGTTTTCCCATCTGTTTCAGTTGTTTACGCTGTTCGATGATTTCGTCCTGCACGAAATCGCGAAACGCGCCAACGCGTTTTGAATGCCGTAATTCTTCCGGGTAGGCCAGATAGACCGGAACATCTGCGGTTTCGATGTCTGACAGGATGGGCACGAGGTGCGGAAAATCCTGAGTGACATAATCGGGCAGAACACCGATGCCCAGATTGTGCAAAACGCCCTGAAGCACACCAAAATAGTTGTTCACAGTCAGCAAGGACCCGGGATTATAGGTCATCAGGTGGCGCACCATGGCGGCACTGGCCCCAACCTGCGGCGCCGCAGGGGTCTGACAAATCAGACGGTGGTCCTTGATCTCTTCCAGGGACTGCAACATGCCGCCGTGGTTTTCGATATAATCTTGGGTTGCATACAACATCATCTGAACGGTCATAAGGCGCTTGCGCACCAGATCAGCCTGGCTGGGCTCTTTCATGCGGATGGCGACGTCCGCTTCGCGCATCGGAAGATCCAGAACGCGTTCTTCAAGCATCAGGTCGATGTTCAGGTCAGGGTATTGCTCGTACAGTTTGGGCAAACGTGGTGCCAGCCAGAGTGTTCCAAAGCCGAAGGTCGTTGTGACACGCAAAACACCAAAGACTTCTTCCTCGCTGTCCCGAATACGCGCTGCTGCGGCATCCAGCCGTTTCGACATGGCGGATGTGGCGTCGAACAACAACTCGCCCTGTTCGGTGAGAATCAGCCCCCGCGCGTGACGGTGGAACAGGGTGGCATCCAGAGACTCTTCCAATGCGCGGATCTGTCGGCTTACGGCGGATTGAGACAGGTTCAGCTTGTCTCCGGCGTGCGTAAGGCTGCCCGCATCGGCCACCGCGTGAAATATTCTAAGCTTGTCCCAATCCATCACCGCAACTTTCGTTATCTTTCAGAAGCCCTATATGAAATAGGTAACAAGTTCTACATTCAAAGGACGAAATCGTTACATATCAGTGGATAAATTCTATACAGGTCAGAAATTATGACCTAAAATGAACCCAAGTAAAGCACACTGATCTGACGAGGGGAGACGTCTGATGAGCCAGCCACAGATAACGCTGAACGACCGGTTCGATCTTGAGAAAAACCCGGTTCTTCTGAATGGAACGCAGGCGCTTGTGCGCTTGATGCTGATGCAAAAGGCCAGAGACCGGCAAGCGGGTCTTAACACGGCGGGATTGGTCACCGGGTACCGCGGGTCGCCTTTGGGGGCAGTGGATCAGCAAATGATGCGGGCCCAAAAGCCACTGGCCGAAAGCGATATCACGTTTCAGTTCGGTTTGAACGAAGACCTGGCAGCCACCGCGCTCTGGGGCAGCCAGCAGGCGGGTCTGCGCGGCGACGGCAAATTCGATGGGGTCTTCGGGCTTTGGTATGGCAAGGGGCCGGGCGTTGACCGGTCCGGTGACGTCATGCGCCACGCAAACATGGCAGGGACAGCTAAACATGGCGGTGTACTCATGGCGATGGGCGATGACCATACCGGCGAAAGCTCGACGGTGTTGCATCAGTCGGAATGGTCGCTGGTCGACATGTACATGCCGATCGTCAGCCCGGCTGGCGTTCAGGAAATCCTTGATTATGGAATTTATGGATTTGCACTCAGCCGTTTCGCGGGGGTCTGGGTAGGCCTGAAGACGATGAAAGACACGATCGAAGTCACCTCGGTCGTGGATGGAAGTCCGGACCGGATGCAAATGGTCATCCCAGAATTCGATATGCCGGAAGGTGGGTTGAACATCCGGTTGGGCGATACGCCGCATCTACAGGAAACGCGTGTCATCGATTACAAAAGGTTCGCGGCCGAAACGTTTTCACACGCCAACAAGCTGGACAAACGGATGTGGGGCAAACCCGGCGCCAAGATCGGCTTTGTCGCGGCAGGCAAAAACTGGTTGGACCTGACACATGCGCTTTCGCTTCTGAATATCGACGAAGCCGAGGCCGAGCGTCTGGGGATTACCACATACAAGGTGGGGCAGACATTCCCGCTGGATATGGCCGGATTCCACGACTGGGCCGAGGGGCTGGACCTGATCGTGATCGTCGAGGAAAAGCGCAAGCTGATCGAGGTTCAGGTGAAAGAGGCCATCTTTGACGACCGGCGCGGACGCCGGGTCTATGGCTGGTACAAAGGCGGTGCCGGGACATTGCACCGCGAAGAACTGTTCCCGACGCGCGGTGCGCTTGACCCGATCATGATCGCTGAAAAGCTGGGCGAGATCCTGATTGAAGAGGGGCGCGAGACCGATGGTATCCGGGCCGGGCTGGCGTCTTTGTCAGAAGCGCGTCGGGCCGACAACGCACAGGAAATAGCGACGCGGCTTCCGTATTTCTGTTCCGGCTGCCCGCATAACAGCTCGACCAGGGTACCGGAAGGCAGCCGCGCCTATGCCGGTATCGGCTGTCACTACATGGTTCAATGGATGGATCGCGAGACGACCGGTTTCACTCAGATGGGTGGGGAAGGCGCCAACTGGATCGGCGAGGCTCCGTTTTCGACGACCAAGCACGTGTTCCAGAACCTTGGCGATGGCACGTACAACCATTCGGGCGTTCAGGCGATCCGGGCTGCATTGTCCGCAGGAACGAACATCACCTTCAAGATCTTGTTCAACGACGCGGTTGCCATGACCGGCGGGCAGGACAATGAAGGCGACCTGACCGCCGAACGGATCGTTGCCGAGGTCAAGGCAATGGGTGTCCGAGAGGTAGCCCTGGTTTACGATGAAAAAGAGGACGTCAACTTCAAGGCTCTGCCTGCCAGCGTTCAGACATACGAGCGTGCCGATCTCATGCAGGTGCAGGAGAAGTTTCGCGAGATCGAGGGCGTATCGGTCATCGTTTACGTACAAACCTGCGCTGCCGAAAAGCGCCGCCGCCGCAAGCGCGGCACATTCCCCGATCCCGACAAGCGCGTGTTCATCAACACCGATGTCTGCGAAGGCTGCGGTGATTGCGGTGTACAGTCAAACTGCGTGTCGATCGTACCCAAACAGACCGAGCTGGGCCGCAAGCGGGCCATCGATCAATCGAGCTGCAACAAGGATTACTCGTGCTTGAACGGTTTCTGCCCGTCTTTCGTGACGCTTGAGGGCGCGAAAATTCGCAAAGAGGCGACGACCGAAATTGATCTGCCAGATTTGCCGACACCAGATCTGCCGAAGATCACCGGCACACACAACGTCGTGATTACCGGCGTCGGCGGTACGGGTGTCGTCACCATTGGCGCCATCCTTGCGCAGGCGGCGCAAATTGACGGCAAAGGCGCGGGCATGATGGAAATGGCCGGCCTGGCGCAGAAAGGCGGCGCAGTCCACATCCACTGTAGATTGGCCAACCGCCCCGAGGACATCAGCGCGATTCGCGTCGCCACTGGCGAGGCCCACGCGCTGGTCGGCGGCGATCTGGTGGTCTCGGCCGGCGCAAAGACGTTGGGCCTGACGCGCACCGGACGTACGGGGGCCGTCGTGAACAGCCATGAAACGGTGACGGGCGACTTCACGCGTGATACCGAGTTCCGCATTCCTGCGGATCAGCTGGAACTGGCCCTGCAAGCGCGGCTGAAAGAAGATGTCTCGCTGTTTGATGCGACCGAACTGGCGCGCGCGGTGATGGGGGATTCAATCTATTCCAACATGATGATCTTCGGCGCGACCTGGCAGCGCGGGCTTTTGCCGGTCAGCCATAAGGCGATCTTTGAGGCCATCGAATTGAACGGCACGGCGGTCGAACGCAACAAACGTGCGTTTGATATTGGACGTTGGGCAATACTGCACCCGGAAGACGTGCAATCCATCCTTGCGCCGACCATGGCCGAGATGCCCAAGACACTGGATCAGATCATCGCGTTTCGCGCGCAGCACCTGACGGAATATCAAAGCGCCTGGCTGGCCAGGCGGTACCGCAAGCTTGTGGACAGTGTCGAGGACACGGATGTGCGCGAAGCGGTGGCAAAAGGGTATCACAAGTTGTTGTCGTACAAGGACGAATACGAGGTTGCGCGCCTTCTTCTGACCAGTCGGGAAAAAGCGGCGGCCGAGTTTGATGGTGACTTCAAGATGACCTTTCACCTTGCCCCGCCGATACTCGGCGGATCGGGCAGCAATGGCAGGCCGAAAAAGCGCGCCTTCAGCGAATCCATCCTGACTGCATTGAAGCTGTTGACCAAACTCAAGGCATTGCGCGGCACTCCACTGGACATTTTCGGGTATTCATCCGAACGCAAGATGGAGCGCGCCCTGATCCGACAGTATGAAAAGGACATGCGCGAGGTTCTGCCCCTGGTGTCGCAGGACACCCGTGATGCGATTGCCGCCCTGGCCCGTTTGCCGCTGGATATCCGCGGATTTGGGCCGGTACTGCGGGAAAATGAGGCCAAGGCTGCGAAACGGCGAGAGGAGCTACTTGCCGTCATCCGCAGCGGTGGGCCTGAATTGCAAGCTGCGGCAGAGTAATTCGTCACAAGGGTGTCACGATAGCTGGTCAAACCTGTTGCTTGTACTTATTTTGCGGGCAGCAAAACGGAGCCCTTCATGTCTTCTCGTCGTCATGTCGTTCGTGACATCTCGTATGCGCATTCCGCCGAAACCAAGGGGGGGCGGTTGGTCATCAGGCTGATGGAGAACACCACGGGACGGTTGCGTCTGATCAAACGGGCCGACGGATACGAACAAGAAGTCGCAAAGGGTCGGGATTTTTGGTCGGTCATGGTCGATCGCTATGGATTGACCTTGGATGTCGTTGGTGGCGCACTGGCGAGTATCCCCAGGGAAGGTCCGCTTATCCTGATTGCAAACCATCCATATGGAATTCTGGATGGGCTGATGATGGGGCATATATTGTCCCAGACCCGTGGTGATTTCCGGATTCTCGCAAATCGCGTTTTCCGCAAGGCCGAAGACCTGAACCGTATCGTTTTGCCTGTTTCGTTTGATGAAACCAAAGAAGCGGTAAAACTGAACCTGGATACGCGGAAGACCGCATTGAATTACCTTGGCGATGGCGGCGCGATCGGGATTTTCCCTGGGGGTACGGTCAGCACTGGCGTTAATCCGTTCGCGCATCCCATGGATCCGGGTTGGCGCGGTTTCACAGCCCGAATGGTGGCCAAGTCCAATGCCACCGTCGTTCCGGTGTTCTTCGACGGGCACACGTCACGTCTGTTCCAGATTGCAAGCCATATGCACAACACCCTGCGTATGGGGTTGCTGATCAAAGAGTTCAAAAAGCGTGTCGATACTCCGGTCAAAGTGGTGATTGGCACGCCTATCGGGCGCGACATTCTGGATCCGCTGGGCAAGGATACGCGCAAGATGATGGATTTCCTGCGCAAAGCGACGTATGAGCTGTCTCCGACACCGCTGAAGTCTTATGACTATGGCTATGAATTTGAGGAACGGCATCGCGCCTGAAGGGGCTAATGGCAGTAGGTATCTTTGATTCCGGATTGGGCGGTCTTACCGTCCTGAGCGCCGCGCAGACACGTCTGCCTGACGTTGATTTCCTGTATTACGCGGACAGCGCGCATGCCCCTTACGGTGTGCGCGATGCCGAGGACATCTATCAGCTGACCCGAAAGGCCGTGCAGGACCTTTGGGATCGTGGCTGCAACTTGGTGATTCTGGCCTGCAACACCGCCAGCGCGGCGGCGCTGCGCCGGATGCAGGAAGAGGGCGTGCCCGAAGGCAAACGTGTGCTTGGTGTCTTTGTTCCCTTGATCGAGGCCCTGACCGAACGGCAATGGGGCGACAATTCCCCCCCACGCGAAGTGGCGGTCAAGCATGTCGCCTTGTTCGCCACGCCAGCCACTGTATCCAGCCGGGCCTTTCAGCGCGAGCTGGCGTTCCGGGCAATTGGCGTGGATGTCGAGGCGCAGGCATGTGGTGGCGTCGTGGATGCCATTGAAGACGGTGACATGATCCTGGCCGAGGCGCTGGTGCGCAGCCATGTGGAAGCCCTCAAGCGCAAGATGCCTGAACCGCAGGCGGCCATTCTGGGCTGTACGCATTACCCGCTTATGGCTGACGTGTTTCAGGCGGCATTGGGACCTGACGTGCAGGTCTATAGCCAGGGGGAACTGGTTGCGGAAAGCCTTGCGGATTATCTCCATCGCCACCCCAACATGCTGGGTAACGGCCCGGGAGGGTTCCTGACGACGGGGAAACCCAATGTGGTGAGCGACCGGGCGACACAGTTCCTCCGACGACAAATCACATTCGAGGCCGCCTGACTTCGGTCAAGGACGCGGCCGCTCTGCTTTCATTAATTCAAGACCGTCGCATCGGCGGTCGTAACATGTGACACACGTTGAGAAGAGGTCTGACATGACCCATAAAATCGCAATTCTGGGCGCTTCGGGTTATACCGGTGCGGAACTGGTGCGGCTGATCGCCGAACACCCCAACATGGAAATCGCCGCGCTGGCCGCCGAACGCAAGGCGGGGATGACCATGGCGCAGGTTTTCCCGCATCTGCGCCACATGGATCTGCCGGACCTGTGCAAGATTTCCGAGATCGATTTTTCCCGGATCGATCTGTGCTTTTGTGCCCTTCCGCACAAGACAAGCCAGGAAGTGATCAGTGCTCTGCCCAAGGATCTGAAGATCATCGATCTGTCTGCTGACTTCCGGCTAACCGACCCGGATGAATATGAAAAGTGGTACGGAAACCCGCATACCGCGCTCGAGCAGCAGGAAGAGGCCGTTTATGGCCTGACCGAGTTTTATCGCGACGAAATCCGGGGCGCGCGGCTGGTGGCGGGCACAGGGTGCAACGCGGCAACCGGTCAATACGTTCTGAGGCCGCTTGTTTCTGCGGGGGTGATTGATCTGGACGATATCGTGCTGGATCTGAAATGCGCAGTATCCGGGGCAGGGCGGTCGCTGAAGGAAAACCTGCTGCACGCCGAACTGAGCGAGGGCACCAACGCCTATGCCGTAGGCGGCACCCACAGGCATCTGGGCGAGTTCGATCAGGAGTTTTCCAAGCTGGCCGGTCGTACGGTTTATGTGCAGTTCACTCCTCACCTGATCCCTGCAAACCGGGGCATTCTGGCCACCACCTACGTGAAAGGTGACCCGAATAGCATCTATGAAACGCTTGCAAAGGCTTATGCGGATGAGCCTTTCATTCAGATGCTGCCGATGGGCGAGACACCGTCGACCCACCACGTGCGCGGGTCCAACTTCTGTCATATCGGGGTTGTGGCAGACCGGATCGAACGGCGCGCGATCGTGATCGCGGCGCTGGATAACCTGACAAAAGGTAGCAGTGGCCAAGCCTTGCAGAACGCCAATCTGATGTTAGGTGAGACTGAAACCCGGGGCCTGATGATGGCACCGTTATTTCCGTGAGGACGGTATGAAAACGCTCAAGAAACGTCGCCGAGTACAAGTCATTCTGGTAGCTGTCGTTGCCTTGGTGGCATCGACGGCGTTGATTGGTTACGCCATGCGCGACGGGATCAACTTTTTCCGCTCGCCAAGCCAGGTGATTGCCGAACCACCCAAGCCGACCGAGGTCTTTCGGATCGGCGGCCTGGTCGAAGAAGGTTCAATCATCCGTGGGCAGGGCGAAACCGTACATTTTGTCGTCACCGACGGCGGCGAAAGCGTCAAGGTTTCTTTCACCGGGGTTCTGCCTGATCTGTTTTCGGAAAATCAGGGCATGGTCGGCACCGGACGTTACGTGAACGGCGTCTTTGAAGCCACTGAAATTCTGGCCAAACATGACGAAACCTATATGCCGAAGGAAGTCGTGGACGCGTTGAAAGAGCAGGGCGTGTACAAAGAGGCTGAAGAAAGCTGACCTGACCCACATTCGTGTTGAGGGCGTTGCGCGCGGGATGCGGGCAGCGCCCTTGGTCGTTCAGGCTTGTTAATTCTTTTTCGGGATCGTCAGCGCCATTCAACCAAATGAGGGCGCTATGCAAACGGTTCGGCAGATTGCCAATGAAATTGTGCGCCGGGAAGGCGGGTACGTGAATGACCCGGACGATCCGGGCGGGGCAACCAAGTTCGGTGTCACGATCCACACGATGCGCAGGCTTGGGCTGGATCTGACGGGGGATGGGCTGGTTGACGTGGCGGATGTCCGGGCGCTTACTCAGCGCGAGGCGGTCGATATCTTTGTTCAGCACTACTTTGAAAAGCCACGCATCGCGCTGTTGCCGGATGTTCTGCATGCCCCTGTCTTCGACATGTATGTCAATGCCGGTGCGCAAGCAGTTATAATCCTGCAACGGCTTTTGCGTGATATGGGGTTTGACGTGGTGGCAGATGGCGTGATCGGCGCGCAAACGGCGCAGGCGTGCGAAGACGCGGCCCAACCAGATCCCAACGCGTTGCGCGATGCCTACGGCGTGGCGCGGCGGAACTATTACTTTCGGCTGGCCGACAAACGCCCGGCATCCAGAAAATACGCGTGCACCCGATCCGGTGGCAAAGGAGGCTGGATCAAACGGGCCGAAGAGTTTCTGTCGCCACGCTATCGTCTGACGGAAAGTGAATTCAAGGAAAGGGTTGCGGCATGGGGTTGATCTCGGGGGTATTGGCGCTGCTGTTCGGGGGCGGTCGCAACGCTGTGCGTGAGACGGTTGAAATATACCGGGAAAACGCCGAGTCCCGTGCCGAGCGCGCGACAGAGTTGCAAAGTCAGGCAATGACGCAGTTCGGCCGAGAGTTCGCGGTTCCTCAAAAAGGCCTGTTCGACCGCGTCATGGATGGCGTGAACCGGTTGCCGCGCCCGGCCTTGGCGCTTGGAACGCTGGGATTGTTTGTTGCCGCGATGGTGGATCCGCTGTGGTTCGCTGAACGCATGCAGGGCATTGCGCTGGTGCCGGAACCTCTTTGGTGGTTGCTGGGCGTGATTGTCTCTTTTTATTTTGGCGCGCGCCATCAGAGCAAAATGCAGGATTTTCAGCGGGATATAGGCGCAGCCATGCAGCGGTTGCCGACGGTCATGGGGAACATAGAAACGGTGCGGGCCATGCGCAGCGACAGCCCGGGCGTCGCCGACCCCGGCCCCGATGCCAACCTGATACAGAACGCCTCGCGTCCTGATGCGAATCCAGCATTGACCGATTGGCGCAAGCTTCGGGGGCTTTGACCCGCGACACTATGTGCCCCCGGATCATGCGAAAGTTAATGGCCCCCGGTTCGGCCTCGCAGTATATTCCGGGGCATGATTACAGAGCTTGGCCACTTCGCCCTCATCCTCGCCTTTTTCGTCGCCATCGTGCAAAGCGTGGTGCCTCTGATCGGTGCGTCAAAAAACTGGACCGGCTGGATGGCTTTTGCCGAGCCTGCTGCCATCGTCCAGTTTCTGCTGACTGCATTTTCCTTCGGTGCGCTGATCTGGGCTTTCATCGTGTCGGACTTTTCGCTGCGGATCGTGGTCGAAAACAGTCATTCGGCCAAGCCGATGATCTACAAGATCAGCGGGACGTGGGGAAACCACGAAGGATCGATGCTGCTCTGGGTGCTGATTGTCACGCTGTTCGGAGCGATGGCGGCGTTCTTTGGGGGCGGGTTGCCCCCAAGCCTGAAGGCGCGTGTGCTTGCGGTTCAATCTGCCATTGCCGTGGCGTTTTTTGCTTTCATTTTGTTTACCTCGAACCCGTTTGACCGGCTGGCAATTGCGCCGTTTGACGGGCGGGATCTGAACCCGCTGTTGCAAGATCCCGGTTTGGCCTTCCACCCGCCATTCCTGTATCTTGGCTATGTGGGGCTGAGCATGGCGTTCAGTTTTGCCATCGCCGCGCTGATCGAAGGGCGTATCGATGCGGCGTGGGGCCGCTGGGTTCGCCCATGGACGCTGGCCGCCTGGGTGTTTTTGACAATCGGCATCGCACTGGGGTCCTGGTGGGCCTATTACGAGCTGGGCTGGGGCGGTTTTTGGTTCTGGGATCCGGTTGAGAACGCTTCTTTCATGCCGTGGCTCCTGGCGGCAGCGCTGCTGCATTCGGCAATCGTTGTTGAAAAGCGCGAGGCGCTGAAAAGCTGGACCATCCTGCTGGCAATCATTGCCTTCGGGTTTTCGCTGATCGGAACATTCATCGTTCGTTCGGGGCTGCTGACCTCGGTTCACGCCTTTGCCAATGACCCGGAACGCGGGGTGTTCATCCTGTTCATTCTGGTGGTTTTCATCGGCGGGGCGCTGACTTTGTTTGCCGCGCGGGCGCAGGCGATGGAGGCCAAGGGTGTTTTCGGCATGGTCAGCCGCGAAAGCGCGCTGATCGTAAACAACGTCCTGCTGGCGGTCAGTTGTTTCGTGGTCTTTGTCGGTACCATGTGGCCGATGGTGGCCGAGATGATGTTTGATCGCAAACTCTCGGTCGGGGCGCCGTTTTTCAACGCTGCATTCTCTCCATTCATGGTTCTGCTGGGATTGATCCTTCCCATCGGGGCCATGTTGCCGTGGAAACGCGGGCGGATTGGAAAAACGGCCTGGTCGCTGCGCTATGCCTTTGGTCTGGCCCTGGCGATTGCCTTGCTGGTTTGGGCGATGCAGACCGGCCGCAGCGCTTTGGGGCCGGTGGGTCTGTTCCTTGGGACGTGGATTACATTTGGCGCCATCGTTGATCTGTGGAGCCGTACGGGGCGCAACGGCAGCCTGAAACGCTTGTTCCGCCTGCCAGGTGCGGATTGGGGTAAGGCCGTTGCTCATACCGGGCTGGGTGTTACCATCTTTGCCATTGCAGGCCTGACTGCATGGGAGGACGAGGATATTCGCGTCGCCCAACCCAACCAACCTTTCGAAGTGGGACAGTTCACGCTGACGCTGCAAGATGTCCGTCGGGTCGAGGGGCCGAACTATTTTTCCACCACGGCGGATGTCCTGGTTGAAAAGAATGGCCGCCCGATCGGGACATTGCACCCGGAAAAACGGGATTACCCTGTTGCGCGGATGCCCACGACCGAAGCGGCGATCGATTATCGTTTCCTCGGGGACCTTTACGTCGTGATCGGCGATCAACAGGCAGATGGTGGCTGGGTGATGCGAACCTATATCAAGCCGCTGGCGAATTGGATCTGGGGCGGCTGTATCCTGATGGCGCTTGGCGGTGTCCTGAGCCTGTGTGACAGGCGCTTCCGTGTGGCCGCAGGCGCAAGAAAAACCCCGGTCGGCGGAGTACCTGCGGAATGAAACGCCTTGTTCTGATTCTGATGATGCTCGCAACACCCGTCTTTGGGGTGCAGCCTGACGAAGTTCTGGACGATCCGGTTCTGGAACAGAGGGCGCGGGATCTCAGCGCCGGACTGCGTTGCCTTGTGTGCCGCAATGAGAGCATCGACGAAAGCAACGCGGATCTTGCGCGCGATCTGCGCGTGTTGTTGCGGGAACGCTTGGTGGCTGGGGATACGGACGAACAGGCGATCGCGTTTATCGTTGATAGGTATGGCGAATACGTACTTCTGAAACCGACTGCCAGCGGCTCGAACCTGTTTTTGTGGCTGGCCGGGCCAATCATGCTGTTGATCGCTGCCGCGGTTGGGTTGAACTTTCTCCGTACCCGGGCCAAGGCCCGTGCTTCGGTGGACACTGCCGCGTTGAGCGAGGACGAAAAAGAACGGCTGCGTCAAATTCTTGAAGACTGACGCGTGGTTCTGCTTTTCCCGTCCCGTCCGGGCCAGTAAGTGTGCAAAAACACATGGCGCGACGGGAGGGTTTTCATGAATTACGAAACGGTTGCTCTGGAGATTGCAGACGGTCTGGCAGTTCTGACGCTGAACAGGCCGGACAAGATGAACGCGCTGACCACCCAGATGCGGGCAGAGATTACACACGCCATGAAAGATGCAGCGATCAAGGCGCGCTGTGTCGTCATCACCGGTTCGGGCCCTGCGTTTTGTTCCGGGCAGGATCTGGGCGATGCGTCTTCGACCGGCAAGATCGATCTGGAACGGTCGCTGCGCGATGAATATGAACCGATGCTGGAGACGATCCACAATTGCCCGGTGCCCACGATTGCTGCGGTGAACGGACCGGCGGCCGGGGCAGGCGCGAACCTTGCCCTTTGTGCCGATGTGGTGATTGCCGCCGAAAGCGCCTATTTCCTACAGGCATTTGCCCGTATCGGTCTGCTTCCCGATGCCGGGGGAACATGGTTCATGCCCCGTCAGATGGGGTTGGCCAAAGCAATGGGCGCGGCCTTGTTTGCTGACAAGATCACGGCAAAGCAGGCGGATGAATGGGGCATGATCTGGGAAGCCGTGCCGGATGACGCTTTCGCCGATCATTGGCGCAAAAGGGCAGAGTATCTGGCAAAAGGCCCCACGGCCGCCTATGGCGCGATCAAGCAAGCCATTCGCGGAACGTATGAAAACACTCTGCAACAGCAGCTTGCGACCGAGGCGCACCTGCAAGGCGAATGTGGCCGTTCGAGGGACTTTGCCGAAGGTGTCGTGGCCTTCATGGAAAAACGCCCTCCGAAATTCGAAGGGCGCTGATCAGGCTGACATCATGCGCGGCGGCGGCGGCGTGTGCGACGTTCCGGTGCCGCATCGTCATCCGTCCCGTCCGAGGCGGATGTGAACGGACCCAGCGCATCAGTGATCTGATCGAGTGTCGGGCGTTCGCCACGAGGCATGGTATCCAGCGCCTCACGCATCTTGCGCAGGTGGTCGGGCATGGTTCCGCAGCACCCGCCAATGATGGTCGCGCCGGCATCCCGCGCCATGGCGGCATACTGCCCCATCAGTTCGGGCGTGCCGTCATAATGGATGTGACCATCCACGTATTTCGGAATGCCTGCATTGCCCTTCGAAATCAGCGGGCGCTCAGTCCCTTGCGCGGCAAAGCCCAGTACGGTGCGCAGAATGTCGGATGCGCCGGTGCCGCAATTGGCACCGAAAGCGATGGGAGGATTCGGCAGGGTTTCGACCAGCTGGGCCAGATCGGCCGATGTGACACCCATCATCGTGCGTCCGGCCGTGTCAAAGCTCATTGTGCCGCACCAGGGCATGTCGGTCAGGGCAAAGGCTTCGGCGGCGGCGCGAAACTCTTCGGGGGCGCTGATGGTTTCCACCCACAGAACATCCACCCCACCTTCTTTCAGCGCTTCCGCCTGTTCGTGGAACATTTCCACGGCTTCCGCGTGCGACAGGCTGCCGACCGGTTCCATGATTTCACCAGTCGGGCCGACCGAGCCTGCAACGACGACTGGTCGTCCGGCCTTGTCGGCGATTTCACGTCCCAGCTCGGCGCCGATGCGGTTCAGCTCGCCCACGCGGTTGTGCGCGTCATGCAGTTTCAGCCGTGCCGCTGTGCCGCCGAACGTGTTGGTCAGGAACAGGTCGCTGCCTGCATCAACCGACCCCTGATACAGAGCCCGGATCTTGTCCGGGGCATCCACGTTCCAGAGTTCGGGAGCGTCACCAGATTGCAGGCCCATGTTGAACAGATTCGTTCCCGTGGCACCATCGGCCAGAATGGCGTCATTGGATTCCAGAAGCTTGCTCAGCGCGTTTGTCATAGGGTTGTTCCAGGAAATGGCGCAAAAACGCCGTTAAAAAAAGAGACGCCCCGTGTCTCATGACCAAGGCGTCAAATCAAATTCATAAAACTCATGAAGATCATGAGTCGGACGCTGAAGGCTCAGTTGGTCTCGCTCAGGACCTGCGCCTTGGCTTCGGGCAGAAGCTCGGCCATTTTCGCGCGGATTTCCTCGTCCGAGGACAGGTTGCCCAGATCGCCGGAAACCTTGCGAACGACATCTTCGTGCCCGGCTTCCTCGAAGTCGGAAATCACGACCGTTTTTGCATATTCTTCGGCGTCGGCACCGGATTTACCCAGTTTTTCAGCAGCCCACAGACCCAAAAGCTTGTTGCAGCGGGCTTGTGCCTTGAACTGCATCTCTTCATCATGGGCAAACTTGGCTTCAAAGGCGTTTTCGCGTTCGTCGAACGTCGTCATAGGGCAAGGACCTCTTGGGTTATGTCTTCTTTCCTGATGATATGACTATACGACGTCCCATGCGCAAGGGATTTGCGCTGCGTCAAAGCCTCTCGGGTACATGAACTTGCGGGAAATGGGTGCTTGGACTATGAGGACGCCAACGTGAGGGGACTCAATCCCTCTGTGCAGAGTGGAAAGGTCGCTTATGGCGCGTCGCAAGAAAATCTATGAAGGCAAGGCCAAGATTCTGTACGAAGGCCCCGAACCGGGAACGATTGTCCAGTATTTCAAGGATGACGCCACTGCCTTCAACGCGGAAAAGAAGGACGTGATCGACGGCAAGGGTGTGCTCAACAACCGCCTGTCGGAGTTCTTCATGACCGGCCTGACCCAGATCGGCATTCCGAACCACTTCATTCGCCGCCTGAATATGCGTGAACAGCTGGTTCGCAACTGCGAAATCGTTCCGCTGGAAGTGATCGTGCGCAACTATGCCGCCGGATCGATGTCCAAGCGCCTGGGCATTGCAGAGGGCACGCAGCTGCCGCGCCCGATCGTCGAGTACTGCTACAAGGACGATTCGCTGGGTGATCCGTTGGTCACCGAAGAACACATCGCCGCGTTTGGCTGGGCCAGCCAGCAGGACATGGACGATATCCTCAGCCTTGCCTTGCGCGTGAACGATTTCATGAGCGGTGTGATGCTGGCGGTGGGCATTCGTCTGGTCGACTTCAAGATCGAGATCGGCCGCGTGTTTGAAGGCGATTATCAGCGCCTGATTGTTGCTGACGAAATCAGCCCCGACAGCTGCCGCCTGTGGGATATCGAAACCGGTCAGAAGCTGGACAAGGACGTGTTCCGCCGTGATTTGGGCAGTTTGACCGACGCCTATTCCGAAGTTGCACGCCGACTGGGTGTCCTGCCCAGCAACAATGTCACCAAGCCGACGCTTATCAACTAGGAACGGCCGGACTAGAATAATACCAAAGCGCCGCAACCGTGTTTGCGGCGCTTTTTCGTTCGCGGTTGAAATTGACAGTTTCTCGTTTCCCCAGCATGTTTGCCTCGGGCAGGCACAAAAGGTTCAGGATGGGTGTCAAATGGCGGAACTGTTTGATCAGACAGTATTTCTGAAGTTTCTGGCCGCCGTGCTTGCAATCTTCAATCCGCTTTACAACATCCCCATTTTCCTGAGCATGACCAAGAACTGCACTGCGGCAGAGCGGCGGCACGTTGCGGTTGTTGTCATGATCTCGGTTACCGTCATTGCGCTGACCGCTGTCGTGATCGGGGAAGAGGTGCTTGGGGTTTTTGGCATTGATGTGCCGGCTTTCCGGATTGCCGGAGGGATCATCATTTTCGGAATCGGGATGTCGATGTTGAAGGCCGAGGACCGGCCGCCGGGCGATCAGGCCGCGATGGACGACGGGCACGAGCGGAAACTGAATTTTGCGGTCGTACCGCTGGCGATACCTTTGACCATAGGGCCGGGCACGATTGCCATCACGATCGTTTTTTCGCACCAACTGTCGAACGGCGCCGAAATCGTGACGCTGGGTTCGGCGATCCTGATTGCCTGCGCGATCGTGGGGCTGGGATTGTTGTTCGCAGATCAGATCTCGCGCCTGTTGGGTGAGACAATGATCAACGTCCTGACCCGGATCATGGCCATCCTGCTGGTCGCCGTCGCGGTCGAGATGGTTCTGACTGGCACGTTCCATGCAATTGACGCGCATTACCCGGGATTGGGCAAAGAAGGCGGATAGTTGGATTGCTGCGGCAAACTGCTTTGCAAACAGGGTTGTCGAAAGCCATTTGGCGCGCTATCCCCCGCGCAACGAAATGGGCCTCGGATTGCGGCCCGCAGGTGGAGTTGCCAAAATGAAAGCACGGGTTCATGTGATGCTCAAGAACGGGGTGCTGGACCCGCAGGGCGAAGCGGTTCGGCACGCATTGGGCGCAATGGGCTTTGATCAGGTCGAAGGTGTGCGTCAGGGCAAGGTGATCGACCTTGAACTGGCCGACGGCGCGACCGAAGCAGATGTGACCGAGATGTGCGAAAAGCTTTTGGCCAACACGGTTATCGAACGCTACGAGATCGAACTGGTCTGATGGAATGCGGGCCGCGCGTCTGATCACCTACCGTCAGCCGCTTGAGGTAACGACGATCCCGGATCCCGCACCGGCGGAAGACGGCGTGGTCGTGCGGGTGCTGGCCTGCGGCGTGTGCCGGTCTGACTGGCACGCATGGTCTGGTTCGGACCCGGACGTCATCCTGCCCATGACGCCAGGGCACGAGTATTGCGGCGAGGTGGTTTCCGTCGGCGCGCGCGTCACCCGGTGGCGTGTCGGGGATCGGGTGATTGCGCCTTTCATTCTGGCCTGTGGCCGGTGTCCGGATTGTGCGCAGGGTCATCAGACGATCTGCGCGGATCAGGTTGTGCCGGGGTTCACCTGTGACGGCGCTTTTGCGGAATATGTCGCAGTGGCCCATGCTGACGCGAACCTGACATCCTTGCCGGACAGCATCGCGCCGGACATCGCGGCCGCGTTGGGTTGCCGCGTGACGACAGCGTGGCAGGCATTGGTCGGTCGGGCACAGGTTCAGGGCGGTGAATGGATTGCCGTCTTCGGCGGCGGCGGTGTCGGAATATCCACTTTGCTGCTGGGCAAGGCGCTTGGTGCACGTGTGGTAATTGTCGACATCACGGATGACAAACTGAACTATGCCAAGGCTCTGGGCGCAGATGCGGTGGTCAATGCGGCAACCAGCGATGCGCCGCAGGCGGTGAAGGATATCACCGGTGGCGGTGCCCATGTCGCGATCGAGGCGCTTGGCGTCGAAGCTACGACCGTTTCCGCTATGCGTTCCCTGCGCAAAATGGGGCGCATGGTGCAGATCGGGATGCCTGCCGGAGATCACACCCAGATGGCGTTGCCGATGGATGTGCTTTACTCTGGCCAGCTTTCTGTCTTTGGCACACGCGGAATGCCAAGCTGGCGCTATCCGTCTTTGTTGTCGCTGATCGCGGGCGGTGGAATTGACCTGAGCCCGTTGGTCACGCGAAAAATATCTCTCAACCAGGTGAGCGCCGAGCTTGCCGCCTTTGACCATCCAACCCCTCCGGGCGTTGCGGTCGTCACCGATTTTGTCTCGTAGGAGGGCCCGCCATGCGCGCAGCCGTAATCGTTTTCCCCGGATCGAACTGTGACCGAGACCTTGCGGTCGCTTTTGAGCAGGCCGGTTTTCAGGTCGACATGGTCTGGCACAAGGATGCGGCGCTGCCGGACGGTGTCGATATCGTGGGCGTTCCGGGCGGGTTTTCTTACGGTGACTATCTGCGGTGCGGTGCAATCGCTGCGCAGTCGCCGATCTGCAAGGCCGTGGTCAACCACACCGAACGCGGCGGTTATGCGGTCGGAATCTGCAACGGATTTCAGGTTCTGACGGAAACAGGTATCCTGCCGGGGGCGCTGCTGCGCAATGCCGGGCTGAAATACATCTGCAAGACTGTGGGCCTGAAAGTCGAAACCAGCGACAGCGTGTTTACCGGTGGCTATAACGCAGGCGACGTGATCGGTATTCCGATTGCGCATCACGACGGCAACTATTTCGCGGATGACGCAACGCTGGCGGCGTTGAGAGATCAGGACAGGATCGCATTCACCTATACCGAGAACCCCAACGGCTCGGTCGGTGATATCGCGGGGATCCTTTCCGAAAACCGTCGTGTTCTGGGTATGATGCCGCATCCCGAGCGTGCGGCCGATCAAGGGCATGGCGGCACCGACGGGGCGGCGCTGTTCCGCGCATTGTCAGGTGTGTTTGAAGCGGCGTGACTTGAGGTCACGCGCGCCCACGCGTAACGTCTGATCATGAACTCGGACGTGCGATCAGGCTGGTCAAAGCTGCTGAAACCGTTTCGCGGCGCCCCGTTGGGGTGGCGGTTGCGGCTGGCTGTACTTGTTCTGATGGTGGCAACAATCGCAACGGTTTGGATCACCAACCGTTTGTTGACCGACAGGTTCACCGAATCCACCCGCAACCGGGCCGAGCTGCGCCTTGCACTGTATTCCGGCAATTTGCTGAGCGAACTGCGCCGCAACTCGATCGTGCCCCAGTTGCTGGCGCGGGACCCGACACTGATTTCGGCGCTGCAATCCAGGGACTATTCGTTATCGACGCAGCGTTTGATTTCGTTCGTTGAGGAAATCGGTGCGGCGTCGTTGATGCTGTTGGATGGTGACGGGCGAACGGTTGCGGCGACGGATCGGAACAGGCTGGGCGAGGCGCACAGGAATATTCCGTATTTTGTGGACGCGATCCGGTCAAATGCGACGATCTTTTCCGTTATTCCCAAGGAATCCGGCGGATACAGCTTTGTCTATTCGCGCCGGCTTGAAAACAGCGCGGAAATACTGGGCGTGATCGTTGTCGAAGTTGATCTGCAAAAGTTTGAACAGGCATGGGCCGGTATTTCGGATGCGGTGATGGTCACTGACAGCACCGGAACCATCATTCTGTCCACCGAACCGCGCTGGCGGGGTCTGGATGAGGGGGCGGCCCTGCTGCGTCAACCGCCGCAAGGGGCGATCCAGCGGGCCATTCGCGCCACGACCGATTGGACGGCTTTGCCACCTGACGCCTACCTGCAAGGCGAGGCCGTGATGCGTCTGGAAACGCGCATCCCGTTCCGCGGCTGGCAAATGACATCTTTCACGACCTATGCCTCGATCCGCGAGAAAGTGAACAGCGTTCTGGCGCTCGAGATCATGGGCTTTGCGATTCTTCTGGCGCTGGCGTTCTACGCGCTGAGCCGACGCGCGACGTTGCGCATGACCTTGTTTCAGCGCGAGTCGGCAGAGCTTCGCGCATTGAACGCCAGGCTACAGCGGGAAATCGCTGAACGTGAAAGGGTTGAAAAGACGTTGGATTTGGCCGAACAGACCCTTGCCCAAAGCTCGAAACTTGCAGCTCTGGGTGAGATGTCGGCGGCGGTCAGTCACGAGCTGAATCAACCTCTGGCTGCAATGAAAACCTATCTGGCCGGCGCCCGTCTGCTGTTGCGTCGAAACCGGCCGGAAGAAGCGCTTGCAAGTTTCGGTCGCATCGATGGTCTGATCGAGCGGATGGGGGCGATTACGCGGCAGCTCAAATCTTACGCTCGCAAGGGGGCGGATGCGTTTTCACCTGTAAATCTTGGCGAAGCGCTGGCCTCGGCCTTGTCGATGATGGAGCCGCAGTTGCGTCAGCGCCATGTGAAGATCACCCAGATCCTGCCGGAAGAACCGGTGGTGGTGATGGGGGATCGGATGCGGATCGAGCAGGTGATGGTCAACCTCTTGCGCAATGCGCTGGACGCCACCAAATCAGTGGCAGAGCCGGATGTGGAAATCATCTTGGCGGCGGGTGACACGGCTGTACTGACGGTACGCGACAACGGGCATGGGATCGAGGATATCGAGAACCTGTTCGAGCCGTTCTATACCACCAAACAGCCCGGAGACGGGGTGGGCCTGGGGCTTGCCATCTCATCGGGGATCGTGAACGACCATGGGGGACGGCTGACTGCGCGCAACGGCCAATACGGTGGCGCGGTGTTTGAAATGCAGTTGCCAGCACTGGGAAGCGACGGCCTTGAGGCCGCGGAATAACGAGGAATGACTATGGCACAGGCCATGAAAATCGCCATTGTGGATGACGAACAGGACATGCGCCAATCGATCAGCCAATGGCTTGCTTTGTCCGGGTATGACACGGAAACCTTTGCCAGCGCCGAGGACGCGCTCAAGGTTCTGGGGCCGGATTATCCGGGAATCGTGATCTCGGACATCAAGATGCCGGGAATGGACGGCATTCAGCTTCTGAAAAAGTTGATGGGGGCCGACAGTACCTTGCCGGTGATCATGATCACCGGGCACGGCGACGTGCCGATGGCGGTTGAAGCGATGCGCGTTGGCGCGTTCGACTTCCTTGAAAAACCGTTCAACCCCGATCGGATGTCCGAACTGGCCAAACGCGCCAGCAATGCGCGCCGTCTGACTCTGGACAACCGCGCCTTGCGGCGCGAGCTGTCCGGCGGCACCCAGATCATGAACAAGCTGATCGGCGCCAGCCCGGTCATGGAGCGGCTGCGTGAGGATATTCTGGATCTCGGCCAGGCTGACGGCCACGTGTTGATCGACGGTGAAACCGGTACCGGGAAAACGCTTGTGGCTCACGCGCTTCATGCCGTTGGCAGCCGTGCCGGCAAGAAGTTTGTATTGGTGTCCTGCGCCGCGCTTGAAGAGGATGCACTGGCCAAGCGTCTCTTTGGCCCCATGATGCCCGAGGATGCACAATTGCCCGCCATCGAAGAAGCCCGCGGCGGAACGCTGGTGCTGGAAGATGTGGAAGCGTTGAGCGATACGTTGCAGGCCAAGTTGCTGAGCGTGATGAACGAGCAGGGCACACCTGCGGAAACGCGGATCGTTGCCATTTCGAACTTGCAGGAGGCGGGCAAGACATCGGAAGACGTGCTGCGCCCGGACCTGTTCTATCGCCTGGCCGCGCTGCGCATCACCATGCCGCCGTTGCGGCAGCGGGGCGAGGATATCCTGACCCTGTTCACCCGTCTCAGTGAGCAGTTTGCCGAAGAATACGGTTGTGATGCCCCCCAGGTGAGCGCGCAGGAAGCTGCGCAACTGTTGCAGGCCCCTTGGCCCGGCAATGTGCGCCAGTTGATCAATATTGCCGAACGGGCGGTGCTGCAATCGCGCCGTGGTTCGGGCACCATCGCGTCTTTGTTGATGTCCGATCACGAAGAGATGCAGCCGGTGATGACCACCGAGGGCAAGCCGCTGAAGGAATATGTCGAAGCGTTCGAACGAATGCTGATTGATAATACGATGCGCAGGCACAAAGGCTCTATCGCCTCAGTCATGGACGAGCTTTGCCTTCCTCGCCGGACGCTGAACGAGAAGATGGCCAAATACGGCCTTCAGCGTTCGGACTATTTGTAAGCGATGCGATTTAGGGGCTCTGCCCCCGTCGCCTATGGCGCCTCCCCCGGGATATTTTTGGCCAGAAGAAGGGGGCGGCGACGCTGGTTTGGGCACGGAATGAAGTTTGCCCATTGTCTTTTCCACAGGGTTGCTTTTATTGTGTCGGAACGGGCCGGGCGATTTTGACGCCTGCAAGTCCCGAATCTTTGAGTTTCGCTGCTGATCCGTTGGTGAGGGTCAAGACCTCGCGGTTCAGCAGACCGATTATGCCCCTCAAGGGGCAGTGGAGTACCTGAGCCCGGGATCACTGGGCGAAAGGAATAAATGGGCAGGCTGCGTTCAGACGCGCCTGTCGGAGAAGAACCGCGATGACGCGCGCGCAACGATTGAGAGAACGGGCAGGGGGCCACAGCGCCAGACCCTGCCGCGCGCCGTCTGATATCGCCCTGACAAGACACCTCCCCAAAAGCGCCTGTCCGCCTGGACAGGTCAGGACAACGCGTTTGGCGCGGTGCACCAAGGACAAATGGCTAAGAAAATGCTTATCGATGCCACCCACGCGGAGGAAACCCGCGTCGTGGTGGTTGACGGAAACAAGGTCGAGGAGTTCGATTTTGAATCCGAAAACAAACGCCAGCTTGCCGGCAACATCTATCTTGCAAAAGTAACGCGGGTTGAGCCGTCGCTTCAGGCGGCCTTTGTGGATTATGGCGGGAACCGGCATGGCTTCTTGGCATTCTCTGAAATTCACCCGGATTATTACCAGATCCCCGTCGCCGACCGTGAGGCGTTGATGGAGGAAGAGCGCGCCTATGCCGAGGCCATGAAGGCGCGGGATGAGGCTGAGGAGGCCAAATCCAAGAAGCGGCGGACCCGGTCTCGCGCGAAGGCTGCTGACGTGAAATCGGATGATCCGGTTGAAACGATGGAGGTTTCGACCGAACCAACCGGCATGGAAACCATCGATCTGGACGAGGGTGAAGAAGCAAATGTTGATGTTCCGGAAGGAACGTCGCCGATGGAAGTCGTCGCTGAAACTCCGGTAGAGGAGCCGGTTGACGATGACGCGCCGGCCACTGAAGAAGCAACCGAAACCGCATCGGATGAGGCAGCACTAGACGACGTTGCCGAGGAAGCCACTGAACAGGCTGTCGAGGTGTCGGACGACGACGCGGAGGATCAGGCCGAAGAGCCAGTGGAAGCCGTTGAAGACATTCAATCGGAAGGGGATGAAGCCCAATCCGAGCCGGAGCAAGCAGAAGAACCTGTTGAAGCTGCGGATGATGAACAAGACCCTGATGAGGACGTTGACGAAACCAAAAGCACAGACGCTGCATCAAAAGACGCATCGATTGAATCGGTTGCTGATGATGATGACAGTGAAGACATTCGTCCGCCGCGCAAACCGCGTCCGCGCCGCTACAAAATTCAGGAAGTCATCAAAGTACGTCAGGTTCTGCTGGTGCAGGTTGTCAAGGAAGAGCGCGGAAACAAGGGTGCTGCGCTAACGACCTATCTTTCGCTGGCAGGACGGTATTGCGTTCTGATGCCCAATACCGCACGTGGCGGTGGCATCAGCCGCAAGATTACCAATGCGGCGGACAGGAAAAAGCTGAAAGAAATCGCAACGGATATCGATGTGCCGACTGGGGCAGGTTTGATCATTCGAACCGCCGGAGCCAAGCGAACAAAATCCGAGATCAAGCGCGACTATGAGTACCTCCAGCGTTTGTGGGAGCAGATTCGGGCGCTGACACTGGAATCCATCGCGCCGGCAAAGATCTATGAAGAAGGTGATCTGATCAAACGGTCGATCCGAGATCTTTACAACCGTGATATCGACGAAGTCTTGGTCGAAGGCGAGGGCGGGTACCGCATCGCCAAGGACTTCATGAAGATGATCATGCCGTCACACGCCAAGAACGTGAAACGGTACGAAGATGCGCTGCCTCTGTTCGCGCGCTATCAGGTGGAAAGTTATCTGGCCGGGATGTTCAATCCTACCGTACAGCTGAAATCCGGTGGCTATATCGTAATCGGCGTGACGGAAGCACTGGTGGCGATCGACGTGAACTCGGGCCGTGCCACCAAGGAAGGTTCGATCGAGGAAACCGCACTCAAGACCAACCTCGAGGCCGCTGAAGAGGTTGCACGTCAGCTGCGCCTGCGCGATCTCGCCGGTCTGATCGTCATCGACTTTATCGACATGGACGAGCGCAAGAACAACTCGGCTGTCGAAAAGCGTTTGAAAGACAAACTGAAAACGGACCGCGCCCGCATCCAGGTTGGTCGTATTTCGGGTTTTGGTCTGCTGGAGATGAGCCGTCAGCGTCTGCGCCCCGGCATGATCGAGGCAACGACACAGCCGTGCCCGGCCTGTCACGGCACCGGTCTGATCCGCTCGGACGACAACATGGCCTTGTCGATCCTGCGTCAGATCGAAGAAGAAGGTACCCGCCGCCGTTCGCGCGAAGTCCTGGTGCGCTGCCCTGTCAGCATCGCCAACTTCCTGATGAACCAGAAGCGAGAGCATATTGCGCAGATCGAGGCGCGTTATGGGCTTTCAGTGAGGATCGAAGGGGATATCCATTTAGTCAGCCCGGACTTCTCGATGGAGAAGTTCAAGACGGCCAGCCGGATTGTTCCCGAGGCCACGGCGCCTGTTGTTTCTGTCGATGCGTCGCTGATGGATCTTGTCGATTCATCGGACGCGGAAGAGACCGAAGAGGAAATCGCTCAGACCGAAGAAGAGGCAAAGCCCAAGCGCAAGCGCCGTCGTCGTCGTCGCAAGAAAGGTTCGGGCAATGGCGATGCGCCGGAGCAGGCCGCGGAAGAGGGTGACGCGCCAGCACAAGAAGACGCAGAGAGCGATACGCCTGACGTCGAAAGTGCTGAGCCGGCTGAAGCTGAGGCTTCGAAGGAAGAAAAACCGGCAAAGCCCAAGCGCAAACGCGCCCCGCGCCGTCGCAAGAAAGATGCGGTTGCCGAAGAAGTTGCGGATCAGCCTGAAGAGCGATCTTCCACGACGGCCGACGCTGCAACGGAAGAGCCGGCAGCCGAGGAAACCGGCGAGAGCATCGCGGGCGAAAGCGCCGAGGTAGCGGCAGAGCCGGTTGAGGAGGCCGCTGAACCAGCCGAAGCCCAGGCTGACGCTCCTCCGTCGGAAGAGCAACCTGCAAACGGTGTGGATGCGGCACAAGCGGTTGAAGAAGCGGATGAGGCGGAAAAGCAATCTGCGGAAGCCTTAGAAGCCGCTGACGTTGCAGAAACCGAAGATCCTGCCGAAGCCGGGCCAGCGGAAGCAACGCCCGAGCCGGTGCTTGAAAGCGTGGCGGAAGAGCCTGAACCCGTACCCGCCAAGCCCAAACGACGCGGTTGGTGGTCGCTGGGAAGTTAATCAAAAAGGCGGGCTGATCGGCCCGCCTTTTTCTGACCTGCAACGAAGGTCAGCTGGATTTTTGGATCAGATAGATCTGATGTGCGCCGTCAGTGTCCTGCGAAAGCAGTGTATGCCCGGCCTCGGCACAAAAATGCGGAACATCCACGATAGCCGCAGGATCATCGGCCAGCACCCGCAGAACGGCACCCTCCGGCATGGATTTCAGTCGTTTGCGGGCTTTCAGGACGGGCAAGGGGCACAACAGGCCCAAAGCGTCCAGGGTATCTGTATTCTCTGACATGATTTTCGGGATAGGGTGAAGTTGTAATATTGTCCAGATTCCGAGCACGAGGATGTGACTGTTTGGCCCCGTGACGGATCGCTCTTCATCACATATGTGCAGAAACATGTTCGGAATCGAAATCATAGACGCGGGACTGCTGCCCGCCATGTTCGTCGCGCTGCTGGGTGGCCTGATCAGCTTTCTGTCGCCTTGCGTATTGCCAATCGTACCGCCTTATCTGGCGTATATGAGTGGCGTTACCATACATGAGATGCAGGACGAGGCCCGCGCGCGGCGCAAGGCGACCATGTCGGCGCTGTTCTTTGTCATGGGCCTGTCGACCGTGTTTCTGCTGCTTGGCTTTACCGCATCGGCCTTTGGCGCGTTTGTGCTGCAAAATCAGGTGCTGTTCGCCAAGTTGTCCGGTGCCGTTGTCATCGTCTTTGGCCTTCACTTTCTGAATGTCTTCCGGATTCCTTTTCTGGATCGCGAAGCACGGATTGAAACCGGTGATTCCGGTGGGTCGGTCTTCGGCGCTTACATCCTTGGCCTGGCTTTTGCATTCGGCTGGACCCCGTGCATTGGTCCTCAACTGGGTGCGATCCTGTCACTGGCGGCGAACGAAGCGTCTGTCGCGCGCGGCACGTTTCTGCTGGGGGTTTACGCTGCGGGTTTGGGTATTCCGTTCCTGTTGGCGGCCATGTTCCTGAATCGCTCCATGACCGTGATGAACCGGATCAAACCGTATATGGGCACGATCGAAAAGATCATGGGTGGGCTGTTGCTGTTTGTGGGCATCATGCTGATAACCGGGCTTTTCACCCGTTTCAGCTGGTGGTTGCTGGAGACTTTTCCGGCGCTGGCAAGTTTCGGGTGATCAACTGACCCTCTTACCTTGGCTTCAAGCCTGCGTTAACCTGCGCATCAGAAGGTAAGGGCATGAGCAGTCACACAAATCAGCCGCAGGTGCGCAGACGTCGGGTGTTCTATATACCCGGCTATGATCCGATGCCGCCCCGGCGATATCGCGAGCTATATCGCAGTGAATCGCAGAAGCAGGCCCGGATCTCGGGGTACGAGATCGCCATATCCCAAAAGACAACGGACGGGCGTTTTGGGTGGCGTGTGACCTCGGAACAAGATGGGTTGACTGTTGAAACGGAATTCGAGGTTCTGGTGTGGTCCGACATCGTGCGCGACAGCATGTCGGTCTCGATCCCGGCGACCTATTGGCAATTGGCCCGCACGGCGTGGATTTACACATCAACCGGTACGTTGTGGCGTCTGATGCGATTGCGCAAGGGCCCGGTGATCGCTGCGTTGTATCCAGTGGCGATGTTGGTGTCTCAGCTGCTGATCGCGCTTGCGTTGGCATGGGCATGCATAGCCATGGCTGGTTGGTGGGGGGTATTCCCCGGAGCGGCCATCGCCGTCGCGTTACTGCTGTGGTTTCGCAAGGTCGATAACCGGCTGTTTGCGTATTACCTGATGCATGATTACGCCTATTCAGCGCAGTTGAGCGGGCAAATGCCGGTCGAGCTGCGGGAAAGGTTGTCTTCGTTTCGTGAAGCGATCCAAGACGCGTTGAATTCCGATGTGGATGAGGTGCTGGTCGTTGGCCACAGCTCGGGCGCGCATCTGGGGGTGTCTGTTCTGGCCGAGCTGGTCCGAAAAACGAAAGTGCACGAGCAAGGCGCGGTGCTGTCGTTTCTCAGTTTGGGACAGGTGGTTCCCATGGTCTCGTTTCTGCCCCAGGCACACGATTTGCGGTCCGATCTGCATTTCCTGTCCACGCGGTCCGAGCTCAGCTGGATCGATGTCTCGGCCCCCGGTGATGGCTGCGCCTTTGCGCTTTGCGATCCGGTTGCGGTCACGGGGGTGGCCGATGCTGATAAACGCTGGCCGCTGGTCCTGTCGGCGGCTTTTTCGCAAACCTTGTCTCCGGAACGCTGGAAAGCTCTGCGATGGCGTTTTTTTCGCCTTCATTTTCAGTACCTTTGCGCCTTCGACAAGCCGGAAAGCTATGATTATTTCCGGATAACGGCTGGCCCGTTGACGCTGGGGCAAAGGTTTGCGGATCGTGAGGCTTCGCGCAGCCGCATCGAGACGCCTGTTTCCAAGTTCACCTCGGTACAGCCATGACCATAACGCCGCCCAAGCCAGACCCGCGCCCCGAGAAGGTTTCGTTGCTGCGCTATGTGAAACTGTTCAGACATGACCTGCTGTCGGCGCAGCCAGCCCGGCTGTATCGCGCGTGGATGGCAGAATTCAAAACCCCGTTCTTCCGGTCGTTCCTGATCAATCAACCGGATTTGGTTCAAACGGTCCTCAAGAAACGGGCTGACGAATTCCCCAAATCCGGCAGGATCAGCGAAGGCCTGCGCCCGTTGCTTGGCAATTCGGTGTTTCTGACCAATGGCGAGGCCTGGAAACGACAGCGGCGGATTATCGATCCCGCGTTCGAAGGGGGACGTCTGAAGGATACATTCCCGGCCATGCTGGCCGCCGCCGAGGCGTGTGTGGAACGGCTGCGGCCTCATGTCGGAGGGGAACTCGAATTCGAAGAACAGACAAGCCATGCGGCGGCGGACGTGATATTTCGCACCCTGTTTTCCGTTCCTATCGACAACGCTATCGCCAGTCAGGTGTTCGAAAAGTTCCGGGCCTATCAACGCGCGCAACCTTTGCTGAATCTGGCGGCTTTTGTTCCCTTGCCAAAGTGGCTGCCCCGGTTTCATTCCGGGGCGACCAAACAAAACGCGCGGGATATCAGGGCGCTGATTGCCGAACTGACCAGAACACGCGCAATGGCCATCAAGGACGGAACGGCACCTGATGATCTTGCGACCAAGATCATGACGACGGCTGATCCCGAAACCGGGCAGTTCTTCGACCCCGAGGAGATGGTTGACCAGGTGGCGATCTTTTTTCTTGCCGGGCATGAGACCAGCGCGTCAGCCTTGGCCTGGACGCTGTACCTGATGGCGCTTTATCCGGAATGGCAGCAGAAGGTTGCAGAGGAGGCCGCTGTTCTGGATGATCCTTCATTTGCCTCTGTTTCAAAACTCCGGATCAGCCGGGATGTGTTCCGCGAAGCGCTGCGCCTTTATCCTCCGGTGCCCATGATGGTCCGCGAGACCACGTGCCCTGAAAGGTTCCGTAACCGGGATGTGCCGGTTGGCGCGCAGATCGTGATCAGCCCGTGGCATTTGCACCGTCAGGCGCGTTTGTGGGACGATCCGGACGGTTTTGATCCAAACCGTTGGGGCACGGAAAACGGCAAGCGGTGCCAGCGCGACGCTTACATCCCGTTCTCAGCAGGCCCCCGAGTGTGCACCGGGGCCGGGTTTGCAATGGTCGAAGGGCCGCTGATCCTGTCGATGCTCTTGCGCCGCTTTCGGTTCGAAACAATCCCGGGAAAAACACCCGTTCCGGTCGCTCACCTGACGGTTCGATCCAAAGATGGCATATGGTTACGCCTGGTTGAGCGCTAACAACCTACCATCGGTTCACGCCCTGTTGTATGCGGGGAAGAACATCGGAATCATCATTGAACAGGAAAACAATATGTCCAAAGCAGAACAGCGCGCGCAGATGATCAACGGCACGGGCTTTATCGCGGCACTGGATCAAAGCGGCGGATCAACCCCGAAAGCGCTTGCGTTGTATGGTGTCGAGGCATCCGACTACAGCTCGGAGGAAGAGATGTTCGGTGAAATCCAGAAGATGCGTGCCCGCATCATTCTGGCTGACGATTTCACAAAGGACAAAGTGATTGGCGCAATTCTGTTCGAACGTACCTTGGGCGAAGAGATCGAAGGCCGCAAGGTTGCCGACTACCTGTGGTCGGTCAAAGGTATCGTTCCTTTCCTGAAGATCGACAAAGGCTTGGAAGAACAGGCAAATGGCGTTCAGATGATGAAACCGATCCCCGGTCTGGCCGAGACCCTGGCCAAGGCCGATGGTGTGTTCGGCACCAAGGAACGCTCGGTCATTCACGAAGCGAATGCCGATGGCATCGCGGCGGTGGTTGCCCAACAGTTCGACGTCGCCCGCGAAGTCACCGATGCCGGTATGGTTCCGATCGTGGAACCTGAAGTGAACATCCATTCGGCAACCAAGGCCGAGGCGGAAGACATCCTGAAGGCTGAAATCCTCAAGAACCTCGATCAACTGGCCGAGGGGCAGGACGTGATGCTGAAGCTGACGATCCCGACACAGGCAAACCTGTATGACGCGCTGGCCGACCACCCGCGGGTCTTGCGCGTTGTGGCCCTGTCGGGCGGTTATTCGACGGAAGAAGCCTGTGATCTGCTGGGCCGGAATGGCAAGATGATTGCATCCTTCTCGCGGGCCTTGACCGAAGGTCTGTTGAAGCAGCAGTCAGATGCCGAATTCAACGCGGCGCTGGGTGCCAACATCGACAAGATTTACAAAGCCTCGGTCTGATCCGTCAGACAGGTTTGACGAAAGAGCGGCGCAAATGTGCCGCTTTTTTTCTGCCGATGCAGGTCTCGGCATGATCATTGACCAGCCCCATGGCCTGCATGAACGCAAACACGGTTGTAGGGCCCACAAACTTCCATCCCCGTTTCTTGAGATCTTTCGACATGGCCACGGACTCGGGCGATGTGGACGCCGTTTGCGGAGGCGGAGGCGTCTCAGCCTCGTAACGCCAGACATAGGCCGCCAGAGATCCTTCGGCCGCCACAAGATCCTGCGCGCAACGCGCATTGTTGATCACCGCTTCAATCTTGCCGCGATGACGGATGATCCCGGAATCCTGTAGCAGCCGTTCCACATCTGCATCGGAAAACGCCGCCATCCTGTTGAAATCAAACCCGCAAAAGGCTTTCCTGAAGTTTTCGCGCTTGTTCAGGATCGTTCGCCAGCTAAGGCCTGACTGAAAGCTTTCGAGGCACAGTTTTTCAAACAACCGTTGGTCGTCGCCCACAGGGTAGCCCCATTCATTGTCGTGATATTCAAAGAATTCGGGCGCGGCCTGACACCATGCGCATCTTTGCTGCCCATCCGGCCCGGTAATGGTGTCGCTCATGGTTGTACCCCTTTTGTTCCGAATCACGTTACACGTCGAGGCGAGGGCGTGACAAGTCTCAATCAGGGTTGCGGAACCAGTTCAGCACAAAGACGCGTATGGCCGATGCAAGACCCGTTTCCGGGTCGCGGGCCACATCTATTTCGGCCGCCAAGACATTGATTGGCTTACCTTGTTCCTGAGCGATCTCGCGAAAAGCACGCCAGAATTCATCCTCGAGTGATACCGAGGTTCGGTGTCCTTTCAGGGTCAGAGAGCGTTTGACGGGACGGCCGCTCATTCGTCCAGCTCATGATCGTCGAGGTCGCGCTTTTGTTTTTTCTGTTGAAGCTTCACGACTTCTTTTTCAGCTTTTGTTCGCCCAAACGCGACGGCGTTCCGGTCAGCGCGGGCCTTTCTTTCGGCCCGCGCTTTTTCCTTTCGATACCGGTTCAGATTGACCGGCTTGCCCATCAGTCTTTTGGGCCGATCATCTGTTCGGGACGGACGACGGCATCAAAGGTCGCTTCGTCCACAAAGCCCAGCGCGATGGCTTCTTCCTTGAGCGTGGTACCGTTCTTGTGGGCGGTTTTCGCAACGGTGGTCGCATTGTCATAACCGATGGTAGGGGCAAGCGCCGTGACCAGCATCAGCGATTCCTTCATCAGCTTGTCGATGCGCGGTTCGTTCGCTTTGATGCCCAACAGCATCCGCTCGGTAAAGCTGTCGGTGGCATCCCCCAACAGCTGGATCGATTGCAGCAGGTTGTAGGACATCATCGGATTGTAGACGTTCAATTCGAAATGGCCTTGCGATCCGGCGAAATTCATCGCCGCGTTGTTGCCCATCACATGCGCGGCGACCTGCGTCAGCGCTTCGGCCTGCGTCGGGTTTACCTTGCCGGGCATGATCGACGAGCCGGGCTCATTTTCCGGCAGAATCAGCTCACCCAGGCCGGAACGAGGCCCGGAGCCCAGTAAACGAATGTCGTTTGCGATCTTGTAGCAGCTGCCGGCAATCGTCGCCAAAGCGCCCGAAAGGAAGACCATGGCATCATGGGCGGCCAGCGCCTCGAACTTGTTCGGCGCCGTCACGAAGGGCAGGTCGGTGATCTGGGCCATATGGCCTGCGACGGCTTTGTCCCAGCCGTGCTGGGTGTTCAGGCCGGTGCCAACGGCCGTTCCGCCCTGGGCCAGTTCGTAAATCCCCGGCATCGCCGCATGCACGCGTGCGATCCCCTGACGAATCTGGTGGGCATAGCCACTGAACTCCTGACCCAAGGTCAGCGGTGTCGCGTCCTGCGTATGGGTTCGGCCGATCTTGATGATGTCCTTGAACTCCTCGGCCTTCTGCTCGAGACCGGACGCCAGTTTTTCAAGGCCGGGAAGCAGCACGTCGCGTACGCTCATCGCTGTTGCGATATGCATGGCGGTTGGGAAAGTATCGTTCGACGATTGCCCCATGTTGCAGTGGTCATTCGGGTGTACCGGGTCTTTGGATCCGATCTTGCCGCCCAGAATCTCGATGGCTCGGTTGGCGATGACCTCGTTCGCATTCATGTTCGACTGGGTGCCGGAACCCGTCTGCCACACGACCAACGGAAAGTTGTCGTCGAACTTGCCCTCGATCACCTCGCCTGCGGCCTGGATGATCGCATCTGCTATCTTTGCGTCCAGCTTGCCCGTTGCCTTGTTTTCCATGGCGCAGGCTTTCTTGATCACGCCCAGCGCGCGCACGACGGCGACCGGCTGTTTTTCCCAGCCGATGGGAAAATTCATGATCGAGCGCTGCGTTTGGGCGCCCCAATACTTGTCGGCAGGAACCTCGAGCGGGCCAAAGCTGTCGGATTCTGTGCGGGTTTGAGACATCGGTCACTCCGTCTGGTATGCAGTTGTATGCCGTTTAGCCGCAGCCACGCCGTGACGCAATCGGCCAGTTGCGCGCACCTTAAACTTAAGGGCGTCAAAGGTATAGGCGCGGGGTGCGTCACTTTAATCGTTATTGGCGGGGAATGTGCATTGTTTGCCGATACCTCTGGGCTACAATGGAGCAATAGACGCCATGGAGGACAAAATGCCAAATTTCCATCGCTTTACGCTTGAAAAAGCAGTCGCGATACTTGCAGTTTGCGCTTTGTGGCTGTCGGTTCTGAGCGCAGCGGCTCGCGCGGCAGACATTACACCGTTCATAGGAGATTATATCGGTTCAGCCGAAGTCGTGGACGCGGATGGCACGACAACGCCCCGCGACATGAGCGTTTCCATCGTCGAGACCAAGAACGGTTTCAACGTCAGTTGGCGGACGACGACATACAAGCTGGATGGACGCGTAAAGGAACAGAAGTTCTCGATTGATTTTGTTCCGTCAGACCGCCCGGATGTGTTTTCGGCGGCGATGAAGCGCAATGTTTTTGGTCACGAAGTCCCGCTGGACCCGATGAAGGGCGAGCCATTTGTATGGGGCCGCATCGTCGACGAAACGCTGACCGTGTTTTCTTTGTTCATTGACGAGGACGGAGGATATGAGTTGCAGCAATTCGACCGCACGCTTGCCGAAGGCGGGCTGAACCTCGCGTTTTCACGATTCATAGATGGTCAAAAATCACGGTCGGTCGAGACTTTCCTAATGAAACGATAAACCCCGCGCCGGGCGGGGTTTGAAGGTTCATTTCCGGAAGCTGTCCAGCGACACGATATCCGCATCGTGATGTATTTCTTCTTCCTCGACTTCGATGTCGTCTTCGATGATCTGATCTTCTTCGATTTCGTCTTCCGGGCTTTCGAAGCGAAGGCCGAATTCCACGGAAGGATCGACGAAAGTCTTGATTGCGGAATAGGGGACGTACAGCGGTTCTGGGGCATCGCCAAAGTTCAAAGTGATGCCAAAGCCGAGGTCACCAACTTCGAGGTTCTCGAACCAGTGCTGCATGACGATGGTCATTTCTTCGGGATAGCGTTCACGCAGCCAGTCGGCGATTTCCACACCATCTTCACGTGTGTCGAAAGTGATGAAAAAGTGATGCGCCCCGGGTAAACCGGTTTCAGAAACTTCCTTCAGCACTGTTTTGATCAGGCCGCGCATGGCGGTGTGCATCAGGTTTCCATAATCGATGCCTTGCGACATGTGTGATCCTCAAAAGTGGTTATGCTCAGCATAGGGGTTTTGTTCGGAAACGAAAGGGCGGGTACGACCGGATTGATCAGATATTGTGTGCAGCCAGGCCGGCAATCGACATCAGGGCAAGCACGGTTCCCATCCCTAATTTCAGTCGAAAAATCAAGGCCCCAGCAAGGATAGTCAGACCGAATGCGGTAAAATTCAACGCGGAAATCTGCGGCGTGGGGATTGCCAGAGGACCCCATGATTTTTCAGACACCGATTCGAAAAGAACATTCAGGGCGAACCACACGGAAAGGTTGAGAATCACTCCGACGACGGCCGCGGTGATTCCATGCAGGGCCGCAGACAGGCGGGGACGCGCGGCCAGACGGTCGAGATATGGGGCCGCAAGAAAAATCCAAAGAAAGCACGGAACGAACGTCGCCCACAATGCAACCGCACCGGCTGCAAGTGCCAGCGTGAACCCGCCGGTCAGTTGCCCGGTCAGCATGGCGACGAACTGTGTGACAAGTATGAGCGGCCCCGGAGTCGTTTCCGCCAGCCCCAGCCCATCAATCATCTGATCCGTGCTGATCCAGTGGTACTGACCGACAACCGTTTGGGTCATATAGGCTAATACGGCATATGCGCCGCCAAAGGTCACAACGGCGAGTCGGGCAAAGAACCACCCCAGATCGCTCAGCAGTTGATAGCCTGTGACGCTCAGAGCGACGAGCGGGCCCAACCAAAGGGGCAACCAGACAGCAATCGTTCGCAGAGACCGCGCCAGATGTGGTGTTCCTTCTCGCGGGGGAGTTTCTACGGGTCCTTTGAAGGTCACGTACCCCCAGGCTGCGGCAACGAATATGATCGCCGGAAAAGGAAGGTTCAGCAGAAAAATGGCCAGGAAGGACAGGATTGCGATTGTTCGATGCTCGCGATCATTCAATGCCTTGCGCGAAAGATTGCGGAGCGCCTGCAAAACGATGACGATGACGGTTGCCTTGATGCCCGTGAAGGCCGATTGCACCAAGGGGACATCGCCAAATGCTGAATAGAGCGCGACCAGAACCGCAATCACCAACGCGCCGGGCAAAACGAACAAGCTGCCGGCAATCAGCCCGCCAGCAACGCCGCGCAGACGCCACCCCGCATAGGTTGCCAGCTGCATCGCCTCGGGGCCCGGCAGCAACATGCACAGAGACAGGGCGCGCAGGTAAGTCTGTTCATCCAGCCAGGGTCGGCGTTCGACCAATTCCTGATGCATCAAGGAGATCTGAGCCGCAGGACCGCCGAAAGACAGCAGACCGATCCTGCCAAAAATCTTGAAAATCTCGGCCAGTGTCGGTGTCATGACGTTCGCCCGGCGGGCCAGTCATGGCTTTCGTCAAATCCATCGCGCGCCCAGCGATACATCGCGTCGTAAAGGTTCATCCCGGCTTTCAGGTTTTCATGGTCATCGCGATACTGCCTTGAAAGCCCGACGGACACCGCCAACAATCCCGCCGCTTCAGGCGCAAGCGCGTGCCGGTTCGTGTCCGCCGCCCGGATGACTGTCGCCAACCGGTCCAGTGCAGGGGAGTGAAGCCCGAATTCATCCAGCATGGTGTCAAACGTGCAATTGTCCCCTCGGTGGCTCCAGAACGTGTTCTCGATATCAAAAGGTGACGCCCCGAAAACAGTCGCAACGCTTTCGACTTCGCCGGGTGCCACAAACAGGAACTTGGCGTCGGGATCAACAAACCTGCGTATCAGCCAGGGACATGCGATTCTGTCGATCTTGGGTCGGTGACGCGTGACCCACAGCGTATGGCCACCAATTCGATCAGGAATGCGTGCTGCGGGCACACGTGGTGCATCATCGGCCATGTGGCGCCAGGCATGCATTCCACCTTCCAGATATTCGGCTTGATGCCCTTCGCTGCGCAACCAGGAGACAACGCCCTGGCTCAGCTTTTTGCCTTTCTGACAGATAATCACGGTTGAACGGCCGGAGATCTTGCACGAAAGCCCCCGAAGATCCGCGGCCGGGTGCCGGATTGATGCGGGGATCAGATAGGGATCTTCTTCAAAATCGTCATTCAGGCAGACGTCGAATAGAACGGGCGCGTTCGGAGTACCGATCAGTCGCAGGAGCTGTTTGGGAGAAATAGAGTTGGGCGATGCCATGGCATGTTTCCTTGTGACCGCGGATACATGCGAAACTTGGGCTGTCGCCTCACGGGGCGTTCGCAATCTTACCCCATGGCACTTGCTAGCGCGCAAGGGTCATGGGGGTCAAGATTGCTTTGGGTTCACGCCCAGTCCAGACGTTGCCCGGTCATACATACGGGCAGGGTGTCCGATGGAAACTGGCCCAGTTCTTCAAAAAACGAGATGAAGTCAAAATGGTTGTAGGCTTCAACCATCTTTTCGTCCTTGAACCGCGCCATGACCTGGCCGGTGACTTCCATTGGCGCGCCATTGTCAGCCCGAAAAGTACGCACATGCAGAATGGCGGACACCCAGTCGCCGTTTTCGATGATCTTGGGCAATTCGACCTTGATGTCCCCCAGAATATGGCGGAACGCCATGACCAGATCCCGGAAATCGTCCGCACCGACCTGCATTTCCGGAATCAGCCCCTCGGCCATCGTTTCGGGTGCGAAGAACTGATCAATTGCTTTGGTGTTTCCGTTTTCCCAAACTTCGGAGTACCACTTTCTGAGTATCTCTGAATTCGTCATCCCAGTTCTCCTGTCCAAGTACTGGCAAGATGGCAAAAAGGAATGAATAAACTCTGAATCCGCCTAGGGGTGGGTAATTAAAACCAGACATGTGGGGGTTAATGCAGGTTTCTGTTGCCAGGTACCTGCGAACCCCGCCTTACGCGGCTAGGCGCAAGGGCTTAAGTTTCGGTCTTGCTACTGCTTACGCAGCAACTGCAACCGGAGCACGATTGTCGTTTGCAATTGTACTGTTTTCGCCGGTAACGGTGGCAGACAACCGAGACAAAGCTAACCCCTTTAGACGTTCGTCGATCCTGTTTCGGCCCCAAAATCCCCAAACGAAGGATGGTTGGTGGAGCCGCCGGGTACCGCCCCCGGGTCCGATCCGCTTATTACGAGCGCATTTATGTCCATAGTCCCGAAGGACGACTCTTATATAGGTGAGGTGATGGGGGGATGCAAACTCAGAATGAACGCAACCGTGTTTAACATTTCCAATCTGTTAGGTGGTTTTGTTGAAGTTTGCAGCAATCAACCAGACGGCCAGAACCAGTTCGATTCCCCCAAAGATCAACGCCTTGGCCAAGGGGGGATTGTCCAGCGCGACCGACACAAACCGACCCAGCGCTGCACCGGAATAGACAATGCCCAGCATGACATAGGCCATTGGGTTGTTCAGCCAGATAACGGCGATCCCCGTCACAACAAACAAACCACCGACCGAGGCGCGCATCTCGGACAACCCCATCGTGCTGTTGGTCGGGGCCAGATCCAGGGCCGACGCGGTGTGGGCCGGGGCCAGAAACCCGAATGCGCCGAACCCGATGGTCAGCAATGCCGCGATGACGTTCACAGTTGCGACCATTCCGGCCCCCTTATGGTTCAGGCCGCGTAGGCGGCGTCAAAGAAATCCCGTTCCAGTTCGACAGCGCGATGGAACAGTCGCGTGACCTCGGCCTGTTCGGCCGCATCCAGCGTCGGCCAGACGTTGTCCAGCTGACTGCGCAGATATTCCACGACGCTTTCGAACCCTTCTCCCGCATGTAGCGTGATCCATTCCGCAAACCAGAACGGCAAGCCGTCTTTGGGCGGGTTTTCCGGGCTGGCCCAGCTCAGGTAAACCCATTCCGCCACGACGAGTACCGCCAGCATGTTCTGATAACGGCCAGAGGCTGCGGCTTCGGCCATCAGATCCTGAAAGGCGCGTGTGGCGGGCGCGGGCTCGGTGCTGGGTTCAGTGCCCAAAGCGTCCATCGCGCGCAGGAAATAGGTGTTCTCGGGGCCAGTGATCACCGCGAGAAACTGCGCGGCCGGTACGCTGTCAGCAAGGGTCGGCGCATGCGCGATGGCGCTGGCCAAAAGACGCACGAAACCGTCGACGAACTGATAATCCTGTTGCAGATACCATCGCATCTTGTTCTCGGGCAGGGTGCCGTCAGACAACTCGCGGGGGAAAGCATGGGTTGTGGCGGCCGTCCAGTCGTCGATTTTGCCTTGACGCAGCACTTCGGTTGGGCGGGATTGGTCCTGCATTCGGAAGCTCCAGTTTTGTTTCGATGCAGACAAAGCGCGTTTCAAAACAAAGTACAAGGTCAGCCAAGTGCGGACCAGAGACCCAGACCACCGACCAGAATGAGGCTCAGGGCCCAGATGAGCTCCAGGTTGAACCAGCTGCGCGACAGGAATTGCAGTCCGAGCCAACGATAGACCGCATAGGCCAAAAAACCGCCACCCAGAACCATGGCGGCCGTATGCAGCGCGGCGACGCCCAGAACCAAAAGGGTGTTCGTGGTCATGATCTGAGAAATCGCTTGATGGCCCGCGTCCAGTTCATCCACGGCACACAGGCCCAGATAGATTGGAACCAGCATCAGGGCGGCCCCGTGGGCAAGCGCCACAAGAAAAGACCACAGCGCGAGCCTGCTTGGCGGGATCCGCGAAAGAAAGCGGGGATGACGGCGGGTTATCGCGATGTACAGGCCCATGCCAATCACGACCAGAGCCGCGCCGATGCGGATTTCATTTTGATAATCGACCAGTACGGCCATCAGGGCAAAAGGAAGAAGTACGCCGAGCATGGCTACGAAATGCCCGCCAGCCAAAGCCGCGAGTGCACCCCAAAGCGCGGATTGGCGTTGTTCCATCAAAGCCGAAGACACCGCCAGTGGCCAGCCCATGCCTGGGTTCAGGCCGTGATAGGCTCCGCTCAGAACAACGGCCAGCCACAGGCCAGCCGTTGATGACATCAAAAATTCCAACTCAGACCGACGGATAGCAGAAGCTGTCGGTTGAACAGTCTCCGCCCTCCAACCGGATCTGGTGGCTGCGATAGCCCATAGGAAACTCTACCCAGAACTTCGGATCCAATGTCAGACCACCATTTTCACCGACATCAGCCTTGACCATGGCCGCACCACCTTCCTCGGGGTAGAACTGGTCGTCCCACGTGGAATAGAGCGAATTGGTCCAATAGACGCGTTTGCCGTCGCGGCTGATTTCGACCATCTGTGGACCATAGCCAAAGGTTTGACCATTTGGATGCTTTGTCTTTTTGACGATTCCGCCGATCTCGACCTTGCCTGCCAGGGTTGGGTTCATCGGGTCGGATACATCGTATTGATGCATCTCGCCGGTTCCCCAGCACGCGACATAGAGGTACTTGTCGTCCAGGCTCAGGTCGATATCAGTAACCAGCGGCGGAACGGCTGAGAAGCCCTTCAGAAGGTCAGGAAGATCATCAGGATCAGCGGGTTGCGGATCGATTGTTATGGTCTTCTTGGCTTCGAACGTGCCGTCATCATTGCGCCACCAGGTGAAGATCGCACCTTGCAGGTTGGTCGTATCGACGACAACGCCGCAGAACCCGTATTGTTTTACGGGATCATGCGCGGGGCGGATTTCCAGGGCCATCTGATGGTTTTCGCCCAGATCGATGGTTTGAATATTCGTCCGGTTCCGAAGGTTCCAGAAATGGATCCGGTGGCCGTACTTGTTGGACAACAGATCCTCGGCCACCAGCCCGTTTTCGAATTGCGGCGGCAGCCCCCATTCGGAACTGACCATGTAGTCACGCGGCAGGTTCCACCAGAAATCATAATGCTTGTCCTGCACGCCGCGCTCGATCTCATAGCGCCCGATGATATCGAAGGTCTCGCAATCCATGATGAATATGCCCGGAGGGCCATCTGTGCCGTCGGGGCCGCCGCCACCAAGGGTGCTGACATAGATGCCCTCAGGCCCGCAATGGATCGTGTGCGGACGGGAATACCCTGTCTTTGCAAAGACTTCTTCGGGTTCGATGATCTTGTGAATCTTGGCCTCAAGCGGGTTTTTCACGTCAATGACATAAATCCGGCTGGACCGGATGCCCGGGATGATCAGATAGCGCCGCTCCAGAAACGCGTGACCGCTCAGCGGCGACAGGGACGAAGAACAGGCGTTCCAGCCAAAATGGTGAAATTCGTCGCCCTTTTCGGGCATGATCACCTGATGCACGATCTTTCCGAAATCGTCCGAGCTTGGATCGACATTCACAACCGCCAGCCCGTCGGGTTGAGAAAAGTCAGGGCTGAGCATCAGCGTGAATGCAAGCGTCTCAGCGGGGCCCTCCATCGCCAGTTTCGCGGATGGATAAAAACTTGGGTCCGGTCTTTGGTTCATAACGTCCTCCCGTAAGTCATTGAACTTCAATTCATATTGAGAGTTCCGGTCTTGGCGCCGGATGACAATCTGCCCGCTTGTTTGCCCCTTGTTCTGATCTTGTTTCGAATGCGGCCCTCAGGTCGGTTTACGTTTGCTTTCGACCACGTCGTGGGCCAGCCGTCGTGTGTAATGTTCCAGATCAATAAGTGCGGTGTCTACGGTGTCCGCGTCTTTTGCCTCAAGCGCGTCCACTATTCTGCTGTGCAGTCCGATGATCTCTTCGCGGGATCGCGCGGTAAACGTGATCATGTTCATCAGCGGTTGCATCGCTTCCACGGCACCTGCCAGCTGATAGGACAGGACCGGGTTGCCAGCCCCATCCACCAGCGCGCGATGGAAAGTCACGTCCGAGGCGCAAAATGCTTCGTCCGTCAGTCCCGGTTGAGACTGGCGGAATATTTCTGCCCGCATGGTCGCCAGGTGATCTGCCGTGCGCCGCTGCGCTGACAAAGGCGCACAGGCCCTTTCCAGGGCATATCGCGCCTCGCATGCGGTATCGAAGCTGACCGCATTCATCGACAGCAGCAATGTCGAAGTCGTGACTTGCTGAGAATAGGCATCCTCAAAGCTCAGGCGATTCACGAACGCCCCGCCGGAAGCGCCGCGTTGTGTGCGGATTAAGGATTGCGCGGCCAGCCGTTTCAATGCTTCCCGCACGGTCGGGCGAGAGACCTGGAACTGATCCGACAGCTCGGCTTCGGACGGCAGGCGCGCGTCCACGATCAGTTCGCCCGATACAATCGCATCCCGAATGGCCTGGGCGATCTGGGCAGACAGGTCTGCGGTTTTTCGGGGCGCGGTTTTCATCTTCAGACGACCTTGGGCAAGTTTTTATTTGTCTGACATTTAAAAGTCTGACATTTGAAAAGCAAGGGAGTTGAGTCGGGAGGCCGAAGTGAGTCGTACGTGGCTGCGCAGCGGAATGTGGCTGGGCTTTTATTTTCTGATCTTGTGGGCGTGGTGGGTCATGTTCTCGATGAGCCGGGACATGGACCTTGATCTGATCGGCCGTCCGGGGCCGATGGGGCAGGCGATGGCCGCGATGGATCCGCGCATGGATATGTACATGCCCATGGCCGAGTTCGGCCCGCTGTTTTTAATGTGGGCGATCATGATGGCGGCCATGATGCTGCCGACCCTGATCCCGACCCTGCGCAGTTACGATGACCTGATCCGCAGCGCAAATGGCAGCCGCGCCGGCTGGCTGGGGGTTCTGGCCGGGTATTCCATCGTCTGGGTCGGGTTTGCGGCCGTGATCGCAGGAATTCAGTTGGTTCTGCTGTTTGGCGGTGTTGTCGATATGCTGGGAATTGCCAAATCCGGATGGGTCGCGGGCGGCTTGATGATTGCCGTGGGCGCCTTTCAGTTTTCCCGCGCCAAAGAGGTGTGCCACGGTGTCTGCCATGCCCCGATGACCTATTTCCTAGGACATTGGAGAACAGGTTTTGCAGGTGGCGTGCGCATGGGCCTGGGTCTTGGCGCGTTTTGCGTCGGCTGTTGCTGGGGCTTTATGGCACTTGGCTTTGTCGGCGGTGTGATGAGCCTGTTGTGGATGGGGCTCGCGACCCTGTTCATGGTTTTGGAGAAACTTCCTCAGATCGGGCACGCCGTGACCCGTCCAATGGGGTTTGTGTTGATTGCGGGCGGTCTTGTCCTGCTCGTGTATCCAATTAGCTACGGAGGATAAGCCAATGGCTAAAAACAGAAAACCAGACGCCGATCGGCTGCCCGTCAGCCAGCGCATCGACAGCCGCATGCCCAATCCCAAGCGGCGAGAGATGAGCCCGACGGAATGGGCCATCAAGGGCGAGTTGATCCTGAATTGTTCATGCGACGTGTTCTGCCCCTGCGTGGTGTCGCTGGGCGCACATCCCCCGACGGAAGGTCACTGCCATGCTTGGATGGGCATCATCGTTGATGAAGGCCACTATGAAGGCGAGGATCTGTCGGGTCTGAATGTCGGCTTGCTGGTCGATATTCCGGGCCGGATGGGGGAAGGCCAGTGGAAAGTCGCTGCTTATGTCGACGAGCGCGCAAGCGGCAAGGCTTATAACGGTTTGTTGCAAATCTTCAGCGGTCAGGCGGGCGGCACGACCGGTCTGTTTACCATGCTGGTCAGCGAGATCATCGGTGCGGAACGGGCGCCGGTCCAGATCGAGCGTGACGGAAACAAACGTCGGATCGCGATTGGTCGCAAAATCCAGGGAGAGATCGAGATGCTTGCGGGCAAGGACCCGGAGCATCCGGTGATGGTCTCAAATTCCAAATACTGGATGGGACCTGACATCATCGTGGCGCGTGGCACCAAATCGAAGGTGCGCGACTATGGCCGGGTCTGGGACTTTGGCGGCAAGTCCGCTGAAATCTGCCCGATCGACTGGCACGGGCCCAAATGATGATCACGGGTGGGTATGCGCAGGAAATGGCGCGTTACAATCACTGGCAGAACAAACAGTTGGCAGAGTTTTTGCAATCTCTGACACCGAAGGAACTGACCCTTGAACGCGGGGCGTTCTTTGGCTCGATCATGGGCACGGTGAACCATCTGTTGTGGGGCGACTGGATGTGGATGTCGCGTTTCGAAAAGCGCGACGGGCCAGATGGCAATATTCACAAGGCGGGCGGGGGTATCCATGAAAGCGTATACCTGTGCCCGGATCTGCAAAGCTGGTTGGCGTTACGCGAAAAGATCGACACGCGTATCCTGAACTGGGCAGAAGGGCTGGGGGATGATCCGCTGACCGGATCGTTCACGTGGTATTCCGCCGCAAAAGAGGCAGATGTCACAATGCCTTACGCGCTGTGCGTGATCCATTTCTTCAATCATCAGACCCATCACAGGGGACAAGTGCACAAAATGCTGACCGAGACGGGCTCGGAAGCGCCTGTCAGTGATATCGTCTTTATGCCGCAGGAGGTATGAATGCCGCAGATTTCCGCCTCACGCCGCTTGCGGCGCACTCCGTTCTCTGAAGGAGTCGAAGCTGCCGGGGTCAAGGGCTATACGGTTTACAACCGCATGTTGTTGCCGACGGTTTTTGAAAGTGTTGAAGCCGATTACCGGCATCTGAAGACCCATGTGCAGGTCTGGGATGTGTCGTGCGAGCGGCAGGTTGAATTGCGCGGCCCTGATGCTGCGCGTCTGATGCAGATGCTGACCCCGCGCGATCTGCGCGGAATGCTGCCGGGGCAATGTTTCTATGTGCCGATCGTTGACGAAACCGGCGGCATGCTGAACGACCCGGTGGCGGTGAAGCTGTCCGAAGACCGCTGGTGGATCTCGATTGCCGACAGCGATCTGTTGCTGTGGGTCAAAGGGATCGCCGTTGGGTACCGTCTGGATGTGCTGGTGGATGAACCGGACGTGTCGCCGCTTGCCGTTCAGGGCCCGAAGGCGGACGAGCTGATGGCGCGTGTCTTCGGGGACCGAGTGCGCGATATCCGTTTCTTCAAATTCGACATGTTCGAGTTCGAGGGGCGCGATCTGGCCGTCGCGCGATCCGGTTATTCGAAACAGGGTGGTTTCGAGATATACGTGGAAGGTGGCGATATCGGCATGCCTTTGTGGAACACCCTGTTTGCCGCCGGCGAGGACCTGAACGTGCGCGCGGGCTGCCCAAACCTGATCGAACGCATTGAAGGCGGGCTGTTGTCCTATGGGAACGACATGACCGACGACAATACCCCGCATGAATGCGGTCTGGGAAAGTTCTGCAACACGCATACCGCGATTGGCTGTATCGGTCGGGATGCCCTGTTGCGTGTCGCCAAGGAAGGGCCGGTGCAGCAAATCCGGCCAATCGCCATCGCCGGTGAGCCTGTACCGGGCTGCGATCGTCCCTGGGACCTGTTTGCAAGCGGCAAGCGCGTGGGGCAGGTGACATCGGCGGCCTGGTCTCCGGATTTTGAAACCAATGTGGCGATCGGTATGGTGCGCCTGAGCCATTGGGATGCCGGGACGGAACTGGAAGTGGAAACACCGGCCGGGATGCGCCGCGCGACCGTGCAATCGCATTTCTGGATCTAGCAATGCTAAGGACGCTGCCGCGTCGACCTCGGGATATTTTGAACCAGCTGACGACATGGGCTGGTTGCTGAACACGAAAGGAATGACAGATGTTCAATGCACTTGTGATGGACAAGGATGAAGAGAGCGGACTTGCCACCGGCTCGATCAAACAATTGTCGGTGGATGATCTGCCGCATGGTGATGTCACGGTTGCGGTCGAATATTCCACGGTGAACTACAAAGACGGCCTGTGCCTGTCTCCGAAAGGGGGCGGGCTGGTGCGGGCCTATCCGCATGTCCCGGGCATTGACTACGCCGGCACGGTCGAGGTCTCATCGGATGACCGCTACAAACCCGGTGACAAGGTTGTTCTGACCGGATGGCGCGTTGGTGAGGCACACTGGGGCGGCTATTCGCAAAAAGCCAACGCGCGGGCCGATTGGCTGGTGCCGCTGCCCGATGGGCTGACAACGCGTCAGGCAATGGCTGTGGGCACTGCCGGGTTTACTGCGATGCTGGCGGTCATGGCGCTGGAGGATCATGGGCTGACCCCGGATCGTGGACCGGTATTGGTGACCGGAGCCGCGGGCGGTGTCGGGTCGGTGGCCACGGCCATTCTTGGCAATTTGGGCTATGAGGTCGCCGCGGTCACCGGACGGCCCGAAACCGGTGACTATCTGAAATCACTTGGTGCGACGACCATTGTGCCGCGCGACGACCTGAACGAGACCACAAAACGCCCTCTGGAAAGCGAAACATGGGCGGGCTGCGTTGATGCTGTGGGCGGCGCCATGCTGGCACGTGTTCTGGGCCAGATGAAATACGGATGCTCTGTTGCTGCGGTAGGTTTGGCAGGGGGGGCTGCTTTGCCTGCGACGGTGATTCCGTTCCTGCTGCGCGGCGTGAACCTTTTGGGCATCGACAGCGTGATGCAGCCCTATGACAACAGGGTGCGCGCGTGGAAACGGATCGCCACGGATTTGCCGATGGACAAGCTTGAGGCGATGGTTCAACCGGCTGGTCTGTCCGATCTGCCGCAACTGGGCGCCGACATTCTGAAAGGTCAGGTCAAGGGCCGCGTCGTGGTGGATGCGAACGCCTGAGGCTGACCCATGAACTCAACCTGGCCGAAGAAACTCGGCCAGGTTCCGGAAAAGATGTTTGCCCAAATTGGCCGCAACACCTCTGGCCATTGATACAATTCCCGATCATGATTGCTATACATCCCAATTACGATGGCGTAAGACCCATCCAAAGATTACCTGAAGACGGGGAGTGAGCAGAATGTCTGACGACTTCGAACTGGACACCGATGATCTGCAGCGCCGCATGGATGGCGCAATGGCCAATCTGAAAACCGAATTTGCATCATTGCGAACAGGGCGTGCTTCGGCCTCGATGCTGGAACCTGTCATGGTTGACGCTTACGGTTCGATGACACCGATCAACCAGGTGGGCACCGTGAACGTGCCCGAACCGCGAATGGTCACTGTAAACGTCTGGGACAAGTCACTGGTGGGTAAGGTGGAAAAGGCCATCCGCGAAAGCGGTCTTGGGATCAATCCGCAATTGAACGGCACCATCATAATGCTGCCGATACCCGAGTTGAACGAAGAACGTCGCCGCGAGCTGAGCAAGGTCGCCGGTCAGTACGCGGAAAACGCACGCATTGCGATCCGGAACGTGCGTCGCGATGGCATGGATCAGATCAAGAAGGCCAAGGCGGACGGCATGTCGGAAGATGACCAGAAGCTTTGGGAAAGTGAAGTTCAGGACATGACGGATGAGATGATCAAGGCCGTAGATGCTGCGCTCGAAACCAAGCAAGCCGAAATCATGCAGGTCTGAGCCGAACTGATGCCAAAAGACCCGCAAACCGAGCTGGAGTCCGGCCCGCGCCATGTGGCCATCATCATGGATGGCAATGGTCGTTGGGCGCAGGCGCGCGGCCGTCCCCGGCTGTTCGGCCACCATGCCGGTGCGCGGCGCGTGCGCGAGGTTGTCGAGGCCTGCCCAGGTTTGGGGATCAAGTACCTGACGGTGTTCGCTTTTTCGACCGAAAATTGGAAGCGGACCCAGGTCGAGGTGGCTGGCCTAATGAACCTGTTCCGCCGCTATATCATCAAGGAAACCCGGACACTTGCGGATAATGGCATCCGCGTTCGGTTCATCGGGGATCGGGTCCGGCTGGATTCCAAGTTGATCGAGTTGATGGACTCGCTGGAAGAAGAAACCAAGAACAACGATCTGGTTCATTTGACCGTCGCGCTGAATTACGGTGGGCGCGACGAGGTCGCACGCGCCACCAAGCGTCTGGCGCGGGATGTGGCTGAAGGGCGGCTGAAACCCGAAGAGGTGGATGAAGAAACTCTTCCTAAATATCTGGATACGCGTGTTCTTCCTGATCCCGACCTTGTTATTCGAACCAGCGGTGAAGCGCGGATTTCAAACTTTCTTCTTTGGCAATCGGCTTACTCGGAATATGAATTCATCGACACTCTCTGGCCGGACTTCACTGCTGCTGAACTGGCCCGTCTGTGCCAGAATTACGGCACCAGAGATCGACGGTTCGGAGCGGTTCTGGCATGAGAGACGGCCGATGGTCTGACCTGACAACACGGGTTCTTTCTGCTGCGGTTCTGGTCGTGATCGGATCAATCGAAGTCTGGCTTGGCGGGTGGTGGTTCGAGACCTTCATCGCCGCAGCCTGTGGTCTGATGACGTGGGAATTGGTTCGAATGATCGACCCGCAGTCCCGCGGCGTGGCTGTTCAATTGGGGATTCTGACAAGCGTCACCGTGGTTCTCAGCTACCATCTGCCGCCGATTTACACTTTGCCGGTCGTACTTGCGCCTGCGCTTGTGGGCGTGGGGCAGATCAGTCGTTCGAAGGTTCTGTTTGGGATGTTCGTGGTCTGGATCGTCGGGGCCGGGCTGGGTTTCATTTCGATCCGGGAAAATTCCGGTTTTGGCTGGATGGTTTGGCTGATTGCTGTCGTGGTCGCCACGGACGTCGCGGGCTATTTCGTGGGCAAGGCGGTCGGCGGCCCGAAATTCTGGCCCAAGGTCAGCCCGAAGAAAACGTGGTCGGGAACCGCCGGCGGGTGGGCCGCCGCGGCATGTGTCGGCGCGGTTTTTGCAAGCCTGGCCGGCTTTGGATTCGGTTTTGTCGTTGTTTCCGTTCTGGCTTCAATGGCAAGTCAGGCCGGTGATATTGTCGAAAGCGCGGTCAAGCGCAAGTTCGGTGTCAAAGACAGTTCGAACCTTATACCGGGCCATGGCGGCTTTCTGGATCGGTTCGATGGCATGATGGGTGCCGCGCTGTTCGTTCTGATCGCGGGGCTGATCTATTCGCCGGGTGAAATGTAATGCGAAAGGTATCTGTTTTTGGGGCCACCGGGTCGATCGGGCAGAATACGATTGATCTGATTTCGCGCGCACCGTCCGAGTATGACGTCGTGGCCTTGACCGGTGGTGGCAATATTCAAAGGCTTGCGGATGACGCGCGTCGGCTCGGTGCCGATGTCGCCGTCACCGCTCATGAAGACCGGCTTGATGACCTGCGTTCCGCTTTGTCCGGCAGTGGCGTCGAGGCGGCTGCGGGCCCGCACGCCATCGTCGAGGCCGCGGCCCGTCCGGCGGATTGGATCATGTCGGCCATTGTCGGCTCGGCCGGGTTGGCGCCGGGGATCGAGGCGTTGAAACAGGGGACGACCCTGGCACTGGCCAACAAAGAGACATTGGTCTGCGCAGGATCACTGGTTCTGGAAACGGCCAAACGGCATGGTGCGCGATTGCTGCCGGTCGACAGCGAACATTCGGCGGTGTTTCAGGCTTTGGTCGGTGAAGACATCGAAACAGTCGAGCGTGTGATCATCACCGCCAGTGGCGGGGCGTTCCGAGATTGGCCCCTGAGTGAACTGGTGAACGCGACTGTTGAACAGGCCTCCAGCCATCCGAATTGGGATATGGGTCAGCGTATCACCATCGACAGTGCATCCATGTTCAACAAGGCGCTGGAAGTCATAGAAACAAAAGAATATTTCGGTGTCGAACCGGATCAGATCGAAGTGCTGGTTCATCCGGAATCCATAGTGCACGCTCTGGTCGGGTATCGTGATGGCGCGATGATGGCCCATATGGGGGCACCCGATATGCGCCACGCCATCGGTTACGCGCTGCATTGGCCCGAAAGACGGGAATTGCCGATACGGCGCCTTGATTTGGCAAAGCTGGGGCAGTTGCGTTTCAACGCGCCGGATCTGGCACGTTATCCCGCATTGAAACTGGCCCGAGACGTGATGGCGCGTGGCGGCCTGGCGGGCGCTGTTTTCAACGCCGCGAAGGAACGTGCGCTGGATCATTTCATCGCACGCCGGACCGGATTTCTGGATATGGCTGATGCCGTCGCCGCGGTTCTCGACAGGTTCGACGCGTCAGACAGCCTTATTGATGCCCCGATGACCCTTGATAACGTACAGCGAACAGACCATCTGGCACGTCAGTGGGTCGATGACGCTGTGGTGGAACGAGCAGGATAGAATTTTGGACGTACTTTCCCTAATCCCGCAATTTGGCAATCTTCTCTGGACGATTGTCGCGTTTGTCATCGCATTGTCGGTCATCGTCGCGGTGCACGAATACGGCCACTACATTGTGGGGCGTTGGTCTGGTATCCATGCCGAAGTGTTCTCGATCGGGTTTGGCCCGGTTCTCTGGAGCCGTGTCGACAAACGGGGGACCAGATGGCAGATCGCGTTGCTGCCGTTTGGGGGGTACGTAAAGTTCCTGGGCGATGCCAATGCAGCATCGGGCAAGGATGAAAAGGCGATGGAAGGCATCGCCACCCAAAGCCCGGAAGAGCTGCGCCGCACCATGCACGGTGCCCCTTTGTGGGCACGGGCCGCAACGGTCGCGGCCGGACCTGTCTTCAACTTTGTCATGTCCATTCTGGTGTTTGGCCTGATTTTCTGGTCACAGGGCGTATCGAAAGAGCCGCTTACAGTCGGATCGTTGCAACCCTTGCCGGGCACTGTGCAGGAACTGAGAGAAGGTGATGTGATCACCGCAATCGCCGGTATCCCGACACCTGACTATGATGAAGAGGGCGCCTGGCAGGACTTTATCGAGGCGCTGCCTGTGGAACCGGTTCTGGACTACACGGTGAACCGGGACGGTGAAACCCTAGATGTACAAGCACCATGGATGTTTCCACCCCTGATCCGCCAAGTGGCCCCACGCAGTGCGGCGATGGATATTCAGCTAAAACAAGGCGATGTCATCACGGCGGTGAACGGGGAACCGATCTTTGCCTTCGAGCAGCTGAAGGACTTCGTCGAAGGGTCCGACGGCCGGGTTCTGCTGTTAGACGTCTGGCGGGATGGGTCCGAGCTGGAATTCGCATTGGCCCCGCGACGCACGGACGAACCTCAGCCGGATGGCGGATTCGTCACCCATTGGCGGATAGGGATCATCGGGGGCATGATGCTGGAGCCGGCAACTGAACCGGCCGGTATTCTGGATTCACTGACCGGCGGTGTCAGACAGACGGTTCGTATCATCGAAGGGTCGCTGTCGGGTATGTGGCACATGGTGACGGGGGCAATCAGCACCTGCAACATCTCGGGGCCGATCGGAATTGCCGAAACCTCGGGGGCAATGGCCAGTCAGGGGGCGCAGAACTTCATTTTCTTCATCGCGGTTCTGTCGACGGCGGTGGGATTGTTGAACCTGTTTCCGATCCCGGCATTGGATGGGGGGCATCTGGTGTTCTACGCCTATGAAGCCATTGCAGGGAAACCACCCAGTGATGGGGCCTTGCGGGTGCTCATGGGGGTAGGGATCACCTTAATTCTCACCCTCATGCTGTTTTCAGTGAGCAACGATCTGTTTTGCTGATTGTGGCGCGCGGCGCAAGATTGGGCCGCAATATTGCCTCATTCTGACGTTATGATCTTTGCGTCTGAGGGAAAAGCCATGACCAAAACGCTGAAAAAATCGTATCATAGCTTTAGCTTCCTGTTCGTGCTGAATTGGGATGTTCTGTTGAGCTTTGCGGTTACGGCGTTGGCTATGGCAGGTGCCGCCTATCTGGCGACCATGTGATTCTTACTGAAATTAACGTCGTCAATTTGAATGGCAGTCTTCGCGGCTGCTTCTATTTCGCCTTTTGACAAGCTCATTCAATCCCGCTACTCAGCATTAAAGTCTTAAATTCTGGGTAGAGCATAAAATGACTGACAGGCGAGGGGCGGGCACATCCTGCGGGCAGCAAATGCCAACAAACAATATTTTGTGGCAGGCGCTAGCGGTTCTTTTCCTTTTTGTTGCTGCAAGCTTAATGACTTTTCCGCATGCAGCACAGGCGCAAAACTATACGATCAATTCGTTTGATGTTGAGGGCAATCGCCGGATTGAAACCGGTACGATCATCGCCCGAACGGGAATCGAACCTGGCCAGACTGTAACTGCGGGCCAGCTCAATGATGCCTATCAGCGTTTGCTTGACAGTGGTGTATTTGAAACAGTTGAGCTGACACCGCGGGGGTCTACGCTGGTCATCACGGTTCAGGAATATCCGACGATCAATCAGATCAGCATCGAGGGTAACGCCCGTGTCAAAGACGACGTGTTGTTGGACGTTATCGAATCTCAGCCGCGCCGCGTCTTTACCCCACAGTTGGCCGAGTCTGACGCCGACATGATTGCTGAAGTGTATTCAGCCCAAGGCCGAGTTGCCGCGACCGTAATCCCTCGGATTATCCGCCGTAGCGACAACCGAGTTGATCTGGTTTTTGAAGTGGCAGAAGGCACGACCATTGAAGTGGAACGTGTCAGCTTTGTTGGCAACCGTGCCTTTTCGGACCGTCGTTTGCGCCGTGTTCTGGAAACCAAGCAGGCAACCTTCCTGCGGACGTTCTTCCGGAACGACACGTTCATCGGCGATCGTATCGAGTTCGACAAGCAAGTCATTCGGGATTTCTACCTTTCACGAGGCTATGTCGACTTCCGCGTGAACAGCGCCAATGTCGAGTTTACACGTGAAAGGGATGCTTTTTTCCTGGTGATGAATGTAACCGAGGGCCAAAAATTCTCGTTCGGTAAAATCACGACCGTCAGCGAAATTCCGGGCGTCGACCCGGCACCTTATCAGGACGCGCTGAAGATCAAACCCGGCGTGACATATACGCCGACGCTTGTTGAAAACTCGATTACAAGACAAGAGCGACTGGGCCTGAAGCAAGGCGTGGATTTCCTTCGGGTGGAACCACGTGTTACGCGCAATGACCGCGATCTGACTTTGGATGTCGAATTTGTTCTGACAAAAGGTCCTCGGATCTTTGTCGAGCGGATCGATATTGAAGGCAACACAACCACCCTGGACCGAGTGATCCGCCGGCAGTTTGACACTGTTGAAGGTGACCCGTTCAATCCACGCGAAATCCGTCAGGCTGCGGAGCGCATCAATGCCTTGGGCTTCTTTGCCGTCGCCGAAGTCGAACCGCGCGAGGGATCGTCGCCTAGCCAGGTCATTCTGGACGTAGACGTTGAAGAACAACCCACCGGCTCGCTGAGCCTTGGAGGCAGCTACTCGGTTACGGACGGTTTCGGGATTGCAATTGGTCTGAACGAATCCAACTTCCTGGGCCGAGGCCAGAACCTTGGAGTTTTAATATCTACAGCACAGGACTCGGAACAATACACACTCAGCTTTACCGAGCCCTATCTGCTGGGCCGCAAGCTGCGCTTTGATCTTGGTCTGGGGCTGTCGGCTACCAATTCCGGGTTTGCAAGTTACGATACAAGCAGTCTTTTCTTCACACCGCAGTTGACCTACGCGATTGGTGAGTTGTCGGCTCTGCGGCTCCGCTATGGCTGGGACCGCAGCGAGATGACGCAGCAGAGCAACGAAGTTAACGGTGCGGTGATTTCTTCAGAAATTGCGCAGGGCAAACGGACGTCCAGTTCGTTGGGACTGTCCTACATTTATGACAGCCGTCTCGGCGGCCTGGACCCCAACACTGGCGTTCTGTTTGAAGTAGGTGTGGATGCCGCCGGACTTGGAGGGGACAACAAATTCTTCAAGACCACGGCTCGTGGCATCGCGCAAACCCGTGTTTGGAACGAAGAGGTGGTGCTTCGGGCAACGATGGAACTGGGCGCTCTGCATTGGCGCGGAAACGATTTCAGCCGTACTGTTGACCGGTTTGTGCTGGGCCCCAATACTTTCCGGGGTTTCGAACCTGCGGGTATCGGACCGCGTGACCTGTCCAACGGTCAGGATGACGCGATCGGGGGCAACTACTACTGGGTTGCCCGTTTCGAAACCGACTTCCCGCTGGGTCTTCCCGAGGAACTCGGTCTGCGCGGTGGCTTGTTCTATGATGTTGGCAACCTCTACAACATCGACAACGTCAATACGGCAGGTGCAACTATTGTCGGTGCAAACGGATCGATCCGGCACGTGATCGGAATTTCGGTGCTCTGGGAAACTCCGTTCGGGCCGTTGCAGTTCAACTTCTCGCAGCCTCTCAAGAAAGAATCTTTCGACAAGGAGCAGAACTTTGACTTCACGATCCAGGCCCGGTTCTGATCCGCGATGCTGAACAGATTGCTTGGCAGAACACGGGGCCCGCTTTGGGCCCTGTGCGCTTTTATGACGACGGTTTCGGCGCCTTTGGCAAATGCTCAGCAGCTTGGTATGCCACAATCCAGTGTTGTCACCCTGTCCAGTGAAGAGTTGTTTGCCAAGTCCGCGTTTGGACAGCGCGTTTTGCGCGAAATTGAAAAGGAAAGCGCCTTACTGGCCGAAGAAAACCAACGGATTGTCGCGGAACTGAGCCGCGAAGAAAAGGAACTCACCGAGCAGCGCGCCACCATGTCGGCCGACGAGTTCCGCCCCCTGGCCGAGGCGTTTGACCTCAAGGTTCAGTCCCATCGTGAGGGGCAAAGGGCAAAGCTAGATGTTCTGTCTCGTCGCAGTGAAGAAGCCCAGCAGACCTTTTCCGAGATTGTGCGCCCGGTGCTTGTCGATCTGTTGCGCGAAATTGGAGCCAGCGTGATGATCGAGCGATCCAACGTCGTCGTAAGCACGTCAGACATTACCGATGCCGCAATTATCCGAATAAACGCTGCGATTGGTGATGGAAGCGACTTGCAAGAGGATCAGGGCGAATAGGTTCGCTTGCCCTTGCAGTGCTGTATTGCTAACCACGCAAAAAAAGAAACATCCAAAACGGGATATCTGCATCATGAGCACTGAAACCAAAAGCGCAGACATTCAGCTAATCCAGAGGATTCTGCCGCACCGCTATCCGTTTTTGCTTGTCGATAAGGTGGTAGATATCTCGGGCTATCAGTCGGCGCGTGGAATCAAAAACGTCACCATGAACGAACCACATTTTCAGGGGCATTTCCCCGGTACGCCGATCATGCCGGGTGTCACCATTGTCGAGGCAATGGCGCAGACCGCCGGTGTGATGCTGGGTGTGGGAATGGACGTCATCGACACCGAGTTGTTGATTTACTTCATGAGCATCGACAAGTGCAAATTCCGCCGCAAGGTTGTGCCCGGAGATGTGCTGGAAATGCATGTGGAAACCGTGCGTGGAAAAAAAGGCGGAAAGCTGTTCAAATTCAGCGGCCGCGCAACAGTCGAAGGCGAAGTCGCCGCCGAGGCGGAATTCTCGGCCTATGTCGACTGGGATATGGAAAAAACAACATGAACGGAGTCCATCCCAGCGCAATTATTGAAGATGGTGCGCAGATTGGACAGGATTGTATCATCGGTCCCTTCTGCCACGTGGGCCCACAGGTGAAACTGGGCGATCGGGTCGAGTTGAAATCGCATGTGGTCGTGACGGGCGACACCTCGATTGGCGAAGATACCGTTGTGTTCAATTTCTCGGTGATTGGTGAGATCCCTCAGGATCTGAAATTTAGTGGCGAAAACACCCGGCTTGAGATTGGCAAACGCAACCGCATTCGCGAGCATGTTACAATCAATACCGGTACGGAAGGTGGCGGAGGGGTCACGCGGATCGGTGACGACTGTCTGTTGATGGCGGGTGTTCACGTGGCCCATGACGTTCAGATCGGCAACCGTGTGATCATGGTGAACCATGCCGGCGCGGCGGGGCATTGCATCGTCGAAGACGACGTGATCGTCGGTGGCATTTCGGGGTTGCATCAATGGGTGCGCGTTGGACGCGGGGCCATTATTGGCGCGCTGACCATGGTGCCCAAGGATGTTATTCCTTACGGCCTGGTACAGGCGTCGAGGGGTGAGCTGGATGGCCTTAACCTCGTCGGTCTCAAGCGCAAGGGTGTATCGCGTGAGGATATCTCGGCGCTGCGCGCGGCCTTCAAGGAATTGTCCGACGGCGAAGGCACCTTTATGGATCGCGCCAGCCGGATCGGTGAAGGCAACGAAAGCCACTATGTGCAGCAGATCGTGGATTTCGTCACCGGCCACAGTGACCGATCCTTCCTGACCCCGAGGAAATAGGGTCATGCTTGCGTTGATTGCGGGAACCGGGGCGCTGCCGACCGAAGTTGTTGCGCAGTTGGCAGAACGTCCTCTGATCTGCGCGATGGAGGGGTTTCTGCCGGACACCCTGAGTGCGGATGTCGTGTTTCCTCTGGAACAGCTGGGCAGTTTCATCGCTGACCTGAAGGCGCGGGGCGTGACCGATATCTGTCTGGCCGGCGCTGTTCGGCGCCCGCCAATCGACCCATCGCGCATCGACGCCGCGACGCTGCCATTGGTTCCGATCATCCAAAAGGCCATCCTGTCCGGGGATGACGGAGCTTTGCGCGCCGTGATCGGAATTCTTGAAGGGGCCGGCCTCACCCTCAGGGCCGCGCATGAGATCGCGCCCGGTTTGTTGCCGCCTGTGGGATGTCTGACCGAGGCTCAGCCCTCGGACGCCGACATGGCCGACGCTGACCGCGCCGCCGGGATTCTTCGGGCAATGGGGGCGGCGGATACGGGGCAGGCTTGTGCCGTGTCCAAAGGGCAGGCGCTGGCCATCGAGGGGGTGTTCGGCACCGCGTGGATGCTGCAATCCCTGACCCAACGCCCCGACGCTGGCGGCGGCATTCTGTTCAAAGGTCCCAAACCCGATCAGGATCGGCGCGCCGATTTGCCCGCCATCGGGCCGAAAACCGTTACCGACACGGTTGCGGCAGGTTTGTCCGGGATCGTTTTGGAAAAAGGCGGTGTACTGGTTCTGGAAAAAGAGCGTGTCATCGCTGAATGCAACCGTCTGGGTCTGTTTCTCTATGTCCGCGAGCGGGCGGTCTGATGCGTGTCTTTCTGGTCGCCGGTGAACCTTCGGGCGACCGGTTGGGCGGCGCGCTGATGGAGGGGTTGAAAACCCTGGTGCCCGAGGTTGAATTCGACGGTGTGGGAGGCCAGCTGATGCAAGCGCAGGGTCTGCGCAGCCGGTTCCCGATGTCCGAACTCTCGGTCATGGGGCTTGTCGAAGTGCTGCCGAAGTTTTTCCACCTGAAACGGCGGATTTCCGAGACGGCACAGGCGGTGCTGGACACGAAACCGGATGTTCTAATCACCATAGACAGCCCGGATTTCAGCTTGCGCGTCGCCAAAATCGTAAAAGCCGACAGCAACATCCGAACCGTGCATTATGTTGCCCCCAGTGTCTGGGCCTGGCGCCCCGGGCGTGCAGGCAAGATGGCAAAGGTCATCGACCATGTGCTGGCGCTTCTTCCTTTTGAACCTCCGTACATGGAGCGGGCAGGGATGGAATGCGACTTTGTCGGCCATCCAGTGGTTGGCGAACCGATTGCAACACCAGATGAGATCGCCGCCTTCCGCCACCGCTTTGATCTGGGCAATGCGCCGATCCTGCTGGCCTTGCCCGGGTCTCGGCGGGGTGAGATCGAACGTCTGGCAGAGTCTTTCGGCGGCGCGTCGCGGTTGTTTTTCGATGACCACCCGAATTACCGCGTGGTGATCCCGACCGTAGGTGCGACAACCGATCTGATAAACGACCTGGTGCCAGAATGGCCTGGCACCCCCGTGGTGCTGGACCCGCGCCAGGTGGGGGCAGAGCAAGCCACGGCCGACAAACGAGCGGCCTTTGGCGCCGCAGATCTTGCCCTTGCTGCTTCGGGAACGGTTTCGCTGGAACTTGCGGCGCAGAATACGCCGATGGTCATTGCGTACAAACTCAACTGGCTGACGCAGAAAATGGCGGAACGGATGGTCAAGCTTGACACCGTTACATTGGTCAATCTGGTTTCGGAAACACGCGCCGTGCCGGAATGTCTGCTGGATGATTGTCAGCCTCAAAAAATCGCCGAAGCCTTGCGAAATGTCGCCGACGCCCCCGATGCGCAACAGCAAGCCATGAACCTGACCATGGACAGGTTGGGGCGTGGGGGCGAAGCACCCGGCTTGCGCGCGGCGCGGGCGGTTTTGAACAGAATGCAGCCACGCAATGCTTGATCACGCGCTGTTTGCAGTCTCTGCCGGGATCGCGATGATCTCTACCAATCTGGACAATCTGGCTGTCTTGTTGGGCTTGATTCTGGTGATGGAACAGCGCCGTGCGATCGTGGGCTTTGCCGTCGCTCAGACGATCGTACTATCCCTGGCCATGACCGTGGCCGTGGGCCTGAACCAGAGCGGCCTTCCGTTTTGGATCGGCTATCTTGGCCTTGTCCCACTGGTGTTTGGCTTGCGTGGGATCTGGTATCAGTTTCGCGAGGCGGACCCCGAAGGTGCGGAGTCAAAAGGGGCGGTGACGTCGGTGGTGACGCTTTTCCTGAGCCTCTCGATAGACAGTTTTGCGGTAATGACCCCTCTGCTTGCGGATTCGGCGCCGTCCTATCGGGTCGTGGCGTTGATCGGTGCCGCCAGCGCGGCCGCCTTGCTGGTTGTTGTTGCGGCATGGGGGGCGCCCCACGCCAAAAGCCTTGGCCCGCGCGTTGCCCGGCTGGATCGGATTGCGCCATATATCATGGTCTGCGTCGGGCTCTATATTCTCTTCAACTCTCCCACCGATATGGTGTGACCCGGCAAAGAGAGCACTTCGTCTCGCATATGTGACCTGCAAAGGTCTTTTGCAGGAACGCAGGTCCAAGGTATCGTGCCCCAGAAAAGGAGTTTTCGACATGACCCGCATCCCCCCTTTGTCGGATCAGGAAATGACCGCCGACGCGCGCGCGTCCCACGCTGCATTGGGTGCCTATGGCCCATTTGACAACTGGGCCCGCGTCGCTGCGTATTGCCCTCCGGTTCTGAACCAGGTCACGGGAATGCTGACAACCCTGCGAGAGCAAGAGAACTTGCCGCGCCGTGCGTTGGAGCTGGCGATGGTGACGGTTTCAAAACTGAATGCCTGCGATTATTGCGTCTCGCATCACACACCGCTGCTGACCGTGGCGGGGCTGAGCCCCGAAGGGGCGGCGCGTCTGCCGGACGTCGAGGATCATCCGGAACTGGATGCCTGTGACAAGGCGGTCGTGCGCTATGCCGAAGCCGTGACGATCCGGTCGGGCCGCATGAAGGATGCCGAAGTGGCGGATCTGAGGGAATGGTTCACCGATGCCCAGATCGTCGAGCTGACCTGGCGCATCGCCTTGTGCGGTGCGTTCAATCGGTTCAACGATGCATTGCAGATTCAGATCGAACCCGAGGTCGAGCCGGTTTCAGCCTAATACCCACGCCAGATCCAGCCGCCGCCGAACACGCGGCTGCCTTCGTTTGCGTAAAATACACAGGCCTGCCCGGGCGAGATGCCTTCCTCGGGGGTCAGCAGTTCGACCTCGGCCGTGGTGTCCGACAGCGGCCGAATGATTGCCTCGCGCGGCGGGCGGGTCGAGCGGACTTTGACGGACAGATGCCATTCATCGCGTGACGAAAAGGGTTCATCGCCCAGCCAGTTGATCTCGCGCACCGGAACGACGCGCGTTGCCAGCATCTCTTTCGGGCCGACAACGACCTGCTTTTTGTCGACGTCCAGTTTGACGACGTAAAGCGGCTCGCTAAGGCCGCCGATGCCAAGACCGCGACGTTGCCCGATCGTATAGTGGATCACGCCGTTGTGCTGCGCCAGTACGCGGCCATCGGCGTGAACGATCTCGCCGGGTTCCGCGGCTCCGGGGCGCAGTTTTTCGATGACGCTGGCATAGTTGCCGTCGGGCACGAAGCAGATATCCTGGCTGTCGGGCTTGTCCGCCACCGACAGCCCATACTGCGCCGCCATCTCACGGGTTGCGTCTTTTGACGGCAGGTGGCCCAGCGGGAAGCGCAGAAAACTCAATTGCTCTGGCGTGGTCGAGAACAGGAAATAGGACTGATCGCGATTGGCGTCTTCGGCGCTGTGCAGTTCCGGTCCGTTGGCGCCCATCTTGCGCTGAATGTAATGGCCGGTGGCCATGCAGTCTGCTTCGAGATCCTTGGCGGTTTCCAGAAGGTCCTTGAATTTCACGCGCTCGTTGCAGCGGATGCAGGGAACCGGCGTCGCGCCTGCCAGATAGCTGTCGGCAAACTCGTCGATCACGGCATCCTTGAAGATGTTCTCGTAATCCAGAACGTAATGCGGAAATCCCCGCTCTTCCGCCACGCGTCGCGCATCATGAATATCGATTCCAGCGCAACAGGCACCTTTCTTGGCCAATGCCGCGCCGTGGTCATATAGCTGCAAAGTCACACCGACCACATCATAGCCCTGATCGGCCAGATAGGCCGCGACAACGGAACTGTCGACGCCCCCCGACATCGCCACAACGACCCGCGTTTCCGAGGGTGGTTTGGCAAAGCCAAGCGAGTTCAGCGGGGTCTCGGTATCGAGGGCCATTGCAGATTCCAGTCCGGGTTAAGAAAGACCGGCAGAATATAGGAAAATTCTACACACTCTCAAGGGGCGGTTTCACGCGACTTTAAGTAGGCTGAGGGCAGCTTTGGTGCAGCAAGAAGGGTAAAGTGATGTATTTGCACAAAGTTGAAGGGCTAAGGTCTGTTGCTCTGCCGGATGGATCCATTTTGACGCATGCGGATTTGCCGCCGGCGAACACCAGGCGATGGGTGGCGTCACGCAAGATTCTTGTCGTGCGTGGCGTGCTTTACGGGCTGATCAGCCTGTCTGACGCAAAAAAGAAATACGGCCTGAGCGACGAAGAATTCAACGGTTGGGTTTCTTTGGTCGCGGAACACGGCGCCGAGGCATTGAAGGCGACGGCGCTAAAAAAGTATCGACAACCTAAAGGAGAGCGTGAATAAATGATTCAACGGTAACGTCAGATTAACCATTCTTGGTCAGGTTTAATTTTAATTGGAATTATTGACCCGAATTGGAGCAGTGAAAAATGCGCATACTTCTAGTCGAGGATGATCCGACCACGTCCAAAAGCATCGAGCTAATGCTGACGCATGCGAACCTTAACGTCTATGCGACGGATCTTGGCGAAGAAGGAATCGATCTGGCGAAACTCTATGACTACGACCTGATCTTGCTGGATTTGAACCTGCCGGACATGAACGGGCATGAGGTTCTGCGCCAGTTGCGGATCGCCAGGGTGGAAACGCCGATTCTGATTTTGTCCGGTGCTGATGATACCGAAAGCAAGATCAAGGGATTCGGCTTTGGCGCCGATGATTATCTGACCAAGCCTTTCCATCGCGAAGAACTGGTGGCACGCATCCATGCCATCATCCGCCGTTCCAAAGGGCATTCGCAATCGATCATTCATACAGGGCGGATTGCGGTGAACCTTGATGCAAAAACCGTGGAAGTGGATGGCAAGACGGTTCATTTGACCGGCAAGGAATACCAGATGCTCGAGCTGCTCAGCCTGCGCAAGGGAACGACTCTGACCAAGGAAATGTTTCTGAACCACCTGTATGGCGGCATGGATGAACCTGAACTGAAAATCATCGATGTGTTCATCTGCAAACTGCGCAAAAAGCTCAGCAATGCGACCGGCGGAGAGAACTATATCGAAACCGTCTGGGGCCGTGGCTATGTGCTGCGAGATCCGCAAAGCAACACGCTGGACGAAACACGGATGGCGGTCGGGCTTTGAATTGAACCACCCGTGCCGCCGGTGGTCCAGGGCGGCACATTGCACTCACGGCTCAGCACGTCTGGACCTGGCCATGGCCTCGCCCTATCACTGAGGTCCAAGTACGCGTGACAGGGCGAGGCCATGAGCAACTTAATTTCCATATCCGAGCTGACGGAAGATGAGGCGCGTGCCGAGCTTGCACGTCTGGCCGAACTATTGTCGAAAGCAAACACGCTGTATCACACGGCTGATGCGCCTGACATGTCGGATGCCGACTATGACGCTCTCAAACGGCGCAATGCCGAGATAGAGGCGCGCTTCCCTCATCTCAAACGTCCCGACAGCCCGACGGATCAAGTGGGTGCAAAGCCTGCTGATGGTTTTTCGAAGGTCACGCACGCCGTGCGCATGATGTCGCTGGGCAACGCTTTCGATGATGACGACGTGGCCGATTTCGACAGGTCGATCCGGAAATACCTGGGCCTTGGGTCTGGTGAAAGTCTGGCCTACACCGCCGAACCCAAGATTGATGGCCTGTCGCTGTCATTGCGGTATGAAAACGGACAGCTTGTTCAGGCTGCCACGCGCGGAGATGGTGAAGTCGGTGAAAACGTAACGGCCAATGCCCGCACGGTATCTGATATTCCGCGGCACCTGAAAAACGCGCCAGAGGTTCTGGAAGTCAGGGGTGAGGTTTACATGTCTCACGCGGATTTCGAGGCGTTGAACGCGCGGCAGGCAGAGCGCGGCGGAAAACCCTTTGCCAATCCAAGAAACGCGGCGGCGGGGTCTTTGCGGCAACTGGATCCGGAAATCACGCGCTCGCGCCCGTTGCGTTTCTTTGCTTATGCTTGGGGAGAGGTTTCAGAGCCATTGTCCGACTCGCAGATGGGGGCGATCGAGCGGTTGAAATCACTTGGATTTTCGACGAACCCCCTGACCCGCCTGTGCAAAACGACGCCAGAGATGCTGGAGCATTACCGGGATATCGAAGCGCAACGTTCCACCTTGGGCTATGACATCGACGGGGTTGTATACAAGGTGAATGATCTGTCGCTTCAGGCGCGTTTGGGGTTCCGCTCAACCACGCCGCGATGGGCGATTGCTCACAAGTTCCCGGCCGAACTGGCCTGGACGAGGCTGGAGGCGATCGACATTCAGGTCGGTCGTACAGGCGCGCTTAGCCCGGTTGCCCGGTTGCATCCGGTGACGGTGGGCGGTGTTGTTGTGTCCAACGCCACATTGCACAACGAAGATTATATCGCGGGGCGCGATGCCAAGGGCGGCACGATCCGCGATGGCAAGGATATTCGTGTCGGCGATTGGGTTCAGGTATACCGCGCCGGGGATGTGATTCCGAAACTGTCAGATGTTGATCTGTCCAAACGCCCGGCCGGTTCGCAACCCTTTGTCTTTCCGACGCGCTGTCCGGAATGTCAAAGCGAGGCGATCCGTGAAGAGGGCGATGCGGTCCGCCGCTGCACCGGTGGCTTGATCTGCCCCGCGCAGGCCGTTGAAAAGCTGAAACATTTCGTCTCGCGCAAGGCGTTTGACATAGAAGGCCTTGGTGCAAAACAGATCGAGATGTTCTATGATGATCCGAACCTTCCGATAAAGACTCCGGCGGATATCTTTACATTGGAGCAGCGTGACAGGGCCAATCTGGCACGGCTGAAAAACCGGGATGGGTGGGGGGAAACCTCGGCCAGAAACCTGTTTGCCGCGATCGACGAAAAGCGGACCATTCCGTTTGCGCGCCTGTTGTTCGCATTGGGCATTCGACATGTCGGCGAGGTCGGAGCGCGCGATCTGGCGCTGTTTTACCGCGATTGGGAGACCATGACGCAGGCCCTGGACACCGCCCGCCCTGCGGCTTTGGCGCAGCGGCAAGCGGATGAGGTCGAGGATGCCGAACGGGCGGCCGCGCTGGCAGAAGGTCGTCGGGCACGTGTCAAGGAAGTGCGGGATGCGGCCATAACCGCGGCGCGCGTTCCGCCCGATGCCAATGCCGCCTGGGCTGAATTGATCGGAATAGACGGGATCGGCGCAACGCTGGGTCTGTCCCTGTCCGATGCGTTTTCGAACGTGGAAGAGAGGCGCGCGTTCGATACGTTGCGCAAGGAACTGACAATCGTCGCACCTGATGCGCCCGCCTCAGACAGCCCTGTGGCTGGCAAGACGGTTGTGTTCACCGGTACTCTGGAAAAGATGACCCGCGCCGAGGCAAAGGCACGGGCCGAAGCGTTGGGAGCGAAGGTTTCCGGTTCCGTCAGCAAGAAAACCGACATTCTGGTCGCCGGACCCGGAGCGGGTTCGAAAGCCAGGAAAGCGGCAGAGCTGGGTATCGAAACTCTGGATGAGGATGGCTGGTTGCAGCTGATCGAAGGCGCATGAGCGGGAGGCCGGAACAGCTGTTCCCGCTGTTTGCGGGGCTTGAGACACTCGAGGGCGTCGGCCCCAAGACCGCGCACGTCTTGCAACAGGCCGGCGTTGAGAGCCCACGCGACGTTCTGTTCGGCCTGCCTTATGCGGTCGTCGACCGACGTCGGCGAGAGACGATTCAGGGCGTCGATCTGCCTGCGACGTTGACGGTCGAAGTGACGGTCGGCCCACACAGGCCGCCTCGAAACAAGGGTGGCGCATACCGCGTGCATGTCGAAGACAGCCAGGCCGATTTTCAGCTGGTTTTCTTCCACGCGCGCGGGGACTATCTGAAAAAAGTGCTGCCTCAGGGCGCCCGCCGTGTGATCTCGGGCAAGCTGGAGCTGTTCGACGGCATGGCTCAGATGGTGCATCCGGATCATATGTTGCCGGTCGAGCAAGCCAGTGAAATTCCGGAGTTTGAACCGGTATACCATCTGACACAGGGGCTGACTCAAAAGACGGCGTTCAAGGCCACCCGCAGCGCATTGGCGCGGGCGCCAGAGCTGGCGGAATGGATCGACCCGGCGCAGATGGCACAGCAAAACTGGCCGGATTGGATCTCGGCAATTCGTGCCGGCCACAATCCTCAGGGGGCTGATGATGTGTCACCATTTGCGCCCGCGCGTCAGCGTCTGGCCTATGACGAGCTGTTTGCGCATCAGATGACGCTGGCTCTGGCGCGTCAGCGAGAGCGGAAATCCCGTGGTGTCGTCAGCGTAGGGACTGGCGCGTTGCAATCCAGGGTGTTGGCTAGCCTTCCTTATCGTCCGACCAGCGCACAAAGCCGCGCGATCGAGGAAATCGCCGCCGATATGGCATCGGATTCCCGCATGAACCGATTGTTGCAGGGTGACGTGGGGGCCGGCAAGACATTAGTGGCCTTCATGGCCCTTCTGATTGCAGTCGAGGCCAAAGGGCAGGGCGTGATGATGGCCCCGACCGAGATACTCGCCCGCCAGCACCTGGAAGGGTTGCGTCCGCTAGCGGAAGAGGCCGGAGTGGTGCTGGAATTGCTCACCGGGCGTGACAAGGGCGCAGAGCGGCGCGCCAAGCTTGAGGCTTTGAAAAAAGGCAATATCCAAATTCTGGTCGGCACCCATGCCGCGTTTCAGAGTGATGTTGAATTCAAAGCGCTGCGCTTGGCCGTAGTTGATGAACAGCACCGGTTTGGCGTGCGCCAGAGGATGGAGTTGTCGGAAAAAGGGCAGGGCGCGGATGTCTTGGTGATGACCGCGACCCCGATTCCACGAAGTCTGGCGCTGGCGCAATATGGCGATATGGATGTGTCGGTGCTGGACGAAAAGCCGCCGGGGCGCAAACCGATCAAGACAGCGATTGTCAGTACGCAGCGCATGGACGAGGTCGTGTCGCATCTGCGCCGGGCGATTGATGAGGGGCGGCAATGCTATTGGGTCTGCCCCTTGGTCGATGAATCCGAGGTTTCAGACCTGACGGCTGCTGAAGAACGGTTCAAACGCTTGCGTGCCATATTGGGCGAAGGTGTGGTCGGGCTGGTTCACGGGCAAATGCCGCCGTCGGAAAAAGACGCGGCAATGTCCGCATTCCAGAACGGGGACACCAAGGTTCTTGTGGCCACGACCGTCATAGAAGTGGGGGTCAATGTGCCCAATGCCACGATCATGGTCATCGAACGGGCCGAAATCTTTGGTCTGGCCCAACTGCATCAATTGCGCGGCCGCGTGGGCCGGGGTGATGCGGAATCGACGTGTTTGTTGATGTATCAGCCGCCGCTCAGCGAGGGGGGGCGCAAAAGGCTGGAGGTTCTGCGTGAAACCGAAGACGGGTTCCGTATTTCGGAAACCGATCTGGAGATGCGCGGCGCCGGGGATCTGATCGGAACTGCGCAGTCCGGTCTGCCAAAGTTCCGCATTGCGGATCTCGAGCGTCAGGCCGGCTTGATGGCCGTGGCCCAATCCGATGCCCGGGCATTGCTGAATGCGGATCCCAAGCTGACCTCGGACCGGGGGCGCGCGGCACGCGTACTTTTGTGGCTGATGAAGCAGGATCAGGCGATCCGTTTGATTTCAGTGGGTTAGGCCAAAAGTTCCAGAAAGTTCACAAATGTTCTTAAAAAGTTCTTTACCGACTCGGGTAAATATGAGAACAAAAGGTCAACAAAGGATTAAAGCTCTGACCGGAGGTGACCCTATGCTGACCCAGATCAAGACCGTATTCAGCCGCTCACAATCGACGATCCTACAGGATGCCGTGGGCGTGATGTCTCTGGTCGTGATCCTGATGGTCGCCTTGCACCTGCCGGTTGGCTTCTAAACCTTTCTGCCTGCGATCTCGTGCCGAAAAAAACCGCGCTGTCATCCCCATTTCAGTCAAGGGTGACCTGCCTGTCCCAAACCCCTTGAGGGGCCTTGCCTCGGCCCCGTGCGGTACTCCGGACCCCACGCGAGACACGCAATGCCTGCCGCCGCCCTTTCGCCCGGAAGGTGCGGCGGTTTTTTTACAACTGGCCGGTTTTGAAAATCTCAAGCAATGCGGACAGGACCGAATTGACCGCGACCGAGGCTAGGATCATCCCCATGATACGGCTGATGATCGCTGCTCCTGAATGGCCAATCAGGCGGATGATCGGTTCGGCCAGAAGCATGAGAACGAAGGCAACTACCAAAACCGACAGCATGACCAATGCGGTAATCCCCTGATCGGCTGCACTGTATCTATGGTTGTCCGTCAGGATCACCACTGCAAGCATCGCGCCGGGCGAGGCCAGAGATGGAACAGCAAGAGGAAATATCGCGGGATTCTGCTTGTGATACTTATCTTCCTGATCCTCTTCGGCCTGACGCTGTTCTATGTCTTGTTTGCTTTCGCCAAAGATCATGGTCAGAGCGAACAGAAACAGGATGATGCCGCCTGCGACCTGAAATGAATTCAGTCCAATATCCAGCGCTTCGATCAGCAATTGCCCAAACACGAGAAAGAACAAAAGGACGCCGGCGCTTATTATCGATGCCAACAAAGCTGTTTTGCGACGCGCGGCGGCCTCTAGCCCCGCAGTGACGGCAATGAAAACGGGAATAGTTCCAATCGGGTCAATCACGACCCAAAGAGTTACAAAATGCTCGAGTAGATTTTCCAAAACCCATCCCTCCTTAAATTTAAGCGGAAGGTAAACGGGTTTACATCAAATAGCTATGATCAGGCGCAATCTGCCTGTTCGGCCTGCGCCATGGCTTCGGCGGCGGCATCCAGCACCAGCAGAATTGACGCGTGGCGGTTCTTGTAGTCCCGCGCCGGCATCAGGACCTCAAGACCGTCAAACGGCGCATCCGGGGCGGGGCCGTCCTTTTTCAACATGGCCGCAAGCTGATCGCGCGCTGCTTCGACCTGCGCGCGCGTGGCACCAATGATCGCGTCGCCAACCACCGAAGCCGAGGCCTGTCCCAGCGCGCAGGCTTTGACATCCTGCCCGAAGGCGCTGACACGTCCATCCTGAACCTTCAGATCAACCGTCACGGTAGAGCCGCAAAGAGGCGAGCGTTTCTTGACCGTTGCATCCGGGTTTTCCAACCGATCCAGATGCGGGATGTCCGCCGCCAACGCCAGAATGCGTCCGGAATACAGCTTGATCAGGTCGTTCTCGCCGCTCATGGCTTTCCCTCGTCGTGTGTTCCTCATACATAGTGACCAACCCAACGGATGCAAAAGGTTTTTGTCATGTCTCACCCCGTCGCGTTTGATCCATCAACTCTGAAATATAACGAGGCGGGACTGATTCCGGCAATTGCGCAGGATGAGGTGTCGGGCGAAGTGCTGATGATGGCATGGATGAACGCACAGGCCATTGAAAAGACGCTGGAAACGGGTAGGGTGACCTATTGGTCGCGCTCGCGCCAGTCTTTCTGGATCAAGGGCGAAACCTCGGGCCATGTGCAGGAACTGGTGGATTTCCGCATCGACTGTGACCGCGATTGCCTGTTGGTTCTGGTGCGTCAAACCGGTGCTGCCTGTCACACCAACCGCCGGACGTGCTTTTATACTGCGGTGCGGGACGGGGCCGAGACCGAACTGATGGCCCCGATGGCGTAACTGAGCCAGATCAAAGCCCCACCATATGCCGGATGTCTGCCGGGCTGGCACCATCGGCCCGGTATTTCGCGATGGCACGCGCATCGTCGCGTTTCGCCAGCCGTTTGCCGGCGTCATCGCGGATCAGATCGTGATGATAATACGCAGGCGTCGGCAAATCCAACAACACCTGAAGCAGCACATGGATGCGGGTGGCTTCGAACAGATCCTGACCTCGGACTACATGGGTGATCCCCTGGGCAGCGTCGTCAAGAACGACGGACAAATGGTAGGACGTGCCCATGTCGCGGCGGGCCAGTACGATATCGCCGACATTGGTTTCCAACTCATCCGGGGTGAAAGAAATTGTTCCTGTTTCGCCACCGGGGCCGGAGCCCAGTTCCAAGAATTGGAATTTGGCCGGATCGTGGATTGTTCGACAGGCCTTGGTAACATCCAGTCGCAACACCTGGTCCCTTGGGTGAGGGTTTTGACTTAAGTCTATGCCCTGGTTGATTTTTCGACACGTTCCGGGATAGATAATTCCGTCTGGCCCAAGCAAGGGCGCGCCTTCCTGGGGCGCGCTTGCGGCGGCGGCAATATCTTTGCGATTGCACAGGCAAGGATACAGAAGACCTTTCATCCACAACCGCTCCAACGCGCGATCATAGATACTCAGCCGATCTGATTGACGCAGCACCGGTTCCGGCCATGTCAGCCCCAACCAATTGAGGTCATCATAGATCTGATCCTCCCAATGCGGACGCGAGCGGGACCGATCGATATCTTCGATGCGAAGCAAGAACCGGCCGTGTTCGGATCTGGCCATGTCGCTGGCGATCATCGCAGAATACGCGTGCCCAAGGTGAAGCGGGCCAGTCGGGGATGGCGCGAAACGCGTTACGAAAGTCACGCTTTTTCTATAACATACACGTCAGAGTTAAGGTTGATGCCGGGCAAGTGCGGCCCGTGTTCACGAAATAACAAACGCGCGGCACCCATGTCGACCCAATCCGTCAGTCGGCAGGTGAATTTGTGATCTTTCAGCGCATGATCGTTCAGGGAAAACGCCAGCAACCCACCTTTGGGCAAGGTGTGCATCAACTGGTCGAATGTCTCGGGCGGGGCCGCGCCCTGACCGATGACACCGATGGCGGTGATCACCGAATACGCGCCGCGCCTGAGCGGGGCCGGTTTGGTGATGTCAAACCCGGTCAAACTTCGGTAAACACCCTTGGCCTCTGCCTCTTCCAGCATTTTGGGGGTGGGATCGATACCATCGATGACCTCAAATCCCGCCGCCCGCAAGGCGAGACCGGAAAGCCCCGTTCCGCAGCCGAAGTCCAGAATCGGCGTTTGGGGGTGAGGGTGGAATTGCCACAAAGCCGCGGCCACCCGTCCCGGGGTTGCATATCCCTGTTCCGCGACCTCTTTTTCATAGGTCGCGGCCCAGTTCTGGTAATGCGTTTCAGTGTCTTCAGGCGTGTCGAGATCGTAGGTGCTGTTCAGGAACTTGTCGCTCATCCCGTCATGCTAGGCCGAGATCACGCCGCGCGTCCAGTCAGCATTGATCCAACCAGGTTTGCCATTCTGTCTTGGCACGATCGGTATAGGCCTTGTACCGGTCCTTCCGGCCGCGCCGCCCGCCTTTCAGGCCGTCCACGGGGCGGAACAGGCCAAAGTTTACGTTCATCGGCTGAAACGTCTTGGCTTCGGCCCCGCCGGTAATGTGATGGATCAACGCACCCATTGCACTGTCTTTGGGTACTTCAGGCAAATCACGACCCTGTATTTCCGCGGCGGCCATGCGACCGGCAAGCAATCCCATCGCGGCGCTTTCAACATAGCCTTCGACGCCCGTAATCTGGCCGGCAAAGCGGATGTTGGGCTTGGATTTCAAGCGCATCTGTGCATCGAGCAGGGTAGGAGAGTTGATGAACGTGTTGCGGTGGATGCCGCCCAGCCGGGCAAAGCTGGCGTTTTCCAGGCCGGGGATCATGCGGAACACGTCGGTCTGGGCGCCGTGTTTCATCTTGGTCTGAAACCCCACGATGTTGAACAATGTGCCCAACGCGTTATCGCGCCGCAACTGAACCACGGCATGGGGTTTGACGTCAGGCGCATGAGGGTTTGTCAGCCCAACAGGCTTCATCGGACCATGGCGCAGTGTCTCGCGCCCGCGTTCGGCCATGACTTCAATGGGAAGGCAGCCATCAAAATAGCCTGCGGTCTCACCTTCGTGAAACTCGGTTTTTTCCGCTGCCAGAAGGGCGTCGATGAAAGCCTCGTATTGATCACGGTCCATCGGGCAGTTCAGGTAAGCCGTGCGTTCTTCCTCGGTCTCGCCTTTGTCATACCGGGATTGCATCCACGCTTTGCTCATGTCGATGCTGTCGGCATAGACAATGGGCGCGATTGCATCGAAGAACGCCAGCGCGTCCGATCCCGTTTCCGCCCGGATGGCTTCCCCCAATGCGGGTGAGGTCAACGGGCCGGTCGCAAATATCCAATGGCCGTCATCAGGCAGCGAGGTGACTTCCTGATCGGTGACGCTCACGCGTGGGTGGGCGCGCAGTTTTGCGGTGACCGTTTCGGCAAACGGGTCGCGATCCACGGCCAGAGCCCCCCCTGCAGGAAGCCTGTGCGCGTCGGCGGTTGTCATGATCAACCCATTGGCTACTCGCATTTCCCAGTGCAGCAGACCGACGGCATTCTGTTCATCATCATCCGATCGGAACGAGTTTGAACACACCATTTCCGCCAGGTTTCCTGTCTGATGTGCGAAGGTGCCAACGGTGGGGCGCATTTCATGAATGATCACGTCAACGCCCATTTCAGCGGCTTGCCAGGCCGCTTCGGACCCGGCCATTCCACCGCCGACGATATGCAAAACTTGTGTCATGTGCAGCCACATAGGGCACCGCACACACAAGCGCAACTGCCGTATTGTATGTGACTGATTTGCTGGAGGGGTCTTGGGGTCGCCGCTGCGGGAATGTCAGCGCTGGTGAGAGAGACCAGCTGGAGGGACCTTCCGCCCACGGCGACCCAAAAGTGTCTTGAGGCCTTGGCCCCGACCCAGCTTTGCCACAGAGTTGCCCTTTTGAAAAGTGCAAAAATGAAGACAGTGGCAAAAAATGTTCAAAACAATTGCGTCATTGGGTCCAATTCGGGGGGCGCTTTTCAATAAAGGCGGAAATGCCTTCTTCTGTATCGCGGTACAACATATTCTGCGCCATTGCGTCTCCGGTATAGGCATAAGCTTGGTCCAAAGGCATTTGCAGCTGTTGATAGAACGCTTCTTTGCCGATCTTCACGGCGACGCCAAGCTTGGATGCGACCAGTTCCGCAAGCCCGTTGGCTTCTTGTTCCAGCAGCGCTTCTGGAACGACGCGATTTACCAGCCCCAATTCGGCGGCGCGCTCTGCTGAAATGAATTCGCCGGTGGTCAGCATTTCCAATGCCTGCTTTCTGGGGATGTTGCGGCTGAGAGCCACCATCGGCGTGGAACAGAACAGGCCGATATTGACCCCGTTGACGCCAAACCGTGTTCCTTCTGCGGCCACCGCCATATCGCAGGTTGCAACCAGCTGACATCCGGCGGCGGTCGCAATGCCATGGACTTGCGCGATAACGGGTTGCGGCAGGGACTGGATCGACATCATCATCCGGGCGCAACGGGAAAAGAGATCTTGAAAGTAAGCTTTGCCACCATCTTCGGATTGGCGTCCGGCCGTCATCTGCTTCAGGTCATGCCCGGCGCAAAACGCCTTTCCCGCCCCTGACAGGACTACGGCCCGAATCGAGCCGTCGTCGCGCAGCGCATCAAGTTCGGCTTGCAGCGCAGCCAGCATCTCATCACTCAATGCGTTCAGCCGGTCCGGGGCGTTCAGTGTCAGCCGTGCCACCGCGCCCGTGTCGTAACGTTCCAGAATTGCCATCTTGCCCTCCGTTCCCAAGTTGGGCCAACTCTAGGTCGGCAAGAGCAGGAGGGGAAGTATGGCTTTGGCAATGAATCGGGACGAACTGTCACAATACCTCAAAGAGGTGTTCCCGCAGGTGCACAAGGATTTCGTCGTTGAAGATTTGACCGAAGACACGATCACCATGCGCCTTGTGGTTCAGGATCAACATCTGCGCCCCGGGGGCACGGTTTCCGGCCCGTCGATGTTCGGGCTTGCCGATGTCAGTGTCTATGCGATGGTTCTGGCACGAAAAGGGCGTCAGTCACTGGCCGTTACCACCAACAGTTCCTTTGATTTCCTGCGCAAGCCGGAAGGCGGCGCCGATATGATTGCGGCCTGTCGTTTGTTGAAGCTGGGAAAAACACTGGCCGTTGGGGATGTGCTTTTATATTCGGAAGGCAGTGATCTTCCGGTTGCACGGGCAACGATGACCTATTCCCTGCCGCCAGCAGGGTCAGCTGCCGCGAATTTCGGATAAAAAAGGCCGGGGACAGGCCCCGGCCCAGGAAGAGGTCCCAATAACTGGGACTGGGGATCAGTCAGGGCTGCCAGAAAAAGCGCTTTGTTTCCCGGCCAGCCTGATGGCGGGTCAGCCCGACGTCCTGAAGCAGACGGTCATCCAGATAGCTCAGATTGACGCGACTGCGGCGACGGCGTTCCCATTGAGTGACCGCCGCCGCAAACCGCACGGCCAGAGCCGCGAGCAGAGGCAGCCGTGGGCTGTCGTTCAGCAGCAGAAGGGCGGTGGTGTGCATTGTGCGTGTCATCTCGGAATTCCTTTCAAATTGTATTGACACAAAACAGTATTGCTTGGTACATAAATTTGATACATTCGAAATTGTGTCAAAGGCAAAGGAAGAATTGTAATGGATACAATTTGGCCGGAGGCTCTGCCAAAATCCAAGGGTCCGAAATACACATTGGTTGCTGACGCAATAAGAAAAGCCATTGGTGACAAGAAATTAGATGTTGGCGCCAAGCTTCCGCCGGTTCGTGAACTGGCGTATCGCCTGCAAATCACACCTGGTACAGTCGCACGTGCCTATACGATCCTGACGGACGAAGGCTTGCTCCATGCCGAGGTTGGGCGCGGTACATTTGTGGCCCCGCCGAAATCACCGATTCTGGATGATGTCTGGGCCAGGCAACTGCATCTGAGGGAAGATAAGCACAACGCCAATGTCAGCCTGTTCAGCCCGCGTTTGCCGGATGCGGGGCAGGTCGCGCTCATCCGGGAATGCCTGCAAAAGGTTTCGCAAGCTGATCCCGGGTTGTTTCTGAATTACCCCACGCGGGACGCGTATCAACCCATGAGGCAATCGGTCGTGGATTGGCTGTCGGATTTGCCGCTGGGCCCGCTGACCCATGATGACATCGTCTTGACCCATGGCGGGCAGAACGGATTGTGTCTGGTGTTCCAGACCATCCTGCGCGGACCCAAACCAATCGTGTTGGTTGAAGACCTCTCTTACGCCGGGTTTCGTCGGGCCGGAGAGTTGATGCGCGCCGAAGTCATTGGCGTCAAGATGGACAAATGGGGCATCGATCCGGCGTCGATGGAGCATGTTTTGCGGCAAACCAATGCTCAGGCCGTTTGCGTCTCGCCAGAAGTTCAGAACCCCACCGGCATCCACACGCCGCTGGCACGCAGGAAAGAGGTCGTGGACGTCGCCCGGCGCTTCGACCTTCAGATCGTGGAGGACGATTGCTATCGCATGGGGGAGGCGCGCGAACCCAGTTATCGCGCGCTTGCACCCGAGCGGGGCTGGCACGTGTCGTCCATTTCAAAGATACTCACACCGGCTTTGCGCGTTGGCTTTGCCATTGCCCCAAAGGATCGCAGCGCCGATCTGCGCCGATCGGCCGAATATGGGTATTTTGGCCTGGCTCAACCCTTGGCCGAACTGACCCGGCTGCTGCTGTCGGATCCGCGTACCCGCCAGATTGCTCAGGATGTGCGCAAACGGATGGGCGATTATGTTCGGATCACCGTCAATGCGCTGGGTGGGTTCGATCTGAACTGGGCACCGGATGTGCCTTTTATCTGGCTGAACCTGCCATCGGGGTGGCGGTCTGCCGCGTTCAGCCGCGCGGCAGAGCGGGAAGGCATTCAACTCAGATCAGCGGATGAGTTTGCCCTGCGCGACGGGCGCGCGCCAAACGCCGTACGCATCGCAATGAATGGCCACGTTTCGTTGGAACGGTTCGAGGACGCAATGCTGAGGTTGCGCGCTTTGCTGGACAATCCGCCTGAACAGATCAGCGTCTAGCATTCAACTCAGCGGCGGCGGGTCGCCAAAGAATCCGGCCAGATGGGCAATTTTTCCGTCCTCGTCCAATCGAATGAAATCATGCCCGGCCACCATGATTGCGCCGTCGGGGGCCACCATATGCCACGTGAAGTGGATGACATCATGGTGCGACACAGGACTGCTGGTGATTTCGACACGCCCATTCGAAGTCAAAAGGACTTCGCCGATATGTGCACTCAACTGTTCACGGCCTGAAACATCGGCTGTCGGATCCACGTACCGACCGTTTTCCGCAAAGCACCGGGTCAGAAGCGCAAGCCGTTTATCGGCGGACTTTTCCTGCCAGGCCGCGCCATAGTTTTCAATCTTGCGCGTCAAATCCTGCATGTGATCCTCCGTGGTTGGGCATGATCAATTCCAACCGAGTGTATCAGAGTGTCGAAATTGAAGCGATTTTCGTGCTGAAATTGTGGGGTAAAATAATACCTATTTAACAAGCCATTGTTTTAAAACATTTTAAATGGCGTTTGGTCGCTTGACGTGGCGGTCATGCGTGTCTAGATACGCATCCATCGAATTCGGGCCGCCTCGCTTGGGGCGGTCTTTCACATCAAACAGGACTATCCTGCCATGAAAACCTTTTCTGCAACACCTGCAGACATCGACAAGAAATGGATCCTGATCGACGCCGAGGGCGTTGTTCTGGGCCGTCTCGCCTCGATCGTCGCCATGCGCCTGCGTGGCAAGCACAAAGCGTCGTTCACCCCGAACATGGACATGGGCGACAACGTCATCGTGATCAACGCTGACAAGATCCAGATGACCGGCAAGAAGCGCGAAGAAAACTTCTACTGGCACACTGGCCACCCGGGCGGCATCAAGTCGCGCACCAAACAGCAGATCCTGGAAGGTGCACACCCCGAGCGCGTCGTGACCCAGGCGGTCAAGCGCATGCTGCCGGGCAACCGCCTGGCGCGCAAGCAGATGACCAACCTGCGCGTTTATGCCGGTGCCGAGCATCCCCACGAGGCGCAAGCGCCCGAAGTTCTGGACGTCAAGTCCATGAACAAGAAAAACACCCGGAGCTAATGACCGATGGCTGATCAGATCAATACTCTCGAAGAGCTGAGCGCCGTCGCAGGCGTTGAAACCGTGGCCGAAGAAGTCATCGTGCGTGAACCCGTACGTGACGAACTGGGCCGTTCCTATGCCACCGGCAAGCGTAAAGACGCTGTTGCCCGCGTTTGGATCAAGCCGGGTTCCGGCAAGGTCACCGTGAACGGGAAGGATCAGGATGTCTATTTTGCACGCCCCGTTCTGCAACTGATCCTGCGCCAGCCGTTTCAGGTTGCTGGTGTCGAAGGCGAGTTCGACGTTGTCGCCACTGTCAAAGGCGGTGGCCTGACCGGTCAGGCCGGTGCGGTCAAGCACGGCATCTCGAAGGCGCTGCAACTGTACGATCCGAACCTGCGTGGTGCTCTGAAAGCTGCTGGCTTCCTGACCCGCGACAGCCGCGTTGTGGAACGTAAGAAATTCGGTAAGCGCAAAGCCCGCCGTTCGTTCCAGTTCTCCAAGCGTTAATTCGCCGGGGACACCCAACAAAGAAAGGGCTCGCAATTGCGAGCCCTTTTGCATTGTTTTGCGGGAAATCTTATTCTTCGTAAACCAGTTTCCACGCGCCGTTTTCAACGACATTGACGAAAACCGTATCCGCGCCCTGATGGTCGTCAGGGCCATAGGTAATGTGGTTGCCGACCAGATCGTCCTGATAATCCAGTGTTTCCATCGCTTCGATAAAGCTGTCATGCGTCAGGTCAGGGCCCGCGGCCTCAAGCGCCTTGACCATCATTTCGGCAGCGGAATAGCCCAACATGGCAAATCCAACCGGATCTTCGCCGGTCGCGGCCTTGTACTCTTCGATAAACGCCGCCGGAGCAGGTTGGTCCGCACGCGCCCAAAGATCCTGCCACGAGGCTGCTGCATAGAACCCGTCAGTCACCCCACCGGGAACCTGCGCCACGACAGTCAGGAAACTGGCCGAAGTGCCGAGGAACTTCATGTCCGTCAGGCCCATCTTCTTGGCGGTGCCCACTACGGTGATCGCCTGCCGCACCCCAAGCGCCATGGTGACGATATCGCAGCCTTCTTCCTTGAGCTTGCTGAGCGACCCGACAAAATCCGTCTCATCCGGCTTGTGGGTCGTTTCAGATCCAAAAGCGATCCCGGCTTCTTCGGCGCCGGCCTTGCTGCCTTCAAGAATTTCCTCGCCGAAATCTGTCGGCAGATACATGGTGCAGACCGTTTTTGATCCAAATTCGCCGGCCAGATATTTCACACCGACACGCGCCTGATCATAGTAGGTCGAGAAAGACGTGAACTTGTTCCGCATCGGTTCCTGCAACATCTGACGCGCAGCGGTCAGAGGTGCCACGTTGGGAATGCCCTTGGGATCCAACAGCTTGAACCCGGCCATGTTCATCGGCGTGCCAAGCGATTGCAGCATGGCGAACACCTTGTCGCGGTTCAGCAGTTTGTTGTAGCCCTGCATTGCACGCGGCATCTGGTATCCGTTGTCCTCGACCACATAGCGGATTTTGCGCCCGTGTATGCCACCGGCTTCGTTCACCCGGTCGAATACCACATTCGCACCTTTGGTCGCCGGGACACCTACCGCGGCAAAGATGCCGCTCAGGTCGTTGACGGACCCGATGACAATCTCATCATCCGTCACGCCCTGCGTCTGAGCCCAACCTATGCTTACCGAGGCGGTCAACGCCGTGGCGGCGGCCAGCCATTTGAATGACTTCTTCATCTTTCTCCTCCCGAAAACTCTTTGGCTAAGTGTACATGTCTTCAATCAGATGTCCGTGTTTCTTTTCGACTAGGCCGCGTTTCAGCTTCATCGTGGCGGTAAGCTCGTCATCCTCGGCGGTCAGCAGAACGTCGATCAGGCGAAAATCCTTGATCTGTTCAACCCGCGCGAATTCCTTGTTCACTGCGGCCACTTCGGCGCCGATCAGTTCCTTGACTTCGGCCGCGGCGCAAAGCGAGGCAAAGTTCGAGAAAGGGATTTTCTGGTCCTGCGCATATTTTTCGACATTTTCCTGATCGATCATGATCAGCGCCGTGAGGTATTTGCGCCGGTCGCCGATGATCACCGCGTCCGAGATGTAATGGCTGAACTTCAGCCGGCTTTCGATTTCGGCCGGGGTGATGTTCTTGCCACCGGCGGTGATGATGATGTCTTTCAACCTGCCGGTGATGGTAACGTACCCGTCCTTGTCGATACGCCCCATATCGCCGGTGCGCAGCCAGCCATCGGCGGTAAAGCTTTCCGCCGTCTTTGCGTTGTTGCGCCAATAGCCCTGAAAGATGTTCATGCCCTTGAGCTGAATTTCACCTTCGTCCGAGATGCGGATATCGCACCCCGGGACGACCTTGCCGATGGTTCCGATCTTGTTGCTTTCCACGGTGTTGAGTGTGGCGAGGCCGGACGTTTCGGTCATGCCGAAACCCTCGACGATCGGCACACCGATAGCCCAGTACCATTTCAACAAATCCGCCGAGATAGGCGCAGCACCCGTGCCACCCCGGCGCAGTTTGTCCAAACCGAGCATCCGGCGCAGATTCTTCAGAACCAACTGATCCCAAACCCAGAACCGGGCTGCGATGGCGGCGGGAACGGGTTTTCCCGAACTCACGTACTCGGCCCGCCGTGCGCCGGCCTTCAGGGCAAGATCGTATGCCATTCGACCCAACGGCGTTGCATCCTGCGCCAGGATTTGCACATGCGCATAGATCTTTTCCCAAACTCTCGGGACCGCCGTGAAGGTCGAAGGCGAGACCTCTTGCAGATTTGCAAAGACCGTTTCAGGGCTTTCCGCGAAATTCACGGTGCAGCGGGCGGCGAGTGGAAAATAGACGGATACGTCGCGTTCCAGAATATGGCAGAGGGGCAGGAAACACAGTTGTTCGTCACTGGCCTGCGTTGGCAATGACCAGGCACCGGCCTCAATGCCGGCCAAGATGTTTTCATGGCTCAACATCGCGCCCTTGGGCTGGCCGGTGGTGCCGGATGTATAAACCAGCAAAGCTGTATCCTGAGGTTTGGCCAATGCGATTTCGGCTTCGAACCGTCCCGGATCTTCCTGTTCGGCCTGCTGGCCCAAAGCGAAAAGATCGTCGATCATCATGCAGCGCGGATGGGTCAGGTCGTGCAAGCCTTCGTCTTCCAGAATGATCACCTTGATCAGATCCGGAACTTGATTTTCGACTTCCAGAAACTTGTCCAGATGCTCTTCGTCCTCGACGATGAGGAACTTGCTGCCACTGTCGTTGACCAGATATTGCAGTTGATTGGCCGAATCCGTGGTGTAGACGCCAGAAGAAATGCCCCCGACGCACTGAATGCCCATATCAAACCACATCCATTCCTTGCGGTCCTCGGACAGGATCGAAACAACGTCACCGCGTTCCAGGCCCAGCTTGCGCAGGGCAAGCCCGATCCACATGGCGTGCTGCCAGTAGTCGGCCCAGGAATATGACTTCCAGATGCCCAAATCCTTTTCGCGATGGGCTGTACGATCCCCCAGTTCCGCGCAACGGTGTTGAAACAGCATGCTGATGGTGGTGCACCCATCCACGCGCAACGGGCGTTGTCCGGGGGTTGCATTCAGTTCAACGCCGTTGATCTTGACCTGCGAGGCGAGGGGCGTGGCATCCATCTTGCTTACCTCCACGTCTTCTTGCGTTTCCAACGGCGGCTTTCGCGTGCGCCTTCTTCCTGCACGCCAAGATAGAAGTTCTGGATGTCTTCGGATTTCAGCAACGTATCCGCAGCACCATCCATGACGATGCGGCCTACCTCCATCACGTATCCATGATGCGCCAGCCGCAACGCCGCATTGGCGTTCTGTTCGACCAGCAGCATCGTCATATGCTGTTCTTCGTTCAGACGTTTCAGAATGGCGAAAATTTCCTGCACCAAAAGCGGTGACAGACCCAGCGACGGCTCATCCAGCAGCATGATGCGGGGACGGGCCATCAGCCCCCGTCCGATTGCCAGCATCTGTTGCTGCCCGCCCGAAAGGGTGCCGGCCTCTTGCGTGCGACGATCTTTCAGAACGGGAAAGTAACTGAAAACAAGCTCGCGATCCTGGTCGATCTGCACTTTGTCCGTTCGGGTATACGCGCCGAGGCTCAGGTTTTCATCGACGGTGAGCAGAGGAAACACCTCGCGCCCTTCGGGTACATGCACGATCCCGCGCTGGACGACGGTATGCGGCTCGGCTCCCTGAATGTCGTCTCCATCAAAGGTGATCGTGCCTTTTTCCGGGTCCATCACCCCCGAGACGGTTTTCATCAACGTCGTCTTGCCGGCACCGTTTGCGCCAAGGATCGAAACAATCGTACCTTCGTGAACGTCCAGCGAAACACCGCGAATGGCCATGATCGGGCCATAAAAGCTTTCGACATTTCGGATTTTCAGGATTGGCGCGCTCATGAAGCCTTCCCAAGATAGGCTTCGATCACTGCCGGGTGCGACTGAACTTCGGCCGGGGTCCCAAGCGCCAGTTTCGCGCCGTCTGCCATGGCCATAACCCGGTCTGACACGCCCGAGACCAGGCCCATGTCATGTTCTACCATCAAAACGGTGATGCCCATCTGCCGACGGATATCATCGATCCACCAACGCATGTCCGTTGTTTCTTCCACGGACAACCCCGAGGCCGGCTCATCCAGCAGCAAGAGTTTTGGGTCAGTTGCCAAAGCCCGTGCAACTTCAACCACTTTGCGTACGCCGTAGGGCAGCCCGGATATCATCTTGTCGCGATAGGCTTGCAGGTCGAGAAAGTCGATAATCCGTTCCACTTTCTCGCGGTTTTCCAGTTCCTGTCGTTTTGCCGACGGGGTGAACAGAATCTCGGAAATCAAGTTTGTCCTGCGGTGGCGATGCCGTCCGACCAGCAGGTTTTGCAGAACGGTTGCGTGTTCGAACAGCTCGATGTTCTGAAATGTCCGCGCTACGCCATAGGCGGCGACACCGGACGGTTTGACCCGAAGGAGATCATGACCGTCATACCGGATCGCCCCGTCAACGGGATCGTAGAACCGGGAAATCAGGTTGAAAACAGTGGACTTGCCCGCACCGTTTGGACCGACGATGGCAAAGACTTCACCTTCCCGAACGTCGAATGACAGGTCATCCACCGCCGTCAGGCCGCCGAACTTGAGGGTGACATTTTCGAACTCCAGCAAGCTCATCTCAGACGCTCCGTCTTGAGATAGGATTTCTGCCGTTTGAACATGTCTTTTCGATAGAAGGGGAACAGCTCGAACCAGGTGCGGATCTTCAGCCAGCGGCCATAGATGCCCATGGGTTCGAACAGGATGAAGGCGATCAGGATCATGCCGAAGATGCCGAACTCCAACCCCGGAATGGCGACTGTATTGCCGCCGAACAGGGCACCGGCATATTCTTTTGAGATCGACAGAAACTGCGGCAGGAACCCGATCACGATCGCGCCCAGAAATGCGCCATGGATCGATCCCAGCCCGCCGATGACGATCATCATAAGCAGTTGGATCGAGATCAGAACACTGAAGGTTTCGTTGTTGAACGCTCCGGCGAACAACCCCATCAGTGCCCCGGCCCAGCCCGTCACCGCGCAGGACAACGCGAATGAGATCATCTTTGTCCGCGCGATGTCGATGCCCATGGCCTGGGCCGAAACCTCAGAGTCGCGCACCGCGATGAAGCTGCGCCCCAAAGGCGCGCGCAGCAGGTTGATATATCCCAGTGTGACCAGAACGGCGACGGTCAGGACCAGCCAGAAAAACTGATCGGGCGTTCCCCAGCGGTCCACCAAATGGCCGAAGATTTCGACCCCGCCGACATATTTGCCCGCAACGCCGCCGGTGATGGGTTCGGACAGAACGATGATGTCGTCCATCAGGATCGAAAGAGCCATGGTGAAGATGGCCAGATAGATGCCATGCAGGCGCAGGGCAGGGATCGCAACGGTCACGCCCGCGATCCCCGTCAGGATGCCGGCCAGCGGAAAGGCGAGAAGAAAGGGCACCCCGGCCTCAATCAGGGCAACGTTGGCATAGCAGCCAAAAGCCAGAAAGGCCGCGTGGCCCAGACTGACTTGCCCTGTATGCCCGGTCAGGACCATCAGACCCAACCCGGCGATGGCCCAGATCAGGACGTTGGTCAGCTCGCCGAGATAGAACTCATCCAGCCACCAGGGGGCTGCGGCAACCACCGTCAGAAGGATCAGATACAGGACAAGCTGGTAACGGTCTTTCCACGGGCGGATATCCTGCATGTAGTCGGTTTTGAAGATGATCCGCATGGCTCAGACCTTTTTGACCCGAACCTGACTGAACAACCCGTTGGGGCGAAAGATCAGCACGGCAAGCAGCAGGGCGTATGGCGCGATCTGGCTGTAACCCGCCGCGATATAGCGGCTGGCGAAAGGCTCGATCACCCCGACGACAAGACCACCGGCCAGCGCCCCGGGCAGGCTTCCGAACCCGCCGATGACGGCGGCGGCAAATGCCTTGATGCCCAGCAATCCCGTTGTCGGATCCACGGCGCCCTTGGCGGCGAACAGAATGCCCGCAATCCCCGCAACGATCCCGGCCAGCGCCCAGATGAACCCCTGAACCCGCTTGACAGGCACGCCCATGTAATACGCCGCCAGCTGGTTTTGCGACGCCCCCTGCATCGCCAGCCCGAGTTTGGAACGGTTGAAGAAAACGTAAAGGCCCCATGTCAGCAGGATGGTGACGACGATCACGGCGACATCCTCCAGCCCCAGCACAAGGCCGCCAAAGCGCAGCTCTTTCCCCGCAAGCGGGTTTTGCAGCGTTTGCGGTTCGTGCCCCCAGATCAATCCGGCCACGAAACGGATCACGAAGCCCAGGGCGATGGTCAGGATTACGACGGCGGTCTGACTTTCGCCAAACAGGCGACGGATGATCAGGCGATCCAGAAGATATCCCAATGCCCCCATGATCCCCAGCGAGATCGGCAGGGCCAGCCAGAACGGCAGGCCCATATATTCGGTATTGGTCAGGCCGATGGTGACAAAGGCCCCCAGCATCATGAAATCGCCCTGCGCGAAATTCACCGCTTCGGTCGCCTTGTAGATCAGAACAAAGCCAAGCGCGATCAGGCCATAGACACACCCGTTTGCCAGTCCGCTGATCAGCAGCTGTGCGTTATCCAAACTGTCCTCCCTCGACCGGTTTGCCGGTGCCGCGTTCCGCCCGCGCGCATCCTCCGGTGACGCGGGTTTGTTCTACTATGGCGTTATTATCACCTTGCCGTCACTCTTTTTCAGCGCATCAGCCAGGTTTGGCACAAGATTTCTGAGTGTAAGGTGTTCAGAAACATCCGTTTTCCAGCGCCCGTCGGCAAACCGGGCCTGAACTTCGGCCACGACACGCATCTGATCGGCGGGCGGGGTCGACATCATCCAGCTTGTCAGCCAGAACCCTTCAATCCGCTTTCCCATGAAAATCAACTGCCCTGTCTGAGTCAGCGTCGGCGCCTCGGTAGACAACTTGCCATAACTGATCCAGCGCGCCCGGTTGGGCATGGCGCAGAACAATTGCTCGGACAATTGATCCGTCACGGCATCCAGAAACACGCGCGGTTTCAACTGCGCGCTCAGATCCGCAAACTTTGCGACAATGTCTTCGTCGGTTGTCACAAGCACTTCGGCCGCGCCAAGGTCTTTCAACATCTCTGCGGTCTCGGCCCGACGCACCAAAGCGATCGGCTTCAAACCCAGATCCCGACCAAGGCTGCACATCAGCTTGCCCAACTGGCTGGTCGCGGCTGATACGACAAAGGCATCGCCGTCGGCCCTGGCCATATCCACCATGGCCATCGCCGTCATTGGATTGACGATCTGGGCGGCCCCGTCATCGTCCGAGATATCAGGGCGCAGAGGGATGCACATCTGCATCTGCGTGACGACATATTCCGCCCAGGCCCCCGATCCGGCGGCGACGAACGCGACGCGTTGCCCTTGCAGGGCCTCGGCGCCCTTTCCTGCGGCCACGACGTCTCCGCATCCTTCAAAGCCGGCGGGGGATCCCTTGACCCTCGGCTGCCCGTATTCCCCCTTGATGAAATGCAGATCGGATGGATTGACCGAAGCCGCGCGCAAACGGATCAGTACCTGGCCCGGGCCGGGTTCCGGCGTGGGAACTTCGGCTTCTTCCAACCAGTCGGCGGCGTTTTCAATGGCTGGTCCGGTCGCCGTACCGGAATACCCGTCATGCTTAAGGATTGCGGCGAACATAGTCTGTGGCAGGTCGGTCATCGGTTGATCCTCGAATTTGGCTGAATCAAAGCGCGCCCCTTGTCCGAAAAGCGTCAGACCAGTCGGGCAGGGCGCGGGCTTTTTGTCAGGCGCAGCCAATCAAAAGCCGCGCAGGAGGTCAATTCAACGACACCGTAACGTAGGGGCAGCGCAGATGCGCCCCGGGGCAAAGGCCGACCCGTGGACCGGCCTTCAACACTTTACTGTTGGGTCAGCAGGTTGGTCAGTTCCTGAATTTTCTGAACAATCATTTCAGGCGAATCCTTGATATCATTCACAATCTTGATCGCCTGATCCTTCAGATCGGTGGCCAGAGTGCTGTCCTGAAGAGATGTCATAATGCCATCATAGTCGAAGTTGGTCGGGTCCAGCTTGCCTTCCTGAAGCCATGAGTTCAGCAACTCCTGCCCCTGACCGGCCAGCGCGGCCACCTGATCGCTGGCCTCCTGAGCAGCGTCAGAGGCCTGATCCGCCACCGATGACGCGGCTTCGCTTGCCTGATCTGCAACCGATGACGCCGCTTCTGTCGCTTGGTCCGTCAGCGACGACGCTGCTTCGGCGGCTTGTTCGGTCGCAGCATCGACAGCGTCAGAGGCAGCGTCCTGTACAGATGAAGCCGCGTCTGTCACAGCTTCGGCGGCTTCTTCTGCCGCGGTTTCCAAACGCTCGGCGGGTGTGGGTTCGGGTTGATTCAGGTAATAGTATCCGCCGGCGCCAATTGCGGCGATGACGATGGCAAGAATAAGAGTACGCGACATGGGTGTCTCCTTTGGAAATTGTGTCGCCGGAATGCGCTAAAAATAACTCAGGTACAAAGGGGAATTCCCGATAATTCTCAGCAGAATAGAGTATAAGCCGGGCTATGCTCATTGTCCTTTGAAACGCGGCAAGAACACGCCGGCACAAAGATGTCGCGCCCTGTTTTGGCGGCGATCCGCCGGGAATGGCCCGCAGCCGCAACCAATTTTCGGGCGCTTCTTGTGGGCCAAAAGGCAGCATTGAGCCTGCGTTGGGATAGTGGCGGAGAGACAGGGATTCGAACCCTGGGTGGGCTTGCACCCACAACGGTTTTCGAGACCGCCCCGTTCGACCACTCCGGCACCTCTCCGCGGGGGTCTGTGAGGGGGGGATTTAGTGAGGAACGGGCAGGGGTGCAAGCAGAAAATTCGGGAATTGAAGAAACCCGGGATTTTCCGTTGCCTGCCAGCGCAAAACTCCTAGTCTGATATCCATGATACAGTTTGTACGCCGCTCCGCCTTTTGGTTTCTGGCCCCGCTCTTTGCGCTTGTTCTAATCCCTTTGGAACTTTCCGCCGCCAGCCGTGATCGGATAGAGGCCTTTCTGACCACAACCGGGTTTGATGTTGCCCTGGAAAGCATCGCGCTGAGCTCGAGGTCTGCCCCCCAGATGCTGGGGATTGATCCCGATGGCTTCGGTTCGGACTGGACGCGTCTGGCAGACGAAGTCTTTGACGTCGGCGCCATGCACGAGACCGCGGTTTCCATCCTCGAACAAACCCTGAGTGATGAGGCTCTGACACACGCGGTTGACTTTTATGCATCGGATCTGGGTCAGCGCTTGGTAGAGGCCGAAAACGCCTCGCATATGCTCGAGGACGATGAGGCCAAGCAGCTGGAAGGCCAAAAAATCATCGCAGACTTGATCAAGGACGGATCGCAACGGGTCGAAAGTTTCAAGCGTATGAACAAGGCGATCGATTCGACCGGTACCGCAGTACGGGCCCTGCAAGAAATTCAGGTGCGTTTTCTTCTGGCAGCCAGCGCATCAGGTGTCATCGAACTGCAACTGGATGCCGATGAATTGCGTGCGCTGATGAAGCGGAACGAAGCCGGTATGCGTCAGTCACTGCAACTGTCCGGCCTTGCGGGGGCAGCTTATACCTATCAGGGCTTTTCTGATGCGGATGTCGACTCGTATGTCGAGGCGCTGGAACAACCCCTGATGCAGGAAGTGTATGAACTGCTGAACGCGATCCAATACGAAATCATGGCTATGCGGTTCGAAGTACTTGCGGCCCGAATGGCCGAACTGCACCCCGCACAGGATATTTGATGCACCGCGTTTTTCTGGCGATTGCGTTTGTTCTGTGGGGCGCTCAATTGCTGGCCGATCAAAGGGTCGACCGGCTGGCGCAGGCCATGCATCTTTCGCATGTGATGGAAATTCTCGTACAGGAAGGTCAAGGGCACCGCGAGGAACTTGACGAAACGCTGTTGGACAATACCGGTGGCGCCTATTTTGAAGCGCAGGTCAAAGATATTTACGACCCGGTCTGGATGCAGAAATTCCTGACGGATGCCTTTGAGGCGGGTCTGTCCGTTGCGCAGCTTGATCAGGCGATCCTGTTTTTCGAAAGCGATCTTGGTCAGACGATCGTGTCGCTGGAAAACTCGGCCCGGCAGGCGATGTCGGACCAAGCCATCGAGGACATGGCCCGCGAAGCTTACGAGTCCGTTGAGCGCGATTCGACTCGTTTCGAGTTGGTCGATGAGTACATCCGGGCAAATGACCTTGTCGAAAAGAACGTTCATGGGGCGCTGAGTTCCGACTACAGCTTCTTTCAGGGTCTTGATGTCGACGCGCAAGGCGACGATCAGGAATTGCTGGCCGAACTTCTGTCACAGAAAGAAAGCCGCTCAGCAGAAACCGAGGCGTGGCTTTATTCCTTTCTTCTGATGGCCTATCGGCCTCTGGATGAGACCCAGATGCGCGAGAATATTGCGTTCTCCAGAACCGAAACCGGGCGCGCCCTGAATGAGGCGCTTTTCGACGGCTTTGACCGGATGTTCAACGATATCTCTTTCCGGTTGGGGCGGGCGGTCGCACAGACACTCAGGGCGTCTGATCTCTGACGACGCTTTGGTGTTGACTTTTCCCGGCGATCTATGGATAAGCGCGCATCCCGGCCGGTTTTCCGTGCCGGGTATCGTTATTATTTGACCCTTGGGATGTCCTGATGGTCATTCACACAGCCCGAAAAGGGCGCGCTGTTCGAGGTGGCTTTCAAGTGTCTTGGGGCCGGAAACTCCCGAAAGGGGACCACAGAACGCGGTTAGACAAAGGAAAGACGCATGTTTGCGGTCCTCAAGACTGGCGGCAAGCAGTACAAGGTTCAGGCGGGTGATATCCTCCGCGTTGAAAAGCTGGCTGCCGACGCAGGTGAAAAAGTTCAATTCAACGATGTTCTGATGCTGGGTGGCGACGCTCCGGTCGTTGGCGCACCGTTCATCGAAGGCGCAGGCGTTCAGGCCGAAGTTATCGAACAGATCAAAGGTGACAAGGTCATCAAGTTCGTCAAGCGTCGTCGTAAGCACAGCTCGAAGCGTACCGTTGGCCACCGTCAGAAGCTGACACTGGTCAAGATCACCGACATCCTGTCGTCTGACGCTGACAAGTCGGGCATCAAGGCTGCAACCGGTTCGGCTCCGGCTGGCGAAGCGGCACCTGCTGCAAAGCCTGCCAAGAAAGCCGAAGCCAAGGCAGAGGCACCTGCCGCTGTTGCTGCGGACGATCTGACCAAGCTGAACGGCGTCGGCCCTGCCGCTGCCAAGAAGCTTGCCGAAGCCGGTATCGAGAGCTTTGCCGCTCTGGCCGCCTTGTCGGACGAGCAGATTGCTGCTATCGAAACGGTCAAAGTGAAACCCGAATGGGTTGAGCAGGCCAAAGAGCTGGCCAAAGGCTAAGGAGAGAGAGAATGGCACATAAAAAAGCTGGCGGTTCCTCCCGTAACGGCCGCGACTCAGCGGGTCGTCGCCTTGGCGTCAAACTGTATGGTGGCCAGGCTGCCATCGCAGGCAACATCATCGTGCGTCAGCGCGGCACCAAGTTCTGGCCGGGCGAAGGCGTCGGTATGGGCAAGGATCACACCATCTTTGCAACCACTGATGGCGCCGTGAAGTTCCACAAGGGGCTCAAAAACCGCACCTTCATTTCGGTCCTGCCAGTGGCGGAGGCCGCGGAGTAAGCCGAAACCCAGAAGGTTTAAGAAAAATTCATGGGGGACCGGCACAAAGTGCCGGTCCCTTTTTCGTTTTAACGCAGCCGTGATCAAACAAACCGATGACAGTCGCAACCACCAGTTTCCTGATCTTTGCCGCCAGCCAGGTCGGCACGCCGGGACCGGCCAACATGGTCCTGCTGGGTACTGGTGCGCGTTTTGGATTTCGCGCCGCGTTGCCTTTTGTCGGGGGTGTTATCCTTGGGAAGCAGTTGATCATTTGGCCGGTCGGCTTTGGATTGCTGCATCTCGCGGATCAGGCACCCGCGGTGTTTACGGTGCTTAAATACGCGTCAGCGGCCTATATTTTTTGGCTGGCGTGGAAGATCGCCAACACGCGTTTGTCGCGACAACAGGCTGAAGGGAACGCCCCCGGCTTTCTGGCCGGGCTGATTGTTCATCCGCTCAACCCCAAGGCCTGGGCCATGATCATTGCCGGGTTCACCGGGTTCGTGGCTGCGGGCACCCCCAGTTTCGAAGCGACGGTTACGATTGCTCTGTGTTTGTTGTTTTGCCAGGTGATCCTTCATCCGATCTGGACTTTTGCGGGCGATAGAATTGCCCATGCGGTTGAAGGACGACCCGTTGAAAAATATCTGATGTGGACGTTGGCAGGCCTTACGGTTGCGTCCGTACTTTTCGTGTTGTTCGGAGGAGGAACACACCCATGAAACTTGAAACAATAATAAATCAGCCGGTCATCGAAACCGAGCGGTTCGATCTGCGCCCTCTGCGTCGGTCGGATATGGGGCTGATCGAGCACTATGCCGGTGATGAGCGTGTGGCGCGCATGACGACGAGTATTGCACATCCTTTGGCCCCCGGCTCGACCGAGGCCTTTGTGACGCGCTCGATGGCCGAAGACCGGGACGAGGACGTCTGGGTCATGGATGCCACCAAGGACGGCGGTCCGGAACTGATTGGTCTGATCACGCTGAAGCGGCTGGATCGGAACCAGTCCGAAGTGGGCTATTGGGTGGCGCCGATCTACTGGAACACTGGCATTGCGTCGATGGCTGTCGAAGCGCTGGTAAATGCCAACCCGCTGAAAAACGCGACGATGTTTGCCAGCGTGTTTCAGGACAATCCGGCCTCGGCCCGGGTCCTGACTCATTGCGGGTTCCAGTATCTTGGCGATGCAGAAAGCTATTCGGTGGCGCGTGATGCGAATGTGCCCACTTGGACATACAGTAAAAAACTCTGACTTGTGGCCGATGGGGCCTTTGCAGTAGGGGACAGACCATGAAATTTCTCGATCTTGCAAAGGTCTACATCCGGTCCGGGGCCGGCGGTAGCGGCTGCGTCAGCTTCCGACGCGAAAAATACATCGAATACGGCGGCCCTGACGGTGGGGACGGCGGCAGGGGCGGGTCTGTCTGGGCCGAGGTCGTGGACGGGCTGAACACCCTGATCGACTTCCGGTATCAGCAGCATTTCTTTGCCAAGAACGGCCAGCCGGGCAGGGGCCAGCAACGTACCGGCAAGGATGGCGATGACATTGTCCTGCGCGTGCCTGTCGGCACCGAGATCCTGGATGAGGATGAAGAAACCGTCATCTGCGATCTGACCGAGGTGGGACAGCGCGTTCTGCTTGCAAAAGGGGGCAATGGCGGTTTCGGCAACCTGCACTTCAAATCGGCCACCAACCAAGCCCCCCGGCGTGCAAATCCGGGGCAGGCCGGCATTGACCGCACGATCTGGCTGCGTCTGAAGCTGATCGCCGATGTGGGCCTGCTGGGCATGCCAAATGCAGGCAAATCGACCTTTCTTGCAGCCACGTCAAACGCGCGGCCCAAGATCGCGGATTATCCGTTTACCACGCTGCACCCAAATCTGGGTGTCGTAGGGGTCGACAATGTGGAATTCGTGGTGGCTGACATCCCCGGCCTGATCGAAGGCGCGCATGAGGGCCGCGGGATCGGAGACCGCTTTCTTGGCCATGTTGAGCGCTGTGCCGTGCTGCTGCATCTTGTCGATGGTACCTCGGAAACGGTTGCCGATGACTACCGCACGATTATCCACGAGCTTGAGGCCTATGGCGGCGAGCTGGCCCAGAAACCCCGGATCACCGTCCTGAACAAGGTCGATGCACTGGATGACGAAGAACGTGATTTGGCCAAAGCCGAGCTTGAAGAGGCCGTTGGCGGCCCGGTGATGATGATGTCCGGTGTTGCTCATCAAGGTGTAACCGAGGTTTTGCGCGCGTTGCGCGGCCAGATCGATGACAATCGTGTGCGTCAGAAACCCGCTGAGGAGGCGCAGCCTTGGCAACCCTGACTTCAGCGCACCGATTGGTTGTCAAAATCGGGTCGGCTTTGCTGGTTGATCGCGAAACCGGCCTGTTGCGCAATGAATGGTTGTTTTCGTTGGCTCAGGATGTCGCATGGCTCAAGGGGCAGGGGACAGATGTAATCCTCGTCTCGTCCGGGTCGATTGCACTGGGCCGCGGCGTTTTGGGTCTGCCCATGGCGACATTGCCGTTGGAAAAATCGCAAGCTGCCGCCGCCGTCGGGCAAATTCGTCTGGCGCGCGCATATGAAGAGGCGTTGACACCTCATGGGATCACCACGGCGCAGGTTTTGGTGACATTGGAGGACAGCGAGGATCGCCGCCGCTATCTGAATTCACGCGCGACCCTTGAAACGCTGCTGGGTTTGGGTGTCGTGCCGATCGTCAACGAAAACGATACCGTGGCAACGGACGAGATCCGGTATGGCGACAATGATCGTCTGGCCGCGCAAATTGCCGTGACCGTGGGGGCGGATCAGTTGATCCTGCTGTCGGATGTCGATGGATTCTATTCGGGCAACCCCAACGAGGACGCCTCGGCCACGCGTTTCGAAACGATCGACAAGATCACGCCCGAGATCGAAGCCATGGCGGGTGATGCGGGCTCTGGTCTGTCAAAGGGCGGAATGAAGACAAAGCTGCTGGCCGCCAAGATGGCCACCGCGGGCGGATGTGCGATGGCGATCACGGAAGGATCGGTTCTGAACCCTCTGAAAACGCTGGAAAATGGCGCGAATTCGACGTGGTTCACCGCAACGCTGGACCCGCATGCTGCGCGCAAACGTTGGATTTCAGCCATGAAACCGCGTGGCGAAATCACCATCGATGAAGGGGCTGCCAACGCGCTGGCAAATGGCAAAAGCCTGTTGCCCGCGGGTATTGTCGAAGTGACCGGCGATTTCGGGCGCGGCGACCCTGTCGCGATCCTTGACCCCAAAGCCCGCCGGCTGGCGCAGGGGATCAGCCGTTACACCGCGCAGGAGGCTGACGCGATCAAGGGGCGCAAATCGTCCGAGATCGAGGCGACCCTTGGATATCCCGGCCGTGCGGCCCTTATTCACCGGGATGACCTGGCCCTGTAAATACTGAAAAAGATGACCTGAAAGGCACGCGACATGAAAGATTTCGACAGCATTCCCGCTCTGATGGCTGATCTTGGGAAACGTGCCAAAGCGGCATCGCGCGATCTGGCTTTTGCAAGCCCAGAACGCAAACATGCCGCCCTGATTGCTGCGGCCGACGCGGTTTGGGCCAATCGGGCGCAGATCATCGAAGCCAACCGGAAGGATCTGGAGTTCGGCCGCGAGAAAGGTCTGAGCCCGGCGATGATGGATCGGCTGATGCTGGATGAGGCGCGTGTTCAGGGCATGGTCGATGGTCTGCGCGCGGTGGCTGATCAGACCGATCCGGTGGGCGAAGTGCTGGCCGAATGGGACCGCCCGACCGGATTGAAAATCCAACGCGTACGCACCCCGCTGGGTGTGATCGGCGTGATCTATGAAAGCCGCCCCAATGTCACGGCCGACGCAGGTGCGCTGTGTCTGAAATCCGGAAATGCCGTCATTCTGCGTGGCGGCTCCGAGAGCTTTCATTCTTCGACAGCGATTCATGCCTGCCTGGTCGAGGGGCTGAAGGCCGCCGATCTGCCGGAAGATTCGATTCAACTGGTGCCGACACGTGACCGTGCGGCGGTTCAGGAATTGCTGACCATGACCGACTATGTCGACGTCATCGTTCCGCGCGGCGGCAAGGGCTTGGTCGGGCTGGTCCAGCGTGAGGCCCGTGTGCCTGTTTTTGCCCATCTTGAAGGCATCGTGCACATCTATGTCGACAAGGCCGCAGATCCGCAGAAAACGCTGGACGTGGTGTTGAACGCCAAAACGCGCCGTACCGGGATCTGCGGCGCTGCCGAATGCCTGCTGATCCATCAGGACATCGCCGAAACGCTGGGGCGTGACGTGATCGCCGCGCTGCTGAAAGCAGGGGTCGAGGTTCACGCCGAAGGCGCTCTTGCGGTCGAGGGTACAATTTCCGCGACGGCGGAGGATTGGGGAAAAGAGTTTCTGGACAGCGTGATCGCGGCCAAGCCCGTCGCCGATATCGATGCAGCCATTGCGCATATCCGGCATTACGGGTCGAACCATACCGATTGCATCATGACCGAGGATGACACGGCCGCGGCCTGTTTCTTTGAGCGCCTTGATAGCGCAATTCTGATGCACAACGCTTCGACTCAGTTCGCCGATGGTGGTGAATTCGGGATGGGCGCCGAGATCGGTATCGCCACGGGCAAAATGCATGCCCGCGGCCCGGTGGGGGCCGCCCAATTGACCAGTTTCAAATATCTTGTGCGCGGGAACGGAACGATTCGGGATTAAAAACGCAGCAAAAAGCGGGTCGCTGCGGTTTCCACGGAAACGCGCCGACCCATCGCATGTGCCGTTTCGGGCAGCAGAGCAAACTGGACCTGCGCGGGTGTAATCTTGTTGGGAAACCGGCCGGTTGCAACATGTTTCCACAGTTCAGTGTCCACGTTCAGCTTGTCCGCTGTCCCGGTGACCGACCATTTTCCATCCTGGGTCGCGATTTCGACTGTACCGCCCAGTGGCATGGCGCTTTCGAAACACATGATTGCCAAAAAGGCCAGTTTGACCTGATTTCGGGGCACGGGCTCCTTCAGATTCCAGTTTACCCGCACCCGTCCGGTGCGTTCGATGTCCTTGAGCAGTTCGGCCACTTCAGCCCGGCCCAGTGGCTGTTCTCCTGCTGATCCGAAGGCAACCCGGAAAAACCGGATACGCGCGCCCGCACTGCCGACGCTGCCCGAGATCAACTCCATCTCGGGGCCCTGGACAGCGCCAACCATGTCCAACAGCTCCAGCCCGTTGGTGATCGCCCCGATCGGGCTGATTAGATCGTGGCAGATCCGTGAGCCGATCAATTCAGCCAGGTTGACGTTCGTGTTGCCCATGCGTACCTCCTGCGGTATCTGCCGCAGGAACTGGAAGCCCCAAATGACAGACATGAATGCTATTCTTGCACCGGGCATGTTTGTTCGCCACCCGGATTTCCCCGAATGGGGTGTCGGACAGGTTCAGTCCAACATCGCAGGCAAGATCACCGTTAACTTTCGCGAGCAGGGGAAAGTGGTAATCGACGGAACACGCATCGCCCTGATGCCGGTCTTTGATCCGTGAAACTGGTTTAAGAAGAGTTAACGGAAAAGACCAGATCTCCACTTGTTGCCTTCCCCCGAAGAACTGAGGTATCAGCCGCGTTGATAAAACAGGATCGATAAGTCTGACATGCCGGACGCTGGCCCCTCGTTCACGATCAAACTGGCGGAAACCCAGGACGAACTGCGCGCAGCGCAGCGGTTGCGTTATGACGTATTTGTGCGCGAACTCGGCGGCGGAGGGGCGCTGGTCGATCATGTGGCCGGGCTGGAACGGGACCGGTTTGATCCCTATTTCGATCACATGCTGGCCATTGATGATGCGACCGGAGAAGTTGTCGGCGTTTACAGGCTGTTACCGGGGGATCGCGCCGCTGAATTGGGGCAGTTTTATTCCGAGGATGAATACGATCTGAGCGTTCTCAAGCAAAGTGGCCGCAAGTTGCTGGAACTGGGTCGGTCGTGCCTGCACAGGGACTACCGGGGCGGTACGGCCATGTATCATCTCTGGAATGGTCTCTCTCGCTATGTGGCCGAACGCCAGATCGAAGTTCTGTTCGGCGTCGCCAGCTTTCACGGCACGGATGTTCAGGAACTGGCCCAGCCACTGTCGATGCTGCATAACAATCATCTGGCGCCGCCAGACTTGCGGGTGCGCGCCCAGCCGAGCGTGTTTCAGTCCATGGATCTTGTCGCACCGGACGCGCTGGATCGTCGTCGTGCCATGGTGCAGGTTCCGGCCCTGATCAAAGCCTATCTGAGGCTTGGCGGGTTTGTGGGTGAGGGGGCGTTCATCGATCATTCCTTCAACACCACCGATGTGTGCCTGATCCTGGATACGACCCGCATGAACGAGCGGCAGAAGCGCATCTATGGCGGAGCTTGATCCGGTGAATGATCCGCTTTGGAACAGTGAGGATGCGCCGGATCCGATCGAACTGGGTTTTGTCGGCTGGATTCTTGTGATCCTGAGGGGTTTGCCCTTGGCCATCCTTGTGTTCGGTGGGCTGCTTGTTCTGTTGGCCATTCGATTGATCGAGTTGCCGCTTTTCGGTGTTCGTCGCCCCGTTACACCGTTCATCAGCCAGTTCGTGTGTCGAAACGCGTTCCGGATCCTGGGAATCGGATTTCGCTGCTCGGGCGCGTTGATGAAGGAACACGGTGCCGTTGTCGCCAATCACACATCCTGGCTGGATATCTTTGCCCTGAACGCCCGCAAAAGGGTCTACTTCGTGTCCAAGGCAGAAGTTGCGAACTGGCCGGGTATCGGGTGGTTGGCACGGGCCACCGGGACCGTATTCATCGAGAGGGATCGCAAAAAGGCGCGCGAGCAGACGGCGATCTTCGAAGAACGCCTGAAGGCCGGACACAAGCTGTTGTTTTTCCCCGAGGGCACCTCGACCGATGGATTGCGTGTTTTGCCATTTAAAACAACGCTCTTTGCCGCTTTCTTCGCAGACGAGCTGCGGGATTTCATGTATGTCCAACCGGTCTCGGTGGTGTTTCACGCGCCGAAAGGTCAGCCTGATCGGTTCTATGGCTGGTGGGGCGATATGGATTTCGCGCCTCATCTGCTCAAGACATTGGGCGCGCGCAGGCAGGGGTCCGTTGAACTGATCTATCACGCTCCCGCCCGGGTCAGGGATTTCACCAACCGCAAGGAACTGGCGGCCCATTGCGAGGCGGCAGTGCGCCACGCGCATGCATTGTCGCGGCTTGAAAAATAAGTCTTTGACCCTTGCACTGCCTTCAAACCTGCCGTATACGCGCGCCAATCAAACCCGCAGGCGGGGTTTGGGCCTTGTAGGGGAGACATCCCTATCTGGCCCGCCGGTTGGAGCATTCGCTTCTTTCACCCCCGCCGAGGCGTAAACCGGAAAAGGAAAACACAGCATGGCTCTTCCCGAGTTCACCATGCGTCAGCTGCTGGAAGCTGGCGTTCACTTCGGCCACCAGACACAGCGTTGGAATCCCCGCATGGGCCCGTTCATCTACGGCTCGCGCAATGGCATCCACATCATGGACCTGACCCAGACCGTTCCGATGCTGGACCAGGCTTTGCAGGCCGTTCGTGACACCGTTGCCAAAGGTGGCCGCGTTTTGTTCGTTGGTACCAAGCGTCAGGCTGCTGGCCCGATCGCAGAAGCGGCTGAAAAGTCGGCTCAGTACTACATGAACCACCGCTGGCTGGGCGGCACGCTGACCAACTGGAAAACCGTTTCCCAGTCGATCAACCGTCTGAACCAGATCGACGAAGCGATGGAATCGGGCGCCGAAGGCCTGACCAAGAAAGAGCGTCTGGGCATGGAGCGTGACCAGGCCAAGCTGCAGGCTTCGCTGGGCGGTATCCGCGAGATGGGCGGCGTACCTGATCTGCTGTTCGTCATCGACGTCAAGAAAGAAGCACTGGCCATCGCCGAAGCCAACAAGCTGGGTATCCCGGTTGTGGCTGTTGTAGACACCAACTGCTCGCCCGACGGTGTTGATTACATCATCCCTGGCAACGATGACGCAGCCCGCGCGATCTCGCTGTACTGCGATCTGGCCGCACGTGCCGCTCTGGACGGTATGACCGCTCAGCTGGGTGCCGCTGGCGTTGATTTGGGTGAATTCGAAGAAGCGCCGGTTGAAGAAGCCGTTGCGGAAGAAGCACCCGCTGAAGAAGCTGCTCCGGAAGCCAAAGCCGAAGCGTAAGCTGCCCGTCACGTAAATGACATATGGGGCAGGGTAGACCTGCCCCAATTCCATTTGAATTGAGGAGAGCCTAAAGATGGCAATCACAGCAGCAATGGTTAAAGAACTGCGCGACTCGACCGGCGCAGGCATGATGGACGCGAAAAAAGCGCTGACTGAAACTGGCGGCAACATGGATGAAGCCGTTGACTGGCTGCGCACCAAAGGTTTGGCCAAGGCGGCCAAGAAATCGGGCCGTACCGCAGCTGAAGGTCTGGTTGCAGTTCACGTCGATGGCGGCAGCGGTGTTGCTGTTGAGGTGAACTCGGAAACCGACTTTGTCGCGAAAAACGCCGAATTCCAGGAAATGGTCGGCAAGATTGCATATGCGGCTGAAGGCGTCGACAACGTAGAGGAACTGCTGGCAGCGGATCTGGGCGGCAAGTCCGTCGCGGACACCCTGACCGACAAAATTGCCACCATCGGTGAAAACATGTCGGTGCGTCGCATGGCGAAACTGTCGGGCGACACCGTTGTGTCCTATGTCCACAATGCGGCCACCAACGGCATGGGCAAAATCGGCGTTCTGGTTGCTTTGACCGGTGGCGACGAAGCGATTGGCAAGCAGGTTGCAATGCACATCGCGGCTGTGAACCCGGCGGCCCTGTCCGAAGCAGACATGGACCCGGCGGTTGTCGAGAAAGAAAAGCAAGTCCAGATGGACATCGCCCGCGAATCCGGCAAGCCGGAGCAGGTGATCGAAAAGATGATCGAAGGCCGCATGAAGAAATTCGTCGCGGAATCGACTCTGCTGAACCAGCAATTTGTCGTGAACCCTGACCTGACCGTCGAAGCAGCGGCCAAGGAAGCAGGCGCGACCATCACCGGCTTCATCCGTCTGGAAGTTGGCGAAGGCATCGTGGTTGAAAAAGAAGATTTCGCCGCCGAAGTCGCCAAAGCCGCGCAAGGCTAAAAGGGCACAGGGAAAGTAACAGCAACGGCCTTTCCCAACAAACCTAAAGGGTTACGCACTGCGTAACCCTTTTTTTCTGCCATCGGCGGATTTCAAAATTCTGAAATGTAGAGAAGAATTGGAGGGCCCCGCATGATGGGGATGGTCGAGGCCCCCCAAAATTCCGACACCGGTACGCGGACAAATAGGCGCCCCCTTGTCAGAGTGATCGGAGAGCTTTGTTATTGCAAAGATCCAATCCAATGTTCCCTGGCTAAAGCCACCACTCACGGAACAATCTCACTTTGCAACTTTTTCGATTGGTTTGAAAAGTAGTGATTTCCTTACCTAGGGTAAACTGACGCGGGATAGCGTCAAAATATTGCGGTTATGCTTCCATAATGAACATCTGGTTGTGCAGTGACGCCTTGAGAACCGCTTGCGCCGTCGTTTCGACCGAAAGCGCCTCGCGCGCGAGTCGCAGGTGCTTTTCCACCGTTGCAGATGTCAGTCCCATCAACAGCGCGATATCCTGAGTGGTTTTTCCGTCACCAACCCACTGCAAAGCTTCGCGTTGGCGTTTGGTAAGTGCCCGGTTCGGCGGATGGAACGGCAATGTCAGGATTTTCAGATGGGCAACATTGTTCATGAGCAGAATGTCGTCGCCGTGCTCTTCCCAGACCCCATCCACATCCTCCTGGCTCAACCCATTATTGGCCGACAGGGAAATCGCCCCTTTCGAGCGCATGGAAACCGAGTTGAAGCTGACGGTATAACCGGAAACCACGCCCATGGATTTGTTGAACTCGAAAACTTCGCGTTCCTTCGCGGTCATCGTCCCGCCCGAGTTCATGTCCTGCAACATTTTCCAGCTGGCGGCGCCTTCGTTGTCCAAGGCCCACTTCAACATCGGAGCGTGAAAATACAGACCATCCTTGATGAACCCGTCCACATAGGCCCGTTTGTGGTTCGTCAGGATTACGAAATCTTCTGGATCACCCAGAGACGTGGCCGTCCGGTATTGCGTGTACCCATAGATCAGGCGGGTAAATCCGTATTCGGCCATTTGGCGGCAATGTGCATCCCACAGGTCTTCCAGGGTTTTGGCGTAGCTGACAAACCGAAGATATTCCTTGAGCTTCATGTCGCACTGCCTGCTTTCAGATGAGCCGCGAGCGCATCCAGCGCGAGGATATAGCTGTGGGCACCGAATCCGCAGATCTGACCCAGTGCGACAGGGGCTATGTAGGACCTGTGCCGAAACGTTTCCCGGGCATGAATGTTGGAAAGATGCACTTCGACAACCGGCAGTTCCACCGATGCAATCGCATCCATAAGGGCAATCGACGTATGCGTGAACGCGCCTGCGTTCAGTATAAGCCCGCTTTGTACACCGCGGGCCGCGTGAATGGCGTCAAGCAGCACACCTTCGTGATTGGATTGCAGGTGGGTGACGTCCAGCCCGATGTAGGCGCCATGCTGAACGCAACGGTCCTCGATCATATGTAGTGTCGTGCTGCCGTAAACCTCGGGCTGCCGTGTTCCAAGCAGGTTGAGGTTTGGGCCATTCAATACCAAAACGTTATGCATGTTTTCACGATCCCCATACTTGGTTCATAGACGCGAAAAGGCCGGGTTGTCTACCTGACTTTGGTGGATTGAATACAGACAGTTGCCCTGAAAACAGGCCTTGAGATGGATGAGGAAACCAAGTTCAGTCATTCGAGATGACGACACCGCGCGTCCGTTAGGGCTTGGGCCGTATATTTACATCCGTTTTTCGATTGCGGGAAGACAGGTTTTCGGGCGCATTGCCGTCGGTTTCAGTATCGGAACATTGGAACTATCCGGGCTTATCGGCCGGCCCTTTGCGACGCTGAGTAATCCTTGCAAACCGTTTCTGATGCGATTGAAGATTGTCATGTGGAATTTTGGTGCAACCCGGTTTCGTGCCAACGCGGCGGGCGGCTGATTGCCGTAAAGACAACGAGGCTTTGAACCGGGTCGGAATGCAACCGAAATCAGATTTAGCAGAGGAACACGACAATGACCCCCGATACCCTTTTCTCGCTGCCCGGCAAAACCGCATTGGTCACCGGAGGCGCCACGGGTATCGGTCGGATGGCCGCAGAGGCGTTGGTCAGGGCCGGCGCGCGCGTGTTGATTGCTTCTCGAAACGGGGACGCCTGTGTGGCGGCCGCCGCCGAGCTGAATGCACTGGAGGCACCGGGAAGTGCCGAAGGGTTTGCCGGAGACATCGGCAGTGAGGCAAGTATCGCCAAACTGGTTTCGGACATTCAGGATCGGACGGAACGGCTTGATATTCTTATGAATAACTCTGGCGTGACCTGGGGCGCGCCCTTGGGCCAGTTTCCGTATGACGCGTGGGACAAGGTGATGTCGGTCAACGTGGTCGGGGTATTCGAGCTTACCCAGAGGCTGCTGCCGATGTTGATGCAATCCGGAACCGCAGACGATCCGGCCAGGGTCGTGAATGTTGGATCCGTGATGGGAGAGGTTCCCATGGGGGATGGCGCCTATAGCTATTCAGCCTCGAAAGCTGCGGTTCTGCATCTGACAAAAATCATGGCCAAGGAACTGTCGCCCTACCACGTGACGGTCAACGCGCTGGCTCCGGGGCCGTTCGTATCGCGGATGACGGCCTTTGCTACGGCGGATGAGGACAAGCGTGAAAAGGTCGGCAAGTCAGTGCCTCTTGGGCGCGTCGGCTGTGATGAAGATATAGCCGGGTGCGTGCTGTTTCTGTGCGGACGCGGGGGCAGTTATGTAACCGGTTCGATTATCCCGGTTTCTGGTGGAATCAACGTTGTAACGTCGGGCAATATCTTTGCCGAAGCGTTCTGAGACGCGCTGCGATCAAAACCGATCCTATTCACAACGTGTTGGATTTGTGTCGTTTCTTGTTTTTCGACAGTTCAATTTCCAGGTTCGGCAAGCTGTTCTTGCCAAAGAACATTTCAGAACCGTAAAACAGGCTGGGAACTCCAAAAACGCCTCGGCGCACGAATGATTTGGTCTGATCCTTCAGGTCCTGTTTGATTTCAGGGCTTGTCATGGCCTCGCGCAGCTTGCGAACGGGCAATTCATTTTCCTGTAGAATGTCAATCAGAACGGCCAGTTCATCCGCCTTTTGCCCATGCACCCATATGGCGTCAAAGATGGCGTTTATGTATTTGATTTCCCAAGATTTACCACTGGCGAACCGGGCGCCGCGCATCGCAAATTTCGTATTGATCGGAAAATGCGGGCTCATGTGAAAGCTCAGCCCGCGACGCCGCGCGAACCGATGCAGGTCGTGGGTAAGATAGGCGGTTTTCTGGCGGTTCTCGGAAAACGCCTGAAACGGGCTTTGGTTGTGCGTTGCCTTGAAAACAACAGGCAGAAGGACAGGGGAATACGTGATCTTGGCATTGTGCCGCGCGGCCAGTTCCGGCAGCATCTTGTGGGCCAGAAAGGCATTTGGGCTGCAAAAATCGTAAACGAAATCTATGCTTTGCGTCATGATGTTCCTCCAGGCCAGTCCGGCACGTCGCCATCCAACAATTTACAAGCGAATCTGTATCGGTTTCACTGTATCACTTGGATTTAAGGCGTGCCTCTTGGCCCTGCTTGTATAACCATTCATTTCAGCCCGGGTTTTGCTGTTGTTTCAGGCCCTACGCGTGCACGATATTAGTCAACTTCTGGTGGAACTCAAAAAATGCTTCGAAAACAAGTCATGTTCGATGAAACGCGCCTGAACCGGATTCGCATCTGGATGGACCGCTATGTTGAGCAGCGTAAATACGCGGGTTCGTCCTTTTTGCTGAAGCACAAGGGGGATGAGGTCTTTTTCCACTCCAGCGGCCTGCGAAATCTTGAAGAGGACTTGCCGTTCCAACGCGATACGCTGGTGCGCATCTACTCGATGACCAAACCCGTTACGTCTGTTGCCTTGATGATGCTGGCGGAACGTGGGCTGTTTCACCTCGACGCACCGCTTTCGGATTTCCTTCCCGAGTTCAAACAGATGCAGGCTCTGGTAACCGGCGCGGACAAGCTGGATCAAGCCGAGGACGCGGCAAGCCCGACCCTTCATCAGTTGCTGACCCATACCAGCGGTTTCAGCTATCCGTTCAACCCTGGGATTCTACCGGAGGCGATGGATGAAAAGGACCTTATATTCAAACCAAATCAGGGTCTTCTGAAAGATCGCGTACGTGAACTGGCAGAGTTACCCTTGGCTTTCCAGCCCGGAACACGGTGGGAATATTCGGTTGGAACCGATGTGCTCGGGCGCGTTGTCGAGGTCGTCTCGGGACAGACCCTGGAACAATTCTTCCGGCAGGAAATCTTGGCGCCCCTCGAGATGCGCGAAACCGGGTTTTCCGTGCCCGACGGGGCAGGGGACCGGTTCGCCTCGCTTTATACGCCGCTGGCCGGCGACGCGATGGCGTTGAATTCCGCGGATCAGGGAGGCGATACCTTGCGGCTGGTGGATACCCACGAAACCTCTCCATTTGCGAATGCGACAACCTTCTCGGGCGGCGGTGGGCTGGTTTCCACAATCGATGACTATGTCAAATTCGTCGACATGCTTCGCAATCGCGGGTCCGGCAACGGGCATCAACTGCTTGGCCCGAAAACGGTGGACTTCATGATGCGCAACCACTTGCCGGGCGATATCGCCTCGATGGGACCAAAGAGCTTTGCGGAACAGCCCATGGAAGGCATGGGATTTGGCCTTGCAGGGTCGATTGTCCTCAATCCGGGTCGGGTGCGCGTGCCCGGATCCGTTGGTGATTTCAGCTGGGGTGGCATGGCCTCGACCTATTTCTGGATCGACTGGCAGAACGATCTGACGGCTGTGTTCTTCACGCAATTGTCGCCGTCCAGTTCCTATCCATCCCGGGCTGAACTCAAGGCCTTAGTGCACGCCGCCATGATTGAATGATTTTGCTCAGGCTGATACCCGGGTTTCGATCAATTAGCCCATGAGCAGACAATGACCGAAGCGGAACGCATCTTACTGGACCTTCTGGATATCGAACGGCTTGAAGTCGATCTTTTCCGCGGCACAGGATCGGGTGGAGAAACACCAACCCGAATTTTCGGCGGTCAGGTCATTGCGCAGGCCTTGGCCGCGGCATACAGAACCGTGGAAGACCGGTTGTGCCATTCCCTGCACGCCTATTTCATCCGACCCGGGGATCCAGACAAACCCGTTATTTATCAAGTAGATAGAGCGCGTGACGGGGGGTCGTTCACAACCCGTCGCGTTGTTGCCATTCAAAATGGCAAGCAGATCCTGAACATGTCAGCTTCCTTTCACGTTCAGGATGAAGGTTGGGATCATCAGCATCCGATGCCAACCGTTAATCCACCCCAGACGTACCTATCGCGTTCTGAGCTTCGACACGCATATGTGGATCGCGTGCCCGAAGGTTTTCGCGGTGAGCTTCTGCGTGAACGCCCGATCGAAGTGCGGGAGGTGGATCATCTGGATCCGTTCAACCCCGAAGTGTCGGACGACCGCAACAAAACCTGGTTTCGCATGGCGGCTGCCGCGTCTGCGGACGCGAAAACTCAACATCTGCTTTTGGCCTATGCGTCTGATATGAACCTGATGTCGTCAGGTTTGCGACCGCACGGGCTGAGTTGGTTTTCCGGAGAGTTCAACGGCGCCAGTCTGGACCATGCTTTGTGGTTTCATGCACCTGTGAAATTTCAGAACTGGCATCTGTATGTGATGGATTCTCCGTGGACGGGGCAGGGACGCAGCTTCAATCGCGGATCGATCTATTCAGAAGACGGAACCCTGGTCGCGTCGGTGGCTCAGGAAGGTCTTATGAGGAAGGTTCAGAGAAAACGTTAAGTATCCGGCGTAAACTGTTGATTCAAATTTCGCATCCCGCCCAGCCAGCGATCGTAGTCAGCCGCTTTGAGTTGCAGATAATCCAAAACCTGCGGATGCGGAAGAACCAGAAATCGTTCTTCTCGGATGGCTTGTACGCAGGTTTCAGCAACGTCTTCGGGCTCCAGCATTCCGTCGATCGATGCCACTGAAACCTCATGTCCTTCAGTCATTTTCGACCGAACCGCCTGAGGACAAAGAACCGAAACCCGCAGACCTTTGGCCCCATATGTCAGCGACAGCCACTCGGCAAATCCGACCGCCGCGTGTTTCGTGACACCGTATGGCGCTGCACCCGGTTGGTTCAGCAAACCCGCCGCAGAGGCCGTCGTCAGAATATATCCGCCGCCGCGACCGATCATACGAGGCACCAAATGGCGCGCGGTCCACACGTGCGACATCACGTTGATTTTCCAAATTTTTTCCCATTGATCATCGGGAACATCCAGACCGCCAAGCGTCAGGATGCCGGCATTTGCGCAGAACAGATCAATTGGGCCAACAGTATCTTCGGTGAAATCAATCAACGCCTTGATCTGTTCCTCATCCGAAATGTCACATGTGAACGCAACACCGCCAGTTTGGGTTGCGACTTCACGGGCTCCGGCTTCGTCAATATCCGAACAGATGATGCGCGCACCTTCCTGAGCAAAACGTTCCGCCAGACCCCGGCCAATGCCATCTGCGGCACCGGTGACGATGACAGTTCTATCTCTGAGATCCATGGCGCATTCCAAAAAAGTCTTATGTGTTTTGGGCAGAGTGTTCACTTTACTGCCAAGTTACAAGTGGTCATAAATTACCATAATACCTATTATACGAATACCGATTACCGCCACGGGGGCGCCAGCCACAAATACGAGTTCTGCAAATAAAATCAAACGATTTTGGCGTCATGTGCACAGTATGTGGTTATCCCAAGGCGTATCCAGCGCCGCGGACGGTTCGTACTGGATCGGTCCCACCATATTGCGTCAAAGCTTTGCGCAATCGCCCGATATGCACATCAACGGTTCGGGTATCGACATAGATGTCGCGACCCCAAACCCGGTCCAGCAATTGCTCGCGGCTCCAGACCCTGCCCGGCTTTTCCATGAATGTGCTGAGAAGACGGAACTCGGTCGGCCCGAGTTTTAGGGGTTTGTTGTCCCGGCTGACCTTGTGCGTTTCGGAGTCAAGAATGATGTCATCGAATTCCAGGCGCAAACCAACGGTCGAAGGACGGACGCGGCGCAATTGCGTGCGAACGCGCGCCATAAGCTCGACCACGGAATATGGCTTGACCACGTAATCATCCGCGCCGGTCTCAAGACCGCGGACTTTGTCGACTTCCTCGGTCCGGGCCGACAACATAATAATCGGGATTGAACGCGTGTCCGGACGGCTTTTCAGGCGTCGGCAGACTTCGATACCGCTCAGATTGGGCATCATCCAGTCTAGAACAATGATGTCCGGACAGTCTTCGTCAACCAACAGCATGGCTTCTTCGCCGTTGCCAGCCTTGGAAACCCGAAACCCTTCAGCTTCAAGGTTGTAAACCAAAACCTCACGCTGGGCCATTTCATCCTCTACAACCAGAACGGTAGGTTGATCTGCGGACATCTCGCTCGTCTCCTAAACGGTTTGCGACGTGTTGTCAGCCTTGGGCCGGGCTTCGGCCGGGCGGTCGCCGGTGACCAGATACACGACCTGTTCAGCGATCGAGGTTACGTGATCGCCCATGCGTTCGATGTTCTTGGCGATGAAATGCAGGTGCATGCAGGCCGAGATATTGCGTGGGTCTTCGGCCATGAATGTCAGAAACTCCCGGAACAGGCCGTTATACATCTGGTCAACCTCTTCATCGCGGTTGATGACGTCTGTGGCCAGTTCCGCATCGCGCTGAATGTAGGCATCCAGCGCATCACGCAGCATCCGCTCGACCTCGCGTGCCATACGGCGCAGGGCCGCAGCGCTTCCGTTTATCTCGCTGGCATTGACCAGAACCGTAGTTCGTTTGGCGATATTCTTGGCATAGTCGCCAATGCGCTCAAGGTTGCCGGATACCTTCAGAACCGACAGGATCAGCCGCAAGTCACTGGCCGTGGGTGCCCGCAGCGCAATCAACCTGGCCGTTTCTTCGTTGATCAGTTCTTCAAGCGCGTCGATGGCTTTGTCGCCTTTTCGCACCTCTTGCGCCAACTCTTCATCACGGGTTTCCAGCGAGCGGGCCGCGCCTATAATGGCGGCCTCGACCAGCCCGCCCATCTTCATGATATGCGCTTGGATCGCCTCGAGGTCGCGGTCAAAAGCAGTTGCAATATGTTGTTCGCTCATTGTCAGATACCTGTGCTTAGCCGATGCGGCCTGTAATGTAGCTTTCCGTGCGCGGATCTATCGGATTGGTAAAGATCTGGCCGGTTTCACCGAATTCAACCAGATTACCCAAGTGGAAGAAGGCCGTTTTCTGACTGACCCGTGCCGCCTGCTGCATCGAGTGGGTGACGATCACAACAGAAAACCGCGACCTCAGTTCATCGATCAACTCTTCGACCTGTGCGGTCGCAATCGGATCAAGGGCCGAACACGGCTCGTCCATCAACAGAACTTCGGGTTCAGTGGCGACGGCCCGGGCGATGCACAAACGCTGCTGCTGGCCGCCGGACAGGCCGGTGCCAGGTGCATCCAGGCGATCCTTGACCTCATCCCAGATCGCGCCGCGGCGCAGGGATTTTTCCACGATTTCATCCAGTTCCGCCTTGTTGCGGGCCATGCCGTGAATGCGCGGGCCATAGGCCACGTTGTCATAGATCGATTTCGGGAACGGGTTGGGTTTTTGGAACACCATTCCGACCTTGGCGCGCAACTGGACCGGATCGACACGCTTGTCATAGATGTCTTCACCATCCAGCAGGATGTCGCCTTCGACGCGGCAGATATCGATGGTGTCATTCATTCGGTTCAGGCAGCGCAGGAAGGTGGACTTGCCACAACCAGATGGCCCGATGAAGGCCGTGACAGTCTTGTCTTCGATCTCAACGCTCACGTCCTTGATGGCATGGGTTTCACCGTAGAAAACCTGTACGTTCTTGGCGTTGATCTTGATGTCTTTGGAGTCCACGGTTCTCTCCACTCGTGTCATGTCGTTCATTCCAGCCCCCATTTACCAGCGACGTTCAAAGCGGCGGCGCAAGATGATTGCGATGATATTCATGGTCAGCAGGAACATCAAAAGTATGATGATCCCACCCCACGCCTTCTCGTAAAAGCCAACGTCAGCACGTGCGGCCCATGTATAGATCTGGGCGGGCATGGCTGAATTCGGCTCGGTAAAGCCTGCAAGAAAGCCGTCGGGATATCCGCGTGCGACAAACCCCACCATGCCGATCAGCAAAAGAGGTGCGGTTTCACCCAAGGCTTGCGCCAGACCGATGATGGTACCTGTCAGAATGCCCGGCGCAGCCAGCGGCAACACGTGGTGAAACACCGCCTGCATTTTCGACGCCCCTACCCCAAGCGCCGCGTCGCGTATCGACGGAGGCACGGCCTTCAAGGACGCGCGGGTCGAGATGATGATCGTCGGAAGCGTCATCAGGGTCAGAACCAGACCGCCGACCAGCGGTGCCGATTGCGGCAAGTGCATGAACTGAATGAAAACGGCCAGGCCCAGAATACCGAAGACGATGGACGGAACCGCGGCCAGGTTCGAAATGTTCACTTCGATCAGGTCAGTCAACTTGTTTTGCGGCGCAAACTCCTCGAGATAGATCGAAGCTGCAACGCCAATCGGCAGAGACAGACACAGAACGACCAGCATCATGAAGAAGGATCCCACAACCGAGACACCGATGCCTGCGCCGCCGGGGTTGTCCACGCCTGCGTCCGCGCCGGTGATGAAGGGCCAGTTGAATGCCTGCTTGATGATGCCAGCCTGTTCCAGCGCATCGACCAGATCCAGATCGCTTTTTTGCAGAAACCGGCTGTCCTGTATCGTGTCGCGGGATACGCGGCCTTTGAAATACCCGTCCACCCGGCTGGATGCTGCCAGATCGAATTGGACCGGCTCACCCAGCTTGTCGGGGTTTTCGGTGTAAAAGGTCCGGATCGTGCCGCCGACTTTACCCAAAAGACGCTCGATCGCGGCCTCATCAAAATCAACGCTGATTCCGCGTTCAGCAAGTTCACTGTTCAACTGGGCGACGAACAGGTTGGAATAGACTTTTGTCTTGAACAGGGCCCCTTCGGCCTCGTCCCGCTGCGGTTCGGTCAGTGTGAATTCAATGCTGACGACCGTGCGTTGGAAGGCCGGAATCCCCTGCGACAGGATCGAAGCGAACAGAACAACCAAAAAGAACAGACCGGTTGCGATTGCGGCGATGCCATAAGCACGGAACCGTTTCTCGGCCTTGGCACGTTTCTTCGTACGTTCATCCGAAGCCGTGAGCGAGATCGTATGGCGACCGGATTGGGGGCTTTGCATACTGGTGTCGGTCATTCGTACTGCTCCCGGTACTTGCGCACGATATACAGGGCACACACGTTGAGCCCCAAGGTGAGAATGAAAAGGGTCATGCCAAGTGCGAAGGCGACCAGCGCCTCGGGCGAGGCAAAGTCGGCGTCCCCCGTCAACTGGCTGACGATCTTGGCTGTCACAGTTGTCATGGCTTCGAACGGGTTCAGGCTGAGGCGGGCCGCAGCCCCTGCCCCAAGAACCACGATCATGGTCTCGCCGATGGCGCGCGATGCCGCCAGAAGGATCGCGCCGACGATACCGGGCAACGCGGCGGGCAGAACGACCTGACGGATGGTTTCGGATTGCGTGGCGCCAAGACCGTAGGAACCGTCGCGCATGGCCTGCGGCACCGCGTTGATAATGTCGTCAGACAGTGATGAGACAAACGGGATCAACATGATCCCCATCACCAGACCCGCAGTCATGACGGCGGTGCCGGCTTTCATCCAGCCCAGGCCACTTTCACCAAAAACATCCAACAGCAGCGGGCCAACTGTCAACAAAGCGAAGAGACCGTAAACGATGGTCGGAATCCCGGCCAGCACCTCAAGCAGCGGCTTGGCGACAGAACGCAAGCGGGGCGAAGCGTATTCGCTGAGATAGATCGCGGCGAACAACCCGATCGGCACTGCGACCAGCAACGCCACGACAGAGATGTAGAGCGTCCCCCACAGCAGCGGCAAGATCCCGAGTTCGGACAACCCGCCGCGGCCCGAAAAGCTGGGCGCCCAGGTCATGCCGAAAAAGAAATCTGACGCGGGGTACAGTTTGAAGAATTCCCAGGTGTTGAACACAAGAGACAGGACAATGCCCACCGTTGTGAGGATTGCAACCGACGCGGCCGCCAGAAGCAAGACACGAACCCCCTGTTCCACAACGTTGCGCGCACGGTATTCGGCGTTGGTTTGCAACCAGCCCGCTAAGGCACCAATCAAGGCAACCGCGATAACGGCAATGGACATGATCGCATACCCGGTCGAGCTCATGGCGCGATAGCTCTGCGCAGCCCGCAGTACCGGTTGAGTGATGTCCGAGGTCACCACCTGCCCCGCGTCCTTCAAAAGCTGGGTGATCTCGCCGATATTTGCATCGGCATCACTGGCGGCGTTCTCGGTCAGGGTTCCAAGCGCAACCGCATTGTCCAGCCCGGCGGCCGTGCGGCGTACTTCGGCCATCACCAGGCTGCGAGAGGAACCTTCCTTTATCACGGAGTCCGGTATCATGTCCGACACCTGCGCATTTAGGAAGAAAGGCTGCGCCAACAGCCACACGATCAAGAGACCGAAGGCCGGAACAAGTGTCTTCAGCGCAACGTTTGCGCCGTAAAATGATGGCAGGGAATGCAGATTCCGACTGTCACCATCTGCGTTTTGCAGTGCGCGTGTGCGTCCCAACAGATAGCCGACAGCCGCGATTGCCGAAACGATCAGAAAGAGCCAAAGTATCGGCATGACACCCCCATTGCCTTCGATTGCGAGTAGTAAAAAGACAGTGAAGGGGCGACTGATCCGTCGCCCCTATTTGCATTAGAACAGTGTCAGGCTCAGCTGCCCGAAACCATGGTGACTTCGTTGGCGATCGCGTCCTGAGTTTTTGCCAGCTCAGGATCGGCGACCAGGCCATAATTGGCAAGCGGGCCCGACGGACCGGCGATTTCGTCATGGGTGAAGAACTGCGCGTATTCCTTCAGGCCCGGGATCACGCCGATATGAGCTTTCTTCACGTAGAAGAACAGCGGGCGAGAAACCGGATATTCGCCGGTCGAGATGGTTTCGGTCGACGGCGCGACACCCGACATGGTGGCAACCTTCAACTTGTCGGTGTTGTTCTCGTAGAACGCCAGACCAAACACGCCGATACCGTTGGGGTTGGTGTCGATACGCGCCAGGGTTTCGGTGTAGTCACCGTCGATATCAACCGACTTGCCATCGGTGCGAACCGCCAGACAGGCATCTTCAGCGTCGTCTTCGCTCATGCCGCCCGCGATCATGGCTTCCATGGCGCCGGTTTCTTGACAACCGATCAGCAGAACTTTTTCTTCGAACACTTCGCGGGTGCCGTGCTTGGTGCCCGGGATGAAGCTTGCGATTTCAACATCGGGCAGTTCTGGGTTGAACTCGGCCCAGGTGTTGTACGGGTTGTCAACGATCTCACCGTCTTTCAGAACTTTTGCACCCAGAGCGTTGAAAATGTCGGACGGTTCGAACGCGGTGAAGGCAGGCCCGGTCTGCTGGCTTGCGAATACGATGCCGTCATAACCGATGCGGACTTCCATGATGTCGGTCACACCGTTTTCGGCGCAGGCTTTGATCTCTTTTTCACGGATCGCGCGCGACGCGTTTGCAACGTCGATGGTGTTTTCGCCAACGCCTTCGCAGAAACGCTTCAGACCAGCCGACGAACCGCCGGATTCAACAACCGGAGTTGGAAAGTCTGTATTTTCACCGAACAGTTCGGCTACGATCGAGGCATAAGGCAGAACGGTCGACGAACCGGCGATCTGAACGTTGTCACGCGCCGCAGCAGTGGTCGCCGAGACGGCAGTGATAGCCAGCGCAGATGCCGACAGTTTTACAAAGGACATTTCAGTCTCCCTGAAAAGGTGTACTTGATCACCACCATGATGATCCTGCGGGGACCCCTATGGGGCGTGCGTAAGCCTTTTGTGACACATGCGTAACGGTTTTATGACAGCAGGGCATTTTTTTGCGTTTGACCCTTGGAACAGCCAATGCCCCGTGGGGTCAGATTAAAAGAAAACTTGCATTCCAAGTTGTTTCAACGGGGCAAAATTACCGTAAAAACAGAACCTTTTCCCAATTCGCTTTCGACACGAAGTCTTCCACGATGGCGATTGACGATGTGCTTCACGATCGCAAGGCCAAGCCCGGTTCCGCCCAGTTGCCGCGACCTGTGGCTGTCGGCGCGATAGAATCGCTCTGTCAGGCGCGGCAGGTGAACGGCATCTATGCCGGGCCCTTTGTCTATGAACTGGATTCGGACAGCCGGGCCGCGCATCGCCGGATCCCTGTCCGCCGGCAGGACACGTACCGTAACACTACCGCCACTGGCGCCATACTTGATCCCGTTCTCGATGAGATTGGTGAAAACCTGTCGCAACTGGTCGCTGTCACCGGTGACTGAAAGCGGACCGTTTTTCACATCCAGCGACAAAACCACGCCAGCATCCTCCGCAAGGGGCCGCAGCGAGTTTATTGTGGATTGAAGTAGACCGGTAAGTTCCAGCTGTTGCTTGGGTCGAACACGTTCTTCGCTTTCGACCCGGTTCAACGACAACAGATCCCCGACCAGACGGTTCATCCGGTTGGCCTCATCGGCCATGATCTTGAGGAACCGGTCACGCGCGGCGGGATCGTCCCGTGCCGGACCGCGCAGGGTTTCGATAAACCCCATCAAGGCGGTCAACGGCGTGCGCAATTCATGGCTGACATTGGCCACGAAATCCCTCCGCATCTGGCTGGCGTGCTCCAGATGGGTGGTATCCTGAAACGTGACCATGACGGCCCCTTCGGAAGCGACCCCGTTCATGTATCTGCATTCAACTGTGTATGTTGTGTCCTGCGCACCGTCATTGGACAGATGACGTGCTTTCTTTGCGCTTCTGCTTGTCAGGCTTTGCTCGATCGCGTCCAGAACCTGCGGCTGTCGCAGCATGGTCGCAAAATGGCGTCCAACAATGTTCTGGCCCAGAAGTGACGTTGCATCAGTGTTCGCCACAATGATCCGTTCGGTCTGATCAACCATCAGCGCAGGCAACGGGATCGCAAGAACAATGTCCTCAAGAACGTCTTCGGTCATGGTTCAAAACCCACTCATTCCGCCGCGTCAAAGCGCAGGTTTCAGGGTTTCACGGAATTTGCGCATGTTTTCCTGATAGTGCAGCGCACTGAAGGTGATCCTTTGGGCCGCGGCCTCATCCAGCTGGCGCACGACCTTGCCCGGCGATCCCATGACAAGCGAATTGTCGGGGATTTCCTTGCCCTCGGTGATCAGGGCCCCTGCTCCGATCAGACAGTTCCGGCCGATCTTTGCGCCGTTCAAAACGATTGCGCCCATTCCGACCAACGTGTTTTCGCCTATGGTGCAGCCATGCAGCATCACCTTGTGCCCGATGGTGCAGTTCCGACCGATCGTCAGGGGAAAACCGGCGTCGATATGCATCACGCAGTTTTCCTGAACATTGCTGCCTTCGCCGACCCGGATTTCTTCGTGATCCGCGCGAATCGTGCAGCCGAACCAAACCGAGGCCCCCTGCTCCAGCACAACCTTGCCAATCAGATTGGCATCCGGCGCGACCCAGGTGTCCTCGTGAATGTGCGGAGCGTGCTCGCCCAAAGCGTAGATGGTCATGACAGTCCCTCGAATTCTCTCTGCAACTTGCGGACGTGCTGTTGCAACCTGGGTTGCTGAATGCGGCGCATCCGCTCAGCGCTGACGATGGTTTTCAGCTTTTCTTCGGTTGCCTCGAGGTCATCGTTGATCAGGACGTAATCGTAATAGCCCCAGTGGCTGATTTCATCCCAGCTTTTGAGCATACGGCGGCCGATGACGTCATCACTGTCCTGTCCGCGCGTTTCCAGCCGGCGGCGCAGCTCGGGGATTGACGGCGGCAGAATGAAGATCGACAACGCGTGTTTGCCCAGATCCGAGTTTCGGATCTGCACTTCACCCTGCCAGTCGACGTCGAACAATACGTCCTTACCGGCATTGATCGAATTTTTGACCGGCTCGGCAGGCGAACCATAGAAGTTTCCGAATACATGGGCGTGTTCCAGCATCTGCCCATCAGCGACCTGCTGTTTGAACTCGTCCTCGGACAGAAAGAAATACTCGCGCCCATGCTCTTCCCCGGGGCGTGGGGCGCGGGTCGTCGCCGAGATCGAGAATTCCAGATCCGTATCCCAGGCCATCAACCGTCTGGCCAGGGTCGATTTGCCCGCTCCGGACGGAGAAGACAGGATGATTAGTAGGCCTCGGCGGTCCGCCATGTCAGTCGTTCCCATTCTTATTCCACATTCTGCACTTGTTCGCGCATCTGATCGATCACCGCTTTCAGTTCCAGCCCGACCGATGTCAGGTCCGAGCTTTGCGCCTTGGAACACAGCGTGTTGGCTTCGCGATTGAACTCTTGCATCAGGAAATCCAGCTTGCGGCCCACGGCCCCGTCCTGTGCCAACAACTCACGAGCGGCCGCCACATGCGCGGTCAGGCGGTCGATTTCTTCGGTTATATCCGCCTTGACCGCGATCATCGCAAGCTCTTGCGCGACACGATCGGGATCCGCGCCCTGCGTATTCTCCAGCACCCGCGCGAGATTCTCGCGCAGCCCCTCGGTCATCTTGTCCTTGCGTTGCTCGGCAATCTCTGCGGCCTGCGCCGTCAGCTCCGCGACCTGATCCAGTTGCGTGTTCAAGACAGCGGCCAAAGCTGCCCCTTCGGCTTTGCGCATATCTATGAACGCCGCCAGAAGATCTTTGAATTCGGACGTTAGATGAGCAACAAGCGGAGCCGGATCGTCGGCCTCGGTTCCTGCATCCATCATCCCCTTGAGCGCCAAAAGATCTGACGCACGCGACGGCGCAAGCGTGATGCCGCGCGCAGCTGCCCGCGCTTCAGTTCGCTCAAGAGCCGTCAGGGCCGCAGCCATCGCGGTTTCGTTCAAGGCCAGTTCCGGGGCAGAATCCTCGCGGTTCAAGCGCATCGACAGGGTCACGTTTCCCCGGCTCAGGGATTTGGACAGGGACGCCCGCAACGCGACTTCGAGGCCGGTCAACCAGTCGGGCACGCGCAGACGCATGTCCAGCCCCTTGCCATTTACGCTGCGAAGTTCCCACGACCAACTGTGCGGGCCGAAAGTTCCCTTCCCCGCGGCAAACCCGGTCATGGATCTGATCATGATGGCCCTTTCCTGTTCCCCTGCTGTTTCGAGCATGTGCCGCACCTAATGCCATTGACTGGTGCAGAGCAAGAGTTTGCTGACGACGCAATTGTTTGGCGCAAGTTAACCATTCGTTAAAGAATTGCTCCAAAATTGAAATAACCCGAGTCAAAATGCCCATAGCAATGGTTTGCGGGCCGCAGATGCTTCCAATGTGTTGCATTTTATGAAAAAGGCGGACAATTGACGGTAGGGTGATGAAAATGAAAACCTTTTTCGGGATAGGTTCCGGGTCAGAATTTGGAAAGATCGTCGCAATGGATCGCTTTGACAGTGGGCGCAGCCTATCGCCGATCCGCCAGGCCGAGGCGTATTGGACCGCATTGTTGAGCGGCGACAGCGTGCCCATGCGGTCTCAAATCGACCCGCGCGGTCTTGAGAATGTTCTTGAATATACGTTCATCCTGGAACGCATCGCACCCGGCCTGGCCCGATTTCGTCTGGCAGGCAGCCATCTGAACGCGCTTGCAGGGATGGAAGTGCGAGGGATGCCGTTGACCGCGTTCTTTCAACCGGATGCCCGTGCGCAAACCAAGGATGTTCTGGAACAGGTATTTGCATCCCCCGCTGTTGCCGAATTGAGTCTGAACTCGGGCGGGGTGTTGGGACGTACCCGGATGCAGGCCCGGATGATCCTTTTGCCACTGAAAAGCGACCTTGGGGATGTCAGTCGTGTTTTGGGGGTCATGATCGCCGATGGCGCAATCGGCAAGACACCGCGCCGGTTTTCACTGGCCGATACGCGGATCAAACCGGTTTCTGAAATTAAGGTGCCCGCGCCCACACAGCGCCGCCCTGTGGAAGGTTTTGCCGAGGAACAACGCGAATTCAAGCGCTCTGCCGGCCATCTTCATCTGGTGGTGTCTCGCGACGATTGAGACCCGCCGATTGCCGTGATCAGAAACAGCGGGCCGATAGCCCGCTGTTGTCAGTGATTCAGATGCGCTCAGCTTACCGCGCGTTTCGAGCCGTTGCGGCGCAGGTTGGTCAGCTCTTCCGCCACCAGGAACGCAAGTTCCAGCGACTGCGACGCGTTCAAGCGCGGATCGCAAGCGGTGTGGTAGCGGTCCGACAGGTCCTCTTCGGTCACGGCACGTACACCGCCGGTGCATTCGGTCACATCCAGCCCGGTCATTTCGAAATGCACGCCACCGGGGATGGTTCCCTCGGCCTGATGCACTCCGAAAAAGTCACGCACCTCGCGCAGAACAGAATCAAACGGGCGGGTTTTATAGCCCGTGGCCGATTTGATCGTGTTGCCGTGCATAGGGTCGCAGACCCAGGTGACCTTGGCGCCCTCTTCCTTGACCGCCTTGATCAGACGCGGCAGATGCTCGCCCGCCTTGCCCGCACCGAAGCGCGCGATCAGGGTCAGACGCCCCTCTTCGTTGTCGGGGTTCAGCTTGGACATCAGAACTTTGAGGTCTTCGGCCGTGGTGGTCGGGCCGCATTTCAGACCGATCGGGTTCAGAACCCCGCGGCAGAACTCGACATGCGCGCCGTCGGGCTGACGGGTGCGGTCGCCGATCCAGATCATGTGACCAGAGCCGGCCAGCCAGTTGCCCGAGGTCGAATCCAGACGCGTCAGTGCCTCTTCATATTCCAGCAACAGCCCCTCGTGGCTGGTGTAGAATTCAACGGTCGAGAATTCATGGGTTGTTTCCGCAGTGATGCCAGCGGCTTCCATGAAGTCGATGGTGTCCTGAATACGGTCCGCTACCTCGGAGTATTTCTGAACGTCCTGTTCATCCGCGAAACCCAAAGTCCAGGCATGCACGCGGCTCATATCAGCGAAGCCGCCGGTCGAGAATGCTCGCAGCAGGTTCAGCGTCGCCGCCGCTTGCGTGTAGGCCTGCAACATCTTGTTGGGATTCGGAATCCGGGCTTCGGGCGTGAAGGCCAATTCGTTGATGATGTCGCCGCGGTAGCTTGGCAGTTCCACACCATTCACGACTTCGGTCGGAGCACTGCGTGGTTTGGCAAATTGCCCGGCCATACGACCGACTTTGACCACTGGCACCTTGGCGCCATAAGTCAAAACCATCGCCATTTGCAGCATCACCTTGAAGGTGTCACGGATCGCATCAGCGCTGAATTGTTCAAAGCTTTCAGCGCAATCCCCACCTTGCAGAAGGAAGGCCTCGCCGCGCCCGGCGGCACCCAGATGCTGTTTGAGACGCCGCGCCTCGCCGGCAAAGACCAGCGGGGGATACTTTGAAAGCTGAGCCTCGACCTTGGCCAGCGCGGCCGCGTCGGTATAATCTGGCATCTGAACCCGGGGCTTGTTGCGCCAGTTCGATTTTTGCCATTCGGTCATAGCTTTGATCTCCGCTGAAGTTTTCAGGTGGTCTCTATACAAAATGCAATGAAGAGTGACCATATCCCATTTGCGCCTCTTGACGACGTAAACAAGCTTTGATCATGGTGGCTGTCAAATCTGCTGCTGGATAATCAACTGACCAGCAGCGAAGCAAGGACATCTCGCCATGCAAGAGCAACGCCAAGTTGTCACGGTGGAAGACACTGCGGCCCCACCCCGGAATTTCGTGTTTGTCCTTTTGGACAAATTTTCGCTTCTGTCCTTTGCTTCGGCGCTTGACAGTCTGCGCATCGCCAACCGCATGGCGAACAGACAGCTTTACACCTGGAAGCTGATGGGAGAAGGCGGAGAAACGGTAACCTGCTCGGCCGGGACCGAGTTCAAGCTTGACAGTGATCTGGTAGAGTTGCAGCGAGACGACGTTGTTCTGATCTGCGGTGGCGTGGACGTTCAGGCGGCCACCAGCAAGCGCGTGCTGAACTGGCTGCGGCGCGAAGCCCGAAGGGGATTGCGGATCGGTGGCCTCTGCACTGCGGCCTATACTCTGGCAAAGGCCGGGTTGCTGGACAACAAGAAGGCAACGATCCATTGGGAGAACTCTGACAGTTTCATCGAGGAATTCGATGAGGTCGAACTGACCAAAGCCGTCTTTCAGATCGATGGCAGTCGCATGACGACTGCGGGCGGCACCTCGTCGATTGACCTAATGCTAAAACTGATTGCAGATGACTATGGCGAGGATCTGGCCAACGCGGTGGCGGATCAGATGATCTATTCCTCGATTCGAACCGACCAGGACACGCAGCGCCTGTCAACTCCGACCCGAATCGGTGTGCGGCATCCGAAGTTGAGCCAGGTTATCCTGATGATGGAGAAAAACATCGAAGAGCCGATCTCGCCCTCGATCCTTGCCAAGGACGTGGGTATGTCGACCCGCCAGCTGGAGCGTCTGTTCCGCCGGTATCTCAGCCGTTCCCCCAAGCGCTATTACATGGAATTGCGCCTGCACAAGGCCCGCAACCTGCTGATGCAGACCGATATGAGCGTCATCAACGTGGCGCTGGCCTGTGGGTTCGCCTCGCCCAGCCATTTCTCGAAATGCTACCGGGCGCACTACAACACCACGCCTTATCGCGAACGTGGTGCGCAAAGTGGAAGACTGTCAGTATAAGGCTCAGCGTCAAAGCTCTTTGACGAAATAGTGCAAGTGCGGTCGGAGCATGGGCTGATCTTTGTAGGTTGTTGTCTCGATCGGAGAGTCCAGTTCCACAAACCCGAGCTTGGGATACAAAGACCGCATTTCCACATTTGGAGTGAGTGTATCTGCGATCAATCGCTTCAGCCCCATAGCTCTGGCGGCTTGTTCTCGTGCTTGAATCAATGCGCGCCCCACTCCGGTGCCCCGAGCGTCTTCGGTTACAAATACACGTTTCAACTCGCCGGTAGACTGATCAAACCGTTTCATCATTCCACACCCTACGATTATGCCATCGCGGTTTCTTGCGACGATCAGGCATCCGTTCGGAGGCATGTAGTCATCCGTGTTCGTCCAGAATTCCTCAAGTGCGCTTTGCGGCGCGGAAGGATCCAATTCGAACCCCATACCCTGCATTCTTTGAGCGATAAGAGCATAATATTGCTCCAAAATCATATTCAGCTCGGTTCTTAGCGGGATACTTGTGCACAATTCAATGTCGAAATCACTCATTAGTATCCCCTTAACCGTGTAACCTGTTGGACAGAGTGACTGCGACGATGGAAACGCGCAAATGGAATTGTAAAGTCTGCTGGCATGCTTCGTATGTCACTGTTTGACAGACATCCTGTAAACCGCGCCCTGCCCGACTGAAATGAACCAGATCGCCCCATCCGGGGCCTGCACTATGTCACGGACCCGTTCGGTCTCGGGGCCCTTGATCTGCTCGACCTCGCGCAGCGGGTCTCCGGACAGCCGCGCGATATAGTCGAATTTCAGCGAGCCCACGAAAATGTCGCCCCGCCATTCAGGAAACATATCGCCGGAATAGACCATCAACCCCGACGGCGCGATCGACGGGTCCCAGTATAGGCGCGGCTGTTCCATACCGGGCTTGCTGGTGCCCTCGCCGATCTTCTCTCCGGAATAATGCGTGCCGTACGAGATGACCGGCCAGCCGTAATTGGCGCCGGGTTTGACAAGGTTCACCTCGTCGCCGCCGCGCGCCCCGTGTTCCGACACCCACAATCGGCCGCGCGCATCCAGATCGGCCCCCTGTGGGTTGCGGTGCCCATAGGTCCAGATTTCAGGTCGGATATCTGCCTGCCCGATGAAAGGATTGTCCGACGGCACCGAGCCGTCGCGGTTGATACGGATCACGGACCCTATGGCGTTCGAGCGATCCTGCGCCTGTGGCGCATCCCCTCGATCTCCGATGGTTACAAAAAGCGTGCCGTCATTGGCTTCTACAACGCGCGAGCCGAAATGCCGCCCGCCTGATCCGCCGGGGGAAGCCTCGAAAATGACCCGCAGATTCGTCAGACGCGTGCCGTTCTTAGACAGGCGCGCGACGGTGACAGCCGTGCCTGCGCCACCCTTTTGCGGTTTTGAAAAGGTCAGAAAGACCTCGCGGCTTTGATTGAAATCGCGCGGGATCGTGATGTCCAGCAATCCGCCCTGCCCCGAAGCTGCAACCTTGGGAACGCCGGATATGGCTTTCGCCTCTCCGTCCTGAACATACAGCAGGTTTCCGTCCCGTTCGGTGACAAGAAAACTGCCGTCAGGCAGGATGCCGACGGCCCAGGGCGTATCCAGCCCGCCTGCCATTTCGGTGAGTTCAATTTTCCCGACCGAGGTCGACACCGCCTGTGCAAAGGCGCTTTGAGTGCAAAAAGTGAAGAACAGAATCGCGGCAGCTCTGCGCATGTTGACCCCTCTCCGGACAATCTTGGGCAAACCCTAACAAAACAGATAGATTTCCGATCGATAAAAGCACGATTGCGTTAGGACTTTTCTTTTCCGGGCAGCTTGCCTAGGTTCGTGGCCAGAACGAATACGTTCACAATAGGGAGTAACCATATGAAAAAGCTGCTTACAGCAACTGCAGCATCCGCTTTGCTGGCCGGACCTGCGCTGGCCGAGGACATCACGCTTGGTGTTTTGTTCGGATTCACCGGTCCAATTGAATCGCTGGCACCTGCAATGGGTTCGGGCGCTGAATTGGCGATGGCGGAAGTCACCGAATCCGGAAAACTGCTGGATGGATCCAAAGTGACCGCATCGCGCGCCGACACCGGCTGCATTGATAACGGTTTGGCCACTTCGAACGGCGAACGCATGATTGCGGACGGTGTTGCCGGAATCATAGGCGGCGATTGCTCGGGCGTGACCGGTGCGATCCTTCAGAACGTCGCGATTCCGAATGGCATGGTCATGATCTCACCCTCGGCGACCTCGCCGGGCCTGTCGACCATGGAAGACAACGGCCTGTTCTTCCGCACCGCGCCGTCAGATGCGCGCGAAGGCCAGGTGATGGCGGATATCCTGAAGGATCGCGGCATCAACTCGATCGCTCTGACCTATACCAACAACGACTACGGCAAGGGTCTGGCGGACGCGATTCAAACCTCTTTCGAGGCAGCGGGTGGTGAAGTGACCATCGTTGCAGCGCATGAGGATGGCAAGGCCGACTATTCGGCCGAAGTTGGTGCTCTGGCCTCGGCCGGTGGCGACATTCTGGTCGTTGCGGGCTATCTGGATCAGGGCGGTCTGGGCATCATTCAGTCGGCGCTGGACAGCGGTGCGTTTGACACCTTTGGCCTGCCCGGCGGCATGATCGGTGACTCGCTGCCGGCCAATGTCGGCCCCGACCTGAACGGTTCGTTCGGTCAGATCGCCGGTTCGGGCGGTGAAGGCGCCGAGAAGTATTTTGCCATGGCCGAAGCGGCAGGGTTCGACGGTTCGTCGCCCTATTCGCCCGAATCCTATGACGCTGCGGCTTTGTTCATGCTGGCCATGCAGGCTGCCGGATCGACCAATCCGGCCGACTATGGCGCCAAGATCATGGACGTCGCCAACGCTCCGGGCGAAAAGATCTATCCCGGCGAACTGGCCAAGGGTCTGGAATTGCTGGCAAACGGTCAGGACATCGACTATGTCGGTGCGTCCGGTGTTGAGCTGATCGGCCCCGGCGAAAGCGCGGGGTCCTATCGTGAGATCGAAGTGACCGACGGTGAAAACAAGACCGTCAACTTCCGTTGATTGATCGCCAAAGGCTATGAATGCAAGCAGCCCGGGCCTTGTGTCCGGGCTGTTTCAATGAAAAAAGACCGCACCCGGCAAACGGGGTCGAGACAACAGCGCCGAACAGGCGGCAAGGGGAAAAGATGATCGTCGTCGAGGACGTGCACAAGCATTTCGGCGGATTTCATGCGGTGGACGGGGCATCGCTGGAAATCCAGAAAGGGTCGATCACCGGCCTGATCGGGCCCAACGGGGCAGGAAAAACCACTCTGTTCAATGTGATCGCAGGTGTTCTGCCGCCGACCAGCGGCAAGGTGGTGATGGATGGCGAAGATATCACCGGTCTGCCCCCGCATGAATTGTTCCACAAGGGTCTGTTGCGCACGTTTCAGATTGCACATGAATTCCCGTCGATGACCTGCCGTGAAAACCTGATGATGGTGCCCGGCGCGCAATCAGGCGAGTCGCTGTGGAACACGTGGTTTGGCCGCAAGCGCATCGCTGATGAAGAACGCGCGCTGAAGGCCAAGGCCGATGAGGTGCTGGAGTTTCTGACCATCGAACATCTGGCCGATCACAAGGCGGGTCAGGTCTCGGGTGGTCAGAAAAAGCTGCTGGAGCTGGGCCGCACGATGATGGTGGATGCCAAGATCGTGTTTCTGGACGAGGTCGGCGCGGGTGTGAACCGCACCCTGTTGATGACCATTGCCGACACGATCCTGCGCCTGAACAAAGAGCGCGGCTATACCTTCGTCGTTATCGAACATGACATGGATTTCATAGGCAAGATCTGTGATCCGGTCATTTGCATGGCTGAAGGCAAGGTTCTGGCTGAGGGTACCCTGGACGAGATCAAGGCGAACGAGCACGTGATCGAAGCCTATCTGGGCACCGGCCTGAAGAACAAAGACAAACTGGAGGCAGGCGCGTGAGCGACAACCCCTATCAGGATGACAAGGGCAACAAGGACGCCTCGATCACCAATCCGCACGGTGTCGGCACCATGACGCCGGCCCATCGCAAAAGTGGTGCGACGCATAAGGTCGGGGGCGGCCCGTTTCTGATCGGCGACACCATGACGGGTGGCTACGGCAAAGGGCCCGACATCCTGCATGATTGCACCATCGCGGTGGACAAGGGTGAAATCGCAGTCATCGTCGGCCCCAACGGTGCGGGAAAGTCTACGGCGATGAAAGCCGTGTTCGGGATGCTGGATGTCCGTTCCGGGTCTGTGCGTCTGGATGGCGAGGATATTACAAACCTCACCCCACAGGATCGGGTCATGCGTGGCATGGGCTTTGTGCCGCAAACACAGAACATCTTTACCTCTATGACGGTGGAAGAAAACCTGGAAATGGGTGCCTTCATCCGTCGCGACGACATCAGCCAGACGATGGAGCAGGTCTATGACCTGTTCCCCATCCTCCGCGACAAGCGCAATCAGGCCGCCGGAGAGCTGTCGGGCGGACAACGCCAACAGGTCGCCGTGGGCCGCGCCCTGATGACCCAGCCCAAGGTGCTGATGCTCGACGAGCCTACGGCAGGTGTTTCGCCGATCGTGATGGATGAGTTGTTCGACCGGATCATCGAAGTGTCCCGCACCGGCCTGCCGATCCTGATGGTCGAGCAAAACGCCCGCCAGGCCTTGGAGATCGCTGACAAGGGATACGTTCTGGTTCAGGGGCGCAATGCCTATACCGGAACAGGCAAGGAACTGCTGGCCGACCCCGAGGTGCGAAAGTCGTTTTTGGGCGGCTGATCGACGCTTTTCAATGGCAGGTTTTCATGTGGGGCCAGTCGAGATTCTCGGCTGGTCCTTTTGCTTGATCGCAATGCGCAAAATTGAAGGCCAGAACATGGCAAACGGTGCTTCAAACCGAGGCTCAGGACATGAGAGCCTGTATTAGGTGTCTGAAAAATATCAATTAATCTCCTGCGGGCCGTTGCGGAAAAAAGACTTTGAAAACGCGCCGAATGCCAATCTGCTGCTTTAATCAGGCCCAATTTCAAAAATATCGCTGCGCACGAACACCTAAACCAATCCCCGAAACGCGCCCCGGTTGGGGACACAAGAATTGGAAGTCAAAATGAAAAAATGGATGATCGCCGCCCTGGTCGCACAACTGGCAACCGGTGCCGTCGCTCAGCAGCGCGAATTTGTGTGTACATCGGAAATTGATGGAACCGAGTATCGGCTGACACGGTTCGAAGGTGCGCAAAAGGGATCGGTCAAATTCGGTGACACGACCGGGGACGCGCAGGTGTTTCCGGGGCTGAACAACTTGACGTTCATCCTGACGACCGAGCAGCATGTCATGACGTTCTTCGTCAAAAGCCCGGATCTGTCCTACAACCTGTCCATCCGCCGCCCGGTTCTGCACAATGACCGCGGCCAATGCACGGAAACCGGTGCCTAGCCCCGCGATCTTTCACGATTTCGGACCGCGCCCCTCAGTGTGGCGCGGTCTTTTTCTTTGGGGAAGAACCAAGGGGCCTCTGCCAGCGTGTCCGAAGCCTGCCAAGCGGCATAAAAACATGCATCAAGCCCTAAAAATCATGTTCCAAATTGTTGTGTCTTTCGTCGGCGTCGTGCCATAAAGCCGCACCCGGACAGTGAGAAGAAATAATGGATCTACTCAACGCGCTTGTTGCGCTTGCGAATTTTGTGTTGGTGCCAGCGGTCGCTTATGGCAGCCAACTGGCATTGGGCGCGCTTGGCGTGACCCTGATCTACGGCATCCTGCGGTTTTCGAACTTTGCCCATGGTGACACCATGGCCTTTGGCGCGATGGTCGCTGTACTGGTCACATGGGGGTTGCAGGCCGCCGGAATCAGCTTTGGACCGTTGCCAACCGCCCTGCTTGCCCTGCCCTTTGCCATCCTGGGCTGTATCGTGCTGGTGCTGATCACCGACAGGCTGGTCTACAAATTCTACCGTGAACAAAAGGCAAAGCCCGTTATTCTGGTGATCGTCTCCATGGGCGTGATGTTCATCATGAACGGCCTTGTCCGGTTTATCATCGGGCCGGATGACCAACGGTTCTCGGATGGGGCTCGGTTCATTGTTTCGGCGCGCGATTTCAAGGCGATGACCGGTCTGCGCGAGGGTCTCGCCATCAAGACGTCGCAAGGCATCACGGTGATCGTGGCCGTTGTTGCCGTGGCGCTGCTGTTCTGGTTTCTGAACAAGACGCGCACCGGCAAGTCGATGCGGGCCTATTCGGACAACGAGGATCTGGCGCTGTTGTCAGGCATCAACCCGGAACGTGTGGTGATGATCACATGGATCATCGTTGCGGCACTGGCCACAACTGCTGGCGTTCTTTACGGGCTGGACAAAAGCTTCAAACCCTTCGTCTATTTCCAGCTTCTGCTGCCGATCTTTGCCTCGGCCATCGTGGGTGGTTTGGGCAATCCTCTGGGCGCCATCGCAGGCGGGTTTATCATCGCGTTTTCCGAAGTGACGATAACATACGCTTGGAAGAAGGTGCTGACCTATGTGTCTCCTGAAAGTCTGGCGCCGTCAGGTTTGGTCCAGCTCCTCTCGACCGATTACAAGTTCGCGGTCAGCTTTGTCATCCTGCTGATCGTGCTTCTGTTCAAGCCCACGGGACTTTTCAAGGGAAAGGCCGTATGACCGACTCTGTCAAAAACACGCTGCTGTTCGTAATCGTCGGCGGCCTGATCCTGTTGACCGGTTTCACGCAAAGCTGGAACACCGCGATCCTGATCCTGAATATGGGGCTGATTTCCGCCATCATGGCGATCGGAGTAAATCTGCAATGGGGTTTTGCCGGTCTGTTCAATGTGGGCGTGATGGGCTTTGTCGCACTGGGCGGTCTGGCCGTCGTACTGGTTTCAACGCCGCCCACGCCCGGTGCTTGGGCTGCCGGAGGTTATGGCATCGTTCTGTCTTTGCTGCTGGGCGCCGCGACAGTGGTTGCCGCCGTTCTGGTGGCAACAAAGCTGCCGAAGGGCCGTGTGCAAACCCTGACGATCATCGCCGTTCTTGTCGTGGGCTTTTTTGTCTATCGCGCGGTGTTCGATCCCAGCATTGCGGCGGTCGAGGCCATCGACCCGGCAATTGCCGGCAATATCGGAGGTTTGAATCTACCGGTTCTGCTGGCCTGGCCGGCGGGTGGTTTGCTGGCGGCGGGTGCTGCGTGGCTGATCGGTAAAACGGCGCTGGGCCTTCGCTCGGATTATCTGGCGATTGCCACATTGGGGATCGCCGAAATCATCATCGCTGTCATGAAAAACGAAGACTGGCTGGCCCGGGGCGTCAAGAATGTCTACGGCATTCCTCGCCCGTCCCCCGTTGTGGGCTACGAAGTGGATTTGCAGAACGACCCGGCCTTTCTGGCGCGGGCCGAATGGTTGGGGTTGGACCCCGTCACCGCGTCCACCCTCTCGGTCAAACTCGGCTATTCGCTGCTGTTCATGATAGTGCTTCTGGTTCTGCTCTGGATGGCACAGATGGCGCTGAAAAGCCCGTGGGGCCGGATGATGCGCGCAATCCGTGACAATGAAGTGGCGGCTGAGGCCATGGGCAAGGATGTCACCCGTCGTCATCTGCAAATATTCGTACTGGGTTCGGCCGTTTGCGGTATCGCGGGTGCGATGATGACAACGCTGGACGGCCAGTTGACGCCAAGCGCGTATCAACCGCTGCGCTTTACCTTTCTGGTCTGGGTGATGGTGATCGTGGGTGGTTCGGGCAACAACTTCGGGGCCGTTCTGGGCGCATTCCTGATCTGGTTCTTGTGGGTTCAGGTTGAACCGATCGGCTTGTGGCTGATGAATGTCATTACCGCCGGCTTGCCGGACGGAAGTGCATTGAAAGCCCACCTGCTGGACAGCGCCGCACATATGCGCCTGTTCACGATGGGTCTGATCTTGTTGATTGTTCTCAGATTCAGCCCAAGAGGGCTGATCCCAGAGAAATAGATCACTTCCACCTTCAATAAGCGAAACCGCGCCTCTTATCCGGCGCGGTTTCTTGATTCTTAACGATTTTTTGAATAAACGGACACACCGCAGTGTTTTCTTTTTGCGGTATGTCGCCGGCACTCACATCCGTCTACGCCGATCTGTAACGATCATTTACACGTTTTGAAAAGAGTCAAAAATGAAAGCACCACGGTTCAAGACACTGCTTCTGTTTCCGGTTGTTGCCATCGTAACAACCGCCTGCATTCCCACTCCGGAAGAACTTGAAACAACTCCCGTCAAGGTTCAAACGCCCAAAGGTGTCGTAACCTGTCAGCTATATCGTCACGACCGGGTGACTTGGGACCGGGCGATTGACTTCCCGGCTTCGAAAATGTCCGTGCCGGAGGCTGACGCCTACTGCCGTCAGGAAGGCCAGCGTCGTTTGAAGTAAGTATTGCGGCGCCCGTGATGGGCGCCGTTCCGTCATCTGTTGCGGAACAATCCACCCAGAATACCACGAACGATCCGGCGTCCGGTCGTTCCCTTCAGTTCCTTGATCACCGCGTCGGTCATCGCCGATGCAAACGTGTCTTTCCGCCGTTGCACCCGGGACGAGGATCTGCCGACCCGGCTTCCTGAATATCTGCGGGCCGAAGAATACTCTCGTTCCATCGGTGATTGTGCCTCCAGAACTTCATCGGCCTCTGCCTGTTCAGCGGCCTTAGCGGCGGCCTCAGCCCGAGCCTGGAGGATTTCAAAGGCCGATTTTCGATCAATACCATCGTCATATTTAGACGCCATCGGCGAGGCATCGAGAATGGCCCGCCGCTGGACATCAGAAATGGGCCCCAACTGGGATCCCGGCGGACGAATCAATGTGCGCTCGACAATTCCGGGAACGCCTTTTTTTTGAAGCATTGACGTGACAGCCTCACCAACGCCCACCTCACGAATTGCGGCTTCGGTGTCGAAGGCGGGGTTTTCGCGATAGGTTTCCGCCGCCAGACGCAGGTTCTTTCGGTCACGCGCCGTGAAGGCTCGCAAAGCGTGCTGAACGCGATTGCCCAACTGCCCCAGAATATCCTCGGGAATATCGGCGGGATTCTGGGTGATGAAATAGACTCCCACGCCTTTGGACCGGATCAGGCGCGCAACCTGTTCGACCTTGTCCACCAGCACTTTCGGAGCACCGTCAAACAACAGATGCGCTTCGTCGAAGAAGAACACCAACTTGGGTTTGTCAGGATCACCGACTTCGGGAAGTTCCTCAAACAATTCGCTCAGCAGCCACAGCAGGAATGTCGCATAAAGCCGTGGCGCGGCCATCAGTTTGTCCGAAGCAAGGATGTTCACCATCCCCTGCCCGTTTTCATCGGTGCACATCAGATCGGACAGATCCAGCGCGGGTTCGCCAAACAGCTTTGTTCCACCCTGGTTTTCCAACACCAGCAATCGCCGCTGGATCGCACCGATCGAAGATGTCGATACATTGCCATATCGCAATGAAAGCTGGGCCCGGTTCTCGCCGATCCAGACCAGCAGCGCCTGAAGGTCTTTGAGATCCAGAAGAGGCATTCCCTCTTCATCGGCCACGCGGAACGCGATGTTCAGGATGCCTTCCTGCGCTTCGCTCAATTCCATCAACCGGGACAGCAGCAAAGGGCCCATTTCAGTGACCGTCGTCCGCACCGGATGGCCTTGTTCGCCAAAAAGGTCCCAGAACGTAACCGGGCAGGCGGAATAGGCAAAATCGTCGAACCCAATGCGTTTGACACGATCCATAAATGCCTGATGCAGTTTATGCGCGTCGCTTCCGGGCAAAGCCAGGCCCGACAGATCGCCTTTGACATCGGACAAAAACACCGGAACTCCGGCTTGGGAAAAGCCTTCCGCGAGGATTTGCAACGTTACGGTCTTACCGGTCCCGGTGGCGCCGGCAATCAGCCCATGGCGGTTCGCATATTTCAGCGCCAGTTCCTGCGGCTGGCCATAGCCTTCGCCTCCGCCACCCAAAAATATATTCTTGCCCATTAACATTGCCTTATGTTTCACCGATCCGTGACCAGCATACAAAGTTAACCTTTGACTGCGATAGTCAATTTGCCCCGCGTTTGCTTCCTTCACGTGGGGCAGACTTCCTCCCTGTCGACTGGCCGTGCCTTCGGGCACGGCTTTTTTGCAGGCTCGAATTTGGTTTCAAAGTTCTGACCATAATATTAAAATTTGAGGATAGCTGTTGACCCGTCTGCGCCCCTTTCGTAGGGTTTGCGCATAAATAAGTCGGCCAGTCCGACGGGGAGAACCTTTTGGAAAAGAGAGCTGGCTTATACAGCTCTCTTTTTCTGTCTCAGGGCAGTTGGTTTCTGGTGTTCTGGCAAGAATCCGTTCACGTTCAGACATGGCGTTCTGTTAGTGCCTGACACCAGTTCAGAAGAGTGTTAAACGAAGCAAAAAGCTCAAGCATCAAGTCGAGGCATTCATGATCAAGAAAATCCTCTCGCTAAGTACAGTGGCGGCAATTCTTCTATGTGGCGCAGCTTATGCGCAGGACACAACGACATCCGAACCGGACAACGGTCTCGATTTGGGTCAGGAAGGCCCGCGCCCCGGAGAACAGTTCGTCAAGGAAAAGTTCGGCGACTGGGACTTGTCCTGCATCAAGGCGCAGCAAGGCGAAGACCCGTGCGCCATCGTCCAGATTCTGAAGGGCAACCAGGGTGATCCGATAGCTGAGGTGTCGATTGGAAGACTGCCCGAGGGCGGCGCGGCAGTTGCATGGGCGAATGTGATCGTTCCTTTGGAAACACTGCTGCAAGCTCAGCTCGCCCTGTCCATCGATGGTGCGCCCCGCAAGTTGTACAACTATCATCATTGCCTGCCTGTTGGCTGCGTCGCGCAGCTGGGCCTGAGCCAGGGCGATATCGATGCAATGAAAGCTGGCACCAAGGCGATCTTCTCGCTGGTTCCGGCCCGCTTCCCTGATCAGGTACTGGAGATGGAGATGTCGTTGTCCGGCTTTACGTCCGGCTATGACACCCTGACCGTCAACGCGAACTGAGGGTGCGTTTACGATTGTGCCGCCGCACCGATTGCGGCGGCGCTTCGCGGATCAAATTCGCTTCAACGCCAAAACCGCATTCAGCCCGCCGAAAGCAAACGCATTGCTGAGCGCGACGTCAACTTTGGCTTCCCGAGCCTCGTTTGGCACAACATCAAGCGCGCATTCCGGATCGGGTTCCTCGTATCCGATGGTGGGTGCAATAACACCGTCCCGTAGCGCCATGATACATGCCAAGAGTTCCACCGCACCGGTTCCACCAATCAGGTGACCATGCATGGATTTGGTCGACGATATCATCAGGTCGTCAGCATGGGGCCCAAAAACATCCGCAACGGCGGCGCATTCGGTTTTGTCATTCGCGGCCGTCCCGGTGCCGTGTGCGTTGATATAGCCCACATCGCTTGCATTCAATCTGGCGTCGGCCAAGGCACCTGACATGGCCCTTGAAGCCCCTTGCTTGCTGGGCATCACGATATCGGCCGCATCCGACGACATGGCAAAACCAACGACTTCGCACATGATCTCGGCGCCACGGGCGCGGGCGTGCTCGTATTCCTCGAAAACAAAGATACCGGCCCCTTCGCCCTGTACCATTCCGTTTCGGTTGGCGCTGAACGGTCGACACGCATCCTTGGACATGACGCGCAACCCTTCCCAGGCCTTGACGCCTCCAAAGCACAACATGGATTCGGATCCGCCAGTGATCATGACCGGGGCCATGCCGCTTCGGACCATCTGAAAGGCCTGTGCCATGGCATGGTTCGACGACGCGCAGGCGGTCGACACGGTGAAGCTGGGGCCTTTGAGATTGTGTTCCATAGAAACATGGCTGGCCGCCGCATTGTTCATGAGTTTGGGAACAACAAACGGGTGTACCCGGTTCTTTCCGTCCTCATAAACCGAGCGATAATTGTCATCCCAGGTCGATACGCCACCGCCGGCGGTCCCCAAAACAACACCTGATTTTGCGGCCAACTCTCCGTGAAACTCGATGCCGGACTGATCGATGGCCTCTTTGGCGGCGGTCAGAGTGAACTGAGTGAACCGGTCATACAACGACATCTGCTGACGGTTGAACCGACCTTCAGCCTCAAAGCCGCGAACCTGCCCGCCGATTTTGATGGCCAACCGATCAACATCCCGAAATTCCAGTTCCGAGATGCCGCAACGGCCTTCGCGCATGGCTTCCAGGGTGTCAGGAACCGAATGGCCCAGTGAATTGATCGTACCTGCGCCGGTAATGACAACACGTTTCATGAGCGTCAGTCAGACCTTTTCCGCCACGAGCTTTTCGATCCCGGCAATGATCGCAGCGACATTGGATATGTCAAAATCGTTGGCCTCGGGTTCGTTGGCGTTGAACGGAATTGAAATGTCGAACTCTTCCTCGATGGCGAAAATACTTTCGACCAGACCAAGGCTGTCGATTCCCAGATCTTCCAGCGTGCTTTCGGGCGTCACATCCGATGGCTCCAGCACGGCCTGCTCTGCAATGATTGCGATGACGCGGTCGCTGATGCTCATGTCGATCCCCTGATTTTCAGTTTGACGATGATTTAATCGCTTGGGGTCTGTTTGAAAACAGCCTTTTTAAGTGCCTCAACGTCGCGTGCCATTCGGGGCAGTCGCCGCTGCGCCTTGTAGACATCGGTATGGGTCTCCATTTTGATGCCCGGATACCCCATGATGACGCGCCCGGCGGGCACATTTGACAGAATCTTCGTGCCCCCGCCCGAAATGACGCCGTCTCCTATGAAAATATTGTCGACCACTCCGGTCTGACCGCCCAGAACGACGTTGTTGCCGATCTCGACCGAGCCGGACACACCCGTCTGACCGCACAGCAGACAATCTCGCCCGACGCGGGTGTTGTGTCCGACATGGACAAGATTATCCAGCTTGGTGCCGTTACCGATCCGCGTGTTGCGGATGGTTCCATTGTCGACGGTGCAATTGGCGCCAACCTCGACATCGTCACCGATCTCAACCGCGCCCAAAGAATGAATACGAAGCCAGCTTTGCGCCTTGGCGTCCCCTTGATCACCCAACGTTTCGCGGGCGCGCTCAGCGCCAGAGACCTCGGGCGTTACGAAACTGAACCCGTCGCCGCCAATTCTTGCACCGGGTTGCGCGATGAACCGATCCCCGATTTGTGCGCGCGCGCCAATACTAACCATTTCGCGCAACAGGGCCTGTTCGCCAAGAATGGCGTCCATTCCCACCACGCAGTGTGCACCGATGACCGAGCCCGAACCTATTCGCGCCCGAGCACCAACAACAGTCAGAGGTCCTATCGCCACATCTGGTCCAATTTCGGCCGTTGGATCGATCACTGCGGAAGGGTGAATGCCCGGTTCAATCCCTTGCCCGCGATCCAGCATTGCGGTGATCCCCGCCATCGCCATGCGCGGACGCTTCACGAAAACGGCCGCTCGCAACCCCATTGCCTGCCAATCCGCGCCTTCCCACAGAACGGCGACGCGAGCTTCCCCTTTCGAAAGCGCTTCGGCGTATTTCGGTGACATGGCCATGGCCAGATCTGTTGGTCCGGCATCGCCCGGCTCGGCCGCCCGCACGATCGTCAGGCCACCATCGCCTTGGCATTCGGCACCCAAAGCGTCGGCGATTTGCTGAATGGTAAACTGCATCTCGGGCTTCCTTTTGGCAGGATTTGCCCTGTGCTTAACCCTGAACGTCCGGCAGGGCCACCCCTGCCTTTTGTAGGGCCTCCCAAATCTTGCGGTCCCGGCCATAGACATCGCGGCGATACTGCACCTCGCCTTTTGGACCGACATATGCCGTTCGATAGATCAGGTGGACCGGAACTTTTTGTTCCAAATCAACCTTGGTTTCCTTTCCTGTGTTCAGAACACGATGAAAGAATGCTTTGGGGTCCTCTTCCTGTTTGGCCAGCAATGCATAAGCAAACTCGAAAGGCTGAGCCAGTCGGATGCAGCCGTGCGAGAACGCCCGCACCTCACGCGCGAACAGGCTTTTCTGAGGCGTATCATGCAGATAGATATTGTACTTGTTGGGGAACATGAACTTGACCAGCCCCAAAGCATTGCTTTTGCTGGGCGGCTGGCGCATCGCAAAAGGAAAGCTTCGCGCGGTGAACTGATTGAAATCAACCGCCCCGCGATTGACCTGCCGCCCCCTGCTGTCCGTGATCTGGATATGACTGACCGCGTTGGGGTTCGCTTTCAGCTTCGGAAGGTATTCCTTGGTGATGATCGAGCGCGGGACATACCAGCTGGGGTTTATCACCATATGTTCCATCACGTCCGAGAACTCTGGGCTGCGGCGATCATGCGTGTTCTTGCCGATCACCGCACGGGTTTCAAACGTGACTTGCCCGTCATCCACGATCTTTGCCGAAAAATCTGTCTGGTTGACAAGAATATGACGCGCGCCGCGATCCCGAGGTAGCCAGCGCTCTCGTTCCAGAGCGACATAAACAGCCTTGAGCCGGTCCACGGCGGGGCGATTCAACTCGGCAATCGTGCCCTTGCCTGCAACGCCATCGGGTTCCAATCCATGCGCGTTTTGAAAGGCCCTGACCCCTTCCAGCAGCGCGGCGTCGAAAGACGGGTTGGCCGATGGTTTCATGTAGCCCATCAACACCAACCGATTGCGAAGCTTTACAACATTGGGCCCGGTATCACCGTACTCCAGCTTGGTTTCCGGGACAGTCGCCCCCCAACCGCCTTGATCTACCAAATCCTGAAGCGCCAGTTTCTGCTTCATCAGAGCCCGGTACTGACGGGTTTGAGGAGCCAATTGAGCAAGATACGCGGCGCCCTGTGTGTTCAGGGCGTTCAGATGCTCGGCCGCGCTGCGACGATCCACCGACCGAACAAGTCCGTCGTCGATATTTCCGGGCCGAAGAAAACCTGAGTACAATGCGTCGGCAAACTCTACGAAAACCCTACTCAGTTCAGCCTCAACGGCGCCAAGGTCGCGTGTCGAGCGTGCATCCTGCATTTTCTGAATCAAGGATGAAACAGTGGCATCAGCCTGCGGCAGACCGTGCAGATGCGCATGTGACAGTGCCTGGATCAATGCGGCCCGGCGTTGCATATGCTCATCGGATTCACCCACCCAAATCGGCGAAAATCCGTTTGTCCGGTAAAACTCTGCGATCTTCGATTCCCGTGGGGTATGTTCTGCTACGGCCATCTGAAACGCCGTGTTGTGCGCAGGTTCAGAAGTGGTGTTTGCCATACTGGCGGTGGCCGCAAAACAGGCGGCAAGCAGGATACTGGTACGGGTTCGGAAAACAGAAAGCATTGGATGGCCTTGGAATCAATGGCTTGGTTGGTGATACGTGCGTCGAACAACTATGAGTTTGGTTGCGCAAACTTGTCTATTCACAAATTCCTTACCGAATTGCTTCTGTTGGCGTCTGATGCGCGTTTGCATCGGCCCGGTGATGCGCAGCCAACACCTGCAAATATTCTGCGCTCGGCTGTGACATTTGCGCAAAAATCTGCCGAAAATTCCCCCTTGAAAAGGTGACTATGAAACACTTCTTGGCCGTCGAATCCGATTGTGTCATAAATTCCGCATCTGGGATGGGAAAAATTAAGACAGCGCGCGTAACATCGTGCGCAGGCAGGAACAGTACGGGACGAACCAAAATGACCAAGAGCAGTTCCTCGGGCTTGACCCGACGTGCCCTATTGGGTGCGTTTGCAGCAACAGCAGTCGCAGCAGCACCCACCTACTCCAAAGCAGCAGGCTTTTTGCGCGGCGGCGGCGATATCCGTCGCATTCGCATGTATTCCGGTCGCACGGGCGAACGGTTGGACATGATTTATTGGGTCGATGGTAAATATATCAAGGACGCTGTCAAAGAAGTGAACCATTTCATGCGCGATTGGCGTACAGATCACGTAAAATCCATCGATTTACGCACGATTGATATCATGGCGGCATCACACAACCTTTTGGATGTCAACGAACCTTACATGTTGCTGTCGGGCTATCGCTCCCCCCAGACCAACGCCATGCTCCGCGCCCGCTCTCGCGGCGTCGCCCGGAAATCGCTTCATATGAAGGGACAAGCGGCAGACCTGCGCCTGTCTTCCCGCTCCGTCTCGCAGATGGCTAAGGCTGCTATGTCATGCCGGGCCGGCGGTGTCGGTCAATATTACGGGTCCAATTTCGTGCATATGGACTGCGGTGTCGTCCGCACCTGGCGCGGCTAAGACAGCGACTTCACGATCTCGGCTTAGTTGACAGGGATTTGACTGGGGCGGCCAGTTACATCCCCGCGTCACCCCCTCCGCCGCCGGCATCACCGCCTCCGGTGTCATTGCTGGATGCTGTCGCCGCAGTGGAATTGCTGGTCTCACGAGACTTTTCATAACCGACGTCAGTGGGAACACTGGAACCGGAAGCATTGTCGCTTTCTGAATCATCATCGCTTTCGGGTTCTTCATCATCGGTCAGCTTTCCAAGGATAAACGCCAGAATTACGGCGACCACGATCCATCCTAAAACGCTTGAAGCTGAAACCCCGGTAATCGCGCTACCCAATAGTGCTACAATCACGACAACGATTATCAGCTTCTTATTTGAAGAGATGACTTTCACATTCCTTCCTCCATTTGAGCTGACGCGCGCCAGCCTCGTTCGGAAAGTGTACATCAAAAAAACCACTGCTTGAGGGGTTAAGCCTCAAAATGATGGTCAGGATTAATAGGGTGGTGGCAAGCGGGCGAAGAACGGAGGCTTGCAGACACTATCCATGGTCCGAAAGGGTATTCGCATTGAAAATATCCCGAGAAGGGATCAGCCAGGGCACCTTTCGTAGTTTCAATAGCAGACGTGGGTTGAAATTGTCGGAAGCAAAGAAGCTTCGGGCGCTGGAAACCGAAAACGTCAAAGCTAAAGAAGCGCTTGGCCGGGGTAGATGTTGAATAACGCTATGCTGCGCATATCCTCGGACCAGCGCAGGACGCTTGTCCTTCATTAGCGACGGCCATGTGGCCCGCGAACTTCTGCCAATTCGGCGCAGAAGTTCCTGTTTTGCCAAAAAGCCTTAGAAATATGGCGATGGTGGCGCACCTGAGAGGATTCGAACCTCTGGCCTCTGCCTTCGGAGGGCAGCGCTCTATCCAGCTGAGCTACAGGTGCCTTGGCCGTTAGCTAACCTTGTTCCAATCCGGGTGCAACTGAAAATCGTGATTGTTGCACCCTCTTTGAAACCAAAATCAGGCGAAAAGATCATGCGCCAATTCAAGCGCTTCGATCAGTGTGTCGACCTCATCCGTCGTGTTATATAGACCAAAGCTGGCACGGCAGGTCGCCGTGACGCCCAGGTGATCCATAAGCGGGCCCGCACAGTGATGCCCGGCGCGGACGGCAACCCCCTTTTTGTCCAATATCGTGGATACATCATGGGCATGGCCGGCCCCGTCCAGCGTAAAGCTGAAGATGGCTGCCTTGTCTGGCCGCGTGCCCTGAACCTGAAGCCAGTTGAGACCGTTCAGGCGCTGCATGGCATAGTCCCGCAGGTCGGATTCATGGGCGGCAATGTTGTCCATTCCCAAATCCATCATGTATTCCAGCGCAACGCCCAGGCCAATTGTTTGGACAATGCCGGGTGTTCCGGCCTCGAACTTCATTGGCGGGTCGTTGTAGATCACCTGATCCTTGCTGACCTCTTTGATCATGTCACCGCCACCGACAAAGGGGCGCATCTCGGCCATGCGTTCGGACTTGATGTAGATCGCACCCGACCCCGACGGGCCATACAGCTTGTGGCCGGTAATGGCGTAAAAGTCGCAACCGATGTCCTGCACGTTCACCGGCATATGCACCGCGCCCTGACTGCCATCAACCAGCACCGGGACGCCCCTGGCATGTGCACCTTCGGTGATGGCTTTGACATCCACGACGGTACCCAGAACATTGGAACATTGCGTCACGGCCACAAGTTTGGTTTTCGGGCCGATCGCATCGATTACCGCCTGCGGATCCAGCCCCCCGTCAGCGTCCACATCCACCCACTTCAGAACAACGCCCTGCCGTTCCCGCAGGAAATGCCAGGGCACGATGTTGGCGTGATGCTCCATGACGCTCAGGACGATCTCATCCCCGGCTTCCAGCTGTGGCATGGCCCAGCCATAGGCAACAAGATTGATCCCTTCGGTCGTTCCTGAATTCAGAACGATCTCATCCTCGTTCGATGCCCCCAGGAAACGGGCGATGATGCCGCGAACAGCTTCGTATTTCTCGGTCGACAGATTGGACAGATAGTGCAATCCACGGTGAACATTCGAATACTCTTCGGAATAGGCACGGGTCACCGCATCGATGACGACCTGAGGCTTTTGAGCAGACGCACCGTTGTCCAGATAGGTCAACGGCTTGCCATTCACCTGACGTGACAGGATCGGAAAGTCAGAGCGAATTTTCTGCACATCATACATGATACGGTTTTCCTAGACAGGCGCGGCCGGTGTTAAATACAGGACGAAGGGAACCGCAATCAGGGCTGACAACAGAATTACGGCGAAAGACTTCCAAAGGGATCCGAATTGATGCGCTTCGTTCAGGAAATGAAGCGTGATGTAAAGGCTCAGGATCGCCGTTGCGAACAGCATCATCATCATCAGAAACGGCATCGTCAGGCTTAGAACAAGGGTCATGACCAGGGCGACGATTTGCAGGAACTGCAACCACACTGTCAGGACCATCAGATCGTCAAAGCTTGCTTTGCCGCCTATCGCTTTTCCGACAACGAAGAACGCGAGGATGCTCAGCAGCATTGCTCCGGCGGATCGCAGCAATACAACGGGGACACTTTCGGGTGGTGGTGCGATTTGACCTTGCGGCACAGGCACCGACAAATCGATTCCCAACTGCACGAGACAGTTCAAAACCACTGCCAGCGCAAAGGCCAACCACAACCCTTCCCGCCCCGGTTTCAGGGATAACAGCTGGCGGGCGGCTTGGTCGGGGCTTCTGATCGTCAGAACCGCCAGAGCGCCGAGGGAATTGATAGTCATGCAGCGGACCTTTGTACTTGTCTCAGACCGGATAACCAGAACCAGACAAAAACAGCAACCCAGACGACACCCACAATTGTCAAAGCGGGCCCGGGCCCGATGAACCCGGCAACCAGACCATTCAACAAGACCAGGGGGGCAGATGCCAACAACGCCCAGAACAGGGCCAGTCGTGCGCCATAAGCAGTGCCCTGCCCGCCCGCCATCCGCGCCGCCCAATAGGAAATCAGCGCCAGCGTGTAGAAAAACAACGGCAGTATGAACACCGACCCCAGCAAAGCGCCGCCCAAAAGCATGTTCAGCTCGACGCCTTCAAGATGCGCTTTGCGGGCAAGGCTGGGCATTTGCGCGACAAAGGCCACCACGCAAAACACCATGACAAACACCAGCGCCCTGTCTTCCCGCTGACCCATTTCAAGAAGCCGGCGCACCACGCGCCCCGGCCCCCGGTATGTGGCCAATATGTCAGACGAGACGGCCATCAGCTACGACGCGCCAGCCACCCTTCCAGACGGCTTACGATCTCTTCCGCCAGGGCGCTGTCTTCGATCTCATCCACCGCTTCGGCAAGAAAGGCCAAAGTCAGCATGTTGGTTGCGTCCTTGACCGGCACGCCACGGGACCGCAGATAGAACAGAGCGGTTTCGTCGATCGCACCCGAGGTCGAGCCGTGCGAACACGCCACGTCATCGGCATAGATCTCAAGCTCGGGCTTGGCGAGGAATTGGCTGTCATCATCCAGAAGCAGCGATTGGCTTATTTGGTAACCGTCGGTCTTTTGGGCGCCTTCCTTCACGAGGATCTTGCCCTGAAACACGCCCGTCGCCCCGTTGCGCAGCACTTTCTTGAACACCTGACGGCTTTCGCAGTTTACCGCATCATGGGTGATGAAAACCGTGTCGTCATGATGGAAGTCGCCATCGCCAACACAGGCTCCGGCCACATGGGCGACCGCGTCATCGCCCGTCAACTCGACGACCTGCTCATTGCGGGTCAGCACGCCATTCACGGTCAAAGTGAAGGATTTATAGACCGATTCCGTGCCCAGACGGGTGAACATATGGGTCGCGGCCCGGCGTTCATGGTCCCTGCCCTGGGCGCGCACATGGTGCAGCGTGCCCTTGTCGGCGATGTCGATCTCCATGCATTTGTTGAAGCGTGACGCAGCCGGACCGGTTTCCAGAATGGTGGCCTCGGCCCCGCTTTCGACGCGAATGACGTGGTGCAGGATCGCATCCGAGGTCGGCGACGCATGACGATAGATCAGGTTGATCGGTTTGGACGGTTTGCCGGTGACATGAATGGCCACACCATCCGACGCAAAAGCCGTGTTCAGCGCCGCCAGCGGACGCTGGACCGGAGACTGACCGCGCGTCTCAAGCACGCCATACAGGTCTTTCGCCCAATGAATGTCCTTGCAGCAGATATCCTCGAGCCGGTCGATGGTCACGCCTTCCAGCGTCAGGTCGTCCGACTCTTCGGCGCTGAATTCACCGTCCACGAAGACGATGTTCAGCCGGTCTAGTCCGCTGAACATCAACGGCTCGTCATCGGCAAACACCGCAGCCGGAGGCGCGTCTGGCGAGACCAGAGTGTCCGGTTGAGTGTATTTCCAATATTCGTCACGCCGTCCGGGCAGACCGGTTTCCAGAACACGGGCCAGCGCGTCTTCGCGCGCGGCGCGGGTGCATCCCGCGTCGGGCATGGTCAAGGCAGACAGCCGGGCCTCGGTCGCGGATTGTTTGACTTCGGGCAAGGCCATCAGTTCACCTCGGCAAGAATGTCGGCATAACCGTTGTTTTCAACCTCGAGCGCCAGATCTGGGCCTCCGGTTTTGACAATGCGGCCATCGGCCATGATGTGCACGACGTCGGGTTTGATGTGATCCAGCAGGCGCTGGTAATGGGTGATGACCAGGAACCCGCGACCTTCATCGCGCAGGGCGTTCACACCTTCGGCGACCAGCTTCATCGCATCCACATCCAGACCCGAGTCGGTTTCGTCCATGATGCACATCTTGGGTTCCAGCATGGCCATTTGCAGGATTTCATTGCGCTTTTTCTCACCGCCCGAGAAGCCCACATTGACCGGACGCTTGAGCATATCCGCGTCGATCTTCAGCGTCTTGGCCTTGGCACGCACTTCCTTGAGGAAATCCGCGGCGGACAGCTCGTCCTCACCCCGCGCCTTGCGCTGTGCATTCACGGCGGTGCGCAGAAAGGTCATGTTGCCCACGCCCGGAATTTCGACCGGGTATTGGAAGGCCAGAAACACGCCGGCAGCGGCGCGCTCTTCCGGTTCCATCTCCAGCAGATCCTCGCCATCCAGCGTGGCGGAACCCTCGGTCACTTCGTACCCGTCGCGGCCCGACAGCACGTAGCTGAGTGTTGACTTGCCTGACCCGTTCGGCCCCATGATCGCGTGTACCTTGCCGGCTTCAACCGTCAGGTCCACACCCTTTAGGATCTGCTTGTCTTCTTCTTCAAGCTTCACGTGCAGATTATTGATTTCCAGCATTTTTTATCCTTTTGCGTATCGCAGGGGGCACCGTGGCCCCGAAACCTTCTTATCCCAGCAACTTGCGGATCAGACGCGCGACGATCCAGCCCAGGATCGCCCCTCCGCCAACCGCCCAAACCGGGTTGATGAATTCCATGTGGTTGATGTTGACGTAAGCCATACCCAGCAGACCGCCAAGAACCGGCAACGCGTAACCCAGCCAGGTCAGCACGTCTTCTTTCCGGATGCCGCTTCGTGACGCCCGCGTCATCAGCCAACCGACCCTTCCAGCGAGATTGCCACCAGTTGCTGCGCTTCCATGGCGAACTCCATCGGCAGTGCTTGCAGAACGTCCTTGCAGAACCCGTTGACCACCAAAGCCACGGCCTCTTCTTCATCCATGCCGCGCTGACGGCAATAGAACAGCTGATCGTCATCCACCTTGGACGTCGTCGCCTCATGCTCAACGCGGGACGAGTTGTTCTTGACCTCGATATACGGAACCGTATGCGCGCCGCATTTGTCGCCGATCAGCAAGCTGTCGCACTGGGTATAGTTGCGGCTGTCCTTGGCCTTCGGGTGCATCGAGACCAGACCACGATAGGTGTTCTGCGCCTTGCCCGCACTGATGCCCTTGGACACGATGCGCGACTTGGTGTTCTTGCCCAGATGAACCATCTTGGTGCCGGTATCGGCCTGCTGATAGTTGTTGGCAATCGCGATCGAATAGAACTCACCCTGGCTTTCGTTGCCGCGCAGGATGCAGGACGGGTATTTCCACGTCACGGCCGAGCCGGTTTCGACCTGCGTCCACATCACCTTGGACCGGTCGCCCCGGCAATCGGCGCGCTTGGTCACGAAGTTGTAGATCCCGCCCTTGCCGTTCTCATCCCCGGGGAACCAGTTCTGAACGGTCGAGTATTTCACTTCGGCGTCTTCTTCGACAATGATCTCGACCACGGCCGCGTGCAGCTGCGCGGTGTCGCGCTGGGGCGCGGTGCAGCCTTCCAGATAGGACACGTACGAGCCTTTGTCAGCGATGATCAGAGTGCGCTCGAACTGGCCCGTGTTTTCGGCGTTGATGCGGAAATAGGTGCTCAGCTCCATCGGGCAGCGGACACCGGGCGGAATGTAGACGAAGGACCCATCCGAAAACACGGCCGAGTTCAAAGTTGCATAAAAGTTGTCCGACACCGGAACCACAGTGCCCAGATACTTTTTGACCAGCTCAGGATGTTCCTTGATCGCTTCGGAAATCGAACAGAAAATCACACCGGCCTTTTTCAGTTCGGCCTGAAAGGTCGTGCCGACGGACACCGAGTCAAACACCGCGTCCACAGCAACCTTGCGACCCTCGGCCGGAGCATCCTCAGCACCTTCGACGCCGGCCAGAATCATCTGTTCTTTCAGAGGGATACCAAGCTTTTCGTAAGTGGCCAGCAGCTTGGGGTCGACATCGTCCAGCGATTTGGGTTTCTCTTCCATCGATTTCGGACGCGCATAGTAATACTGATCCTGAAAATCGATCTTTGGATATGTGACCATGGCCCATTTCGGTTCTTCCATCTTGGTCCAGCGTTCAAACGCGGCCAGACGCCACTCGGTCATCCATTCCGGTTCTTCATTCTTTTCCGAGATCAGACGAACGATGTCCGGGTTCACACCTTTCGGCGCGTACTCCATTTCGATGTCCGTGTCCCAGCCGTATTTATAGGTTCCGACCTCGCGCACCGCATCCACGGTTTCCTGATCGACACCCTCTTTCACCTGGGTCTGGTCCAAAGCGGCCATAACTTACCCTCCGTCAGATCACGCGGCGCGCGCGCGATGCTTTTTCTCTTTTTCAAGCCACGTTTCGGCGAAACGCAGCACATCTTCTTCCGTTGTCCGAGGTCCCAGCGATACGCGGATTGCGCTGCTGGCCGTTTCCTCGTCAAATCCCATGGCGGTAAGCACCGCGCTGGAACGAACCTTGCCGCTGGAACAGGCAGAGCCCGCACTGACCGCAAATCCCGACAGGTCCATTTGCATAACCTGGGTTTCGCCCTTCCACCCGGGCGCAGCAAAACACAGGGTGTTCGGCAGGCGTTGCCGCCCTTTCCCGACAAAAATAGGTGATTTTACAGCGGCCTCAAGAGCGTTTTCTAGAATATTTCTAAATTCTTCGACCTGCTCCCAAACGCCATTGGCCAGATCCCGCATCGCAGCTTCAGCTGCGGCCCCGAACCCCGCGATACCAATAACATTTTCGGTTCCTGACCTGCGACCCATTTCCTGGCCGCCCCCCTTGATCTGTGCCGCCAGATCGGTTCCGCGTTGCATCACAACGGCACCGACACCTTTTGGACCGCCCAGTTTATGCGCCGAGACCAGGGCCATCTGGGCATTCACCCAGTTGAACGCGACGGGCAGCTTGCCAAAAGCCTGTGTGGCGTCTGTCACGGCCAGACCGGACGGCAGTGTTTGAACCATCCCCGTCTCTGAGTTTGCCAGTTGCAATGTCGACATTTCAGGCGCGGTTACCTGCACGTCTCCGGCCTCTGAAACCGTAAGATCCTCGTTGATCCAGGCTCTTACCGCGTCATGTTCAATCGCCGCGCCGTGCAATTGGCGCCCCGACAATGCCAGTGCCGCACCTTCGGTTGAACCAGATGTAAAGACGATATCCGCACCATCCGCCCCAAAGGCCGATGCAACCTGAGCCCGGGCGCGCTCGATCAGAGCTTTGGCGGCCCGACCTTCCGCATGAACCGACGAGGGATTGCCGCAGACTTCCATCGCCGCAATCATCGCGTCCCTCGCTTCGGGGCGCAGCGGCGTTGTTGCATTGTGATCCAGATAAACACGTTTCATGGATACATCTTTTTGCCGACAGACTTCATTTCATATCCCGCCCGTTAAGATCATTCATCTACAACGGAAAACAGGCTCGGAACGGCCGGGCACGGGGCGAGGTCGTTCTTGATCACATCTGACAAACGGGTTTGATGCAGGAACACATAGACATGCGCGCTGAGACTTTCCCAAAGCCGATTGGTCAATGATTGAGCGCGGCTGCCGGACGAGGCCCCGGACGCTCCGGCCCCTTTTTGCAGCGCATCAACGGTTTCGTCCACGGCCGCCAGAATTTCGACGACACGAATTTCGGATGCCGGGCGTGCCAGTCGATACCCGCCGCCGGGCCCCCGCACGGAAGACACCAAGTCCGCCCGGCGGAGTTTGACGAAGAGCTGCTCGAGATATGGCAACGAAATGTCCTGCCTCTCGGAGATTTCCCCAAGCGTCACCAGTCGTTCCGTCGGCTGGAGCGCAATATCCGCCAGGGCGACCATTGCGTAACGCCCTTTGGTCGACAGCTTCATTCCATGCCCCCTTTCAGCAGGATTTGCGCGAAATCATTGACGCCGACGTTGCCAGTGCGTATCTCCGACTGACAGCGCTGGTATGCGCCAAGCAACATAATTAGAACCGTTCTAAGGTGCCCGACGATTATCGTCAAGTATATCCGGGCATCGGCACGAAAAAGACAGGACCAAAGCACACATGCCCGAGGTGATTTTTCCCGGACCCGAAGGCCGCCTGGAAGGCCGCTACCACCCGCAAAAGGAAAAAGACGCACCGATCGCCATCGTGCTTCACCCGCACCCTCAGTTCGGCGGGACCATGAACAACAAGGTGGTCTACAATCTTCACTATGCCTTCTACAACATGGGGTTCACCGTGTTGCGCTTTAACTTCCGCGGCGTCGGTCGCAGCCAGGGCGAGTATGATCAGGGCGTGGGCGAGCTGAGCGATGCGGCATCGGCGCTGGACTACCTGCAATCGATGAACAACAATTCGAAACACTGCTGGGTCGCAGGTTTTTCGTTCGGTGCGTGGATCGGTATGCAGCTGCTGATGCGCCGCCCTGAAATCACGGGGTTCATCAGTGTATCGCCCCCTGCAAACATGTATGACTTTTCGTTCCTTGCCCCCTGCCCGTCTTCCGGCCTGATCATCAACGGAACGGCTGACAGGGTGGCGCCACCGGCTGACACGACCTCGCTGGTGAACAAGCTGCACGAGCAGAAGGGGATCACCATCACGCACACCGAAGTAGAAGGTGCAGATCACTTCTTTCAGGATCGTCACATGGACACGCTGATCACCAATGTCAGCGACTATGTGAAACGCCGCCTGACCGAGAACACCCGCTGATGTCCGACACCATCACATCTCTTGCCGCCAAACTGGCCGAAGATACGATGAAGGTAATGGATGAGACGGGCGAAGACAGGTTCTTTGTCGAAGTTGGTGAAGTGCTCGGGGCCGCGTCTCAGTCTCTGGAAGAGGCGTTTCTGACGGAAATTCGTGTTCGGTTGGCTGAACGGAAAGCCAGGCAGTTCGTGATCAAACGCTTGTCTGCGCATCGTGCAAAGCAGAAGGCGATCGAAAAGCAATGACCGACCGTTTGCCGGCGCAAATCGCATTTCTGAAACGGGCCGACGAACTGAAAATGGTCGAGCGGGCAAATGTCCTGCTTGACCGGTCCAGACCCGAAAACTCGGCAGAACACAGCTGGCATTTGGCCTTGTGGGCCCTTGTCATGGCCCCGTTGGCAGGGCCGGATGTCTCGATTGATCGGGTCTTACGCATGCTGTTGCTGCATGACCTTGTTGAAATCGTTGTCGGCGACCATCCAATCCACCTTAAGACTGACTGGAACTTGGTTGCCAAAGCTGAGCAAGCTGCAGCCAAAGAACTGTTTGGGCTTTTGCCAAAGGATCAGGCCGATGCGTTTCACGCTGTCTGGCGTGAATTTGAAGAGGATCAGACCGCCGACGCCCGGTTTGCAAAGGTTCTGGATCGTTGTCAGCCACTGTTTCAGGTTCTGTGTGCCCCGAACCCAGATCCGGATCACGTGGACATAGCGCGTTCAAATCTCGAAGGCGGTCGCGCCGCCTATCTGGAACAGGTTTTTCCACTGGCCTACGAGCACGCCGCAAACCTGCTGGCTGGTGCAGATACGCAGGCCAACGCGTTTACGACACGGCTGGCGTTTCTGACCGAAGCTGATCGGCTGAAGTCTGTTCTTCGTGCCTCGCGGCTGATGGCGGGTGATCGTTTCGAAAACTCGGCAGAACACTCGTGGCACATCATGCTCTACGCCTGGGTCCTGGCTGAAAATGCGCCCACAGGGATCAGTGTTGATCGGGTCCTTCAAATGCTGTTGCTGCACGATATTGTTGAAATCGACGCTGGCGACAATCCGATCCACGGGCAGGTCGATCACGCAGCGCAAGCAGCCAAGGAACAAGCGGCGGCCAAGCGCTTGTTCGGGTTGCTGCCCGACACGCAATCCAACACCTTCACGACATTGTGGCACGAGTTTGAAGCGGCAGACAGCCCCGACGCCAGGTTCGCCAAAGCCGTTGATCGTTTTCAGACACCTGTCGCCAATCTGGAAACCGGTGGCGGATCGTGGGTCGATTACAAGGTAACATATGCCCAGCTTGAGGCACGCGTTCAGCCTGCGATTGCAGCAGGTTCTCCTCGGCTGTGGGATTGGCTGCAACCGCAACTGGCTGCACACTTCCAAAGCGCCGAGTCTGTACACCACTAGGCAGAAAAGAAAAAAGGAGCCCGACGGCTCCTTTTTCCCTGCTAAGCTCTACGTGGCGCTTAAAAAACACTACTACCATCAAACTGTTCAACCATGTTGGCTGCTTCAACTTCGACGGACCCCCCGTCAGCAAGCCACCCAATCGCCACTATCAGACCCGCAGCAAATATTACGGATTTCGAAAATGTCGTCATAACTCAAAACTCAATAACAAATCATAAAATACGTTGAGAAGACTACACCAATTCGATTCTCTGAATAGTCAGGTATACCTGACCTCAGATGGTATTCTCATATCCTCAGACCCAAAAAATCGCCTTGCCCACCCCTTCGGTTTCATGCTCAACGCGAGGGTATCTTTCCTGTTTCGAGGATCAAAATGCCCCAAGCGTATCTGTATCTGATGCTGGCTGTTGTTGCGGAAACCATTGGCACCACGGCCTTGCAGGCCAGTCAACAATTCACCCGGTTCTGGCCGTCCGTCCTTGTGGTCGTGGGGTACGGACTCGCATTTTACCTCATGGCGCTGACGCTGAAATACATGCCTGTCGGTATCGTTTATGCGATCTGGTCCGGTCTGGGCATCTTTCTGATCGCCGTGATCGGATTCATCGTGTTCGGCCAAAGGCTGGATTGGCCTGCGATCCTGGGGTTGACGTTGATCTTGTCCGGAATCCTGATCATTCACCTCTTTTCCAAGACTGCCGGTCACTGATCCACGGTTAGGGCTGGTATATTTTGTCGCGCCGCGCTATGCGCGCGGCAACTTTCCGTTCAAAGGCTGACCTCTCATGGACCTGCGCAACATCGCAATCATCGCTCACGTGGACCACGGCAAGACGACCCTGGTGGATGAGCTGCTCAAACAATCCGGCGCGTTCCGGGAAAACCAGGCCGTGGCGGAACGCGCCATGGACAGCAACGATCTGGAGCGCGAGCGTGGCATCACCATTCTGGCCAAGGCAACTTCGGTCGAATGGAAAGACACACGCATCAACATCGTCGACACCCCCGGCCACGCCGATTTCGGTGGTGAAGTCGAGCGTATCCTCAGCATGGTCGATGGTGTCGTCCTGCTGGTTGACGCCGCCGAAGGCCCGATGCCACAGACCAAATTCGTGACGTCGAAGGCGTTGGCGCTGGGCCTGCGCCCGATCGTGGTTCTGAACAAGGTCGACAAGCCGGATGCGGAACCTGACCGCGCATTGGACGAATGCTTTGACCTGTTCGCAAACCTCGGCGCCGATGATGACCAGTTGGATTTCCCGGCCATGTATGCCTCGGGCCGTTCCGGCTGGGCCGATATGGAGCTGGACGGCCCGCGCAAGGACCTGAGCGCACTGTTTGATCTGATCGTCGATCACGTTCCTGCCCCGAAACAGATCGCGCATAAGGGTGAGCCGTTCCGGATGCTGGCCACCACTTTGGGCAGCGATCCTTTCATCGGCCGCATTCTGACGGGTCGTGTGGAAAGCGGCACATTGAAAGCTGGCGACAGCCTGAAAGCCCTGAGCCGTGACGGATCGTTGATCGAAAACTTTCGCGCCTCAAAAATATTGGCGTTCCGTGGGCTGGCACAGCAACCTATCGATGTGGCCGAAGCCGGTGACATCGTCACCATCGCCGGCATGAGCAAAGCAACCGTGGCAGATTCTCTGGTTGCTCCGCAGGTCGAAGAAGCCCTGCCTGCACAGCCCATCGACCCGCCGACGATCACCGTAACTTTTGGTATCAATGATTCTCCGTTGGCCGGTCGTGACGGCAAGAAAGTTCAGTCGCGCGTCATCCGTGATCGCCTGATGAAAGAAGCCGAATCCAATGTCGCGATTCGCGTCACCGACACACCCGGCGGCGAGGCTTTCGAGGTCGCGGGCCGCGGCGAGTTGCAGATGGGTGTTCTGATCGAGAACATGCGCCGTGAAGGGTTCGAACTCAGCATCTCGCGCCCTCAGGTTCTGTTCCGTGAAGAAAACGGCCAGCGGCTGGAACCGATCGAGGAAGTCACCATTGACGTTGACGATGAATACTCGGGCGCCGTGATCGAAAAGATCACCGGGGCCCGCAAAGGTGAGTTGGTCGAGATGCGCCCCGCAGGTGCCGGCAAGACCCGCATCATTGCCCATGTACCGTCCCGTGGCCTGATCGGCTATCACGGCGAATTCCTGACCGACACCCGCGGCACAGGCGTTCTGAACCGCGTGTTCCATGGCTGGGCGCCGCACAAAGGCCCGATCCCGGGCCGCCGAGCGGGCGTTCTGATCTCGATGGAGAATGGCCAAGCCGTGGCCTATGCCCTGTGGAACCTGGAAGAGCGTGGCCGGATGTTTGTCGGTCCTCAAACGGATGTCTATCAAGGCATGGTGATTGGCGAGCATTCTCGTGACAATGATCTGGAAGTGAACCCGCTGAAAGGCAAGAAGCTGACAAACGTACGCGCGAGTGGCTCGGACGATGCGGTTCGTCTAACGCCGCATATTCAGTTCTCGCTGGAAGAGGCAATTGCTTATATTGACGACGATGAACTGGTCGAAGTCACCCCGAATGCAGTGCGCTTGCGCAAGCGTTATCTTGACCCGCACGAGCGCAAGCGGATGGCCAAGTCGGCCTGATTTACCCGGCAGACCGCTGCCGCAATCGGAAACAATTGCCCAAGTGTGGCAATTTTGCGTCCAAACGGACAAAAGATAAAAAACGGACAACCGGGCACTACGCCCGGTTTTCAATTGAAAAGAGTAGACTTTCTTCTTTGGGTTGCATTAATTCTCCATCACTCCCCCAATCCACATGTTGTGATTGAGACCCGTTTAAGGTGAAAATATGCCAGTTGTGTGACGTCGTTCATAAACACCCTCGCTGCGGTGGTTCATATGAACACGTAGTAAAGTATCGAGTTTCGAGGAGTTCCACATGGGTATCCGGTCCCGCAATATCCCGCTGTATTTTGTCGCTACGACATTTTTGTTTTCGCCTACGGGTGAAGCTTTCGCCGCCGGAACATGCACCGTTCAAACAGCCAGACAATCCGCTGCATCCGCACAGGTGTTATGTGAGTGTGACGCTGTGACATCGGGTATGATCCGATACATTCAACGCCGGCACGATTTCGATCAAATTCTGGCGCGTGTAGGTGCTGAATGTGCGCCACTTGCAGACTTGCTTTCAGATTTGCCGACGGCGTCGATCGGCGCAAGTGATCAGCGATCCGGAGATGGTCCGTCCGATGAGACAGTCGACAGCGGCTCGGCTTTCGGTGGTGGTGGCGGTTTAAGCGGTGGAACCGGCGGTACAAGCGGTGAAAACGGCGGCACCGGCGGCGGTGGCACTGGCCTAGGGGGCGAAGGCAGCGGCTCTGGCGGCGGCGGTGAAAACGAAGGTGGCGGTGAAAACGAAGGTGGTGGCGAAAACGAAGGCGGCGGCGAAAACGAAGGTGGCGGTGAAAACGAAGGCGGCGGCGAAACGTTTTAATTTGGAAGCAAAAATACCGGTGCAAGATACGATTGCACCGGTATTCAGTTTCTCAAAAAGACTTTCAGGTTTCCTCAGCTATGGCCGTACACACCAACCCAACGTCCGGGGCGGTTCGGGTCTTGCATGCGAAGAAACAGATACCGCGTCGCCGTCCAGGGTTTGATACGGTTCGTGAGGTTGTCCAAAACCAAATCACCGTTTGAAGAGCGATACACCAGCACCGCATGAGGCACCCGACGCGTGTCCAGAACCGTCGCGATCAACAGTTTACTTGGATCGACGCCGGCATGGATCAAATCTCTTTTCTTCAACAGCGCGAAGTCTTCGCAATCGCCCCCCCTGTCCGTGGGAAGCGCCCAACGCTCGGTCATTTTGTACTGAGATTGATCGGTGACTTCTCGCGTCGATCTGTTCACGCGCCGATTCACCTGTTCGACAACCTTCAGTTCTTGCTGGCTGGACATGGACACGGATCGTTTTTCGGCACAGGCCCATTTGTACTCGGCGCACAGATTTGCCGCCCCTGAAGGTGGCGGCGAGGACGCGACACTTGGGATAAACCCGTTCCCGGACGCATGTGCGACGGGGACCACCGCTAGGGTGCAAACGCCAAAAAAACTGATGCTGAAGGCCCGCACTGAAATCGGCAGAAGTCTTGCACCAAACCGCTTGGCCAGATTTGTGAAGTGTTTCATGCCTGTACCCCAATCCGATGTTCTTCGCACGATTGCACGTCAAACAGGGTCGCATTCCGATTCGTGAAACTATCCGCGAACAAACCCGCCCAGGCAATCACCCAAAAAGTTGAAGGGGAAAAAGGGCGGAAATTCGTCCGTCAATCTGACCTTTTTGCGCAAGAATTTGGGTGGCGCGGCCACAATTCGGGCACCGATCGCGCAAATCCGCGACAGCGTGGACTGACAAGCGATTGAAATAATGCAAAAATAAACCCAGCCCCCTGTTAGCGGGCTGAGTTCCCTTGACCGTTTGGTGGCATGAGCCAATGATTGCCTATTGGCTGCCCGTTTACCGGGCAAACCGCGCTACACGTCGTGAACGCAGATGTTCACTCCGTTATTTCAACCACAACCAATTCACGTTCACTGGCGTCGCGCGCATGACTCAATGCTTGTTGATAGTCATCCGAGTTATAGCATTCGACAGCCGCTTCAAGCGACGGGAAACGGGCAACAACGTTGCGTGGCCGTTCCTTGCCTTCCAACTGAACGTAACGCGCCGCACGGGCGATGAAAGTGCCCCCGTGCTTGGCAATGGCTGGCCCGGCCAATTCGGCATATTTTCCATACGCCTCAGCATCGGTCACCGTCACATGTGCAATCCAGAGTGCGGCCATCTTATCCTCCCAAAACCTGTTCTGCGGCCTTGATCGCCGAATCCGCGTTCGACGCATCCCGTCCACCGCCCTGGGCCATGTCCGGGCGGCCGCCGCCGCCCTTGCCGCCCAATTCCACCACGGCGGCCTTGACCAGATCGACCGCCGAAACGGTTCCTGTCAGGTCTTCGGTGACGCCAGCCGCAACAGCGGCCTTGCCGCCTGTATCCGCGATGAGCAGAACAGCCCCCGACCCAAGACGCTCCTTATGTTCGTCGATCAATGCCGGAAGATCCTTGCCGGACACCCCGCTGAGGGCCTGCGCTATGAACTTAACGCCGTTCACATCACGCGCTTCGGCACCGCCGCCCTGCCCGCTCCCGCCGGCCATCGCCAGATCTCGACGCAGTTGAGCCACTTCGTTCTGCAATGACTTGCGTTCCTCCAGCAGGCTTTTCACGCGGGCCACCACATCATCCGGCTGCGCCTTCAGTTCCGACGCCACCTGCGCAAGACGATGATCCTGTGCCGAAAGGTAACGGAGCGCTTCATCCCCGGTCAGTGCCTCGATGCGGCGCACGCCTGCACTGCTTGCGCTTTCGCCCAGGATGACAAAGGTGCCGATGTCACCCGTCTGGCGCACATGGGTGCCGCCGCACAGTTCGATCGACCAGGTTTCGCCATCATGGCCCTTGCCCGTAGGTGCCTTGCCCATCGAAACAACACGCACCTCGTCACCGTATTTCTCGCCGAACAGTGCCTGCGCGCCCAGTTTGCGTGCGTCATCCGGTGTCATGACCCGTGTCTCGACAGCCGAGTTCTGGCGGATGAAACCGTTCACCTCACGTTCGATCTTCTGGATTTCCTCCAGGCTCAGCGCTTTGGAATGGCTGAAGTCGAACCGCAGACGATCCGCCGCATTCAGCGAGCCGCGCTGCGCCACATGGTCGCCCAGTGTTTCCCGCAGCGCTTCATGCAGCAAGTGCGTGGCCGAATGGTTGGCCCGGATTGCCGTGCGGCGCGCATGATCGACTTCCAGCTCGACAGAATCGCCTTTTGACACGGCACCGCTGAAGACCGTCACCTTATGTGCATAGACCTTCCCATCGGCGAATTTTCTGGTGTCCTCCACCCGGCTGAGGTGATCGCGATCTTCAAGACGCCGCAACTCGCCGGTGTCGCCCACCTGGCCACCAGCTTCGCCATAAAACGGCGTCTGGTTCACCACGACCCAGCCGCTGTTTCCCGCTTCGATCTTGTCAACCAAGGCACCGTCGACAACCAGTGCCACAACCTGAGCTTCGGCTTTCTCGGTGTCATAGCCAAGGAAGTCGGTCGCCCCGGCGCTGTCCAGAACATCGAACCATACCGCCTGATCCGCGGCTTCACCTGACCCGGCCCAGGCAGCCCGCGCCTTGGCCTTTTGTTCGGCCATCGCTGTTTCAAAGCCTTCGGTGTCAACTGTCCGGCCTTTCTCACGCAGCGCATCCTGTGTCAGATCCAGTGGGAAACCGTAGGTGTCATACAGTTTGAATGCCGCCTCACCGGACAAAGGCGCACCCTCGGAAAGGCCGGACACCTCATCGTCCAGCAGCCTCAACCCCCGGTCCAGCGTCTGCTTGAAACGCGTTTCTTCAAGCAACAAGGTCTCTTCGATCAATGGCTGTGCCTGGGTCAACTCGGCATAGTGACCGCCCATCTGTTGTACCAATGACGGGACGAGCCGGTGCATGACCGGATCCTTGGCACCCAACAGATGCGCATGACGCATGGCACGACGCATGATGCGGCGAAGAACATAGCCGCGGCCATCATTGCTGGGCATCACGCCATCAGCAATCAGGAACGAAGTCGAACGCAGGTGGTCCGCGATCACGCGGTGGTGCACGTTCTGATCCCCGTAAGGATCCACGCCAGTTGCATCGGCCGATGCCTCGATCAGTGCCTTGAACAGATCGGTGTCATAATTGTCATGGCTACCCTGCAACAATGCACCGATCCGCTCGAGCCCCATGCCCGTATCAATCGACTGCATGTCGAGCTCGACCATCGAGCCGTCTTCGAACTGCTCGTTTTGCATGAAGACGACGTTCCAGATTTCAATGAACCGATCGCCGTCCTCTTCGGCAGAGCCCGGAGGACCACCCCAGATGTGGTCTCCGTGGTCATAGAAGATCTCGGTACACGGGCCGCAGGGGCCGGTCGGGCCCATCTGCCAGAAATTGTCGCTGGTGGCGATGCGGATGATCCGGTCTTCGGGTACACCGACCTTTTTCCAGATTTCAAACGCCTCGTCATCGGTATGATAGACCGTTGTCAGCAGACGGTTCTTGTCGATCCCAAATTCCCTGGTGATCAGCTCCCACGCGAACGGGATCGCTTCGTGTTTGAAGTAATCACCAAACGAGAAGTTCCCCAACATCTCGAAGAATGTATGGTGGCGCGCCGTGTAACCCACATTGTCGAGATCGTTGTGCTTGCCGCCGGCACGCACGCATTTCTGCGCCGTGGTGGCGCGCTTGTAGTCACGTGTTTCCAATCCGGTGAACAGGTTCTTGAACTGCACCATGCCCGAATTGACGAACATCAGCGTCGGGTCGTTGCGCGGCACCAGCGGGCTGGACGCCACGACCTCATGCCCCTGTTTTTCAAAGTAGTTCAGAAAGGTCGATCGGATGTCGTTCAGGGTTGGCATAGGGCTCTCTCGGCGCACAAAAAACTTGGTCCCCGCAGGTTTATCCCCCTGTCAAACGAGTGTCCACAGCAGAGGCGCGTCCGAACGAAACAAGGCGGCCCGGGGACCGCCTTGTTCATGGTATTTTCAACACAACATGTCGGGTCGGGAACGTAGCGCACCCCGTCAGCGACCGTCAGGCTTCAAGGATGTCATCATCCTCGGCTGCGTCCGGAGGCATGTCGAAATCCAGCCCGTGAGCCGCCCGAATCTTGTCTTCGATCTCAAAGGCAATGCGGCTGTTGTCGCGCAGATATTGTTTGGCATTCTCACGCCCCTGCCCGATCCGTTCGTCGCCGTAGCTGAACCATGACCCTGACTTTTCGACCACTCCGGCTTTGACACCCAGATCCAGCAACTCACCCATCTTGCTGATGCCTTCGCCATACATGATGTCGAATTCCACCTGCTTGAAGGGCGGCGCCACCTTGTTCTTGACGACCTTGACGCGCGTCTGGTTGCCGACAACTTCGTCGCGGTCCTTGATCGCGCCGATGCGGCGGATATCCAGACGGACCGAGCTGTAGAATTTCAGTGCATTACCGCCGGTGGTGGTTTCGGGGCTGCCGAACATAACACCGATTTTCATCCTGATCTGGTTGATGAAGATCACCATACAGTTCGAGCGGCTGATCGAGCCTGTCAGTTTCCGCATCGCCTGGCTCATCAGACGGGCCTGAACGCCGACATTGCTGTCACCCATGTCGCCTTCCAGTTCGGATTTCGGCGTCAGCGCCGCAACCGAATCGACCACGACCATGTTGACCGCGCCCGAGCGCACCAGTGTATCGGTGATCTCCAGCGCCTGCTCTCCGGTATCGGGCTGCGAGATCAGAAGCTCATCCAGATCAACGCCCAGCTTTCGCGCATATTGCGGGTCCAGTGCGTGCTCGGCGTCAACAAAGGCGCAGACGCCGCCGCGTTTCTGCTGTTCTGCAATGCAATGCAGCGTCAGCGTCGTCTTCCCCGAGCTTTCGGGGCCATAAATCTCTACAATCCGCCCCATGGGCAGACCGCCGATTCCCAACGCAATATCCAGCCCGAGCGAGCCTGTCGAACTTGCGTCGATGTCCTGTTTGGCGCCTTCGCCAAGCTTCATGATGGAGCCTTTGCCGAACTGCCGTTCGATCTGGGCCAGCGCGCTGTCGAGCGCCTTTTGCTTGTCTGCGTTTTTCTTGTCGCTCATTGTCAGAAGATCCGCCATTGTCCTGTCGCCTTCCCTTTTGTCACACCCTTGATCGGGCAGCAATCGCTGCTTTGTTCGCCTCTTGTTCCTTATGGGACCAAAAGAAGAACATTTCAATAAAAACTTACGGGATTTAGTCTTCAGCAATTGTATTAAGAAGTCCTTTACGACAATCTGCGCGCATAGCCGGATGACAATTGGAGCAATTAAATGCTTGTTTTCTATGAGGAACGCCTTGCCTTCCTTGCCGTTCCGAAAACCGGCAGCACGGCTTATCACACGGCGTTGCGGGATCGCGCTGATATCGTTGTCACTCATCCGCCCGAGCTCAAACATGCTCCGGTGCGCAGGTATGATCGGTTTTTCCAGAACGTTTTTCGGAAGATGTACGATACCGAGATGGAGATCCTGGCAGTTGTTCGCGAACCCGTTGACTGGCTGGGCAGCTGGTATCGATTTCGCAGCCGCGCCGATCTGGTCGGCCACGTCCATTCGACCCGAGACATGAGTTTCGACACGTTTGTGCAGGCCTATATGTCAAACCCGCGCCCGGATTTTGCCGATGTTGGCAGCCAAAGCCAGTTTTTCCGTACCCGCAGCAATGGTCGCGGCGCCACGCATATTTTCAAATACGAAAACCGGGGCAAAATTCTCGACTTCCTGCAAGCGCGACTGAATATGCAGATCGACCTGCCGCAAGAGAATGTATCACCACCGGGTGATCTGACGCTGACGCCAGAGACTCGTCAGAAATTTCGCAAAAGACACGCAGAGGAGTTCGCGCTCCACGATGCAGCCTTGTAGGGTGCTCAGTTCAGCTGTTGGAAAACCGCCTCGGTCAACTGGGTGAGAGAAAACGGCTTGGGCAGGAAGATCGAATTGGCGATCTCGGGTTCTGAATCGCCAAAGGCACCTTCCGTATACCCCGATACGAAGACCACGCGGGCATCCGGACGTGTTTCCCGAGCTTTGCGCACCCAGGTCGGCCCATCCATGCCGGGCATGACCACATCCGTTACGAATACGTCCACGTTCAAAGATGGATCCTCCAGAAGTCGTAGGGCTTCCTCGGCCGAATCCGCTTCCAGCACAGTGTAGCCCTTGAGCCGCAGGGCCCGGGTTGCAAAGGCGCGGACCGGTGCTTCGTCTTCAACCAGAAGCACGACGCCCTCTCCTTGCCGGGCGCTTTGGGCTTCGGGCTGGGCCGGAGTGTCCTGTTCAGCCTCTGCCACCGTGGCGCAAACCGGCAGAAAGACGGTGAATTCGGTGCCTCGACCCACCGTGCTGTCGACAAAGATGAAGCCGCCCGTCTGCTTGACGATGCCATACGCTGTTGAAAGCCCAAGCCCTGTCCCCTCGCCCGTACGCTTTGTCGTATAGAACGGCTCGAAGACCTTTTGTAGTTTGTCGGCAGGTATTCCCACGCCGCTGTCCATGACCCTGACCGTAACGTATTCGCCGGGTTGGACGGTCGCCCTGTCCCTGCTGAGCGGTTGCGACAGGTTCAATACCTCGGTCTCGATGCGGATCTCGCCCCCGTCAGGCATAGCATCGCGCGCGTTGACGACCAGATTCATCAACACCTGTTCCAGCTGCCGTTTGTCCGCCCGAACCGGCTTTAACACCGGATCATGGCTGAGGGTCAGCAGAACTTTCTCGCCCACAAGGCGGTTCAACAAGTGAATGAGGTCCGAGATCGTGTCGCGCAAATCCAGAACTTCGGGCCTGAGCGTCTGTTTGCGCGAGAATGCCAGAAGTTGGCTGACCAGCGCAGCGGCCCGGTTGGCGTTCTGATTGATCTGTACCAGATCCCCATAATCCGGGTCATTCTGATCGTGACGCAACAACAGCAGATCGCAGTGCCCGGAAATGGCCGTCAGCAGGTTGTTGAAATCATGTGCGACCCCGCCGGCCAATTGACCCACAGCTTGCATTTTCTGCCCTTGGACGAATTGAGCCTCCAAAGTCTTCAACTCGGTCGCATCATTCAGAACCGCGATCAGACAGATCTTGCCATCGACAACGACACGGCTCAGCGTGACCTGTACGAAGACTTCCTTGTCTTTTCGGGTCAACTGAAGAAACTCGGATCGTTGCGCATCTTCTTGCGCTGCCGTCCGCGCCAGCCAATCCAGAATGGGGTGCCCCATACCCCGCATGATGTCGGCTATGTTCGTGCCTTCCAGGTTTTCATTTCCCAGCAGCTTATTCGCCAGCCTGTTGGCATTCAGAATGGCCCCCGCCGGAGACAGGGTGAGAACCGGAACCGGAAGATCTGCAAAAGACGTGCTGGCCCCGGGCGCCGGAGTTTCAATGAGCGGCACCAAACCAAGGCTTTGTTCCTTGCTGGATCGGGAAAGCTCCGTCACAGCGACCGGTATCATTCCGTCCTGTGACTTGATGATGTTTGAGGCTCCGATCCGGGGATCAGCATCACCGAAGATGTCGCGCACCCGACCGGGACGCGGCCCAAGCAACTTTTTAGCCGCCGGATTCGGGTGCACCACATCATCCGCGAATCCGATGGTCAGAACCGGCAGGTTGAGAGACTGCCAGCTTTCCTGTTCTGACTGTTGAAACCGCCAGCAAAAAATGTCGGGAGCCAATTGAAACACGGTGACACTGCTTGTGTTTCCCCTGATCACGCAGTCTTCGCGGGCCCGACCGAATGATCGGGCCTGAGATTGCAACCTCAACAAAATCACCTGAGGGGTCGAGAACGTCGAACTGAGGCAGGTTTCAAGGCAGGCTCCTTTCGCAGCTCCGAACTGTTCCCGCGCTGGTGCGTTGGACGCCAGAATGTCGCCATAGGCATTTGCGATCAGGAAAGGTGACTCTTCCTGTTCTGCAAACGCGGCCATGACAGCAGTGGTTTGCTGCGCATGTCTGGCGTCGACCTGGCCTTTGATCACGACGCATAGTGCCACGATGAAAAGCGAAGTTCCCGCGACCATCATGCCCATTGTCCAATCCGGTGGCAACAACCCGACCATGGGGGCAATGCTGATCAACAATGCCACCGCCACCAACGACCATAGACGAGATGCCGAAGGCGTGTGGACAAGAGATGGGTCGCTGAAAAATTCTGCTGTGTCAGACATAAACGGCTCGGGCGCAAAGTTATCGGCTATAACGGCCAAAATTGGTTAATTCCCGCTTAACGGCGCTCGGAAATAAAGAATCTACCCAAGGTTGTTATTTGCCAAAAGCTCAGCGCGTCAAGTGCGACGTAAAGAACCCGTCAGAGTCGTGTGTAACGTGCCACGTTTTCCGGAAGGTTTCCCGCCACTGGGAAAACTGATCCAGAAAATCGTCTATGATCTTGCCGTTTTCATCGTTCAGAACCGAACAGGTTGCGTAAGCCAGCAGGCCGCCCGGATGCACCAAAGGCGCAATGTCCGATAGAATACCGGCCTGAATGGCGGTGAGGTCCCGCAAGCGATCCTCGGTCAAGGCCCATTTCCCGGCAGGCGCCCTTCGCCACGATCCGCTGCCAGAGCACGGCGCATCAACCAAAACCACATCAAACGGATCCACACCTGAAAGGTCATCGGAGTTGAGGATGGTTATCTTTGCGCCTGCTCGTTCCGCCCGGGTCGGAATATCCTTCATGCGACCGGCATTCACATCATGTGCAAACACGTCGACGCCCTCGTGCGCTGCAAGCGCCAGCGCCTTGCCGCCACCACCCGCGCAATAATCCAGAACACGCATCCCCGGCCGCAGATCCAGCGCGGCCACGACCGCCTGGCTTGCAGCGTCCTGAAGCTCGACCAGACCCTGGGCATAGGCCTGGCTTTGGGCAATGCGCCGGGCCCCCTCTGTCACCTCGAGCGCGGTTTGGCATACCTGAACCGGATGGGTGATCACGCCCTCGGACTTCAAGGCGTCGATGGCCCCGCCCAGATCGGTTTTTCGCAAATTGACCCGCAGGTGAACGGGCGCCCGGTTCTGCAATGACATCGCGCAAGGAACCAAGGCATCTTTCAGAGAGTCAACGAACCGAGGCCACAGCCACTCCGGAATGTCATATCTTTCGGCCTCGGACGCGAATTCCCGCGCCATTTCCGTTTCCTCAACCGGCATCGGAGCGTGACGGTCGCCGGTGAACAGGTCGGCCAGATCCCCGCCTGACGCACGGGTCGCACCGATCATCAAACCGCGCCCGGTGTCGGACCCTCCCAACGCTGCATACGAGCGCTTGCGTCGCAGCGCGTCGAATACGTGATCGCGAATGGCTGCCCGATCCTTGGATCCGGCGAAGCGACTGCGCCGCGCCCAGCCGGTGAGGGCTTTTTCGACCGGCGCGCCAGCCATAATATCATCCAGAATTTCGATCGAGGCCTGAACACGGGCGGCGGGTGTCATTGTGGAATACCTCGGCAGAAATGGGCCCAGCTGGCCGATCCATGTGGCAAATAGGCACCCGTTCACGGGTGCCTTGTGTCTTGCTGGATGGATTACATGACCCGGTAGTTCGGGCTTTCGCGGGTGATCTGCACGTCGTGCACGTGGCTTTCCTTCAAACCGGCGCCCGTAATTTTCACGAAATTGCAGTTCTTGCGCATCTCTTCGATGGTGGCGCAGCCGGTATACCCCATCGCCGCACGCAAGCCGCCAACCAACTGGTGGATCACGGCACTGGCCGAGCCTTTGTAGGGTACCTGCCCTTCGATGCCTTCGGGCACCAGTTTGTCATTGGCTGCATCTTTCTGGAAATAGCGGTCGGCTGATCCGCGCGCCATTGCACCCAGGCTGCCCATACCGCGATAGGATTTGAACGAACGGCCCTGATACAGGATCACCTCGCCCGGGCTTTCGTCGGTGCCCGCAATCATCGACCCGACCATGGCACAGGATGCCCCGGCCGCGATCGCCTTTGCAAAGTCACCCGAGAACTTGATGCCCCCATCCGCGATGACCGGCACGTCGCCCGCTGCCGCCGCACAATCGCTGATCGCGGTCAACTGAGGCACACCAACCCCCGCCACCATCCGTGTAGTACAGATCGATCCCGGGCCGATGCCCACCTTGATCGCGTCGGCACCAGCATCGATCAGGGCTTTGGTCGCTTCTCCTGTTGCAACATTTCCGGCAATGATCTGAACCTCGTTCGACAGGGTCTTGACCCGCTTTACAGCGTCCAGCACGCCCTGCGAATGACCATGCGCCGTATCGACGACGATGATGTCGACACCCGAATCCACCAATTGCTCGGACCGTTCGAATCCGGCATCCCCGACCGACGTCGCCGCAGCGACCCGCAGGCGACCCAGGCGGTCCTTGCAAGCGGTTGGGTTCAAAACGGCCTGTTCCGTATCCTTCAGCGTCAGAAGACCGGTCAGCTTGCCTTCACCATCCACGACCAGCAGCTTTTCGATACGGCGCGCCCGCATCAGGCTTTTGGCTTCTTCCAGATCGGCCGGTTCCTGAAGCATCGCCAGGTTGTCCGAAGTCATCATCGCGTGTACCGGTGTATCGTCCGAGTTTGCAAAGCGCATGTCTCGGTTGGTCAGGATACCCACCACGCGGCCCTGCTCGTCGACGACTGGAAAACCGGTGAAGTTGTAGCGCTGTACCAGCGCATTGGCGTCGGCCAATGTCTGATCCACCCGCAATGTCACCGGGTTATAGACAATACCGGATTCAAACCGCTTGACCCGGCGGACTTCGCGGGCCTGTTCTTCCACCGAAAGGTTCTTGTGAACCACACCGATGCCGCCCGCCTGAGCCATGGCAATGGCCATGCGCGCCTCGGTCACGGTGTCCATGGCCGAACTCAACAATGGGATGTTCATGGTGATTTCGCGCGTCACACGCGTGGTCGTATCCGCCGTTGCCGGCAGCACGGAAGATGCGCCCGGAACCAGGAGAACGTCGTCAAAGGTAAGTGCCTCACGAATCTGCATCTGAATACCCCATGCAAAAGCCCGTTTGGCGGTGACCCTATTACATGGATTGAACCAAAGGAAAAGCCCTTGGGGGCAACTCTTTGGCTCTGGTTGTCGATGCAGTGGAAGAAAACGACGCTCGTTGTGCAGATCGTGCCGCTGATGGCCTTTCCCTTTTCGCGCAAACCCATATCTTGCCCGGCATACGCGCGAATATGAAAAGGTATGTCACTGATGACCACCGACCCTCTTGTCGTCTTTACCCCGTCCGGCAAACGCGGGCACTTCCCCGTCGGCACCCCAATTCTGACGGCGGCCCGTCAATTGGGAGTGGATCTGGATTCTGTCTGCGGGGGCCGCGGCATATGTTCAAAGTGCCAGATCACACCCAGCTATGGCGAATTTCCCAAGCACGGCGTCACGGTGTCAGAGGACGCGTTGAGCGAATGGAACGCCGTCGAACAGCGTTATGACGACAAGCGCGGTCTGAAACCGGGCCGCCGTCTGGGCTGTCAGGCCTCGGTTCAGGGCGATGTCGTGATCGACGTACCGCCCGAAAGCCAGGTGCACCGGCAGGTCGTGCGCAAGGCGGCAGCCGCGCGTGCCATCACGATGGACCCGGCCACGCGCCTTTATTTCGTTGTGGTGGAAGAACCCGACATGCATTCGCCCACCGGTGATCTGGAACGGCTCGAGCGCGCGTTGCGCGAACAGTGGGACATCGAAGCCGTCACGGCCGACCTGACGCTGATGTCCAAACTTCAACCGGTTCTGCGCAAGGGTAAATGGGAAGTCACCGTGGCGGTCCACAAAGGTCACAAGGACAGCGTGGCGCGTATCGTCGAAATCTGGCCCGGCCTGCATGAAGGCGGGCTGTATGGTCTGGCCATCGACCTCGGCTCGACCACCATCGCCGCGCATCTGACCGATCTGGAAACCGGCGAGGTCAAGGCATCCTCTGGCCTCATGAATCCCCAGATCCGGTTCGGCGAAGACCTTATGAGCCGTGTTTCGTATTCCATGATGAACCCCGGCGGCGATCAGGAGATGACCAAGGCAGTGCGCGAGGCAATCAATGACCTGGCCACGTCGATTGCCGAAGAGGCAGGCATCGATGCCTCTCTGATCGTGGAAACTGTGTTCGTCTGCAACCCGGTCATGCATCACTTGCTGCTGGGGCTGGACCCGGTGGAACTGGGTCAGGCCCCGTTTGCGCTGGCAACGTCGGAAAGCATGTCCCTGCCCGCCCGCGACATGGATCTGACAACCATGAACCCACGCGCGCAGGTCTATATCCTGCCCTGTATCGCAGGCCATGTGGGCGCGGACTGCGCGGCGGTGGCCCTGTCCGAAGAACCCGGAAAGTCGCAGGATCTGGTTCTGATCGTCGACGTGGGCACCAACGCTGAAATCCTGCTTGGCAATACCAGCCGCGTGCTCGCCTGCTCCTCGCCCACCGGGCCTGCCTTTGAAGGCGCTCAAATCAGTTCCGGCCAGCGCGCCGCACCCGGGGCGATCGAGAGAATCGAGATTGACCCTGTTACCAAGGAACCCCGGTTCCGCGTCATCGGGTCCGATAAATGGTCCGACGAAGACGGCTTTGATCAGGAGATTGCTACGACTGGGATCACAGGCATCTGCGGATCCGGTATCATCGAGGCAGTGGCCGAGATGCGTATCGCAGGCCTGCTGGACGAAGGCGGCCTGATCGGATCGGCGGAACAGACCGGCACTGCCCGCTGCGTGCCCGAAGGTCGCACACATGCCTATCTGATCCACGATGCCAGCGCCGAGGGTGGCCCCCGCATCACGGTCACGCAGGGTGACATCCGTGCCATCCAGCTTGCGAAATCAGCATTGTACGCAGGTGCACGCCTGCTGATGGACGAAATGAATGTCGAAAAGGTGGATCGCGTGGTTCTGGCCGGTGCGTTCGGCGCGCATATCTCGACCAAACACGCCATGGTGCTGGGAATGATACCCGACGCGCCACTGGAGAAAGTCTCGAGCGCGGGCAACGCCGCAGGCACCGGCGCACGTATCGCGCTGTGCAATATCGGATCGCGCGCCGAGATCGAGCGCGTCGTGCGCGAGATCACCAAGATCGAAACCGCCATTGAGCCGAAGTTTCAGGATCACTTCGTGGCCGCCAATGCGATCCCGCACAAGACGGATCCGTTCCCGGAACTGGCCCAGGTTGTCACTTTGCCCAACCCAAGCTTCAACACCGGCGGCGAAACCGAAGCAGGTGGCGGACGTCGTCGCAGGCGCCGCGGTTAAACCGACAGTTCAGTGACCCGTGGGAAACCCCGGGTCATTGTCCTCACCCATATCAGGCGTTGCGTCGGACCTCGTCCAGCGACGTGACGCCTAGTTGGGCCATGGCGATGCTGATTTCTTCGCTGAGTACCGACCATAGCTGCGCCAGACCCTTTTCGCCTTCGGCCGCTATTGCAAATTGAAGGATGCGACCGAAAAAGGCAAAGTCCGCCCCGTTCGCAAGTGCCTTGAGGACGTCTTCACCAGAACGCAGCCCGCTGTCGTAGAAAAGCGGAAAATCCGGACCGACGGCCTTGCGTATCTCGGGCAGCACCGTGATTGGCGCGGGCGCACTTTCCAACTGGCGTGCACCATGGCTTGAGACCTGAATGGCGTCCACGCCCGCTGACTTGAGCCTTTGCGCGTCGTCTGCATCCAATACGCCTTTGACCACCAGATTCCCGGCCCACTGGTCGCGCAGACGAGCCAATGTCTCCCACGTTGCCTTGGCGCGGCTTTCGGTGCGGTCGAAATCGTAGCCATCCATCCGGAAATTCGCCATTTCCGGCTTGCCTTTCAGCAGGACCGGCAAGGACCACCGGGGGTGCAGGGCAAAATCCATCACCTGCTTTGGCCCCATTTTGAAAGGCATTTTGAACCCATGACGCAACTCGCGCGGGCGTCGGCCAACCTCGGGCACATCCACGGTCAGCACCAGTGTCTCGTACCCCGCTGCCTTGGCGCGATCGACCAGCTTGAACGTGCCGCTGCCATCGCCGCTGAAATACAGCTGGAACCAGGCATGGCCTTCCGCTTCGACGATCAGATCCTCCATCGCGGTCGAGGCCACAGTCGAAACCCCAAGCGGCACCTCGTGGCGTGCCGCGATGCGGGCCAGCATCAAGTCGGCCTCCGGCGCGGACAAATTGCACAAGCCCATCGGCGCGATACCAAACGGGCGTTTCGCGGGCCGGTCGAACAGGGAAGTTGCCAGAGATCTTTCACTGACGTCGCGCAGGATGCGCGGGCGCAAGGTCATTGCATCCAAAGCGGACCGATTGCGACCGGCACCCATCTCGGCCCCGGCTGCACCATCAATATAGTCGAACACCATCCACGGAAGACGCCGCCGCGCCAGGCGGCGGGCGTCCTCGGCGCTGTGGATGGCGCTTGCGCCCATCAGGCCTGAACGGCCTTCATGAAGCGGTCGCGGATGACCACCGGATCCATCGTGATCGGCGGCATCTTGGCATTGCCGCTTTCGCATTTGCTTACGATGATGGTCATCTGTTTGGCATCCAGCGCCTCTTGCAGTACGCGCCCGGTGTCTTCGGCGGCACATTCGATCACGCGCTCACACCCGGCGGCCTCGGCCATCTTTGCCAGCGAGGTCTTCTGCCCCGCATAGGTCGGCTGATCGCCGGTCGAGCCGTACGAGCCGTTGTCCACGATCAGCAGGATGTAATTGTCCGCCACGTTGTTGGCGATCGTTGGCAGGGTGCCCAGATTGGTCAGGATCGAGCCATCGCCGTCGATCACGATCACCGGCTTCGGCTGTGACAGCGCCAGCCCCAGACCGATCGAGGACGCAAGCCCCATGGTGCCAAGCATGTAGAAGTTGGTGGGCTGGTCGTCGATGGCATGCAGTTCCTGGCTGGGAATGCCGATGTTGCAGACAACCAGTTGATCACGCAGGATCGGGGCGATGTCCTTCAGGATTTCAGAACGGATCATTGGTCGCCATAGCCTCCCCAGAAATTGGCGTCGGTCAGGATGGCGACCGGCTTGTTGCACATGAATGTGTATTTCAGGATCGCGTCGAGCTCTTCGACATCGGCCTGATGGTGGAAGTGGTAGGTGGGGATGTTCAACTGAGCCAGTAGCGCCTTGGTGTGAACCGCCATTTCAACCTGGCAGGCAATGGGTTCGCGCAATTCCCCCCGGTACGATATCAGCATCGGCAGCGGCATCCGGTAATACTGGATCAGCGTCGCCAGCGTATTGATCGTCACGCCAATGGCCGTGTTCTGCATGATGATCGCGGGCCGCTTGCCGCCCATCCACGCCCCTGCACACAGGCCCATCCCTTCGTCTTCCTTGTTGGACGGGATGTGATAGATGCCCTCGCGCTCGTCGATTTCCGCGATGACACCTGCCAATTGCTTGCACGGGACAGTGGTGACAAACGAGATTTCGTTGGCCACCAGATCGTCGGTGATCTTTTTGTCTATGTTCATGATCCAGCTTTTGGTCCTGTTTGGGGCGCTAGACGCGCGATTGAGGAATTCAGGCCCTTCGGTGCACGTGCACGGCACAGGGGGCATGGCGGACGACGCGCGAAGCGGTCGATCCAAGGAAGTAGTCGCTCAGGTCCGGCTTGTGCGAGCCGATAACGATACAGTCGACATTCTTGCTGCTGGCATAGTCGATGATGGACCGCGCGGTATGGCCTTTGACGATTTCGGCCGTCACTCCTTCAAGCCCTTCGACTTTTTGCAACAGTTGCAAACGGGCCCGTTCAAACCCTTCGGCGACAACCGATTTGTCCAGATAGGCGCTGACCGATCCCTGAGGCATCTCGTAGACATGCAGCGCAATTATTTCTGCGCCCTCTCCTGACAAGGCCCGTGCGATTTCCAGCGTGTGTTGCGATATGCCGTGATCCAAAGCTAACGGGACCAGTATTTTTGTGTACATGAAGGTCTCCAGTTCTGTCAGTTCTATCCCCAGGGTCTCAGGATAATCTTCGGTGCGGCCACGGCGCCAGACCGGATATCGCAAAACGCTTGCGCGCCGTCGGCCAGAGTGCGTTCTTCTATCCAGTCCAGAGCCCCCAGCCGCCCGTCAAAGATCGCCTGAGCCGTCTGGCGAAAGTCTTTGGCGGTGTATGTGTAAGTCCCTATGAATGTGATTTCCTGCAAGGTCATCCGGCGAACATCCAGACCACCGGTATCCTCACCCAAACCCACATGCGCGATCACGCCGCCCGGTTCGGCCATGGCCGAGGCAACCGACCGCGTCGCAGCGTACCCCACGGCATCTATGACCAACGGGTAAGTCCCTTTGGTTGACTCCACCAGCGCAAAGCTTTCGATTTTCGCCAGGTAGTTGCGACGCAGCTGGTTTGGTTCCGCGATGGTCACATCGTCAACGCCCATTGCCCGCAAGGCCAATGCCGCCGCAAGGCCGATGGCCCCGCCGCCGATCACCAGTGCGCGACGGTCCATCGCAGTATGCAGAGCCTCGATCCCCAACCGGACCGTATGCCAGCTGACGGCCAGCGGCTCCGCCAGCGCGGCTTTGACAAACGAAACATCCTCCGGGACCTCAACAAGATTGCTCGCAGGCATGGTGACGTATTGAGCAAACGCCCCTTCGCGCGGCGGCATCGAGATGATCTGGCGATCCGGGCACAGGTTTTCACGACCAGCAAGGCAGGCCGCGCATTTCCCGCAGCTTACCAGCGGATTGATCGTGACACGATCACCGGCTCGTATCCCGTCGACAATCACACCGGCCGCCTCGTGCCCCAGAATCAGCGGAGCCGGACGGCGGGCATCATGGCCCAGATAGGCGTGCATGTCCGACCCGCAGATGCCAACCGCCTCGATCCGGATCAAATGCTCGGACGGACCCGCCTTGGCATCCGGCACATCGCCGAACACCATCTGCTCCACACCTTGGTAAACCAGTGCCTTCATTTGGCTGTGAACCCTCCATCAACCATAAGAACCTGCCCCGTGACATAGCCGGACGCGTTAGAGCACAAAAACAGGATCGGCCCGTCGATATCCTGCATCTGCCCATTGCGCCCAATGCAGGTTTGAGCGGCGTTGCGTTCCGCGCGCTGGGGGTCGTCAAACACGGCCTGAGTCAGCTCGGTCGGAAAGAACCCCGGGCCGATTGCGTTGGCGGTAATGCCAAAGGGCGACCAGGCTTCGGCCATGGCACGGGTCAATTGCGCGATCCCCGCCTTGGTGGCCCCATAGGCAATTCCGCCCGGAAAGGCCCGCGTCGTTTGCAGTGAGGCGAAATTGACGATGCGCCCCCACCCCTTTTTTTTCATTTCGGGCACCATCGCCTGACTCAGGAAAAACGGCGCGCTCAGGTTCAGGGCAAGCGTGGCATCCCAGCCATCAGGTGTCACCTCGTCGGCGGCCTCACGCGTGTTGACCCCGGCCGCATGCACCAGAATATCCGGTGCGCCAAACTTGGAATTGATCACCTGCACCAGCCCGCCGATTCCGGCACGATCCGCAACATCAGCAACGACGGCTTCTGCGTGTTCGCCGATTTCGGCCTGCATCTGCGCCAACGCGTCGCTGCGCCGGGCCACGCCGACAACACGCGCGCCGGCTGCGGCAAGTGTCCGCGCCACCTGCCGTCCCAGCCCCGAACTGGCGCCGGTGATGCAGGCCACCCGGCCCGTCAGGTCAAACAATGTGCGCGGGTCATCCATCGGCGGTCAGATCGAACTGCTCATCCGGGAAATACTTGGCCAGACGCACATCCGCTGCACGGGCGTGACCTTCCATACCTTCCAGTCGGGAAATCCGTGCGGTGGCTTCGGCGATCGATTTCGATCCTTCACGTGTGGCCCGCTGCCAGGTGACGATCTTCATGTATTTGTGAACACTCAAACCGCCGGTGTAACTGGCCGCACCCGAAGTCGGCAGAACATGGTTCGTTCCGGTTGCCTTGTCCCCGTAGGACACGGTGGTTTCCTCACCCAGGAACAGCGAGCCATAGCAGGTCAGGCGATCCAGCCACCAATCCAGATCCTCGGCCTGAACCGTCAGGTGCTCGGGCGCATATTCATCGGAACAGGCGGCCATCTCTTCGCGGTCGGAACAGACAATGACTTCGGCATAGTCGCGCCACGCGGCTGAGGCGTTTTCCCGGTTCAGCTCGGGCAGATCGTCGATCAAAACCGGAACCAGCTCCATGACTTTCTGCGCAAGGTCGCGATCATCCGTCACCAGCCAGACGGGCGAATTGTACCCGTGCTCGGCCTGACTGACCAGATCGGTTGCCACCACATGGGCGTCTGCGGAACTGTCGGCAAGGATCAGGCTGTCGGTCGGACCCGCGATCATGTCGATACCAACCTTGCCGTACAGGATGCGTTTGGCCTCGGCCACGAACTGGTTTCCCGGCCCCACAAGGATATTGGCGCGCGGCAAGCCGAACAAACCATAGGTCATTGCGGCCACGCCCTGCACACCGCCCATGGCCAGAATGCTGTCGGCTCCGCAGATATGCGCGGCATAGACAATCGCTGGCGCCACGCCCTCACCCGGACGGGGCGGAGAACAGGCCGTGATATGACGGCACCCGGCGACCTTGGCCGTTGTCACCGTCATGATCGCGCTGGCGATATGGCTGTAGCGCCCACCGGGAACATAGCATCCTGCCGCATCCACCGGGATCGCCTTTTGCCCCGCAACAAAACCGGGAACGATCTCCATCTGTACGTCCGACACAGTGGCCTTCTGCGTCTCGGCAAAGCGACGGACGTTGTCGTGGGCAAAGCGTATATCGGCCTTCAGTTTTTCCGGCACCCGTGCGATGGCCGCATCAATCTCGTCCTGCGTCATCAGGACATTTCCTTCGAACTTGTCGAACTTGAGGGCATATTCCAGTGCCTTGTCGTCGCCACCTGCCTCGATGTCGGCAAGGATGGTCTTGACCGTATCATGCACCTCAGAGGCATGCGATTGAGCGGTGAGAGTCGCCTTTTTCAAGTATTCACGAGGCATGTTCAGCAGGTCCTATTGGTAGATTTCAGGAAGCAGGGTGGTCGACACAGCAGGCACGTAGGCGATCAGGATGACCACGATGAGCATGGTCAGTACGAAAGGAACGGCCCGGGCGGCAATCTTCAGAATGGACTCACCGGTAATGCCAGATACGACGAAAAGGTTCAGTCCCAGCGGCGGCGTGATGAAGCCCACACCCAACGCGGTGATCATCATGATGCAGAACTGAATCTCGTTCATGCCGATATTGTCGGCCAGCGGTTTCAGGATTGGTGCCAGGATCACGATGTTCGGCGTTGTCTCCATCACGCAGCCTGCTGCGATCAGGATGCCGATCATCAGCAATATCAACAGATAGGGATCATTGGTCAGCGACGTCACCGAGGCCACGAACCCCTGCGGGACTCCCATGATCGCCAGTGCTTCGGCCAAAGGTGCCGAGAATGCGATGATCGGCAGGATGACTCCGTTCACCTTGGCCGAACTGACCAGCATCGATGGAAAGTCTGCCAGCGTCAGTGTGCGCAGGATGAAACCCATGATTATGGTGACGACAACGGCCGTTGCGCCGGCTTCGGTCGGGGTCAGGCGACCTGAGAAGATGCCGTAGAAGATGATCCCCGGCACAATGAACGCGTACCAGCCCGATTTCAGCGCCTTGCCCAGATTGGCCAGCCATTCCCCCATGGTCATCATGCCGCCGCCCTCATAGGCATAAAGGCGGTTCATGATGATGTTGGTGATCAGGATCGACACCAGGATGGCCAGACCCGGGATCAAGGCTGCAAGAAACAGGGTCGAGGCGGAAATACCCAGCACGAGGCCGATGATGATATAGGCGATCGAGGGCGGGATCAGGATGCCGGTACAGGCACCAGCCGCAACCAGAGCACAGGCATAGGGGCGCGGATATCCGCTTTCCACCAGCCGGTTGATGGTCATGCGCCCCACCGCAGCCGCCCCGGCGGCATCCGACCCCGAAATCGCGGCAAACATACCGCAGACCAGAACCGTGGCCGACCCGAACCCGCCCTTGGCAAAGCATGTCAGCGCCTCGGCCACGTCCAGGAATTTGCGCGACAGACCGGTCCGCACCAAAACGTCTCCGGTCAGAATGAACAAGGGCACAGCGGTCAGGGCGAATGCGTCGATACCTGTGAACAGGCTTTCTCCGACCAGGCTGAGAGGCAGATCACCGGACATGATCAGCATCACGATCGCCGCTGTACCAATGGCGGCCCAAACGGGCACGGCCAAGGCGATCAGGCCCACGAACAGGATCACCGGCAGGTAAAAATCCCAGCCCAGTTCAACGGTTTGATTGAGGGAATTCCAAAGCATTCGTGTTCTCCTCAGTCAAACAGCTTGTCGCCTTCGAAGACGGGGGTGCCGTCCCGAAGTGATTTCACGTCACGCAGGAAAGATTGGATCAGCCGCCATATCATCAGGGCGAATCCGGCGGGCACCGCCATAAGGAACCAGACTTTCGAGACCCGAAGCCCATCCGTGACCGAGCCGAACTTGGCCGAGACATGAACCGCCTCATACGACCAGTAGAGCGCGATGATCGCCACGCCGAACATCACGAGATCGCCGAAAATATACAACACCGCCTTGGGGCGTGGTCCGATGTAATGCATGATCACATCGATCCGGATATGCGCCCGCTCTTTCACCGCAGCCGCGGCACCGATCCAGGCAAGGTAGATGAAGGAATACCGAACGATTTCCTCGCCCCAGATCGACGAATAAGCAAAAATCTCGCGCCGCAGCACTTCGATGGCCATGGTAATCACCAGCATCACGTAGAACACCAGCAGCAACCAGCGCTCTGCGTTTCGGTCTATGTTTTGAAGAATGGTCATCTGATCCTCCGGCGCAGGGACAGCCTGACCCGCGCCTGATGTGGCGGGTTGTTGTCGGGCTGACTGAAAGTAAGGTTCGTGGACGCCTGACAGGCGCCCACGGTTTGGGCCTTAGGCGTCGTGGACGTAATATTTGCCCTGTGTACCGGCGGCTTCGACCAGCTTTTCGAAGTTTTCCATCGATCCAGCCAGTTCCGTCTTGAACGGATCCCAATCGGCGTTCTGATACCCGCCGGCATCCTGCCATTCCGCCAGTTGGTCGTCACTGAGCGAGTGGAACTGAACCCCGGCCTTGTTCAGCTCGGCCATGGCATAGGCGCGGGCCGACGGAACCTTGGACAGGTTCTGGTGGCTCGTCATTTCCGACCCCCACATGATGCCTTCCTGCACATCAGCCGGCATCGAGTTGAACCATTCCAGATTACAGGAATAAACCTGGCTGTCCGGCACCGCCTGCGTGAAGGTCACATGGCTTAGAATGTCCTTGAAACCGAAGACATAGAGTGCGCCTACCGAAGGATCGAGCGCATCCGCAACGCCCTGCTTGATGGCCGAGGGGGTCTCGCCCCAGGCAACGGGCGTCGGGTTGGCGCCGACCATCCGGTAGTATTGTTGCAGCATCTTCGATCCCGGCACGCGGAACTTGATCCCGCTCATATCACCGGGTGTGAGCACGGCATTGCCGCCCTGACGAACCGCAACGACGCGCGGGTCGATGTTCACATAGAACAGAGCCTTGAACCCTGCCGCTTCGACCTTGGGGTGAACCTCATTTTTCCAAGTGTCCGAATGGACGAGGTTGGTGAAACGCTGGTTCGAGCCGCACAGGTACGGCATGTTGATCAGGTCGACTGTCGACGCGAACGGCGCGAAATTCGACAGCGAATGCTGCGCCGCCTGAATGGTGCCGCCCTGCACTTTCTGCACCAGCGCGCCGCCTGCACCAAGCTGACCGCCGGGGGCCAGTTTGACATAGACCTTGCCGTTGGTGGCGTTCTGAATGTTTTCCTTCAGGTCCAGCTGCATGATCGGATAGCTGCGCGACGCGCCAAGCACATAGGCCGTGGCCACGGTCATCACGTGATCTGCTGCCTTTTCACGCTCGCTTTCTTCCTTCGCGGTCTGCGCGGCGGCCTCGGAAGACCACAAAACGCCCCCTGCCCCAGCGACCAATGCGGCCGTAAATGAGCCACTGGCGCTCAGTTTCAGAAAATTGCGGCGCTCGGCCGATGCCAGTTCGGTCTTGTCGGTTTTCATCAATTGCCCTCCCAAGCAAAAGTTCAGCTGCCGTTTTGTGCGTCCCGGTCAGCTTCCTTTTTCAGAATTGCGACAACGAACAGGATCGAAGCCGCGAACAGAACCAACATCTCTCCAACGTCGCCAAGAAACGCGCTGCTCGCAAAAGCACCCAAAGCGACATTTGCGAAATAGATCGCAAAAACGATGACTGATGCAGCGAGGTACATTTCCGGGACTCCCTTCAGAATCGGCTCAAATACCTTTGTAAGCGCTTACATCATAAATGCAAGCGCTTACATAAACGCTTTTATCCCTGGAAAAATGCGACTAACTTAGGCGAACCGGAATTGAGAGTTCGAGAATGTCAAAACATCGGTCCGCACCGACGCTGGATGACGTTGCCAAGGCAGCAGGCGTTTCAACTGCCACCGTGTCACGGTGCCTGAACACCCCGCAACAGGTGGTCGAGGCAACGCGGAAACGTGTTCTTTCTGCCGTAGAGACCCTTGGCTACACGCCGAATTTTGCAGCCCGAGTGATGGCTGCACGGCGTTCTTTCACGATCGGTGCAATAATTCCGACGATGGAAAATGCAATCTTCGCAAGGGGGTTGCAGGCGTTCCAAGAGGAGATTCACAAACAGGGCTACACCTTGCTGGTCTCCAGCTCGGCCTACCAGCCGGCCGCAGAAGAAGAACAGATCCGAACACTGGTTGCGCGGGGCGTGGACGGGCTGTTGCTGATCGGGCATGACCGGGACGCGCAAATCTACGACTATCTCGAAAAGCGAAAAGTGCCGGCCCTTGTCGCGTGGTCCTTCCTGCCAGACGAACCAATACCGTCCGTCGGGTTTGACAACAGGCGGGCGATGGAGGCTTTGACAAGCAAGATCATCGAATTAGGCCATACGCGTTTGGCAACGATTTCAGGCATCAGCAAGGGCAACGACCGTGCGCGTCTGAGGATCCAGGGGATAAAAGACGCGATGTCCCGACATGGACTGTCGCAAGACGACCTTTCGGTGATCGAAACCTCGTACGAGATTGAAAACGGCGCCGATGCGTTCAAGCATCTCATGTCGAATGACAATCCGCCGACCGCGGTGTTGTGCGGCAACGACGTTCTGGCCGTCGGTGCGGTACGGCAAGCTCAGCAGATGGGACTGCGGGTGCCCGAAGATGTATCGATCACCGGATTTGATGATATCGAGCTTGCGCGCATTGTCGCCCCTGCCCTGACAACTGTCCATGTTCCTCATCGTGACATGGGACGCAAGGCTGCTCAGGCGTTGATTCAGATGATCGAATCCAACGCACCGGGCAAATCTGTTGAACTGCCGACGCACATCGTTGGCAGAGAGTCCTTGCTTGGCCTCAACAGCTAGAACCGGCTTTCCCTTTCCTAGCCCGTTTAGCAGATCCGTGGAAACACGTGCCGGCTAGATCCGTGAAGGCGGTGGCAAAGCCACGCAGCGTCACCTTTTTGATGAATTAACAGCGCCTTGCAGTCCGGTTTTGGAGCGGGTAGCGGGAATCGAACCCGCGCGTTCAGCTTGGGAAGCTGACAGGCTACCATTACATCATACCCGCCTTGTCAGATGAAATAACACCAGAACATCCAGACGTTCAACCCGGATCGTAACCAACCTTTTTCGGGTTCTTACTCGGTTCGGGCCCTCAGGCTGTCAATCAGGGACTGGTCGACAGCCAAGGTCTTGCCCGCTGCTTCCAAAGTACGGCGATCCAGATGCTGGGGGTTCAGATCAACCCCTTCCGAAAACGCATCGACAATGGCCTTCATGGCCGTGATCCTGGCATATTTCTTGTTGTTGGACGGAATCACGTGCCAAGGGGCAACTTCCGTCGACGTCCGTGCCAGCATTTCATCCACGGCCACCTCTGCGACATCCCATTTTTCGCGGTTTCTGAAATCTTCATAAGTCAGCTTCCAGCGTTTCATCGGGTTGGTCAGCCGCTCGGTAAATCGGCGCATCTGCTCTTCCTGTGAAATGTGGAAGAACAGTTTCACGATTCGTGTCCCGTCATCGACCAGCATTCGTTCGAAATCATTGATTTCCTGATACGCGGCCCGCCAGCGTGTTTCCGGAGTCAGCTTTTCGATCCGCTCAACCAAAACCCGGCCGTACCAGCTGCGGTCGAAGGCGGAGATCGCACCCGAAGGCGGCAGGCGTTCCCAGAAACGCAACAAATAATGCCGGTTGAGATAGTAGTTCCGGGGCGCGCCGATCGGCCAGACCTTGAAGCTGCGCGGGTCCAGGGCCTGACTGATCCGGCGAATGGTCCCACCTTTTCCGGCAGCGTCCCACCCTTCGAAAACCAACACGCCCTTGAGCCCATGAAACAGATAAGCTTGCTGAATTCTCGCCAATCGTGTCTGCAATTCGATCAGCTGATCGAAGTAGACCTTTTTGTTCAGTTTCCTGGTCAGATCCGCATCCGAGAGTTTTGGGGGGTGATGTTTGCTCATGCTGCCACCTGATCAATGCATCCTGGATCAGGGTATTCTGAAACCTTCTGCAAATTCGACATTGATCCGGGTCAAATGCAAAAGGCCGGGCGCTGAGCCCGGCCTTTGTTTGCAGTCTGTGTCGTTCAGATCAGGCGCGGCGGCGACGGCCACCACCGCGACGGCCACCGGCGGCCCCAGCGGCGCCAGCCTCATCCGGTGCTTTGTTGAACTTGATCCACTCACCGCCATGCGGGTCGTTGTTGGTCAGCAGGTTTGCCGCGCGGATGGCTTCCATTTCCTTGCCGGCGCGCGGTTTGGTCGATCCCAGACCGAACATCTGTACGAAGGTTTCATCGTCCATGCCTTCGGGCAGGATGATACCGGCCGCAGCCACGGCCTCTTTTTTCTCGGCGATCTTCTTCTGCGTCACGGGCAGCGCCACCGGGTTCATGATCGCCGAGGTCATGCCCGCGCCCATCGCCATCGGCAGGAACGCGTTGTTGATGCCGTGACGGTTCGGCAGACCGAACGAGATGTTGGACGCACCGCAGGTGGTGTTCACGCCCAGTTCCTCGCGCAGACGACGAACCAGTGCGAACACTTGCTGACCGGCGGTCGCCATCGCACCGATGGGCATAACCAGCGGGTCAACCACGATGTCATGTGCAGGGATGCCGAAATCGGCAGCACGCTCGACGATCTTCTTGGCGACGTCAAAGCGCACATCGGGGTCTTCCGAAATACCAGTGTCATCGTTCGAGATCGCCACGACCGGTACGTTGTACTTTTTGACCAGCGGCAGAACCAGTTCCAGACGCTCTTCTTCGCCGGTGACCGAATTCAGCAGCGGACGACCTTCAGCCGCTTCAAGACCGGCTTCCAGCGCGCCCGGAACCGACGAGTCGATGCACAGCGGCACGTCAACCAGACCCTGCACCAGCTCGACGATCTTGCGCATCAGCGGTGGTTCGGTCTCGTTCGGGTTGGGGTTCGAGTTGTAGACAACGCCCGCATTGATATCCAGAACGGTCGCGCCAGCCGCTACCTGAGCAATGGCGTCTTTCTCAACGGTCGAAAAGTCGCCCGCTTCCAGCTCGGCGGCCAGTTTCTTACGGCCGGTCGGGTTGATCCGCTCACCGATCACGCAGAACGGTTCGTCAAAGCCCAGGACGGCTGTTTTTGTTTTTGATTCTACGACTGTTCGTGTCATGTCCGTTCCTTAGGAGTTTACAGGCTTTGCCGAAGCGCCGCCGTTATTGATCGCCCAGTTGGCGTTGGTCTTGATCCCGCCCAGCGGGAAGAAGTGCACGTTGGTGATGTTGAAATCCGGGTTGGCCGCCTTGTGGCTGGCTAGTTCGGTCACGACATCGGTCGGCTCGTAGGGCAGCAACAGCTTGGAGACATCCATGGCGCGCTTTTGCAGAACCTTCAGCGACGGCCCAACGCCGCACGCGATGGCGAATTTGATCAGGGTTTGCAGCTTGGCCGGGCCAGCGATTCCGATATGGATCGGCAGATCGATGCCCGCTTCTTTCAGGCTGTCGGCCCAGGCGATGATCGGCTTGGCGTCAAAGGCGAACTGTGTTGCCAGCGCCATTTCGGCATCCGTGGTCTCGTTGAATTTCTGCTTCCAGCGCAACGCGTCATCGACGTTCTTGGTCGAACCGTCGGGGTCGATGTCCTTGTTGCCTTCGGGGTGGCCCGCCACGTGCAGGCGCTTGAAGCCCGCCTTGTCAAACAGACCGGTTTCCAACAACTGCATCGAGCTGTCGAACTCGCCGTGCGGGTTGGCGACACCGCCCGCCAGCAACAACGCCTGTTCAACGCCTGCTTCGCCCTGATACATGGCGATCCAGTTTTCCAACGTCGCCGCATCCTTGATGATGCGTGCCGGAAAATGCGGCATGACAGGGTAACCTTCCGCCGCAATTCGCTTGGCGGTCTTGACCATGTCTTCGATGGGCGTGCCCTCGATATGGGCGATGTAAACGCGTGTCCCCTCGGGCAGCAGCGCGCGGAAATCGTCGACCTTTTCAGCGGTACGCGGCATGACCTCGATCGAATAGCCTTGCAAAAAGGCTTCGACGGTCGGATTTACTGGGCCGCTTTCGACCGCATCACGTTTCTTGAAGTTCAGCAAAGCCATTTCGGCCTCCCATAAAGTCTGGGGCTCATGCCCAACCGTCATTTGCGATCAGCGCTTTGACGCGGTCCTGATCGTATTCCGTTTCCAGACGCACAGCCTCGGCTTCGGCAATCTCGGCAGGATCGCCTTCGACCGCGAAAGGTTCGGCTTTGCGCCATTCGGCCAGATAGGCATCACTGTCCTTGGCGTTCACCTTCATGGCGGCACGGTCGATGGCTTGTTCAAACCGTTCTTCCAACTGCCGCTTTGCGCCACGACGGCCTTTGCCGACGATGACCTGAGCGGGAATGTCGCGCCAATACACGATGGTGACGTCAGGCATTGCTGTGATTCCTCCTAACCCGATGGGCCGGTTCTAAACTTCAATGTAGGCCTGGGTCGGTCGATTTTCGACACACGACGCTTTCCAAACGACGTTTTGCGCCCACTGCTGTGTAGTGGCTTTTACCCAGTTTCCGGGAAAACGCGCATATCAAAATTCTCATTGTCTCTATGAAAGCGCTGCATGAAAAAGAAAAACCCCGGACGGGAAAAACCGTCCGAGGCAAGAATTGATGGGGCAAATGGCCTTAGCCGACCAAACCGCCATCTTCGCGCGTAATGGCGATAATGGCCGAGCGTGGCACCGAGTCCCCGCCTTCAGGCCAATGGCTGTTGCCATCTTCGCCCGGGTGCTGAATGCCGACAAACATCGTGCGACGGTCCGGAGACCAGCTGAGACCGGTGACCTCGCATTCGTTGGGGCCAACCAGAAAACGGCGGATTTCGCCGGTGACAGGGTCGCCTGCCAGCATCTGGTTGTTGCCCTGCCCGGCGAAGTCACCTTCGTTGCCATAATTGCCATCGGTCTGGATCCACAGCAAGCCGTTGCTGTCGAACTTCAATCCATCGGGTGAGTTGAACATATTGTCGGCGTTCACGTTCTCGGATCCGGCATAGGCGTCTTGGTGGACAGTGGGATTGCCTGCCAGAACGTACAGATCCCAGCCAAAGCCAGCCGCAGCATGATCGCCGCCATCCGGGCGCCAGCGAACGATCTGACCGTAGTTGTTCTTGTCCCGCGGGTTCGGGCCGTTGGCCGAGGTATCGTCGCCCCCTGCATTCGGCTTGACGCCACGGTTCTTGTTGTTGGTCAAGCAACAGTAAACCTCGGGCGCGTTCGGATTTGCCGCAACCCACTCGGGACGATCCATGGTGGTTGCTCCAACCGCCGAACCAGCCTGACGGGTGTGGATGCTGATCTCGGCCTGCGAGGCCATGCCAGTGCTTTCCGGCGTCAGATCAAGCCACTCACCGGTTCCATCGTCGTTGAACTTGGCAACCGAAAGTGTGCCTTGTTCCAACAGTGCGTTTGTGTCCACACCAGCGGCATAAACACCTTCCGAGACAAAGCGGTAAAGAAACTCGCCGCGTTCATCATCGCCCATGTAAACGACGACGCGACCGTCATTGTTTACTATGACTTCGGCGTTTTCGTGCTTGAAGCGTCCCAGAGCGGTCAGTTTTCGCGGAGTCGAGGTTGGGTCAGTCGGATCGATCTCAACCACAAAACCAGCACGGTTCGGTTCGTTTGGGTTTTTCGAGACGTCGAACCGGTCATCAATTTTGGCCCAACCGTAACCCCAGTCTTTTGACGATACGCCATAACGTTTCAGATCAGCATTGACCTCGTGATTTTCGTCTTCGGCCGAGAAGTAGCCATTGAAGTTTTCTTCACAAGCCAGGTAAGTGCCCCACGGCGTCACGCCATTTCCGCAATTGTTCCATGTTCCCTTGCACGTCGTTCCGGACGGATCGGCGGCCGTTTTCATCAAGTCATGACCGGCGGCCGGACCCGTAATGGACATTTCGGTCTGCGGTGTAACGCGGCGGTTATAGGGGCTGTCCTTCACGATGCCCCACTTGCCATCGGTGCTCGCGATTTCCACGATCGTGACACCATGCGCCATCATGCCCTTTGCGATGTCGTCATCGGATGCTGGCTTGGCGTCCGGATTGTTGCCCCACAGGATGTCACGATTGGTATATTCGTTGTTTACAACCAGCAGAACGTGACCGTCATGCAAGAAAATGTCCTGACCATCGGTATTGTCACCAAAGGCGCGTTCCTGGCTGGCAGCCGTACCACGGGTCGCGTGATCGAACTCTGGCGCGTCCGACCAAAGCGGATCGCCCCAGCGCACCATAACATCCGCCTTGTATCCAGCGGGAACAATGACCTCGTCCGCAGTCGACACGGGAATCGCCTCAAACGCGAAGCGGTTGGAAACCGCGTGAGCCCCTGAAGGAATCAGCGAGCCACCAACAGCTGTGAAACTGCCCGTCGCCAAAACGCCGCCCAAAAAACCGCGACGGGACAATGCGCGTTCGACAACGCGATCAAATTCACATTCTTCTGGGCGCGGATTTACGACTTCATCGAATTCGTCGAAGGAAAGGATGCGCTCATCTTTCATTGCGGTCTCCGTATCTGGCTGAGAGCTAATAGATAAACCCGAACGTGGGTTCGCCCATGGAGATCGCATCATTTTGTGAACGGCATGTGACACGCGCGTTAATTTCAAAATTGAAATCACTTGCACGTCAGCAATCCCCCGCCTAGGGTCGGGGTAACTCGAAAATCGGAGGGCGTAAAGATGGCGCCCAAGCGTCCCAAAGGTGCGGGCGCGTTCCCGAAAGCGGTCGAAAGCCCCGCGCCGGCAAGACCCGATCCGGATGCTCTTTATGCGGCTCTGGATCTGGGGACAAATAGTTGCCGCATGTTGATAGCCCAACCCAAGGGAAGTGGGTTCCATGTGGTCGACAGTTTCTCCAAATCCGTGCAGTTGGGCGCGGGTCTGGAACGCACCGGACGACTGTCGCGGGCGTCGATGTCGCGTACCGTTCAGGCATTGCGAATCTGTCAGCAAAAGCTGAAACGCAACAAGGTCAAACGGATGCGTCTGATCGCGACCGAGGCGTGCCGCCGCGCCAAAAACTCGCGCGAGTTCATCCGGCAGGTGAAGCGCGAAACCGGCCTTACGCTCGAGATCATTCAGCCCGAGGAAGAAGCCCGTCTGGCGGTGATTTCCTGTGCCCCGCTGGTTTCGACCAAGACCGAGCAGTTGCTGGTCGTCGATATCGGAGGCGGCTCGACCGAATTGGTCTGGATTGACATCTCGTCCGTTCCACGGCGCGACCGGCCCGCGGCCATCATGCGGCTGCATCACGGGTTTCACACTGTCGACAGCCCTTTTCCCGCAGCCAAGGTCGTTGACTGGATCAGCGTGCCGCTGGGCGTCGCAACGCTGCGGGACCAGTTCAATGATGTCGAGGATGACGCGGCCCGTTTTGCGTTGATGAGTTGGTTTTTCGAAGAAAACCTTGCCGACTTTGCCCCCTACAAGGACGAACAGGCGCGCGAAGGGTTTCAGATCGTCGGCACCAGCGGCACGGTCACCACTGTTGCGGCCTCGCACCTGGGCCTCAAGCGCTATGACCGGACCAAAGTGGACGGGCTGCGCATGACCAGCGATCAGATTGACAAAGTCATACGCGGGTATTTAGAACTCGGCCCTCATGGGCGGCGCCGGGACCCTCGCATTGGTGAAGACCGGCAAGCCCTGATCATGTCCGGCTCGGCCATATTGCAGGCATTGCTCCGTTGCTGGCCCACTGACCGCCTTTCGGTGGCGGACCGAGGGCTGCGCGAAGGTCTGCTTTATGCACAGATGAGCGCGGACGGTGTATTGGAAGACGGACCGTTCTGATGGCGAAGACACCAAGTGGAAAAAACAATTCGGGCCGCGGGCAACGCGACCTGAAGGTCAAGGTCAAGACAGCGCGCGGGCGCAAGCTCAGCTCGACCCGCTGGCTCGAGCGGCAACTGAACGATCCCTATGTCAAGCGTGCGCAGTCCGAAGGCTATCGGGGGCGCGCAGCTTACAAGATTTTGGAACTGGACGACAAATTCCGCTTTCTCGTGCCTGGGGCGCGGGTTGTGGATCTGGGCTGTGCGCCCGGCGGTTGGTGTCAGGTGGCCGTCAAACGCGTGAACGCGCTGGGCGAAAAGTCAGGCAAACGGATCGGAACCGTGCTGGGCATCGACCTGCAAGAGGTCGAACCAATCGCCGGGGCCGAAATCCACGTTCTGGATTTCATGGAAGATGACGCCGACCAGAAGGTCAAAGACTGGCTGGGCGGCAAGGCAGACGTCGTGATGTCGGATATGGCGGCGGCATCTTCGGGGCACAAGCAGACCGATCACCTGCGCATCATGGCGTTGTGCGAAACTGCCGCCTATTTCGCCTTTGACGTTCTGGAAGAAGGCGGCACTTTTGTTGCCAAGGTTCTGGCTGGGGGGGCTGAGGGCGATCTGCAAAAGTTGCTCAAGCAGAAATTCCAGAAAGTCGCCAATGTCAAACCGCCGGCGTCTCGTTCGGACAGTTCGGAAAAATTCGTTGTAGCAACCGGGTTTCGAGGCGGCTCTTAATCATCTAGCCGGATAAGATTTCCGCTCAGACGCTGTTCACGCAAGGACGTGGCAGCCATTCCCTGCAACATCAGCGTATCTCCGTGCGTCACGTATGATGGTTCCCGGTTGCGCAGGTCTTCGATCCGCTGGGCTAGTGAAACCGAGCTTGAACCCGGAATCTTCCGCATTGTTGCTTCTCTGGACATGACTCACCTCGGATCAGCACTTTGTTCTTGGCTGTAACAAGGAATTCTGCCGTCAAAATGAAAGAATTCGGGCACGGATGTGCCGGGTCAGCGCCCAAACTGTTGCGACAATTGCAGCAGGTTGGGATCATCCGGCAGCCTTTCCAGCGCCTCTTGCAGCACTATGCGCGCAGCTTCCGGGCCACGATTGATCTGCGCCAATTGCACCAGCATCGGCCACGCCTCTGCCCTCTGCGGGTCCAGCGTCACGACCTCTCTGAACGCCTGTTCCGCCGCCTGCGCGTTGCGAAGCGTCAAAGCCATGCCCCCCAGAACAAGATGGGTTTCCGGGGCGTCCAACCTGTTCGAAATGACCTGCTGCCATTCCGACATGCCCTGCCCAAGCTTGGCCCGCTGCTCAGCCGTCAAGCCCTGCGGCGGTATGCTCAGGAACTCTTTGGCGGCGGCGATGCGCACGTTTCGCAGAGGATCAGATAACAACGGCTCGAGCCTGCGCACCTGATCTGCCGGGCTGGCCTGACGTTGCAGCGCCGCTGCATTTGCTCGTATCAGCGGGTCAACGTCCTGCAAAAGCGGCGCTGTGTCAGCGGCGATCTGTGGCGACCCAAACGGTTGCAACAGATAAGCGGCGGTCGCTCTGACGATCCCGGGCTGCGACGCATCCATTGCGACCGTAAGCAAACCTTCGGGCGTGTCGAGCTGCCCTTCGGCCGCGGCTTTGAAAACTGTCCCATAATGCGGGCGTCGATTTGGCGATCCCGGAAACCAGCCCTCTATCTGGCTTGCGGCCCAGGCCTGATCCTGGTCTTGATGGCAGTCCGTGCAGGCATCAACGCCTAGCCCAAGATCCGGTCGCGGTATGCGAAAACTGTGATCGCGTCGACCGTCGACACCCATGTAGGTCCGCTCGATCATGTGGCAGCTTTTGCACTGGGCGCCTTCGCTGTTTTCCGGGTGATTATGATGCGCAGGCGTGTCATAGTCCTTTGCGGAAAGGGTTGCGAATTCCGGATTTCCGGCAGGCGAATGGCACTGTGTGCAAACCCCGTTTCCTTCGGCTTTCAATTCTGCGCTGTGCGGTTCGTGGCAGTTCATGCATCCGACGCCCTGTGCATACATCCGGGATTGCAGGAACGAGCCGTAGACGTAGACCTCATCCAGAATTTGCCCGTCGGGATGATAGGAACCGGGGCGCAGCACGGCCAGATTATAGGCATCATGGTACGGGGTTCCCGGAACCGGGTTTCCGTTGCCATGCGCCTCGCGCCGGGAATGACATCCGGCGCATTGCTGTATTTCTTGTTCGGTCCGCCCCTTGCCCCAACTCAACAGAAAGCCGGCATTGGCCAGGCCATCTGAAGAACGCTTTTCCCGGACCCAGTCGATATGTGCGGACCCCGGCCCATGGCAGGCCTCGCACCCGACCCCGATTTCGACCTGTTGTGACGTGTAGCTTCTGGTTTGAGGGTCGTAGTTCTTCTCAAAACCCGTGGCATGACATTCGGCGCAGCGCGCGTTCCAATTCTTGTAAGGACCGGTCCAATGCAACCCGTCATCAGGCGGCAGGTCCTGATCAGGGTACAGGTGATACCAGCGCTTTTGCTCTGTGTCCCAAACCACATCAAAACTTTGCAACCGGCCCGGTTCGGTCTCGAAAAGGTATTGCTGCAAGGGTTCGATCCCGACTACGGAATGAACGTCATACTCCGTGGTTGCGCCATCTTTTTCCGTTACGTCGGCGGTGAACCTACCCGCCTCATTTTTGAACTGGACGGACATCCCGTCATGATCGAACCGGGTACCGTTGAAATCCGCCACAACAGCGCCGTCAGCGGGGTCTGTCCAGGCCAGCGCATGGTGTGACGCGGCCCAGGCTTCGGCTTCTTGCTGATGACAGTCGGTACACTGGTCTGAACCCACATACTCCGGTGTCTGCGCCTGAACTTCACCAGCGATTGAAAGGCAGGCCAGTATCAGGGCAAATCTCATGCCGTATCTCCTTCGGCGGCTTTTTGCAGGTCAATCAATGCACCGTTGTATTCGGCCCCCAAAATCAGGATCGCGGAATAGAGATACAGGAAAATCAATGCCGCCATGGCCCCCGCCAACCCAGCATAGGTGGCGCTGTAGGTGGCGAACTGGCTGATATAAATTGAAAATGCCCATCCACCAGCCGCCCACAAGACCAAAGTCAACAATACGCCAGGCAGGATTTGCATCAGGCTGTGCCTGCGAGTCGGCAGCACAAGATGCGCCAGAAGAACGGTGCCCGCAGGAACCGCCACGGTGAACGTCCAGCGCAGGCGATCCACGGAAAACCAGTTGGCCACGGCAACTTCCGTGTGTTCAGCCACCAGTTTCGTATAGACCGGCAAAACCACCTCGACCGCGGCAATGATCAGAATGGCCGACCCGCCCAGAATGACCAACACCAGACAAAGCAGCCGGGTTTTCCAGAACGGCCAACTGTCTTCATCATGGTAGGCCTGGTTCATGGCTGCACGTACGGCGGCCACGCCGTTGGAGGCAAAGTAAATCGCCAGCAGCCCCCCCAAGGTGATGACACCCGAGCCGGATCCGGCCAGAACGGCCCGCAGTTCGGCCACGATCGGATCAGCGACGTCCTTGGGCCACGCTCCGAAAATCAGGTCAATCAATTCATCTGTGACATAGCCTTGAGATAACGCCCCTGCCAGCGCCACGGTGAACAGCACAAAGGGAAACAGCGCCATCATCAGCGACATGGCCACGTGGCTGCTCATGACGAAACCGTTCTTTCTGCTGAACCGGCGGATCGACAGCCAAAGTGCCTGAACAGGTCGGCCAAACAGGGGATTCGCGGCAGTGGTCATGCTGCAACCCTAACCTGCCGAAATGGAACACAGAACCCGTCATGGATATCTATTGCGAGAATGAGGGCCAACAAACGCCTGAACGCATTGCACAAACCGGGCCTCGCGTGCAGGATTGGGCGGCGCAGGACGGGAAATGGGCCAGATACAGGATACCGAATGACACCGGATCAAAAAGACATCACGGTTAGACCCAGGCTTCGATTGTCCGTTGTCCGGGATACATGCATCATCGCGACCCTGATCGTGCTGGGCCTCTATGCCGGTGCGAACTTCCTGATCCCGCTGGCCATGGCGCTGCTGGTCAATGTTCTGATCATCGCGCTGAGCGATCGCGTCGTAGCCCTGACCCGCGCTCCGGTCTGGCTGGCAAATATTGCCGGTGTGACCGTCGTTCTGGCGGGTTTGTTCATGATCATGTACGTGCTGGGCAGTCAGGCGACGCAGTTTGCACGATCCATCAGCACCTATGAAAACCAGTTTGACGGTGCGGTCGAGCGTGTAACGGGGCTGGTCGGCAACGACGTGACCACCTTCATTCGTGACAATCTGGTCAGTATCGACATGTCCTATGTCGCCCGCGTGTTGCTGGGCAGCGCCACTTCATTGTTGAACCAGTTCTTCCTGATCAGCCTTTATGTCGCCTTTCTGATGGCCGAACGGCTTGCCTTTCGGAAAAAGATCCAACTGGCCGCCGGAAATCCTGTCGCCGCAGCAGAGTTTTCCACCATGCTCGATGCGATTTCGGTCAGCTTGCAGCGCTATGTCGGCGTCAAAACCCTGATCAGCCTGATAACGGCAACCATCAGCTATACGGTTTTCCGCTCGCTTGGTCTGGAATACGCGGAAACCTGGGCCGTATTGACCTTTGCCCTGAACTTCATCCCCTCGATCGGTTCGATCATAGCGGTGTTTTTTCCGGCCATGATCGCGCTTGTTCAATTCGAAACGATCCTTCCCTTCCTGGTGATCGTGCTGGGATGTGGAACGATCCAATTCCTGATCGGCAATTTCCTGGATCCGGCCATGCTTGGCCGATCCCTGAACATGTCGACCTTTCTTGTCATTCTGGCCCTGACCTTCTGGACAACGGTCTGGGGTCTGATCGGCGCGTTTCTGAGCGTTCCTCTGACCGTATGCATCCTGATCGTGTTCAGCCACATCCCGGCCCTTCGGCCGGTCGCCATACTGATGTCATTGGATGGCAGGTTGGGCGAGGATAACAGTCAGGCCGCAGCAAGCTAGGTCATGAAGCGCCCCCTGTTCATCGGATCGGATATCTACCGCAACTCGACCTACGGTTCAAAACACCCGCTGGCCATCCCACGGGTTTCAACCGTCATCGATCTGTGTCGCGAACTAGGTTGGTTGACGCCCGAAAACTACCGCGTCAGCCCCTGCGCAAAGCCAAGTGTATTGGAAAGGTTTCATACGCCGGACTATATCGCCGCCCTGCAAAAGGCCGAAGCGGACCAGCACGTCACGGACGAAACACGGGATAAATACGGTTTGGGGACTCTGTCGAACCCGGTCTTCGCCGAGATGTACCGCCGGCCGGCAACCGCCGCCGGTGGTTCCATGCTGGCCGCCGAACTGATCCGGGATGGAGGGATCGTTTTCAACCCTGCGGGCGGCACCCACCATGGCCTTGCGGACCGGGCGAACGGGTTTTGTTATCTGAACGATCCGGTTCTGGCGATACAGACCCTTTTGAACGCCGGCATGGATCGCGTGGTCTATGTCGACATCGACGCCCATCATTGCGACGGGGTTGAACTTGCGTTTCACGGGTCGGACAGAGTTCGGATGATCTCGGTCCATGAAACGCGGCGATGGCCGTTCACGGGCCAACTTGAGGAAGACGCCGGTGGCGCGGCCTTCAACCTGCCTGTTCCAAGGCATCTGAACGACGACGAATTCGCCGCCATTCTGGATCAATTGATCCTGCCAGCGACCGAGGCGTTCAAACCGCAGGCGATTGTCCTGCAATGCGGTGCAGACGCCGTGGCCGAAGACCCGCTTTCGCGTTTGACCCTGTCCAACAACGCGCATTGGCGAACGGTCGCGGCGCTGAAGCCTCTTTCGCCTCGCTTTCTGGTTCTGGGTGGCGGCGGATACAATCCCTGGTCCGTAGGCCGCTTGTGGAGCGGCGTCTGGGCCACCCTGAGTGATTTCGAAATTCCTGACACACTTGATGTCGGTGCACAGAAAATCCTGCGGGATCTGACCTGGAGCAGGGCCGCGGGACAGGCGCCTCACCCCCATTGGCTGGACAGTTTGCGAGACGCGCCCAACACCGGGCCCATACGACAGGAACTGAGGAAAGATTTGCACCACCTCACCGCCAGGCATTCACGGTAGATCGGTCCGCCAAAGCCTGTTAGCATTCCGATATTTCGGGATATTCCTGACCGGCTTACCCCCTGTTCCGTTATCAATTCGTTTCTTCCAGCTTGGCACCGATTGGACCACCACCCATGAATGCACTTAATCAGATACTTGATCTCAAAACCCGCATGGGCCAGTCCATCATCGGGCAAACCGAGGTCATCGACCGACTGCTGATCGGGATGCTGGCCAACGGAAACCTTCTGATCGAAGGTCTGCCCGGATTGGCCAAAACACGTGCAGTCAAGGCGATGGCGCGCAATCTGGATGCAGACTTCAGCCGGATCCAGTTCACGCCTGATCTGCTGCCATCAGACGTGACGGGAACCGAAGTGTTTCAACAAACTGACGAAGGCGGCACCTTTCGGTTCGAACCCGGGCCGATCTTTGCCAATATCGTCCTCGCTGACGAAATCAACAGGGCACCGGCCAAGGTGCAGGCCGCATTGCTGGAGGCGATGGAAGAACGGCAGGTCACGGTTTCCGGGACCACCCACAAGATGGAACCGCTGTTCATCGTGATGGCAACCCAGAACCCCATTGAACAAGAAGGCACCTATCCCCTGCCCGAAGCGCAGATGGACCGGTTCCTGATGCATGTTCAGATCACCTATCCGCCGGTCGAGGACGAGGTTGAAGTGATCCGGCTGGTTCGGGGCGAAGAGATCGCCGCCGGGAAACGCGCGTCAAGCGAGCAACCACCGACAATCCCGCAGGACGCCGTTTTTGCAGCGCGTTCGGAAATCGGGCAGATCCATGTTTCGGACGCAATGGATCGCTATATGGCCGATCTGGTTCAGGCGACCCGGACGCCTGCGGCGCTCAGCGAAGAACTGGCCAGCTGGATCGACATCGGTGCCAGCCCGCGTGCCTCATTGGCCTTGGACAAATGCGGTCGGGCGCATGCGTGGATGAACCAGCGTGACTATGTGGACCCGGCGGATATTCGAGCCATTGCACATGACGTGTTCCGTCACCGCATCACGCTGAGCTTCGAGGCGCAGGGGAACGCCAAAACGGCAGATGACGTGATCGCGGAAATCCTGCGTCTCGTCGCGCTGCCCTGACGGTTCGGGTTGGCCGGGTGCAGCGATCCTCAGCATATCCAGTTGATCCCCGCATTCACGTCAGTGCGGATCACCTGTTGCGTCTGGAACTGCATTCCCGTGCCCTGAGCTTTTTGCCACGTCAGCCTGCCCGGTCGATCCTGAATGGCAGACACGCATCGCGCCTGCGCGGGCGCGGCCTGAATTTCGAGGAATTGCGCAACTACCAACCGGGCGACGACATCCGAACAATTGACTGGAAAGTCACGGCGCGAACCGGTGAGCCCCACGTTAGGGTCTATACCGAGGAACGAGACCGCCCTGCCCTGCTGCTGGTCGATCAGCGCGTTTCGATGTTTTTCGGAACCGAAGTCTACATGAAATCGGTCATCGCCGCCGAAGCTGCCGCAATCACCGCGCATCGCGTTCTTGGTCAGGGCGATCGTGTCGGTGGTCTGGTATTCAACGACACAAGCGTTGCTGAACACAGGCCGCAGCGCCGCGCAGCCGCGCTCATGCGGTTTCTGTCTTCCATCGGGGCTGCCAATTCGGCCTTGCATGCCGCGTTGAACCCGCAACCCACCGTAACTTTGAATGACATGTTGTCGGAAGCCGCGCGTATGCCCCAAACCAACGGGCTGGTTTGCCTGTTTTCCGACTGCGACGGGCTTGACGAAAAATCGGAATCCCTGCTGCGCCGCATTGCGGTCTCAAACGATCTGATTGTGTTCAATATCGCTGACAGGACAGCCAAGGGGCTGGCGCCCGATCTGAAACTCACGGTCTCGGACGGGCGCGACCAGATCGAAATCGACAGCGCCGACCCCGAATTGTCCGGCAAAATTCGCAAATCCATGGAAGACAGGTTGGACCACCTGCACATATGGTCCCGTCGATACGGTTTTCCGGTTGTTCCATTGACGACCGCGGAACCTGCCCTGGATCAGTTGCTGTATCTGTTCGGACATCGCAGGGGGCAGAAATGAGCATCGATACGACAGGGAAATCTCTGGTTGATCTGCTGAATATGCTCGAGCCGGCACCGGACCCCGCGCCCGTTTCGATGTTTCCGCAGACATGGGGGTGGCTGGCGCTGGCCGTCATACTGCTTGGCCTTGCCGTACTGGTCAGTGTTCTTTTGGTCCGGCGAAGGCGGGAGAACGCGTATCGCCGCCATGCGCTGGCCAAGCTGGCAGACCCGGATATCACGTCGGCAAAAGTTTCCGAAATCCTTCGCCGCACCGCGTTGGTCGCATATCCGCGCAGGCAGGTTGCAGGGATTCACGGGGATGACTGGTTGAATTTCCTTTCGCAAACCTCTGATGACAATTCCTTTTTATCAGATCTTGGACAAACGCTGGTCGACGCGCCGTACAAGGACCTGCCGCCAAACCGTGCCTTGACCCAGCTTGCTCGGCATTGGGTCAAGTCCCATAAACGGTATCGGGGAACGTGATGTTTTCCTTCTCTGCACCCTGGGTGTTTCTGCTTTTGCCGCTGCCGGTGCTGGTTTACGCCATTGCTCCGCCCCGGCGGGAAACAACCGTGTCCATTCGCATTCCGTTTTTCCGCCGCGTGGCCCAGGCGGCGGGTGTCGAGCCGAAATCCGGGTCAATGATCCGAACCCGGGCCCGGCTCCAAACGGCCAGCGCCGCCTTGATCTGGATACTTCTGGTTCTGGCACTGGCGCGCCCGGAACGTCTGGGCGACCCCGTCGTGATGGAAAAATCTGCCCGCGATGTGGTTTTGGCGCTGGATATCTCCGGTTCGATGGATCAGCGCGACTTCCAGACCGGATCCGGTGCCCCGATGCAAAGGCTTGAGGCGGTCAAAGAGGTTCTCAAGCAGTTCATCTCTGAAAGAGATGGTGACAGGATCGCGCTGATCATCTTTGGAACACGTGCCTTCATTCAAGCGCCCTTCACGGAAGATCTGAGCAGTTTGAATGGGTTCCTGGACCAAACTCAAGTTGGCATGGCGGGTCCGAACACGGCTTTGGGCGATGCGATCGGGCTTGGCATTCGAACCTTTGAATCCAGCAAGGTTGACCAGCGCCTGATGATTGTCCTCAGCGATGGCGCCGATACGTCCAGTCGCATGACACCCGTCAATGCCGCGGCCATTGCTGCGGAAAAGAACGTGGTTGTCTATACGATTGGCGTCGGAGACCCGAATGCCACGGGCGAAGACCGTGTCGACCTTCAGGCACTGAAGGACATAGCCGATCGCACCGGCGGAGAATACTTCTTTGCCGACGATGCAACGGCCCTTGAACAGACCTATGCACGCATTGATTCACTGAACCCCAGAATGGTGGAAACGCAAAGCTATCGCCCCAAGCAAAGCCTTGCCCATATTCCGTTACTCATCGCGTTGATCGTCATTATGGTCAGCATGACCTGGTTCCATTTCTCACAGCGACACCAGGGGGTCGTCTGACAATGGATCTGGCCGATTTCCATTTTATCCGAGGTTATTACCTGCTGCTTCTCATCCCCATCCTTGCGTTGTGGTGGCGGATCAGACCCAGACCGATGGCGGACACCAAACTGCCATCAGGAATCGCCCCGCACCTTGCAGAGGCCTTGCTGCTGGGCAAAGAAGAATACAGGCGCATCCAGCCCATTGATGTTGCGCTGATCATTGCGGCGCTTGTCACTTTGGCGGCCTCGGGCCCGACATGGTCGCGCGCGCCCAACCCGTTGATCGCAGACACGGCCCCGTTGGTGATCGCTCTTAAAGTCACCGACAGCATGGAAAGCTCGGATCTTGCGCCATCGCGGCTGGATCGGGCACGGTTCAAGATTTCCGACCTGATCACCGAACGTGCCGGCGCACGTACCGCTTTGATCGCCTATGCAGGATCGCCGCACCGGGTTGCGCCTTTGACCGAAGACGCGAATATACTTCGTCCCTTGCTTGAGGGGTTGACGCCCGCGGTGATGCCAAAGGATGGCGATGCGGCAGCCGATGCGCTTGCGTTGGCTCAGTCCATTCTGGACGACAGCGACAGCCCGGGGGCGATTCTGTTCGTATTGGACGATCTTGATCCATCTCAGGTAGCTGGGCTAAGCTCCTCTTCTTCTGATATTTTCTTTCTCACCATGCTGCCGGATGGTGGTCGTATCGCGCAGCTGGACAACATCCCCAACGCCTCAGTGGTCGCGTTTTCGGACGACGATCGGGACATCAATCAACTGATGCGCCGCATTCAATCGGCCTATAGTGCTGCGCTGGATGACGATGATCGTCTGGACTGGCAGGACAAGGGCTGGATCCTGGCCTGGCCTGCTGCGGTGTTGTCTCTGCTGTGGTTCCGCAAGGGCTGGGTAATTCGTTGGGCGTTTCTGGCTTTGATTGCGTTGCCTTCATCCGGCGCGCGGGCAGAAGGATGGCGAGACTGGTTTTTCACCCCCGACCAACAAGGCCAGATCGCGATGAACCAAAAACGCTTTGGCGACGCGGCCGAGATGTTCGAAGATCCATATCACAAGGGATATGCCTATCTCAGGGATGGTCAATACGAAAAGGCGTCGGCCGTGTTTTCCACACTGGACACGCCGGAAGCTGCGTTTGCCGAAGGTATGGCCCGCATAAGAAACCGCGAGTATCGCCCAGCCATATCGGCGTTCGAGACCGCCTTGGAACGTCGCCCCGACTGGCCCGAAGCCCAGCATAATCTCGACCTATCCAAGGCCATCCTGGACTATGTCGAAACGACGCGTGAACAGTCTGACACAGGGGAAGAGGCTGGCATCGGCGCCGATGATACCGTGTTTGACAACGATGCAGCACGCGGCAGTGACACCACGGTTCAAGCCCCCAAGGACGGGCCACAGTCACTGTCCGCCGACCAGTGGATCAGTATGATCGACACCGACATGCAGGATTTTCTGAGAAACCGTTTCCTTTTGGAAATTCAGGAGCAAACAGAATGAGATACCTTGCTGTCTTCCTCCTGTTGTTGCCGTTATCCGTGTCCGCACAGGAAAACTCAGCCTATCAACCTAGGGTATCAGTGGACGTCCCGATCGAGGCCGTCATCGTCGGCCAGCCCGCCATCGTCCGCATCAAGGTTCTGGTTCCGACCTTCATGCCGCAGCCGCCGGTATTCCCATCATTGGAGCAACAAAATATCCTGGTTCGGTTGCCCGAGCGAGCTTCTGGCCCGATAAGCGAAACGGTGGACGGAGAAACGTGGTCCGGCGTACAGCGCAGTTATCGCCTGTATCCGCTGACATCAGGGCCTGTTGCGTATGATGCGCAAGAGGTTGTCGTGACATTTGCCGACCCGCAGTCCAATGACCCGGTTCAGGTTTCGGTGGCGCTTCCTTCCATACAGCTGAACGCAGAGATCCCCGAGGGCGCTCAAGGTCTTGACCCGCTGATCATCGCAAGTGGTTTCTCTCTTGATCAGAAGCTGGACGGTCCGACCGATATGCAGGCCGGTGATTCCATCACGCGCGAGATAAGCGCGCAGATCGCTGGCACCACGGCCCTGACAATCCCGGCGCTGACGCCGCAGGATCAAAGCCAACTGCTTCGCGCCTATCCCAAGGAGCCCCGCTTTTCGGAAACAGAAGACCGGGGCATCTTGTCCGGGCAGCGGGTCGAAGAAACCGTGTACATCGCCCAAGATGGTGGCGAAACACAGTTGTCGGCCGTTTCCATCGACTGGTTCAATCTGGACACCGGTCAGATCGAAACGGCATCACTTCCCCCGACCAAGCTGACACTGGCACTACCCAGGCGACAGCCGCCTGACGCGCAAACCATCATCAAATCAGTTCTTTACCTTGTCATTGTTGTATTCGCATTGTGGACATTGGGAAGATTTCTGCGCCCGCGCTATGCAACCTGGAAAACGGAACGGCGCCGCAGATATCTGGCATCGGAGAAATATGCCGTCGATGCCTTGCGATCCGCTTTAATATCACGGGATTTGCCTGCGGTTTATCAGGCATTGGATCTTTGGAAATCACGCAGCGCGCATCCCAAGTGTTCTTTGGATCTTGAGAGAAGTCTGATGAAGATCGGTGCGGCGCGGTATTCAGCGACGGCTGGCAACAGCTCGGAAGACTGGCATGCCGCCATGCTAAACCTGGGCGCACTGAAAAGCCCGACAGAACGAAAGAGCGGGTCTTTGCCCCCGCTCAATCCTTAGACTTCAACTTTGACAGTTGCTGATCAGCTTGCGCCGGTCGATCAACCGTAGTCGGCCATACCCCAATTCCACAAGGCCCAGATCTGCCAGATGATGCAGATGCCGATGCAAGGTCGGCTGAGATACCGCAACCATTTCAGCAAGTTCTTCCTGAGACACAACAATCCATCCGTCCGAACTCAAAGCACCTTCGTCAAGATGCAACAGACGCAGTACAAGGCGCTTTTCAGACCCCGTAACCGCAAGATTGGCCATGATGCGCAGAGCAGTCTTCATGTTTTCATGCGTTAACGCATAGAAATCACGGATGTATTCTGGGTTTTTCTGAACCAGGCGTTCTACCCGCGAGCCGGGAAAATACAAGGTGCGGGTTTTTTGCGTTGCCACGACGCTGACCAGTCGTTTGGCTTCGGCAAACAGCGCAAGATCCCCGATCCAGAATCCTGATCCATCCTGATGCAATACGAATTCCTGTCCATCATCGGCAGGTGCCGTGATCTGAAGCGCGCCTGCGAGCACCGCATGAATACCGTTGGCGCGGTCACCGTGGTGGTACAGGGTTTCTCCGGAATCGAAGGTTCTTTGAATTGCGCACGTCATAAGATCGCTCTGAAACTTTGAATCGCGCGTGCCAAACCAGTCGGTATTGGCCAGAATCCGCATATCGTCATCAGAATCAAACATTTGTATCTTTCAAAGTGATCATATGATAAGTTTTCGATACGTTTCATCGCGTAAAATAGCTGTGTTCACTGCTCGAACAAGAAATTGTTTTTATTCGGGCAATCAAGAACTTGCTTGCAGCTTCAAGTTATAAGCTAGCGGCTTCAATTAAATTTCAATTTTCCGGGTCATTAAGGCTCGACTGATCAGGAGCACTTCATGTCTTCTCCACGAATGATTGCAGATAATTGGCGTAGAACACTGCGCCGGTTCGCAGTGGCGACCGTAACTGTCGCCCTTGCCGTGCCCGCCTGGGCGCAGGATCAAAAGCCCAATATTCTTGTGATATGGGGCGACGATATCGGTCAATCCAACATCTCGGCCTATACAATGGGTCTTATGGGATATCAGACGCCCAATATCGACAGGGTTGCCAAAGAAGGAATGATCTTTACCGATTACTACGGTGAACAATCCTGTACCGCCGGCCGTTCGTCATACATCATGGGGCAATCCGTGTTCCGCACCGGTCTTTCCAAAGTCGGCCTGCCTGGGGCAGATCTCGGAATGCAGGTTGAAGACCCAACTATCCCGGGGCTTCTTAAAGACCACGGTTATGTGACCGGTCAATTCGGCAAAAACCACCTTGGTGACAAAGACGAACATCTTCCGACAAACCACGGTTTTGACGAGTTTTTTGGCAATCTTTACCACCTGAATGCCGAAGAAGAGCCGGAAAACGAAGACTATCCGGGTGATCGCGTTCTGGCGGATGGGCGTACCTTCCGCGAGGCCTATGGCCCGCGCGGCGTCATCAAATCCAAATCCGATGGCACGATCGAAGACACCGGACCGTTGACCCGCAAGCGCATGGAAACGGTAGATGACGAAACCGTGGCCGCGGCCATCGACTTCATCAAGCGGGCGCATGAGCAAGGTCAGCCCTTCTATGTCTGGTGGAACGGTACCCGCATGCACTTCCGCACCCACGTCAAAGACGAGATGCGCGCCAAGGCCAATGAGTTGTCGGGGCGGGTCGCTGATGAATACACCGCCGGTATGATCGAACACGACATGCATGTAGGTCAGCTGCTGGATCTGCTGGACGAGCTTGGCATCGCCGACAACACGATCGTCCATTATTCCACTGACAACGGTCCCCACATGAACACCTGGCCGGATGCGGCTGCCACGCCGTTCTGGGGCGAGAAGAATACCAACTGGGAAGGTGGTTGGCGTGTTCCGTCAATGGTACGCTGGCCGGGCAAGATCGAGGCCGGATCAGTCACAAACGAGATCGTGCATCACATGGACTGGCTGCCCACTTACCTCGCCGTGGCCGGCGATCCGGACATCAAGGAAAAACTGAAGGCCGGCTACAGCTCATCGGGCATGGGTCGCGACTATAAGGTGCACCTTGATGGCTACAATATTCTGCCGCTGCTGACTGGTGAGACTGCGGCAAGTCCCCGGAAAGAAATCTTCTATTTCTCGGATGATGGTGACCTCACGGCGCTGCGTTTCGAAGACTGGAAGCTCATCTTCCTGGAGCAGAAAGCCTGGGCCACGTTGCGTGCCTGGATCGAGCCATGGACCGAACTGCGCATCCCGCTGATCGTCAACCTGCGCCGCGATCCGTATGAACGCGCGTACCGCACGTCCAACACCTATTACGATTGGCTGTTGGACCGGGCCTATTTCCTTGTGCCCGCCCAGCAATACGTTGGCAATTTCCTCAGCACGTTCCAGGAGTTCCCGCCACGTCAGAAAGCAGCCAGCTTCAACCTAGATCAGGTCATGGAGAAGCTTACAACGCCGACCAACAACTAGGCCCGGCGGCCCCACGCTGTAGGCCGCCCTGCGCAGGGCGGCCTTTCTTCAATACAACAGATATCGAGAGCTTCATGAAACACGTTCTTTTGGGTGCCTTTCTGACCTGTGTTCCCGTATCCCTGCTCGCTGATCCGCTGCCCAGTTGGAACGCCACAGCGGCAAAAGAGGCGATCCTTGAATTCGTGTCCAGTGTTACCGACGCGGAAGGACCTGACTATGTGACGCCTTCAGATCGGATCGCGGTATTTGACAATGACGGCACACTCTGGGCCGAACAGCCGGTTTATTTCCAGTTAATCTTTGCCATGGATCGGCTTTCTGAACTGGCTGAACAAGATCCTTCGATCCTGTCCACACCCGCTTTGAAAGCCGCTGCCGAAGGTGATCTTGCGACGGTTCTTCAAGGGGGCCACGATGCGTTGATCGAAGTTGTCAACGCGTCACATTCCGGAACAACTGTCGAGGCGTTTCAGGCCCAAGTCGCGGAATGGCTGGCCGAGGCCCGACACCCGGACACCGGATTGCCCTATGACCAGATGACCTATCAGCCCATGGTCGAGCTGTTGCGCTATCTTCGGGACGAAGGGTTCAAGACCTATATTGTCTCGGGCGGCGGCATTCACTTCATGCGGGTCTTCGCGGAACAGGCCTATGGCATTCCGCCGGAACAGGTTCTGGGCACATATGGAAACTCGACATTCGAAGATGTCGATGGCGTTCCGACTGTCATCAAGGCCCCCGGGATTGCCTTCATCGACGACAAGGAAGGCAAACCCATCAACATCGAACGCACGATCGGCAAACGCCCCATTCTGGCCGGAGGAAACTCGGACGGCGATTTCGCCATGCTGGATTGGACAACCTCGGGTAGCGGACCACGGCTGGGTGTTCTGATCCACCATACGGATGCCGAACGTGAATGGGCCTATGATCGGGAAAGTCCGATTGGGCGGTTGGTTGACGGTCTGGATCAGGGGCCGGACAAAGGCTGGATCATCGTCGATATGGCGAAAGACTGGTCGCGGGTCTACACTGGAGGAAACTGAACGACCCGAAAGACTTAACGCCCATGTGGACATTGCTTGTATCCATCTTCGTTTTTGCGTTGTACGCAACTGCAGTTGTGTTTTCGGTGCGCGCGGCGCAAACCGCGCGCACACCGCAAGGAGCCGTTGGCTGGGTGGTCTTTTTGGTATCGGCGCCAATCTTTGCGGTTCCGATGTACCTGTTTCTGGGGCATCACAGGTTTCGCGGCTACCGCATCTCGCGCCAACAAAGCGAACGGGTCGTCGAAGGCATCAAGACCTTTGCTGACTACTCCAGACCTAACCCATCCACGATGTCGGTCAATCCACGACCATTCGAATTTCTGGCTCATCTTCCGGTATCCAGTGGCAATGGCGCTCAGCTTCTGATCGACGGTCAGGCAACGTTTGACGCCATTTTTCAGGCGATAGACGAGGCCAGGAACTATATCCTGATCCAATTCTATATCGTCAGAGACGATGCGTTGGGCCGACAGCTTCAGACCAAGCTGATAGAAGCTGCGAAACGCGGGGTCCATGTCCGTTTCATGACCGATGCCGTCGGCAGCTATGGATTGGCAAACACCTATCTGGACACAATGCGCGACGCTGGAATTGACGTGGCCGACCCGCGTGAGCAACGCGGGCCGAATTTCAGGTTTCAGCTGAATTACCGGAACCATCGCAAAACCGTCATCATCGACGGTGAAACAGGCTTTATCGGCGGTCACAACGTGGGTGTTGAATATCTGGGCGAAGACCCGCATTTCGGCCATTGGCGCGACACGCATATCAAGATGACCGGCCACATCGTCCGGCAGTTGCAACTCATCTTTACCGAAGACTGGCACTGGGCGCGCGATGAAGACCTGATTGACGACCTCGACTGGGCAGGCAGCGAGGCCGAGCAAGACATGAATGCCCTGTTGGTGGCCACCGGACCCGGAGACGAAACCGAAACCGGCGCCATGATGTTCTTTTCGGCCATCGCCGAGGCGAAAGAAAGACTGTGGATTGCCTCGCCCTATTTTGTGCCCGACATCGACGTCATGACCGCCCTGCAACATGCAGCGATGCGCGGTGTTGACGTGCGCATCCTTGTCCCGGATATGATTGATCATCGGCTGCCGTGGCTGGCTGCTTTTGCCTATTTCGACGAAATCCGCGATTGCGGCGTGCGCGTGTTTCGATACACGGACGGTTTCATGCACCAGAAGGTTTTCGTGGTTGACGACACGCTGGCTGCGGTCGGCACGACCAATCTGGACAACCGGTCCTTCCGGCTGAACTTCGAGGCGATGGCCCTGTTCTTCGATGCCCGCGCAGCCCTGGCTGTCGATCGCATGCTACGCGCGGATTTCGAGGCAAGCTATGAATTGACGCGCAGTCTGGCCCAGCAACCCGCGCATATCCGGTTCGGCGCCCCATTGGCGCGGTTGTTTGCGCCTATCCTCTAGGTAAAGAACTTCTCTTGAAAGACGCGCGTCATCATCGCCACCAGATAAGCGGTCGACAGACCAAAGGCCAGAAGACCAGCAACCGCAGCAAAAGACCCAAAGATGCGCAACCCTTCGCCCAAAACGATATCGCCATATCCCAGGGTCGTGAACGTCACCAATGAGAAATAGATGGCCGAGTTCCAATCCGGCAAAACCTCAAGCAACACCCAGACGATGGCCCAAATCCAGACCTGAATCGTGTGCGTGGCGACGATAAAGGCCAAAGATACCGCGATTGGTGCTGCCGTTCCAAAGAACACCCCCTTGGCGGACCATTTTTCATCCCACTTGATGATCGCGACGGTACACCAGGTCAGCAAGAGAATCTCGACCAAGAAGCAGAGCGCCAGAAATGTACTGCCCCAAACGATCTGATGCAGCAACGTCATGTTTTTCATCCCGATTTACGACAGTGTAACGTCCGGGCAGAATGGCCCTTTGAGGTACGGGGCACAACCCCGGCGATCGTGAGGAACGCCTGCGGCGAATGGAACCGAGTGCGGGTCCGCACTGGACAGTTTGGAATTCCGTCGCACATCCTTGGAGGAAAAAAGGCCAGACCATGCTGTTGACCATCGACCGTGTTCAGAAAACCTATCCCGGCGGGCGCCCGGTTCTGCGCGACGTGTCGCTGATATTGGATGAAGGGCAGACACTGGCCCTGACCGGCGAAAGCGGCAGTGGCAAAAGCACTCTGCTGAACCTTGCCGCAGCGCTTGACTGTTTTGACAGCGGTGAAATCATCTTGAACCGAACGCCTCTGTCCAATCTGGACGATGCCGGGCGGGCCGAATTGCGGCGCAGTCAGCTTTCGTTGGTGTTTCAGCAGTTCAATCTGATCCCTTCGCTGACCGTTGCGCAGAACCTTTCCTTTCACGCCCGCCTTGCCGGCGCCGAGGATACCGATTGGACCGCGCATCTGACAGAACGCTTGGGCCTGTCCGATCTTTTGGACCGATATCCCGAAAGCCTGTCCGGCGGGCAACAGCAGCGGGTGGCGATTGGTCGTGCCATGGCAGCGCGTCCGAAGCTGCTGTTGGCGGATGAGCCCACGGGCAATCTGGATGAAACCGCCAGCGCAAGGGTTCTGGATCTGATGCTGGCCTTGGTGGCTGATACCGGCGCAGCACTTCTGTTGGTCACGCATTCCCAACAGATTGCGGCCCGACTGGATCGAACCGTCCAGCTCTGCGGTGGTCGTATCCAATGACACGCGCCGTCATTCAGGCTTTGATGTCTCACTGGCGGGTGCACTGGTTGCAACTGGCGACGCTTTTGACAGGCATCGCGTTGGCCACCGGTCTCTGGTCCGCGGTTCAGGCCATCAATGCCGAAGCGCGCGCCAGCTATGCCCGGGCCAACGCGCAGCTTGCCCTTGGGCAGTTCGACGAGCTGCGCAATCCTTCCGGTCTGATCCCGGTTTCTCGTTACGTCGATCTGCGTCGTGCTGGCTGGCAGGTGGCGGCCGTTCTGGAAGGCCCCTATCGTATTCGAGGCCGCACATTGCGCCTGATGGGTGTGGACATGGTCGCCTACCCGGCCCTGCCAGCCGTTACCGAAGCCGACCAAAGCACCGCGCCGACTGAGCCGGCGGACATGCTGACCGCTCCGGGGCGGCTTCTGGTCGCGGAAGAACTCGCGCCGCTGTTGCGCGACCAGAACAACCTTCCGCCGTTTTCACTCACCACGGCGCTGCCACCAGACGTTATCCTGACGGATATCGGCACAGCCGAAGCCCTGCTGAACCAGGCTGGTTTCATCTCGCGCCTCATTGTGTTGCCAGATCAGCCGCGTGATCGCCCCCCCTTGGCCGAAATCGCTCCCGAACTGGAGCGCGCCAGCCCATCCTCGCAAGTCGATACTGCACGGCTGACTGACAGTTTTCACCTGAATCTGTCGGCTTTTGGCCTGTTGTCCTTTGCCGTTGGCCTGTTCATCGTGAACGGCACTGTCGGGCTGGCTTTTGCCCAACGCCGAGGCATGATCCGTACCCTGCGTGCGCTGGGTGTTTCGATGCGGCGGCTGGTCTTCCTGATCCTGACCGAACTGACGGGGCTGGCCCTGATCGGTGGAACCATGGGTCTGCTTCTTGGGTTCTTTCTGGCCGGAGCGTTGTTGCCCGATGTCGCAGCAACCCTTCGCGGTCTGTATGGTGCGCCCGTGACCGGACAGCTGACATTGCACCCCCATTGGGTGTTTGCCGGGATGGCGATGGCTGTCTGCGGTACCTTGTTTGCCAGTGGCCATGCGCTGTGGCGATTGTCTCGTATGCCTCTGCTGGCGGGGCCCGGAGTGCAAGCCTGGCAGGGCAATGCGCGGACACGCCTTGGGACCGGTTTGCTCGGCTTGGCCCTGATCTTCGGCGGTACCATCGCCTATCTCAGCATCGGTGGTCTGGTTGCCGGTTTCGTGCTGTTGGCCGGATTGCTGACCGGTGCCGCGCTTTTGTTGCCCGCGCTTCTGACCTTTGCGCTTTCCGTCTTTGGCAACAGGTCCCGTGGTGCCCTCGCGCAGTGGGTCTGGGCCGACATGCGCGCACAATTGCCCGGGCTGTCGCTTGCCCTGATGGCCCTGTTGCTTGCGCTTGCGGCAAATATCGGTGTGGGCACAATGGTTTCAAGTTTCCGGCTGACCTTTGTCGGCTGGCTCGACCAGCGCCTGACCTCAGAGCTCTATCTGACCGTCCGTGACGAAGAACAGGGGCGCGAGATCACGGAATGGCTGCGGCCACAAGTCGACGCCATCCTTCCAATTCGCAACATAGAACTGTCGCACGAGACGGGCCCCCTGTTTCTGTACGGGGTCATTGACGATCCGGTCTATCGGCAGCACTGGCCGTTGATATCGGCAAACTCGACCGTATGGGACGACGTCATGGCCGGAGACGCGGTGCTGATCAACGAACAACTGGCACGGCGCGCGAATCTCTGGCCCGGAGATACGCTGACACTGCCCCCGGATCACGCACCGACCATTGCCGGGGTTTATTCGGATTATGGAAACCCAACCGGACAAGCCATTGTGTCGATGAGCCAACTTGACCGGATCGCGCCAGGGGCCGAAACTCGACGGTTTGGCATCCGTTTGAACCCCGAGCAGGCGACTGAAATGGCGCAAGCCTTGCGCGAGCGGTTTGCCCTTCCGCGTCAGGCCGTGGTCCAGCAGGCCGCCATGAAGGCGCAATCATTGGCAATCTTCGAAAAGACCTTTGTCGTGACATCGGCGCTCAATGTTCTGACCCTCGGCGTAGCGGGATTTGCCATACTCACCAGCCTGCTGACCCTATGGACCCAGCGCCTGCCTCAGATTGCTCCGGTATGGGCGCTGGGACTGAACCGGGCGCAACTGGCGCGGTTGGAGCTTTTGCGCAGCGTGCTGCTCGCGGCTCTGACCGCGTGTCTGGCGTTGCCGCTTGGTCTGATCCTCGCCTGGGTTCTGTTGGCAGTGATCAATGTGCAAGCCTTTGGCTGGCGGTTGCCGATGTTCGTGTTTCCCTGGGATTGGTTGTGGCTGTTCCTGTTGACCCTGCTGGCCGCCCTGGTTGCAGCGGCCCTGCCCGCGCTGCGCATGTTGCGTCTGCCCCCTGCCGATTTGCTGAAGGTGTTCGCCAATGAACGTTAATGCCCTTTTGGCCGTTCTCGTGTTTTTGTGCCCATCGCCTCTTTGGGCGCAGGGCTATGCAGGTCTTGGAGGGTCGGCGGAAGGATTCGAGGTTCCGCAGGCGGGCTTTGAATTCGACTTTCCCAAAGACCACGGACCTCATCCCGCTTATCGGATCGAATGGTGGTATCTGACGGCCAACCTCAAAGGCGAGGACGGGCGTGACTATGGCATCCAATGGACCCTTTTCCGGTCGGCCCTGAAACCGTTTGAAACAGATGGATGGCAAAGCCCGCAGATCTGGATGGGCCATGCGGCTGTCACCACGCCTGACACCCACTATTTTGCCGAACGCCTGTCGCGTGGGGGGATTGGGCAGGCAGGTGTTGCGTTGCAACCGTTCGAGGCCTGGATCGACGAATGGCGCATGGCCGGACCGGATATGGACACCCTGACCCTGACCGCAAACGGGGCTGATTTCGGGTACGATCTTGCGCTGAGCGCACAAGGCCCGTTGGTGTTTCATGGCCAAGCGGGCTATTCCGTCAAATCCGCCGACGGACAAGCCAGCTATTACTATTCGCAACCCTTCTATTCAGTCGAAGGCGTACTGCACCTGCCGGATGGCGATATGCGCGTCACCGGTCAGGGCTGGCTGGACCGGGAATGGTCTTCGCAACCCCTGGCCGAGGATCAAACCGGCTGGGATTGGTTCTCGCTCAGCTTCGAGGACGGGGACAAGCTGATGGCCTTTCGCTTGCGCGGTGGTCGCGGCGATTTCACTTCGGCCACATGGATCAATTCAGACGGCAGCACCGATGCCATCCCCGACGGATCCGTCAGGCTCGAGCCGCTTGCGACCGATCTGGTGGCAGGGCGCGACGTCCCGACGCAATGGCGCGTCGTGCTTGCGGACCGAGGCATCGACGTCAAGGTATCCGCCCTGACGCCGGACGCCTGGATGGGGACACGTTTTGAATATTGGGAGGGTCCGGTCACGGTCACCGGCAGCCACGAGGGCGTCGGGTATCTCGAGATGACGGGCTACTGACCTGCCTGCGGGAGCCCGAACGGCGGCAGGCGACCGTCGGGGCTCCGGCGCCACTGTGCACAGCATCTGCTTTTCGCGTCAGCGCACCACGTAAACCGAGACGTTGGAATGTCGCACCACGCGTGCCGCATTCGGGCCCAGCAGGTAATCCTTGAAATCCGGCTTGTGGGCTCCGATTACGATCAAATCAGAGCCGGCATTTTCGGCCGTCTTCAATATCTCCTGATAGGCTGTGCCTGTCGCAACCACATGGCGGATGGTTTCGTTGCGCTCGGCCCCCAGGGCCGATACGCAAAGCGCCGTCAGTTTGGCCTGCGCTTCCTCCAACGCCTTGTCGTGAAAATCGGATTCGAAAAACCCCGACACCCAGCTTTCCCCGAAATCGGGCAGCACTGTCACCACGTCAAGTTGCGCCCCTTCCATATCCGCCAGCGCGGCTGCTTTTTGCAGCACCGGTGCATCAATCTCGCCATTGCTGATATCAACGGCACACAGAACGGAACGTGTCATACGAGCACCTCTTGTCTGGCGGCACGGCCGCGTTGCAGGAAAGCGATCAGCCCCAGCAGGATCAGCGCCGGGATATAGACCAGTTGCTTCGGAGGCTGGCTGGACGGCAGGCTGACCGAGCTCAGACGCACGGCCTCGTCACCGTAATAGTCAAAGTTGGCCAGATCTTCGGCAACCGGTGATCCAAACATCGGCTCGTCAAGTTTGACGAGGCCATCCTCTTCCAGCAACAGCAGCCCCATGGCATCGACGCGCGCTTCACCGCCCTCTTCGGATCCGACTGGCACCACAATCGTGGTGTCCACCATCTTGCCGGTGTCAAAATCCGGCCCGCTGATCACCATGCGAACCTCGGTTCCCGGCGGAGTCTGGCCAATGGTTTCGACAAACGCCGCAGGTTCGACCGAAGTGTATGGAGGCGCGATGCGATCCATGAAGAAATCCGGCCTGAACAGGGCGAAGGCCACGGCGATCAGCGCGATACTTTCGTAGATGCGGCTGTGGGTCAAGAAATACCCCATGGTGCCCGCCGTGAAGACAAGGATCGCTATCGTCGCGAAAATCGCCACTATGATCCCTTCGACCCATGTCACATCGATCAGCAGAAGATCGGTGTTGAAAATGAACACGAAGGGCAGCGCAACGGTACGCAGGCTGTAGAAGAACGCCGTGAAACCGGTTTTGATCGCATCACCGCCCGACACGGCCGCGGCGGCAAAGCTGGCCAGCCCGACCGGAGGTGTCACGTCGGCCATGATCCCGAAATAGAACACGAACAGGTGGACAGCGATCAAAGGAACGATCAGCCCGCTTTGGGCGCCCAGCTCAACAACCACCCCGGCCATCAACGAGCTGACAACGATATAGTTCGCGGTTGTTGGCAGACCCATGCCCAGAATCAGGCTGAGCAGCCCGACCATGACCAGCATCAGGATCAGATTGCCGCCCGAAAGGAATTCGACCAGATCGGCCATCACCTGACCAACACCCGTCAACGTGACGGTTCCCACGATCACGCCCGCAGTTGCCGTGGCAAGCGCGATGCCGATCATGTTGCGTGCCCCGTCGATCAGACCTTGCCACAGGTCGGCAACACCATCGATGAAACTGTTGTACAGGTTGCTCTGCCCCCGGAACATCGCTTTCAGCGGCTTCTGCGTCAGCAGGATGACAAACAGCAGCGATGTGGCCCAGAAGGCAGACAGGCCCGGTGACTTCTGTTCGATCATCAGGAAATAGACCAGAACGATGATCGGCAGCAGGTAATGCAGGCCAGCCTTGTAGATATCGGCGATGACCGGCAGTTGCACTTCTTTGGCATTGGGGTCGTCCGGTTCCAGGTCAGGCACCTGTGCCGCCAGATAGAGCAGCGCGACATATACCGCGCAGATAATCAGGCTGAGCACGATCCCAGCGGCCGACGGCACCCAGCTTGTCACGGCATCCACCGGGAATTGTGACCCATAGCAAAGACCTGCAAACACCAGGAAGAAGCCCAGCATCCCCACTACGGTCCGCGCCAGATGCACATCGCGGTCGCCCAGCGTGGGCATGTTCCGCTTCACGGCCTCGAGGTGCACGATGTAAACCAGTGCGATGTAGGAAATCGCGGCCGGCAGGAATGCATGGGTGATCACCTCGACATATGAGATGCCCACATACTCCACCATCAGGAATGCAGCGGCCCCCATCACCGGCGGCATGATCTGCCCGTTGACCGAACTGGCAACCTCGACCGACCCCGCTTGTTCACTGCTGAACCCGACACGCTTCATCAGCGGTATGGTGAATGTGCCGGTGGTGACAACATTGGCAATCGACGAGCCTGAGATCAGGCCGGTCGCAGCCGAGCCCACAACCGCCGCCTTGGCCGGACCACCACGCAGGTGGCCCAGGGCCCCAAAGGCCATCTTGATAAAGTAGTTCCCTGCCCCGGCTTTATCCAGCAATGCGCCAAACAGCACGAACAGGAAGACGAATTTCGTGGAAACACCCAGTGCGATACCAAACACGCCCTCGGACGTGATCCACATGTGGCTCATCGCCTTTTTCAGGCTCGCGCCCTTCCAGCGGATAACTTCGGGCACCCATTCCGAGGCACCGAAGAACACATAGGCCAAAAATATGGTCGCGATAATTGCCATGGCCGGGCCAAGCGCACGGCGCGCGGCCTCGAACAACAGCACCAGGCCAAGCAACGCAACCCATTTGTCGGTGTCGTCGGCCAAACCGCCCGCATTGACGATCTTGTCATAGAAGAAATAGCCGTACAGCGCGACGAACGCGCCCACCAACCCCATGATCCAATCCTGAACCGGAATATAGTTCCGGGGGCTGGATTTGAGCGCCGGATAAGCGGCAAAGGCCAGAAACAAAGCAAAAGCCAGATGGAATTGCCGTGCATTGTTCACGACGCTTCCGGGCAAGACATAATTCGCCAGGGGCGAGGCCAGAACAACTTGAAATATCGACCAGATCGCGGCCACGACCGCCAGGAAAACGCCCACGTTCCCGACCGGATTGCGCCCTCCGGCGTCAGAAGATGCAACCAGATCCTGAAGCTCTTCTTCGGAAAGCGGACGATTGGATTGAGTGTCGGAATTCATCAAATGTCTCCCCGTCGCGGCCATTGTTCGGCCTTCTGAAATCCCGTTTCACACGGGTTTTGTGCAGGGCGCCCTTGGGCACCCTGCGTCAGGTCTGGTTTACTGAATCCAGCCTTTTTCTTTGTAGTACTTCTCGGCGCCCGGATGCAGTGGAGCCGACAGGCCATCCGCAATCATCTCTTCGGGCTTCAGGTTCGCAAACGCCGGGTGCAGCTTTTTGAAGTCATCGAAGTTTTCAAAGACCGAGCTGACGACAGCGTAAACCGCATCTTCCGATACATCGGCCGAGGTCACGAAGGTCGCGCCCACACCAAAGGTCGAGGTGTCTTCGTCAGACCCGCGGTACATGCCACCGGGAATGGTTGCCTTGCGGTAGAACGAGTTTTCGTTGACCAGCTTGTCCACGGCCTCACCGCTGACGTTCACCAGAACCGAGTCACACGCGGTGGTGGCTTCCTGAATCGAACCTGAGGGGTGGCCAACGGTGTACACCATCGCGTCGATTTGGTTGTCGCACAGGGCTGCCGACTGTTCAGCCGCTTTCAGCTCGGTCGCCAGTTCGAAATCATCTGTGGTCCAGCCCATCTCGCCCAGCAGAACTTCCATGGTGCCGCGCTGACCGGAACCGGGGTTGCCGATGTTGACGCGCTTGCCCTTCAGGTCTTCAAAGTTGGTGATGCCGGAATCGGCGCGGGCCACCACGGTGAAGGGTTCGGGGTGCACCGAGAACACGGCCCGCAGGCCTTCGAACGGGCCGGCTTCTTCGAATTTCGAGGTGCCGTTATAGGCGTGGTACTGCCAGTCGGACTGGGCCACACCGAACTCCAGCTCGCCTTCGCGGATGGTGTTGATGTTGTAGACTGAACCACCGGTCGATTCGACCGAGCAGCGCACGCCGTGCTCTTTCCGGCCTTTGTTGACCAGACGACAGATCGCGCCGCCGGTCGGATAGTAAACGCCGGTTACACCGCCGGTACCGATCGTAATGAACTCTTCGGCATATGCCGCCGGAGCCAGAAGGGCTGCGGTGACGAAGGCGCCGACGCTCAGTTTGCTGCTGTTTTTCATCTGTTAACTCCCACTTTTTTTGTCTGGCAGTTGGAAATCAAGTTTGATCACCTGCTCAGGGAAGCGTGCCGATAATACAAACCGGCCCGCATCGCAACGGCTACAAATCTTTGAATTTCCCAATTTCTCCCAACCCTTTCGAGGTTTCATTCAGATACCCGCAATGTCAAGGCCGGCACCGGTCTGACCTGCGCCAATTCGCATATATGAGCATAAATCCTGAACTTTCCCCATCAGTTCACAGCGAGCCGTCTGGGTTCATGCAGTCACTCCAAATCCAAAACCTGACCTCATTCCTGGCGCAAATCACCGCGAAACAGAGCGAACCGCGTTTCGGATAAGGAGGCAGGGCATATCACGTTTGTACGTTCTGGCGAATCTGACAAAGGCCCTTTAACACCAACCCGGTTCAAGATCCCCCCCGGCCGGGGGCCTGATGATCTGTCGTTGAAGCAGGCCCGGAACGTCGTGGCATTCACGGACTGCTACAGAGGACCTCAAACAGGACATGAAGATCTAGGTTGCGGATCATCACCTTGATCACGGCACCCCGCCAAGAGGACGGACGGTGTTCTGAGTTTGTCGGAACTGTGGTGCCCAAGGAGAGACTCGAACTCTCACGCCCGTGAAGGCGGGGGATTTTGAATCCCCTGCGTCTACCATTCCGCCACTTGGGCCACGAACACTGGATTAGCGCCCATCCGAGCGAAGGTCCAGAGGCAAAAACCATCCAATATTCCATTTGTTTCGCCCTCGACTGTTGACGGTCCGTCAGGCGCATGGTTTGGCTGGGCTTCAGACCGAAAACGGGATTTGAGTGCTTTATGTTACGATCGCTTTATGACTGGACCATTCGTCTGGCCGAACACCCTCACGCGCTGTGGGCGCTGGCCATCGTGGCTTTCATCGAAAGTTCGTTCTTCCCGATTCCCCCCGATGTGTTGATGATTCCGATGATTCTGGCCCGCCCGTCCCGGGCGTGGCTGATCGCAACCGTGGCACTGGTGGCTTCGGTTCTGGGGGGCATGCTGGGCTATGCGATTGGTGCGTTTTTCTATGAAAGCATCGGGCAGCCCATTCTGGAATCCATGGGGAAAGCCCATGCCATGGAAGAGTTCAATACCCGGTTCAACGACTTCGGGTTCTGGGCCGTTCTGACGGCGGGTGTGACCCCCTTCCCTTACAAGGTCATCACCATTATGTCCGGCTGGACCGGCATGCCGCTTGGAACCTTCATCGCGACCTCGATTCTGGCCCGCGCCTTGAGGTTCTTCCTGGTCGCAGGTCTGCTCTGGGGATTCGGTGAGCCGATCCGCGACTTCATCGAAAAGCGCCTGGGGCTAATGTTCACTTTGTTCATCATCCTCCTGTTTGGCGGATTCCTGGTGGTGAAATACTTATGACGAGACGTTCGCAACTTGTCGCGGTGGCAAGTCTTGGATCACTGGCCCTTCTTCTGGCCGCTTTTGGCTTTCAGCATCTCGGCGGGCTTGCGCCATGCAAGATGTGCATCTGGCAGCGCTATCCTCATGCAGTGGCCATCGCGATCGGCGCCGTGGCGCTGGCATTGCCAAGGCTGACCTTTCTTCCTTTGCTGGGCGCAGCAGCGGCCGCGACGACTTCGGCGGTGGGTGCATTTCACGCCGGCGTTGAACAAGGTTGGTGGGAAGGCCCAAGCAGCTGCACATCCGGCAGCATCAGCGGTCTGTCCGCTGACGATCTGTTCGATCAAATCATGTCCGCGCCTTTGGTGCGGTGCGATGATATCCCTTGGGAGATGTTCGGCATCTCGATGGCTGGCTGGAACGCTATTGCTTCTGCTGTGCTGGTACTGATCTGGCTGGCCGCATGGAAATCTCGCGCGGCCTAGAACTCGTCCAGCTCTGCATCCCAGTACAGGAAATCGATCCAGCTTTCATGCAGGTGGTTCGGTGGGAATTTCCGTCCGATATTGCGCAACGCTTCGGCATCGGGCTGACGTGGCGGCTTGCGCAAGGTCATCCGAGCCTGGCGCAGCGATTTCGACCCTTTGCGCAGATTGCACGGGCTGCACGCCGCCACCACGTTCTGCCAACTGGTCACACCACCGGCGGCCCGTGGCACCACATGGTCAAAGGTCAGGTTGTCCCGGCTGCCGCAGTACTGGCAGCGGAATTCATCCCGCAAAAATAAATTAAAGCGCGTGAAGGCCACGCGCTTTCTGGGTTTTACATAGTCTTTCAAAACAACGACCGAGGGTATTCGTATCTCGGTGCTTGGGCTGCGGACGACCTCGTCATATTCAGCCACGATATCGACCCGATCCAGCCAGGCCGCCTTGATCGCTTCTTGCCAGGGCCACAGTGACAGCGGGTAATAGGACAAGGGGCGATAATCGGCGTTCAAAACCAGGGCCGGGTGTTGTTTGAGCGCACCCGGCTCCCTTACAAATTCGGTCCTGAAGTCTCCGTCCATCACAGAATCGCTCCTAGCTCTCAGCTGCCCGCTTGTGACACCAGAGCGGGGAGCACCCGCTCCGGTCTTTTTATAACTATATATCGTGTTAAAACTCTGACAAGCCCTGATTTTCCACAATATGTCGCAGACGGGGTAACGCGAATCCGTAACAGGCACATGACAGTTATCCACAGCTTGCACCGGGGGTAATCTTCAGGCTATGCGCAGATCATGTCCTGGTTCATTCGCTTCAACAAACCTTATGATGTTCTGCCGCAGTTCACCGACCGCGCCAATTCGGACAGCCCGCGCAGCACGCTGTCCGATTTCATCGATCTGCCGGGCGTCTATCCGGCGGGCAGGCTGGACCGTGACAGTGAAGGTTTGATACTGCTGACAGATCATGGAAAGCTGCAATCCCAGATCTCTGACCCAAAGCACAAGATGGCCAAAACCTATTGGGTTCAGGTTGAGGGCACCCCCGACGAGGCTGCCCTGAAAACGCTTCGCAACGGGGTCGAATTGAAGGACGGTCTGACCCGTCCTGCCAAAGCCCGCCGGATCGACGAGCCCGAAATGCTCTGGCCGCGCACCCCGCCGATCCGTGAACGCAAGACGGTACCGGACAGCTGGCTTGAACTGACCATACGTGAGGGCAAAAACCGACAGGTGCGTCGGATGACTGCTGCCGTGGGCCTGCCGACGCTGCGCCTGATCCGTTACCGCATCGGAGACTGGACCCTGGATGATCTTGAGCCCGGGCAGTGGGACAGTCTGCCAATGCCGACACTGAACGCGGCCCCTCAACGCAAGCGCGACCGTCGCCCGCGCCGGTGACAGACCCTGCCCCGATCTGCTAAACTGGGGTCATGAAGAAAACGCCTGACATCCCGGCCCCTTCGGCCATTCTGGAAGCGGCGCTCTATGTTGATGACCTGGACGCGGCAGAACAGTTTTACGGCGAAGTTCTTGGGCTCGAACGCATACAACGTGTCGCTGACCGCCATGTATTCTATCGCATTGGCGGGTCGGTCCTGCTGATATTCAATCCCGACCAGACCGAACAACCGCCGCTTGACCCCGGTATGCCGGTTCCGCCCCACGGCGCGCGCGGCCCCGGACATGTGTGTCTTGTGCTGTCACGAGAGGAAATCGCAGTGATGCGCAAACACCTTCTGGACTGGAATATTCCGGTAGATGCCGAGTTTGACTGGCCCGGCGGCGTGCGGTCTTTGTATGTGCGCGACCCGGCCGGAAACTCGGTCGAGTTCGCCGAAGCGCACCTCTGGACTTGATCCGGTGCGGAACGCATGGGCGCTCCGCAGATCAGATTCCAAACACTAAAGGCTCAGCTTGTCGCGCATGAAAGCCAGCGCAACGCTCAGCCCATCCGGGGCGATACCGTGCCCGGTGCCTTTCATGACATGGGCATAGACCTCTTTGAAACCGGCAGCCTGCAAGGCTTCGGCCGCTTCCGGCAGGGATTGTGGCGGAACGACATCATCGGCGTCGCCATGCACCAGCAAGACAGGCATCCGGCTGACGGTTTCATCCACCAACAGATCGGGTTCCAGCAAACGACCTGAAAAGGCTACGATCCCGGCCACGGGGTCTTCCCGCCTCGGCGCAACGTGCAGGCTCATCATGGTGCCTTGGCTGAAGCCAAACAGCACAACCTGTTCGGGCAGAACATCTTCGTCCACCATCAGTGCGTCCAGAAAGGCGTTGAAGTCCTCGACAGCCATTTCCATGCCCCGGCGGGCTTCTTCCTCGGAAGATCCATCGATCCACGGAATCGGGAACCACTGATACCCGTTTGGCATTCCAGGGATCTGCTCGGGGGCGTCGGGGGCCACGAACAACGTATCAGGCAGGTGTTCGCCCAGTGGATCGGCCAAACCCAGCAAATCGGCACCGTTTGCGCCATAGCCATGCACGAACACCACGACCGAGCGCGTATCACCCGAAACAGGCTCTTTCCGGAGCGCATTCAAAACCCGTGTCATCTGATCCCTTCTCTTTGCTTTGCAACCCGGTAATAGGCCCACAGAACCCGCGCCGCAACCGAACGCCAGGGCGACCAGGCCTCGGCCATTTTGCGCAGTTCCTTGTCCGTCGGACGTTCAGGCAAGTCATAGAGGATGCGCGCCGCCTCTTGCAGGGCCAGATCACCGGGTGCGATGACATCTGCGCGACCCAGCGAGAACATGGCATAGATTTCGGCTGTCCAGACACCGATACCCGGAACTTGCGTCAATGTGGCGACGACATCTGCGTCAGTTGCATCGCGCAACGCCTTATAGTCGATGCGTGCCTCGGCCAGAGCCCGCGCATATCGGATCTTCTGACGGCTCAGGCCAACTGCCCGCAGATCATCATCCGTTGCCCACAGGATCTTGCGCGGACCGGTCAACCTGGCATCCTGAAGCCGTTTCCAGATCGCATTGGCCGAAGCCACACTGACTTGCTGACTGACGATTGCACTCAATAATTGCGCAAACCCATCGGGGCGGCGGCGCAGCGGCAAAGGGCCGGTCTGATCCATCGCATACGCCATGCGCGGACAGGTTTGGGCCAGCCATTCAGCCCCTTCGGCAACACAGTCCGGTGTTTCGATGATGCGGCCTGCGGACATGCGGCCTCCCTGCTCTGCTATCTCGGGGCACGTTAGGCGCATGTGACGCAGATGCAACCCGCTTGTGCCTCAAACACTTAGCCGATAACCATTCGCCCATGACCATGATTTCAACCCTTCCGGACGACCGGCAGGCCAAACGCAATGTGGCCGTGCTGGTGGCTGCCCAAGCCATACTGGGCGCGCAGATGCCGATGATGTTCATCGTCGGCGGGCTTGCAGGTCAATCGCTGGCCTCGAACCCCTGCCTGGCGACGCTGCCGATATCCCTGATCGTTCTGGGATCGATGCTGGCAGCCACGCCGATCTCGGCCATCATGCAAAAATGGGGCCGTCGCGTGGGGTTCCTTGTCGGGGCAACCGCCGGTGCACTGGGCGGGCTGATCGGGGCCTATGGCCTGTTTCTGGGCTCGTTCCCCATCTTTCTAGTCGGCAGCCTGCTGACCGGCATCTATATGAGCGCACACGGGTTCTATCGCTTTGCAGCAGCAGACACCGCTTCAGACGATTTCCGCCCCAAGGCGATTTCATATGTCATGGCGGGCGGATTGGCGGCCGCCATCATTGGGCCTCAGATCGTGAAGCTGACGTCTGAAGCATACGTCATCCCGTTTCTGGGAACATATATGGCCGTAATCGGCATCAACGTTCTGGGCTCGGCGCTGTTCTTCTTTCTCGACATTCCGACGCCTGCGAAACCTGCGGCTGATGAACCCAAGGGGCGGTCACGGATCGAGCTGTTGAAAACGCCCCGCATTGCCGTCGCGATCATCTGTGCCATGGTGTCTTATGCGCTGATGAATCTCGTCATGACCTCGACACCGCTTGCGGTTGTCGGATGTGGGTTTTCGGCCAATGACGCGGCGGATATCGTGACAAGTCACGTGCTGGCAATGTATGTTCCCAGCTTCTTCACCGGGCACCTGATCGCCCGATTTGGCATTGAAAAGATCGTCGCTCTGGGCCTGGCCATACTTGCCGCATCAGGAGTGATTGCGCTGCAAGGCGTTGAATTGGGGAACTTTTTTGTTGCCCTCGTCCTTCTGGGCATTGGTTGGAATTTCGGCTTCATCGGCGCGACCACGATGCTGGCCGCATCTCATGAACCGCAAGAGCGTGGTCGGATGCAGGGCCTCAATGACCTGCTGGTGTTTGGCGGTGTGACACTTGCATCGCTGGCCTCGGGCGGGTTGATGAACTGCTCGGGCGGATCCGCGATCGAGGGGTGGAACGCCGTCAACCTGGCCATGATCCCCTTGCTGACACTGGCAGGTGGCGCATTGCTGTGGCTGGTTCTGCGCCCGGCCGATCCCGAAAGGGTCTGATCACCAGCGCCCGCTGCCGACGGTCCACATCAGGGACAGTCGCTGACGCATTTCGCCTGGTTCAAGCGTTCCGGCCGCCACCCGCTCGGGTTGGGCGATGGCCTGCTTCAGCACCCGTTCCGCCAACCAGCCTGCATACAGCGCGGGACGCGCCTCAGGTGCGATGTCGCCCCGGTTTGATCGCGCCTTGCGCAATCGGTCCAAAGCGTATTGGGCCAGTTGCTGAACGCCGCCCGTCGTACCATCCAGCAAAGGTACGCGCCCCCGCTTTTCCAGTTCGGGAATGGCGCGGAACCAATTTGCCACACCGACTCCGTACCCGAAATCGCGCAACACGCTTTCATTCGCCACACCCAGCGCCTGCGCAGAGGCGACGAAAAGAGATCCGGAACTGTGGTTGATATAGGCGTCAAAATGTTCCTGATCCTCGAACGGATCCCGGTATATTTCCCAACGTCTTACGGCAACAAATTCATCCAGTACGCCTGCCAGATGCGGCGACAGGACCCGCGACAGAGGCGTCACCACCTCGTGCCGCCGCACCGCGGACCCTTCTGCAATCTCCTGCAACGCGTCGCGCCACCATTGCAGCCGCATTTCGGCAATCATGGCCTCTTGCGTCACCCATGGCGCGCGGGCGACTTCGACATTCAACGCATAGATCGGAAACAAAACCACGCGAGCCGCGACCGGAGCAGCCATCGTCGCGCGGAACCGGTCAGGATCCGCTCGCTGAACCAGCGCGGCGCAGGCTTTGACATCATCGTCGAAGGTCACACTCACTCGGCTGCTGCCTTTTGCGGATCGCAATCACGGACCAGTTTCCACTGGATCGCATCCAGCAGCGCCTCAAAGGACGCATCAACTATGTTCGCACTGACACCCACCGTCGACCAGCGCCGCCCCTGGCCGTCTTCGCTGTCGATGATGACGCGGGTCACCGCTTCGGTCCCGCCCTGGGTGATACGGACCTTGAAATCGACAAGGCGCATGTCTGACAAAATCTGCGAATACTGGCCCAAATCCTTCGCCAGCGCCTTGGCCAGCGCGTTCACAGGCCCCCTGTCGTTTCCGGAGTCGTCCATGGACTCGCTGACCGACAGTTTCTTTTCACCGTCCACTTTGACCACGACGACAGCCTCGGACAGGCTGACCATCTTGTTGTATTTGTTCTTCCGACGCTCAACAGTGACCTTGTAGCGCTTGACCTCGAAGAATTCAGGCAGTTGTCCCAGTTCATCCCGCGCCAACAGTTCGAAACTGGCCTGCGCGGTGTCGTAGGAATACCCTTCCGCTTCACGATCCTTGATCCGCTCTAGGATGCGGCCCAATGCGGGATCACCGGCTTTGACGCTCAGCCCCGCCTCGGTCAGGCGTTTGCGCAGGTTCGACTGACCCGCCTGGTTCGACATCGGAATGATACGTTCATTGCCTATGCTCGCCGGGTCTACATGTTCGTAAGTCGATGGGTCCTTCAGGATCGCGCTGGCGTGCAACCCCGCCTTATGCGCAAAAGCCGACGCGCCCACATAAGCCGCCTGCTTGCTGGGGACCCGGTTCAGGACATCGTCCAACATGCGGCTGATGCGGGTCAGCCCGGCCAGCGCATCAGGGCTGACGCCGGTTTCGAACTGCGAGGCATAGGGTTCTTTCAGCAGTAATGTCGGGATCAGCGCCGTCAGGTTTGCGTTGCCGCAGCGTTCTCCCAGACCATTCAGCGTTCCCTGAATTTGCCGTGCACCTGCTTCGACCGCTGCCAGAGAACAGGCCACCGCGTTCTCGGTATCGTTATGGGTGTGGATTCCCAACCGTTCACCCGGCAGACCGGCCGCGATCACTTCGGACACGATCCGCCCAACCTCGGACGGCAACGCGCCACCGTTGGTGTCACACAGCACAACCCATCGCGCGCCCGCCTCCAGCGCTGCCCGGCAAACTTGTGTCGCGTATTCGGGGTTGTCCTTGTACCCGTCAAAGAAATGTTCGGCATCGAACAGCGCCTCGCGCCCTTGCGCCACGATATGCGCCAGCGAAGCACGAACGTTTTCCGTGTTCTCGTCAAGCGAAATGCCAAGCGCATGGGTCACGTGATAATCATGCGACTTGCCAACCAGACAAACGGCCTGTGTTCCCGCGTTCATCACCGCAGCCAGCACATCGTCATTCTCGGCCGAGCGCCCCGCCCGCTTGGTCATGCCAAAGGCCGTCAAGCGGGCCGCGGTCTTTGGCGCCGCCTCGAAAAACGCGCTGTCGGTGGGGTTGGCGCCGGGCCAGCCGCCTTCGATGTAGTCCACCCCCAGCGCGTCCAGCGCCTGTGCGATCTGCACTTTTTCAGCGGTCGAAAACTGCACGCCCTGGGTCTGCTGCCCATCACGCAGCGTCGTGTCATAAAGATAGAGGCGTTTTCTGGTCATCAGACCTCCTCCAGCTTGGCGGCATCAAAACCGGCGCCCGGCACCAGTTCAACACCTTCCTTGCTCATTCGAACCTCAAGCCCTGCCGCAACATACGCCGCCTTGAGGCGGTCGACCTCCGAGAAATCCTTGTTTTCCATTGCAGATACGCGGGCCTTTGCCAAGCGATCTGCATGGGCACTCAGGTCTATGGACGCCGTGTCCGCCCAGCCCCCCATCTGGGGCAGCAGCAAACCCAGTATTTGTGCGCTTGCCAGCAATCCCGCAGCGTCTCCATCTGACGCCAGACGGTAAAGCTCGGCCATGGCACCTGCTGTGTTCAGATCGTCACTCAGCGCTGCGATCACTTCAGGTGCCGCGCTGGCAGCGGGTTCGATGCCCGATGTCAGCGCCCGCCACTTGCGCAGCGTCGCCTCTGCTTCGCGGGCCTTTTTCTCGGTCCAGTCCATCGGCTTGCGATAATGCGTCTGCAAAAAGACAAAGCGGATCACTTCGCCCGGAACACCCTGCTCCAGAAGATCATGCACGGTAAAGAAATTGCCCAGCGATTTGGACATCTTCTTGCCTTCGACCTGCAACATCTCGTTATGCAGCCAGACCCGCGCGAATTCACCGTGCGGGTGTGCGCATTTGCTCTGGGCGATCTCGTTCTCGTGGTGCGGGAACATCAGGTCGTTGCCGCCACCATGGATATCAAAACTCTCGCCCAGCAACTCATAGCTCATGGCCGAGCATTCGATGTGCCAGCCCGGGCGTCCCCGCCCCCATGGGCTGTCCCAGCCCGGCAGCTCATCGGTCGAGGGTTTCCACAGAACGAAATCCATCGGGTTCTTCTTGTAGGGCGCCACCTCGACCCGCGCGCCGGCGATCATGTCATCCACCGAGCGTCCCGACAGCTTGCCGTAGCTTTCTTTCCAGCTATCCACCGCGAACAGAACATGGCCTTCGGCGGCATAGGCATGACCCTTAGCGATCAGGTCTTCGATCATCGCGATCATCTGCGCGATGAACTGGGTCGCGCGCGGCATCTCGTTCGGCTCCAACGTGCCCAAAGCGCCCATATCATGCAGGTACCAGCCGATGGTTTCATCCGACCGTTGCTGCACCAATTGTTCCAGCGTACCTTCCGCGCCCGCCTGTTTGCGGGCCAGCGCCGTGGCGTTGATCTTGTCGTCTACGTCGGTGAAGTTGCGCACATAGGTCACGTGTTCTGCGCCATAGACATGGCGCAACAGACGATACAGCACATCGAACACCACCACCGGGCGGGCATTGCCCAGATGGGCGCGGTCATAGACCGTCGGACCACAGACATACATCCGCACGTTATCAGGGTCGATCGGTACGAAATCTTCCTTCGTCCGCGTCCGCGTGTTGTGCAGCTTGATCGTCGTCATCGGTCGGGCTCCTAGAAAACAGCAAAGGCTTGCGCGTTGGCGCGGGCTTAGCAACTTGTCTCAGGGATGAAAACGAAAGAAACCGGCCCGCTTGATAAATCAGCAGGTAATGCAGCAGATAATGATGCAGGTCACCGGGTTCATGCCCCTCGGTTAGCACGGGAACCCCGCCAAGCCAAGCGTTGAGTTTGTTCACCGGGTCCGGCAGAGTGCCCGTCATGGACCGAGACTTCATTAATTCCATCTGCAAGGAATTTCCCGGTGCAGAACTGTCAGACCCATGGGGCGGCGGTCATGACGCGTGGAAAGTAGGCGGCAAGATGTTTGCCTGTATCGGAATTGCAAATGACGGTGTTTCCGTCAAAACACCCGATGCGGAGACGGCTCAGATGCTAATTGATGCCGGTGTCGCGGTGAAAGCCCCCTATTTTCACCGCAGCTGGGTCCGCCTGCCGTTTGATGCCGAGACCGAGGAACTGCGCCATCGTTTGACGGTTTCCTATGACCTCGTACGCGCATCGCTGACAAAAAAGCTTCAGGCAACGCTGGCGCCGCGAAGCTGATTGACAAACGGCCACTGCTCTGCCCCATTCAGCGCAAAGCAACCAGAGGCGATTTCATGAGATTGTCTGAACGCATCACGCAGATCACCGGTGGCGGCAGCGATGGCTGGGACGTGTTCTATCGCGCGCGCCGGATGTTGAGTGAAGGACAAGCCGTAACCGAACTGACGATCGGTGAACATGACACCCGAACCGACCCTTCGATTCTTCGGGCGATGGAGCTGTCGGCCCGCAACGGCCATACAGGTTACGCGATGGTGCCCGGCACGGACCTGTTGCGCGACACGGTCGCCGCACGGGTTCAGACCCGCACTGGCGTTCCGACCGCTCGGAACAACGTTCTGATCACCCCCGGCGGGCAAGCCGCCCTGTTCGCGGCACATATGGCCGTTTGCGACCCCGGTGATGTCGGATTGTATCTCGACCCGTACTACGCCACCTATCCCGGCACGATTCGGGGTGTTGGCGCCGTGGCCCGTGCGGTTCAAACCCCGGCCGATGACGCTTTCCAGCCCCAGGCCGAGCGGATCGATGCCGCTGCTGAAGGCGCGGTTTCACTGTTGATCAACACGCCGAACAATCCGACCGGCGTGGTCTATTCCCGTCAATCGCTTGAGGCGGTCGCTGACGTGTGCAAGGGGCGCGATCTCTGGCTGATCTCGGATGAGGTATACGACACGCAGGTTTGGGACGGTGAACATCTTTCTCCGCGTGCGCTGCCCGACATGGCAGAGCGAACGCTTGTGGTTGGATCCATGTCCAAGTCCCACGCCATGACCGGGTCGCGATGTGGATGGGTCATCGGCCCACAGGAGGTCATCGCCCATCTGATCAATCTGGCGACCCACACCACCTACGGCGTTCCCGGGTTCGTACAGGACGCGTCGAGTTTTGCGCTGACCGCGGGTGTTGAACTTGAAGAAAAAATCGCTGCTCCGTTCCGCCGCCGCCGTGCCTTGGCCATGGATATTCTGGCCTCGCAAAACATCGTTGGCCTCGTCCCCGCGCAGGGCGCCATGTATCTGATGCTGGATATCCGCGCGACCGGGATGTCGGGGGACGCGTTTGCCAACGCGCTGCTGGACGCACACAAAATTGCCGTCATGCCCGGCGAAAGCTTCGGCAAGGCCGCTGCCGGGCACATACGGGTGGCCATGACCGTGGCGGATGAACGCTTTGCGGTTGCGCTGAAAACGCTTTGCGAATTCGCGTCGCATCTTGCGAGGAAGCACGCAGCTGAATAAGCCTGTTGTCAGAAACGAAACGTTGTACGCAAGTTGAAGACGTTAGAATCCAGACCACCGGTGGATCGGGTGACATCATCGAAGTCTTGCCGCAGCGCCTCACCGCTGATGACAAAATTCTCGCCAATCGGATAAGCGATGCCGATCCCGTAAACAGCGGCGGTATCGCTGTCGACGGATGTTTCGGCCCGTGCCGCGCCAACGACGACATACCCCAGCGCGCTGCCGAAATCGTACCCGCCACGCAGTTTCAATCGGGTCATGCTGTCCAGACTGCCCTGAGACTGGCTGAGGTTCAGGGAAAGGCGGTTGTATTCAAGTTCACCGCCCAGAACGAAAGCCCCGAAATCCTGATCATAGCCTACATGCGCACCAAAGGCGGTGTCGTCCCCGCTTGATCCACCCGGTCCATCCGCATCCGCGTACCCAAAGCTGAGCCCAACGTACCCCCCTGTCCAATCCTCTGCCAAAACCGGGCTGGCGCTGGCCGTCAGAGCCACGACAATCAGGACAGAAAAAAGTTCAAAAGTCTGTTTCAACGCGATTTCACTCGGGCTTCAGATCATGTGTTAACTTATAATTCAACTGGGATCGCTTTTGTCAGAGTTCAATTCCTTGCACGCAAAGCTCAAGAGTAAGTGAATGCAGTATAACAGATTTCTGTCCTCGGGGGAGAAAATCTGCCTTAGAATTCCGTCAGAGGTTTGTTGGGCAGATATTTGCTGAAGTAAATTCCGTTGAGGTCGCAAACAGAACAGATTGCGTCGCCGTGTTTTGGAATTGTTGCGCCAAACGTTGAGAGGCGGAATGACTGACCACGACTGGAAAATCAGCCTGATCAGCCGCACCATTGGTGCGGACCGGGGGCGTGCAGCGAGAGGACGGCCGTAAGCGGCCGTTTGCCAGTTCCCCAAACATCTCTCACAGATCGGAAAAAGAAATGAACGACCAATCTCGCAACACATCGCGCAGCGGCGGTCGCGCTGCGCGTCGCGCTGCCCGTGCAACCGCATTGCCTGAACATCTGCGTCCCGTGCGCCCCGGTATGGAGGGCGGTGTCCTGAATGTCCTGACCCAGGCACAGATCGAACGTATCCACGAGGCCGCCCTGACCGCATTGGAAACCATTGGTCTGGCGGACGCGCCGCAAAGTGGAATCGACTATCTGGTTGGTGCAGGCTGCATATTGGGCGACGATGGCCGCATCCGCTTTCCCCGTGCGCTTGTCGAAGACACGATCGCAAAGGCGAACCGCAATGTCACTTTGTACAGCCGTGACGGGAAAACCGATCTGGACCTGACAGGTACAAAAGTCCATTACGGCACGGCTGGTGCAGCCGTTTCCATGGTCGACGTGCATGGTCGCAAGTATCGCGATTCAACCGTTCAGGATTTGCACGATGCCGCACGTATCTGCCAACAGCTTGACAATATTCATTTTGTTCAGCGCCCCATGGTCTGTCGCGACATCGCGGACAACCTGGAAATGGACCTGAACACGATCTACGCCAGCTGTTCAGGAACATTCAAACACGTCGGCACATCCTTCACGGAACCCAGCCATGTCGCCCCAGCGATGGAGATGATCTACATGATCGCGGGCGGCGAAGACAAATATCGCGAGCGACCATTCGTGTCGAACTCGAACTGCTTCGTCGTCCCACCGATGAAATTCGCCACTGAAAGCTGCGAAGTGATGGAGGAATGCATCAAGGCCGGAATGCCGGTTCTGTTGCTGTCAGCCGGAATGGCCGGTGCCACCGCGCCATCAACCATCGCCGGAGCAATCACCCAGGCCACGGCAGAATGCCTTGCGGGATTGGTTTATGTAAACGCCGTAAGTCCCGGCGCACCCGCAGTTTTCGGCACCTGGCCCTTTGGTCTTGATCTGCGGACCGGAGCAATGTCCATCGGTTCCGGTGAACAAGCCCTGCTGACGGCAGGCTGCGCCCAGATGCACCGCTTCTACGATTTGCCGGGGGGCGCGGCGGCCGGTGCATCAGATTCGAAGCTGCCCGACATGCAGGCCGGGTGGGAACAGATGTGCTCGAACGTGATGGCCGGGCTGTCCGGTCTGAACATGGTATATGAAGCCGCTGGCATGCACGCCTCGCTGCTGGGATTCTGCTTTGAAAGTCTCATCCTCAGCGACGACCTGATCGGTCAGGCACAACGCTGTGTGCGCGGGATCGAAGTGACCGATGAAACCCTGGCGTTGGATCAGATCGCATCCGTGTGCATGGGCGGCCCCGGTCATTATCTGGGCACCGATGCGACCCTCAGCCGTATGCAGGCCGACTATGTCTATCCGACCTTTGGTGACCGCTCGTCCCCCAAGGAATGGGTGGAGCTTGGCAAGCCGGATCTGGTTGAAAAGGCAGTGGCCCGAAAGAATGAGATCCTGTCCACCCCGTCGGCGGCCCGGTTCGACCCGCTTCTGGATGCTGAGATTCGGGAAAAATTCAACATTCACTTGCCGTTATAACATCTGAAAAGCGGCCCGATGAGTGTCGGGCCGCCCTTTCTTGTTTACCCGTTGCTGGGTGGAAGCAAACCTGCCTCTTGTGCAACGGCCACTTCATCAGCATCCAGCGCCCCGTCGCCATTTGCGTCCATCGCCGAAAATGTATCGGCGTCAACGTCGGGCAACACGGCCTGAATTTCTTCGATGGTCAGAACGCCATCGCCATTGGCGTCGGTTGAGGACTGCGCCGAGAGCACTCCCGGCAAGGTCAGTGCAGCAATGGAAATCCCAATCAAGTACTGCGGTTTCATTTTCGTGCCTCCTGGATAAGTTGATTATGTCTTCGTCCGGACAGGCCCCAGAAACACCGGAACAGCCGCAGGCGTCACCCGTTTTGCGTGATTTCCGGGAAGTCGCGCCAATCTTTGCGTGTTTGCCCGAGTCGGTGTTGCGACACACCGCCGGGCAAAACCTTGCCAGACCCGTTTCGGCAAAACTTGCCCGACAGGCATGGCCCGATCCGGCAAGACCGCGCTCATCCGGGCAACCAGTCGCAAAAAAGAAAGGGGGCCGAAGCCCCCTGTCAGTTTCGCCATCCAGGCTCATTTCGTTGACCGCCCGGTGTTTTTTTGCCTGCGGCCTGGACGTCGCATGGAACGAGCGCACCCGTTCCGTGAAAGAGTGGGAGGGAGCAAATATTCCGCCCCACCCTGTTCCCGGCCAACACGGGCATGTCGGCCGAGTGAAGAAAGGACATCTGGTAAGTCTTGTGTCCTTTCTCCGAATTCGTCGGGGTCGGTTACCTAGGGCAGCGTCCGACCCCTACGCCCCGGGGTGCCGGGGCGCTTTCCTTAGCTACACCCGCTTGTCGCGCCACAGGTGTTGCATTTCATGCAGGTGCCGTTGCGCACCAGTGTGTAGTTTCCGCATTCGCCGCAGGGATCGCCCTCGTACCCCTGCATCTTGGCCTTTGTGCGGGCGTCCATGCTTGTGGCCACCGCCGTTTCGGCTGCCGATGCTTCAAAGGAAGCCGCCGGTTCAGCCATGCCGTTCACCTCGACCTGACCCGCATTGAACACAGCCAGATCTTGCGGCAAGCGCTTGCGCAGATAACCGGTAGAGCTGATTTGTTTCAGCACTTCCAACGACTTGGACGCGGCTGTATCGCTGATTTCCGAAACATTCGAGACACCCTCGTCCTCGCCCCGACCCAAATCGTCAAAGGTTGCGCCTTCGGGTTTCACGTGGGCCAAATCGGTGCGGTCCAGATAGGACACGGCCAGTTCGCGGAAGATGTAATCCAGGATTGACGTTGCGTTCTTGATCGAGTCGTTGCCCTGCACCATCCCCGCGGGTTCGAACTTGGTGAAGGTGAAGGCGTCCACGAATTCTTCCAGCGGCACACCGTATTGCAGACCAACCGAAACGGCGATGGCAAAGTTGTTCATCATCGCACGGAAGCCGGCACCTTCCTTGTGCATGTCGATGAAAATCTCGCCCAACTGGCCGTCTTCGAACTCACCGGTGCGCAGATAGACCTTGTGGCCACCAACGATTGCCTTCTGGGTATAGCCCTTGCGGCGATGCGGCAGTTTCTCGCGATGGCTGCGGATGATTTCCTTGACCACAACCTTCTCGATCACCTTTTCGGCCAGAACGACGGCCTTTTCCTGCGCCGAGCCGCTCTCCAGCACTTCCGCCGCTTCGTCGTCATCCTCGACCAGCGCCGCCGCCAGCGGTTGCGACAGTTTCGAGCCGTCACGATAGAGCGCGTTGGCCTTCACACCCAGCGACCAGCTGAGTTCATAGGCCTTCTGGCAATCCTCGATGGTCGCGTCATTCGGCATGTTGATCGTTTTCGAGATCGCACCCGAGATGAAGCTCTGCGCCGCCGCCATCATGGTGATATGGCTTTCAACTCCAAGGAAACGCTTGCCTTTTTTTCCGCACGGGTTGGCGCAATCAAAGATCGAATAATGCTCTTCCTTCAGGTGCGGCGCACCTTCCAGCGTCATGGTTCCGCAGACGTGATCGTTGGCCGCCTCGATATCCGCACGGGAAAAACCAAGATGACGCAGCAGGTCGAATGTCGGGTCATTCAGCTTGGTCGCCGGGATGCCCAGAACACCGGTGCAGAAATCCTCGCCCAGTGTCCACTGGTTGAAGACGAACCGGATGTCGAAGGCGCTTTCCAGAGCCGCATCCACCTTGGCCAGTTCATTCGGGCCAAAGCCATGACCGGTCAGCGAGGTGTGGTTGATCCCTGGCGCATTGCCGATGGTGCCGTGACCAACGGCATAGGATACGATCTCTTCGATCTGCGACGAGGAATAGCCCAGCTTTTCCAGCGCCGATGGCACCGAGCGGTTGATGATCTTGAAATACCCGCCACCGGCCAGCTTCTTGAACTTCACCAGCGCAAAGTCAGGCTCGATCCCGGTGGTGTCGCAATCCATCACAAGACCGATGGTGCCGGTGGGCGCGATCACGGTGGCCTGCGCGTTGCGATAGCCATTTTTCTCACCAAGGCTCAGCGCCTCGTCCCAGGCGGACATGGCCAGATCGACCAGGCGCTTGTCCGGGCAGTTGCCGTGATCCAGTGGCACGGGTTTGACGGCCAGTTTCTCGTAGCCTTCTGTCACACCCTGCGCCGCGCGGCGGTGGTTGCGGATGACACGCAGCATATGCTCGGCGTTGCGCTCATAGCCTTTGAACGGGCCAAGCTCGCCTGCAATCTCCGCCGAGGTCGCATAGGCCACACCGGTCATGATCGCTGTCAGTGCGCCACAGATCGCCCGGCCCTCGTCCGAGTCATAGCTGTAGCCCATGTTCATCAGCAGTCCGCCGATATTGGCATAACCCAGACCCAGTGTGCGGAAGTCATAAGACAACTGCGCGATTTCCTTCGACGGGAACTGCGCCATGGTCACCGAGATTTCTAGCGTCAGGGTCCACAGGCGCGAAGCGTGCATGTAATCCGCTGCCTGGAACTCACCATCCTTGAGGAAGGTCAGCAGGTTCATCGAAGCAAGGTTACAGGCCGTGTCATCCAGGAACATGTATTCCGAGCACGGGTTCGAGCCGCGGATCTCACCATCTTCGGGGCATGTGTGCCACTCGTTCACCGTGTCATGGAACTGGATGCCCGGATCGGCACAGGCCCACGCGGCATGGCCAACCTTTTCCCACAGATCGCGCGCCTTGACGGTCTTGGCCACCTTGCCGTCGGTGCGGTTGATCAATTCCCAATCGGCATCCTTTTCAACCGCCTTGAGGAACGCATTGGTCACGCGGATGGAATTGTTCGAGTTCTGGCCCGAAACCGAGCTGTAGGCCTCCGAATCCCAGTCTGTATCATAGGTCGGAAACTCGATGCTGTCGTGGCCCTGCCTGGCATAATCCAAGACACGCTTGATGTAAGTTTCTGGTATTGCAACCTTTTTCGCTTCACGAACCGCCTTTTTCAGCGCGTCGTTCTTGTTCGGATCATAGGCGTCATCGGCAGATCCATCCCAAGACCGGATGGCCTCGAAAATGCCGTTCAGCATCTTCTCGTGCATCTTCGATCCGGCAACGATCGAGGCCACCTTCTGTTCTTCGATCACCTTCCATTCGATGAATTGCTCGATGTCCGGGTGATCCGCATCGACGATCACCATCTTTGCTGCCCGACGGGTTGTTCCGCCTGATTTGATCGCGCCAGCGGCGCGGTCGCCGATCTTGAGAAAGCCCATGAGGCCCGAGGATTTGCCGCCGCCCGACAGCGCCTCGCCTTCTGCACGTAGATGGCTGAAGTTGGTGCCTGTGCCGCTCCCGTATTTGAACAGGCGCGCCTCGCGCACCCACAGGTCCATGATGCCGCCTTCGTTCACCAGATCATCATCGACCGACTGGATGAAGCACGCGTGCGGCTGAGGATGTTCATAGGCCGATTTCGACTTGGTCAGCTTGCCGGTCTTGTAATCGACATAGTGGTGCCCCTGCGCCGGGCCATCGATTCCATAAGCCCAGTGCAGGCCGGTGTTGAACCACTGCGGTGAGTTCGGCGCCGCACGCTGGGTCGCCAGCATATAGCGCATCTCATCGAAATAGGCGCGCGCGTCCTCCTCGGTCGAGAAATAGCCGCCCTTCCAGCCCCAATAGGCCCAGGCGCCAGCCAGACGGTCGAACACTTGCTTCGACGATGTTTCTCCTTCGAAATCTGCGCCTTCCGCGGGAACCGATCGCCACAGAAATTCAGGAACATCTTTTTCCTTCACTTTCTTGAGCTTGGTGGGCACCCCCGCCTTGCGGAAGTATTTCTGCGCAATCACATCGCTTGCGACCTGCGACCAGCTGGAGGGGACTTCGATGTCATCAAGACGAAAGACAATTGTACCGTCCGGATTTCGGATTTCAGATGTTGCGGACACAAAATTCAGTTCCGCATAGGCGTCCTGATCCGGTTTGGTGAATTTTCTTTCAATCTTCATGTCCGCAGCCCTGGTTTATTCAGCTCAATTTCAGATTCCCGACACCAAATCTTGTGTTGCAGGGTGTCGCCCACAACGCCCTGAGAAGCGTGCAAAAAGGTACTGTTCGCTGCCTTGGACAGCGCAATGCCGCTAATGCGGCCGCACGTTAATCGTTTGTGCTTATCCGACCCTCGCCCGCTGCCTTTTCCGGAGTATACACCAGATGTTGTGGCAATCTCGTTGGCTCATACAATTTGACGTATGTTCCCATAGTAGGTCAACGCCCTTTTTCGGTCATTTTCCAAATCTTTTTTATTGACCTGATGGCTGCATGAGGCCTTCTGCGTGCCGGCTGCGATTCCTCCACAGCTTCATCCACGGCGAATTTCCGCCGACGTTTTGCGCTCTCAAAGTGAATTCCCGTTTTTACCAGCATAGTTATCTGGATTTGATCAACCAATGGCATGCTGGTTACCTTGAAAGGGAATCAATACCGTCCGGGCAAACAGACCTGCGCCATGTGCCGAACGGTTTACCCAAGAGCGAGGGAGTTCAAGCGAATGAAGTTGTTTCATTTTTTCCCGGCCATGGCCTGCATCGTTGCATGCGCACCACAAGATGTGCCCATCCCGTCACGCAGCGCACAGTTTGAATCCTTCCCGAAACGGCTGTTCGATACTTTTGAAACCAGTTGCTCGGGCCCTGGCGAGTCTTTCAAAAAAACCGGGAACGAAGTTTTTGAATGCAGTGAGTTCCTGCCCCCGAAGGCGACAGCTTTTCTGATTCTGAACTACGACGGACATCCGCAGGAACTGCCCCAAAGCGTCATGCGACTTACGTCAACAAAAACAAACGCAGGGTATCGCGTGGACGCGCGTGTTTTCTTCCACGTCCCGCAAAAAACCGGTGCGGCAGTTGAAGTTCCGGTCGAAAGTAAGGTTTTGAATCAAGCCATCAGCGAGCTCTACCAGACAATGGGTGGCTCGCCGAATTAGCTTGATGGAAGTGGTCGGGGCGGCAGGATTCGAACCTACGACCCCCTGTACCCAAAACAGGTGCGCTACCAGACTGCGCCACGCCCCGGACCGTGCGCCTTCCTAACGACGCCGATCTGATTTGAAAAGCCCTAACAGGGCCAAATTGCAGGTCCTTGCGAAAAAATTTCGTGCTTCATCTGTGTCCCGGGCCCGATGGAGTAGCGCGCGGACAATCCTGCATTGATTTCAAGCACCGCATATATGGAATCGCCCCCTTCAATCGGCGTAAGATCACCCGGAATCGCCCCTTCATGCACACGCGTCACCAAACCGGTGCGATCGAGAAAAACCATATCGAGCGGGATCAGTGTGTTCTTCATCCAGAAAGCAACGGGTTGAGGCGGATCAAAGACGAACAGCATACCGGATCGAGCCGGCAACGATTCGCGAAACATCAAACCGCGGGATCGCTCTTGCGGAGTAACGGCGACTTCCACGTTAAATTGCACGGTCGCACTGTCATTTCTGAGTGTGACACGATCCGATCTGCAAGCAGCAGCGGCAACTCCTGCCCACAACGTTACGAATATGGTCAAGAGTATCCGAAGCCGTTTCATCCGGTTCAGCTATCCAAAGCCGCTTCCCAGGCCAGAACCTGCGCGGCCATCCGACCACGCTTGCCGTCGATCACCCTCATGGCCAGAGCTTCACCTGGTTGCAGATCGGCAAGACCCGACCGGCGCAATACCTCGATATGAAGGAATACGTCTTCATTTCGCCCAAAGACATTGGCAAATCCGAAACCCTTGCCTTTGTCGAACCATTTCACCCGTGCGGCTTCCAGCGGCGCCTTTGCGATAGCCTCCGGATCCAGCTCGGCGAAATCGGCAAGCATCATCGAGTCGGTCCGCGCCGGCGGATCAATCGCAACGACCTCGACCGCTTGAACCCCTCGGTCCGTGCGGTGAGTCATGATTTCAATGCTGGCGCCATCCGCAACCGAACTCTGGCCGTAATTGCGCAGAACATTCACGTGCAACAGAATATCCGGGCCGCCCTCTTCGGATACAACAAAGCCATAACCCTTGGCAGGGTCGAACCATTTTACGTGTCCACGGACGCGGTACATGTTGTTCAGGTCTTCTGGCACGGTTTTCCCATCGCGAATTTCAACAGTTCGTTAAGGGTTTGTTGTTTATGGGAATGGCAGGCAAATTCAAGCTGAAAAAATCGTTTATTTTCTGCCTGTTGCATTTCACGACACGTGAACGTCATGGATTCAACCTTTCAACATGCCATGCCGATCCCGGCTCAATTCGTTGCCATCTGAACCGGTCATGCAAGCGGAACGCTCCATCGGCCCAGAACTCAATCTCGGTGGGCGTCAATCTGTACCCGCCCCAAAACGGCGGACGCGGTGGATTTGGCCCAAGTTTCGCCGTCACTTTCGCGACCTCTGCCATCAAAGCTGCCCGGCTTGAAAGCGGTTGAGACTGCTTTGAAGCCCACGCGCCCAGTCGGCTTTTCAATGACCTTGATGCATAATACTCATCTGCTTGGGGCCCATTTTCACGACGTATTGTACCACGAACACGAAGTTGACGCCGCAAAGATTTCCAATGCATCACAAATGCAGCTTTTCCGGCGGCATCCAGTTCCTTGGCCTTGGCGCTTTCGTAGTTCGTATAAAAAACAAACGAGTCCGCTTCGATTTCCTTGAGCAACACCATGCGTGCATTTGGCAAGCCATCCGGATCAACGGTTGCTAGCGCAATCGCATTCGGGTCGTTCAATTCGGTTTCTTCAGCCTCGGCAAGCCACCGGGCCGCTATTTCAAACGGATCGGAGCCAGCAAAGATGCCATCACGCTCGGTCATTTCCATCCCCTGGAAAGTATTAACGTCGAACCTAAGGCGAGAACTCGCTGCGGGCAAGAGCGCACGGCCTTGATGCAACGCAACCAATGGCATAAACCAACTCAACATAACGCGAAGACAGGCGGAGAACCGAACATGTCAAATCAGTTGATGGCCGGCAAACGCGGCCTCATCATGGGACTGGCCAATGACAAATCAATCGCATGGGGAATCGCCCGCGCCTTGTCGAATGCCGGGGCCGAGCTGGCCTTTTCCTATCAGGGCGAGGCTTTGAAAAAGCGCGTCGATCCGCTGGCGGCACAATTGGGCAGCGAAATTGTTCTGCCCTGCGACGTCAGTGACGAAGCATCCATCGACGCGCTCTTTGCAGCTCTGGAAGAGAAATGGGGCAAGCTGGACTTCGTCGTCCACGCCATCGGCTTTTCCGACAAGAACGAGCTGCGCGGTCGCTATGTCGACACCAGCCGCGCGAACTTCAAACTGACGATGGATGTGTCGGTATATTCCTTCACAGCCGTGATGCAGCGTGCCGAAAAGATGATGTCAGAGGGCGGCAGCGCCGTGACCCTGACCTATTACGGCGCCGAGCAGGTCATGCCGCATTATAATGTCATGGGCGTCGCCAAGGCCGCGCTGGAGGCGTCGGTCAAATACCTGGCTGAGGATCTGGGCAAGGATGGGATCCGCGTGAATTCGATCTCGGCCGGGCCGATCAAGACGCTGGCCGCCAGCGGCATCGGCGATTTCCGCTATATCATGAAGTGGAACGAATATAACTCGCCCCTGCGCCGCAACGTGACGATCGATGACGTCGGCAACTCGGCGCTGTACCTGTTGTCGGATCTGTCCAGCGGTGTCACTGGTGAGAATCTGCATGTGGATTCGGGGTATCACATCGTCGGCATGAAGGCCGTTGACGCCCCGGACGTTGAAAAAGGTTAATAACATGAGCGCCAAGGACCGCCTGCCCCACGAAAAAGGCTTTCATATAAGCTGGGACCAGATTCATCGCGATTCGCGTGCGCTGGCCTGGCGTCTTGACGGGCAAGGTCCCGATGATGGCAACTGGCGGGGTGTTGTCGCGATCACGCGCGGCGGCATGGCGCCTGCGATGATCGTCAGCCGAGAACTGGACATCCGTACGGTCGATACGATCAGCGTGCGTTCATACCACCACCAGGAACAGGGTGAAGCAGAGGTGCTGAAATCTCCGGACGCCGACCTGATGGGTGACGGAACCGGTATTCTGATCATCGACGACCTAGTCGACAGCGGAAAGACGTTGGAACTGGTTCGGGACATGTACCCCCATGCGCATTTCGCGACGGTTTACGCCAAACCCAAGGGCCGCCCGATGGTGGATACCTTCATCACCGAAGTCAGCCAGGACACATGGATCTTCTTCCCATGGGATATGGCCCTTCAATATGTCGAGCCGTATCGCGGCACCGATTGATTTCTGATTAGTAGACCGCTCATGACGCTCAGCCGTACCGCCGCAACATTCGCACCTCCGGTGATGGAGGCGCGCCGATGGGTCGAGCGCGTTGCCTTCCCATCCGACCGCCCGTTGATCAACGTAAGCCAGGCGGCCCCGGTTGATCCGCCGCCGCTGGCCTTGCGGCAGGCTATGGCCGAGTTTGCTGTGCGCGAAGACAGCGCGCATCTTTACGGCCCGGTATTGGGCAATGACGATCTGCGCACCGAACTGGCGGCGCAGATCAGTGCTCACTATGCGGCGCAGGTAGATGCACCTCGGATCGCCATCACCTCGGGCTGCAATCAGGCGTTTTCGGCCGTGATATCGGCGATCACCGGCGAAGCGGATGAGGTCATTCTGCCAACCCCATGGTATTTCAACCACAAAATGTGGCTGGATATGGCCGGAGTACGGTCCGTGGACCTGCCGACCGGCGATGATCTTTTGCCCGATCCAGAGCGTGCGCGCGGATTGATTACCGACAAGACACGCGCCATTGCGCTGGTCACGCCCAACAATCCGGGCGGCATCGAATACCCTGCCGAACTTGTCAGAGCCTTTTTTAACCTGGCCCGTGAAACCGGGATCCGCCTGATCGTCGATGAAACCTATCGCGATTTCGACAGCCGCAGCGGCCCCCCGCATGATCTGTTTCAGCAACCCGGGTGGGACGAAACACTTGTCCATCTTTACTCTTTCTCCAAAGCTTATCGTCTGACGGGCCACAGGGTGGGTGCCATCGCAACAAGCCCGGCGTTGTTGTCCGAGGTCGAGAAATTTCTGGATACGGTCGCCATTTGCCCGGGCCAGATCGGCCAGTTCGCAGCGTTGTGGGGTATGCAAAACCTGTCGCAATGGCTGGCCTGCGAGCGTGACGAAATTCTTGACCGCCGCGCAGCCATTGCAGAAGGCATGCCGGCGCTTGAAGCACGGGGGTGGCGGCTTTTGGGACTTGGCGCCTATTTTGCCTATCTCGAACATCCGTTCGACATGCCGTCAGAAGAGCTTGCGCGCCGTCTGGTCAGCGAAGCCGGCGTGCTGCTGTTGCCCGGAACCATGTTCATGCCCGATCATGACCCGGCTGGAAAACGGCAGGTCCGCATTGCTTTTGCCAATCTGGATCGGGCCGGGCTGGGCCAATTGTTCGACCGGTTGCAGGACCTGCCCTTCTAAGCTTGCCCCTCGGCGGTGTGCGTCGTATTCAGGGCCGCAACCGACAGGGCAGAACTCTGCCGAAAAAACAAGAGGGCATCATGGCCGCAGGCGCTAAAAGTCTTTCGAAAACCTTTGTCTGGATTCTGATGGGCCTGCTGATGCTGGGCCTTGCGGGATTTGGCGCGGTCAACCTCAGCGGGACGATCCGCACAGTTGCGACAGTCGGCGACGAAAGCATCTCGGTCGATGACTACGTGCGCGAATTGCAGCGCGAGATTCGAGCGGTAGAGGCACAGTCCGGGCAACCTTTGCAGATGTCGCAAGCCCGCGACCTGGGTCTGGACCGAAACGCCCTTGCCCGCCTGACCGCTTTGGCGGCGCTGGACAACGAGGTCGGTCAGCTTGGGATTTCCATCGGCGATGAGAACCTTCAGCAAGAGATCATCTCGATCCCGGCCTTTCAGGGTGTCAACGGAACATTTGACCGTGAATCCTATCGCTTTCAGCTGGAACAGGTCGGCATGACCGATTCCGAATTCGAATCCGATCTGCGCAAGGAATCCGCCCGAACCATCGTGCAGGGCGCAATCATGGGCGGCGTGAAAATGCCGGAAACGCTGACGGACACGATGATCGATTATATCGGCGCGCGGCGCAGCTTTACGGTTGCAACTGTTGGGACGGAAGCGCTGGATACTCCTGTAGCCGAACCAACGGACGCACAGATCCAGGCATTCTATGATGACAATGGGGAACAGTTCATGCTGCCCCGCACCAAGCAGCTGACTTATGCGATTCTGTCGCCAGCAATGTTGGTGGACACGGTCGACATCGACGAAGACGCGCTGCGCAAGCTTTATGAAGAACGAAACGACGAATACAACCAGCCCGAACGCCGTCTGGTCGAACGTCTGAACTTTCCAAGCGAACAGGCCGCCAAGGACGCTTTGGCGCAGCTTGAGGTTGGCGGCACAACGTTCGAACAGTTGGTTCGGGATCGCGATCTGGAACTGAATGACATTGATCTGGGCGACGTGACGCGTGAGGATCTGGGCGAAGCGGCGGACGCTGTTTTTGCGGCCGAGCTTGACACAGTCGTGGGCCCGTTGCCTTCGGTGTTCGGTCCGGCCCTGTTCCGCGTCAACGGATCACTGGCCGCGAACACTGTTCCATTTGAAGAGGCCGAGCCGGCACTTCGCGAAGAGTTGGCGACTGAACGCGCCCGCCGTCTGATCGAGGCGCAATCCGAAGATATCAACGATATGCTGGCGGGCGGTGCCACGCTGGAAGAACTGGCGGAAGAAACCGAAATGGAACTGGGTCAGATCGACTGGACCCGTGACAGCGACGAAGGCGTTGCGGCCTATGACGGGTTCCGAGCGGCCGCAGAAGCCGTTCAGGAAGGGGATTTCCCTGAAATCGCCTTCCTCGAAGACGGGTCAATTTTTGCCCTGCGCCTAAACGAGGTTCTGCCGCGTCGCCCGGAACCGCTGGAGAGCGCGCGCGACCGTGTCGCCGAGGCCTGGCAACAGGCCGAGATCAACAAAGCCCTGCGCGAAAAGGCAGATGCCATTCTGAACCAACTGGCACCTGACGGTGATTTCGCAGCCACCGGCCTGCCCTTCCGCGTCGAAAATGCCCTGACCCGCACAGCGTTTCTGGATGATGTTCCAGCCAATTTCATGAACGAAGTTTTCGCGATGGAACCGGGTGAGCTGCGCGTTGTTTCGGGTAATGGTGCGGCTTGGATAGTGCGTCTGGATGAAACCCTGCCGCCGGCGGATACTGATGAACTGCGTCAGTTGCGTGATGCCCTGAGCTCGCAGATGGATCAGGCTCTGGCACAAAATATTTTCAACGCCTACGTACGTGACGCCCAGACCCGGGCGCGCCCCGTGGTGGATCAACAGGCGCTGAACGCCGTGCAGGCGAGCTTTTAAACGAGACAGATATGGCCCTGACACCCGACTTTGAAACCTTCGCGCGCGCCTATGAGGCGGGCGAAAACCAGGTTGTATATACGCGTCTGGCCGCCGATCTGGACACACCTGTTTCACTGATGCTCAAGCTGACGGGCGCGCAGAAAGATGCGTTCATGCTGGAATCGGTGACAGGCGGTGAGGTTCGTGGCCGCTATTCGATCATCGGCATGAAACCTGATCTGGTCTGGCGCTGTCACGGGGAAACCTCGGAACTGAACCGTTCGGCCCGTTTCGATGCCGAGGCGTTCTTGCCCCAAGATGGCAACCCGATGGACAATCTGCGGGCGCTTCTTGCCGAAAGCCGCATGGAATTGCCCGATGACCTGCCACAGGCCGCTGCCGGGCTGTTCGGGTATCTGGGTTATGACATGGTTCGGCTGGTGGAACACCTTCCGGATGTGAACCCTGATCCACTGGGTTTGCCTGATGCGATCATGCTGCGCCCGTCTGTCATCGCGGTGCTGGATGGGGTCAAGGGTGAAGTGACGGTGGTTTCACCCGTCTGGGCCAGCGACGGCCAATCGGCCAAGGCGGCCTATGCCCAGGCGGCTGAGCGTGTGATGGATGCGGTCCGCGACCTGGAACGGGCCATGCCCGCGGAAACCCGCGATCTGGGCGACGCGCGCGAGGTCGCCCCGCCGGTGTCGAACTTCACCAAATCCGGCTATATGGAGGCGGTTGAAAAGGCCAAGGAATACATCCGCGCGGGTGACATCTTTCAGGTTGTCCCGGCTCAACGCTGGACGCAGGATTTTCCGCTGCCGCCTTTTGCACTCTACCGATCCTTGCGGCGCACGAATCCGTCACCCTTCATGTTCTACTTCAACTTCGGCGGTTTTCAGGTGGTGGGCGCAAGCCCCGAAATCCTGGTGCGTGTCTTTGGCAACGAAGTCACCATTCGCCCCATCGCAGGCACGCGCCCACGCGGCGCGACGCCCGAAGAAGACAAGGCGAACGAGCTGGATCTGCTGGCCGATAAGAAAGAACTGGCCGAGCATCTGATGCTGCTGGATCTGGGTCGCAACGATACCGGTCGTGTGTCAAAGATCGGCACCGTACGACCGACAGAAGAGTTCATCATCGAACGCTACAGCCACGTGATGCACATCGTATCGAACGTTGTGGGCGAATTGGCCGAAGACAAAGACGCGCTGGACGCCTTTTTTGCGGGTATGCCGGCAGGAACGGTTTCGGGCGCGCCAAAAGTGCGCGCGATGGAGATCATCGACGAGCTGGAGCCGGAAAAGCGCGGCGTTTACGGCGGCGGCGTCGGCTATTTCAGCGCAGGCGGAGACATGGACATGTGTATCGCCCTGCGTACCGCCATCGTGAAGGATCAGAAACTCTATATCCAAGCTGGGGGTGGTGTTGTTTACGACAGCGACCCCGAAGCCGAGTTCATGGAAACTGTTCATAAATCCAACGCCATACGGCGCGCAGCAGCTGACGCCGCGCGGTTTACCGGCAACGGAAACGGCTAAAAAACAGAGGCGGCCGATCAGATGATCACCGCCCCTTTTCTTTGCATTCTGCGCAGGTCACTGCACCTGTTTCATCATGACGGCCGAGATCGGAGCCATTGCCACGCGGTTGCCCCGATCTTCCAACCCCCACAGCAACAGGGCTGAAATCGTCTCGGGACGCACGCGCCCCAGCATGACCACTGTCCCTTCCTGACCCGCACGGAAAGCGGCCTGATCCAGGAATCTGCGCATGATTTTGGGATCCTGCCGTGCGCCGTCGATATCGCGGAAAACGACACTGGACGGAATTCCGTTTCGCGCCGCCAGTTTCTGCACGGTGTTGAGGCCGTTGTCCTGCGTGATCAGCCCCCGGCCGGTTCCCGCAGCAATCGCGGCGACCTGATCAGCCAGTTTGCGATTGCCCTGAATCCCGCTGTTCACACCTTCCAGAATACCAACCGTTTCCGGCAGGGTATCCAGCCACACCGACAGCGACACCTCGGCGTCCTGCGCGCTTGCGGCCTCGGGCAGATCCGCCAGGGCCAGCACCTCGAACCCGGCCTTGCGATGACGGGCCATCTTTTCCGCCGCGTCTGGATCCGATGGGTTCACGGCAAAGCTGATCGGATAGGGAAAGTCCTGCAACGCCTCGGACCCGAATGCGCCCTCGTCATCGATCAGAATGATGGACATCAGCGGCTTGGCTTCGGGGTTTTCGAACTTTGCCGCAAAACGCTCGATCGGCTTGGCCGATTTCGGCTGCTCAGCCGAAGCCTGTTCCACGACGGGCTCATCATCGCGTTCCGTCAGCGGAACGACGCGTTTTCCGATGATCGAGCTGGCACTTGCTTTCTGCTCACCCCCGATCTGGGGCAGCGCAGCGATGCGCGGCAGTTCGCGAGGCATGGTGTCTTCATCCCCTTCCACGGCAATCGGGCTGTTTTCAAAGGGGTTCTGTTCTTCGGCCTCTGTCGCCTCTGGCTCCGGCTCGGGCGCTGCCCGTGGCAGAGGGTCTGGCTCGGGCGCAAGCGCGGCCACCTCGGTGTTCTCGGGCTCTGCCGGCGGGGCCGGTGTTTCATCAATGACGGCAGGCAGCGCATCGTCTGGCTGAATTGCGGGAACCTGACTTGGCTCTGGCAGGGCGGCGGGCGCTTCGATCACGAATGACACTTCATTTGCATCTGCCGCTTCCGGTTGGTTCAGCGCGTCCGTTGCCGCGCCGACAACCGGCTGGGAATCGATAGACGTTTCCAGCCCCGACAGATCGGCCAGATCCTCGCCGGCGTCATCGGCGGCTTCTGGCGCACGCGGGGCAAGTTCCACCAGATCGGCGTCAGATCCGGCGTCCGCCACTTCAGCCGGAGCCTCGGGAGTTTCAGAAATCGTCGGCGCCGGTGCTTCGGTTGCAACAACCGGGGTATTCACCATCGGCGTCTTGAGTGACACAACCGCACCCAAGATCAAAACAACGATCGCGCCCGCGACCATTCCTCCGAAAAATCCGCCCATTTTCCTGCCTTTCGCCTCTTTCCTCTGCCTCGTCCAGCTCTGCGCCATCTGGTGTGGCGCTCGGCCAATTGAACGCGCCAGAAACGGTATGTCCTCTTGACGCTGCCGCTCAAGCCTGAGCATGTATGTGCGGACATTATACCGTGGCCCGGGGCTGCATCGCCAGCCCGAAATGCCCAAGCGAAGATAAGTGCCCAAATGCTGCTGCTGATCGACAACTACGACTCGTTTACCTACAATTTGGTACATTATTTAGGCGAACTTGGTGCCGAAATGGTCATTCGCCGAAATGATGCGCTGGATGTACAGGAAGCGATGGCCATGAACCCCGCCGGCATTCTGCTGAGCCCCGGCCCCTGCGACCCGGATCAGGCGGGGATTTGCCTGGCGCTGACGGAAGCGGCCGCTGAAACCAAAACGCCGCTATTGGGGGTTTGCCTGGGCCATCAGACCATAGGCCAGGTGTTTGGCGGCAAGGTGGTTCGATGCCACGAGATCGTTCATGGCAAGATGGGCACGGTGAAGCACGCCGGCAAGGGGTTGTTTGCCGGTCTGCCCTCACCCTTTGAGGCTACGCGCTACCATTCGCTGGTGGTCGAGCGCGAGACCCTGCCCGATTGCCTGGAGATCACGGCCGAGCTGGATGACGACACGATCATGGGATTGCAGCACAAGGAATTGCCGATCCACGGTGTGCAGTTCCATCCGGAATCCATCGCATCCGAGCACGGTCACGCCCTTCTCAAAAACTTCCTGCAAGAACTGAAAGTCCCGGCATGAGCGACGCGCTGAAACCGTTGATCGGAGCCGCTGCCGATCGTCCTTTGACACGTGCCGAGGCCGAAAAAGCCTTTGCCATACTGTTCGATGGCGAAGCCACGCCCAGCCAGATCGGCGGATTGCTGATGGCCATGCGGACACGCGGTGAGACGGTCGATGAATACGCCGCGGCAGCCGCCGTGATGCGTTCGAAATGCAATGCCGTGAACGCACCCGAGGGGGCGATGGATATCGTCGGCACCGGCGGTGACGGCAAAGGCACCCTGAACATCTCGACCGCGACCGCCTTTGTCGTGGCCGGTGCCGGAGTCACGGTCGCGAAACACGGCAATCGCAACCTGAGCTCGAAATCCGGCGCGGCGGATGCATTGGGCCAGATGGGTATCAACGTCATGGTTGGCCCGCAAGTTGTTGAAAATGCGCTGAAAGATGTTGGTATCGGCTTCATGATGGCGCCTATGCACCACCCTGCCATCGCCCATGTGATGCCGTCCCGGCAAGAATTGGGAACGCGCACGATCTTCAATATTCTCGGCCCCCTGACCAACCCTGCCGGCGTCAAACGGCAGTTGACCGGCGCCTTCAGCCGCGACCTGATCCGCCCGATGGCCGAAACGCTTGGCCTGCTGGGCTCGGACCGCGCCTGGTTGGTGCATGGTTCGGACGGGACGGACGAGCTTACGATCACCGGCATCAGCTGGGTCGCCGCTCTGGAAGACGGGATTGTGAAAGAGGTCGAACTGCACCCCGAAGACGCAGGTCTTCCGGTGCATCCGTTCGAGGACATCATCGGTGGCTCGCCCGAGGAAAACGCCGTTGCGTTCCGGGCTTTGCTGGATGGCGCCCCGTCCGCGTATCGTGACGCGGTGTTGCTGAATTCGGCCGCCGCTCTGGTCGTCGCCGAAGCGGCAAATGATCTGCGCGAAGGCGTGGCCATGGCTGCTGAAAGCATCGACAGTGGCAATGCCAAAAACAAAATCACGGCCTTGGCCGCCAAGACACAGGAAGCCGCATGACCGAAACCGTTCTGGACAGAATCAAAGCCTACAAACTGGAAGAAGTCGCGGCGGACAAAGCGCAGAAATCCCTGGAAACACTGGAAAGTGAGGCCCGGTCCGCCTCGGAACCCCGTGGCTTTGCCAATGCGCTGCAACACGCCTCGCGGCAAGGCTATGGCCTGATCGCCGAAGTCAAGAAAGCCAGCCCGTCCAAGGGGCTGATACGGCCGGATTTCGACCCGCCCGTTCTTGCAAAGGCTTATGAAGATGGTGGCGCGACATGTTTGTCCGTCCTGACCGACACCCCCAGCTTTCAGGGCAAGAAAGAGTATCTGACGCAGGCGCGCGAGGCGACGTCCCTGCCCGCCTTGCGCAAGGATTTCATGTACGACCCGTATCAGGTGGTCGAAGCACGCGCCCTGGGGGCGGATTGCATTCTGATCATCATGGCCTCGGTCAGCGATGATCAGGCGGCTGAACTGGAAGACACTGCATTCGATTGGGGAATGGATGTTCTGATCGAAGTACACGACGAGGCAGAGCTTGAACGCGCGGCACATCTGAAAAGCCCGTTGATCGGTATCAACAACCGCAATCTAAAAACCTTCGAAACAACGCTCGACACGACGCGCCGCCTGTCCAAGCTGGTGCCCGCCGATCGCACCATCGTGTGCGAAAGCGGACTGGGTACACCAGACGATCTGAAGGACATTGCCCGCTATGGGGCCCGCTGCTTCTTGATCGGAGAAAACCTGATGCGCCAGGATGATGTTGAAGCGGCAACGCGCCATATCCTGTCAAACCCGCTGATCCCCGGAGTGATGTGATGCCACTGACCCATTTCGATGCCCAAGGTCAGGCACATATGGTCGATGTCTCGGACAAGAAGGTGACAGATCGCGTCGCAGTTGCCGAGGGTCACATCAGGATGGCGCCGGAAACCTTTGAAATCATTTCCGAAGGTCGCGCCAAGAAAGGCGATGTTCTGGGCATTGCCCGTTTGGCCGGCATCATGGGCGCAAAGAAGACGCCGGACCTCATTCCGCTGTGTCATCCTTTGCCGGTGACCAAAGTGGCCGTCGAGCTGACTCTTGACCCGGACTTGCCGGGTGTTCGAATCCAGGCCACCGTCAAGACCTCGGGCCAGACCGGGGTTGAGATGGAAGCGCTGACCGCCGTATCGACAGCCGCCTTGACCGTATACGACATGACCAAGGCCGTCGATAAGGCGATGGAGATAGGCGGCATTCGCGTTCTGCTTAAAGATGGCGGCAAATCAGGGCGTTACGAGGCGAAATGATTACTGTCGAAGAGGCGCGCGCCCTGTTGTTCGATCTTGTGGGGCCATTGCCGGCAGAAGAAGTCCCACTGGCCCAGTCCGCAGGGCGCGTTCTGTCGCGGGACGTCACGGCCACGCGGGATCAGCCGCCTTTTGCCGCCTCTTCCATGGATGGCTATGCAGTCAAATCTGACGAGGTCGAACTGCACGCCATGTTCAAAGTCGTGGGCGAGTCAGCCGCCGGGCGTCGGTTTGAGGGCACTGTAGGCCCCGGACAGGCCGTTCGCATCTATACCGGCGCCCCTGTGCCCGAGGGCGCGGATTTCATTGTTATTCAAGAGGATACGGACCGCCGCGGTGATCTTCTGACAATCACGGACACACCCGGCGCCAAAACGAACATCCGACCCGCTGGCGTGGATTTCAAGGCTGGCACGTCCATATCGGCCCCGCGATTGATCCGCGCTGAAGATGTGGCCTTGATGGCCGCGATGAACATCCCTCGCGTTCCGGTGTCGTGCAAACCCGTTGTCGCCCTCATCTCGACGGGTGATGAGTTGGTCATGCCCGGGGAAGAACCCGGCCCGGATCAGATCATCGCCTCGAACACATTTGGCCTGAAGGCAATGCTCGAAGGATTGGGGGCTGTGGTGCGCGTGCTTCCGATCGCACGGGACACTGTATCGTCGCTTGAAACGGCCTTTGGTCTTGCGCAGGGGGCGGATCTGGTCGTGACGATCGGCGGGGCGTCGGTTGGCGATTATGACCTCGTGTCGGACGTTTCGCAGGGCTTGGGGATGAAGCAATCCTTCTACAAGATCCGAATGCGCCCCGGAAAACCCCTGATGGCCGGTCGTATCGGCACCGCGGCAATGGTCGGGTTGCCGGGCAATCCGGTCAGCGCCATGGTTTGCGGCTATCTGTTTCTGGCCCCGATGGTGCGCCGGATGCTGGGGCTTGAACAGGTGCTGCCGCCCTTCCGCACGGCCCGGCTGAGTGGTCCTTTGCCCGAGAATGGCCCGCGCGAGCATTATATGCGCGCCGTGGTGACGGATGCCGGTATCGAAGCTTGCGCAGATCAGGACAGTTCCCTTCTCAGCGTATTGGCGCAGTCCAACGCGCTGTTGGTCCGCGCCCCACACGATCCGGCGCGCGACGTCGGGGAATTGGTCGAATACCTGCCGATCTGATGTAGCCTCAAATTCGTTGACACAAAACGTGAACATGCGTAGAACAAAAGAAAACGCATGAGCGACGAGGTGTGAGCGATGCTGACCAAGAAGCAATTGGATTTGCTGGAATTCATCCACAAACGCGTGCAGGCGGACGGTGTTCCGCCCAGTTTTGATGAAATGAAGGCTGCTCTCGACCTGCGGTCGAAATCCGGCATTCACCGGTTGATCACCGCATTGGAAGAACGTGGGTTTATCCGCCGCCTTGCCCATCGCGCTCGGGCCATCGAGATCGTGAAATTGCCCGAAAGCCTTGGCGGCGAGCCGACGGCCGGCTTTACGCCACGTGTGATCGAAGGCGACCGGCCCAAGGGCCCCCGCCCTGCGAACGTGGAGCCTGTATCGGTCGACGCGCTCGAACTGCCGGTCATGGGCCGGATCGCAGCCGGTGTTCCCATCGAAGCAATCAGCCATGTATCGCATCACGTGGCCGTTCCCGGCCCCATGGTTTCGGGACAGGGTCAGCACTATGCATTGGAAGTTCGCGGCGACTCGATGATCGACGCTGGCATCAATGACGGTGACGTGGTCGTCATCCGGGAAACCTCGACCGCGGATAACGGCGACATCGTGGTTGCCTTGGTCGAGGATCAGGAGGCGACCCTCAAGCGGTACTTCCGCCGCGGCAACGCAATCGCGCTCGAGGCTGCAAACCCGGCTTATGAAACGCGCGTCCTGCCCGAAGAAAAGGTCAAGGTTCAGGGCCGTTTGGTCGGACTGATCCGCACCTACTGAGCCCGCTTGGAATGACGGTCCCCGGCAGGTTTCGGGGACCAAAGCCGATGGCCGGTCATGTCCGCGCTCGTGGTCAGCTTTCCGTTCGAAACCGACAGGCTTCCGGTTTCGTACAACCGTTCCGGATCGAACACCCCGCACGAACCTTGCAGGGCAAGCGCAACAGCCGAGATGATGATCTGGTTTTCCTGACATTCGTCAAACGCCCGCGCCGCCCGTTTTCCGGTGATATGGATGATCTCAAAATCCTTCAGCGGGTATCGTTGCACGATGTCGCTGTCCGGCCATCTGAGCGCCGCCTCGATCTGATCAACGCCGTCTCCGTCATTTTCAAGCCAGACACCGGCGACAAACCCGCTGCCTTTGCTTTTGCTGAGGGCCCGCCCCTTGTCGGTCATGACCCCCACCAATCCGCCGTTTTCAGCGATCAGGACATCCGGTCGGTGCCCCGAGTTCCAAAGCAGAAATGCCAGGACAACAGGCACCACTCCGGCCCATCGTGCTTGTCCCTGCCACAAAGCCATCCACAAGGCGCCGTATGCGACCAGGGGCAGGATGTACCAAGGCGGGCTGACGACAAACCCCTGCGCGCCATCAAGGTGCAATACCCAGTCGGAAACCGTAAGGATCCAATGCAACGCCCAGCCCATGACGGTCAGGGCAATTGCCTCCAGTCCAAACGGGGCCAGAAGCGCCGCAACGACGGCGGAGGGCACGACAAAAAGACCCATGACAGGAACGGAAAGCAGGTTGGCCAGCAGACCGTAATGGGACATCGTATTGAAATGCGCGGCACCTATGGGGGCTGTTGCAAGGCCTGCAATTGCCGATGACATCACCACACCGACGACGGGCTTCAACCAGTTTGGGCCGGGCATCGGGCCCATCTCTCGCAACGCTCCGAAGACGGCGACCAACGCTGTGGTTGCAGCGAAGGACATTTGAAATCCGGGGCTCAGCAGCGACTCGGGCCGAAGAACCAGCACGATTACGGCGGCAACGGCAACCGCACGCAGTGAAATCGCGCGTCGGTCGATCAACACGGCCCCCAGCATGACACTGACCATGACAAAGGCCCGTTCGGTTGCAACGTTGCCCCCGGACAACAACAGATAAAGGGTTGCGGCACAAAGCGCGAGAACAGCAGCCACCTTCCGAACCGGAAGTCGCAACGCCACGGGGGGGCACAACGACAGCCCCAACCGACACGCGACGAATACGAAGCCTGTCAGAAGCCCCATATGAAGCCCGGAAATGGCCAGCAGATGGGCCAGATTGGACGCCCGCAAGGATGATAGCGTCTCCTGCCCCATCCCGCTGCGATCTCCGGTGGTGACGGCGGCGGCAAATCCACCGATTTCACCGGGCAGAATCTGCCTGACCCGCTGCGAAATGGCCATGCGGATCGCAGTGACCCGAATGCCGTCGATCCCCTCGGTCGCTGGCGCGATGGTCATGATCGGGACGCGGGTATAGCCGACCGCGCCCAATCGTTGAAACCAGGCATGACGGCGAAAGTCGAAACCTCCGGGCTCGACCGGGCCCTGCGGCGGCGAAAGATGACCCGTGGTCATAATACGCTGCCCCGGTGCGATTGCGCCCGTTGGAACATGAACGGAAAGACGGATGCGCTGCGGCCTGCGCTCCTGAGGTACATCCCCTATGCGTACCTGATCAAGCGTCAACCGCAACGCATCCGAGGCAGACCGATCCATGGCGACGACCCTCCCCTCGACAGGGCCATAATATCGCCACGACAGTACCGGTTCTGCCACCATATGGGCGCGAACGCCTGCCAGAATGAAACCGGCAGCGATCAGCACCCCCCCGATTGCCAACGTTCCCACCCCCGGTGGCAGCCGGCGGCGCAAGGCGACAAGAGCGATTCCAAGACAGACAAGACCGGCATAAACTGACCAATCCGGTTCGACGCGGACGCCGAAATAAAGACCAATCCCCGTCGCCAGAAAAACCGGCGTCCAAGGGAAAAGGTAACCTGTCTGGTGCAGCAGCGCGGCCTCGACCCGTGCAAGAACACGCATGGTTGCCCCCGTCCTTCGGGCTCGTTAGACAGGCTTCAAACTAAGCCAGATACGGTTACCAAAAGGTTAATCCTCACCATGACTGAACAGGTCGTCACTCGTTTTGCCCCCTCGCCCACCGGTTTCCTGCATATCGGCGGCGCGCGCACTGCATTGTTCAATTGGCTGTATGCGCGTGGTCGGGGCGGCAAATTCCTGCTGCGGATCGAAGACACCGATCGCGAACGTTCGACACCCGAGGCGACCGCCGCGATCCTTCAGGGCATGGCCTGGCTTGGCCTTGATCACGACGGTGATGTGATCAGCCAGTTCGAAGGGGCTGCCCGTCACGCCGAGGTCGCGCATCAGTTGCTGGCCGAGGGCAAAGCCTACAAGTGTTTTTCGACCCAGGAAGAAATCGCGGCTTTCCGGGACCAGGCGCGCAGCGAAGGGAAATCAACCCTGTTCCGCAGCCCATGGCGTGACGCCGATCCTGCGACACATCCGGATGCACCTTTTGCCATACGCATCAAGGCGCCTCAGGACGGGGTGACCGTGATCCACGATCAGGTTCAGGGCGATGTGAGCATCCGCAATGACCAGTTGGACGACATGATTCTTCTGCGCTCGGACGGAACACCCGTCTACATGCTGGCAGTCGTTGTCGACGATCACGACATGGGTGTCACCCATGTCATCCGCGGCGACGATCACCTCAACAACGCCGCGCGGCAAATGATGATCTACGAAGCCATGGGCTGGGACGTTCCGGTCTGGGCGCATATCCCGCTGATTCACGGGCCGGACGGCAAGAAGCTGTCCAAGCGCCATGGTGCTCTTGGAGCGCAGGAGTATCAGGCCATGGGCTATCCCGCAGCCGGGATGCGCAATTACCTGGCCCGGCTGGGCTGGAGTCATGGCGACGATGAGTTTTTCACGGATGCGCAGGCAAAGGACTGGTTCGATCTGGACGGGATCGGCAAAAGCCCTGCACGGTTTGATCTGAAAAAGCTTGAAAACCTGTGTGGACAGCATATCGCAATCTCGGTTGATGCTGCACTGCGGCAAGAGATCGAAGCATATCTGGCCGCAGCAGACCTTCCGCCCCTTACCGAAACACAATCCAGTGATCTGGAACGTGCGATGTATTGCCTCAAGGACCGGGCGCGCACTTTCCCAGAACTGCTTGAAAAGGCTCATTTTGCACTGACAAACCGCCCGATCGTTCCGGATGAAAAGGCGGCAAAGGCACTGGCAACTGTATCCGATGGTATACTGACGGAATTGACGCCGCATCTGCAAAATGTTAGCTGGTCGCGGAACGAACTGGAGGAGGCCCTGAATTCCTTTGCCGAGTCAAAGGAGCTCAAGTTCGGCAAGCTGGCCGGTCCGCTGAGGGCCGCCCTGGCGGGTCGGGCCGTTACGCCTTCGGTTTTTGACATGATGCTTGTGCTGGGACGGGAAGAAACCCTGGCGCGGCTTTCTGAAGCAGCAAATAACCCAAGCTTCATAAACGGGTAACGCTGCTCCGCTAACACCCGGACTGCGCGTCCACGCGCAGTCATTGCCCGTATCACCGGAGGTATCTCTGGCGTGCGCATGAATGAAGAAGGGACAACCATGACTGATAGCAACAAAACAGCCACTCTGACCGTTCACGGCAAAGAGTATGAGTTGCCTGTTCATTCTCCGACCGCTGGTCCGGATGTCATTGATATCCGAAAGCTTTATGGTCAGGCCGGCGTCTTCACCTACGATCCCGGGTTCACTTCGACCGCAAGCTGCGACAGCACCATCACCTATATCGACGGCGAAAAAGGCGAACTGCTGCACCGGGGCTATCCGATCGACCAACTGGCCGAGAAATCGCATTTTCTCGAAGTCTGCTATCTTCTGCTGTACGGAGAACTGCCGGCGGCAAAGGATCTTGAGAAATTCGAGACCACAATCACACGCCACACCATGCTGCACGAGCAGATGCAGTATTTCTATCGCGGTTTCCGCCGCGACGCGCACCCGATGGCCATCATGGTCGGCGTTGTCGGCGCGATGTCGGCCTTCTATCACGATTCAACGGATATCTCGGACCCGCAGCAGCGTGAAATCGCATCGCATCGTCTGATCGCCAAGATGCCGACTATTGCTGCATGGGCCTACAAGTATCACACTGGTCAGCCTTTCGTGTATCCGCGCAACGATCTGGACTATGCCTCGAACTTCCTGCGCATGTGTTTCAGCGTTCCTGCCGAGGAATATGAGGTCAACCCGATCCTCAGCCGCGCCATGGACCGCATCTTTACGCTGCATGCGGATCACGAACAGAATGCCTCGACATCGACCGTGCGTCTGGCGTCGTCCTCGGGGGCAAACCCGTTTGCCTGTATCGCCGCCGGCATCGCTTGCCTTTGGGGTCCGGCACATGGCGGAGCAAATCAGGCTTGCCTGGAGATGCTGGAAGAGATCGGCACCGTTGATCGCATCCCCGAGTTTATTGCCCGCGCCAAGGACAAGAACGATCCGTTCCGCCTGATGGGCTTTGGTCACCGCGTTTACAAGAATTTCGACCCGCGCGCCAAAGTGATGAAGCAATCGGCAGACGAAGTTCTTGATCTGTTGGGCGTTGAGGACAACCCGAAATTGCAGGTTGCCAAGGAACTGGAACGCGAAGCGCTGGAAGACCCGTACTTCGCCGAGAAAAAGCTGTTCCCGAATGTCGACTTCTACTCGGGCATCATCCTCGAAGCGATGGGTTTCCCGACCTCGATGTTCACGCCGATCTTCGCCCTGTCACGCACTGTTGGCTGGGTCAGCCAGTGGAAAGAGATGATTGCCGATCCGCAAAACAAAATCGGCCGCCCGCGTCAGCTGTACCTGGGTGAAACGCTGCGCGATTACGTGGATATCGAAAACCGCTGATATGCGCCTTGCGGCAATCTGTTTCGAAGGCCCCGGTACTGCCGGGGTCTTTTTGTTTGGGCTGAAGCAATGAGAGCGCGAAGACCCGGTGTTTTCCCGCGCAAGACAGCACCGGACAAGCCGGGGCGCATGACCTCAGAACAGGCTCAGCTGATCCCCGGGCTGCGGCGGCACCGCAAACAAGTCGCAACGCAACGGGGCCGATTTTATGGACAGCCCCAGACGTTTGCAGGTCTTCAAGAACCTTTGAGCAATGATCCCGGCATACTCACCCTCGCCCCGCATTCTGTGCCCCCAACGCGGATCGTAATCCCGCCCTCCATGCATTTCCCGCAGTTTGGACATGACCTTTTCCGCCCGCGACGGCTCATGATCGGCAAGCCAGCCCTGCCAGAGCTGCGATACCTCGCGCGGCAGGCGCAACATGATCCAGCTTGCGGCATCCGCACCAGCCTCTTTCCCGGCCTCCAGAAGGCTTTCCAGTTCATGATCCGTCAGCCCCGGCACGATGGGTGACGTCATGACACGCACCGGAACGCCCGCTTCCGTCAGCGTTCGGATCACGCGCAACCGCCGAAGGGGCGACGGCGCCCGAGGTTCCATGCGGCGGGACAATTCCGCATCCAACGTTGTCAGCGAGATACCAACCCGCACCAGCCCCCGGCCCGCCATATCGGCAAGCAACTCCAGATCCCGCTCTATCAGGGTACCCTTGGTGACGATTGCGACCGGGTGGTTGAACTCACTCAATACCTCAAGGCATGACTTTGTAATCATGTGCTTTTTCTCAATCGGCTGATACGGGTCCGTATTCGTACCAATTGCAATCGGCGCGACTTTGTAGGATCTGGCAGACAATTCCTTGCGCAGAACACGCCCCATGTTGGGTCGAGCGATCAGGCGGGTTTCGAAATCCAATCCTGCCGATAGCCCAAGATACGCGTGGCTGGGCCGCGCAAAACAGTAAACGCAGCCATGTTCACATCCCCGGTAAGGGTTGATCGACCGATCGAAGGGCAAGTCAGGGGATCGGTTGTAAATAATAGCGCTGCGCGCAACCTCTTCGCTTGTCTCGGTACGCAGCAGCGGCAATTCTTCCTCAATGTCCCACCCGTCTTCGGCGGGCGTGGTGACAAAGCGTTCAAACCGACCAGCTTCGTTCGTCGTTGTTCCTCTTGCCTTGATCGTTCGCGCGATGTTCATGTCAGCATGTTCTTCTTTTGTTCCAGCGCAAACATAGGCCTGTCGCCGATTTGGCGCAACCCCCGCCAAATCTTCGTTGGATTGAATTTAGTTGAAGAGTCTGCAGGATGATCTTGCAGACTTTTCTATCGAGCCCCCCCATTTTTTGGCTTATAGGTCGGTCCCGAAACGACCGACGTCGCAATCGTCACAGTCACGATGCGACGTTTTGGCCAAAACGGAAAAAATGCCACCACGGGTCGATGGCCCGCCCAGCACAGGGAATACCCCATGTCCGACGAAGAAGACATCGTCCTGTCCGAACTAAATGACGACGAACTGGTCGAGCAGATGTTCGACGATCTCTATGATGGCCTGAAGGAAGAGATCGAAGAAGGTACCAACATCCTGCTGGAACGCGGATGGACACCTTATGACATCCTGACCAAGGCTCTGGTTGGCGGTATGACCATCGTGGGCCATGACTTCCGCGACGGCATCCTGTTCGTCCCCGAAGTTCTGCTGGCCGCAAACGCCATGAAGGGCGGCATGTCCATTCTCAAGCCGCTGCTGGCCGAAACCGGTGCACCGCGCGTCGGCAAGATGGTCATCGGCACCGTGAAGGGCGACATCCACGACATCGGCAAGAACCTTGTTTCGATGATGATGGAAGGCGCGGGCTTCGAAGTTGTCGATCTGGGCATCAACAACCCGGTCGAAAACTACCTGGAAGCACTGGAAAACGAACAACCCGACATTCTGGGCATGTCGGCCCTGCTGACCACTACGATGCCTTACATGAAAGTGGTCATCGACACGATGGTCGAACAGGGCGTCCGCGACGATTACATCGTTCTGGTCGGCGGCGCGCCCCTGAATGAAGAGTTCGGAAAGGCCATTGGCGCGGATGCCTATTGCCGCGACGCAGCTGTTGCAGTGGAAACCGCCAAGGAATTCGTGGGCCGCAAGCACAATCAACTGGCTGGCTAAGACCCGAATAATACTGATTGAAAGGCCGTCCGATCCGGGCGGCCTTTTCGATTCTGAAGCGCTTTGCCACCGGAAAATCCGGATTATCCAATTCTAAACCAAAGCAGGTCTAAAAGAACGAGGCATCCACATCCTCAGGGGGTCTCGTGCCGACTACGTTCACAGCCATCTCGCTCGGCAAACTTGCCGATATCGACAGTTTCGAAGGCAACAACACAGCTGAAAACGCTTCGGCGCTTGTGGGGAAAACCTTTGGCGGGTCCAACGATCCGCTGGCTCACAACAGCGTCACCTGGAGCGCGGTCGGCAATCCGGGTTCGTACTACAACATGAACAACATGTCGGCCAATGATCGGTTTTCGATCGATGGCGGGCCGCCTCAGACATTCGCTGGCACTTCGGTCTACAACGCCACGATCACCTATTTTGACGGATCAACTGCCAGGATTTCCGCAGTTGTGGCGCAGGATGTGGATGGCAACACCTACCTGATGCCGGAATTCTCGGACAATGCGGACCAATCCGCATTGGAGGCTGGCCCTGTCCGCTCGATCACGCTCAACAGCCTTGCCGGAAACCGGTATTCAGGCCTGACATCCCGCCGTGAAGATTGGGATCTGGTACCCTGCTTTACCCCCGGAACGATGATCCGCACCGAGCAAGGCGCGCGACCGATTGAAACCCTATCCGTCGGCGACCGGATTGAAACCCATGATCATGGCCTGCAACCCCTGCGTTGGATGGGGCGGCGAACCGTCAAGGCAACGGGACCGCATGCGCCAATTCTCTTCAAAGCCGGCGCCATCGGAAACACGCGCGACCTTCTGGTGTCACAACAGCACCGCATGCTGATTGGGGACTGGCGTCTTGAGCTGCACACCGGACATCGCGAAGCCCTGGCGCCTGCCAAACATCTCGTGAACGGGTCCGACATCATACTGCGACCCGGAGGGGTGGTGACCTACATCCACTTGCTGTTCGACCGGCATGAGCTGCTCTGGGCCGAAGATTGCCTGAGCGAGAGCTTTCATCCCGGCGCGCAAATCTGGGACAGTCTCGGGTCTGCCGCACGGCAAGAAATCCTGTCGCTGTTTCCGGAACTGTCGCTGAACGGTGTTGCCGCTTACGGCCCGCTGGCCCGGCCCCTGCTGACCACGTTCGAAGCGCATGCGTCGGCGGCCTGACATGAGATGTCGGATCGGGGCTTGCCCAACGGCCTCAATCATCCTCCTATGGCAAAAGCTCCGGAGGATGCCAAGCGATGTCAAACGAATCCCTGCCAGATGATGCAAGCCTGACCTCGACGGGCTATGAAGATACAGGCAAGGGAAGCATCCTGTTGATTGCCTGCGGCGCTCTTGCGCGCGAAATACTGGATATCAAAACACGGAATGGCTGGGATCACATGGCTCTGACCTGCCTACCTGCGATCCTGCACGTTCACCCGGAGCGGATCACCCAGGCAGTGGAAGACGCCGTGGCCAAGCATCAAGGCAATTTTGACAAGATCTACATCGTTTACGCCGATTGCGGCACCGGGGGTCTGCTTCAGGCCGCCTGCGAAAAGCTTGGGGTCGAAATGGTGAAGGGTCCCCATTGCTATTCCTTCTTCGAAGGAAATCAGGCCTTTCAGGACCGCGGAGAAGACGAAACAACCGCGTTCTATCTGACAGATTTCCTGGCCCGGCAATTCGACGCCTTTGTCTGGAAACCACTGGGCCTGGACCGCCACCCGGAACTGCGTGACATGTATTTCGGCAATTACACCAAACTTGTCTATCAGGCCCAGATCGACAGCCCAGAGCTGACGGAACGCGCGCGCGAATGCGCAGACCGGATGGGGCTTGAATTCGAACGCCGGTTCACCGGTTACGGCGATCTGGAAAACACGCTGTCGGACTGGGCAAACCGCCCAGGATGAGGTCAGGCGTTTTCCTGTGCGACCTGCCGGATGCGTTCGATCATCGACCGCAGGCCGTTTGAGCGCTGGGCGGACAGGTGGTCGTTCAGGCCAAGGCGTGCCAGTTCCGCCCCCGCATCGACTTTGGGAACTTCGCCCACGGGCAAACCGTTGTACAAGGACCGAAGAACAGCGATCAGACCGCGCACGATCAGTGCATCGCTGTCACCATCGAACTTGAAGACGCCGGATTCAATCATCGGATGCAGCCAGACCTGACTGGCGCATCCATGCACTTTTGTCGCCGGAACCTTGAATGCGTCGTCCAACGGCTCCATCGCCTTGCCCTGCTCGATGACATGGCGATACCGGTCTTCCCAATCCTCGAGAAACTCGAAATCCTCGACAATCTCTTCAAAGGCGGGCGTGGCCATGATGCGGTGATCCTTTGGTTGCATTCACAATTGTGACCTAAGCCGGTGACCCGCCACTGTCCAGCCCCCGCGGTGGCTTTTCAACGCGAAGAATATGCGCTAACCCATTGCCTGAACTCGTGTGAAAGTCTGTGGGTCCATGCAAAAATCTCTGTCCGTTCTCATCATCGCCACGCTGACCCTGACTGCATGCAGCAGCTGGCGTGACTCTCGGGTGAACCCTTCAAACTGGTTCGGATCCAGCAGATCTGTCGAAGCCGAAACACCGCCCGACCCAAATGCCGCCGACGCACTGGTTCCGAAGCAAGGCGGAGGAACCGGCCTGTTTTCCCGCCCCGATGCCGAAGACACCAGCATTCCAATTGGTCAGATCGACGAGTTGCGCATCGACCCAACCCCCACCGGCGCGATCATCTATGCGTCTGGCACGGCTGTACGACAGGGGGCATTCAACGCGCGTCTGGTTCCTGTTGAAAAGGAAGAAAACCAGAAGAACGGAACTTTGGAATTCGTGTTCCGCGTGACCTACCCCAGCTATGAGACGCCGCAAGGGTCGGAGCGTACCCGGATGGTATCGGACGCCATCAACGTCTCGAAGCAGGAACTGGAAGGTATTCGGCTGGTCCGCGTGGTCGGACAACAGAACGCATTGGAATCACGGCGCCGGTAAGCGCCGTTACAGGGACACGACCTTGACCGACTGTCCTTTGGCCGCGAGGGCAATCTTTCCTTCGCACAGTTTGAGAGCATCCTCGCCAAAGACCTCGAACCGCCATCCCGACAAGGCTGGAACATCCCGCTCGCCGGCCGCAATCTGATCCAGGTCCGAGCTTGTGGCGATCAATTTCGCCGCCACACCTGAACTTTCGGTCTTGGACTTCAGCAGAACCCTAAGCAGGTCAGCCAGCGCCGGATTGACCTTGAGCTTGTCGCGCGAAGTGTCGACCTTGGGCAATTTGTCGGGCGGGCAATTCACGCCACGCTTGACCGCTGCCAGAATACCTTCGGCGATCGCCCCTTTGCGGGCTTCGCGCAGCAACAGGCGGGATCCGCCCAAATCCGAATGTGTTTTGGGTTTGGTCGATGCCAGCTCGATCAGCGCGTCGTCTTTGAATACGCGGTTCCGGGGCACGTTGTTTTCCTGCGCATAGGATTCGCGAAACTGCGCCAATTCCCGCACCACAGCCAGAAACTTGGCCGAGTTCGTGCGCGTCTTTACCCGCTTCCATGCGTCTTCGGGGCGGATGTCATATGTGGCAGGCTGTGTCAGCGTCCGCAATTCTTCGGCAACCCAGTGGCTGCGCTGCGTCTTTTCAAGTTCTGCGGCCAGACGCTCGTAGATCCCGCGCAAATGGGTCACATCTGCAAGAGCATAGTTTTTCTGAGCATCGGTCAACGGGCGCCGGGACCAGTCGGTGAACCGAGAGGTCTTGTCGACGCCCTGCTTGCAGATTTTCCGGACCAGAGTTTCATAGCCAACCTGTTCGCCAAAGCCACACACCATCGCTGCGACCTGTGTGTCGAACAGCGGCTTGGGAAACACGCCGGCTTCCACCCAGAAGATCTCAAGGTCCTGGCGGGCGGCATGGAACACCTTGACCACGCTTTCATTCCGGAAAAGATCGTAAAGCGGGTCAAGCGACAAACCATCGGCAAGCGGATCGACCAGAACCGCGCTGTCTTCATCCTCGGACGGGACAGCCAATTGCACCAGGCACAGCTTGGAGTAATACGTCCGCTCGCGCAGAAATTCGGTGTCGACCGTGATATAGGGATAGCCTTCGGCGGCCTTGCAGAAATCGGCCAGCTCTTGCGTCGTCGTCAGGGTTTTCATGCGCCGTACTAGTATCGCTCTTGTTTTTGTGCCTGCCCGTTTTTGTCCTCGTCCCGAGCGTTGTCGACGACCATAGGCCGATTATTGCACGGGTGTAAATCACCCACCGAGCGTTCACGGCAACAGGACGGGCGACCTGTTGCCTTCTGCAAAGCGCCGCAGCACTTCGGGGTAGAGTTTGTGTTCCCACACCAGCACCCGCGCAGCCAGCGATTCCGGTGTATCATCGGCTTGGATCGGCACCCGTGCCTGGCCCAGAATCGGGCCGTCATCCAGTGCCGCCGTCACCTCATGCACCGAGCATCCGTGTTCGGAATCTCCGGCTTGTATCGCGCGGGCATGGGTGTGTAACCCTTTGTATTTTGGCAATAATGAAGGGTGGATATTCAGCATCCGCCCTTGAAACCGAGACACGAAATCCGCGGTCAGAACCCGCATGAAGCCAGCCAGACAGACAATGTCGGGTTGCGCCTCTTGCAGGGGTTTCAAAAGCTCGGCTTCAAACGCGCTGCGGTCGCCCTTGAAAGGGCGATGATCAACCACTGCGGTCGGAATGCCACGGTCCGCAGCTTTTTTCAGCCCGCCTGCCTGCGCATCATTGGACAGCACCAAACAGGGCCGCGCCGGATGATCTTTGGTCATGCTGTCAACAAGCGACACCATGTTCGACCCGCCCCCGGAGATCAGGATCGCGACGCGCTTCTGGCTCACAGCAGTTTGCCCGAATAGGCAACGCCGGGCGTTTCCGTGACGGCACCGATCCGAGCGACGATTTCACCGGCATCTGCCAGCAGGGCTGACAGCTCATCCGCCTTGTCCGCGGCGCACACGACAATAAGGCCGATGCCGCAATTGAAGGTCTTGAGCATTTCCGCCTCAACGATACTGCCGGTCTTCGCCATCCAGCCGAAGACAGGGGGCAGTTGCCAGCTGCCCAGATCGATCCGGGCCCCCAGCCCTTGGGGCAGCACGCGCGGAAGATTTTCGGTCAACCCGCCGCCGGTGATATGCGCCAGCGCGTGAACACCACCCGCACGAACCGCAGCCAAAGCCGGTTTTACGTAAAGGCGTGTGGGCGTCAGAAGTGCCTCACCCAGGTTGCCCTCTCCGAAGGGCGACGGCGAATCCCAGCCCAGACCGGACAGTTCGACCAGCTTGCGCACAAGCGAATAGCCGTTGGAATGCACCCCGTTCGAGGCCAGACCCAAAAGGACGTCACCGGCTTGAACGCCCGCGGGCAGATCTGCGCCGCGTTCCATCGCACCGACTGCAAATCCGGCCAGATCAAAATCGCCATCGGGATACATTCCCGGCATCTCGGCGGTTTCACCACCGATCAGGGCACAGCCAGACTGCGCACAGCCTTCGGCAATCCCTTCGATGATCCGCGCCGCCGTATCGGTATCCAGCCTGCCGGTCGCGAAATAGTCGAGGAAGAACAGCGGCTCGGCCCCCTGACAGATCAGGTCATTCACGCACATGGCCACCAGATCGACGCCGACCCCGTCCACGACGCCGGTATTAATCGCAATCCGCAGCTTGGTGCCCACACCATCCGTCGCACCGACCAGGATCGGGTCCTGGTATCCGGCAGCCTTCAGATCGAACAGCGCGCCAAATCCACCCAGACCGCTCATCACACCGGGGCGGTTGGTCCGCTTGGCGGCGGGTTTGATCCGATCGACCAGGGCGTTGCCCGCGTCGATATCCACACCTGCATCGGCATAGGTGATTCCGTTTTTACCCGCTGTCATGTTCGGTCCCTCAAGAAAGCTTTGCGGGCGGGTTAGTCGATTGTGGCGTTTGTTGCAACGGTCAGGCTTGACGCGGCTGTTCACCGTGATACCCAAGCGCCTAGGCGGGCCTGTAGCTCAATTGGTTAGAGCAGAGCGCTCATAACGCTTTGGTTGGGGGTTCGAGTCCCTCCGGGCCTACCATTTCGCCGAAACATCCGAGTGGGTTGTTGCCGTCTGGACGTTGATGCGCTGGCTTATCCGTCCGAATCTTCGAACCCAAAATAGGCGTCGAGCTCCTCTTGGGTTACTTGCCATTCATAGGAATAGCCGTCGCGCCCACCAAAGCTGTAATCCTCGTGACTGCCGGACAGGCTCGGATCTTGATGCACCGCCTCCAAATAGGTCTCGAATTCATCAGGATCGACCCAGAAGGACGCATCCATGATCATCATGTAATAATCATAGGCGAGAGGCTCATCGAACTTGCCGAAGTCATTCTGCAAATAGTCCAGCATTTCAGCGCAAAATATCGCCATATTGGCACGCACCTGAACCGGAAGAGGTGCCAGATCCTCGTCGCCTTCCACCACGTCCTGCTGCGACGCATGCCACAACTCGGATGCCAACGGCTCGATCAGGTCGGACCGCAACCATTTCAGACATGTATCGCCTGCCCCGATAAAACCGGTCAGGCGTTCCACCCGCCTTTCATCGGTTTCGTCATACCACTGCCAAAGAGGCAGCAGGGCCGCAAGTGTCGCGCACCCGACAAACCCCTTTTCGGCCAATTTCACGAATCCTGCGATAACCATCCTATGCGCCCCCAAAAAAGCAAAAAACTATGGGGACAGGATGCCATGGCGAGACAAATTAACAAAATTGAACCCCATGCGCAGACATAACAGGGGGTCTATCGCCCGATAATAATGTCCGCGCAGAGCCCTCCGAGACGTTCACTTTTCGACAGTCGCAAAGCTCCACCATGCGCGCGCGCGACATCCGCCACAATCGCAAGACCAAGGCCAACGCCACTGCCCTGATTCTGATTGCGAGCCGGGTCGAGCCGCGTGAAAGGCTTTACCGCCTCTGTACGTTGGTCCGCAGGTATACCAGGGCCGTCATCCTCAACGCGGATGCGCATCGATTTCGCGTTCAGAAACAGGCTGAGCTCGGCCCGGCTGCCATAGCGCATGGCATTTCCAATCAGGTTTTCCACCGCCCGGCGTACAGCCATGGGGCGTATCATGACCGTCCCCTGCCCTTCGACCGCGATCAGCTCTGCCTGATGACCGGCCCGTTTTGCATCATCCACGATCTGGCGGAGGAATTCATCCGGTTGGACCTCTTCCGTCGATCCCTCGGCAGCCCCACGCGAAAAATCCAGAAACGCATCCAGCAAGGATTGCATTTCCGTGACATCCTTTTGCAACGGTGCGGCCTCGTCTTCCGGCAACATCGACAGTCCAAGCTTCAAACGTGTCAACGGGGTCCGCAGATCGTGGCTGACACCCGACAGCATCAACGTCCGTTGTTCGATCTGGCGTTCGATCCGGGACCGCATATCCAGAAACGCATTTCCCGCCGCGCGCACCTCGATAGCACCACCGGGTGAATACGGAACGATTCGCCCCCGCCCGAATGCCTGCGCCGCATCAGCGAGGCGCGTAATGGGACGCAATTGATTCCGCATATAAAGAAACGAGATCGTCGTCATGATGACCGCAAAGAACACCATGGTGACGATCAATTGATGCGGGGCCGCGGGCGACAACCTGCGCCGATCGAACGTCAATTGCAGCAGCCCCAGATGCGTATTCAGATAAACCCGCGCTTCTTTGCTGCTGGGTAAAGCCACGGCGTCAAGATTGGGCAACCTGGCATACAGTTCGGATTCGACCTGCGGCGCGATGAAATCATACCATCGCCGCGCGCCGATCTCAGGCTGTTCGTTGACGCCCAGAAACCTGGCCCTCATCTCAAGGGCCTGCAAATCGGGACGAATCGCCGCCAGCGCCTGTTGTTGCGTTTCCGCGTCCTCGATCATTGTCGAAATCAGCATCACCTCGCGGGATGCCGCGCGCGTCATCTGGCCGGTGACATCCTCAAGATGCTTTTGAAGGAACGCGATTCCCACGACCAGCAACAGCACGATCACAGGTAAAACCAGGATCAGCGCTGCCCGGGCGTAAAGACTGCGAGGCATATAAGGTTTGAGCCAGTGCGAAGACATGCGCTAAACCTAACGGGCTGCCCGGACAAGAGAAAGAGCACAGAATGCAGGCACCAGATGATTTCGATCCGCCCGTCGGCCAGCCAGAGGAACTGCATCCGGGTTTGCGGCGTGTTCTGGCCCCGAATCCCTCTCCGATGACCTATCGTGGCACCAACACGTATCTGCTGGGTGAATGCGACATTGCCGTCATCGATCCAGGCCCCGCAAGCGAGGCACATCTGGGCGCAATTCTGGATTCCTTGGCGCCGGGTCAAAGGATCAGCCATATCATAGTCACACATACGCATGTGGACCATTCACCCCTGGCCGCTCCGCTGGCGGCGCGCACAGGGGCGACGATTTATGCTTATGGCGGGCCCGAGGCAGGACGCAGCGCCGTCATGACCGATCTTGCAGCGCAGGGGCTGACCGGCGGCGGCGAAGGCATCGACACCACGTTTCGCCCTGATGTCGAAGTGGCGGATGGTGAGATCATCAATGGCGACGGGTGGCAGCTTGAGGTCATTCACACGCCGGGCCATCTGGGCAATCACATTTCTCTGGCTTGGCAGAACATCTGCTTCACGGCGGATCATGTCATGGGGTGGGCCAGCTCGTTGGTGTCCCCTCCGGATGGTGACCTGACCGACTTCATGACTGCCTGCCATCGGCTGCGCGCGCGCGACTGGTCGGTTTTCCATGCAGGCCATGGCGCACCGATCACCAGCCCTGCCGAACGTTTGGACTGGCTGATTACACATCGCCAGACCCGCGAGGCCCAGATTCTGAGCGCATTGGAAGAAGAAGACGGGACGGCGCGGCATCTGGCCGAGCGCATCTATACGGATACGCCAGCGGCATTGCTGCCCGCAGCCGAGCGCAACGTTTTCGCTCATCTCGTTGATCTGACTGGAAAAAACAAAGTGGTCCCCATTGGCCCCCTGTCAGTTTCATCTGTTTTTCGGCGGGTTCGCTAAAACAGCAAAATTTTTTGATGGTTCTCGTACTTAACCACTGGACGTCCGGAATCGGGGTTGCTATATGCGCCTCAGTTCCGGCGTAGCTCAGCGGTAGAGCAGTTGACTGTTAATCAATTGGTCGTAGGTTCGATCCCTACCGCCGGAGCCAAAATCCCCCTTCGTTCAGACCTGCATTGGCGTCAAGAATCACATCGATTTATGCCGTTTTTTTTCGTCGAAAAACACACGCACCCTCTGGACGTCGGGAAACCGGATTGCTATACGGCGCGAACCGTTCCGGCGTAGCTCAGCGGTAGAGCAGTTGACTGTTAATCAATTGGTCGTAGGTTCGATCCCTACCGCCGGAGCCATTTCCCCAAAACACAGCAGACCTACCCTGTCAGGGCGTCGCCGAACTCGGCCCGAAGCTTGCGTTTCAATACCTTTCCGGTCGCGCTCAGCGGCAATGCGTCGACAAAGACAACCTTGTCCGGAATCTGCCACTTGGCGATTTTGCCTTCGAAAAAGGCAAGCAAATCCTCTTCGCTGGGCTCTTCACCATCGGCTTTCACGGCAACCAGCAAGGGGCGTTCATCCCATTTCGGATGCGGAACACCGACCACGGCGGCCGTCGCAAGCTGGGGGTGGGCCACGGCGATGTTTTCAAGCTCGACAGAACTGATCCATTCCCCACCGGATTTGATGATGTCCTTGGATCTGTCGCGAATGGTCATGTAGCCATCCGGGTCCAATGTGGCCACATCCCCGGTGGCGAACCAGCCATCCTGCAACAGATCCTGATCCTGCAACTGGAAGTAGCTGTCCAGAACCCAGTGACCCCGCACCATCAAATCGCCCTGGGTTTCGCCGTCATGCGGCAGATCATTCCCATCTTCGTCCACGATTTTCAATTCGACCCCAAAGGGTGGTCTGCCCTGGCTCAGACGGATCTTGTGCTGTTCCTCCGGCGGCAGCTTCAGGTGTTTGGCCAAGGGATAATTCGTCGTTCCCAGCGGGCTCATCTCGCTCATGCCCCAGGCGTGGACCGTGTCAACGCCATAGGTTTCGCGGAACGTTTCGATCATCGACGGAGGGCACGCGGCGCCGCCGATAACCGTGCGTTCAAGGCTTTTGAGTTCGGTTCCGCATGCCGCGGCATGGGCCAGCAAGCCCTGCCAGATGGTCGGCACGCCCATGGCCAAAGTCACGCCATAGGTGTCGATCAGATTGACCAGCGCTTCGCCGTGCAAATCCGGCCCGGGCAGCACAAGCCGCGATCCCGACATGGCGCAGGCGTAGGGCGACCCCCAGGCGTTGACGTGGAACATCGGCACAACCGGCATGACAACATCCATCGCTGAATACCCGATCACATCCCGTGTGTTCGATGCAAAGCTGTGCAGCAGTGTTGACCGATGGGAATACAACACGCCCTTTGGGTTGCCCGTGGTTCCCGACGTATAGCACAGACCGCAGGCCGTCTTTTCATCCAGGTCAGGCCATTGGAAATCCGCATCTCCTGTCTGGATCAACTCGTCATAGAACTTCAGATCAGGAACCTGAGCCGCAGCCTCTTCATTGCGAGGCCCCATGAGGACAAAATGCTGAACTTCGGACAAAGCGTCATGCAGCGCGGCGACCAGCGGAATGAACGTCGCATCAAAGAACAGAACCCTGTCCTGGGCATGGTTGATGATAAAAGTCAGCTGCTCGGGGAACAGGCGGGGATTGACCGTGTGACAGACATAGCCCGCGCCCGACGTGGCAAAATAGATTTCAAGATGCCGCCGATTGTTCCAGGCCAGTGTCCCGATTCTGTCCTGCGGTTCCAGCCCCAGATTGGTCAAGGCCGACGCCATTCGTCGGGCATTCTCCGCAATCTCGGACCAGTTGGTTTCAGTGACCGTTCCATCCGTTTCAACCGAAACAATCTCGGTCTGGCCGTGATAGCGGTCTGCATGATCGATCAGCGACGAAACCAGCAGGGGCTGCGTCATCATCTGTCCTAGCATGGACATCCTCCCGTCCTTGGCGAGACCTTGGATGGCCTCTGCCTTATCCATCTGGCATTGACGGCTTGGGGCGTGACCCGATGCGTCAATACAGTCGTTTCCTACGGAGGAACCCTGCCAATCATTTAATTGTCTGACAATAAAAGAATGCAGCCCAACACGGCCGTGGGCGGCATTTTTTCGCTCTTAATTTCGGTGTTTCAGCGCATAGGCGACCAATGCGGCGGTTGATCCGTCTTTACCGTCAGCACTGGCAACACCATCCACGACAGGTCCAAGCGAGTTGGCAAGTTCCTTGCCCAATTCCACACCCCACTGATCAAAGGAATTGATGCCCAGCAGAACACCTTCAACGAACACACGATGCTCGTACAGCGCGATAATCTGCCCCAGAACGAACGGCGTAAGCTTCGGATAGATCAGCGTTGTGGAAGGGCGGTTGCCCGGAAACACGCGGTGTCGCGCCTGCCGGTCAAGTTCGTCGCCATCAAGGCCTTTCTCTGCCATGCGTTCACGGGCTTCATCCAAAGACCGGCCACGCATCAAAGCCTCTGACTGGGCCAGACAATTGGCCAATAGCAGGCGGTGATGGTGGGTCAACTCGGGTTCGTGCCCTTCGGCGGCGACCATGAATTCACAGGGAATGACATCCGTCCCCTGATGGATCAGCTGATAGAACGCATGCTGGCCATTGGTGCCCGGCTCACCCCAGACCACCGGCCCGGAGGGGACAGCCAGCGAAGACCCGTCCATCGCGACAGATTTGCCATTCGATTCCATTTCCAACTGCTGGAAATAGGCCGGCAGGCGCAGCAGCCGCTGATCATAGGGCAGCACAGCGCGGCTGGTACAACCCAGAACCTGACGGTGCCAGATGCCGACCAGCGCCAGCATCACAGGCATGTTTTCCACCCAATCCGCCGAGCGGAAATGCAGATCCATCGCCTGCCCGCCCCGCAGAAACGCATCAAATGCATTTGAACCGACGGCAATCATGACCGGCAATCCGACCGGCCCCCAGACCGAATAACGCCCGCCCACCCAATCGGCGAAACCGAACACATGGGCCTCGGGGATGCCGAAAGCCTGCGTCTTTTCCAGCGCGCTGGATACGGCGGCAAACTGGCGGGACGGATCACCTCCGCCCTCGGACATCCAGGCGCGGGCCGTGCGCGCATTGGTCATCGTTTCGATCGTGGTGAATGTCTTGGACGCGACAATCACAAGCGTCCGCGCCGGATCCAACGGGCGCAACGTGTCCGCGATGTGGGCCCCATCCACGTTCGAGACGTAATGCACCCGCGGGCCATCGTGATAAGGGGCCAGTGCGTGCGTGGCCATCACCGGGCCCAGGTCGGACCCCCCGATGCCGATATTCACCACATCGGTGAAACTGCCCCCTGCCCCCGCAATGGCGCCGCCGCGCACTTCCTCGGCAAAAACACGCATCCGATGCAGCGTGTCCAGAACCCCGGGCATGACGTCCTGACCGTCCACGTCAACCGGCCCACCATCAAGGTTGCGCAGGGCGGTGTGCAGCACTGCGCGCCCTTCGGTTTCGTTGATCTTCTTCCCGGCAAACATGGCGTCGCGCCGCGTCGCAAGCCCGGCATCTTCGCACAATTGCAACAAAGCAGCGCGCACGTCTTCATCGATCTGCGTTTTTGAATAATCGAACAGCAAATCCCCGGTCGAGGCTGAAAACGACCCGGCCCGGGTTGCATCCTTTGCAAACAGGTCGACGATACGGCGGTCAGCTGCTGCAAGCGCCTTCAAAGCATCCAACTGCATTGCCTCACTCCGCCCAATGAACCGTCATGCCGCTGAGGACCGCGGCGATCGGTGCCTCTTCCGGTGGCATCGACATGGCTTTGTCCAAAACGTCTCGTTTTGCCTGACCGTAGATGATCAGATGTTTCGACAAGGCCCCGTCCAGAACAGGGGCCGTCAAAGAAATCCGGGGCTCTGGCTGCACATCGGTCCGGGCGACGATCAAGGTCGGCGCCTGGCTGTCGAGGGCCTTGTCCAGCCCGTCCATTCCCGGGAACAACGAGGCCGTGTGCATGTCTTCCCCCATCCCGAGGACAAGAACCGACAAAGGCAGCACCGGCGCGATCAGCGATTCAATTTCCGGCAACGCCGCTTCAGGCTCTGCGCCCGGAACATAAAGTGGAAGATACTGCGCCACGGATGCCCGGTTTGTCAGCAGTCTTTCCCGGATCAGACGTTCGTTCGAACGTTCGTGATCAGCCGGCACGCAGCGTTCGTCCGTAGGCAGAACACGCACACGGTCCCACTCGAGATCGGCGGCACACAGGCTGTCAAAAACCGGCCCCGGTGTTGTCCCGCCGGGAACGGCCAATGCAACCGTGTCATTGTGTAACAAAGCGGCCTCAAGCTCACCAGCCAACGCGTTTGCCACATCGATGGCCAGCATTTCCCGGTCGGCATATTCCTGAATGTTCATGGCTTTATTCCCTGCCAGCGGCGACCGTCACGTTTCATCAGCAGCTCGGCGTCGCCCGGCCCTGTGCTGCCGCTGTCATAAGGTTTCGGCACGTCCCCGCGCGCCAGCCATCCGGCGATGATCGGATCGGTCCAGGCCCAGGCGGCCTCGACCTCGTCCCCACGCATGAACAGCGTCTGGTTGCCCCGTATCACGTCCATGACGAGGCGCTCGTAAGCGTCTGGCGGGTCTTGGTTCTCGGGCCCCAGCGCTTCGGCGAAACTCATGTCCAATGGAACGTCGATCAGGCGCATCCCTCCCGGTCCCGGCTCCTTGATCGTAACTTTCAGCGTGATCCCTTCGTTGGGTTGCAACCGGATTGACAACGCATTGGCGTGACGCCCGGCCTCTTCCCCGAAAATCGAATGCGGCGCGTCCTTGAACATCACATTGATAATCGACGAGCGCGCCACCAGCCGTTTGCCCGTGCGCAGGTAAAACGGCGTGCCCGCCCATCGCCAATTGCTGACATGCGCCTTCAGCGCCACATAGCTTTCAGTGGTCGAGCGTGGATTGCCGACACATTCGCGGTATCCCGCCCCCTCGGGCCCTGCCGAAAACTGGCCGCGCACGATGTGATGCGGCTCCACCGGATCAAGCGCCCGGATCACCTTGAGCTTTTCATCCCGCACCGCGTCCGGATCGAACTTTGCCGGGGGTTCCATGGCAATCAGGCACAGCAGCTGCATCAGGTGATTTTGCACCATGTCCCGCATCGCGCCGGCGCGTTCATAATATTCTTCGCGCCCATCGATACCGACGGTTTCGGCAACGGTGATCTGGATGTGGTCGACATACTGGCTGTTCCACAGCGGTTCGAACAGCATGTTGCCAAACCGTACGGCCATCAGGTTCTGGACGGTTTCCTTGCCCAGATAATGATCGATTCGGTAGATCTGGCCTTCATCAAAATGCGCAGCCAGTGTGGCATTCAGCTCTCGCGCGCTGCCCAGATCATGCCCGAACGGCTTTTCCACCACGATGCGCGTATCTTCGGTCGCCAGATCATAGGCCCGGACCCGCTCGGCCAAGGGGCCGAACAGGCTGGGGCCGACCGAGAAATAGAACGCGCGCACGCGGTTGGGCGACAGTTTTTCACCCAGCAACTCCCATCCTTCGGCTGATACTGCATCCAGCGGGACATAATCGACCCGCTGTAGAAAACCGGACACCCCCGGGGACTCCGAAGCGCGGACCACAGCATGCCGGTGCAGCGATTCTGCGACCATCCGTCGGAAATCTTCCGCGGAATGGCCCGCCCGCGCTGCTGCAATAATCCTGGCATCCTCGTGCCATTGCCCGGCGCAATAACGACGGTAGAGCGCGGGCAGAATCTTGCGCTGCGCCAGATCGCCGGTGCCGCCGAAAATGATCAGATCAAAGGGATCAACAGGTATGACGCGTGAAACCATGAATTGTCCTTACCCCGCCCCTTCCGGCATGTCCAATGTTAGCGCAACCATTCGGCAATAAATCACTCTGTTCAAAACTCTGTCAGAACCGCTGCGTCACCCTTACCAAATCCGCGACAAAGGGCTAGATCGGATTGATGACCTTTAAGAACCGGATGCGGGAATGAAAGACAACGCCCCTCAGCTCGCCAATATCGGCAAGTTTCAAAACAAATCGGTGACAGCTGACGGCCAGACCCGCGCAAGGGTTTCCCTTACACGGCCCGAGACCCTTTGGTTCAATACGGGCACTTTGTGCAATATCGAATGCGTGAACTGCTATATCGCCAGCAGCCCGAGCAATGACGCTTTGGTTTACATCACCGCTGACGAGGTCCGGAACTACCTGGATCAGATCGAAGCCCGCAACTGGCCCGTGCACGAGATCGGCTTCACCGGCGGTGAGCCGTTCATGAACCCGCAAATGATCGACATGACGCGCGCCGCGCTGGAACGAGGGTACAAGGTTCTGATCCTGACCAACGCAATGGCGCCGATGATGCGCCGCAAAATGCGCGAAGGGTTGCTGGGGTTGCAAAAGGAATTCAACCACATGTTGACTCTGCGCATTTCGGTCGATCACTTCCGCCCGGCGCTGCACGACGAAGAACGCGGCGACGGCAGTTTCGACAAAACCCTGGCCGGTATGGAATGGTTGCGCGACCACGGTTTCAACATGGCCATCGCCGGGCGTACGGTCTGGGGGGAGTCAGACGCGGAAAGCCGTGCGGGCTATGCCAGGTTCTTTGCCAAGCACGGGTTTGACATTGACCCGCAGAACCCGGCTCAGACCGTTCTGTTTCCCGAAATGGACGAAACTGTCGAGGTTCCAGAAATCACCACCGCGTGCTGGGGAATTCTGAACAAATCCCCAAACGACGTCATGTGCGCCAGCGCCCGAATGGTGGTCAAACGCAAGGGGGCCGAAAAACCGGCTGTTTTGGCCTGCACCCTGCTGCCCTATGCGCCCGAGTTCGAGATGGGTCATACCCTGGCCGAGGCCGAGGCGGACGTGCATCTGAACCATCCTCATTGCGCCAAATTCTGCGTTTTGGGCGGGGCCAGCTGTTCTGGCTGATCAGTTCAGCTCGGGCGATTTCCAGAACTTGGTGCCGGACGCGCCGGCCGATACGCGCCAGCCCTTTTTGTTGAGAACAAAGAACGAGCGTCCATCAGTAAAACGCAGGGTTTCGCCCGTTTTGTCCTCGCCATACATGGCCCCCGTTTCTGCGGTCGCGTCATAGCCTTGGTTTATGAACTTATCCAGATCAGCGGGGGTTTCGAACAGGATCACGAATTTGGTCTCGAACCCACCGATGCCGATGGCGCCACCAACCCCGCCCGTTCCCATGTTCATGTATGTGTGTTGCCCGGTGTCCTTCGACACCGCCACGCCCCGGCCATAGCCCGCCGACACAGGGAATACTGTAACCTTGCGAGAGTCGAACACCGCATACCCGGCACTGACGTCATAAAGTGGCCGCACATCGGGGTTTTCCGCCAAAAGCTGATCCAGAATCTCGCCTGCCATCGCGTCAAGCTTTGCGCGCGTCTCTTCAGGTGTTGCCTCGTTGGACAGCAGCTCCGAGGTGGACGTGATCGTATCGTCAACCGCTTCGGCACCTTTGTCGATCGTCTTCCCGACGCTCTCGGCACCTTTCTTGATCTTGTCCAGAACACCCTCGGCAAAAACGGGGCTGGTCATGCAAAGCGCTGCAACAAAGAGAACGGCTCTGATCATTGTTTTTTCCTGTGACGCCATCAGATTGGCAGTCACCATACGCGACTTGCCTCAAATGAGAACAGGAATTCCGACGCACAGGCGGACCTGGCCGGTCACTCAGTTCACGCGAAACTCGCCAACCATGTTGCGCCACTCGCCCGGTGCGATCATCTTGCGGTGCGTGAATTTCACGGAATGCAGCGGTCCTTCTATTTCTCGTTGCCAAAACTCGATGAATTCGAACAGTTTGGGATGATCCGGCGCAAGGTCATATTCCTGCCAGATGAAGGTATTCAGGACGTGGACGTAATCGGGCATGTGATAGAAAAATTCGGCCGTTGTCAGGCCATAGCCCTTAAGCATCAATTCGGTTTCACTTGTCTTCATGCAGACCTCCGGTTTGTTGCACGGTATTCTCAGGCTAGCACGAAAACCCCCTAATACTTAGATAACAATATGTTACTTGGGTGTTACCGAGGATTCGAACCTTGGGGAACGCTGCTTGCTTGCACCTTATGTGCCGGGTCTGATAAGGTGCATCCACAAGATATAGACCCAGCACAAAATACGGGCAGTTTACGTGAGCGATACGCCAGAAATCCCCGAAAACATAGATGAAACCCCGCCCGAGCGCCCTGTCTATGACGGCCCGACGGTCTCGATCGAATCCGAGATGCGCACGTCCTATCTGGACTATGCGATGTCGGTCATCGTCAGCCGCGCGATCCCCGATCTGCGCGATGGTTTGAAACCGGTGCATCGGCGCATCCTCTATGCGATGCACGAGACCGGAAATACCCATGACAAACCCTATCGCAAATCGGCCCGTCCGGTGGGTGACGTGATGGGTAAGTATCACCCGCACGGCGACAGCGCGATCTATGACGCGCTGGTGCGGATGGCGCAGGATTTCTCGATGTCGCTGCCGCTGCTGGACGGTCAGGGCAACTTCGGCTCGATGGACGGCGACAACCCGGCGGCCATGCGTTACACCGAGGTCCGGATGGACAAGCCCGCCGCCGCCCTGCTGGCGGATATCGAAAAAGAGACGGTCGACTTCCAGGACAACTACGACGGCAAGGACAAGGAACCCACCGTCCTGCCCGCGCGGTTCCCCAACATGCTGGTCAACGGCGCCGGCGGTATCGCGGTGGGCATGGCCACCAACATCCCGCCGCACAACCTGGGTGAAGTGGTCGATGCGACGCTGGCCCTGATCGACGACCCGGACCTGACGTCCGAGCAACTGATCGAATACGTCCCCGGCCCTGATTTCCCCACCGGCGGCGTGATGCTGGGCCGTTCCGGCGCGCGCAAGGCCTATCTGGAAGGCCGCGGCAGCGTCATCATCCGCGCCAAGACCCGCGTGGAGGAGCTGCGCAAGGACCGCTATGCCATCATCGTGGACGAGATCCCCTATCAGGTGAACAAGGCCTCGATGATCGAAAAGATCGCTGAAGCCGTGCGCGAAAAGCGCATCGAAGGCGTCAGCCATGTTCAGGACGAATCCGACCGCAACGGCGTGCGGGTGGTGGTCGAGCTGAAGCGCGACGCAACACCCGAGGTCGTGCTGAACCAACTGTACCGGTTCACGCCGATGCAGACCTCGTTCGGCTGCAACATGCTGGCGCTGAACGGCGGCCGCCCCGAGCAGCTGACCCTGCGCCGTTTCCTGACCAGCTTCATCGATTTCCGCGAAGATGTCGTTGCCCGCCGCACCGCCTTTGACCTGCGCAAGGCGCGGGAACGCAGCCATATCCTGTGCGGTCTGGCCGTGGCGGTCTCGAACGTGGACGAGGTCGTGGCCACGATCCGGTCTTCGGCCGACGCGGCCGAGGCGCGCGAAAAGCTTATGACCCGGCGCTGGCCGGCCGCCGACATCGCGGATTATCTGCGCCTGATCGACGATCCGCTGTCCAAGATGAACGACGACGGCACCTACAACCTGACCGAGGTTCAGGCCCGCGCCATCCTTGACCTGCGCCTGCAACGCCTGACGCAACTGGGCGTCAAAGAGGTCACGGACGAACTGGAAGACCTGGCCGCAAAGATCAAGGAATACCTGGATATCCTGTCCTCGCGCGAACGCATAATGGGCATCATCGCTGATGAACTGCGCAGCGTCCGCGAACAATTCGCGGTACCGCGCCGCACCGAGATCGTCGACTGGTCGGGTGACATGGAAGACGAGGACCTGATCGAGCGCGAAGACATGGTCGTGACCGTGACTTCGGGCGGCTATATCAAGCGCACGCCGCTGGCCGATTTCCGCGCGCAAAAGCGGGGTGGCAAGGGGCTGTCGGGCATGCAGACCAAGGAAGAGGACGTGGTCACCACCCTCTTCGTGGCCAATACGCACACCCAGCTTCTGTTCTTCACCACCGACGGGATGGTCTACAAGCTCAAGACCTGGCGCCTGCCCCAGTCGGGGCGCACCGGCAAGGGCAAGGCGATCGTCAACATCCTACCGATTCCCACCGGCGTTTCCATTGCGGCGATCATGCCGGTCGATGTGCCGGATGAAGAATGGGAAAACCTTCAGATCGTCTTCGCCACCAGCGCCGGCGACGTGCGCCGCAACGCGCTGAGCGACTTCACCAACGTCAAGCGCAACGGCAAGATCGCGATGGACCTGCCCGAGGGCGTGGAACTGGTCAACGCGCGTATCTGCTCGGACGAGGACGATGTGATGCTGGTCACCAATTCCGGCCGGGCGATCCGTTTCTCCACAACCGACGTGCGGGTGTTCAAGGGGCGCAAATCGACCGGCGTGCGGGGCATCCGGCTGAACGCGGGCGACCGCGTGGTCTCGATGTCGGTGATCCGTCATTTCGAGGCCACCCCGGACGAGCGCGCCGCCTATCTGAAAATGCGCCGCCTGATGGCCGGCGTGACCGACGATACCGAAGCCGACGAGGATGGCGGCAATGCCGACAGCATCCTGCCGCAGGAACGCTATGCCGAGATGTCGGCGGCCGAGAACCTGATCCTGACCATCACGGCCAAGGGGTCCGGCAAGCTCAGCTCGTCGCATGACTATCCGGTGCGCGGCCGTGGTGGCATGGGCGTGATGGCGATGGACAAGGCGATGCGGGGCGGCCCGCTGGTGGCCTCGTTCCCGGTCGAAATCGACGATCAGATCATGCTGGCCACCTCCAAGGGACAGTCGATCCGGGTTCCGGTCGACGGCATCTCGTTCCGCTCGCGCTCGGCCGGCGGGGTCAAAGTGTTCAACACCGGTAAGGGCGAAGAGGTCGTCAGCGTCGCCCGGATCGCCGATCAGGGTGATGAGGAAACCGAAGAATAATTCTCACGCTAAATTACGGATATGAAACAAAACGCTCGCTCTGCGGGCGTTTTGTAATTCTGGATCACGATATCGATAGCTCTCGGGATGATCCGCTTGCCCGAAGCCATTCTGACGCCTAGCTTTTTTATATGTGGTCTTTTGCACATATCCGACCAGCTTACAGCCGCACAGAACGTATCAGCGACGGGGTGGTCCATGTGCTCGGTGTCTCGAGCGCGTTGATTGCGGTTCCCCTGCTGATCACGATGACCATCAATTACCGGTATGATCAATCTGCGGTACTGGGCGCGTCGGTTTACGGGGTGACGTTGATACTCATGCTGACGTTTTCTGCGTTGTACAACATGATTGAAAGCGAGGAATGGCGCGGGTTTCTGCAACGCCTCGATCATTCCGGCATCTACGTCAAGATCGCAGGGACCTATACCCCATTTCTACTGTTGTCCGGTGCTCAGCCTCCTGGGCTGTTGCTCGGGTTGTGGTCCTCGGCAACGCTTGGGTCAGTTCTCAAGATGTTAGACCCAAACCGGTTCCGTTGGTTCGGGCTTGCGCTTTACCTTTTGATGGGTTGGGCAGCCGTCTGGGCCGGGCAATCCATGTTGGCAGATCTGTCCCCCACAATCGTCACACTGATGATTTCCGGTGGGCTCGTGTATACGATCGGTGTCGCCTTCTACCTGCTGGATTGGCTGCCGTTCCACAATACGATCTGGCACGTATTTGTGTTGGTCGGCAGCGTTTTGTTCTTTGCAGCCGTCGCGACCCGGATTGAACTGGTGCCAGTGGTTTAGGTCAATCTGTGCATGTTTGTTCGGCAAGTGTTTGGGCAGAATGAAAGGACGCGCCACCCAAAATCAGCGTTCAGTGTGAAATCAAAAAACAATCTGACTTTCATATATCGCAGTCTCCACTCGATCTTCACGTGATCGGATTTGTGCTCGCAGCACTCTGGTCCAAAGCATTCACCGCTTCAAACCAGTCGAGCATCACATCGCTCCAGCCATTTGGAACGCCATGCCTGATTTAGTAGCCAACAACCGAAATGTTCAAACCGGTCTCATAGTCCCCCGGAATGCGCCGATCATAGCACCATGCTAAAAAACTTGGTCCCATTGAAAACCCGCAGAGGTCCCGCGCCTTAGTGTGGCTTCCACGGCGCCCATAGAACCTGGATCAAACCAATCAGAACCGGGCGTGGCGAAGGGAGTACCGCTGTTGTCGTAGCCATGGCGGCAATACATGTCGAAATCTGTTGATGCGCACTTTTCCGGTTCGCTGCGGGAATGGCCGGTGGTTACGATCTGTGCCAGATCAATCGGGAATCGTGCCAACACCTCCTCAAGCGTATTTGGCAATGAATTCAGAAACATCGCGCCTATCGTGAGAGTCACTCCAAACCCAGCCTGTGCCCCGGCCATTCTGGTGCTCAATTTCCAGCGTGGTCGGAACGACGCTGGCCTACCGGCGTTCCAGTACCGGCGTGATAGGAAACAGACTCTGAAGCACCCGCTGCGCCGTTCCGTGAGATCCACGAAGAAAAATCATGGTTGGACATGGTCATTCGCCCTTCGGACGCAAGACATTGGGTTGTCACCCGGAAACCATACATGAAATACCCGCGCGCCCGAATTCCTCTGCTTGGTACAGATGTGAAAACGTTTTGCACGACACGCTGGTTTGAGTATTCAAGCCAAAGCCAATGTTGCAGCGTATATGGCGAGAAGCCTTGCCAATCGGCTACCGATTCATGCTGTCACAGCCCGTACAATCCGCTGAACTTCTGTTCCAGATAGTCCAGCAAAGGTTCGGGCCCCGGCTCTACTCCACTCGCCCTCTGGATAATCTCGCGTGGGGCATAAAGCCCGCCATGTTGCTGAACGTGTTCACGCAGCCAAGCGGTTGCGCCTGTTGTGTCACCTTCTGCCAGTTGCGCATCCAGTTCAGGAACTGCGCCGCGCAGTGCCTGATACAGACATCCTGCATAGACATTGCCCAGCGAATAGGTCGGGAAATACCCGAACAGTCCAACCGACCAGTGCACATCCTGCAAACAGCCGTTCGACGGTTTGTCGACCGCATAACCGAAGTCGACCTTGAACCGGTCATTCCACGCCGCTTCCAGCTCGCTGACCTGCAAGTCCCCGGCCATCAGCGCGCGCTCAAGATCGAACCGAAGCATGATGTGCAGATTGTATTGCACTTCATCGGCTTCGGTCCGGATATAACCGTTGTGAACCCGGTTGACGGTAGCGTAGAAAGCATCTGCATCGGCAATTCCGAAATCGCCGAATGCGTCTTTCATCTGATCGAACAACCATCCCGTAAACGCACGCGAACGGCCAAGCTGGTTTTCATAGATCCGGCTTTGGCTTTCATGCACCCCCATGGACACGCCACGCCCCAGCGGCGTCAGCAGGTAGCCGCGGTCGATCCCCTGTTCGTAAGCCGCGTGGCCGACCTCGTGAATGGTGGAATAAAAGCAGTTGAACGGGTCCGTTTCGCTGGTTCGCGTGGTGATGCGCACATCCAGGCCCGAACCCGAGCTGAACGGGTGAACCGCCTTGTCGACACGGCCGTTGTTGAGGTCATAGCCGAAGGCGACCGCCAGTTTTTGCGTAAGCCGCATCTGGGTCAGCTCGTCAAAGCTTCCGGTCAGCGCGGCAGGTTCAGGGCGTTCCAGAACGGCCGCGCGCAAGGCCACAAGACGTGGGCGCATCTCATCGAAAATGGCCGCGATCTGAGCGCCAGTCGTACAGGGTTCATAATCCTCGACCATGGCGTCATAGACGTCTCCGCCCTGTGCCAGCGCCTCGCCTTCCTGACGCTTCAGCGATACGACCTCTTCCAGTACAGGAAGGAAGGACGAGACATCTTCGTCCGCGCGCGCCTGTGCCCATGTTCCCTGTGCGGCGGACGTGGTCCGGGCAATCGCCGTGGCCAGATCAGCGGGCACCTTGACCGCCCGATCATAGGCGCGCCGGATTTCTCGAAGCTGCGCCTTTCCGACTTCATCCTGAGGCGCGGCCTGATCCAGCCACTCTGCCACGCGCGGATCCGATCGGCGCGCGTGCAGGACGGCCTCGATCGCCGCCATTTCCTCGGCGCGTTGAGGCGCGGCCCCGCGCGGCATGACAGTTTCCTGATCCCAACCCAATCGCCCAGCGATTTGGCCCAGTGCCGAGGTTTCACGCTGAAAAGCCATCAGTTCATCGAAAGCGGTCATGTTATTTTACTCCGCGCACAGATGTTGCGATTGGATAAGCAGTCAGGAACCGCGCGCGCAGGATCAGGGTCCAGACGACGACGGCCATGAACTGGTGGAAGATGGCGATCTGCCACGGTGCTCCGTAGACGACGGTCACAATGCCGACGACAACTTGCAACGACAGGGCCGCGAAAGCCGCGTTGAAGGCGAAGCGCGTCTGAGGATGCGCGCTGGCGCTGCCGCGGCGCCAGACGACAATAGCAAAGATGAACAACAGGTAACCTGCGCAGCGGTGAATGAACTGCACAAGTCCCGGGCTTTCGAAGAAATTGCGCCACATCGGCTCCAACGCGGTGGCGTCCGGCGGCAGCAGCTGCCCGCCGATCAGCGGCCAATCGGTATAAGACCGTCCGGCGTCGATCCCGGCGACAAGCGCGCCAATGAGTATTTGCAAAAAGGCGAAATGCATCAGGCCGGTGGACAACGAGAACAGTTTCGCTTCCTTCATGCGACGCGCCTGCATCAGGTCACGTTCTTCCCGGCCAAGCTCGAAAATATACCACGCGAGGAACCCGAGAATTACGAATGCCAGCCCCAGATGGGTGGCCAGTCGATAGCTGGCGACGGCGGTCATCCCTTCGCCCTGCGTCACACCCGAGGCGACCATCCACCAGCCGACAGCACCCTGCACACCGCCCAGAACGCCGGGGATCAGCAGCTTGCCGGTCCAACCCGTGGGTATCTTGCGGGCCACGAGGAAGCCCAGGAAACCGATGGCCCAGACCAGCCCTATCACACGGCCCAGTTGGCGATGCCCCCATTCCCACCAATAGATGGTTTTGAAGTCGCTCAGCTGCATCCACTGGTTCTGAATGCGCCACTGGTCAATCTGCTTGTACTTGTCGAACTCGGCCTGCCAGTCTGCCTCGCTCAACGGTGGAACGGCTCCGGTGATTGGGCGCCATTCAGTAATCGACAGCCCGCTGTCAGTCAGCCGCGTCAGACCGCCGACAGCGATCATCACCACGACCAAAGCGAACAGGATCATCAGCCAGGCACGGATTGCCTTGCGCGCACCGCCACGCCCCCGGTCGATCATACCGGGTTGAACAGCCTGTTGTTTTTCGGTTTCCGAGACCTCTTCGAAGATGCTGCGCTTACCGCTCATGCTGTCCTCATGTCCTGATTTCGTCGCAAGCTAGGGCTTGGTGGAAGATAGGTCCAGCCTCAGCCTTTGTCTTTCCAGCGGACCATCTGCCGCATGATCCCGTGCAGCATCTGCACGTCGGCCCGCGTCATCCGCATCCGCGACCACAGGTTGCGCAGGTTGATCTTCATGCCCTCGGCCTTTTCGGGGGGGTAGAAGAACCCGGCCTCTTCCAGCCGGTCCTCGTAGTGCTCGACCAGTTTTTCGACTTCGATCCCCGTGGCCCAGTCGCCCTTGCCCAGATCGGTGGATTCATGCACCACGTCGCCGGTCTGGCGCATCCACTCGTAAGCGGTCAGCAAAACGCATTGGCCCAGGTTCAGCGACGCGTATTCCGGGTTCACGGGCACCGAGATGATTGCGTTTGCCGTGGCGATGTCTTCGTTCTCCAACCCTGCGCGTTCGGGGCCGAACAGAACCGCAACCTTTTCACCCGCCGCGACCTTTTCGGCGGCGATCTGCATGGCGCGCTCGGGGCTGTAGACGGGTTTGGTCAACCCGCGCTGCCGTGCAGTGGTGGCGAAGACAAAGGTGCTGTCGGCCAGCGATCCGGCCAGATCGTCGAACAGCTGCGCTTCGTCCAGCAACCGGCCCGCACCGCTGGACATCGCCACCGCCTTGGGGTTTGGCCAGCCGTCGCGGGGCGCCACGATGCGCATCCGGTCCAGTCCAAAGTTCCACATCGCCCGGGCCGCGGCACCGATATTCTCACCCATCTGCGGGCGAACAAGCACGAAGGAAGGCTGGGATTTGTCGCTGGGCATGGTTCACCTTATGAAAACTTGGCCTGCTGTAATCGGCAGGCTCTTGCAGGGCAAGGCGTTGGGGGTGTTATTTGCGCGGCCTCAGCCATAAAAGTTTGCTTCCCCGCCGCAATCCGCTAAACCGCGCCAAAGACCAAAAGCCGAAGGACGCGCCCATGGACACCCCCGAGCAGCCGCAGATTTACCTGATCACGCCTCCGACCATCGAGCTGAGCACGTTCCCCGCCAAACTGGCATCGGTTCTGGACGGGGCCGAGATCGCCTGCATTCGTCTGGCGCTGGCTGGCAACGACGAAGACAGCATCGCCCGTGCTGCTGATGCCTGCCGCGAGGTGGCCCACGCCCGCGACGTGGCCATCGTTATCTCGAACCACGTGCTGCTGGCGCAACGTCTGGGGCTGGACGGGGTGCACCTGGATGACGGCGCACGTTCGGTCCGTGCCGCGCGCAAGGAACTGGGCGCGGACGCGATCGTCGGAAGTTTCTGCGGCGCGTCCAGCCATGACGGCATGACGGCGGGTGAACACGGCGCGGATTATGTGGCCTTCGGCCCCGTGGGCACCGCCACGTTGGGCGACGGAACCCGCGCCGAAAAGGATCTGTTCCAATGGTGGTCCGAGATGATCGAAGTCCCGGTCGTGGCCGAAGGCGGCCTGACGCCCGAACTGATCGGTGATCTGGCCCCCTGCACCGATTTCTTCGGCATCGGGGACGAGATCTGGGGCGATGACGACCCGCTGGGTGCGCTGAACAGGCTGCTGGCGGCAATGTCTTAAGCCAGCAACCAGGGTTCAGCCATCCAATACACGCCGATCCCGGCGATCAGCATCGAGGCCAGAACCGAAATCCGACCTCGTTTTCTGTGTGACGCGCCTGCAAGCAAAAGCGCGCAGGCAAAGGCCAGAACAGCCACAAAGACGACAGGCAGTATATTTCCGACGCCAAACCCCAAAACAGCAGGGGCCAGATGATCGGGCGGCACACCGATCTTTGTCAAATCCGAAGCCAGCGCCAATCCGTAAACGCAGCCTGCGGCAAGCACGGCCAGCAGGCGCCAGACCTGCAAGTGCCGGGCCACCAGGTTCCATAGCGCCAGAATGATGATCGAAGCCACCAAGGCCTGATCCTGCAAGCTTTCCGGCAGGTCCAGCACGCCGTACATGTCCAACCCGAGCCCGACAAAAACCCCTGCTGCCAAAAACGCCACCTGAGACATCACAGGCCGCAGGCTCAGCGTCAGCATCACGAGCGTCAGAACAACGATGGTTGGCTTGAGGGGACTTTGAACAAACCGGCTGATCCCCTTTGCCAAAAACGTCTGCAGTGTCTGCTCGGTCGTCAGCGACGCCCCGCCCCGCAACGGGATCAACGGGCTGATTTCTCCGGCCGCCAGAAAGCCAGTATACGGGGCCACAACCTTTTGCTGGCGAAGCACGACCGACCCGCCTTGCAACGGCCAGGTCAGGCGCAGGTTCGATGCCTGATCCGACAAATGTGCGGTCAACAACAATTTGGAAACACGCACTTTTTCCACATCCCCCACAACGGGAATGCGCACACCTTCATAAGACAGGTCGAGGCGTTCAGGCGCTTCGACCACGAGGTTCTGCTTCCAGACCTGAACGAAATTTCTGATCTGCGGTTCCAGTTCCGACGACACCATGCGCCGCAGAGATCGGTACTGTGAGTTGCCGGAATAAGCGTCGGGTTGTGTCGGATCGGCACCGACCAGCATGGCCTCGGCGTTCAGTTTCACCTCGAGAAACAGAGTGTCATCCTTGACCCAGAAATCAATGACCGTCGGCGGGACCGTTTGTGCCTTTACGGATCCCGGATGCAAGGTCAGAAGAACGATAAAACTCAGGGCGCAGAAATTGAGGGCTCGGAGGATGGCACGGAAGACAGGGCCATTCATACGAAACGCTCCAACAGGAAAATATAATCACCAATCATTGCTTTTGATTGTTCCCGCGAAGACCACGGATCGCAAGCCCAAAGGCCATATCGGTCCGGGCCGGTCGGGAATCTCTTGTTGCGATGACGTTCCGGCTTGCACGGGCAACACCGCTGCGGCATGACGTCCCCTATGACTCAGAACACCAATATCCTGTGCATCGGCTCGGTCCTGTGGGACGTGATCGGCCGATCGGCCAGCGCCATGCGACAGGGCTCGGACGTGCCGGGCCGGATCACCCGCCTGCCCGGCGGCGTTGCGATGAACATTGCCATGACACTGGTACGTTTCGGCATGACACCCACCCTGCTGACCGCCATTGGCTGCGATCCCGAAGGCGACGAGCTTGTCCATGCCTGTTCGCGCCTGGGCATGGTTACGGATCACATCTATCGGTCGCAGGATTTGCCGACTGACCGCTATATGGCCGTCGAAGGCGCGAACGGGTTGATCGCGGCGATTGCCGACGCGCATTCGCTGGAGGCCGCAGGCGCAAAGATACTGCACCCTTTGATGCACGGGCCGCTGGGCTATGAGAACGCACCATTTGAGGGCCCGATCGCACTGGATGGCAATCTGACACTGGACCTGCTGGAAGAGATTGCCCAAAGCCCTGCTTTTGCGCGTGCGGATCTGCGCGTGGCCCCGGCATCGCCGGGCAAGGCCGAACGACTGCTGCCGTTCCTGAAACATGCCCGCGCCACGCTGTACGTGAACCTCGAAGAGGCCGGTATCCTGTGCCAGCGCGAGTTCACCGATTCCGAATCCGCGGCCAAGGGTCTTCTGGATCGCGGCGCGCTGCGTGTGCTGGTCACCGATGGCGGCAATTCGGCAACCATCGGCAGCGCGACAGAAATCCTGACGCAAACACCCCCTGCCGTTCTGGTCACCCGCGTGACCGGTGCCGGGGATACCTTCATGGCGGCCCATATCGCCTCAGAATCCGGCGGTGCATCCAGCGACGAGGCTCTGACCCGCGCCCTGCACGCCGCTGCAACCTACGTTTCCGGAGAAACCCCACTGTGATCGACATCCAAAACTCTGCCGAGGTCCGCGCCGCCAAGGACGCGGGCCTGCCCATCGTTGCGCTGGAAAGCACCATCATCACCCATGGGATGCCCTATCCGCAGAACATCGAAGTCGCGGCCCAGGTCGAACAGGACATCCGCGATGCGGGTGCGGTTCCTGCAACCATGGCCGTGATCGAAGGCAAATTGCATGTCGGGCTGGAGCAGGATCAGCTGCAATGGCTGGGTCAGGCCCAAGGCGTTGCCAAGATCTCGCGCGCGGACATGGCGGCGTGCATCTCGACCGGTGGTACCGGGGCCACCACCGTTGCCGCCACGATGATCGCCGCGCATTATGCCGGGATCGAGGTTTTTGCCACCGGCGGTATCGGCGGCGTGCATCAGGGGGCCGAGACCACCTTCGACATCTCGGCCGATCTGCACGAGCTTGGACATACGCCCGTGACCGTCGTCGCAGCCGGGGCGAAAGCCATCCTGGACCTCGCCAAAACGCTTGAGGTTCTGGAAACCCTGGGCGTGCCTGTGATCGCACATGGCCAGGACGAGTTTCCTGCGTTCTGGTCGGCAAAGTCGCCCTTTAACGCGCCCCTGCGCATGGACAGTGCCGATGCCATCGCCAAAGCTCACACGACCCGCCGCGCGCTGGGTCTGCCCGGCGGGCAGTTGGTGGCGAACCCGATACCAGCCGCCGATCAAATCCCGGCCGAGGAACTGGCCCCCATCATCGCCGAAGCCCAGTCAGATGCGGATGCCCATCGCATCACCGGCAAAGCCGTGACCCCCTATCTGCTGCAACGTATCTTTGAAAAGACCGAAGGCCGGTCATTGGTCGCCAACATCGCCCTTGTTCGAAACAATGCGCGTTTGGCGGCCAAGATCGCGCAAGCGCTCGTCAAACAGAGGTGACGTTAACCTATTGTACCAAGGCCGTGGATTGACTACCTAAATCCGGAAACCATTCGGAACCGCAATGAATACACCCTTCGACGAAGAGCCTCACCGCCGCCCGGGCATGCTTTCACGGCTGCGCGCGTCCTTTCTGACGGGCATCGTGGTCATTGCGCCTGTCTGGTTGACGGTCTGGCTGATCTGGTCGGTGGTCGGCTGGATAGACAGCGCGGTTCTGCCGCTGGTGCCCCAACAGTTCCAGCCCGAACAATACGTGGGCATCAACCTGCGCGGTGTGGGTGTGGTGATCTTCCTGATCTTCACCGTTCTGGTCGGCTGGATCGCCAAGGGCATTCTGGGCCGTTCCCTGATCCACTTCGCCGAAAGCGTTGTTGACCGGATGCCCGTCGTGCGCTCGGTCTATTCCGGGATCAAGCAAATTTCGGAAACGGTGTTTGCCCAGACCGAGCGTTCCTTTGAGAAAGCCTGCCTGATCCAGTACCCGCGTCGCGGGATCTGGGCCATCGGCTTTGTCTCGACCAGCGCCAAGGGTGAGGTCAGCCAACGCGCCGAAACCGGTGGCGAGCTGCTGAGCGTCTTCGTACCCACGACACCCAACCCGACATCGGGGTTTCTGCTGTTCTTCCCCGCAGAAGACGTGATCCTGCTGGACATGAGCATCGAAGACGCCGCCAAACTGGTGATTTCGGCGGGGCTTGTATACCCGAATGGAAAAGACCCGACACAGCCGCCCGAGTGATCAGCTGAACATCGCAGGCAGATCAATTGTGCTGGTCTGACCCAAATCGTCCTTATGGTTGGCAAGAAAACCATCTGCGGCGTTGCGTCCGGCCTGTTTCAGCTTGTGCAGAATGACCGGATTGGGCACGGTTTTGGTGGCAACCGACAGGCTGTTCATCAACTCGTTATCTGCAATCATGTGAACCAGCACGCGGCTCATCTCTCCGGCCGTCAGCTTGCCCTCTTTCAGCAGCCGCTGAACAAAGCTGATCGCCCGCAACTCGCGAAACAGGGATGAGTTGAAACTGATCTCGTTGATCCGGTTCTGGATTTGCTGCGGCGTGATCGGAACTTCGTCACGCTCCAGCGGATTGATGTTCACGATCACCACGTCATCCGGCAAATCATCGTTGAACAGCGGATAGAGCGCCGGATTGCCGGTATACCCTCCGTCCCAATAGGCTTCGGTCCGGTTTGACTTCGGGTCGAAAATCTCAACCGCCTTGAACAGGGTCGGCAAACAGGCCGAGGCCAAGATGGCGTCGGTGCTGATTTCGTCGCCGGTAAAGACGCGGATCTTGCCGCTGCGTACGCAGGTGGCACACACAAACAGGCGCGGGCCTTCATCTGCGCACACCTCGTCGAAATTGAACCTGTCCACCACCGGCTTCAAAGGGTTGCTGTAGAACGGCCCGTACGCATAGGGCGACACCATCCGCGACCAGGCATCCCCAATCGAAAACGGCACCGAATATTCCATCGCCTGCGCAATGGCCGCCGGTTCAAGGCCGCGAAACCAGTTGGCAAAGCGCATGTCGCCAATAGCGCCCATGCGCTTCCACAACCCGTCCAGGCGTGCCCGCGCGCCTTCGCGCCCGGAATGAACCATACCAGATTTGTAGGCCGCACCGTTCAGCGCCCCTGCGGAAGTTCCGGTAATTGCAGCGACCTCGATGTCGTCCTCGTCCAGCAGTCGGTCAAGCACACCCCAGGTGAACGCGCCATGCGCCCCACCCCCCTGCAAAGCCAGATTGATCTGCTTCATGCCGCAAACCCTTCATCTTTTCCAAAATACTCTGGGGGTGTGGGGGCAGCGCCCCCGCAAAACCTCAAAGCGCGGTCCAGCCACCATCGACGGAAATTGTGGTTCCGGTGATCTGAGCGGCCGCGTCCGAACACAGGAAGATAGTCGTTCCACCAAGTTGCTCGACCGTGGCGAATTCCTTGGACGGTTGCCGTTCCAAAAGAACGTTCTTCACAACGTCCTCACGGCTCATGTTGTATTCTTTCATCGTGTCGGGAATCTGGGACTCGACCAGCGGCGTCAGCACATATCCCGGGCAGATGGCGTTGCAGGTGATCGGCTCCTGCGCTGTTTCCAGCGCTACGGTCTTGGTCATTCCAACCACACCGTGCTTGGCTGCAACATATGCCGCCTTGAAAGGGGATGCCGTCAGACCGTGGGCCGAGGCGATGTTCACCACACGCCCCCAACCCGCCTTGCGCATCATTGGCAACGCGGCCGCTGTGGTGTGAAAGGCCGAGTTCATGTTGATTGCGATAATCGCATCCCATTTTTCAACCGGGAATTTGTCGATCGGTGAGACATGCTGAATCCCGGCATTGTTCACCAGAATGTCACAAGACCCCGCCTGTTCGATCAAGGATCGGCATTCCTCACCCTTGGACATGTCGGCCTTGATGTAGCGCGCATTGGTTCCGGTCTCTTTCGCAATCTGCGCGGCAAGCGCATGATCTTCATCGCGATCGGTAAAGGAATTCAGAACCACATCGGCACCGGCCTTGGCCAGCTCGCGTGCGACGCCCAGGCCGATGCCCGAATTTGATCCCGTGATGATTGCCGTTTTGCCGGACAGGCTCATGTCCATTCTCCCTCAAGCGTTGATCAGGCGCACCATGCCATGCTGCACCTGCAAAGAAAACGGGGAAACATATGGGATTGGAATACCGGCCTGAGACTTCCACAGGCAAAAAAAACGCCCGCACGAAGCGGGCGTTAAGTTATTGAGGCAGGTTTCATACAGGCAAGAAACCTATCGAGCAGTGCAACCTTTATAAGCAATTCTGCGCCTTGGTCCAAGCTAAAAGTTTGATAATAAGAAAAATCATCACTACGGTGAATACCAACAAAATAAGGCCAGAGCAGGATTGTTTCCAAAATGAGCCCGGATTTTCTCCGTCCGTTTCGATCACTTGTGGCGGGAATCGCCACCATTTTCGTGATCTCTGTCGCCCATGCAGAATCGTCTCATGGCATAGCTATGTATGGGGACCCGGCCCTACCACCGGATTTTGTGTCACTCCCATACGCCAACCCGAATGCACCCAAAGGCGGCAAAGCCGTATTCGGAAACACGGGCGGTTTTAACAGCCTGAACCCGTTTTTGCAAAAAGGCACCTCGCCATGGCAATTGCCTTTCTGGACCCATGAAAGCCTGATGGGACGGTCATGGGACGAACCTTTCACACTTTACGGGCTGTTAGCCGAATCAGTTGAGACCGATCCGGACCGGTCTTGGGTCGAATTCACCCTGCGGGAGGAGGCGCGGTTTTCCGACGGCAGTCCGGTCACGATCGATGATGTTATCTGGTCTTACGAAACGTTGGGCACGCAGGGGCATCTGCGCTATCGCGGTCTTTTGGGCAAGATCGACAGTATCGAACAAACCGGCCCGCGTTCGGTGCGGATCACGTTCAATGAACCCGACCGAGAGCTTGCGCTGCTGGCCGGGATGCGCCCAATCCTGAAAAAGGCGCAATGGGAGGGCAAGGATTTCGCGGATGCGCAACTTCATGATGTACCGATTGGAACCGGCCCCTATGTGATCGAAAGCTACGAAGCGGGACGCTTCGTGAATCTGCGACGCAATCCGGACTATTGGGGGAACGACCTCCCGTTTCGCCGCGGCACCATGAACCTTGATGAGCTGCGGATCGAATTCTACGGCGACGGCAGCGTCTTGTTCGAAGCTTTCAAGGCCGGAGAGCTGTCAGCCGTGCGTGAATTCAACGCCGACAAATGGGACACGCAATACAACTTTCCCGCCGTGCAGCGCGGCGATGTCATCAAGACCGAAATTCCGCATGGAAAACCTTCGGGAATGACCGGGTTCGTGATGAACACAAGAAAGGCTCCGTTCGACGACTGGCGCGTGCGCGAAGCGCTGATGCTTGCGTTCAACTTCGAGTTCATCAACGACACGGTAACCGGTGGTGCGCAACCAAGGATTACGTCTTATTTCTCGGGGTCCGACCTTGCGATGCAGCCCGGCCCGGCCCAGGGGCAGGTAAAAGACCAGTTGCTTCCTTTCGCTGACATCCTGTTGCCCGGCACGCTGGAAGGGTATGAACTGCCGAAAGGCGACGGATCGGCCCGGAACCGGGCAAACCTCCGCAAGGCCGCCGGACTATTGGCCGAGTCAGGCTGGACCGTTCAGGATGGCGTGCTGCGCAATGCAAATGGCGATCCCTTTCAGATGACTTTCCTGCTTCAACAGGGTGACAGCGAGATGGCAACCGTGGTCGAGATCTATTCCCGCGCGCTGGAACGTCTTGGCATCCGGGTCACGACGGAACAGGTCGACAATGCCCAATATGTCGGGCGCACGTCTGAACTAGACTTTGACGTCACGACGTTCCGCCGAGCGCTTTCCCTATCTCCCGGCAATGAGCAGCGTCTTTATTGGGGCAGCGAAACTGCCGATGCCCCCGGCACTCGCAACCTGATGGGCGTTTCTTCGCCCGCAGTTGATGCCATGATCGATGCCATGCTGGCCTCAAAAACCCGCGAGGACTTTACCGCGGCCACCCGCGCGCTGGACCGGGTATTGACGGCAGGCCGCTATGTCATCCCGATCTGGAGCTTTGACATCGGGCGCATCGCGCATGTCAAAGAGCTTAAGCACCCGGAAACCCTGCCTATCTATGGCGACGGTCCGCAGTACATGCCCGAAGTCTGGTGGTACGACGCCCGGTAAAAGGCGCAAACCCAAGACCAGCCGTTGTACATGTGAATCCGGCTGGTCTTTCCAATTGAAGTTTCCGAAAGACGGAAGCTTGAAGTTCCAGCTGTTTCATACAAACAGCGCTCAGGAAATTTCCACCAATCGGCAAATTTCAGCACATTGCCATCCCACACAAGATATCGTTTGGCCGCATTGGAAGCATCGTAATCAGGGTCCAACATCGTCACATGCAAGCGATCCGGAAAGAAACACCCACAAACAGTTTTACTTGTCTGGAAAATATGCATATATATTGCGCAGTTAAGCTTAATAACAAGCTGGCGATGACCCCGCCTCTCTGCCTGCCGGGACAATCTGGCGCTGCGGATTACAGAACAACCAGGCCCGCCACCACTCACACCAAATGTAGGCCCGTCGGCCCGTTGCGGAAACTTCGCAGCGGGCACTTTTCCCCTCAAGAAGGCAAGGTCCAGCGCTGCGACATTTTGTCATGTCTTACGTAACGGCACCCTATCCGTACTCTGAAGCGGGGGAGAGCAGTCCTAATCGTTGCTAAGGGAAGCTCATTGATGATGAACTGGACCGATCTTACAAACGACTGGAATGCGGCATGCGAACGCGCAAAGCGGCGTTTTCCGAACCTGCGTGACAAGGACATGATGCGCGTGTTGAAGGATCGAAAAGGGTTTGAAGCCTATTTGGCCGAACGTCACCAACTTACGATGAATGAGGCGCATGAAGAGGTCGAAGATTTCCTGTTCACCGAAGGGCTGAACCGGGAATTCAGCAGAACCGCTTTAGGCAAGTGATGTAACCCAAAGGATCGTCGCGTCTTCATCACTGACGGAAATCACGTTGTGGCCCATGCTGCCGTCGTAATACGCGCTGTCCCCTCTGCGCATCTCAACCGGCTCGTAAAACTCGGTGTAAAGCTTGACGACACCGGTCAGCACATACATGAATTCTTCGCCGTCATGGCGCACCCAGCCGTCAAATTCATCCATTGATCTTGCGCGGACCCGCGCACGATAGGGCAGCATCTGTTTCTTGGTCAGGGTTTCGGCTAGCAGCTCATGCTCATAGGTTGTGGTGGCATGAGCCGTGCCGTCGCCCACACGGGTGATCGCCATGCGTCCGATCACCTGATCGCGCTGGGGCGGCGTAAACAGTTGCGGAACAGAAATCTCCAGCCCGGTCGCAAGCTTCTTGAGCGCGTCGTAAGTCGGCGACATCTGCCCGTTTTCAATCTTGCTGAGCGTCGACCGTGCCAATCCGGCCTGACTGGCGGCCTGTTCCAATGTCCATTCCCGCGCTTTGCGCAGCTCTCGCACACGTGCGCCAAGGTCCAGCGGCTCGACTTCGGTATGGTCGCCAGAGTCGCGGGCAATTCGGATCAGAGATTTGGGATATTGAGTGCTCATGACCCTTCTATAGGCCCGGCCAGCCACGCTTGCAACGCGGCAGGCGGCGCGATAGCCAGAGGCCATGTTGTCAATCTTCGATCAGGGGTCACCCGCACCCTGCCCCACGCCATTCAATCTGGCGGCCCATGTTCTGGGCCGTGCCGATCACGCGCAGGATAAAGTGGCTTTGTCGATATTGCGCCCGAATGGCGCGCAGGACTGGACCTATCGCGATCTGAAAGCTGCTGTGCTGGGCACAGGCACGGGTTTGCTGCGGGCCGGTTTGAAACCCGGTGATATCGCGCTGATGCGGCTGGGAAACACGGTGGATTTCCCGATTGCTTATCTGGGGGCAATTGCCGTGGGCATCGTACCGGTGCCGACATCGTCACAACTGACGGAACCCGAAACCGCCAGGATGATCGACGAGCTTTCTCCGGCGGTGATTCTGCGTGATCCGAGCGTTGCCTGCGCCTCGCATTCCAAGCAGATCGGGCTGGACGCGCTGAAAGCGATGCGATGCCTGCCCCCGGCAGAATTTGACATGGGCGATCCGGAACGTATGGCCTATGTCGTCTATACCTCTGGAACCTCGGGCAAGCCTCGTGCCGTGGCCCATGCCCACCGGGCAATCTGGGCGCGGCAGATGATGGTCGATGGCTGGTATGGTCTTCGCGAGACCGACCGGCTGTGCCACGCCGGAGCCTTCAACTGGACCTATACGCTAGGCACCGGCCTGATGGATCCATGGATCATGGGCGCAACTGCCCTGATCCCCGCGCCCGGCACCGAAATCACGGCCCTGCCTGCCCTGCTGCGCCAGCATGGCGCAACGATCTTTGCAGCGGCCCCCGGGGTCTATCGCAAGATGGTGCAAGGGTGCGATCGGATTGGGCTGCCAGACCTGCGCCACGGCTTGTGCGCGGGTGAGAAACTGTCGCGCGCGCTGCACGAACAATGGCGAAAGGCCACCGGCACCGAGTTGTTCGAAGCCTACGGCATGTCCGAATGCTCTACCTTCATTTCCTCCAGCCCGGATCACCCCGCGCGCGGCGACGCATTGGGACAACCGCAACCGGGGCGTCGAGTGGCGATCCTTGGTCCGGACGGCCCGGTGCCGAAGGGGCAAGAAGGCACCATCGCCATTCACCGCTCTGACCCCGGTTTGATGCTGACCTATCTCAACGCACCCGATGAGGTTGAAGCGCGGATGCAGGGAGAGTGGTTTCTGACCGGCGATCAGGGAGCAATGGCCGTGGATGGCCAGATCAGCTATCTGGGCCGCGACGACGATATGATGAACGCGGGTGGCTATCGCGTGTCCCCGGTCGAGGTCGAAGCCGCCCTGTCCCGCTTTCCGGGCATCACGCAGGTCGGCGCCGCCGCGGTCGAGGTCAAACCGGACACCTTTGTGATAGCAGCATTCTATACGGGCCAGGAAAAGCTGGACGATGCGGCCTTGCGCACCTATGTCGAAGCCAACCTGGCGCGTTACAAACAACCACGCGCCTTCATCCATCTGCCCGCCCTGCCGACCGGTGGAAACGGCAAACTCCTGCGCCGGGCGCTGCCGGCCTATTTCGAGGCACCAACAAAATGACCCAGACCGTCAAGCTCGACATCCTGTCCGATCCGATCTGCCCGTGGTGCTATATCGGCAAGACTCAACTGGACAAGGCGCTGGCCAACGTACCCGACCACCCCTTTGTCATTGAATGGCATCCGTTCCAGTTGAATCCTGACATGCCGGAAGCGGGAATGGATCGGCGCGAATATCTCGAGCGCAAGTTCGGCGGCAAGCACGGCGCGGTTCGCGCCTATGCGCCGGTGGTGGAACATGCCGAAAAGGCCGGTCTGAACATCAACTTCGAGGCCATGAAACGCACCCCCAACACGCTGGATGCGCATCGCCTGATCCATTGGGCTGGCATCGAAGGCAAGCAGAATGCCGTCGTCGACGCGCTGTTCGACGCCTATTTCGTGCAGGGTCGCGACATCGGCGACCACGAGGTGCTGGCCGACATCGCGGATAGCGCCGGAATGGACGCCGCCGTGGTCATGAAGCTGCTGAAATCAGACGCCGACCGCGAGGATATCCGCAGCCGCGATGCCCATTCCCGCAAAATGGGCGTGAGCTCGGTCCCGACCTTCATTGTTGCGAACCAACATGCAGTTCCCGGCGCCCAACCTCCTGAAATGTGGGAGAAAGTGATCGCCGAGATCATGTCTCAACTTGAGGCTTCCCCTGCAGAATAGCACAGAGGTCTGTGCAAAATTCAAGTCTGGCCTATGCCGGCCCGCCGTGATAGCGCGAACGGGTTAGGAGTTCTTCATGGCCAATCGCATGTCGAAGGCGGAGTTCATTGCGCTGATCGCAATGATGTTCGCCACCATCGCCTTTTCGATCGATTCCATGCTGCCTGCGCTGCCCGAGATCGGCGCGCAGCTCAGCCCCGATGACGTCAACCGTGCCCAACTGATCCTGACGTCATTTGTGTTGGGCATGGGGATCGGCACGTTTTTCACCGGCCCGCTTTCGGATGCGCTGGGACGCAAGTCCGTCATTTACGGCGGCGCGGCTTTGTACATTGCGGCGTCTGCTGTCGCATGGGCCAGTTCTTCACTGGAACTGGTCTTGATTGCACGCGTGGTTCAGGGCCTGGGCGCCGCAGGACCGCGCGTGGTGGCCATGGCGATCATCCGCGACTTGTATTCAGGCCGCGAAATGGCGCGGATCATCTCGATTGCGATGATGATTTTCACGCTGGTACCCGCGGCAGCACCGATGCTGGGCGCCGGTGTGATCGCTTTGTTCGGATGGCGCGGGATCTTTGTATCTTTCATTCTGTTTGCGTTGATCATCATTTCCTGGATGGGCCTTCGGTTGCCGGAATCTCTGGCCCGGGAAAACCGTCGTCCGTTCCGCATTCCGCTGATGCTTTCGGCCACGAAGGAGATGTTTGCGCATCCGACCGTGCGCCTTTCGATCATGGTTCAGACCCTGTGCATGGGGGTGCTGTTCACCATGCTGACAATGGTTCAGCCCGTTTATGACGTAATCCATGGCCGCGCCGAAAGCTTTCCGTTCTGGTTCGGGTTCGTGGCGCTGATGTCCGGGTCGGCCAGTTTGCTGAACGCGGCACTGGTGGTGCGTGTGGGCATGCGCCGGATGGTGACATGGGCGCTGGGGGGGCAAATCGTGATTACCACCATTGTCATGACCCTGAACGCCGCGCATCTTTCGCCAGACGCCTCATTCGCGCTGTTCGTGTTCTGGCAAACAATGGTGTTTTTCATGGCCGGCGTGACGCTGGGCAACCTGAACGCCATCGCGATGGAGCCGATGGGGCATATTGCCGGAATGGCAGCCTCGGTCATCGGATCGATTTCGACGGTGCTGGCCGCTGCCATCGCCGCCCCGATCGGGCTGTTGTTCGACGGTTCGATCACGCCTTTGACCTTCGGCATCCTGAGCATGTGCATTCTGGCCTTCGGGCTTATGCTGCACATGGGCCGCGTCGAAGAACGTCTGCCAGCCTGATCTGTGCGACTCGTCAGAAACACGCTACCCTCGACCTGAACCAAGCGGAGGGCTTCTGATGCGTGAATACTATGATCTGGGCAGCTATTCCTGTCCGGTAACGACCTCCGTTCCCGAGGCTCAGCTGTGGTTCGACCGCGGCCTGAACTGGACCTACGGGTACAATCACGAAGAAGCCGTGGTTTGTTTCCAGCGCGCAGCTGAACACGACCCCCAATGCGCCATGGCATATTGGGGCGTCGCCTACGCGGCGGGACCGAATTACAACCTGCCATGGGACTTGCAGGACGAGCGGGGTCGCCGCAAGGCGCTGGCGCTGGCCTATGATGCCATGCAAAACGCCCTTCGATTGACTGATGGCTGTACGCCCGTCGAGCAAGCTCTGATCCAAGCCCTCCCTGCGCGCTATCCGCAACGAGACCCGGCAGAGGACATGCACCGGTGGGACCACGATTTTGCCGAAGCGATGCGCGCGGCCTTCGCCGCACACCCCGATCACGCGGACCTGCGCACGATCTACGTCGAGGCGCTTTTGAACCTGACACCCTGGAAAATGTGGGACCTGCAAACAGGCCAACCGGCCGAAGGCGCTGCAACGCTTGAAGCGCAGGAGGCGTTGGAATGGGCCATGGCCAACGATCCGGCCGCCATGTCACATCCCGGCCTGCTGCATCTTTATGTTCACCTGATGGAGATGTCGCCCACGCCGGAAAAAGCTCTGAAAGCCGGTGATGTCCTGCGCACATTGGTGCCCGATGCGGGGCACCTCGTGCATATGCCGACACATATTGATGTGCTGTGCGGCCATTATCACAACGTGGTGCAGTGGAACGAAAAAGCCTCGGATGCGGATCTGAAATATTACGAACGCGAAGGCGCGTTCAATATCTACACCGGCTACCGCCAACACAATTATCACTTCGCCATCTACGGCGCGCTGTTTCTGGGTCAGATCGAACCTGCCCTGCGCGCCAATCAGGGTTTGTGGGATACAACGCCAGAGGAGATGCTGCGCATCGAAAGCCCCCCCATGGCGGATTACTTCGAAAGCTACATGTCCATGGGGCCGCACATCCTGATCCGCTTTGGCCGCTGGGAAGAGGCAAAGGCGCTGGAGCTGCCCTCCGATCCGGATCTCTACCGCACCCTGACGGCGACGACCCACTACGCCCGCGCCATCGCACGTGCCGCAACCGGTGACGTCGTCCATGCCGAAGCGGAAGAGAACCTGTTTCTGGCAGCCAGGGAATGCGTTCCGGCAACACGCCGGTTGCACAACAATCGCGCGATCGACCTGCTGGAAATCGCGGGGGAGATGCTGCGCGGTGAGATCGAGTACCGAAAGGGCAATTTCGAGATCGCCTTTGCCCATCTGCGCCGCTCGGTCGAACTGGACGACACCCTGCCCTATGACGAGCCCTGGGGCTGGATGCAGCCCACCCGCCACGCGCTTGGCGCATTGCTGTTCGAACAAGGTCATGCAGCAGAAGCAGAAGCCGTCTATCGCGAAGATCTTGGCCTTGGCGGCTCGCTCAGCCGCGCGTCGATCCATCCCGACAACGTCTGGAGCCTGAAGGGGCTGTACGATTGTCTCAAAGCCCGCGGGGAAGATGTTGAAATCCGACAGGTCAAACAACGCCTCGACTTGGCTTTGGCCCGCGCTGATCGGGCGGTTGCAGCGTCTTGCTTCTGCGCGCAGGCTGCAATGCGTGTATAGGCGGGATCGCGCTGCCGCGCGATGCCTCCGGCGGGGATATTTTCAGCCAGATGAAGCTGGGATCCGTGACTTCATCTGGCCGCAAATATCCCGGGGGAGATGCGCGGAACGCGCAGAGGGGGCAGAGCCCCATCCTGCCTATCAACCAGCCTTGGTCTTCTTCTTTTCCGCGACCACTTTTTCAGCAAGGTCGCGGGCAATCGCAAAGGCCCCTTTGATCTTGTCGCTGTCTTTCTTCCAATCCCGGCGCACGACGATCTTGTTATCCTTGACCTTGGCCATGCCGCGCTGGTTCTGAATGAATTCAACCAATCCCTGAGGGGATGCGAACTTGTCGTTGTGGAACTGGATCGTCGCGCCTTTCGGGCCTCCGTCCAGCTTGGCGATGCCCGCCCTTTTGCACATGGCCTTGATGCGCACGACCAGCATCAGGGTATTCACCTCTTTCGGCAATTTACCGAAACGGTCGATCAACTCCGCGGCAAAGCCCTCCAGCTCGACCTTGGTCGACAGCGACGACAAGCGGCGGTAGAGGCCGAGACGAACATCCAGATCGGGTACGTAATCATCGGGAATCAGAACCGGCACGCCCAGATTGATCTGTGGGGCCCATTGGTCGTCAGCATCTGACAGCCCCTCCATCTCGCCGGCCTTGATCTTGGCAATCGCTTCTTCCAGCATGGATTGATAAAGCTCGTAGCCCACATCGCGCATCTGGCCAGACTGTTCTTCGCCCAGCAGATTGCCAGCGCCCCGAATGTCGAGGTCCTGGCTGGCCAGAGTGAACCCGGCCCCCAGCGTGTCCAACGAGCCCAGAACCCGCAGGCGTTTCTCGGCCGTAGCCGTCAGTTTCTGCCGTGGCTTGGTGGTCAGATAGGCATAGGCGCGGGTTTTGGACCGCCCCACCCGGCCCCGGATCTGGTAGAGCTGCGCAAGACCGAACATGTCAGCGCGGTGCACTACCATCGTGTTCGCCGTTGGAATGTCCAAACCGCTTTCCACAATTGTCGTCGCCAGCAGCACATCATACTTACCGTCATAAAACGCATTCATTCGGTCATCGAGTTCACCCGCCGCCATCTGGCCATGTGCAACAACATAGGTCAGTTCCGGCAGCTGGTTTTTCAGGAACTCCTCGATCTCGGGCAGGTCCGAGATGCGCGGAACCACGTAGAAACTCTGCCCGCCGCGATAGTGTTCGCGCAGCAGCGCCTCTCGAATCGTGACCGCGTCGAATTCGCTGACATAGGTTCTGATCGCCAAGCGGTCGATGGGCGGTGTGCCGATGATCGACAGATCGCGCACCCCAGTTAGCGACAATTGCAAGGTTCGCGGAATCGGGGTTGCGGTCAGGGTGAGAACATGGATGTCACTGCGCAGTTGCTTCAGCCGTTCCTTGTGTCCCACGCCGAAATGTTGTTCTTCGTCGATGACCAGCAGACCCAGATTGTGAAACCGTATGTTCTTGGCCAACAGCGCATGGGTCCCGATCACGATATCGACCGTGCCCTTGGCCAGCCCGTCACGTGTCAGCTGCGCCTCTTTGGCCGAGACGAAACGCGACAATTGCCGCACTTCCAGAGGGAAGCCGCGAAACCGTTCCCTGAAGCTTGCGGCATGCTGTCGGGCAAGCAGTGTTGTCGGTGCCACGACCGCAACCTGCACGCCTGACATGGCGGCGACAAAGGCGGCACGCATCGCCACCTCGGTCTTGCCAAAACCGACGTCGCCGCAGATCAGGCGATCCATGGGGGCACCAGAATGCATGTCTTCCATCACATCCGAGATGGCGCGCAACTGGTCATCGGTTTCCTGATAGGGGAAACGCGCGCTGAACTCCTCCCACGCGTGCGGCGGTGGGTCCATCACGGGGGCCTTACGCAAAGCACGTTCCGCCGCGATGCGGATCAGCTTGTCCGCCATCTCGCGGATGCGCTCTTTCAGCTTGGCCTTCTTGGCCTGCCAGGCACCACCGCCAAGTCGATCCAAAAGCCCTTCGTCATGACCGTATTTCGACAGCAGTTCGATGTTTTCGACCGGCAGGTACAACTTTGCCTGCTCGGCATATTCCAGCAGCAGGCATTCATGGGCGGCACCGGCGGCCGTGACGACCTCCATCCCCATATAACGACCAATGCCGTGATCCACATGCACCACCAGATCACCGGGGCTGAGGGATTGGGTCTCGGTCAGGAAATTCTCGGCCTTGCGGCGTTTTTTGGGTTGGCGGATCAGCCTGTCGCCCAGAACATCCTGTTCCGCGATCACCGTCAGGTCGGGGGTCTCGAAACCGTGTTCCAGCGCCCAGACGGCAAGGTGCAGGCCGCGCTTTCCGATGCGCGTTCCATTGGCAATGGGAATCGCCTCGGCCAGACCTTCATCCTCGATCAGGCCGGTCAGACGTTCGCGCGCACCTTCTGAATAGGACGCAATCAGCACCGGACCGTTGTCAAGCTTGGCGGTGATGTGGCTGGCCAAAGCACCGAACAGGCTGATGCTTTCCTGCTGACGTTCCGGAGCAAAGTTGCGCCCGATCCGCCCGCCCGCATCGATGACACCCGGACCCGAGGCCTGCGGCAAAGGACTGAACTGCATGACGCGCCGATCCGCAACAGCCGCCTCCCACGCGGCATCATCCAGATACAGCAGCCCCGGAGGTGTGGGTTTATAGACCGTATCCATGCGGGATCGGTTTTCCAGCGCCAGACGCCGGGTTTCGTATTGATCGGCAATCGTCTCCCATCGGGCCAGTCTGGCCGGTGTAACCTGATCGTCGACGGTGATCGTGGCATCCGGCAGATAATCAAACAGTGTTTCAAGCTTCTCGTGGAAGAAGGGCAGCCAATGTTCGATACCCTGATGCTTGCGACCGGCACTTACCGCTTCGTAGAGCGGATCATCCGTGCCCGCGGCGCCGAATTCGATCCGGTAGTTCTGGCGGAACCGCGTGATGGCCGCATCATCCAGAATGACCTCGGACACCGGCGCAAGCTCAACCACGTCCAGCTTTTCGGTCGTGCGCTGAGACACGGGATCAAAACGGCGCGCGCCGTCCAGTACGTCTCCGAACAGGTCCAGACGGACGGGGCCCGATTCACCCGGCGGGAAGATGTCGATGATACCGCCGCGAATGGCGTAATCGCCCGGCTCCATCACGGTGGGGCTTTGCGTGAAGCCCATGCGCACCAGGAAGTTGCGTAGCGCGGCCTCATCTATGCGCTGATCGACACGGGCGGTGAACGCAGCTTCGCGCAGCACGTCTCGCGCCGGGACGCGTTGGGTTGCCGCATTCAATGTCGTCAACAACACGAATTTCTGCGGCATCTGGTGAACCAGAGCCGCCAGCGTGGCAACGCGGGCCGCTGAAATGTCGGCATTGGGTGACACCCGGTCATAAGGCAGACAATCCCAGCCCGGAAACACGAAGACCGGCATGTCAGGGGCAAAGAAGGCCAGCGCCGCGCGCATCGCCTCCATCCGCTTGTCGTCACGTGCGACATGGGCCACCGGCCCGTTGCTGCGGGCGATTTCGTTCAGCACAAGCTGCGCGTCAAACCCTTCGGGGGCGCCGCCAACTGTCACGTGGTTCGGAGCCTTCATCGCCTCGCCTTTCAGATTTTGCTATCCCAGAACGCCAATCGAGATGTTCTGATACATGCCCCAGAACGAAGTGACCAGTATCGAGATCATGCCTATGATCTGGGTATAGAGCCGGCAGCGCGCAATGGTTTTCGAAACGGACTCGAGCGTCAGTTCCTGCCGCCGCAATCGTCGCGCGTGCACGATGTTCACCACCAGAACAAGCGTCAGTGGAAACAGAAGAAGGAACACGGCCTGCGCGAATTCGACGCCGTAATAGAACCCAAGCGTGGCCAGCCCTGTGAACAGAAAACACCCGAATGCCAACAGGATGGTGCCTGACATGTCGACGATCAACAAGATCCGGTTGGTGTGTATGCGAACGATGTCCAGAAGGTCGATCTCGACCTGCCCGCCAATGCGTCGGGCACGCACCACCAGATCGTAGGGAATGCCCATTACCCAGTGACTCGCCGAAGACCAGACAACCGCCAGCACGATCCAGAACCAGAGATTCGAAAAGCTACGCATGTCGATGACTTCAAAGATCGAAGAGTACCAGTCCAAACCCAACCCTTTATTCAAACTACTCAGGGAGGATTGGCCACGCTGCCGCGTCCATTGATACCCTTGAGACCTTTGTGAATTCATGCCACCCAATGCACGAATGTTCAAGGAGAACGCGCCATGAAACCGACCATTGCCCCCTATCCCATGACCCGCTTTCGGCGTGCCCGTCAATCCCGGGCAATCCGCGGACTTGTGCGCGAGAATGTCTTGACCACGGATGACCTGATCTGGCCCGTTTTCGTCCGCGACGGCGAAGGGGTTGAAGAACCCGTTCCCTCGATGCCGGGCGTGGTTCGCTGGTCGGTGGATCTGATTGCAAAAGCGGCCGTCGAAGCGCAAGCGCTTGGAATCCCGGCGATATGCATCTTTCCCTACACGGATTCCGCGCTCAAGACCGAAGACTGCGCCGAGGCCTGGAACCCCGACAACCTGTCGAACCGGGCCATCCGGGCGATCAAGGCGGCAGCCCCCGACATTGCGGTGATGACGGACGTGGCGCTGGACCCGTACAATATCAATGGTCATGACGGCTATGTCGTCGACGGAGAGATCGTGAATGATCAGACCATCGAAGCGTTGGTCAAGATGACCCTTGCCCAGGCCGATGCCGGTGCCGACATCATCGGACCGTCGGACATGATGGACGGCCGGATCGGGGAAATGCGCCGCGCATTGGAAGGTGCCGGGCATCACAACGTGATGATCCTCAGCTATGCCGCGAAATACGCAAGCGCTTTTTATGGGCCCTTCCGCGACGCCGTCGGCGCCTCGGGCGCGCTGACCGGTGACAAGAAAACCTATCAGATGGACCCGGCCAACTCGAACGAAGCCCTGCGCCTGATCGAACGCGATCTGACCGAAGGCGCGGACATGGTGATGATCAAACCCGGAATGCCCTATCTGGATATCTGCCGACGGGTGAAAGACAGCTTTGGCGCGCCCACCTATGCCTATCAGGTGTCGGGAGAATACGCGATGATCCAGGCGGCCGCCCAGAATGGCTGGATCGACGGAGAAAAGGCGATGCTGGAAAGCCTGCTGGCCTTCAAGCGCGCCGGGTGCGACGGTATTCTTACCTATTTCTCACCTCAGGTTGCCCGCATCCTGCAAGGCTAAAACCCCGAAGAGTCGCAACTTTTCGCCGACAAACCCCCTTGAGCGGGCAGCTTTCCCGTGACACAACGCCATAATCGGCGTATCCTTGCCGGCAAGATCGGGATCACCCGACACATCAGGCACAGTTACAGAGAAAAAACCATGAGCAGTTCCAACTCCCCCCGACTGAACCGTCGCGGCTTTGCCTTGGGCATGGCAGGCCTGTCCCTGACCGCCGCCTGCGGCAACGGCGTCGGCAATTCAAACTCGGCCATGATCGACGCCCGCGTCGATGCCACGCTGACCGAAATGTACAGCCGGTATCCCAACACCGTGGAAATCGCGAACAAAGCCAACGGCATGTTGGTTATGCCCCTGATCACCGACGCCGGATTGATCTTCTTTGGCGGTGCCTACGGCCAAGGCGCGCTGCGCATCAACGGCGCCACGGTCGATTACTATTCCGCAGTTTCCGGCACCGCAGGTCTGCAAATCGGTGCGCAGCAATATGCGCACATCCTGTTCTTCATGACCGAAGATGCGCTGAACGATTTCCGCCGTTCCAGCGGATGGACAGCTGGTGCCGACATTGGATATGTAGTTGACGCAACTGGGAATTCCTTGTCCACGGACACGACAACACTGCGTTCGCCGGTGCTGGCGGTGGTCTTTGGCCAGGCCGGTCTTAAATTCGGCGCGACCGTCGAAGGGACGAAATACACCCGCATCATCCCATAACCCGGATTACCACTTCCCCCACACACGGCCCCGTCGCAGCACAACACTGCGGCGGGGCATTTGATTTCAACCCTTCCCGCGCAGGTTCTTGCCGCGTTCCTCTTTCGGTCGGACCGACCATCCTCTAGTCTCTGCGCAACATTCATCTGAACAAGAATAGGGGCAGTAATGGGTCTTGTTTTCCGCTGGCTGGTGCGCATCGCGTCGGGTCTGATCATCCTGATCCTCGCCGCCATGGGCCTTGTCTATTTTTTGGCCAGCCAATCCCTGCCGGACTATGACCAAACGCTTGAGGTCGACGGTCTGACCGCCCCGGTCGAGATCGTGCGCGACACCGCCAACGTGCCGCATATTCTGGGCCAGACCGATCCCGATGTGTTCTTTGGTTTGGGATATGCCCATGCACAGGATCGACTGTGGCAGATGACGGTCATGCGCCGTACCGCGCAAGGCCGACTGTCCGAGGTCTTTGGCCCGCGCACGCTTCACATCGACAAGCTGCTGCGCAGACTGGACCTTTACGGGCTGGCCCACCGCTCGGTCGAGGTGCAGGACGACTATACCAAGGCCGCCCTGCGCGCCTATTCCGCCGGGGTCAATGCCCGCCTGACCGAGATCAACGAAGAGGCGCTGGGTCGCGGCGCACCCGAAATGTTCCTGTTCAACGCCCCGGTCTCGCCCTGGCAACCGGGTGACAGTATCGCGGTGATCAAGCTGATGGCGCTGCAACTGTCAGGCCACCTGACCGATGAAGTTCTGCGTGCGCGTACGTCCCTGATGCTGAACAACCCCGAACGTCTGGCCGATATCCTGCCCGACGTTCCCGGACCCGGCATCGCGGCGTTGCCGGAATATGCCGCCCTGTTCCCAAATCTCCCGCGGTATGCGGCGGGAACGGACGTTCCCGACACACCTCTTTCGCCCCTTCCCAAACGTGGTCTGGCCGGAGCCTCAAACGCCTGGACCGCCGCGCCGTCACGTTCTGCAAGTGGCGGGACCTTGTTGGCCAACGACCCTCATTTGGGTTTCACTGCGCCCGGGATTTGGTACCTGGCACATCTCGGCCTGGAAAAAGGCGGTGTCATTGGGGCTTCGATCCCTGGTGTGCCCGCCATCATGACCGGACGCAGCGACCGGCTGGGATGGGGGCTTACATCCTCGTATCTTGACGATCAGGACGTTCATATCGAGCAGTTGAATCCTGACAATCCCGAGGAATACCTGACCCCGACCGGCTTCAAGGAATTCCAGACCCGCCCTTCGATCATCGAGATCAAGGGGGAAGCTCCGGTAACGCTGACCCTGCGCTGGACGGACAATGGGCCGGTGCTGCCGGGCACGGATTACAAGCTGGAAACCATCACGCCGCCAGGCCATGTGGCATCGCTGTCCTGGACGGCGCTCAGCCCGCAGGACACGTCGATGTCGGCGTCCATGGCGCTGATGAATGCCGACAACGTGGAACAGGCCATCGCGGTCGGTGAGCAGTTCATCGCGCCTTCTCAGAACCTGTCGCTGGTCGACAAGACGACCATCGGGATGAAGCTGATCGGCGCCATGCCTCGGCGTGATCTGCTAAATCAAAGTAGGGGGCGCATCCCCTCGCCCGGCTGGATCGAGGCCAATCGCTGGCAAGGCCGCCTGCCCTATGCCGACAACCCGGAATTCGTGGCCCCCGTCGGCGGGGTTCTGGGCAACACGAACAACAAGATCATCGACCGCCCCTTCCCGGATCACGTCTCGTATGAATGGGGCGATACGCAGCGCGTGCATCGTTGGGAGCGCCTGATGCAATCGCGCGAGGTGCATACCCGCGACAGCTTTATCGAGGCACAGCTGGACACGGTCAGCTTTACCGCGCGGTCCCTGCTGCCGCTGATCGGTGCCGATCTTTGGTTCACCGGGGCTTCGGCCCCCGAAGGAACGCCGGAACGCCAGCGCCAGATCGCGCTGTCGCTGCTGGCGGACTGGAACGGTGAGATGAACGAACACCTGCCCGAGCCGTTGATCTATGCGGCCTGGCTGCGTGCGCTGCAAATCCGGCTGATCTCGGACGAGCTTGGGCCTCTGGCCAGTGAATACAAACATGTCGAACCGCTGTTCATCGAACGGGTCTATCGCGACATTGACGGCGCGGGTGTCTGGTGCGACGTGATTCAAAGCGCACCGGTCGAGACATGCACCGAGATGGCGCGGCTTGCGCTGGACGACGCGCTGATCTGGATCTCTGAACGATATGGCAGCGCGCTTGAATCCCTTCGTTGGGGCGACGCGCATCAGGCAACTCATGATCACCCCGTGCTGGGCTCTGTCCCGATATTGCGGTTTTTTGTGAATATTCGCCAATCGACCAGCGGCGGCGACAACACATTGCTGCGTGGCCGAACATCGGGGGAAGGGCCTGATCCGTTCCAGAATGTGCACGGCGCCGGGTATCGCGGGGTGTATGACTTTGCCGACCCCAACAGCTCGGTCTTCATTACAGCGACCGGGCAATCGGGTCATTTCCTGTCGCGTTACTATGACGATCAGGCGCAGCTGTGGCGGCGTGGCGAATACATACCCATGTCACTGGATCTTGATCTGGCCCGCGCTGCGGCTGTCGGGGTAACCAATCTGATCCCGCGATAATCCGCCTATTCGGCAAGTCCCCGCCCTGTTCGCGGGGGCATCGTGGCACCCACAGCTTTATTCGCCTAACATAACATCACCGATCATGTGGGACCAAAAGGGGGCGAGTATGGCCAGCATTCGGGATACTCTGAATAACCTCGCGCGAGACTACGCAATAGCCTGGAGCTCAGGTGACCCCGACGCGGTTGCCGGCTTCTTCGCGTCAAACGGGCAGGTCACCATCAACCGGGGCGACCCGATCGAGGGGCGCGTGGCGATCGCCGACATGGCCCGGAGGTTTTACGCGGATTTTCCGGATCTCGAACTGCGTTGCGACATGATGCGATGGGCCGGATCTCATGCCATATTCGTCTGGACCCGCGAAGGGCACCATTCCGTAACCGGTAATCACGTCACAGCGCGCGGCTGGGAAGAGTGGGAACTGACGTCAGATTATCTTGTACAATCATCATCGGGCTGGTTCGACGCGGACGACCATCAACGGCAGATAGACGGGGCCTGACTCACCGTCCGCTGGATGCGCGTTCCATCCTGTAGTCCCGCGGTATCCCCTGAGTGACCCGCGACCAGTCAAACGCCCGTGTCCGGGCCTGATGTGCATCGAAAGCCTGCTGATCTGTAAACACTTCTGACACGTTGAACCGACCTGGACGGGTCTGATCCTCGATCACGTCGAAGGATATGCAGCCCTGTTCCGCCCGGGTCAGTTTCACATGGTCCGGCAACGCTGCGCGCACCTCTTCCAGCCGGTCCACGGGCACATCGATATGGCCGGTCAGGAACACTCTTTGGTCCGGCTTGTCAGACATATCCGGCCCTGTCGCTAATTCTTCAGCGCCTCGAACTGAGCCGCCTGTTTATCGGTCCACAATACCGTGATGCGGAAACCGTCATCGGTTTGTTCTTCTGTGCGCACCACATCCTGGCGGAACAACCAGGCCCGCTTGTCCCCGTCAGAGAAAGACAGATCCAACACCGCCTCACGCCGTGCACCTTGCAGATGCATCGCGATCTCGGACAGCAATGGCGCGATGCCTTCACCGGTTACAGCCGAAATCGCGAATATCTCAGGATCTCGGTCCGCCCGCGCCAGCGTTGCCTCGCGCTCATCGGCGCTCAGCAGGTCTATCTTGTTCCAGACCTCAAGCCGGGGCCTCTCTTCGCCGACGCCCAGCGAGGTCAGGATCGCCTCGACATCCTGCGCCTGCGCCTCTGTATCCTCGTGGCTGATATCACGCACATGGACGATCAGGTCGGCACCCAGGACTTCTTCCAGCGTGGCCCGGAAAGCCGCCACAAGCTCGGTCGGGAGGTTCGAGATAAAGCCCACCGTGTCCGACAGGATCACTTCGGGGCCGTCGGGCAACTGTACGCGGCGCATGGTCGGATCCAGCGTGGCGAACAGCATGTCCTTGGCCATCACTTCGGCCCCGGTCAGGTGATTGAACAGCGTCGATTTCCCTGCGTTCGTATACCCGACGAGTGCGACGATTGGATAAGGCACCTTGGCCCGGGCGGCCCGGTGCAGTGTCCGGGTCTTGACCACCTTCTGCAACTGCCGCCGCAAGCGTACCAGTTGCTCGTCAATGGCGCGGCGGTCGGCTTCGATCTGGGTTTCGCCGGGTCCGCCGACAAATCCCAAACCACCGCGCTGACGTTCAAGGTGTGTCCACGCCCGTACCAGCCGCGTCCGCTGATAGCTGAGCGCGGCCATCTCGACCTGCAACACCCCTTCCCGCGTGCGGGCGCGATCGCTGAAAATCTCCAAAATCAACCCGGTCCGATCGAGGATCTTGACCTTCCACGCCTTTTCCAGATTGCGCTGCTGCACCGGGGTCACCGGCCCGTCGATCAGAACCAGTTCAACCTCGTTGTCGCGAAAACGCTCGCCAAGTTCTTCAATCTTGCCGCTGCCGAACAAATACCCGGCCTGCGCGCGTTGAAGTCGCACGACTTCTGATCCGATCACGTCCAGATCGGGCAATGCGGCGGCCAGTGCCACCGCCTCTTCCAGCGCCGGTTCGGGGACACGGCGCTGTTCGTCTGATTTGATTTCGGGATGCAGCACCCAGGCCCGGGTGCGCGCCCGCTCATGTTCCATCAAGAGGCGTCTTCGCCCTCATACAGGTTGATCGGCTGTGACGGCATGATGGTCGAAATCGCGTGCTTGTAGACCAGCTGCGACTGTCCGTCGCGGCGCAACAATACGCAGAAATTGTCGAACCAGGTGATGACACCCTGCAATTTCACACCGTTTATCAGGAAAATCGTGACCGGAACCTTAGCTTTCCGTACATTGTTCAGGAATGCATCCTGAAGATTCTGTCTGTCCGAAGCCATATTTTTATAATCTCGCCATTGTTCTTGCTACGCGCTGCGGACCAACGCGCTCCCTCCGGCAGAGTATGGAGTGCTACGCACAGATATTCCAGATGAAAAATCAGGCGTTAGCCGCCGCACGATGTGCCCGGCTCAATCCCGCCAAAGCGACGGGGTGATCAGGGCGATGATCGCCAGCGTTTCCAGACGCCCGATGACCATGGCCGCGCACAGCGTCAGCTTGGCGCTGGCAGAAAGGTCGATCAGGCGAATTGGAACGTCGGTGGCCAACTCGATCAACGGCCCCGTCGTGCTCAGCGTGGCCACGCTGAGCACCATGGCCTGTTCGAATCCGGACCCCATCGCCGCAAGCAATAGGTTGAATACCGCAAGGGTCAGCGCAAAAAGCATCAGAAAGATCCAGGCGATGAACGCCCCGTCGCTTTGAATGCGGCGATTGCCTCCCCCTGCACCGCTGACGGACGAGGGATAGATCAGGCGGTCGATCTCTCGTGCGCCATTCAGATACAGCGCGAAGACCCGCAACAGCTTGACCCCTCCGGCCGTCGTCGCGACCCCGCCGCCGATCAATGCCAGCCCCATCAACAGCAAACCGGGCGTTCCCAACCCCGACAGTTGCTGTGCGTCGTTCCAGTTCGCGCTTTCGAATCCGGCCGTCGTGAGGAAAGCCAGAACGGTGAACAGCATCCCCCAGATGACCTGCAAGGCCTGCATTGGTTCCATTTGACCACCGATTTCCGTCACGCCCGCGACAACCCGGAAGAACAACAGGATTGCGACAGCCAGGACAATCATCAGACCAATGCGAAACTCTGGGTCCGTATCCAGACGGGAATAGCCTGTTGTCGCGGTATCCTTTGAAAAAGTCAGGCGCGAGAGCGCAAAGAACAGGAACAGAAACAGGATGGCTTCGCCCGTAAACCCGGCCTGCGCACCCTCCATGCCGCCGACCGGAGAGATTCCGGACGTGGCCATCACTGCCATCGCATGGCACACGGCCGTCAGACCGACTTCACCGGCGATCAACAGAAGAACCCAGATCACGGTCGTCAGCCCGACATAGACTGGCGTCAGGGTCCTGGCGACACGGATCAGACGGCCTCGCGGGTCCACGCGCTCGCTCTGTGCCACCCCTGACACCGGGCGCCCCGGCTGGCCTTTGGCAGTGACCTCGAACCCACCAAGCGACAGCGGCGCAAGGATCGCCGCAGCGGCGGTCCACATAAGCAGGCCGCCCATCCAACCGACCATGGCGCGCCACAAATGCAACGGGGCCGTCAGGCGGGCCGGATCCGGAAACAGGTCCGCCCCCGTGGTCGTCAGAGAGCTGACCATATCGAAATAGGCGTTCAGAAAGGTGGTCGTTCCAAGTGCGTCGTGAAATGGGATCGCCAGAAAGATGGGTAGCAGCGTGAAACAGGCCAGCATCACCGCCAGCTGCCCCAACGTGCCGCGCCGGGGTATGCGGTTGGAGGAAGCCATCGCGATGGTGGCAACCAGAAACAAGCCCAAGATCCCGGAATACAGAAAGGATCGTGACGTGTCGTGATCGTCCAGAGCCAACGCATAGATCGCTGGAATCCACATGGTCAGGGATGCAATGCCCCAGATCAACAGGAACAACGGCAACCGCCGCAACAATCCAACCTGTTGTGTCCCTGCATGCGCCATCAGAAGAAATCGATTGAAACCTGCATCAGGCGTTCAACCTCTGGTACGTCCTTGGCCATGGCAAAGATTGCGACCACATCTTTTTCATCGATCCGCAGGCTGCCTGTCGGTCGCAAAACCTCGTCTCCCTTGCGGACCGCGCCCACAAGCACCCCCTCGGGAAAGTCGATATCGCGCAGACGTTGCCCGGCCATAGGCGAGGTTGACAGAACCTCGGCCTCGATCACCTCGGCCTCGGCGTCCCCTATGGAATAGACCTGACGCACCCGTCCATGCCGGATGTGCCGCAGGATCGAACTGACGGTCGTGGCCCGCGGGTTGATATAAGCATCGATCCCCAAAGGACCCATCAGGGCCACCATGCTGGGATCGTTGATCAATGCAATCGCCAGAGCGCAGCCTTCGGCCTTGGCACGCACCGCGGCCAGCATGTTCGTACGGTCGTCATCCGTAACTGCCAGCATCGCATCGGCCCGCTCGATCCCCGCTTCGCTCAGCAACCCGGCATCCAGCCCGTCGCCATGCAGCACGATCGTCCGTTCCAGAGCTTCGGCGGCGAGTTCAGCGCAATGGCGGTCGCGTTCGATGATCTTGGCCCGCACACGGCTTTCGCGTTCCTCCAGCGTTCTGGCCACTTCCAGCCCGACATTTCCGCCGCCCACGATCACTACGCGATCCTGCCGCTTCTGCGCCTTGCCGAACACCTCCATGGTGCGATCCACGTCCTTGACGTTGGTAAAGACATAGCATTCGTCGCCCACGAACAACTGATCCTCGGATTCGGGCGCAAACAGCGTGCCATCGCGCCGCACCCCAACCACGATGGAACTGAGGGTCGAGAACAGATCCGTCAGCTGCCGCAACGGTGTATTCACGATCGGGCAATCCTCTTCCACCCGCACCCCAAGCAGTTGCGCCTTGCCGTCCATGAAAATCTCGGTATCAAAGGCGGATGGGGCAGACAGGCGGCGCATGGCGGCGGCGGCAACTTCGCGTTCGGGGCTGATCACCACATCAATCGGCAGATGATCACGACGGTACAGATCCGAGTGGATCGCCTCGAGGTAGGATTTCGACCGCAGGCGCGCGATCTTGCGCTGGATCGAAAAGACCGAATGCGCCATCTGGCAGGTGACCATGTTCACCTCATCCGAATGGGTGGCGGCAATGATCATGTCAGCGTCACGGGCCCCTGCCCGTTCCAGCACGTCCGGATAACTTGCAAACCCGGCGATCCCCTGCACATCAAGCGTTTCCGTCGCCCGCCTTACCAGGTCGGGATTGTTGTCCACGACGGTAACATCGTTCAGCTCGCCCGAAAGATGCCGCGCGATCTGCCAGCCGACCTGACCCGCACCGCAAATAATGACCTTCATGCTTCTGGCCCTTCTGCCTGAAAGGATTGAATGACAGATGCCCCCAGAGCGGTCAATTGAATTGTCATCGCAGCCCGGCTGCGGCAAGATAAGCGTATGAAAACGCTGTTTCCTATGCTGGTACCTTTGATGGTGCTGTCTTCTTGCGGACCACTTTCGCTGTACTACCGCGAAGGTGAAACCGTATCGCGCCTGCAAAAAGAGACCACTCAGTGCCAGCTGAAGGCGGTCAAAGAAGTGCCGGTAGCCAATCAGATCCGCCAAAGCCCGCCAACCTATTGGCCGGGGCGTACATATTGCGACGGCAGGGGGCGTTGCCATCATTCGCCAGGCTGGTGGCAGCCCGGCCGGGTTTATACCGTGGATGTGAATCAGGGCCTGCGCAACACGGTCGAAGCGCAATGCATGGCCCAGAAAGGGTTTCGGCCCGTCAGCCTGCCGCCGTGCAAGCAGAACGTGAAATCACGCGTGCCCGCGACGCGAACAACCACTTTGCCACCGCTCAACAGCGCGTCGTGCTTTGTGAAATTCGATGACGGCTCATTTCAGATTATAACGCCCGGTCAGGCCGGCTGAGGCCGTGCGACCGGCAGATTATTCTGCCGGTTCGGGTTCATCGATCTGCGCCACGCGCGCGCCGGATTTGTTCGACGTCACCACGCCCAGCGATTTCAATTTCCGATGCAAGGCACTGCGTTCCATGCCCACAAAGCTGGCCGTGCGGCTGATATTGCCGCCAAACCGGTTGATCTGTGTCAGCAGATACTCTCGCTCGAACGCCTCGCGGGCTTCGCGCAAAGGCAAGGTGGCCAATGCGCCAGACAACACGACACGACCTGAATCTTCTGCCTTTTCTTCCTCGTTGGGCAACTCACGCGCCTCAATCGGGCCAGAGCCATCGCCAAGGATCAGAACCCGCTCGATCAGGTTCTTGAGCTGGCGCACGTTGCCGGGCCAGGTCATCGTCTGCAACAGCGCGACAGCCTCTTCCGAAAGTTCCCTGATCGGCAAACCCTGAGTTTCGTTGCACATCTCGATAAAGTGCTGCGCCAGAACCGGGATATCTTCGCGCCGATCTTCCAGTGACGGCACGGCAATCGGGACGACGTTCAGACGGTGGTACAGCTCTTCCCGGAACCGTTCAGCCGCGATTTCTTCGTCAAGATCCTTGCTTGTTGACGAGATCACGCGAAGGTCCACGCGCACCTTGTCACTGCCACCGACACGCTGGAACTGCTGATCCACCAGCACCCGCAGGATTTTTGATTGTGTCCCAAGGGGCATGTCGGCAACTTCGTCAAAATAGACCACGCCTCCATGCGCCTCTTCCAGCAAACCCGATTCCACGCCGCGTTCTGCCGATTCCCGGCCAAACAGCACCTCTTCCACACGTTCGGGTTCGATCCCCGCGCAGTTTACCGTGACAAATGGCGCGTTGGCACGATTTGAATGGGCATGGATATACCGTGCTGCAATCTCTTTGCCGGACCCAGCTGGGCCGCTGAGCATCACGCGGCCATTCGACTTGGTCACCTTGTCCAACTGCCCCTGCATGGCGCGGAACGCGGCGGATTTGCCGATCATGTCGGAATTGTTGACTTCTTTCCGCTTCAGAGACGCATTCTCGCGACGCAGGCGAGAGGTCTCCATCGCGCGGCGGATCACCACCATCAACTGGTCTATGTTGAACGGCTTTTCGATAAAATCATACGCGCCCTGCTTGATTGCGGCGACGGCAATTTCAATGTTGCCGTGGCCCGAAATGATCACCACCGGCACATCCGGGTTGTCGCGTTTCACCGCTTTCAGGATGTCGATGCCATCCATTCGGCTGTCTTTCAGCCAGATATCCAGGATCAACAACCCCGGCGGTTCAGAGTTGATTGACGCCATGCACTCGTCCGAGTTGGCCGCCAGCCGGGTTGAATAGCCTTCGTCCTCCAGAATGTCGGACACCAGCTCGCGAATATCGCGCTCATCATCTACGATCAGAATGTCACTCATCTTTGGCCTGCTTTCAGTTTGTTGGTTCTAATTGCCTGCTTCTGTGGCGCTGCCGTTTGGGACACAGTAACCCCCGGCAATCGGATCACGGCCATCGCGCCAAAATGGTCCTGTCCGTCAAATACGGGCGCATCCTCGAGGGTCAGCGCGCCGCCATGCTCTTCAATGATCTTCTTGACGATGGGCAGGCCCAGCCCGGTCCCTTCGTCGCGTGTCGTTACATAGGGCTCAAACAGCCGTGCCCGATCCTCGGGCAGGCCGATCCCGTTGTCTGCAATGGTTATGACCGTACCCGCATCATCACTGGTAATCGCCACTTTGATCTGTGGCTTAAGGTTGTCGGGCGCGCCTTTTTCCTTAAGGGTTACAATGGCTTCCCCGGCATTCTTGATGAGGTTTGTCAGCGCCTGGTTCAGCATGGTTGCATCCACATCAGCCATTATGGGCTGTTGCGGCAGATCGGCATCGATCTGCACATCCGGCTGCCCGGCCTGTTGCAGCAGGACAGCCTCGTGCACCAGATCAACAAGGTTTTCTTCCCTGCGTTCAGGTTCGGGCATCCGTGCAAATTTCGAGAATTCATCCACAATGCGGCGCAGATCGTTGGTCTGCCGCACAATCACGTTAGTCATCGAATCCAGGCTGCTGCTGTCTTCCTCATCCAGTTTGCGCGAGAACTTGCGCTTGATCCGTTCCGCGCTCAGCTGGATCGGGGTCAGCGGGTTCTTGATCTCATGCGCGATGCGGCGGGCCACGTCACCCCAGGCCGCCATCCGTTGGGCGCTGACCAGATCGGTGACGTCATCGAAGGCAACCACATAACCTTCCAGGCCGCCATCTTCTCCCCGACGGATGGCCATGCGGACCAACAGGTTCTCGAGCCGTCCCTTGCGGGTCACTTTGATTTCGCCCTGAACGGCCTCTTGCCCGCTGTCCTTCAAACTTTCAAACAGGGGCAGAAATTCCGGCACCGCAATGCCGATGGCCAGATGCTGCTCGCCCCCGGTCCAATCCAGCAACCGCTCGGCCGAACGGTTCACGAATGTAATGCATCCTTCTGGGTCCACCCCAACGACACCCGAAGTGACCGAGCTGAGCACCGAATCGAACAGACGGCGCCGGCTTTCAATTTGCCGCGTGTTCTCCAACAGAGTATCGCGCTGTCCTTTCAACTGCCGGGTCATCTGGTTGAAATACCGGCCCAGCATCGCGATTTCGTCGTCGCTGGCCTCTTCAATCACCTGGACGCTCAGATCACCGGCCCCAACCCGCTGCGCCGCGGTGGTCAACCGCCCCACGGGACGCGACAGCCGTTCGGCAAACCACATGCCCAGGGACATTGCCGCAAGGATCAGGATCAACGCAAAGCCCAGATACAACAGGCCGAACTCGAACAGCACCCTGCCCCGTTCGCTTTCCAGTTGCTGATAGAACTGTGCCGTTTCCTTGGTATCGTCCAGCAGCGTCAACAACTGCCCATCCACCTCGCGGCTGACATAGAGATAGCGGTCCAGATAAGCCTTCAGAGGAACCAGCGCGCGGAACTCGTTGTTGGGCCAGTCGGCGATGATCAGCAGGCCCTTGTCGGTGGCTTCTGCAATCTGCTCGGGGGTTGGGGCTTCGTAGTTGAACAGGTAGGACCGGTCCCCGCGCGATTTGATTTCGCCACCACCGTCGATGACATAGGCTTCGCGCAGCCCCCGTTGAATCTGAGCTTGCCCCTGCGCCAGAACTTCGCGCAGTTCAGCGTCCGAGATATAGAAGTCCAGCGATCGGGCGTTGTCCAGATATCGCGCAAGAACAGACGCGTCTTGCGTTAACCCTCGGCGGTGTTCCTGTTCATACGCTTCTGCTGCGGTCAGCGAAGATCCCACAACCTGACGCACGCGGTCGGAGAACCAGCCCTCAAGGCCGATATTGACGGTCAATCCGGCAAAAATCGCCACGGTCACGGTTGGAACCAGCGCCAGCAGAGTAAACGCCCCGATCAGGCGCAAATGCAGGCGCGAACCCGCCGACTTGGCCCGACGTGCGGCAATCAAGCTACCAACCTGCCCAAGCACAAGTGCTGCAACAACCAGAACGTATACGAGATCGGCCAACAGAATCAGCCGCAAGGTCGGTGCCGTGGCGCCAAGATCGAAAGGACCGATGACAAGGTAAGTGGCCAGCGCCAGAACAGGCCCCATGAGAACCAGGCCAAACGTGCCAAAATTGCGCAGTTTCCGTGATTTACGCCATCGACTGATCGATGGGATCATCCCGCTCTGTGCTCGGGTTGCCACTGTCTGCCCTCATCCTGATGTGCCGCTTGCGCGGCTTACCGCCATATATCGTGATCTTTTCCCAACAGATGCCGGGATGCCACGGTTTGTGTGGCGATATTACATCAGTTTGCGTCGACGTGTCACCTGAATATCGAGATCCGTAATCTTTTTTCGCAACGTATTTCGGTTGATTCCCAGCAAATCGGCACATTTCGCCTGATTTCCGCCAGTTGCATCCAGCGCGATTTCGATCAGTGGGGCCTCAACTTCCCGCAATATGCGTTGATACAGGCCCGGGGGCGGCAGAATGTTGCCGTGCAGGTCAAAATACCTCCGCAGATGCCGCTCGACCGAGGTCGAAAGCTTTTCGCGTTCACCGCCGCTCAGGACCGGTTCCGCCTCTGGCTGGCTGCCAAGCACCGTTTCCACTTCGGCTTTGGTGATTTCATCAGCACGGCTGGTCAGACCCAACCGGCGCACGGCATTTTCCAGTTGCCGCACGTTCCCGGGCCAGGAATAGCGCCGCACCAGTTCCACCGCCTCGGGGCTGAGCCAGCGCTTGGTGCCGTTTTCCCGCTCTTCCCGCGCCAGGAAATGCTCGGCCAGCAGCGGAATGTCATCCACCCTTTCACGCAGTGATGGAACGTGGATCGTCGCCCCGCACAAGCGATAATAAAGGTCCTGACGGATGCGCCCGTTCTCCATCCCTTCGGTCAGGTCCGACTGGCTGGTGGCCATGAAACGGGGAACGTGATCGCCCGGTGTGTCCATCATGCGGACGATGCGCGCCTGAACCTCATCTTCGATATCTGCGATTTCGTCTATCAACAGCGTGCCGCCGCGCACCCGCGCCATCACACGGGCCGGGCCTTCCAGATCGCGCAATTCGGCAGCGGTGACAGTGACAAAGGGCAAGGTTCGACGGTCGGAAAAATCGTGAATGGCCCGCGCAATCAGTGACTTGCCCGTGCCGCTTTCACCGGAAATCATGACCGAGAGATCCGTGTTCATCACCCGGGCGACCAACCGGTACAGGGCCTGCATCACCGGTGTTCGCCCGACCAGAGGCAGCTCTTCGGGGCGCTCGCTTGTGCCCACGGTCGGCTCTGGCTGGGCGCGTTGCTTCTGATCCAACGCCCGCGCCGTCCGTTTCATCAGATCCGGCAGGTCGAAGGGTTTTGGCAGATAATCGTACGCATCCGCCTCTGTCGCCTGAATCGCCGTCATGATGGTGTTTTGTGCGGAAATCACGATCACCGGCAAACCGGGGCGGTCTTCGGCTATCTTCGGCAGCATCTCAAGACCGTTGCCATCGGGCATGACCACGTCGGAAATCACCACGTCCCCTTTTCCCTCGCCGACCCAGCGCATCAACGTGGTCAGTGATGAAGTCGCATGCACCTTGCACCCGGCACGCGTCAGGGCCTGTGTCAGAACAGTTCGGATCGTGCGATCGTCGTCCGCGACCAGTACGGTGCCATCCATCAGGTGCTCTCCTTCTTGTCCTCGATTGCGTCTCGCGGCGCGCGGCGCAGCGACAGTTTGAATACCGTACGCCCGGGCACGGATTCGGCCGAAATCCAGCCGTCATGGTCCGAGATGATCTTGCTGACCAGCGCCAGCCCCAGGCCGGTGCCGTTTTCCTTGCCGGATACGAAGGGATCAAAAATGTCGCCGCGGATGTCTTCTGGCAGGCCCGGACCATCATCGATGATCTCGATCTGCAAAGGCAGCGAATGCCCTGACCCGTCACTGCGACGCAACCGGAAGGAATGTTCGAAATAGGTCCGCAGGCGGATCGTTCCACCCTGCGGTCCTGCCGCTTCGGACGCATTCCTGAGCAGATTCAGGATCACCTGCAGAATCTGATCCGGGTCTCCGTAAGCCAGCGGCAGCGACGGATCGTAATCTTCGGCGATCATCATGTCCGCGCCAAATCCCAACAATGCCGACCGTCTTGCGCGATCCAGCACATCGTGGATGTTGACCGGCTTGAAGTCAGGTTTCTGAAGGTTCCCGAATTGCTCGACCTGTTCAAGCAACTTCACGATCCGGCGGCTTTCGGCGACAATAAGGTCAGTCAGTTCAAGATCTTGCGGCGGTATATTCATGCTGAGTAACTGCGCCGCACCGGTGATCCCGGCCAGCGGATTCTTGATCTCGTGCGCCAGCATTTCCGCCATGCCGATGGCGGATTGTGCCGCGGATTTGACCGTATTCCCCCGCGTCATCCGACCTGCCAATTCACGAGGCGATATGATCATGATCATAGAGCCCGGATGCCCGACCAAAGGCGCAATCTGCAACGCGCATTGCAGCGGCGCTCGGCTACCCGACCCCACATCCACATCATTCACGAACAATGGCGTACCCTGCCATCGGGCGCGCTCGAACGCCTCTTCCAACGGCGCGTCCACGGCGATCTGATCCCACACCGGATGGCCGATCACCGATTTGCGCGACGCGTTCAGAAACCCCTCACCCGCAGCATTCACATCGGATATCCGATCCTGTTCATCAATAATGAACGCCGGAACCGGCAGCGAGTTCCAGATGCTGGTGTCAGAATTCATGCCGCCACCTCGTCCGTGACGCTGAGCGCATCCGCCAACAGGCGCAGCACTTCCGCCGGATCGCGCGACGTCAGCACCGCCCGGCGCAAGGGCGCAGGCGTTGCGGCTTGGTCCATGTACCATCCCAAGTGCTTGCGGGCGACACGCAGACCCAGATCTGTGCCATAGAAATCCAGCATCGACTGATAGTGCGCGCAAACCATATCAACCAGATCATGACCGGTCGGAATCTCGGGTGCCTCGGCCCCGTACAGGTCGTGACAGATTTGCGCCAACACCCAAGGTTTGCCCTGGGCGCCACGACCGACCATCACCCCATCCGCGCCGGATTGGAGCAACGCGGTTCGGGCGGCGTCAGAGTCCACGATGTCTCCGTTCGCGATGACCGGGATCGATACGGACTCTTTCACCGCCCGGATTGCCCGCCAATCGGCGTGACCCTTGTAGAACTGACAGCGTGTGCGGCCATGGATCGTGACCATCTGAATACCCGCGTCCTGAGCGCGGCGTGCCACGTCGGGCGCGTTCAACAGAGTGTCGTCCCATCCCAGCCGGGTTTTCAGCGTCACCGGCAGATCGACCGCGCCCACCACGGCCTCGATCAGTGCAAGCGCGTGGTCCGGCGTTTTCAGAAGGGCCGAGCCGGAATAACCGTTTGTTACCTTCTTGGCGGGGCACCCCATGTTGATGTCGATCACACGCGCGCCACGGTCGGCCACCTGACGGGCCGCCTCGGCCATCCAATGGGCCTCGCGCCCAGCCAGTTGCACGGCGGTGTTTTCCACATCCGCGGACAGTTCCGCCCGTTCCCGCACGCCAGGTTTGGCCTGCACCATCTCTTGACTGGCGACCATTTCACTGACGACCATACCCGCACCGAAACGCATCACCAGATCGCGAAACGGGCGGTCGGTGATTCCGGCCATGGGGGCCAGCAAAACAGGCGGTGCTATTTCCTTGTCGGCAAGGTGCAGTGTCAACGTGCTTAATCCTTGGGCAGTTGTGGTTTTGATATCGGTTTCTGCGCATATGAACAACAAATCGGCATGCAGCAAGCCCGCAAAATCATCATTTGCCTAATTATTAATCACATGACCATGGGTGATTGCCTCTGCATTCACCGCCGCCTAAACAATGCCCATCACGAGGAGAGCGCGCACATATGACAACCGCTGCCATCATAGTTGCCGCCGGTCGCGGGTCGCGCGCCGGGGGTGGCGTGCCAAAGCAATGGCGCAGCCTTGCGGGCCGGCGGGTGGCCGATTGGACGATCGAGCGCTTTCGCGGACAGGTGGATCACATTGTTCTGGTGTTGTCCGACGAAGACAGCGCCGCATGGGAAGAATTCCGTGAAACCGACCTGATCCTGGCTTCGGGCGGAACGGATCGCGCGGGATCGGTGCGCAATGGATTGGCTGCACTGGCCGACCGGAACGTACAGCGCGTTTTGATCCACGACGTTGCAAGGCCTTGCGTCACACCCCGCATCATCACCGACGTTCTGAACGCCCTGGAAACATGTCCGGCGGCGGCGCCCGGGCTGGCGGTGACCGATGCGCTGTGGGTTGGGCATGAACAGGCCGTGACCGGTACGCAGGATCGCAGCAACCTGTTTGCCGCGCAAACTCCGCAGGGGTTTCACTATGACGCCATCACCGCCGCCCACGCCGCCCATCCGGGCGGCGCTGCGGATGATGTCGAGGTGGCCCGCGCCGCCGGACTTGATGTCTGCATCGTACCGGGCGATGCGGACAATCTGAAAATCACCCGACCCGAGGATTTTGCCCGGGCGGAACGCATAATGGGAACGGACATGGATGTAAGGCTGGGTAACGGGTACGACGTGCACCGTTTTGGCGATGGGGATCATGTGATCCTTTGCGGTGTGAAAGTGCCGCATGACCGCGGACTGCAAGGCCATTCGGATGCCGATGTCGGAATGCACGCGGTCACCGATGCGATCTATGGCGCTCTGGCACAGGGCGATATCGGGCAGCATTTCCCGCCTTCGGATCCGCAATGGAAAGGCGCCGCCAGCGAGGTTTTCCTGCGCCACGCGGTCGAGCTGGCGGGGCAGATGGGATACCGTATATCGAACGTCGATTGCACGCTGGTCTGCGAATATCCAAAGATTGGCCCTCATGCACCAGACATGCGAGAAAAAATGTCTGAAATCATGGACCTGCGTGCAGATCAGGTTTCGGTCAAGGCGACAACGTCCGAGCGTCTGGGCTTCACCGGCCGCAGCGAGGGCATCGCCTCGCTCGCCACGGCCTGTCTGGTGAAAGCATGAACGCGGCACAGATGATCGGGACTGTCGGCGGCGTCGGCTATTTGCGCCCTGCCCCGGGCACCTGGGGATCGCTGGTGGCCCTGCCGATGGCCTGGGTATTGCACATGCTGGGCGGATTCCCGTTGCTGGCCCTTGCAACGGTTGCGGTTTTTGCCGGCGGCCTATGGGCCACACGCGTGATGACCGAAGGTCAGGATGACCACGACCCATCTGAAATCGTCATTGATGAGGTCGCAGGCCAGTTCATTGCGCTTTGGGCAATTTCCTATCCGTCCTGGGCGCATGGAATCGACATTACCGCGCTCTGGCCCGGCTGGGTTGCTGGGTTCATCCTGTTTCGTCTGTTCGACATCACCAAACCCGGCCCTGTCGGCTGGGCTGATCGCCGCGGCGATCCGATGGGCGTGATGCTGGATGACGTGATTGCGGGTATGTTTGCAGCCATCGGTGTGATGGTTCTGGCAGGTATCGCACACGGAGTTCTGGGGCTATGAACGTGACAGACCTGCTGGACCGCGCCAAGGCGCAGGGCGTGATGATCGCCACCGCCGAAAGCTGCACCGGCGGCATGGTCGCTGCGGCCCTGACCGATATTCCCGGAAGTTCTGCGGTCGTGGATCGGGGTTTTGTCACCTACACCAACGAGGCCAAACAGGACATGCTGGGCGTTCAGACCGAAACGCTGAACGCGCACGGTGCGGTTTCCGAACAGGTGGCCCGCGAAATGGCAGATGGCGCGCTGCGCAACTCACTGGCGCAACTTGCCGTCTCGATCACGGGAATTGCCGGGCCGGGCGGGTCCGAATTCAAACCCGAAGGGCGCGTGTGTTTCGGCTTGGCCGTCAAGGGACAGCCGACGCATGTCGAAACCGTCGAATTCGGCGCACCCGGTCGCGATGCCGTGCGGCGCGCGGCGCGTGACCACGCCTTGACCCTGCTGTACACGGCCCTTTCCGCAGGCGCCTAAACTTTCAGCACATGGCCATAAAAACCGCTTCTTTTGAAGTCAGTTGAAAAAAGGCTGCCAAAACAGGCACTTTTTTTCGCTTTGCCTCTTTTTTCTCCAACCGACGGTGGCTTGAAACAGCCCACACCGCTCACGCAGCGCCGATCCGTGCCCAGTTTCCACGGATCCGCGCACTCATTCGGAAGGGAGAATGGCCCATGAACGGAGCCGATACAGCCTGGATCATCGTAGCAACCGCGTTGGTCCTTTTCATGACATTGCCAGGCCTCGCCCTGTTCTATGGCGGGCTCGTGCGTGCCCGAAATGTTCTCAGCGTTTTCATGCATTGCTTTGCCATCGCCTGTTTGATGAGCGTCCTGTGGCTGGTAGCAGGGTATTCCATCGCGTTCGGACCCGGTGAAAGCGGGCTTTGGGGTGGTTTGGGCAAGGCCTTCCTCAACGGCGTCGATGTGGACAGCCTTGCAGGAACCCTGCCCGAGATCTTGTTCTTCGCCTTCCAGATGACCTTTGCCATCATAACCCCTGCGTTGATCGTGGGCGCCTATGTCGAACGTGTGGGCTTTGGCTTTGTCCTGACTTTCTCGGCGCTGTGGATGCTGCTGTGCTATGCGCCCGTGGTGCACTGGATCTGGGGTGGCGGGATGCTGGCTGATGGCGGCATTCTGGGCGAGATCGGTGTGCGCGACTTTGCAGGCGGCATCGTGGTGCATGAAACCGCTGGTCTGGCAGCGCTGATTGTCGCGGTCATCCTCGGGCCGCGTCGCAACCGCACCACTCCGCCGCACAACCCCGGTTATGTCATGGTCGGCGCCGCAATGCTGTGGGTCGGCTGGTTCGGTTTCAACGGTGGTTCGCAACTGGCCGCCGATGGCGGAGCGGCGATGGCCCTGACCGTCACGCACCTGTCCGCGGCCACCGCTTCGCTAAGCTGGGCCCTGTGGGAGCGTATCCGCTTTGGCAAGGCCTCGATGGTCGGTCTGGTCACCGGCACAATCGCGGGTCTGGCCTCGATCACGCCTGCATCGGGTTTCGTCGGTCCGGTTCAGGCCCTGATCATTGGCGCAGTGGCCGGTGTTCTGTGTCAGGAAGCCGTCAGCATCGTGCGCAACAAGCTGAATATCGACGACACGCTGGATGTCTTCGCCGTGCATGGTGTCGGCGGTATTTTCGGCACGCTCATGATCGCCCTGTTTGGCCTTGGAACCTGGACCGCTCAGTTGGGCGGGCTCGTTATCGTGGGTGCCTTTACGGCAGTTGTCACGTTTGTGTTGGTCAAACTGGTTGCACAGATCACACCACTTCGCGTAGACGCCGAGACCGAGACAAATGGCCTCGACCTCTCGGTACATGGCGAGCGGGCCTATGACATGAGCAGTTAAGCCCACCTTGGCTGCCCATCGCCCGTATGGGCAAAAGCGGACCTCTTGGGGGTCCGCTTTTCTTTTGCCCAATCCCTCTCGACTCCGGCCCAAGGGTCGGGCTATCAGCCCGCAACGTATTTTCAGCCCCGAGGTTTGCGCCATGATCCCCAGTTCTTTTCCCGACAGCACCGAAATCGCCCGCCTGACTGCACGGATGCTGCTGGAGATCAAGGCCGTGCATTTCAACTCGCGGGAACCGTTCACGCTGGCCAGCGGGTTGCCCAGCCCGACCTATATCGACTGCCGCAAACTGATCTCGTATCCGCGCATCCGCTCGACCCTGATGGATTTCCTGACCGTCACGGTGATGCGGGAGGCTGGCTTTGAGGCATTCGACAACATCGCAGGCGGGGAAACGGCGGGCATCCCCTTTGCCGCCATGGTCGCCGAGCGCATGGCTCTGCCCATGACCTACGTGCGCAAGAAACCCAAGGGCTATGGCCGCAACGCCCGAATCGAGGGGGCGATGAGCGAAGGTGAGCGTGTGTTGCTGGTCGAAGACCTGACAACCGACGGCGGCTCGAAACTGTCCTTTGTCGATGCGATCCGCGAAACCGGTGCCACCTGCGGGCACACCGCCGTCATCTTCTACTACGGCATCTTCCCCGAGACCGAGAAAACGCTGGGTGATCATGGCGTCAAGCTGCACTCGCTCTGCACATGGTGGGATGTTCTGGCCGAGGCCAAGGCACAGAAAGCCTTTGATCAGGAAACACTTGAGGGTGTCGAAGCTTTCCTGAACGACCCGCGTGGATGGCAAGAGGCCAATAAACCAGCGTAAACCTCTTGTGGAAGGATTGGGGATAAACCCGAAAGAATCGGGCAGGTCGCCACGATATGTGGTGACTTTTCCGACAATTCCTACATAATAAGCGATGCATATGCAGGCATCCAAGCGGTCTGGAAAGTTATCCCTAGGCTTTACCCCAAGTTAGTCACAGGTATTTCCAGATAGCTTGCGGTGACGTTTCGCGTGTAGAACCTCGGAACGGGCAGCGGGGATAAAATGAACGAGATCAGCAGTATCGAGCAGGCAGCGGCACAGATTCAGAACGCCGAAACCATGCCGCATTCCATTGAGGCCGAACAGCAGCTTCTGGGTGCGATCCTGACCAATAACGACCTGTACGACCGGGTCGCCTCGATCATCGGGGCTGAACATTTCTATGATCCGGTCCATGCCCGGATTTACGAAGTGGCCTCGGCCCGCATTGCAAAGAATGCGCTTGCCTCGCCCGTGACGCTCAAATCATTCATGGCCGAGGATGAGGGCCTGAAAGAACTGGGCGGTCCCGCTTATCTGGTCAAACTGGCGGGCGCTTCGATCAGCGCATTCGCGGTGCACGACTATGCCCAGATGATCTATGATCTTGCCATCCGGCGCGAGTTGATCCGGCTGGGCCGCGACATCTCGGACAAAGCGGCGCGGGTCGATGTTTCGAGCGAGCCGAAAGAACAGATCGTCGAGGCCGAGCAGCAGCTGTACCAGCTGTCCGAGCAGGGCCAGACCGAGCAAGGCTTTCAGTCCTTCCTCAAGGCCGTCACCGAAGCCGTCAACGTCACCAACGAGGCCTACCAGCGCGGCGGCGGCATGGCCGGGATTTCCACCGGTCTGGCCGATCTGGACAAGCAATTGGGTGGGTTGCACCCGTCCGACCTGATTATTCTGGCCGGTCGTCCATCCATGGGTAAAACCTCGCTGGCGACCAACATCGCCTTCAACGTTGCCAAGGCCTACAAGCGCGGCACAAAGCCCGACGGCAGCGAAGGCGCAATCGATGGCGGCGTTGTTGGCTTCTTCTCACTCGAGATGAGTGCGGAACAGCTTGCAGGCCGGGTTCTGGCGGAAGCCTCGGAGATTTCCAGCCACAAAATCCGTCAGGGCGACATGACCGAGGCCGAGTTCCGTCGATTTGTGGATGCGGCCAAAGAGCTTGAGGCGTGTCCCCTGTTTATTGACGACACCCCTGCCTTGCCGATCTCGCAACTCGCCGCCCGGGCACGACGGTTGAAACGAACGCACGGGCTGGACTTGCTGGTCATCGACTATCTACAGCTCTGCCGCGGCATGGCCGACAACCGGGTGAACGAAATCGCCGAGATATCGATGGGCATGAAAGCTATCGCCAAGGAACTAAACATCCCGGTCATTGCTCTTTCACAGCTGTCGCGGCAGGTGGAAAACCGCGACGATAAGCGCCCGCAGCTGTCCGACCTGCGCGAATCCGGCTCGATCGAGCAGGACGCCGACGTTGTGATGTTTGTGTTCCGCGAGGAATACTACAAAGAGCGCGAAAAGCCCGGCGATCACGAACTGGAAAAGATGGAAGAGTGGAAGCAGGCGATGGAACGTCTGCACGGCAAGGCTGAAGTCATTGTCGGCAAACAGCGTCACGGACCCATCGGTACGGTCGAGTTGTCGTTCGAAGCCCAATTCACCCGCTTTGGCAATCTGGTCAAGCCCTGGCAACAGGGTGGTGAAATCGAGGGTTATTGATCGCGGACAGAACACCTGCCCCAGAAATGAAACGCCAAGCCCTTTGGTGTTTTTCCTGCCCGGTGTTAACGTGACGGTGACGTTCAACCCAACGCGCCAAACCTGCCCGGAGACCCACTGATTTGCCCGCGATCATATCGGAAATAAGATATCGCAACGGCCCGAACTTTGCTCCGGACGGAGATTTCATTGAAATCCGGGTTCCGACCGGAACCGACGTCACCGGCTTGCAGGTCGATGTTTACAACCCCAATGGCTCGGTGCGCAGTTCGACGGATGTCGACAACGGAACGATGACCACTGTGGGCGGGTTCGACTATTACGTGATTTCGGCGCGCATCAACCGGTTTGGGGCGGTCTCTCTTTCGGACAATGGTTCGGTTCTCAGCTTTGTATCCTTCGACTCGCAGGTGACTGCGACACAGGGGCCGGCCAGCGGCCAGACCTCGACCCAGATCGGCAGTAACGGCACGGACGATACAGCGTCTCTGACATCGAAGGACGGTGTCAACTTTGTTGAGGATCCCAATCCCAGCCCCGGCGCGCCCTGTTTCGTTTCGGACACCCTGATCCTGACGGACCGTGGCGAAATCAGCGTTCAGGATATCCGCCCCGGTGACAAAGTGATGACGACCGAAGGCAGCGCGGCCAGCGTGCAGCTTGTTCTATCCCGGTCCCTGCGCCAGGCCGATCTGTTGAAATCACCCGAACTGCGCCCAGTCCGCATTACGGCCGGCGCCCTGGGGCACGGCCTGCCCCGCCGGGACCTGACTGTTTCGCGACAGCACCGAATGCTGGTCCGATCGGACATCGCGCAGCGCATGTTCGACACAAGGGACGTTTTGGTCTCGGCCATCCGGTTGACAGACCTGCCGGGCGTTTACGTGGATTACGATGCGACGCAGGTGGTTTATCATCACGTTGTCTGTGACCGTCACGTGGTTCTTTTTGCCGAAGGCGCGCCAAGTGAAAGCCTGTTCACCGGCCCCGAAGCCCTCAAATCCCTTCCGCCCGAAGCGTTGCACGAGCTGTTGCAGATTTTTCCGGGTCTCGACTGCAATAAGGATATGGACCCTGCCTTTTATATCCCCAGCGGAAGGCGACAGAAAAAGCTGGTGGCCCGACATGTCCGGAACAGCAAGGCGATCATAGATGAGGCCCTGTTCTAGGCTGTGGAACCAAGGCCATCGACCAAAGCGAAAAATCCGATCCCGCCTACCACAGCAACGGATTGTTCAGCGCGGAAACGCATCGCGACGGGCCTTTCAGCGGTTTCAGGTCAAAACCGTCCAGCGCCTGTCCCAACCAGCCGTGCGGATGGCTTAGTTTCAGCGGTGGCTGGGCAGTATCCTCGGTGATCTGCACAAAATCCGTTTTGCAATAATAGGCCGGGTCGCCATAGGTCAGTGCCACATCCACACCTGCCGCCCGCAAGCGATCCAGACCATAGGAAATCAGCGCCTGTCCAATACCTGTTTTTTGCCTGCCCGTTTGCACGGCCATCGGCGAGAGTATGAACACATTGCGCGTATCCTGCGAAAACGTCATCCGGGAAAAGATGGCACAGCCAAGCAGCTCGTGATCGTGTTGAGCCGTGCACACCAGGATATCTTCAGGCGGCGTGCTGTTGAGCAATTCACGTGCGAATGCACCTATTGCCGCCCCTTCCTCTGGCCCTTCCGATGCGAAAAAAACGTCTGCAAAAAGACGGATGATCTCTGACGGGTCCCGGGTCAAACCGGTAGAAAAATCCATGGCTCCCTCATGAGTTGACGCTGCGCCCGGTCTTTGCCGGAACCGAACGATCCGGTTCCCAGGATCGCTTTAACGTTGATGTGAAGACAATCCCCAAAACCTGCAACCATGGCGGAATGCTGCCATTTCTTCTTTTTTTTGGTGTTTTCCGTAACAACAGACCAAACACCAACATAAACCGACAGGTAAATGCGCCATTCCCTCTTGACCTTGGACGGCGCAATGTCATGAACAGTGCCATGAGTACTGCACGTTTGACGATCAATCTTCAGGCGCTCGCCAGGAATTGGCGGGCGCTCGACGCGAAAACCGGGGTCGAAACCGGCGCCGTGGTCAAGGCCGATGCCTATGGGCTGGGTGCCGGGCCCGTCAGCGATACGCTGGCCGAGGAAGGCGTTCGCAAGTTTTTTGTGGCAGCCGCAGAAGAAGGCGCCGCTGTCCGCAAGGCGGTCGGCCCCGGCCCGATGATCTTTGTCTTTTCCGGCCATATGGAGGGCGACACAGACCTTCTGCGCGCCAATGACCTGACGCCGCTGATCAACTCGGGCGAGCAGTATCAGCGCCATATGGAGGCCCTGCCCGACCGTCCCTTTGGCATTCAGCTGGACAGTGGCATGAACCGGCTGGGTCTGGAACCCGCCGACTGGGCCGAACTGCGCCCAAGGGCCGAGGCCCTGAACCCGGCCGTTGTCATGTCTCATCTGGCCTGCTCGGACGAGCCGGACCATCCGATGAACCGCCAGCAGCTGAAAACCTTCCGCGAAATGACCGACGGTATCGCCGCGCCGCGTTCTCTGGCTGCAACCGGCGGTTTGCTTTTGGGGCCCGAGTTCCATTTCGATTTCTGCCGCCCGGGCATCGGCCTGTATGGCGGCCTGCCCTTTGCGGATGCCAAACCCGTTGTCACCGTCGATCTGCCTGTCATTCAGGTGCGCAGATTGGCCGTGGGCGAAACCGTTGGTTACGGCAACAGTTGGGTGGCGCGCCGGCCGTCCCGTATCGCCACCGTCGCGGCCGGGTATGCTGACGGCCTGCATCGCGCCATCGGGGGCGGCATCGACGCCTTCGCCGGCAATCAGCCCTGCCCGGTTGTTGGCCGTATCTCGATGGACCTGATCACGGTGGACGTCACGGACCTGCCCAAAGACCCGGAACGCCTGCGTATCCTGAATGGCCATCAGACCGTCGATGACCTGGCCGAAGCTGCCGGGACAATTGGCTATGAAATCCTCACATCAATGGGCAATCGCTATTCGCGGGGCTATGTGGAATGAACCCGCTCACCGCGCTCGGAGGTCTGGGCCGCACAGTTCTGAGCCTGCTTGCGGCCTTTGGCCGGGTGGCACTGTTCGCACTTGATGCGATATCGCATATTCTGCGCCCCCCCTTCTATCCGCGCGAATTTGGCATGGCCCTGCTGAACATCGGCTGGCTGTCCCTGCCGGTCGTCGGCCTTACCGCGATTTTCACCGGCGGTGCGCTGGCGTTGCAGATCTACGCTGGCGGCGCGCGTTTCAACGCCGAAGCGGTGGTGCCCCAGATCGTCGCCATCGGTATGGTACGAGAGCTCGGCCCGGTTCTGGTCGGCCTGATGATTGCCGCGCGCGTGACCTCATCCATCGCGGCCGAGATCGCCACGATGAAAGTGACCGAACAGATCGACGCGCTGGTCACTCTGTCGACCCACCCGATGAAATACCTCACCGCCCCGCGGGTTCTGGCCGCCCTGATCACCGTGCCGGCTTTGGTGGCAGTGGGTGACATCATCGGAATTGCCGGGGGCTACACCGTGGCCACGCAAAACCTGGGCTTCAACCCGGCCGCCTATCTGAAAAACACGGTCGATTTCCTTGAAACACGCGACATCGTCTCGTCGCTGGTCAAAGGCGCGGCCTTTGGCCTGATCGCGGCGATCATGGGCTGTTACTACGGCATGAATTCCGGCCGTGGCGCACAAGGCGTGGGCCGCGCCACCAAAGGCTCGGTCGAGGCCGCGGCGGTGTTGATCCTGGCCGCAAACTTCGTTCTCACGGGGGTATTCTTCTCGCTATGATCCGGATGGAGAACGTACATAAGGCCTTCGGTGACAACCACGTGCTGCAAGGCATGAACCTTGAGATCCCCAAAGGCACCTCGATGGTCATCATCGGCGGTTCGGGCACCGGAAAATCGGTCGCGCTGAAATGCATTCTGGGCCTGATCAAACCCGACCGCGGCATGATCTATGTGGACGGCAAAGACGCCAGCAAGGGCGACCGAGATGCCTTTCTGGCCCGGTTCGGGATGTTGTTTCAGGGCGCGGCCCTGTTTGATTCACTGACCGTCTGGCAGAACGTCGCCTTCCGCCTGCTGCGTGGTTCTCTGAAACGTCCAACCGAGGAAGCCCGCGAGATCGCCATCGACAAACTGCGCCGCGTGGGCCTGAAATCCGACGTGGCCGACCGCTTTCCGGCGGAACTGTCAGGCGGCATGCAAAAACGCGTGGGCCTTGCCCGCGCCATCGCCGCCGAGCCCGAGATCATCTTTTTCGACGAACCCACCACCGGCCTCGACCCGATCATGTCCGGCGTCATCAATGACCTGATCCGCGAGATCGTAACCGAGATGGGCGCCACCGCGATGACCATCACCCACGACATGAGCTCAGTCCGCGCGATTGCCGACAACGTCGCCATGCTGCACGATGGGGTGATCCAGTGGACCGGCCCGGTCAGCCAGATGGATGCGTCGGGTGATCCCTACGTGGAGCAGTTCATCAGCGGTAGCGCAGAAGGGCCGATCGAGGCGGTGCGATGATCGAACCAATGACATTTGGAGAACTGTCGAATTTCGTCAAACAGATTGGTTTCAGCTATTTGGCTGGTCTTGGCATAATATTATCCGGCCTTATTCCTGGTTTCCAACGAACCTCTGACTCCGGTGACAACTACGCGGACGCCATCGCCGCACTCAGAAGGCAAAAGTTTGGCTGGGGCGCCGAGGAAAAGTACTCCGAAGCGGCAACGAAATCTTCTCTGTTTCAAAACGTTCAGAGGCTCATAGTCTTGGCAACCATTGCTTTCTTTATGTGGTTTCTGGTGAATAGGCTCCACTATCCAATATTGAGTTTGGCTGCCGGGGTTCTAATGATCATCATGGCTATAAATATCCGAAGGAATTTTCGAAAACGTTGGTCTGGCAGTATGCTGGAATTTGACTTTGGCAGTGTTGTGATAGGACTGCTTTTTCTTCTCTCGCGCATATGATCATGCCCCTCCGCCTCGCCACTCTCTCGCTCCTGATCCTCTACCCCATCGCGTGGTTCGCCCCACTGATGCGTGCGGGGTTCCTGCCGATCTTCGGCCTCAGCGAAATCAGTGTCATCACCGGGCTGCAATCCTTGTGGAAATCCGACGTCTTCCTCGCGCTGATCGTCACCATCTTCGCCCTATTCGCGCCCTACATCAAAACCATCGGCACCGCGCTGATCCAATGGAACCTGCTGGATGCCCGCGTCCAACCCGCGCTCAACATCCTTGGCAAGCTGGCCATGGCCGACATTTTCCTGATCGCGCTTTACATCACTTTGGCCAAGGGCATCTCATACGCCACCGTTGAGACCGCATGGGGTCTCTACCTGTTCACGGCCTGCATTCTGGCCTCCATCGTGCTTGGCCATATTACAGAGATGACATCCACTTCACGAAAAGCTCAGACCTAATTGATTGAAAACACAAATCTAAGTATCATCTTTATATTTCGAGCAGCAGTGTTTTGTAGTTTTCGGGTCCGCAGCGGATCGTACGCAATCGTTTGATTACCTTCCGCTTGGGCCCGGTGTGTACCGGTTTGAAGAAGGAGTTCGACGATCATGGCCGCCCTCCACAGTATTACATTGCAATTTCAGAATGCCTTTTTAAGACTGACTTTTTTCCTGATCTGTTTGGCGGCCTTGTTGGCCGTTTCAGCCACGTTGTTGTCCGCTTTTGGCGTATTGCCCTGGCTCTCAATGCAGGCCGGATTTGGCGAGGCACCGGCAAAGGATGCCGGCATGTTCATCCAGATTGGCCTTACAGCGCTGATTCTCATGCTGGCGTTTTACCTGCCGGCAAATGCCCGAATGATGGCGCTGGAAAACAACCACCGCAAATTTGCGCTCAATATGCATGACATCGCGCAAGCGTATCAAATGGCACATGCCGCCGATCGCGGCGGGCTGTTCATGATGTCGTCCGAGTTTGACGCCGTCAAGGAACGCATGGGGTTTCTGCGCCAGCACCCCGACCTGCAATCGCTCGAGCCCGAGATCCTGGAACTGGCCGCGCAGATGAGCCAGATCAGCCAGGAACTGGCCCGGACCTATGGCGATGCGCAGGTCGAACGCGCGCGGATGTTCCTGCAACAGCGACAGGAAGAGATCGAACTGTTTCAACAGCGTCTGGAAGAGGCGCAGGTCATCCAGAACGAATTGCGCCAGTGGACGCGGGATGTGGAAATGGAAGAGACGATCGCCAGGTCGCAACTTACCCGCCTGCGGGATGAGCTGTTCGAGCTTCTGCCCGAATTGTCGACCCAACTGCACACACCGCGCAACAACGGCTCCTCAAAGGCGTCCAGCGTGGTTGCAATGTCGCCCCTTCGACCGGCGGAATAGGCGCGCCAGCACCCGCTTCGGGCGATGGCCCAACCGGGCCTGAGGCCGCAGCGCGCCATCGGCGGTGAGGAAAGCCCGCAAGGGCTTGAAGAACCGTCCAAGCTCGGGCACCAAGTGCGTCATGGCAAAGACGACATCCTTCTCCTGCTCGGCCTGCGGTGCGACGCATACACGATGGTCCGGACGCTGCGACGGTTGCGGCGAATGGAACACCATTGTTCAGGACGCGCCCATATCGACTGGCCCGGCCAGAAAATCCCTCGGCGGCATACGCGGCCAGTCCATCGCACTCACGGATTTGTCCACCGAGGAAACACCGCCGCCCCGCACCCTCTGCGGGGTCGAGGAGCTGGACCGCGTCTTGGGCGGCGGGCTGGTCCCGGCCTCCGCCCTTTTGGTGGGCGGAGACCCCGGCATCGGGAAATCCACCCTGCTGCTGCAAGCCGCAGCGCGTTTCGCACGTGCGGGCGTGAAAACCATCTATGTCTCGGGCGAAGAAGCCAGCGCACAGGTTCGTATGCGCGCCCGCCGTCTTGGGCTTGAGAACGCCCCCGTTCAACTTGCCGCCGAAACCAACCTGCGCGACATCCTCACGACGCTGGAAGCCGAAAAACCGGGCCTGGCCATCATCGATTCGATTCAGACGATGTGGGCAGACAATGTCGACAGCGCACCCGGTTCCGTATCACAAGTCCGGGCCGCGGCCCATGAACTGACCACGTTTGCGAAACGGCACGGTGTTTCGATCATCATGGTTGGCCACGTCACCAAGGAAGGCCAGATCGCAGGCCCTCGTGTAGTCGAGCACATGGTTGATACCGTCCTTTATTTCGAGGGCGAGCGCGGCCACCAGTTCCGCATCCTGCGCGCGGTCAAGAACCGCTTTGGGCCAGCGGACGAAATCGGCGTGTTCGAGATGACCGGTAAGGGTCTGGCGCAAGTGACCAACCCCTCGGCCCTGTTCCTGTCCGAACGTGGCAGGCCAAGCCCCGGCTCTGCTGTTTTTGCGGGCATTGAAGGCACTCGTCCCGTGCTGGTCGAATTGCAGGCTCTGGTCGCACCCTCGCCCCACTCACAGCCCCGCCGCACCGTTGTTGGTTGGGACAGCGGGCGGTTGGCGATGATCCTTGCGGTGCTCGAGGCCCGCTGTGGAATTCCTTTTGCCGGGCTCGACGTCTATCTCAACGTTGCCGGAGGTCTGAAGGTCAGCGAACCCGCCGCCGATCTGGCTGTGGCTGCCGCCCTTCTGAGTGCCCGCGAAGACACAGCCTTGCCCGCCGACACGGTCGTATTCGGAGAAATCTCGCTGTCCGGGGCACTTAGACCGGCCCCACAGACCGAAAACAGGTTGAAAGAAGCGCAAAAACTTGGTTTCACGTCGGCAATTGCTCCGGCTGGTGGCAAAACCGGCACTGTGGCAGGTCTGACACTCACCCGACCCTCTGATTTGGTGGGGTTTGTTGGCGAAACCTTCGGAGCAGGTTAAAGTCGCGCCCCGAGGGGCAGAAAAAGAACAGGCGAGGGCCATGGAAGGTTTTACAATAATTGACGGGGTCGTCGCCCTGATCATCGTGCTGTCGGGCTTGCTGGCCTACTCACGTGGCTTCATGCGCGAGGTTCTGGCCATTGCGGGCTGGGTCGCGGCGGCCGTTCTGGCATTCATCTTTGCCCCACAAGCTGTACCGCTGGTCAAAGAAATCCCGGTGGTCGGAGATTTCCTGCGCGACAGCTGTGAACTTTCGGTGATCACCGGCTTTGCAGCCGTCTTTGCCTTGGCTTTGATTGTGGTCAGCATCTTCACACCGCTGTTTTCGTCGCTGGTGCAGCGTTCGGCTTTGGGCGGCCTGGATCAGGCGCTGGGGCTGTTCTTCGGCATCGCGCGCGGTATTCTGCTGGTTGCAATCGCCTTCTTTGTCTATGACACGGTCATGACTGGCCAGTCCTATACAATCGTGGACGAAAGCCGCTCGGCCAAAGTGTTCGAGCAGTTCAGCAGCCAGATTGAAGAGCAAAACCCCGAAGCCGCTCTGGGTTGGGTGACTGCACAATATGAGGAACTGGTTGCCAGCTGCACGGCAGGAAACGAACAACCCGAAACCACGGCACCAGCTGAAGGGTAAACTCAAGGTGCATTGCATGATGAAAGCCCGGCACTGTCCGGGCTTTTTCTATTCAAACGTACCCTTCCCCGCCACAAACCGTACAGCGGATCGTTTTCAGCCCGAAACACCCGTCGCACCGGCTGGAGATCGGTTTGCCAAGAATATCCCGGCTTTTGACAACTTCGCCCGCCCCGTTGCAGATCTGACAGGGCGCCCGGCCCATTCCCCGGCACCTGTGGCACCGTTGTTTGATCCGCTCCTGCTTCTTTTGAGGTTTATGTTGCCACATTCCGGCCCTTTGCGTGCTTCACCCATCCTGATTTGCACATATCAATTGGCATGACAGCACATATGATTGCACATGTCATCTCCTTCGTGAACTTGCCCCTATCCGCGAAATCCTGACCTGCGGCAATAGGTGAGTGTGATCCTTTGATGACAGCCACGCCATTAGGCATTATGTGGAGGCCAACCCGCCACGGAATCGGAGCCACCGATCTTGTTCTTTCTGTTCGAATGCGCGCTGGTCGTTGTGATGGTCGCCCTGTTGGCGTCGTTGTCGCCTGCCACCAAACCGACCGCGCGCGCCTTGCAGAGGATCCGAAGCCGAACGGCGGTCAACCCTCTGGTCAAATCGTCATAGAAGTTGGAGCCCCGTAAATGTGTGGGATTTTGGGAATCGCAAGCCGGACACATGATGTGTTTGCCGAAATCTATGACGGGCTGCTGATGTTGCAGCACCGGGGTCAGGATGCCTCAGGGATCGTGACCTATAACGGCGAATTCTTCCGCGAAAAGAAGGCCAACGGTCTGGTCAAGGATGTGTTCAACGCCCAGGATGCAGAAACCCTGTTGGGGCGCGTGGGCATGGGGCATGTGCGCTATCCGACGGCGGGGTCCCTCAGCGCGGCCGAGGCGCAGCCCTTTTTCGTGAACGCCCCCTACGGCATCTATCTGGTTCACAACGGCAACATCACCAACACCGCTGAGCAGCGCGAAAAGGTTACCGGCAAATACAGCCGTCACCTGCGCACCACGTCAGACTCTGAAATCCTTTTGAACGTGCTGGCCGACAAAGTGGCGGACGCGATCAAGGTTAATGGCAACGGCGAACCCATCCGCAATCTGTTTGCCGGTGTGAAGATGACGATGGAACGCGTTCAGGGCGCCTATTCCGTGATCTGTCTGGTCGCGGGTGTCGGTATGCTGGCCTTTCGCGATCCGTTTGGCATTCGCCCACTTTCGGTCGCCAAACGCGAAGTGGACGGAGACGGTGATGATTATGCCTTTGCGTCGGAAGACGTGGCGTTTGGCATCAACGGCTTTGAAAAGCTGCGTGATCTTCGCCCGGGTGAGGCGATCCTGATCGATCTGGACGGCAACATGCACGAGTTTCAGGCGGTCGAAGGCAAGCTGACACCCTGCATATTCGAGTATGTCTACCTGGCGCGCCCGGATTCTTTGCTGGACGGTGTTTCGGTTTACAAGACGCAGATGCGCATGGGCCAGACGCTGGCGAAACAGATTCAGGATTCAGGGCTGGAAATAGATCGGATCATCCCGGTGCCCGACAGCGCCCGCCCCGTGGCCCTGGAAGCCGCAAAGATCACCGGCATCCCCTATCGCGAAGGGCTGGTGAAAAACCGTTATGTCGGGCGTACGTTCATCATGCCGGGTCAGGCGGAACGGCAGAAATCCGTCCGCCGCAAGCTGAATGCCGTGCCGCTGGAATTCGACGGCCACAGTGTTCTGCTGATCGACGATTCCATCGTACGGGGCAACACCATCAAGAAGATCGTTCAGATGTGCCGCGATGCCGGGGCCAAGAAGGTCTATGTCGCCAGCGCCTCGCCGCCGGTGAAATACCCCAATGTCTACGGTATAGACATGCCTACCAAGGCCGAGCTGATCGCGAACGGCAAGGAAATCGAAGAGATCCGCGAAGAACTGGGTGCCGACGCCCTGTTCTATCAGCACCTGGAAGATCTGATCTGGGCCGCCAAGGAGGGCAATCCCGAGATCGAAGCCTTCGACTGTTCCTGTTTTGACGGCAAATACATCACGGGCAGCGTCAGCGAAGGTTATCTGGACAATCTGGAGAACAGCAGCCGTGTCAGCCAGAAGCGCGCCGACATGCAGGTTCCGGGCGGGTCCTGGAACGCGGCGAAACTGGCCTCGGGCTGAGCGGACGAAACGGGACTGACACAGTCAGTTTTCCGTTCTGAAAAGCGAATCAAAACGGCGGAACATCCTGGCCAGCCGATAGCTGTCGACCGGCCTGATTGCTGTCATGGGATGTGGATGAGTGGAAATTTGCCACAACCAGTCGGCGAATTCCACGCAATCACAAGGGCTTTTTTCAAGGGCGCCAAATCGTGATGACACCTGTCCGTGCAGCGCTTTTGTTCGCTTGAGCGTTTTGCTATCTGGCCGCGACCACTCACTCAAAAAGGGGTTCGGGCCACGGCCCGGTCCGCGGATCATGTCAAACGCCAAAGTCCAAAGCGCGGCCACACAGCGGGGCGCGCTGAAGAAGAATTCCGTCTCGGTTCTGGGCGTATTCGGGCCGAAAGCGGATATGCGCGCCCTGATGCGACTGACATCAGGCCGCGTGAAAGAAGTAAAACCCGGAAGCCGCGTTGCCTCGGGCACAGTAGTCGCGATTGATGAGCATGGCATAATGCTGCGACAAAGCGGCCAGACCCGGCGTATCGCCATCCCCGGCGGCTGATCACATCTTGACGCCCCGCGCGCGGGGGTTCAAACCGCAGGCATGACCGATACGACCAAAATCGCCCTGATAACCGGGGCCTCGCGCGGGCTGGGCGCTGCCCTGGCCGAAGCGCTGGCGCCCGAATACCACATCGTCGCCGTCGCCCGGACCACTGGCGGGCTGGAAGAACTGGACGATCGCATCAAGGCCAAGGGTGGCTCTGCCACGCTGGCACCGATGGACATCACCGATCCGAACGCGATGGCAACCCTGTGCCGCGGGATCCATGACCGTTGGGGCAAGGTGGATTTGTGGCTGCATACGGCCGTTCACACCTCGGCGCTGACGCCGGTACATTTCGTCGACCCCAAGGAATGGACCAAGGCAGTCAACACGAATGCAAACGCAACCTCGGTTCTGATCCCATATGTCTCGCCCCTGCTGGGTGAAAACGGCCACGCGGTGTTTTTCGATGACCCGAAAGCCGGTCAGAAGTTCTATGGCATCTATGGTGCCACCAAGGCCGCGCAAATGGCCTTGGCCCGCAGTTGGGCGGCCGAGACCGAACGCACCGGTCCGCGCGTTTCGATCGTGGAACCAGCACCGATGCCGACCGCCGTGCGTGCCCGGTTCCACCCGGGCGAAGATCGCGATGCACTGACGAGCACCGCAGATGAAGCTGCGCGGATCCTGGCGCTGCTTTAGGAAATGGCCCTGACGGGCCATGCCTCCGGCGGGGATATTTTTGGCCAGATGAAGCTGGGATCAGGCGATATGAACGCCGTTGCGCCCGGCCAGATCGACGAAGAACTGCCACGCGACACGGCCTGAACGCGATCCGCGCGTGGCCTGCCATTCAATTGCTTCGGCGCGCAGGATTTCGGCATCGACCGAAACGCCATAGGCGGCACAATAGCGGTCGATCATGGCAAAATATTCGTCCTGATCGCAGGGGTGGAATCCCAGCCACAAACCGAAGCGGTCGGACAGTGATACCTTTTCCTCGACCGCCTCTGACGGGTTGATGGCGCTGGAACGTTCGTTTTCAATCATGTCCCGCGGCATCAGGTGGCGACGGTTCGAGGTCGCGTAGAACACCACGTTTTCCGGGCGACCTTCAATACCGCCATCCAGAACGGCCTTGAGCGATTTGTAATGCTGGTCATCGTGACTGAACGAGAGGTCGTCGCAAAACAGGATGAACCGATAAGGCGCCGCGCGCAGGTGGTTCAGCAGACGCGCGACCGAGCCCATATCCTCGCGCTGTAGCTCCACAAGCTTCAGGTCAGGATGATCTGCGCTCAGCGTGCCGTGGACGGCCTTCACGAGGCTGGATTTGCCCATCCCGCGCGCGCCCCACAACAGCGCATTGTTTGCCTTGTAGCCGGCCGCGAAGCGGCGAGTGTTGTCAAGTAACGTGTCGCGCGACCGATTGATGCCGACCAGCAGATCCAGATCGACGCGATTGACCTGTTCAACCGGTTCCAGGCGTTCCGGTTCCACATGCCAGACAAAGGCCGGGGCCGCATTGAAATCCGGTGTGGCCAAAGGCGCCGGCGCCATGCGCTCCAACGCGGCAGCAATACGGTTCAGGGCTTGGTCGTCCATCGGCTCCTCCGGTCAGATACGGATCGGTTCAAAGCATGTTCTGATTGGCGCAACAAGGCCCGCGAACGAAAAAGGCGCGCCCGAACGGGGCGCGCCTCGGCTGTTGTTTCAGCAGGTTACTTGTCGTCTTCGAATTCCCGCATCAGATCTTCGTCCGCTTCGGCTTCTTCATCGTCATAGTAGCCGTCGGCCCGCAACTGCTCTTCCCGCTTCTTTTCAACCCGGGCCACCAGGAAGATCGAAATCTCGTAGAGGCCATAGACCACGACAAAAAGGATAATCTGCGTGATCACGTCAGGAGGCGTCACGATCGCCGCCAGCACCAGAATGCCGACCACCGCATATTTGCGCACGGCCCCCAGACCCTCGGCGCTGACCAGCCCTGCCTTGCCCATGAGGGTCAGAAGAACCGGCAATTGGAAGCACAGCCCAAAGGCCACGATGAACTTGATCGTCAGGTTCAGGTATTCCTGTGCCGAACCCTGAAACACCACGCTTAGCGGTGCCGCCGTCGCGCCATCGGCCACGGCTTCGCCTTCAGCGCCGAATTGCTGGAACCCAAGGAAAAAGTCATAGGCCAGGGGCGTGACGACATAGAAGGCAAAGCTGGCGCCCAGAAGGAACATGAAGGGCGAGGCCAGCATGAAGGGCAGAAATGCATTCTTTTCTGACTTGTAGAGGCCCGGAGCCACAAAGCGCCACATCTGCATCCCGATATAGGGAAACGCCAGAATGAAGCCCCCCAAAAGCGAGACCTTGATCGCGACAAAGAACCCTTCCTGCGGCGAGATGAAGATCAGGCCGCAATCCTGTCCGCGCTCGGTCAGGACCTCACACAAAGGGTTGGTCAGAAAATTGAAGATCGGTGTAGCGACCGTAAAGCAGATGATCATCCCGACCAGAAAAGCCACGACGCAGTGGATCAACCGCGTGCGCAGCTCGGCCAGGTGCTCGATCAATGGGGCCGAGGTATCTTCGATCTCGTCGGTCTTGGTCATGTTTCGCCTTCAGTCTTCAGCGCCGCTTCGGCTTCTTCGGCCTTGGCCAGGGCCTCGGCAGCTTCCTTGGCCTTGCGCTCGGCGGCAGCGCGGGCCGTTGAGGCCTGAATTTTCTTGGCCTGTTCGGCTCGCTCGGCTGCCAGTTTACCGGTTTCGCTGTCAGGATCGAACTTGGTGGGATCCATGCTTTTTGCCATATCCTGCGCGGCTTGTTTCACGCCGTCCATGGCCGAGCCAACCGGATTCGCAGCGGCGTTGAGACCTTTCTTGATCTCGTTCACACCAGCCTGATCGGCGGCCTCGTTCATGGCGCTGCTGAATTCGCGTGCCATGCCACGGGCCTTGCCGACAAACCGCCCGACATTGCGGAACAAAACCGGCAGGTCCTTCGGCCCGACGACGATCAGGGCGACAATGCCGATGACCAGAAGTTCGGTCCAGCCCAGATCAAACATCTGCGCTTACGCCTTGTCTTTCTCGGTTTCAGGCGTGACGTCCTTGGCCAGTTCCGACGCGTCCTGTTCCAGTTCTTCCGAACCGTCCTTCACGCCCTTCTTGAACGCGGTGATGCCTTTGCCGACTTCGCCCATCAGCGAGCTGATCTTGCCGCGACCAAACAGAACCAGAACCACAACGGCGATCAGCAGAAGACCGGGAAGGCCAATATTGTTCAGCATCTCATTTCTCCTTTTTCATCGGCGCCCTTGTGCGCCGGGAATATGAACTGGGTGCGTGTTTACGCCCCCGGGCCCCGTCCCAAAAGGGATCCGGCACAGATTGAGGGCGAAAATTGACCTCATCTGCAAAAAACTATGGGCTCGCATTTTCCAACTGACAGGTTTATGTCAGTTGGAAGTGGCTAGGAACAAGGCATCGAAACCTGGTCAACGGAGACTCACATGACCCATGTTGCTGAAATCGTCACCTTCACTCTTGCCAACGGCACCACCCCTGAAGAGTTCGTAAAGCTCAGCAAGGCATCCGAAGCCTTTGTTCGCAGCGCGCCCGGCTTTGCCCACCGACAGCTCAGCCAGGGCGCAGACGGCAGCTGGACGGACTATGTCGTCTGGACGGACATGAAGGCCGCGCAGGACGCTGCGGCACAGTTCCCGCAACAGGAATGTGCAGCAGGCATGATGGCAGCCATCAACCCTGAAAGCGTTCAGATGCGCCATGAGGCTGTATTATGGAACATGACTGCCTAGGCGCGGTCCGGACGGCGTGTCATGCGCCGAACTGACCGCCTGTTCGATATCATCCAGATCCTGCGCGACGGCAAACTGCACCGCGCGCAGGACATCGCGGACCGGCTGGAAGTGTCGGTCCGTACCATCTATCGCGACATGGACACACTGGTCGCCTCGGGTGTTCCGGTCGAAGGAGAGCGCGGCGTGGGTTACATGGTGCGCGAGCAGATCACCCTGCCGCCGCTGAATCTGACCCCAGCCGAGCTTGAGGCCCTGAACCTCGGCATGGCGATCGTGGCCGAGGCCGCAGATACAGACCTGAAAGCCGCCGCGAACTCTCTGGCAGACAAGATCGATGCCGTTCTGCCCACACAGGTTGTGGCCGAAGCCGATAGCTGGAAATTCGCGGTCTACCCTTTTGCAGATGCAGCCCGCGGGCTTGCACATATGGCTCCGATCCGCGCGGCCATCAAATCACGCCAAAAGCTTCGGCTGTCCTACCGCCGCATTGACGGCGTTCTGACTGAACGCACAATCCGTCCGCTTCACATGGAGTACTGGGGCCGCGTCTGGACGCTCACAGCATGGTGCGAACTGCGCAACGGCTTCCGCGTCTTCCGCATCGACCTGATCGAGTCCGTCTCGCCGCTGCCGGAGATCTTCGCAGACGAGCCCGGCAAACGTCTGAGCGACTACGACCCAAACGCCTGACAGGCAGCCGTATTCAGAAGTGTTTCGGGCAGAGGCACAGCCCGAAACGAGCGATGTATCATTTCAGGTAGGGATCCGGATCCACTGATTCAAAACCTTTGCGCACCTCGAAATGCACATAGGCATCGTCTCCGCCCCTCAATTGCGCCAGCTTTTGTCCACGGCGTACACTATCACCTTTCTTGACGCTGATGCCATCAACATTGGCATAGACCGTCAGCAGATCGTTTTTGTGTTTGACCACGATGATCGGAACCTGATCCGCGTCCGCGGTGATTGCCGCTACGGTTCCCGCCTCAGCCGCGGTGACGGCTGTGCCGGGGGCCGCAGCGATGTCGATACCTTCGTTCTTGCCCTTTTTATAGCCGCGGATGATGGTGCCGCTGACCGGCAGGGACAGGGCCGTAGATCGCGTGTTTGTCGGGGCTTCGGCAGTCACATCAGGGGCTTCAGCGCGCGGCGCGACCTTTTCGTCGGGCAAGGGCTGCGTGGCACTTGGAGGCGTCGGCGTCGGCGACCCCTGCCCCGGCTCCGTTACCTCGGTGGCCGCAACCGGTGCCGCTGCAGCAGCGCTTTGACGTGGCGCGGACTGGTTCTTGACCGGGATCAACAGAAACTGACCTTCACGCACGGTGAAGTCGGACCCCAGACCGTTCCATTCCGCCAGCGATTCCACCGGCACCTGATAGAGGCGCGAAATCGTGTAAGCCGTTTCGCCGCGCTTGACCTTGTGGCGGACAGGTTCCGGCCCGCTTGCGACGGGCGCCGGGGCTGGCTTGGCGGGCTCCAGCGTCGTTGTCCGGACGCCCCCCGTTTCAGGGGCCTGATCAATGGCGGCTCCGGCAACTGATGCGATATCTACGCCACTGCCTGCACCTACCGAACGCGGCAAGGCCAGAACTTCGCCCTCTCGCAGGGTATCGGTCGTCTGAAGGCCGTTGAACCGAGACAGCTCACCCTCGGGCAGGCCGACACGCGCGGCCACATCGCGCACCGTGTCGCCGCGTCGGGCCACGACAACCTGGTAGTTCGGATAGGTTATAACCCCCCGGCTGTCGGGCGACGGGCGCGACGTTGTTGCCGACTGCACTGCATCAGTGGTCGAAAATCCGCCGACCTGACCGCGCAGGTCATAATCCAGTGGCCCTTCACACCCAGCCAGAATGGCCAGAGCGGCCACTCCGGTCGCGCAGCGACGCATAGCTGATTTGGATACTGCACTCATAATTCTGTCCTCAACGCCTGCCCCTGTTGTCCGGGGTTTCGACGACCAATTTATCAAGCCTGTTACGCCTCGTCCTTGCCAAGCCCCTCAAGCAGAGGCACGAAACGGACCGACGTCAATTCTTCATAGTCCAGACCGGCCTCGGTGCGCGTTACTTTGATCAACTGCTGCACCGTGTCCGACTGACCCACGGGTAAAACCATAATACCCCCGATTTTCAGCTGCGCCAAGAGCGGTCCCGGAGGGTCTTCGGCCGCGGCCGTCACGATGATCCGATCAAACGGAGCCTGTTCCGGCAAGCCAAAGGATCCATCCGACAACATGGCCGTTATATTCGTAAGCCCCAAATCGGCAAAAAGCTTCCCTGTCTCGCTGACCAGCCGCCGATGGCGTTCGACCGTATAGACCCTGCGCGCCAGTTTCGACAGGATTGCGGCCTGGTAACCTGACCCGGTTCCGATCTCGAGCACGGTATCGCGCGGCCGAACGTCCAGCGCCTGCGTCATGAGACCAACGACCGACGGCTGACTGATCGTCTGACCGCAGGAGATCGGCAATGGCATGTCCTCGTAAGCGCGATCTGCGAACAGGCCGGTGACAAAGCGGCCCCGATCAACCTGTTCCATTGCCTCCAGAACGCGCGCATCCGTGACCCCCCGTTTGCGCAGGGCAAACAGGAACTGCATCACGGTTTCCGGGTCCAGTCCGCTCATTCGACCGCCTTCAATGCCTCCAGCATGTCATATGCGGTCAAGTCGGCGCGCATCGGCGTAACCGAGATATAGCCTTCCAGATTGACCGCAGCATCCGTTCCCGGCGCAGTCGGGTTATGCTGATAGCCGCCCTTGATCCACAGGAACCGCCGCCCCGAGGGCGAGCTGTGCGGCTCCACCGAAAAATGCGTGTCGCGCCGGAAACCCTGCGCGGCAACGCGCGTACCGCGCACTTCATCTGCCGGGACAGGTGGGAAGTTCACGTTGTAAAACAGGCGGTAATCGCCCTGCTCGGCCGGGGTTGCATCCAAAATACGCCGGACCAGATCGGCCCCGAACCGCGCGGCAGCCTCGAACGGGTCGTCCAGCCCCAGATTTCGCGGGCCGAAATACTGTGACAGAGCAATCGCAGGAACCCCCTGCAGCGCCGCTTCCATCGCTCCGCCGATAGTGCCCGAATAAAGCGTGTTCTCGGCCGAGTTGTTGCCCCGGTTCACGCCGGACAGGACCAGATCCGGCGGGCTGTCTGACATCACGTCATGCAGCCCCGCCAATACACAATCCGCAGGCGACCCCTCCGCCGCATAACGCCGTTCGCCCAGCTTGGCGATCATCGTGGGATGGGTATAGCTGATGCAATGCCCGACACCCGATTGTTCAAAGGCGGGCGCGACCACCCAGACCTCACCATCCGGACCTGCCAGTTCGGCAGCGATCGCCTCCAGCGTGATCAAGCCCGGAGCGTTGATCCCGTCATCATTGGTCAGAAGAATACGCATGTGCCCGATTTACCCCCGCGTTTGGCCCTTGATAGACCCAGCCCCGCGATGCGGCAAGCGACGCGACCCTGCAATCTGAGGCTTTCGCGCACCACTTGCACGGAAATCGCGAGGTTAACTCTGCGCCTCGGGGAAAACGAAACATTTGTCGCGACGAATGGTCAGCCACATGACACGGCCCGGATTGGGCACAAAGACATTGGGGACCGTCGCCCTGAGGATCGAGCCGTCGTAGTCCATGCGAAACTCGACCAGGCTTTCGTTTCCCAGAAAACGCGCACGCTCGACCACGCCCCGCGCGGCAACGCCATCGGTCGCGGTCGGCAGCGGGCCCTTTCCGTTGCGGTCGAAATCCAGTTTGACATGCTGGGGGCGAAATACGATCTCGACATCCGTTCCATCCGGAATACCCGGCGCCAGAAACTGGCCGAACGGCGTGTCTGCCAGCGCTCCGTTCACCTGCGCCCGCAACACGTTGACATCACTGAAAAAGGCCACGGCCGCCTTGTCCGCCGGCCGGGTATAGACATTGTATGGCGCGCCCTGCTGGACGATCTTGCCGCGCCGCATCAGCGCGATCTCATCCGCCATCCGCATCGCCTCTTCCGGTTCATGCGTAACCAGCAGAACGGCCGCATCCTCTTCCTTGAGAATGGACAGCGTCTCATCCCGAATACCGTCGCGCAGACGGTTGTCGAGGCCCGAAAAGGGCTCGTCCATCAGCATGATCCGGGGCCGTGGCGCCAAAGCGCGGGCTAGGGCCACACGTTGTTGCTCGCCGCCCGACAGCTGATGTGGGAACCCGTCGATGAACCGCATCAGGTCCACTTTGCGCAAAAGCTCTTCGACCCGGGCTCGTTTTTCGTCCTTGCTGCCTTTCAGGCCAAAGGCCACGTTGTTGGCCACGCTCAAATGAGGAAACAGCGCAAAGTCCTGAAACATCAACCCGATCTCGCGCCGCTCTGGGGGCACCCGAAACACGGTGTCGCAGATCAGTTTGCCATCGACGTAGATCTCGCCCGAGTCTTGCATCTCGACCCCGGCGATCATGCGCAGGGTGGTGGATTTCCCGCAACCTGACGGCCCCAGCAAACACGTCACCTTGCCGGCCTGCACGGTCAATGAAACGTCATCCACAACAACCCGCCCCTCGAACCGGCGAATAATGTTGCGAATTTCCAGACGCGGAGGAGTTGCGTTTCCTGTCACCGATGGACCCCATTGCCTTTCCCGATCAAATCCATCGGGCTTGGGCGGGGATAGCAACCCCGCCCCTCAGGTGCAAGAGATCAGCAGCAACCGCCGGATGATGCGATTTCACCTGTTGCCTCGAACGGGCTTTCGCCGCCGCAGCCCTCGAAAATGCCGAAATGGGTGGAAAAATCACCGATAAAGTCGAAGTGGCGGGCAAACCGCGTGTCCCGCAGCATCATCCAGGTATTGCCGCAGACCGGAAAGACTTTGCCGGTTTCGATGACGTGGTGATCGTCCAGTACAAACGCATGCGGCGCGTTGGGAACAGTGCCTTTGTAGATCACCGCTTGGCCGTAATCCTCGCAGGCCGGTTCCAGCGCCGGCAGCTTGAACAGACGGTAGGTCGCCGACAGGAATCTGAGCGGGGCAACACGTTCTTCCAGCGCAGGATTCTCGATGGTCAGCGGGCGGTGCGTCACCCGGCGCGGATCACCGAAACCTGCCTTGCGCGCCATCGACAGGAAATCATTCCAGTACAATGCACCCGACAGGCATTCGCCATACAGAACCTCATCCTCGGCCATCGCCTTCGGGACACGGCGGTCGGCATAGACGTCCGAGAAATACATCTCGCCGCCTTCTTTCAGCAACCGATGCGCGCCGCGCAGCACGGCATCCTTGTCGGTCGCCAGGTTGATGACGCAGTTCGAGACGATGATGTCGAACGATCCGGGTTCCAGATCCAATTCCTCCAGCTTCTCGATATAGCCTTGATGGAATTCAACGTTGCTTTTGGCGTGCCCAAAGGCTTGGGCGTGATAGTCCTGATGCGCGCGGGCAACGTCCAGTTGTTCGGGCGTCATGTCCACACCGACGACCCGGCCTTTTTCACCAACCATGGCAGACAGCGCATAGACATCGCGCCCCGCCCCACAGCCAAGATCCAGAATCGACACGCCCTCGAGATCCTGAGGCGCGATCAGACCGCACCCGTAATATCGGGTCAGCACATCGTCATGAATCCTGGACACTATCCGCTTGAGATGATCCGGCATGTCGTCCGGCGTGCAACAGGCGTTGGTCTGCAAGTCCGCACTGCTTTGCAGGACTTCACCATAATAATTCCGTACCGAATCGTGTTTCATCGCTGCTTCCCCGTCATGCGTGTCTGTACGCAGCTAGTGCAGCGGCCTTGCATTCGCAATCCGGCCACGGTCGTTCTGACGAAAGCGTGAGTGTTCCTGCGCCCAACTAACCCAACAACTCAAAGTCCACGCCGGCACGGACAACGCCGTTCACCTGAACCTCAAGCCGATGCGCGCCGGGGATCAGCCTGAAGGTAGACGCATCACCCTTCAGCCTGTGGCGCTTGGCCAAAGTGAGCCTGCCGTTGTTCAAAGCCGCTTGTTTCAGCTTGTACACCTTGCATGATTTTTTTCCCGCAGGGCGCTGAAAATAAATAATATAATCCACCAGAACCGGTTGTTTCCCTGCCCCGGTCAGATCAACGGAAAACTCCAGCGCTTCGCCGATACGGGCCTCGGAACCCAGATCAATTGTCACGGCGATATCCGCAGCAGGGTCATATCCCAGCATCTTCATCGCCTCTGGGTGCCCGGCCTTGACCAATCCACGCAGCGTATGAGAGGTCATCCACTCCAGCTCTGCCGCGGTCTGTCGCGCCTCGGTGCGCCACTTGTCCAGACGCCCCAGCACCAGGCCCGGGTCTTTCTTGGTGATATCATTCAAATGGTTGGCTACCGACCGCGTCACATACCGGGTCGGATCGCCGTGCAACCGGTCCAACAGCGGCAACGGGTCCGTCAGACCCAGACCGATGCCCTGCCCCCATGGCAGACGGGGCCGCGTTCCCTCGCTGACCAATCGGCGCACGTGATAGCTGCCGTGGGTGCACCAGTCCTGCATCCGCCCAAGCACCCTGTCCGGGGCATGGTTCAGAAAAGGCCGAATGGCCCATTCCATCGAAAACCGCTGCGTCAGTTCCTCCAACACATCCAGAGACAGATCAACGTGATCCAGCCCGATGGCCGCAACCCATTCACCCAGCGGCGCGAAAATGAAATCGCCGAAATCATCATCCGATTTGGCAGGGTCCAGCGGAGGCGGCAAAGACCGCAAAATCACCGGGGCGACTGTCGGCAAGTCGCCCGGCACGACCTGTTGCAGACATGTCGCGATCCAGCTCATGCGCTGTTTCAGTTCCAGTTCAGGCAGACGTGACATGACCTGTGCCTGAAACGCAGAGGCGTCGAAACCCGGTTCAGCATCCAAGAACAAGTCGCTGAGAAAACTGACCTTCTCAGCGTTGAACAACTGATCTTTCAACGAAAACCCCTGCGCCATGATCACATCGTCAGGTTGGTCGCACCGCCGTCCAGCAGGATATTCTGGCCAACGATGAAGCCCGCATGTTGCGAACACAGAAACGCGCAGGTCGAACCAAACTCCTGCCGTGAACCATAGCGCCTGACCGGGATCGTCGCCGCACGGTTGGCACGCGCTTCGTCAATCGAAATACCCTGTTGCGCCGCCACACCGCTGTCCAGAGAATCCGCCCGATCCGTGGCGTGGATGCCCGGAAGCAGGTTGTTGATGGTCACCCCGTGTGGCGCCACCTGACGCGAGGTTCCGGCCACATAGCCCGTCAGACCTGTACGCGCCGCGTTTGACAGGCCCAGAACCGCAATCGGCGCTCGCACGGATTGCGAGGTGATATTCACCACCCGGCCCCAACCCTTTTCCATCATTCCGGGAAGCAGGGCCTTCATGAATGCAATCGGCGTCAACATGTTGGCATCCAGCGCCTTGATGAAATCATCACGCTCCCAGTCCGACCACGATCCGGGCGGCGGTCCACCGGCATTTGTCACAAGAATATCAACGCCCTGCGCGGCCTCGATCACCTGCGCCTGACCGTCGGGCGTGGTCACGTCGCAGGCCACGGTCTGCACCTCGACGCCGTGTTCTGACCGAAGGCGTGCGGCTTCAGCCTCCAACACCTCGGTGCCGCGTGCGTTCATCACCAGATTCACGCCAGCCGCAGCAAGCGCCTCGGCGCAGCCAAGACCCAATCCCTTGCTGCTGGCACAGACCAGCGCGCGTTTTCCTTGAATTCCCAGATCCATCGGATCCTCCCTGTCAGTCATCGCCGCTTGTCTAGCACCGGCCAGACAGGGAAGACCAGAAACGGATCGTCGATCAATAGAAGAACTCTTCCCGTATGATCTTGCCGTCGGCGACGTGATAGACACCTACTTCGCGCATATCGAACGCTTCGCCGGTTTCCTTCACGGTGCCCTGCACTTCGAAAATCACGGCAAAACGGTCGTCGCCATGAGGAAGCGGGTCGCTGACAGACGCACCAGACACTTCATGAGCGCTTTCCCACCACTCATGCTTGCCACGGATGGCGTCGATCCCTTTGGTTTCCCGACCCATTCCCTGAAAATCCTGCCCTTCGACCGACACCGCATCCGGCGCATACAGCCTGGACAGGTTTTCCTTGGCCCGGTCTTCCCGGCAACCAGCCACGAGTTCATCGGCAATCTCTTTCAAATTCATTGATCCACTCCATCATTTGTTCACTATATGTTCTTTTTGCCACAGACCCATGATTCGTACCAGACCCTTTGTCTTGCTTCGGCAGGATTCCCCGCATATACGCGCGCTCATGCTTGATACCTCGAACCAACCCACCCTGCCGCCCGAGATCGCCCGACGCCGGACGTTCGCCATCATCTCGCACCCGGATGCGGGAAAGACCACGCTGACGGAAAAGTTCCTGCTGTACGGGGGCGCGATCCAGATGGCCGGTCAGGTGCGTGCCAAGGGCGAGGCGCGGCGGACCCGGTCGGACTTCATGCAGATGGAAAAGGATCGCGGCATCTCGGTCTCGGCCTCGGCGATGTCGTTCGACTATGGCAACTTCCGGTTCAACCTTGTGGATACACCCGGCCACAGCGATTTTTCGGAGGATACCTATCGCACGCTGACAGCCGTGGATGCCGCAGTGATGGTGATCGACGGTGCGAAGGGCGTGGAAAGCCAGACGCAGAAGCTGTTCGAGGTCTGCCGCCTGCGTGATCTGCCGATCCTGACCTTCTGTAACAAGATGGACCGCGAAAGCCGCGATACGTTCGAGATCATCGACGAAATTCAGGAAATGCTGGCGATTGACGTGACGCCCGCCGCGTGGCCGATTGGCGTGGGCCGCGACTTTATCGGCTGCTATGACATGCTGCGCGACCGGCTGGAACTGATGGACCGCGCCGACCGCAACAAGGTGGCCGAAAGCATCGAGATCAACGGGCTGGACGACCCCAAACTGGCCGAGCATGTGCCTGCCGAATTGCTGGACAAACTGCTGGAAGAGGTCGAGATGGCGCGCGAACTGCTGCCCGCGCTTGACCCGCAGGCGGTACTGGAAGGCCACATGACCCCGATCTGGTTCGGTTCGGCCATTAACTCGTTCGGCGTCAAGGAACTGATGGAAGGCATCGGCGCCTATGGCCCGCAGCCACAGGTTCAATCCGCAGAACCCCGCCAGATTTCCCCCGACGAAAAGAAAGTTTCAGGCTTTGTTTTCAAGGTTCAGGCCAACATGGATCCCAAACACCGCGACCGGGTGGCCTTTGTCCGTATGGCCAGCGGTCACTTCAAGCGCGGCATGAAGCTGACCCATGTGCGGTCGAAAAAGCCGATGGCGATCTCGAACCCGGTGTTGTTCCTGGCCTCTGACCGCGAGTTGGCGGAAGAGGCCTGGGCCGGTGACATCATTGGCATTCCCAACCACGGGCAGCTGCGCATCGGTGACACCCTGACCGAAGGCGAAGCGCTGCGGGTGACCGGCATCCCATCGTTCGCGCCGGAGCTTCTGCAAGGCGTCCGCGCGGGCGACCCGATGAAAGCCAAGCATCTAGAAAAAGCCCTGATGCAATTCGCCGAAGAAGGTGCGGCCAAGGTGTTCAAGCCTTCGATCGGCTCGGGCTTTATCGTGGGGGTCGTGGGTGCATTGCAGTTCGAAGTGCTCGCCAGCCGGATCGAGATGGAATACGGCCTGCCGGTACGGTTCGAGGCATCGCAGTTCACCTCGGCCCGCTGGGTCAGCGGTGACAAGGCCGAAGTCGAGAAATTCGTGGGCGCCAACAAGCAGCACATCGCGCATGATCATGACGGCGACATCGTCTATCTGACGCGCCTGCAATGGGATATCGATCGGGTGGTCCGTGACTATCCCGCGCTGAACCTGACCGCGACAAAAGAGATGATGACCTGAGGCAACTGTCTGATTGCACAGGCAGGTTTGGCTGTGCAATCCTGCGCGCATGAGTGACGACGAACTGACCTATCCCGGCGGCCTGCCCGACATGCTGGACAGCTTTGAGAACCGGCGCAGCCCGTTTCAGTTCGGCACCCTGACCCTGCCCGAGCTTGACGTCGATCTGGATGACCTGGCCAAACGCATCGTACCTGACTCCGCCACCGAATTGCCGCCCGGGCGCAGCACCACCTGGGATCGCAAACGCGTTCAGATCGCGCGGGAATTCGTCGGAAAGTCAGAGCTTGCCTTCCTGAACGCCCAGCTGATCTCGAACCTCAGAAAACGCTCCTTTCCGCGTCAGGCCCCTGCGCTGTTCTGCCGGTTGTGGGACGAACAATCCGACCATCTTCTTTCCGCCCTCGACCTGCGTTGGCTGGTATCGTCTGTTCAGACCTTTGCGGATCACGGTCAGACGCCGACACAGCGCGAGGTCGGACATGCCTTGCGCGTGTTCTTCAGCATGATGAAGCTGTATGAGTTCGAGCGGCTCTTCTCGGGGCTGGCCCCGGAAACGCCGTTTCAGTTCAAGGACAGGAACCACGTCCCGCTGCCCTATCAGATGAAAGGCTTTTCCTTTGAAAAAGGCGGGCTTGACGTCAATCTCATCGCTCCGATCTGGACCAGGGCGATGAACGATCCCACGATTGCACCGCTGGTGGATCACCTGATGATCCAATTGAACAAGGACCCAGGTGGAGTTTTTCGACGCCTGAAACGCATGCGCGACACCCGCGCACCGCGCAAATGACCACCTGGGGCATTGTCTCCATGGTCCGGGGACCAACCAAAGACGTCCTTCGGTTCGTGGCCCATCACCTCGAACTGGGGGCGGATTTCATATATATCTACATGGACGAACCCAACCGCCGCACGTTCAGGGCTCTGAGAATGCATCCCAAGGTCCGGGTCCGTAACTGTGATGACGCCTTTTGGGAAAAACGCGGACGCGCACGGCCGGAAAAGCATCAGGTGCGCCAGTCGGTTCACGCCACTTTTGCCTATCGAAACACTCGGCTGGATTGGTTGACACATATCGATGTGGATGAGTTTCTTTGGCCGGCGGCCCCCATTTCCGATGTTCTGCGCGATGTTCCAGACACGGTTCCCGCGGTGCGCGTCCGCCCGTTGGAGGCCTTGGCCGAGGGCGATAACCTGTACAAAGCTCATATCCCGCATGGCCCGAACCGCGAATCGCTGGTCGAGACCATTTACCCGAATTACGGCGCCTTCGTCATGGGCGGTTTCCTGAGTCACGTGCAGGGAAAGCTGTTCGTGCGCACCGGCTTGAAGAACCTGAGCATCCGCATCCACAACTTGTTTCAGAACAAGGTGCTGCTGCCCTGCAAATACGAGCTTCCGCAGATCGATCTGTGCCATCGTCATGCCCCGGACTGGGACCACTGGATAGCGCACTACCAGTTCCGCATGGATCGTGGCTCGTATCAGGCCGGCATGGCTCCGAATGTTCCGCGCGAACAGGGGGGGCTGAGCAAGAACGAACTGCTCAATTGGATCGAGGCCGAACAGGGCATGGTCGGGCTGCGTGCGTTCTACAATGAAATGAGCGGCGCGGACGCAGAGGTGCGCGCCAACCTGGAACGCCACGGCCTGCTGCGCCACCGCCCATTGAACCTGGACGAAAAACTACAGAAACACTTCCCCGGAAGTTGCTGAATTGTTGCTGAAATTCACCGCAGACAACAGGCAGGGTCAGGTGAAATTCTCTTCATTTGACCCCGATCAACGTTTTTGTTATGTCCGCGTACAAGCCGAAATGTCGCATTACGCGCATGGCCATCCGGGCCCGGCAAATCTTTGACGCGCGGGCCAGGTCAAGTGTCCGCAAAAACCGGACATACATGACAAAATTCAACGAACTGAACCTGAACCCGAAGGTCCTCAAAGCCATTGAAGAGGCCGGATACGAATCCCCCACTCCGATCCAGGAAGGCGCGATTCCGCCCGCTCTGGAAGGCCGTGATGTCTTGGGGATTGCCCAGACCGGCACTGGCAAGACCGCCAGCTTCACACTGCCGATGATCACCCTGCTGGCCCGTGGCCGCGCCCGCGCGCGCATGCCGCGCTCGCTGGTGCTGTGTCCGACGCGGGAACTGGCCGCCCAGGTGGCCGAGAATTTCGACACCTATACCAAACACCTGAAACTGACCAAGGCGCTGTTAATCGGTGGCGTCAGCTTCAAAGAGCAAGAGGCCCTGATCGATCGCGGCGTCGACGTTCTGATCGCCACTCCGGGCCGCCTGCTGGACCATTTCGAACGTGGCAAGCTTCTGCTGACCGGTGTTCAGATCATGGTGGTGGACGAAGCCGACCGGATGCTGGATATGGGCTTTATTCCTGATATCGAACGCATCTTCTCGCTGACGCCGTTCACGCGGCAGACATTGTTCTTCTCGGCGACAATGGCTTCCGAGATCGAGCGCATCACGGATACTTTCCTGTCCGCCCCTGCCCGGGTTGAAGTCGCCCGGCAAGCGACCGCATCCGAGACGATCGAACAGGGCGTTGTCATGTTCAAAGGCGGCCGTCGGGACCGTGAAGCAAGCCAGAAACGCAACGTGCTGCGCGCCTTGATCGACGCAGAGGGCGAAAAGTGCACCAACGCAATCATCTTCTGCAACCGCAAGACAGATGTCGATATCTGCGCGAAATCGCTGAAGAAATACGGCTATGACGCTGCCGCGATCCATGGCGATCTGGACCAATCGCAACGGATGAAGACGCTGGACGGGTTCCGCGACGGATCATTGCGTCTGCTGGTTGCATCCGACGTCGCTGCGCGCGGTCTGGATGTTCCAGCCGTCAGCCACGTGTTCAATTTCGACGTCCCCGGCCACCCCGAGGATTACGTGCACCGTATCGGCCGCACCGGTCGCGCCGGGCGCGAAGGCAAGGCCATCACGATCTGCTCGGTCCGCGATGAAAAAGCCCTGGCTGCGATCGAAAAGCTGATCCAGAAGGACATCCCGCGCATCGACAATCCGGTCAAGGAAGAGCCCAAGCCTGAAAAGCCGAAGCCCGAGAAAAAAGCCCGGGACTCCGAAGCCAAGAAAGACACCCGGAAAGAGCGAGAGCCCAAAGGGCGTGGCCGCGGGCGCAAGGAAGACAATGGCCGGGCCGTGGTGGGTATGGGCGATCACCTGCCCAGCTTCATTGCCCTGAGCTTTGACGAGCGTCGTGCCGGCTAAATCGCCAGCACCAAGGCCAGTATCGAGACACCCAACAGCAACATCCCGGCGATTTCTCGCCGGGTGATCGTCTCGCGGAAAAACAGGATCGAGGCCATCAGGCTGAAGATCAGCTCTACCTGCCCCAACGCTTTGACATAGGCTGCGTTTTGCAGGGTGAAGGCCCAGAACCAACAAAACGAACCGCCCAGACTGGTCAGTCCGACAAACACACCGGTGGATCGGGTCTGCCACACCGCGCGCAGTTCGGCCCGGTCGCGCCACAACAGCCACAGGCCCATGCTGACAAACTGAAACGTCACGACGGCGGCCAGGGTGATCAGTGCGCGGAACCAGGCGTCGGCATCACCCAATTGCAACGAGGCCCCGCGATAGCTGACGGCGGAGAACGCAAACAAAACCCCTGATCCAAGCCCCAATTGGGACGCGCGGTTGGTCAGATGCCGCCACCAGGCGCCGCCTCCTCCGGGGGTTTTCGACAGCAAAAGCACCGCCATCAACCCCAACAGGATCGCAACCAGCGCGCCGCTGGAAACACTGTCGCCCAAAACCAGAAATCCGACGATCGCGGTCTGAATGACTTCGGTTTTCTTGAAGGTGATCCCGACCGCAAAGTTTCGTTGTTTGAACAACGCCACAACACAGATCGTCGCCAGGATTTGCGACGTACCTCCGATGACGGCGTACAGCCAGAACACTCCACCAATCGGAGGCAAGCTGGCGCCCGTCGTCAGCATCGCCACAAACAGCCCGGCAACGGCCAGCGGCATGGAATACGCAAATCGCGCAAAGGTCGCGCCGGCGGCGGACAGTTTCACGCTGCTCAAGGATTTTTGCAGCATGAACCGCACGGTCTGAAAACTGGCGGCGGCGATGGTGACAGGGATCCAGAGACTCATGTCCCCCGTTGTGTCGTCAAATCAAGACTTTGGCCAGAGCGGATGCGGCACCGGGTCCTTGGCGCGTAGCAGATACTGCCGGAAAATCTGTGCATAGGAGCGGTAAACATACGCCTCGTTGCAGGCCAGATACCTGTCTTTGCCATCCCGATACAAAGACGGTAGCCGATACCATGGTGCGGCGGGATTCATGTGATGAACAACATGCAGGTTGTTGTTCAGAAACAGAAACGCCAACGGCCCGCTGTCTTCGATAATCACGGTCCGCGCGCGAGACTTCTCGTGCGCGCGGTGTTCCAGAAACGTGCGGATCTTCAGCAATGCCAGCCCGATATAGGCCGAAATCAGATAGGTCCAGATCGGCATGGCCGATTGTGCAACGATCCACAGCACCGCAACCGCGCCGGGGATATGCAATGCCCAGGCCAGCAGGATCGCCCTGTCGCCGCGCCGCAGCCCCCGCCATTCGTCGCGCAGAAACAGCACCTGCCCAATGGCCGGGCCCAGAACCATCCGCCCCAGAAGCGTGTTGTTCAGGGCCAGCACAGCCTGCACGCCGCGCGGCAGGTCCGCCCAGACGTTGGGATCCAGATAGTTGGATTCGGGGTCGTCATACGGGTCGGTCAAGGTGGCATCCTGATGATGCGCCAGATGCAGATCGCGAAAACGGTTATACGGAATGGCCAGGGTCAGCGGCAGCGCCACCAGCGCCTCATTCAGCCATTTGGCTCGGAACGGGTGGCCGTGCAGGACTTCGTGCGTCAAAGACGAATGCAGGGCCGCAACAAAGCCCAAAGCCAGCACCGCCAACCACAGCGAAATATCCGCCAGCCAGAACAGCCCGACCAGCCATGCGGCATAGCAGCCGACGATCAGGGCAAATGTACCCCATTCGGGCGACTTGGGTGTTGAGGGCTCAGCCATTGCGCCCCCACGAAACTCCGTCCCAAATTCTTTCATAGACAATGTAAAGCGCCAGGCCGATGGCGGTATTCGCCAGCGCCAATGCCCCGCCGACGGCGGCCGAGCCTGTGGCGATCAGGCCCACCAGCGTCATGGTGGCCAGCCCCATGACACTCCACACGATTGCTTTCACGACAGATCTTCGCCGCGTTTCCATTCCGAACCCCATTCTTTTTGTTTTTACAAAGGGGTTACCGTTCAGTGCATGCGCTGAAAATTCTGAATATGATTAACAAAATTCATCAATTGTGATATTTTTCATCTTATGCAGGAAAATATCGACAAACGCGACCGCGCCGCTCAATTCCGCCTACGCCTTGCCCGCGCGATGGAGGACCGTCACGTCAGCCAAAGCGCGCTTGCGCGCCATATCGGCGTGGACCGATCAACCGTATCCCAGTTGTTGGCCGATCATGGCGCGCGTCTTCCCAATGCGCATGTTGTGGGTGGCTGCGCCGCAGCACTGGGCGTTTCGGCTGACTGGTTGCTGGGCCTGTCCGACAGACCGGAAAGCGCGGCGGAAATTCTGGCCAGTACCCTGTCCATTACCGAAGCGCCCCGCGCCCTGGTCGATGAGCGGATTTTCGACTGGCACAAAGAAGCCGCCGGGTACAAGATCCGCTATGTCCCGGCCACCCTGCCCGACATGCTCAAGACGCGCGCGGTGCTGGAGTGGGAATATGCCCCCCATCTGGGGCGCACGGCGGATCAGGCCATCGGTGCGTCCGAAGACAGGTTGGCGTGGATGCGCAGTGCGCAGTCTGATTACGAAATTGCCATGCCATTGTTCGAGATCGAGAGCTTTGCCAGCGGCACGGGGTATTACCATGGCCTTTGTCCGGAAATTCGTCTGGAGCAGATCGATCATCTGCTGGCGCTGTGTGAACAGCTTTATCCCCGAATGCGTGTCTATCTGTTCGATGCCAAACGGCTTTATTCAGCCCCTGTAACGATTTTCGGGCCGCTGCTGTGCGTTTTTTATGCAGGCAGTCACTATATGGCGTTCCGAGACCGGGACCGGATCGAGACGTTTTCACGTCACTTCGACACGCTTGTGCGCGAGGCCGATGTGGCCGCCCGCGATTTCCCGGACCACTTGCGACAACTCAGAACGGCTGTATCCGGCAAGAATTGATGCAGCGGCGCAAAACCTGTGCTATCGTCCCTTGGCGCGAACCAACGGGCATTCCGATCACAGACGGAGGACCACAGGAATGGACGCAATTCAAACCGCTCAATACGCGCGCGCACTATATGCCGCGCACGGAGACCGGGCCGAGGCGGAAGCCGCGCAGAAAATGCGTGAATGCGAAGCCGCCGGAAACCAGAAAGAGGCGCAGGATTGGCAGGCGGTCCGTCAGACCATCCGCCAGATCCGGGGACCAAATCAGGGCTGACCTACAGTTTTGGGTCGGGGTTGACCGTGTGCCCATCCACCGCAATCACCTGCCCAGACACCAGCCGTGCTGCGTCTGAAGCAAGAAAGACGGCCATATTGGCGATATCCTGCGCTTCCACAAAGCGCCCCATAGAGGTGCCCGAGGCATAGCCCTGATAGACCTCATCGCGGGTCATGCCTTTCGCAGCTGCCTCTCGGGCCAAGACACCTTCCATGCGCGGGCCTTCCACGGCACCCGGACAAATGGCGTTCGCGCGAATGCCCAGCGGTCCAAGTTCCATCGCCAGCGTTTTCATCAACCCTATGACCGCCCATTTGGCCGAAGCATAGGGCGCTCGGAACGGATAGCCGTACTGACCGGCGGTGGAAGAGGTCAGAATGATGCTGCCCGCCCGCGCCGACTTCATCATCGGGGCCGCGTGCTTGGCGGCCAGAAAGGCCCCGTCCAGATTGACCGCGACGCAGGCGCGCCATGCATTCAGATCGATATCCTCGATCGCGTTGGTCGGCCCGGCGATTCCGGCATTTGCGCACAGAACATCCAGCCCGCCTGCGGCCCCGACAGCCTGAAACACCGCGCTCATGTCGGCCTCACTTGTCACATCAGCCCTGTGCGCCACCCAATGGTCGGGCAAGATATCCAGGGGTGACTGGTCAATATCCGTTACCCAGACATCATAGCCAGCAACGTCAAACGCCGCGGCCATGGCATGACCGACACCCGATGCCCCGGCCGTTACCAATACGCGCCTGGTCACGATGGCTTCCGAATGGCGGCACCCGCCCCTTCAGGGTAAGGCAAACCGGCCTGTGCCTCGGCAATCCGCGCCATCGCTGCTTCGATCTTGGGCGACGGCGGGCTGGGACGGCGGGTTTCAAGACTGACATGCAGCAGAAAGCTCTCGCCCGTGGCCAACAGCTTGTCGCCTTCATACATGCTGTGAAAGACATGCAGCTTCTTGCCCTGCCCCAACAGCATCTGCGTGCGCACGTCGATCTTCGCCCCTGCATGGACCTCGTCGATGTAACGGATGTGGTTCTCGGCGGTGAAATAGCTGCCACCCGACGCGATATACTCCATATCGCAACCGATGATCTCCATGAAACGGTCCGTGGCGGCCGCAAAGGCTTCCAGATACTTGGCTTCGTTCATATGGCCGTTGTAATCCGTCCAGTCCAACGGAACGGCGCGGGACAGGGTCAGGATCGGCTGGCTCAGATCCGCCTGATCCAGCGACGGCAGGGCACCCGGTTTCAACAGCGCATCATGCTGGTTCAGCACCGCCCCCGCGCCATAATTCTGCGCCTTGAGGGCCCGCATCATGCCGACAAGATTGTTGTCGCGAATGCGTTCCAGTTCCCGGATTGAATGCATTCCGGATTGCGCGTCTGACTGATCGGCGATCAGGTCGACCAGTTCATCGGTGAATTCCGGCACGTCCATCAGCTTGGTCCAGGGCCATTTCAAGGCTGGCCCGAACTGAGCCATGAAATGCCGCATTCCCGCTTCACCTCCGGCCACTCGGTAGGTTTCGAACAATCCCATTTGCGCCCAGCGGATGCCAAAGCCCATCCGGATCGCCTCGTCGATTTCTTCGGTGGTTGCAATGCCATCCTTGACCAGCCAGAGCGCCTCGCGCCAGACGGCTTCCAGAAAGCGGTCGGCGATATGCGCGTCGATCTCTTTCTTGACATGCAGCGGAAAGAATCCAACCGAGGTCAGCAATTCCCTGGCCCGTTCAATCAACTGCTGTGGGTTTTTGTCGGTCGGCACCAGCTCGATCAGCGGCAGCAGATAGACTGGATTGAACGGGTGCGTCACGACGATCTGTTCGGGCCGCAAAGCACCTTCCTGAAGCTCGGATGGTTTGAACCCGCTGGTCGATGACCCGATGATCGCATCTGGATCACAAGCCTCCTGCAAGCCCTTGTAAACCTTCAGCTTCAAGTCCAGCCGCTCTGGCACGCTTTCCTGGATCCACATCGCGCCCTGTACGGCGTCGGCCATGTCGTCATGAAAGCTCAGTGCGCCCTCGGCCGGCAACGGAACGTCACTCAGCCCCGGCAGGGATCGCCGCGCATTGTCCAGTACTTCGCCTATTTTGCGTTCTGCTTCGGGGTCCGGGTCGAACACCCGAACGTCCCAGCCATTGAGCAGGAACCGTGCGGCCCATCCGCCGCCGATGACACCGCCACCGATAATTGCTGCCGTCTTTGTCATGCTGTCCTCTAATCGATACAGATTACCTGCGCGCGCCCCGCCTCATCCAGATGCGGAATGCATCCGAATTGCGGTGTCACCGCGCTGCATTGTTTGGTGTCCGACAGGCAGAACCCTGCGCAGTCAGAGGCTTTTTCACAGGAGTTTCCAGCGTCGGGCAATGGTTCAAAGCAGATAAACTGCCGTATCCGCCCGCCTATCTCATAGCTTCCCCCTTTGGCTTCGCAGTCCTTGCGGGCCAAAGGGTCTTCCGCGGTCTGTGCCACCCCGACCCGGGGCAGACATACGGCCAGAACCGTCGCGCAGATTACAAGCACCGATCGCATTGCTCACTTCCTTTTGCTGGCGCCCCTGCACTTACCGGTCATGGCAAGGGACGCAAGCAGGTCAACCTTTGGGCGCCCGTTTGACCAGCCCCAGCTTCTCGCGCACCTCGGCCGGGCCGATCACCCGCGCGCCCATGTTCTCGATGATGGTGCCTGCGCGTTCGACCAGTTGCCAGTTTTCGGCCAGCACACCCTTGTCCAGCCACAAGTTGTCCTCGAGCCCCACGCGCACATTGCCGCCCGCCAGAACCGAGGCCGCCACATAGGCCATCTGATGCCGCCCCAGCGAGAACGCGCTGAAGGTCCAGTCATCGGGCACGTTGTTTACCATCGCCATGAAGGTGTTCAGATCATCCGGCGCGCCCCACGGCACGCCCATGCACAGTTGAACCAGGGCGTTGGGTTCCAGAATTCCCTCTTTCACCAGTTGCTTGGCAAACCACAGATGGCCGGTGTCAAAGGCCTCGATCTCGGGTTTCACGCCCAGATCGGTCATCATCTGCCCCATAGCCCGCAACGCGCCGGGCGTATTGGTCATGACGTAATCCGCCTCGGCAAAGTTCATCGTCCCGCAATCCAGCGTGCAGATTTCGGGCAGACATTCGGCCACATGCGCCACACGCTCGGTCGCACCAACCAGATCGGTTCCAGCCTCGGCCAATGGCAACGGGTTTTCGATACCGCCGAACACCATGTCTCCGCCCATGCCAGCCGTAAGGTTCAGCACTGCGTCCACCTCGGCATCCCGAATCCGATCGGTCACCTCACGATACAGCGCCAGATCGCGCGACGGGGCACCTGTTTCGGGGTCGCGCACATGGCAGTGCACCACGGCAGCACCCGCCTTCGCGGCGGCAATCGCACTGTCGGCAATTTGCTTCGGTGAACGCGGCACATGAGGGCTTCGATCCTGCGTCCCGCCCGAGCCGGTCACGGCGCAGGTGATGAAGACTTCGCGGTTCATTTCCAGAGGCATGGCGTTTTCCCCAAGTTATACCCGGTTTTGCCTTGGGTTTTCCCCAGGCTTCTCCCCGGATTCCGATTTGCGTTCTGGCCCGACTCTGGCGCAGCCTTGGGAAAACCACTTGGCAGAATGCGAATCGAACTTGATGCAATCCGCAAAAAACATACTGCAACCCGAACATCGGGCCCTGAAAACCGCCGTTCTGGTGCTGGATGAATGCAACACGCTCAGCTTCGCCTCGGCGGTCGATCCGATGCGCGCTGCCAACCGCCTAGCGGACCGGCCCGCATTTGACTGGGACTATGTGACCGCCACAGCCGAACCCGCGATGCTGACCAGCGCCTTGCAAGTGCCCGGCATCCCGCTTGCTCGCCTGCAAGGCTGCGACCTCATGATTGTCGTCGCGGGCTTCCAACTGGCCCGCCACGCCACCCCCAGCCTGCTGGCCGGGCTGCGCCGCATTGCCGGTACCGGGGCGACGATGGCCGGGATTGACGGCGGCCCCTGGCTGCTGGCTGAGGCCGGGCTGCTGGACGGTCACTCTGCGACGACCCACTGGGAAGACCTGGAAAACTTCGCCACTCGTTTCCCCGACGTCGATGTGCGCCCCGACCGCTTTACTGTCTCGGACGGTCGCCTGACCTCGGGCGGCGCGATTCCCGCTGTCGAGATGATGCTGCACATCATCGCCGCCCGTCATGGCGCGGGTTTCGCCTCCCGTGTCTCGGGCCTGTTTCTGTATGATGGCGCGCCGGACCCCGGCACACCGCAAAGCCGCACCGGCGTTCCACATCGCCACACCGCGTTGACGGCAAAGGCGAATTCGCTGATGCAGGCATCCCTGGATGACCCCCTGCCACTGGCCCATATCGCAGACCAGCTGGGCACCAGCCCGCGCACCCTGCAACAACAGTTCCGCCTGCGCCTAAACACCACACCGCAGGATCACTATCTGCAACTGCGCCTGGCCGAGGCCCGCCGTCTGGTCACCGACACCGACCTTCCATTGATGGATGTCGCGCTGGCCACCGGTTTTGCCTCGCAATCCAGCTTCGCCCGCGCTTTCCGCACCGCGCATGGCCAATCTGCCCGCGACCTCAGGCAAGAGCGCGCGCACCCCACCCATCACTGACCGGATCCAACTTCATCTGGCCAGAAATATCCCGGGGGAGGCACGCGCAGCGTGCCGGGGGCAGAGCCCCCTCGCCTCAGTACGGCATCGGGTGCGCCTTGTGGACAGCGTCCAGCTCGGCCAACACCTCCTGTGACAACGTCAAATCCGCACCGGCTAATACGTGTTCAAGCTGCGCGACCGTGGTCGCGCCAAAAATCGCCGACATCATAAATGGTCGCGAGCGGCACCAGGCCAGCGCCATATGGGTCGGATCCAGGCCATGTCGCGCGGCAACATCCAGATAGGCCGCGACCGCATCAAACACCCGGTCAGACTTGCGCCCGCCCAATTGAGGCGAAAGCGACATACGTGAGCCGTCCGGCACGGCCCCGCCCTGGTATTTCCCGGTCAGCAGCCCGGTACCCAGGGGTGAAAACGCCATCAGGCCGACATCTTCATGTACGCTCAGCTCGGCCATGTCGGTATCGAACAGACGGCAGAGCAACGAATGCTCATTCTGCACGGACGCCGCACGCGGTGTGCCCGTCTGTTCGGCCAGTCTCAGCCACTGCGCCGTACCCCACGCGCTTTCATTCGACAGACCAAAAGCACAGATGTTGCCTTTGTCCACCTGAACCTGCAAGGCCTCCAGACACTCCTGCATATTCTCCAGAACGTCCGCGGTATTGTGGCCCGAAGGCGCATAATCCCAGTTTTGACGGAACATATAGCTGCCGCGATTGGGCCAGTGGAACTGGTAGAGATCGATGTAATCCGTCTGCAACCGCCTCAAAGACCCTTCGATGGCCTCGGGAATGGTCTTGGCGGTGATCGGCGCACCGTCGCGAACATATGACAGCCCCTCACCCGAATGCTTGGTCGCCAGTACGAAATCCGCCCGGCGCGACGAATTCGCGGCATTCCAGTTTCCAAGAATTTCTTCGGTCCGACCAATTGTCTCTTTGGCGACAGGATTCACCGGATACATCTCGGCGGCATCCACAAAGTTGATCCCCGCATCCAGCGCCATGTCCATCTGCCGGTGCGCATCCGATTCCGAGGTCTGCGACCCGAACGTCATCGTCCCGAGGCAAAGATCGCTCACGACAATCCCGGTGCGGCCCAGAGGCTTCATCTGCATCTTCAAATCTCCTGATAAATGGCACGGCCCGTCAGGCTTCGGCCTTCTTTTCCCACCGCCCGGATTCCTCCGACCAGTATTGCGCGGCGCATCCGGCGCCGGTCAGCGTCTTCCACTGCCCGCGCGCGTGCTGTACGGCCATGTCGTCATTGCCGTCGAACAGAATGCAAACCCGCTCCAGGGCCGACACCTCTTCGGGTTCGACCGGCGCGCCGTCCACCGCCATGACACACACCGCGCCGTTAGGGGCCTCGGCGCTGGTGGTCAGAAGGATCGGCTGCTCGGCATCATGCGGGCCGCCTTCGCGACCATGTGGCAGGAACCCGTCCTCGGGGCCCAGCCACAGCTTTTCATCCAGCCAGTCCATCCGCGCGGGATCGGTGCCCCGCACGGCAATCTTCCACCCGGCCTGCCGCGCCTTGTCCAGCAGCACAGGCAAGGTGTGCTCCAGCGGCTGGCGGGTCAGATGGTAGAAATAGACAGCACCCATTCGCTTACTCGAAATTGTCCTGCACGAACCGGCTCAGCGCGCGCACACCCCAGCCCGTGGCACCTTTGGGCGCATAGGATGTCTCGGACGACACCGAGGCCACACCCGCGATATCCAGATGGATCCAGGGCGTATCCTCTTTCACGAAACGTTGCAGAAACTGCGCCGCCGTGATCGAACCCGCCGGACGGCCACCGACGTTCTTCATGTCGGCGATGCGCGATTTGAGCAGCTTGTCATAGGCATCTCCCAACGGCATCCGCCACGCACCTTCATCCTCGGCCCGGGCCGATTTCAGGAAGGCGTCACAGAATGTGTCATTGTTGGAAAACACACCTGCATTCTCATGACCCAGCCCGATGATGATCGCCCCGGTCAGGGTGGCCAGATCGATCATGCCCACCGGTTTGAACCGCTCCTGCGCGTACCACATCACGTCGCACAGAACCAAACGGCCTTCGGCATCGGTGTTGATGATCTCGACCGTGTCGCCCTTCATCGACTTGACCACATCGCCAGGACGGGTGGCATTGCCCGAAGGCATGTTCTCGACAAGCCCGACAAGGCCCACCACATTGGCCTTGGCCTTGCGCTTGGCCAACGCGCGCATCGTGCCCGCGACAACACCGGCACCGCCCATGTCCATGGTCATGTCTTCCATGCCACCGGCCGGTTTCAGCGAAATGCCACCTGTGTCGAAAACCACCCCCTTGCCCACCAGAGCCAAGGGCGCATCGTCCTTGTCGCCGCCATTCCAGTGCATCACAACGACTTTGGACGGGCTGGCAGAGCCCTGCCCGACGCTCAGCAAAGTGCGCATGCCCAGTTCAGCCAGCTTGTCCTCTTCCAGAACTTCGACTTCCAGGCCCAGCTCCTGCATCTCGACAAGACGATCGGCAAATTCCGTGGTCGTCAGAACATTTGCAGGTTCGTTGGTCAGATCACGGGTCATCCGCACGCCGTCGGCAATCGCGTATAGCGGTGCAAACTCTGCTTCGGCTTCCTTGGGTTTTGAATGTCCGATCGTAATCGAACCGCTGCCTTCGCTGTCCTTGGTTTTGTGCGCGTTGAAATCATAACTGCGCAGCACCATGCCAAGGGCCAGGTTTTCGGTCTGCGCCTGATTGCCGACCATCACCAGCATGTCCTTGCCACCCGCGCATTTGGCCAAAGCGGCACCAGCCTTGCGGGCCTCGTCGGCTTCCGGGCGGCGCGGCAGCACCACGACGTCCAGCGCTTCGGCCGCCATCCCAGCCGGCCAAGCCATCGAGATGACATCGCCGGTTTTGGTCTTTCCGAATTTCTCACTTTCGACAAGCCGCGCCACAGCGCCTTTCGTCAGACGATTGGCCCGACGCGCCGCAGGGTTCATTTTTCCGTCCGACGGAATGATGATGGCCACCCGCCCTTCGGCCTGCGCCATCGCATCCAAGTCAAACTCCTGAAAGCGGACCGGTATCAGACTGCTCATTGCAAACTCCTCGAATTCTGTTCCCCAAGACCTAGCCCGCGCCGCCCGACTTGACCAGATAGCAGTTTTCCCCGCGTTTCAATTGCAGTAAGGTCCCGAAAAAATTACCGGCAGGCTCGGGGGAGAAAGACGTGACACGAGAGGGCAGGCATACGCCGTCGCGCAGGAAGACATGCATGCGCGATTTCGGCCCGTTTTCCGGCGCAAAAGGCTTGGCGGGGGCAGTCTTGTGATCCTCGACCGTTATTTCGCCCGCCGCTTTCTACAGAGCTTTCTGGTCATCGGCGGTATTTTTCTGACCTTGATGATTCTCATCGATCTGATCGAACAGATCCGCCGATTTGACGAAGTCGACCTGTCCTTCGGCCAATTGTTGCACCTGACGCTTCTGAACACACCGGCCGCCATCAGTGAAATGCTGCCCCTGCTGGTCATTCTGTCCACCATCGCTTTGTTCGTAGGGCTGGCACGGACCTCTGAACTCGTGGTGACCCGCGCCACGGGTCGCTCGGGTATCCGCGCACTGGTCGCGCCAGCGGCGCTGGCCCTGATCATCGGTGCGCTTGCAGTGGCATTGCTAAACCCCATCGCTGCGGCCACATCCCAGGAATTCCAACGCCTGTCCGATTCCTATCGCAACAACGGAAGTTCAGCGCTTTCGATCAGCAGCGAAGGCCTTTGGCTGCGTCAATCGGCGGAAAACGGACAGGCCGTCATCCATGCCCGGGGCACCTCGAACGGGGATACGCTGGGCCTGGACGACGTGACCATCATCACCTTTGCGCGCGATGGCAAACCCACCCAGCAGATCGTCGCCGACAGGGCCGTGCTGGAAGACGGAAACTGGGTCCTGTCGCGGGCCAAGATCTGGAATTTGCAGAACGGGCAGAACCCCGAAACCAGTTCGGTGGAGCATGAACGGCTGGAGTTGCCGACCTCGCTGACCCGGCAGCGCATTCTGGACACTCTGGGGCAACAGGATTCAGTGTCGGTTTTTGACCTGCCGCAACTGATCAAGGATCTGCGCGAAGCCGGGTTTTCGACCAAGCAATATGAAGTCTGGTTGCAGGTGCAGCTGGCCCGGCCGTTCTTTCTGGTCTCGATGGTGCTAATCGGGGCTGCTTTCACCATGCGCCACGTTCGGTTCGGCGGTACCGGAATAGCAGTTTTGACGGCCGTACTGCTTGGCTTTGCCATCTATTTCGTCCGCAATTTTGCGCAAATCCTCGGAGAAAACGGACAATTGCCCGTCTACATCGCGGCCTGGGCGCCGCCCTTCGCCGCCATCTTGTTGTCCCTTGGCCTGCTTCTACACGCGGAGGACGGCTGATGCGGAGCATGATTTCCCTGCTGCTGACCAGCGCAATCGCGTTGTCGGCACCGACCGTTCTGGCGGCGCAAACCACGTCGACCGAGCCTGACCCGCAAGCTGCGCAGTCACAGGCCGAACCCGCCCTTTTGGTTGCCGACAAGGTCTTTATAACACCCGATAGAAAACTGGTGGCCGAAGGCAATGTCGAAGCCTTTCAGGGCGATACCAAGCTGTCAGCCCAACGTGTCACCTATGACCGGGAAACGGGTGAGCTGACGCTCGAGGGACCTATTCGCATTGATCAGGGGGGCCAGTCGACCCTTCTGGCCGATTCCGGACAGCTGGACAGCGGTATCCAAAACGGTCTGCTGATCGGTGCTCGGATGGTTTTCGATCAGCAGATCCAGATTGCCTCGGTTCAGGCGAAACGGGCAGCGGGTCGCTATACGCAGTTCAGCAAGGTCTCGGCCACTTCCTGCCATGTCTGCACCAACGGTAAGCCCCCCCTTTGGCAGATCCGCGCCCGCAAGGTCACCCATGACCAGTTGGAACGGCAATTGTACTTTGAAGGCGCGCAGCTTCGGGTGCTTGATTATCCGGTATTCTATTTCCCCTATCTGCGCTTGCCGGACCCCACTTTGGATCGCGCAACCGGCTTTCTTGTGCCGTCGATCCGCAGCACCTCACAACTGGGAACGGGGGTTCAGGTTCCCTATTTCTTCAAGCTGGGGGACCACAAGGATCTGACCTTGACGCCGTACTTGTCGGGCAAGACCACGACGCTGGGGTATCGATATCGCCAGGCGTTCGTGAACGGGCGCATTCAGCTTGAAGGGGCCTATACCCGTGATGATGTCCAGCCCGATCAGGATCGCGGTTATCTGTTCGCCGGGGGTTGGTTCAGCCTGAAGAACGATTTCCGGCTGACATTCGATCTGAAAACCACCTCGGACGACGCCTATCTGGCGGACTACGGGCTGCCGGACCTGGACCGTTTGCGCAGTGAAATTGCGCTGGAACGGATCAAACGCGACACCGCATTCAAAACAAGCCTGATCCATTACAAAACACTGCGTGACAGTGAAAATCAGGACGAAATCCCATCCCGCGTATTCGACCTGAATTATGAAAAGCGATTCTTCCCCGGTGCACTTGGCGGCGAGGTTCGGCTGGCTTTTATCGGCCACGCACATGAACGCACCAGCGACGCCGATATCGTTGGCCGTGACATAGCAAGGGCAACTGTTGATGCCGAATGGTTGCGAAGCTGGACATTTGCATCGGGCCTGCGCGCGGACGCGACGCTGGGCGCATCGGTGGATACGTTCAATATTCGCCATGACAGCAACTTTCCCAGCAATGTGACCCGCTCGACGCCGCGCGCGGCGTTGACGCTTCGCTATCCGATGACCCGTCGTGAAAAGACCGGCGCGGTTCAGCTTCTGGAACCGATCGCACAGTTGGGATGGACCCATGTCTCGGACACTGATGTGCCAGATGATGAAAGCACGTTTCAGGAATTCGATCAGGGTAACCTGCTGGCCCTGTCCCGATTCCCTGCGGAAGATCAGCGCGAAGACGGTGCCACTGGGGTCATCGGCCTGAACTGGGCGCGCTATGGTGCAGACGGACAGCAGGCGCTTGTAACGTTGGGTCAGGTGTTTCGGGCGGATGCCGACCCGAATTTCACCCTGACGTCCGGGTTGCAGGGCACCACGTCCGACTTGCTGGTGGCGGGGCAAATCACCACGGCTAACGGTTGGTCACTCGGCGGGCGTGGTCTGATCGACAGCGATTTCAGTTTCGTCAAAGCTGAATTGCGCGGCGCCTGGGCATCCGAATTTGCCGGCCTGTCCGGAAGTTATATCTGGCAGGAAGAGGATCCGGCGGAAAACATTGCGGATGAAATCTCGGAAATCTGGCTTTTGGGCCGCTATCAAGTCGACCAGAACTGGCTTACGAATGCCGAGGCACGCTATGATCTGAACCAGTCAGAGCCAATCCGGCTGGGGCTTGGTGTAACCTACCAGAATGAATGTGTTCAGGTTAACATGTCCGTAAGCAGACGCTTTACTTCAACATCCACTATTGAGCCTTCGACAGAATTCGGCTTTACCCTATCGCTGACAGGATACGCCCTTGAAGGCGGTGGTAACACATACAAGAGAAAATGCAGTTGATATCAGGTTTCTCCAGGTTTCTTCGTTCCGGTTGGCACAAACCGGTCACGCCGGCACTGGCCGCCGTTTTCCTCGCTTTTTCAGCGCCGCAGGTCAGCGCCCAGAGCCTGTTCTCGCCAGCGATCCGCGTGAATCAGGATATCGTCACCTGGTACGAACTGGAACAACGCCTGCAATTCCTGAATGTTCTGGGCCTGCCCGGCGGCAATGAAGCTGACGTCAGAGAAGCCCTGATCGAAGAAAAGTTGCGCAAGCAGGCCATGCGTGAAGCAGGCGTGGAAGCTGCGCCGGAAGCCGTACAACTGGGTATCGACGAGTTCGCCTCGCGCGGGCAATTGTCCACCGAACAGTTCCTGCAACTTTTGGGTGAGGCAGGCGTCGACCCGGAAACTGTCCGTGATTATGTTGCAGATCAGCTGGCCTGGCGCGACTATATCAGCTCGCGCTATCTGTCGCAGGCCCGTCCGACCGAAGACGAGATTGATCGCGCGCTGGGACAGACCGGTGGCGGCGGCCTTCAGGTTTTGCTGTCCGAGATCATCATCCCGGTGAACCCTCAAACCGTTGCACAGACCGAATTGCTGGCGGAAGAAATCTCGCGACTTGAAACTATCGAAGCGTTTTCAGCCGCAGCGGCGCAATATTCCGGAGCGGCTACCCGCAACGAAGGCGGACGTCTGGACTGGCTAAATATCTCCAACCTGCCGCCTGCCTTGCAGCCGGTTATTCTTGGGCTCCAGAACGGTGAGATCACCGATCCCATCAGTTTGCCAAACGCCGTCGCCCTGTTTCAGTTGCGCGGATTGCGCGAGGTGGCAACCGGCGCGCCGCGGATTTCCAAGCTAGATTATGCTGCCTATTACCTGCCGGGTGGTCGCAGCGCCGAGACCCTGGCCCGGGCTGCCGCCCTGCGGGAGGAGATCGACACCTGCGATGACTTGTATGGAATCGCCAAGGATCAACCCGTCGAAGTCCTGGACCGTATCGAAGCCAGTCCTTCAGAAGTACCACGCGATTTCGCCGTAGAGCTGGCCAAGCTGGATCGCTTCGAGGTGTCAACAAACCTGACCCGTAACAACGGGCAGACGCTGGTGTTCTTGATGCTGTGCAACCGAGTCCGCGACCTGGGCGAAGACACCTCGCGGGCGGATGTCGCGAATGCACTGGCGCAGCAGCGGCTACAGGCCTTTGCGTCCAGCCTGGTAGAGCAGCTGCGGGCTGACGCCACCATTGTTCAGGAATGACACGCCCGATTGCGCTCAGCTGCGGTGAACCGGCCGGGATCGGCCCTGAAATCGCGGCCAAAGCATGGGCCGAGCTGCGCCAAACCTGCCCGTTTTTCTTTATCGGCGACGCCAACCACCTGCCCGCTGGCACGCCCATTGCGAAAATCCAAACCCCTTCGGATGCTGTTGCAGTCAGTGATAAGGCCTTGCCCGTGCTGCAACTGAACTTCCCTGCTGCAAACATGCCCGGTCAGCCAGACCCGGCCAATGCCCCATCGGTGATCGATGCCATCGAAACCGGCGTCGATCTTGTGAAAGCCGGGGCAGCGGCCGCTCTTTGCACCGCGCCCATTCACAAGAAGGCCCTGATCGACGGGGCCGGGTTTACCTATCCCGGCCATACCGAGTTTCTGGCTGCGCTGTCGGGCACCCGCCGGGTTGTCATGATGCTGGCCAGCGACCAGTTGCGGGTTGTCCCGGCGACAATCCACATTCCCTTGGCGCAGGTTCCCGCCGCGCTGACGCCCGACCTGCTGCGCGAGACGATCGAAATCACCGCGCGCGGCCTGCGCGACCAGTTTGGCATACAGCACCCCCGCATCGCCATAGCCGGCCTGAACCCCCATGCCGGCGAAGGCGGCAAAATGGGCAGCGAGGAGCTTGACTGGATCGCCCCAATGCTGGCCCGTCTGAACCCGGAAGATGCGAGCCTGACGGGCCCGCACCCTGCGGATACGCTGTTCCACGCCGCTGCCCGCGCGCGCTATGACGCGGCGATCGCAATGTATCATGATCAGGCCCTGATCCCGATCAAGACACTGGATTTCGACCGGGGCGTGAACGTCACCCTTGGCCTGCCCTTCATCCGCACGTCGCCGGATCACGGCACAGCACTGGATATCGCCGGGAAAGGCATCGCCAATCCAACCAGCCTGATCGAAGCTCTGAAGCTTGCCCAACGCATGGCACAAGGCTCTTGATCCTTCATCTGGCTGAAAATATCCCCGCCGGAGGCAATAAATTTCTGGCGCTGCCCCTGCGGCCTGCGTCACGGTAATCGGATCATGAGTGCTATCGACAATCTCCCCCCTCTGCGCGAGGTCATCGCCACACATCAACTCTCGGCGCGCAAATCCTTGGGTCAGAACTTCCTGCTGGACCTCAACCTGACCGCCAAAATCGCCCGTCAGGCTGGCGATCTTGCAGACTGCGACGTACTGGAAATCGGCCCCGGTCCTGGTGGCCTCACCCGAGGGCTCCTGTCCGAAGGCGCACGCAAGGTCGTGGCGGTCGAAAAAGACACCCGTTGCATCGCCGCCCTGAACGATATCGCCGCCGCCTATCCCGGAAGGCTGGAGGTCATCAATGGTGACGCGCTCGAGATCAACCCGCTGGAACACCTGACCCCGCCAATCCGCATCGCGGCCAACCTTCCATACAACGTCGGCACAGAACTGCTGGTACGCTGGCTGACGCCCCCCGAATGGCCCCCCTTCTGGCAGAGCCTGACGCTGATGTTCCAACGCGAAGTGGCCGAACGCATCGTGGCCCGGCCGGGCAGCAAGGCGTATGGCCGCCTCGCCATTCTTGCCCAATGGCGGGCCGAGGCGCGCATCGCCATGTCCCTTCCCCCCGGCGCCTTCACCCCTCCGCCCAAAGTCTCCAGCGCGGTGGTCCACCTGACCGCCCTGCCAGAACCGCGCTATCCTGCTGACGCCGCGACCCTGTCGCGTGTGGTGGCCTCTGCCTTCAATCAACGCCGCAAAATGCTGCGTGCCTCGCTTAAAGGCGTCGCTCCGGATATCGAGGATCGCTTGCAGGCCGCAGGTATCCAACCCACTGAACGGGCCGAGCAGGTTCCGCTTGAAGCGTTCTGTGCCCTGGCGCGCGAAATCCAGAAACCCTGATCACAAAAAAGCCCCGAGGCTTGACCTCGGGGCTTTGCAAATTCTGATGCCAGCTTTACTCGGCCGCTTCCGGTGCGTCGCCATCCGTTTTGGGCGCATCTTCAGCCGCTGGCGCCGGTTTGGGTTTGCGTGCCCGCGGTTTGCGCGCAGGCTTTTCCTTCTTCTCAGCTGCCGGGACTTCGGCCCCCTTGCTTTCCGGTGTCTCGACCAGACCGCTTTCCGGAGCAGCGTCCGGTGCGGCGAAATCCATTACGTCCGGCTGCGGCGCTTCGGCGGGATCGGCCTGCCGGGCCGCCTCACGTTCCTGGCGCTCGGCGCGCTCACGATCACGCTCGGCCTGGCGTTCGCGGTTCTGGCGCTCCTGCTCTTCGCGGCGCGCTTCAATCTCGCGCTGCGCCTCACTCAGCATGCGCAGATAATGTTCCGCGTGCTGCTGGAAGTTTTCCGCCGCAACGCGGTCGTTTGACAGCTGAGCGTCACGCGCCAGCTGATTGTACTTATCAATGATTTGCTGCGGCGTGCCACGCACCTTGCCTTCAGGACCCGAGCTGTCAAAAACCCGGTTTACGACGTTACCGCCGGAAGGACGATTGCGGTTGTTCTTGGCCCGCGAGCGGGATTTGGAAGATCTCATTTTACTTTACGTCAGCCTTATCAATGCGCTGTCGCTCAACCCGTGTTTTGCACTGCTCTGAGGCGTTTGCCGTGACGGGAAGTCGACTTTTTTGGGCTTGGCGTCAGGGGTGCGCTGCAACAGCGTCAACCTCGCCGACTAAACCTGAGTAAACATGTCCTGACCGTGCAGACAAGAGGAATCTCGAATTTTCACACGCTTTTTTACTCGGGGCAGCGTTTTTTGGCCTCAGACACCAGTTTCAACCCGGCATCTTCGCGCCGACAACCCGGTCACGCCCGTCCAGATCGGAGATTACGCGAATATCCGCCAAACCCGCCGCATCAAACAAGGCAGACACCAGATTTGCCTGTGTCGGGCCAATTTCGACAAGTATTCGCCCGCCTGGCAGCAGGTAATCCGGGGCCGAGGCCGCAATCTGCCGATACGCGCCCAGCCCGTCCCCCTCATCGGTCAGCGCGATGCGCGGCTCGTGCTCCCGCACTTCGGGCGAAAGATCCTCCATTTCGGTTACGGAGATATACGGTGGGTTGGAAACAATCAGGTCAAACTGGCCTTCAATGTCTTCGAACCAGTTTGACTGCGCAATCTCGGCTCGTCCTTGCACCTTGTGGAGCACGGCATTGGCGCTGGCCTGAAGACATGCGGCTTCACTCAGGTCGACCCCAAGGCCCGAAGCGCTGGTGCGCTCCGCAAGCAGGGTGACCAGAATGCAGCCCGACCCGACGCCAAGGTCCAATACATGGTCGAAAGGTTCGCTCAGCGCGGCCTCGATCAGGGTTTCAGTCTCGGGGCGTGGGTCCAGAACATCGGAACTGACACGAAACCTGCGCCCATAGAACTCGCGTTCGCCCAGCAGATGAGACACCGGCACCCGAATGGCACGCAAAGAAACCAACTGGTCATAGCGTTCGGCGATCTCGGGTTGCAATTCTTCCGGGGCAATCAGTGTCACCCGGCTGGCTTCTATCCGTGCGGCATGGGCCAACAACAGGCGCGCATCCCGCGCCGGGTCATCCACGCCTGCGGCCCTCAGACGCGCGGTTGCGGCCACCATGGCCTGCGCTGCTGTTTGCAGCCCCGTCATTGCGCCATCTCGGCCAACAACCGGGCCTGATCATCCGCCGTCAGCGCGTCAATCACTTCGTCCAGATCCCCCTGCATCACCTGATCCAGTTTATAGAGCGTCAGGTTGATCCGGTGATCCGTCATCCGCCCCTGTGGGAAATTGTAGGTGCGAATGCGTTCCGAACGATCGCCTGATCCCACCTGGCTGGCCCGGTCGGCAGAACGTTCGCTGTCGATCCGCTGCCGCTCGAGGTCATAAAGCCGCGTTTTCAGCACCTGCATGGCGATCTCGCGGTTGCGATGCTGGGACTTCTCGGAACTTGTGACCACCAAGCCCGTCGGAATATGGGTGATCCGCACCGCCGAGTCGGTGGTGTTCACGTGCTGCCCGCCCGCGCCGGAACTGCGCATCGTGTCGATACGGATGTCATTGGCGTCTATCTGGATGTCGACATCCTCGGCCTCGGGCAGTACCGCCACCGTCGCCGCCGAGGTGTGGATGCGCCCACCGCTTTCGGTTTCGGGCACGCGCTGCACACGGTGCACACCGGATTCGTATTTCAGCCGGGCAAAGACGTTGTCACCCTTGATATGGGCCACCACCTCTTTGATCCCGCCCAGATCAGAAGCCTGTTCTTCGATGATCTCGAACTGCCACCCGTGGGCCTCGGCATAGCGTTGATACATACGCAACAGATCGCCCGCGAACAAAGCGGCCTCGTCCCCGCCGGTACCGGGGCGAATTTCCAGCATCGCCGGCCGCGCATCCGCCGCATCCTTCGGCAGCAGCGCCAGTTGCAGCGCGTGTTCCGCCTCGGGGATGCGCGATTGCAGGTCCGGAATTTCCTCTTCGGCCAACTCCTTCATATCCGGGTCGGCCAGCATCGCCTCGACCTCAGCCAGGTCTGCCACCAGCTGGCGCCAGGCCATGATCTGATCGACCACGGGCTTGAGGTCGGAATATTCCTTGGCCAAGGCCGCAATATCGCCGCCCGATGCGCCATCCGCCATGGCTGCTTCGAGGTATTGGAAACGCTGGGTGATCTGTTCAAGACGTTCTTCGGGGATCATCCCGGCGGTGTCTATCATCCGGGGGCTTTGGTCAAGGGCCACGTCGTGCTAAGCTTGCTGTCATGAAACGGATTTTGCTTGCCCTGCTGCTGACGTCCACGCCGGTTTTCGCCGATTACATCGGCCCCGACGGCAAGACCCGCGATTGCTATTGCACCGACACGTCCGGGTCCCGCATCGAACTGGGTGAGATGATCTGCCTGCAAGTCGACGGCCGCATGTTCACGGCACAATGCCAGATGTCCCTGAACGTGCCCATGTGGCGCGAGGTGCAGGAAGGGTGTTTATCGTCCGGGTTGCAGAGCGATCCAGTTGATCACTTTGAACAGGATGAGGCGTCCTGAGCGCCGGTAGAACAGTTACATCTGCTCCAACCACCCATCAACCCGTGCCTTGTTCACACCGAAATCCCTGCGACCAAACCGCAAACGGCCATGGATGCGCAGCGTGTCGCCGTCCTGCCGAACAGTGGTATAGTCGGGGAAACCAATCCATTTCGTGCGGGTGACATAGGTGATCATGCCCTCATCGACCGAACCTGCCAAAACCGAGGTGCGCGGCGTGGCGCGGGCGATCCGATCGAGCTTTTGCAACCCTTCCGGGCCGGTTGCAACAACGCGCAGAACGCCACCTGGCAAGTCCTGATCAACCTCTGCAACCGGTGCAATATGCCATTGGGTCGGCGCAGACGGGGCCAGCCGGATGTAAGCGCCCAGCCCAAGCACCAGCGCGATCACTGCCCACAGAACCATTCTTTTCATCCCGCTTTACCCTCTTGCAGAAACCCTATGCGGATCAAGCGCCGGGGCAAGCCGTTCCGGGCCGGTTTACCGTGACGTCACACCCGGCAGGATGCAAAGCATCTCGTAGATCAGGTTGGCTGCCGTCAGGGCCGTGTTGCCGGACGGGTCATACGGAGGTGAAACCTCGACCAGATCACACCCCACCACATTCACACCTTGCAACGCGTGGATCAATTGCAGCGCCTGCGGCGTGGTCAGCCCGGCAATCTCTGGCGTACCCGTGCCCGGTGCAAAGGCCGGGTCCAGGCTGTCGATATCATAGGTGACATAGACCGGATGATCCCCGATGATCTTGCGGATCTGCGAGCCGATCTGCGTCAGGTTCTGCTGCCACAATTCCCAGGCCGGGAACTGGCGGAAACCCCAATCGCTGGCTTCGGTGAAATCCGAAGCCGCGTAGCCCGACCCGCGAATGCCGATCTGAAAGGTCTTGTCGGGGACAATCAGCCCCTCTTCATAGGCGCGGCGGAAGACGGTACCGTGGGTCTCTTTCTCGCCGAACATCTCGTCATTCACATCCGCGTGGGCATCCACATGCACCAGAGCCACCGGCCCATGCTTTGCCGCAATGGCCCGCAGGATCGGCAGGGTGATCGAGTGATCGCCCCCCATCGCCACCGGGGTCACGTTCTTTGCCAGGATTGCATCATAGCTTTCCCTGATGATCCTCAGGCTTTCCGCAAGCGAAAAGGTGTTGATCGCCAGATCCCCGATGTCGGCGATTTGCAAGCTGTCGAACGGAGCCGCCGAGGTAGCCATGTTGTAGGGCCTTATCATCGCGCTTTCGCTGCGGATCTGTTTGGGTCCGAACCGGGTGCCCGATCGCCACGAGGTGCCGATATCCATCGGAATCCCCAGAACCGCCACATCCAGCCCCGCCAACGAGGCAGCCTGGGGCAGGCGCATAAACGTATTCGGCCCCGAAAACCGCGCCAGATCATTGCCGCTGACCGGTTGATTGAATTCAGTCATGCGCGTTGTATCCCCATCCCTTCAACTTTCTTTACCCAGCACATACCGGCAGTATGGCTAACCAATGGTTAATGCGCATCCAAACGGTTATGTTTTTGCCAGCTTGTTCCACCCCAACAGGCAGACGATCTGGGTCGCCACATGCGCCCCCGCAATCGCCGTGGCGCCGGACGTATCGAACGGCGGAGACACCTCGACCACGTCGCCGCCCTTGATGTTGATCCCGGCGATGTCACGCAGGATGATCTGCGCCTGAATGGAGCTGAGCCCACCCCAGACCGGTGTCCCCGTACCCGGTGCAAAGGCCGGGTCCAGCCCGTCGATGTCAAAGCTCAGATAGACCGGGCTGTCGCCCAGAATGCCCTTGATCTTCTGCGCCACGGCAGCGGGGCCGGATTCGTAGACCTCGCGTGCGTCGATGATGTTGACGCCCAGCGTGTCCTCGTTGGTGGTGCGGATTCCCACCTGGACCGAGCGTTTCGGATCCACGATCCCCGACTTCACCGCCTTGTAGAACATGGTGCCGTGGTCCACCCGGCTCATGTCGTCATCGGCCCAGGTGTCGGTATGGGCATCGAACTGCAACAGCGACATCGGCCCGTATTTCTCGGCATAGGCCTTGAGGATCGGAAAGCTGATATAGTGATCGCCCCCCAGCGTGACCGAGGCCACATCCGCCGCCAGAATGGTGCGGATATGGTCGGTCAGCGTGTCTGGAAAGGCGGGAATGTTGGCATAGTCATAGGCCATGTCGCCGTAGTCGATGATCGCCAGCTCGCTGAGCGCATCGAAGGGCCAGCCATAAGGGGCATCGGGCGATTGCAGCGCGCTGGCCTCGCGGATCGCACGCGGTCCAAGACGGGTGCCCGGGCGGTTGGTCACCGCCTGATCAAACGGCACGCCGGTCACGGCGATGTCGGCGCCGGTCAGGTCCTTGGTGTACAGCCGGCGCAGAAACGAGGTCGCCCCGCCAAAGGTGTTTTCATAGGACAGCCCTTTGAGGTCCGGATTGGTGAATGCCTCATCCACCTGGTTCTTTGCGTCTTCCAGTGCCATTTCGCTCTCCCATCAGCCCAACGGCTGCGCCTTTTCCACGATCCGAGCGAAGAACGATGCCCCCACCGGCGCGATATCATCATTGAAGTTGTATTTCGGATGATGCAGCCCGGCACCCTCACCCTGCCCCAGGAACAGATAGGCCCCCGGCCGCGACTGCAACATGTATGAAAAATCCTCGGCCCCCATGTCGCGCCCCATAGTGTCGACCACCCGCTCAGGCCCTGACACTTCGCGCGCGACGGCCGCGGCAAAGGCAGCCTTTTCAGCATCGTTGATCGTCGCCGGATATCCCACCTGATATTCCAGCCGTGCCTCGACACCGTAAGACGCGGCCTGCCCCTGAACGATCTGCTCCATCCGCTCCATCACCATTTTCTGCACCGAAGGATCGAATGTGCGAACCGTGCCGTTCAGATAGGCGGTGTCCGGTATCACGTTGTTCACCGTTCCGGCATGGATCTGAGTGACCGAAACAACCAGGTCTTGCACCGCATAGTGGTTGCGGCTGACGATGGTTTGGATCGCCTGCGCAATGCCGCAGGCCGCCATGACCGGGTCGCGGGTCTGATGCGGCATGGCGCCATGGCCGCCGACGCCTTGGATATGTATCTCGAACGTATCGACCGCCGCCATGATCGGCCCCGGCGTCGTGTGGAACGTACCTTCCGGATTTCCCGGATCATTGTGGATGCCATAGACCTCGGAGATCCCGAACCGCTCCATGATGCCTTCTTCGACCATGACGCCCGCGCCGCCGCCCTCTTCTTCGGCCGGTTGAAAGATCAGGGCCACGCGGCCGCTGAAATTTCGCGTCTCGGCCAGATACCGCGCCGCGCCCAGCAGCATTGTGGTGTGCCCGTCATGCCCGCAGGCATGCATCTTTCCGGGATTCTTCGATGCATAGTCGACGCCTGTTTCTTCGGTGATCGGCAATGCATCCATATCCGCACGCAGGCCAATGGTCGGGCCGTCGCCCTGCCCGTTGATGATCGCGACCATCCCGGTCTTTGCGATCCCTTCATGCAATTCATCAACCCCGAATTCACGCAGACGCTCGGCCACAAACGCGGCAGTCTCAAAGCACTCGAATTCCAACTCGGGTATCGTATGCAGATATTGGCGCCATCTGGTCATATCGGCAGAGAAATCGGCAATTCGGTTGACGACGGGCATCTGGGGTGGACTCCTGATCGGGACTGCGGGATGGATGCATCTGACACCGGAATGAAAGGGTTCGCAATGGCCGATAATCCTCTGATCCATGACAGTGACGCAGGGATCGAACGTCTGCTGGAAATCATGCGCCGCCTGCGTGATCCGCAAAGCGGCTGCCCGTGGGATATCGAACAGGATTTCGCCACCATCGCACCCTATACGATCGAAGAGGCCTATGAGGTCGCCGACGCCATCGAGCGTGAGGCCTGGGACGAGCTGAAGGGCGAGCTGGGCGATCTGCTGTTCCAATCCGTCTTCCACGCTCAAATGGCGGAAGAAGCGGGATATTTCACCTTTCAGGACGTGGTTCGCACCATGTCCGACAAGATGGTGGCCCGGCATCCGCATGTCTTCGGTGACGAATCCCGCGACAAATCCGCCGAACAGCAGACCAAGGACTGGGAAGCCATCAAGGCCGCCGAACGTGCGGGCAAGGAACAGAAAGGCGCGCTGGACGGGGTGGCCGCCAACCTTCCAGCCCTGCTGCGGGCGCACAAGCTGCAAAAACGGGCCGCGCGCGTAGGGTTCGACTGGCCCGACGCCGGCCACGTGCTGGCCAAGATCACCGAAGAAGCCGCCGAACTGGAAGAGGCGCGTGACAAGATGGACGCGGATGCGCTTGAGGATGAATTCGGCGATCTGCTGTTCGTGATGGTCAATCTGGGCCGCCACCTGGGTATCGAACCGGAAACCGCCCTGCGCCGCACCAATGCCAAGTTCACCCGTCGCTTTGAACAGGTCGAGGCCCGGCTGGCCAAACGGGGAAAGACCCCCTCGCAAAGCGATCTGGCCGAGATGGATGCGCTCTGGGACGAGGTCAAAAACGAAGAGCATCGCGCCAACGGCAAACTCCCGCCGGTTGATGTCATGGCCGCACCCAGAAACGGGTAGACAAGGCACCCGACACTTGCGAGTGTCCCACCTTCAAGACCACCGGAGACGCCCATGCCCCCTCGCAAGATCACCATCGACACCGATCCCGGACAGGACGATGCCGTCGCCATCCTGCTGGCGCTGGCCAGCCCGGAGGACATCGAGGTACTTGGCATCACGGCGGTCGCAGGCAACGTGCCCCTGGAATTGACCGCCAAGAACGCTCGGATCGTGTGCGAACTGGCGGGCCGGACCGACATACCTGTCTATGCCGGCTGCGACAGACCGTTGAACCGCCCGCTGGTCACGGCCGAGCATGTCCATGGCAAGACAGGTCTGGATGGCCCGGACCTGCCCGATCCGCAGATGCAGCTGACCGAGGGGCACGCGGTGGATTTCATCATCGACACCCTGCGCGCCGAAGAACCGGGCACGGTAACCCTTTGCCCGCTGGGGCCACTGACAAATATCGCGACCGCGTTCAGCAAGGCTCCGGACATAGTGGACCGGGTGCAGGAAATCGTTCTGATGGGCGGAGCGTATTTCGAGGTCGGCAACATCACCCCGACGGCTGAGTTCAACATACACGTCGATCCAGAAGCCGCTGATATTGTTTTCAAATCCGGCAGACCTATTGTGGTCATGCCGCTGGATGTCACGCATAAGGCGCTGGTCACCAAACCCCGCAATGATGCGTTCCGTGCGCTGGGAAACAAAGTCGGAATCGCTGTCGCCGAGATGACCGATTTTTTTGAGAGGTTCGACAAGGAAAAATACGGCAGCGCGGGTGCGCCTTTGCACGACCCTTGCGTGACCGCCTATCTGATCCGGCCCGAACTGTTTTCAGGCCGTCATGTGAATGTCGAGATTGAAACCCAGTCCGAGCTGACAATGGGCATGACCGTCGCCGATTGGTGGGGTGTGACCGACCGCGTGCCCAATGCGCTTTTCATGGGGGAAATCGACGCCGACGGCTTCTTCAATCTTTTGACGGAAAGGCTGGCAAGATTATGAGCGCCGCCCTGCGCCTGGCGCGCCCCGAAGACCTGGATCGTCTGATGGCACTGGTCACCGCCTTCCATACCGAAGCCGGACTGACGCAAGACCCGGATCAGACCCGAAATGCTCTGACACCCCTGCTCGAGGGTATTCCCCATGGTTGTGTCTATCTGATCGGCCCCGGACGCGCGCCGTTGGGCTACATCATCCTGACATTCGGCTGGTCCGTTGAATTCGGCGGCATGGACGGTTTCGTGGACGAAATCTATATCCGACCCGCTGTTCGCGGCCGCGGCATTGCAACCGAGGTTCTGCTGGCACTTCCCAAAGCACTATCCGAAGCGGGGCTGACTGCCCTTCATCTGGAAGTCGACCGACACAACGAGGCCGCTCAGAAAATCTATCTGCGCACCGGGTTCAAACCACGCGACAGATATATGCTGATGAGCAAGTTGCTTTAACGAGACTCGCCGCGGAAGATATTGGCCGGGTTCATGTCCTGTACCGGATCATTCGCCGAGACCGGGTCTCCGGTAATTGGGTAGGTTCCCGGACCCGCGCAGGCGGAAAGAACTGTGACGGAAGCTGCTGCGATTACCAGAAGGAATTTGGATACAGACATCGTGGTCTCCTTTCTGCAATGCATTCAGATTAGATCACGTGCCTGTGATTTACTTAGTAACAAGTTCACACATAATGTGATTTTTGCATTCTTTTTGGATACAAAAGGGCCATTGCAATGCGCCTGCGAAACAAAAACCATTGAAATGATTGCGTAATCCGGATCACACCTCTTTCGCGAAAAGATCGAGGATTTCTTGAAAACTTTCAACTTCAACTGCAAGCAGGCCCGGCAATCTTAAACCCAAAGAAGGATCGAACCAGAAAGGTTCAATCAAGGGTGGATATCAGCTGAAGCAGTGTTTCCCGCGGCAACGGTCACCGGGATCGTCCGGAAGATGTTGGTTCAAGGCCCATGAAACGCTTTGATCCAAGAGGTCCGAAGGGCCAACTGCACCAATTGATCAATCACAGGGATTACGGCACGGGCAGCGGAACGACCGCTTGACGGATCAGAGACCGGACCTTTGAAAAATGGGGGCCGTTGGCCCCCAATTCCATGCTTATTTCAGGATCGACGCGCCGGCGTATTCGGCCACTTCCCCCAGCGACTCCTCGATGCGGATCAGCTGGTTGTATTTCGCCAACCGGTCCGATCGTGCAAGCGAGCCGGTTTTGATCTGACCACAATTGGTGGCAACCGCCAGATCGGCAATGGTCGCGTCCTCGGTCTCGCCCGAACGGTGCGACATCACGTTGGTGTAGCGCGCGCGGTGTGCCATATCGACGGCGCGCAGGGTTTCCGTCAGCGAGCCGATCTGATTCACCTTGACCAGCATCGAGTTCGCGCAGCCACGCTCGATCCCCTCGGCCAGACGTTCCGGGTTGGTCACGAACAGGTCGTCGCCCACCAACTGCACCTTGTCGCCGATGGCGTCGGTCAGGGCCTTCCAGCCGTCCCAGTCATCCTCGGACATACCATCTTCGATCGAGATGATCGGGTAGTCTTTGACCAGCGCCGCCAGATAGGCCGCGTTTTCCTCGGATGTCAGGGTCGTGCCCTCACCCGACAGAACATATTTGCCGTCTTTGTAATACTCGGTCGCCGCGCAATCGAGCGCCAGGTGGATTTCCTCACCCGGCTTGTAGCCCGCCTTTTCGATGGATTTCAGAATGTAATCCAATGCTTCACGGGTCGAAGCGATGTTGGGGGCAAAACCGCCCTCGTCGCCCACACCGGTCGCCAGACCTGCGCCTGACAGTTCCTTTTTCAACGTGTGGAACACCTCGGACCCCATGCGCACCGCTTCGCGAATGTTCGCGGCGGCGGTCGGCATGATCATGAATTCCTGAATGTCGATCGGGTTGTCGGCATGTTCGCCACCGTTGATGATGTTCATCATCGGAACCGGCAGAACCCGCGCCGAGGTGCCGCCCACATAGCGATAGAGAGGCTGGGTGGTGAAATCCGCCGCTGCCTTCGCCGTGGCCAGCGAGACACCCAGAATAGCGTTTGCACCCAGACGGCCCTTGTTCTCGGTGCCGTCCAGCTCGATCATCGCCTGGTCAATGGCCACCTGCTCGGTCGCGTCAAAGCCCACCAGTTCTTCGGCAATCTCGCCGTTCACAGCGGCGACGGCTTCCAGAACGCCCTTGCCCATATAGCGCGCCTTGTCGCCATCGCGTTTTTCAACCGCCTCATAGGCACCGGTGGACGCGCCCGAGGGCACGGCAGCGCGGCCCATGGTGCCGTCTTCCAGAATCACGTCAACTTCGACTGTCGGATTGCCCCGGCTGTCCAGAATTTCGCGTGCGTGGATGTCGATGATGGTGCTCATGAAGCCTGTCCCTGTGACTGCGGTCGGTTGCACGCGTCATAGCAGCAACCGGCCAAAAGTAAACCGGTTCCGTTAACGCTAACACGCATATTCCCGGACATTTAGGGCTAACAATACGTTGTTTGCGCCAACAGGGTCAGGCGGGTGCCATTTCCCGCGCCAGACGCCGTTCGCGGACAAAGGTATAAAGACCCGAACCGATGATCAGGGTCGCCCCCGCCAGTGTCAGCGCATCCGGGCGTTCACCGAACATCAGCATTCCTGCAAGGATCGAGAACACAAGGCGCGTGTACCGGAACGGCATCAGGGCCGAGGCTTCGCCCACCCTCATCGCAGTGACAATGCCGTAATAGCCCAGCACGCCAAATCCGATCGCCCCCGCATAAGGGCCCGTTTGACCGGCTTGAACCGGCACGAAGGATGCCCCGGACATGACCATCAAAACCAGGCCGGCCAAAGCCACCGCAATATAGGCCTGCATCGCAACAACGGATGAAGCCACGCGTGGGTCCAGCTTGCGGGTAATCAGATCGCGCGCCGCAATTGCGACCACGGACAACACCACAAACAGGGATTCGGGCCGAAAGCCCTCCATCCCCGGGCGGATGATCATCAAAACACCGACAAAGCCGACGCCAATCGCGCTCCAGCGACGCCAGCCGACCTGCTCTCCAAGAAACAGGGCCGCCCCCATGGTGACGACCAGCGGCATGGCCTGAAACACGGCCGCAACGGTGGACAGGTCGATCAGCGACAACGCCGTCACGAACGCCACCGCGCCAAAGCCTTCGGTCGCAGCGCGGATCAATGGCAGGGTTTTCCATGCCACGGGGTCAAAGATCCGCTTTCGGGTGACCACTGACATCGTGGCGAACACGAGCCCGCAAAACACGCCCAGAAACACCATGATCTGCCCTGTCGGCACAGAGCCGGACAGGAGCTTGATGAACATGTCCTCAAGTGCAAAGGCCGCCATCGACCCGATGAGCAGCAGGATGCCGTTTACGTTGTTCATTTGCGCGTCCGTTGGAAAGGGCACATCTGGTGCCTGTAGATGCACAACAACCTCAACCAACGGCATCTGGCAAGACAATTCCCGTCACGCCTGATGAATTAAAGTGAGGGCATCAATCGCGTTTCGTGATGGGTCAGTCCTTTTCCAGCGGGACGCCATACAGCTCCAACCGGTGCCCCTTCAGCTTGTACCCAAGCTTGGCGGCGATTCTTTCCTGCAGGGCTTCGATCTCGGGGTCGACGAATTCAATTACCTCTCCTGACTGCATGTCGATCAGGTGGTCGTGATGATCGCGCTCGGCGTCCTCGTACCGGGCCCGTCCGTCGCCGAACTCAAGGCGTTCCAGAATACCAGCCTCTTCGAACAGTTTGACCGTGCGATAGACCGTTGCAATAGAAATGCCTTTATCCACGGCAGACGCCCGCGCATAGAGTTCCTCGACATCCGGGTGGTCGTCGCTCTGTTCCAGCACCTGCGCGATGACCCTTCTTTGACCGGTCATGCGCAGCCCCTTGGCTTCACAACGCCCAATAATCGTTTCCGACATGATGCCCCTCAGACTTGCTCGGGTGTCTGTCTTAATATGTCTGCGCAGGTTTCGCTACAGGGATTTCACCTTTTGCGACCTTCTGATCTGGCGCGCGTCAGATCGGCCCAGACCGGCAGGTGATCAGATGCGATATGCGCGGGACGTGTGTCGTGAACACCGTGCGCCACGGCCTGTATTCCGCTGCCCAGCGCGATCCGATCCAGCGCGCCCAAGGGCTGCGCGGCGGGAAAACTTGGTCTGGGGGGCAGAAACCGCATTTCGGGGACCAGATGATCCAGAACTGGCTGACGTGACCACTCGTTGAAGTCACCGGCCCAAACTGTCGGCATCTGGTCCATGTCCCAATCGTTCCGCCGAATGTGCAAAATCTGTTGCCGCCGCGACGCTGGCAGAAGCCCCAGATGCATACCCATCACGCGCAATGGCCCGATATGGGTGTCGAACTCGACCCGAACCGCCCCGCGCGGCTCCAGCCCCGGCAACTCGTGATGCCCTTTCCGGCGGACCGAGATACCCTCTCCGCGCCAGATCACCGCGTTGCCGTGCCAGCCCAGACTTCCCGCGCCGCCCAGATCGACGATCTGCCATCCCGCCTCGTCCAACATGAAATGCGGCAGCGCGGCCGGACGGGGCGGCAGGCGCTTGTCGGCCTCCTGCAACACCACGATATCCGCTTTCATGTTTTCGATGACTTGCAGAATACGTTGAGGCTGACGCCGGAAATCCAACCCGACGCATTTCTGAATGTTGTAGCTTGCGATACGCAGCGTGGACGAAGTTGGCATGAGGGCGTGACCAAATGAATTGATCCTAAAGTGCCATGCCTGACGTGAGGCGCAACCCCTGTGCTTGGTTTCCTGCTGCGACAATTCCGATACGACACCCGCCCCTGACAATCTGCCTGTTGTTTCGGCGATTGAAACCTGGCTGGTATCAAAGCAAAGGTTCCGCTTGATCCCCGGCCCTGCAACGCTCTATCCCGATGCGGTGACGACAACGCATCGCAGCAAAAGCGGGGCCCGCATGAGCCTGAGCCAGACCCAACCCGACAACAGCACCCGGGCCAGTATGGTTTTGGTGACAGGCGGCGCGCTGTGGGGCCTTTATTGGATTCCGGTGCGGTTTTTCTACGATCAGGGCCTGACCGGCCCCTGGTCAGGGATCGCAATGTACTGCGCGGCCCTGATTGCGTTGATCCCCTTTGTCTGGCCCGACAGACGCATGCTGGCCCGGCAATGGCGCGATTTGATGCTCAGCGGAATGTTCACAGGGGCTGCATTCAGCCTGTATTCGATTAGCCTTGTTTACACCGACGTCGTCCGCTCGATCCTGTTGTTCTATCTCACTCCGATCTGGGGCACGATTCTGGGCGTCGTATTTCTGAAAGAACGCCTGAGCCTGATGCGCCTAGCGGGCCTGATCTGCGGGCTTGGCGGGCTGTTTGTCGTGCTTGGAGGCGCCGGATTCGTGCCATGGCCGCAGAACTTGGGCGACTGGCTGGCGCTGGCGTCGGGCATATGCTGGGCATTGGGCACACTGGGCCTGTACAAGGCTGGTAGCATGACCATCTCGGGTCAGGTATTTGCCTTTGTGATTGGCGCGTTGTTGCTGTCGCTTGTCAGCCTGCTGATGCTTGGGGGCCAAACCCTGCCGAACATCACAGGCGAAGAGTCGATCCGCATAGCGGGATACGCGTTGCTGTCGGCCTTTTATGTCCTGCCCATGATCTACATGACCATCTGGCCAGCAACCAAGCTGTCCCCCGCAAAGGTCGGCCTGCTGCTGATGAGCGAGGTTGTCGTTGGCATCGCGTCGGCCGCCGCCCTGTCAGGAGAACCATTCGGCCTGCGGGAGGTTCTGGGCGCCACCCTGATCGTCAGCGCTGCGGTGTTGGAAATCCTGCGGCAATAGACGCGGGCTTTGCGTCACGTCCCGCAGAATGTTGCATGAACCACCTCATTTTCGGCCGGAGGACGCCTCAGATCTTCCGCATCCCCTTGACCCTCGTACGGTTGCGCCAACACGGCGTTCAACCGGTCGAAGGGCGCATAGTCGCCATGTACCGCCGCCTGGATCATCTGTTCGATCCGGTGATTGCGCGGAATGAATGCGGGGTTTGCGGCGGTCATCACCTCCTGTGGCGCCGCTTCGCGCGCCAACCGTGCGCGCCAGTCTTTTTCCCAGGTGTCAAACGCTGCCGGGTCAAGGAACAGATCCCGCGCCGTGCCACCGCCCAGCGCCCGGAAGGTATTGGTGAAATCCGCCTGCCCCCCGGCCATGCGCTTCAGAAGGTCGGTGATCAGTTCCTGATCGCCCTCGTCCGCGGTTGCCAGTCCGATCTTCGCCCGGAACCGGGACAACCAGTTCTGTTGCAGCAGGTCCGGCATCGCGTGGACGATCTCGGTCGCCTCTTCCACGGCAGCCTCTTTGTCGTCCATCTGCTGGATCAAGGCCGTTGCCAACTGCGCGAGGTTCCACACCGCGATATCGGGCTGGTTCGAATAGGCATAACGACCCATCCGGTCGATCGAGCTGTAGACGGTGTTGGGGTGATACGTGTCCATGAACGCACATGGGCCATAGTCAATGGTCTCACCAGCGATCGAGCAGTTGTCGGTATTCATCACGCCATGGATGAATCCCACGCTCATCCATTGTGCAATCAAACCGGCCTGCGCATCGCGCACCGAACGCAACAGGCCCATCGGCCCTTCTGCCTTGGGGTAATGCCGCGTAATGGCATAGTCCGTCAGGCGCTTCAGGCTGCCCATCTGCCCACGCGCTGCAAAAACCTGAAAGGTCCCCACCCGCAGATGACTGGATGCAACCCGGGTCAGAACCGCTCCGGGCATCGGGCCCTCGCGAAAGACGGTCTCGCCGGTTTCCACCGCTGCCAAGGCACGTGTGGTCGGAATGCCCAGGGCATGCATCGCCTCGGATACCACATATTCCCGCAGCACCGGCCCCAGCCAGGCCCTGCCATCGCCCCGGCGGGAAAACGGCGTCGGCCCCGAACCTTTCAGCTGGATGTCCCGGCGCACCCCGTCCGTTCCGACCGTCTCTCCCAGCAGCACCGCACGCCCGTCGCCCAGCTGCGGGTTGTACTGCCCGAACTGATGCCCGGAATAAAGCTGTGCGATGGGCTCGGCACCTTCGGGAATACTGTTTCCCGCAAAGGCTTCGGCCATGTCCTCGACGTCTCCGGGCGAAATCCGCAGCAACCTGGCCAGATCATCGTTGAACGCAATCATCCTTGGCGCGCGCACGGGAACCGGTGACTGCCGTGCAAAGAACGCATCCGGCAGGCGGGCATAAGAGTTATCGAAGGGGATTTTCAGGGTCATGTCGTAAACATATCCCTCGGACGCATGAATACCATAGCGGATCACACCGGCCCGTGCATAATTGCACCCAAACACGAGGAAACACATGACCGCACAAGAGATTATCGACCGCCTGAACCTGCAACGGCATCCCGAAGGTGGTTGGTACGCCGAGACATGGCGCGCCGAAAACGAAGGTCGCCCCACCGGCACCTGCATCTACTTCCTGTTGCAGAAAGGCGAAAGCAGCCACTGGCACCGTGTCGATGCGACCGAGATCTGGCTGTACCATGCCGGCGCGCCGCTTGTCCTGTCGCTCAGCGCAACGGACCAAGGCCCCGCCACCGAACATGTGCTGACCCCCGATCTTTCCTCTGGCGCACCACAATTGATCGTTCCGGAAGGCCATTGGCAAGCCGCCCGCAGCACGGGTGATTACACGCTGGTCAGTTGCACGGTCTCGCCCGGTTTCCAGTTCGAGGGGTTCGAACTGGCCGCACCGGGCTTCGATATCCCCAAGGCATGACCGCTCACATAACGATCCCTGAAAAGGTGAGTTTACAGACGGTTGCCCATTGATCATTCTGTACACGCAGCCACAGGCGACGGAGTAACGAGTAAGAATGAAACAGGTCCTGCTGACTGTCTTGTTCTTGTGTCAAAGCGCAGCATTCGCCAGCGCAGAGCCCGCTTGTGCCGAGGCCCGTCTTGCATCCGATCTGACCGCGCCAGAGCTGATCGGGGAAGAAACGGCTGAAGAAGCTGACCCGACCGTGACAGTCGAACCTGCGGTGCTGGTTTCCAGGCGTCCTGCCCTGCGACCCTGCAAGTTTCGGCAATTCGAAGTGGGCCGTGAACGAATGCAGGAACGGGGCGCCGTGTGCGGCGACTGGACCATTCTGGGCGAAACACGCAAGCCCGTCGCCGGAAAGGCCCGCGGATGCGGGATCACGAACCCGGTTCGGGTTTACAAAATCTCTGATATCGCACTCAGCCAATTCTCATTGATGGATTGCCAGACAGCGGTCACGCTGAAAACGTGGATCGAAAACACGGCCAAGCCAGCCTTTGCCGATATGGGCGGCGGGCTGAAGGGGATGCGGATCGTTGGCCACTATGCCTGCAAGACCCAGAACAACCACCCGCGTTCACGCATCTCGGAACATGCGCGCGGAAAGGCGATCGACATATCGACCTTTGTTCTAAAGGACGGAACACAGATCACGGTCCGGGACGGATGGAACAACGCGCAAGGCGCTGTTTTGCGAAAGCTGCACGAAGGCGCCTGCGACATGTTCGGAACCGTGCTTGGCCCGGACGCCGACCGCTATCACGTCGGGCATTTCCATTTTGACACGGCCCGCCGCAAAGGCGCTCCGGTGTGCCGATGAACCTTCGGGTTGCTCCTCTATTTGTCGCTTCGGCTTTTGATCAACAAATTGATCAGCGGCACCAGCAGCGTCGCTGCCGATCCCAAAGGGTTCGATCCAATGCTCTTGACCGCCTGCACGACCTCTTTGGCTTCTGCGGTCATCTCCTCCAATTCGTCTTCAATATCCGCTATGGCCATATCGCGCACTTCGACGGCCGGTGCGACTTCGTCGTCGATATTTCGGCGTCTTGCAATCAGCACCATAAGCCCGGCGAAAACGATGTTTCCAAAGGCCAACAGCGCCGCCGCCCAAGCTGGTGACATCGAGCTTTGAAACGCCAAGAACAAGGAGACATTCAAAAGCACCACCGCCGACAATGCCGCGATGCCCGCGATGCCCATCAGTATGGTCTGTTGCTGAACCACCCCAAGACGGCGGCGTGCGATCAAACGTTCGGTCCGATAGATCGTAACCAGGTTCTTGCTCAGTCTGCTCATACCCTGCCTCCTAGCCCTGCGCGCGCCCGACGACGTAGCCCAGCGAAAACGCAATCAGCAACGCCGTGATCGGATAGTCTTTCTGAAGCCGACCGAACTCCTCGACAACGTCATGCCCCAAGGACTGAACCTGGCTCAGGTCGATCCCGTGGTCTTCCAGCAGCTGCCGGATTTCATCCGACGATTTGGTGCCCTCAGGTGGAACTTCGGAACCCGTTTCCTTTTCGGCCTGCGCCTCCAACGTCGCATTCCGCTTTCGCAACTTCTCCAACTCGGCCTCGAGCTCTGCCTTGGTCGCCATACTGCCATGCCCCTGATCCATCGGTCCGGGCAATCGTCGCACAAAGAGTTGTTTTTTTGAACTGTTTTCCGGATCGGGTTATCCGACCGGGTCCATCGACACCGTACTGACGACCCCGCCACCGACAAGCGCCTTTACGCCGGTGGTTCCGGGGCAAGAGGTCGGCAATCCCCGCGCGACGCGCACCGCCAGATAGGCAAACGCCTGCGCCTCAAGCATGTCGCCGTCCAGCCCCACCGCCTCAACCGGTTCGACCGGGCAATCCAGCGACACGCGCAACATCTCCATCAGCACCGGGTTGCGCCTGCCGCCCCCGGTGACCAACACACAGGACGGAGGGTTCGGACAGTGCTCCATCCCCTGCACCACAGCTGCGGCACACATACCGGTCAGAGTCGCCACCGCGTCAGCGTCATTGAGTTCCTTGACCAAACCGATCATTTCCGAAAAATCGTTCCGGTCCAGGGATTTCGGCGGCATGCGGGAAAAATACGGCTCGGCCAGAAACAGCTCCAGCGCGCCCATTTCCACCGTTCCATCGCGCGCAAGCGCCCCGTCACGGTCCATCGGAAGCCCCAGCCGGGCCTGCATCAGATCATCGACCGGCGCATTGGCCGGGCCTGTATCAAAGGCCAGCAACGCACCGGGCGCTTCGGGGCCCTCGAACGCCGGGTCCACATAGGTCAGGTTGCCGACCCCGCCCAGGTTCAGGAAACACAGCGGCCGGTCCGCACCGAACCATTTGGCACAGGCGAAATGAAAGAAAGGCGCAAGCGGAGCCCCCTCGCCCCCCATCGCAACATCGTCGCTGCGGAAATCCCAGACCACCGGGCGCCCAAGGGCCTGCGCCAACCCCAGCCCGTCACCAACCTGCAAGGTCCCGCGCCCGCGCGGCTCATGCGCCAGCGTCTGCCCGTGAAAGCCGATAAGATCCACATCCTCGAACTCGGACAGTGCTTCGGCATGAGCAATCGTTACCATCTCTGCCGCTGCATCGACCTGGGGTCCGTGCCACTGGCCCAGCGCGGCGCGCAACACGTCGCGTTCCGCATCCGAATAGGCGCGGTATCCACTTTCCCCAAACCCGTAAATCGAATGCCCGTCGGTTTCCACCACCGCGGCATCAACCCCGTCCATCGATGTGCCGGACATTGCGCCCAAAGCCCGGAGCTTTCCGTGTTTCGCGATGGTCTGGCCCAAGCCTGCCTCCTGAATTGGCTGTGTCTTTCGCCGCCTCCGGGTCCGGGATTTCACCTTTGGGTTGCAGCCCGGTCAACGTGCCTTCTGTTGGGGCGAAAAGGCAAGCGTTCCGGACCGGCCCGGCAATTTTTTTCTCAAGGCGCGTGTCTCGATCGACACCCTCCACCGCACCCCGCGCCCGAGGTGAAAAGGTGGCTTTTCCTCCCACGCGCTGCCGCCTATACAGTGCCCCGCAACATTAACCCAAAGGGCACGATATGACCTACCACCCCAAATCGGATTTCATCGCCACGATGATCGAGCGCGGCTTTCTCGCCGACTGCACCGATTATCAGGGCCTTGACGACGCGCTGATCAGTGGGTGCAAACCGGCCTATATCGGCTTTGATGCCACGGCCAAGTCGTTGCATGTGGGCAGCCTGATCCAGATCATGATGCTGCGCTGGTTCCAGAAAACCGGTCACCAGCCGATCACCCTGATGGGCGGCGGAACCACCAAGGTTGGCGACCCTTCGTTCCGCGCGGATGAACGCCCCCTGCTTGGTCCCGAACAGATCGACGAAAACATCGCGGGCATCAAAAAGGTGTTCTCAGCCTATATTGACTATGACACAGAGGCCGAGAACAAAGCTTTGATGCTGAACAATGCCGAGTGGCTGGACGACCTGAATTACCTCGATTTCCTGCGCGACATCGGGCGTCATTTCTCGGTCAACCGGATGCTCAGCTTTGAATCGGTGAAATCCCGACTGGACCGTGAACAGTCACTGTCCTTTCTCGAATTCAACTACATGATCCTTCAGGCCTATGACTTCCTGGAACTGAACCGCCGCTATGGCTGCTTGCTTCAGATGGGCGGCAGCGACCAGTGGGGCAATATCGTCAACGGGATCGACCTGACCCGCCGCGTGCTGGATCACGAGATCTATGGTCTGACCTCGCCCCTGCTGACCACCAGCGACGGCAAGAAGATGGGTAAATCTCAGGACGGCGCGGTTTGGCTGAACGCAGACATGCGCTCGCCCTACGAGTTCTGGCAGTTCTGGCGCAATACCACCGACGCTGATGTTGGGCGGTTCCTGAAGCTTTACACCGAAATGCCGGTGGACGAGTGCGATCGTCTGGGCGCGCTGCAAGGATCCGAGATCAACGAGGCCAAGATCCGTCTTGCCAACGAGGTGACGACTCTGGCCCATGGTGCGCAGGCCGCGGCGAACGCCGAAGCCACCGCGCGCGAGGTCTTTGAAAAGGGTGGCGTGGGCGGGGATCTTCCGACCCTGACCCTCAGCGAGGCCGAACTGGGTGACGGCATGTCCATCGTGCAGATCATCGTCAAATCCGGCCTCGCCAAATCCGGCAAAGAGGCCAAGCGCCTGATCGCCGAGAACGGTGCCAAGCTGGACGACGCGCCGCTGACCGATGCCGGGTTGATGATCGACGCTAGTGCATTGTCCTCGCCCATCAAGCTGAGCGCCGGCAAAAAGCGTCACGCGCTGGTTCAACTGGGCTGACCCGGCAAGGCTGAAAGACACGAAACTGCAACGGCCACCCAAACGGGTGGCCGTTTTTCATTCGGTAAGCCGTGCTTATCTGCGTTCTTTTCCGCCGCCACGACCAGGCCGGTCGCCACTTTCGTCATTGTTGGCGTTATGACCGCGGCCCGGGCTGCTGCCTTCACCGCCATTGCCATGGCCGTTGTTGCCCTTGCCACCACCTTTACCCTTGCCGCCTTTACCTTCGCCTTTGCCTTCACCACCGCCGGATTCACCACCGCCGCCAGATTCACCACCGCCGCCGGATTCACCTCCACCACCGGATTCACCTCCACCGCCGGATTCACCACCGCCACCGGACTCACCTCCACCGCCGGACTGGCCGCCTCCATTGTTTTCGCTTTCTTCAGACGCGCCCCTGGGGCCACTTTCACCGCCTCCGACAGTTCCACCAGCATCGGCGAATCCAGACCCACCGGGTTCAGAGCCGCGGCTTTCACCCCGGTTTTCCGCCGAACCAGACAGGTTTGCCGTCGGCAAATCCGTCAGCAACGCGGCCAGCCCCGGGCATTGCGCCCCGGTTACACTCAAAGTTGTTTCAAAGTCGGCCCGCTTTTGAAGCCTGTCCAGAAAACTCGGGGTTACCTGCACACAATCGCACAACCCGGCATAGTCCCCCGCGTTGGCAAGATTCCGAGCCGTTTTCCAGTTGCAGGTTTCCGGTGCGGCAGCAGCATCGCCAACCATCACCATTCCAAAAACAGGCACAGCGACAACTGCACCCAGTATGTGTTTCGTACTTGTTACCATAACAGATCCTCCTGGCGGAAAAACACACAAAGGCGCCGCGTTCTTCGCTCACGAACAGGCGCGTTTTCGTGAAGTCGGCATTAAGTATTGTTGAGGATCGGCCGAAACATCGGGGCCAAGGACCTTACCCGCCAACCAGGATCCTGCCTTCTCAAATTTGTGGACTCTGGCCCCAAAATGCAGTTATTGAACAAGTGTTCATATCCTTGGGAGGAGTTCACCATGCACCTGTCCACCACTGCCGCCCTCATCACCGGAGGCGCGTCCGGTCTGGGCGAAGCCACGGCACGCCACTTCGCCTCGGAAGGCGCGCAGGTCACCATTCTGGATCGTGACGCAGATCGCGGCGCACAGGTCGCCGCCGAGATTGGCGGGCATTTCGCGCAAACGGATGTGACCGACGAAGAGTCGGTGGCCGCAGCCGTGCGCCATGGCATGGACAAGATGGGCAAGATCACGGCCACGGTGAATTGCGCAGGTATCGCCTATGGTATCAAGACTGTCGGCAAGGATGGCCCCCACCCTTTGGATGCGTTCCAGCTCACGATCGACATCAATCTGGTTGGCACCTTCAACGTGTCCCGGCTGGCCGCTGCCGAAATGGCAAAGAATGACCCCGAACCAGATGGGGCACGTGGGGTGATCATCAACACCGCCTCGATCGCTGCGTTTGACGGGCAAAAGGGTCAGGCGGCCTATGCGGCCTCGAAAGGCGGCGTCGTGGGCATGACGCTGCCGATGGCCCGCGACCTGGCCTCGACCGGCATTCGCGTCATGACCATCGCGCCGGGCATTTTCATGACCCCGATGCTGGCGGGCCTGCCCGAAGAGGTGCAACAACAGCTTGCCGCCGACGTCCCGAACCCTGCCCGCCTTGGCGATCCGCAGGAATACGGAAGACTGGCCGGCTTCATCGTCGAGATGGGCTATCTGAACGGTGAGGTCATCCGCATCGACGGTGCCCTGCGTATGCGCTAAACCGGGGCTCATGACCGAGCGGCAGAAAATGGACGCGGGTGAATGGTATTGCTGCCTTGACCCGGAACTGGATGCGCTTCGGGCCGAAGCGCGCCGGGCCGTTCATGCCCATAACACATGCCCGCCGGATGCCCGTGGGGCCATCGCGCCGGAACTGGCTGCGCTTTTTGCGGGAGTTGGACGGGATTGCTTTCTCGAGGCTCCGTTTCACTGTGCCTACGGAATAAACCTGTCGTTGGGAGACCGCGTGTTTTTCAACGCAGGCTGTGTCGTGCTCGACACCGCGCCGGTGACGATTGGGAATGACACGATGCTTGGACCTGCGGTGCAGATCTATTGCGCCGAACACGCGAAAGATCCTGCTTTGCGCGCTCGGGGGCTCGAAGTCGCCCACCCGGTCAGGATCGGCGAAAACGTCTGGATCGGCGGGGCCGCGATCATCATGCCGGGCGTTACGATCGGCGACAATGCCATCATCGGAGCCGGCAGTGTGGTGACAAAAGACGTTCCCCCCGGCGAGACCGTCGTTGGAAACCCTGCCCGGCCTATGCGCACCCACCGATAGCCCTGCTCTTCCCCCAATCCGCCAGGGCCTTGTTCGCGGGGCGCAGCGCCTGTTTTTTTTGATCAAGCCGCGCCGGGTCAACGTGTCCCCAAGGAGGGGCGCCCGGGCAAGGTGGATTTCGACTGCACCGAACTCGGAAGCGTGATCGCCCGCACCGAAGAAGAATACATCCAAAACGACCCGCATGTGGCTGCGACACATCCCGGTGTCGTTGCCTTCCATGCAATTTGGAACAGCCGCGAACCGTCGCAGACGCATTTGAAGGCGCTTCACCTCACCACTTGAATAAATGTGCTCGACGGGGTCGCAGCCGAAGCAAGCTGAACGAAATGGCGCGGATCCGCTGATCCGGTCCCCGGCAAAACCGAAGCAGCAGGCGAACTCCGGTTTTTAAGCAGCTTTTTCCACGCCGTCTGATAAGGCGCGCGCAGTTGGCGCCTACTCAGCCTGGGCTTTTTCTTCCAGTGTCAGCCATTCCTCTTCGGCCGCCGACAACTTGTCTTGCCGTTCGACAAGCGCCTCGGTCGCTTTCTGGAACTTGACCGGCTCGCGGGTAAACAGCTCGGGGTCGGACATCAATTCTTCGAGCTTTGCAATCTCGGCCTCCAGTCGTTCAATCTCGGCCGGCAGCTTTTCCAGCCGGTGCTTTTCGGAAAAGGACAATCCCGATCTGGCTTTTGCTTCCTGCTTCACCTTCGGCTTGGAAAGCTTTGTTTTGCCGTCTTTTTTCTCGGGAACTTCGCCCCGCTGCGCAATATAGTCGGACCAGCCGCCGGCATAGACGGTCGCCCGCCCGTTGCCTTCCATTGCGATGGTCGTCGTTGCAACGCGGTCCAGAAAATCCCGGTCGTGGCTGACCAGCAGAACCGTTCCATCGTAGTCGTCCAGCAGCTCCTGCAACAGATCCAGCGTTTCGACATCCAGATCGTTGGTCGGTTCGTCAAGTACCAGAAGATTGGAAGATTTCGCCATCAACTTGGCCAGCAGCAACCGTGCCTTTTCCCCACCCGACAAGGATTTGACAGCCGCCCTTGCCTGCCGCTCGTCAAACAGGAATTCCTTGAGATAGCCCACGACATGTTTGGGCTGCCCGCCAACCATCACCTGATCGGCCTTGCCGGAAACCCGCATATCCGGGTCGCCGGTCAGGCTGTCCCACAAGCTCATCTCGGGGTCCAGTTGCGCACGGGTCTGATCGAACACCGCGACCTCAAGATTGGTACCCAGCGACACCGAACCTTCGTCCGGCGCCACCTGCCCCAGAAGCATCTTCAGCAAGGTCGTCTTGCCAACCCCGTTCGGCCCGACAAAGGCCACACGATCACCGCGCTGCACCAGCAGATCAAAATTCCGAACGATCTGCTTGTCGCCGAACCCTTTGGCCAGCCCTTTGGCCTCGATCACCTTGCGGCCCGATTTTGGCCCGGCCTCCAGCGTCATCGCAGCGGAACCCTGACGCTTGATCTGTGCCGCCTTTTCGGCCCGCAGCGCCTGTAGGGCCCGCACCCGGCCCTGATTGCGTTTGCGCCGCGCGCTGATACCCTCGACCGCCCATTTGGCCTCGGACTTGATCAGACGGTTCAGCTTGTGGCGCTGCTGGTCTTCTTCTTCCCAGATCTTGTCCCGCCAGGCTTCGAACGCGTCAAACCCTTGCTCCTGCCGTCGGACAGCGCCCCGATCAATCCACAGTGTCGCCCGCGTCAGTGCCCGCAAAAAGGCCCGGTCGTGCGAGATCAACACAAACGCCGCTCGGGTCGACCCAAGCTCGCGCTCCAGCCACGCGATGGCTTCGATATCCAGATGGTTGGTCGGTTCGTCCAGCAGCATCAGATCCGGTGCCTCGGCCATCAGCTTGGCCAATGCCGCCCGCCGCCGCTCACCACCCGAAGCAGTCTCAACTGGGCGCGCAGGATCGAATTTCAGCCCCGCACCCGCCCGTTCAACCTTGTAGAGCTCACCCGGCTCCAACCCGCTCGACGCATAGTCGCCCAGGGTGGCAAACCCCTCCATCGTCGGGTCCTGCTCCATATAGCCTACGGATTTTCCGGGCGGCACGACAATTTCACCGCGGTCAGCTTCGACAAGGCCGGCCATCACTTTCATCAGCGTGGATTTGCCCGACCCGTTGCGCCCAACCAGCGCCACGCGGTCACCGGGCTGTACCACCAGATCCAGTTCGGAAAACACCGGTTCGCCCCCGAAAGTCAGGGATATGCCGGACATCTGCAACAAAGGAATTCTCGCCATGCCCGCCAGCTAAACCGGCGGCCACACTGCGTCAACGCCCTGTCTTCACCTTTTCGGAAATACTCATCTTAACCGGCCAATGCCCGCAACAGGCGTTTTCGGGCCGGAGGGATCGCCCCGATTTCAAGCCCTGTGAACACGTGCAACGTGTTCATGTGGCGATCCACAACCGCGTGGTCACTCACCCACCCCCCCATCATCAGATAGGTTCGCAACAGGGGCGGCATGCGCGACATTGCCTTTTTCGCATCCGGCCGGCGTCGCAGACGTGCGGCAAAACGGAACACGTCCGGAGCCTTGACCTGCGGCAACCACCGTTTCGGGGCCAGGTGGCGATGTTTGAGCATCGCAAAGGCATCAAGGTATCGCCCGGTTTCGGTCCCGGCAAAGGACGAACATCCAAACAGCATCTGGACATCGTGTTGATCGACATAGGACGTCATTGCACCCCAGGCGACACGCAGAATGTCGGGATCGTTCAGGCCCGGATGAACACAAAACCTGCCCATCTCGACCATGCGGCCACTGAACCCTTCCAACGAGCTCAGGTCGTAGAACTGTGCTGAATAGCTGCGCCCGATTTCACCGCCATGTTCCATTGTCAGCATCCGAAAGCAGCAGACCAACTGCCCGGCGGATCGCATATCTTCGACCAGGACATGGCTGCATTGCGTGTCGAAATCGTCAATGTCCGGTTGCCGGGTGCCGAATGCCAATGTCCGCAGGCTTTGTGCGGCCCTGATATCCTCGGCCGATTCCGCCAGACGGGCGTGATAGCGCCCTTTGCTCAACATAACTGCCGCCGCCACGGTCGCGTCCTCCATGGGTGCCGACCCACGAGTGTCGGACACCGTTAACACAAGACATGTGACCGCCTTGTGACCAACGCAAGGTTCCGCCGCGATCAGTTGGCGCCAGGAATATTGGCCGGGTTGAAGTTGCCGATATTGCCCAACAGCTGACGCAGGAAGCCTTTGTCCTGAACGTTGGAATCGGTCACCCGGCGTTCAAGCGGAATCACGATGCCGTCTTCCAGGCCAAAACGCTCGATGTTTCTGACGACTCCACGCTGATCAAAACTGATGGCGACCAGTTCGCGCGCCACCACTTCGGGCCGTTTCGGGCCGTAATGGCGCACCCGCGAGCGGACATAGTAATAGCCCGAATCCCGCACGACCCCGGACGCACCCGGTGCGCCGATGGCTTCTTCCACGCTGTCGCGCGTATCGACGCCCACTTTGATTTCGGCCAGTTCCTCGGCCGGAGGCACATAGCCGTGATTCTTGTAGATCGGCGTACAGGCCCCGGCCGCAGCCAGACAGGCAACAAACACAAGCGATTTCGTCGCTGGTTTCAACCGGTTCACTACCTTCAACATGCACACCCTCTTGCCTTGGCCTCTTGCGGCTTCTATCCGATTACAGAAACCGCTGCCACGGTTCAACACATAGAAAGGCTCACGAATGGGCAACGTTACATCATTTCGGGTGGCTGACCTGCCCCAGAACGCCCCGACACCCTTTGAACTGCGCCCCGCAAGCGCCGCATTGGATGAGATCAGGCAGGATCTGGGGCTGCTGGGGCTGCGCAAACTCAGCTTTTCCGGTGAGCTTCGCGCACAGGGCAAGCGCGACTGGGTCCTCAACGGCAAACTCGGTGCAACCGTGATCCAACCCTGTGTCGTGACGCTCGAGCCGGTCACGACCCGGATCGACATTCCCGTGCACCGCACCTTTCTGGCCGATTGGACCGACCCGGATGAACCCGAGTTCGAAATTCCCCAGGATGACGAATCCGAGCCCTTGGGCCCGGAAATCGACACCGCATTGGTAATGGTCGAGGCGCTGTCGCTGGCCCTACCGCAATATCCGCGCAAGGAGGGTGCGGAGCTGGGTCAGGCAGACTATACCGAACCCGGAAAACAGGCGATGACCGACGAAGACGCCAAACCTTTCGCCGGATTGGCGGGATTGCGCGATGCGCTCAAAAAAGACGAGTGACAGAGCGCAGATTTCCTGTCATAGCAGGCGGTCAGAAAAATCGCTTGAACATACCGAGAATCGCAGTATTTTCGCGCGCTCATCGGATTTTGGGTTGGACATTGCGGGGCCCGTCGCCTAAACGCGCGTCAAACCACGATAAACGAACTACGAAACCCGGGTCGGCAGCGAATCTGCGACCCCTAGTCAGACAAAGGTTGAGACCATGGCCGTCCAACAGAACAAAGTTTCCAAGTCGCGTCGCAACAACCGCCGCGCACACGACGCTCTGGTTGCTGCAAACCCGAACGAATGCCCGAACTGCGGCGAGCTGAAGCGCCCGCACCACGTTTGCGCATCCTGCGGCCACTATGATGATCGCGAAGTCGTCGCTCAGGCCGATGAAATCGATCTGGACGAAGACGCAGCCTAAGCCTGATCGAGCGCAGACCAAGGCATGACTGAACAGCCCACGCACGCCGGACGGATAACCATCTCGGTCGACGCTATGGGTGGGGACGCAGGTCCCTCGGTCGTTGTTGCCGGTCTTGCGAAATCGGCCGACAAGAACCCGGATATCAGGTTCTTGCTGCACGGGCCCGAACAGGTATTGCGCAAGCTTGTCGCCAAACGGCGTGTCCTTGAGGGGCGCGTCGTTTTTCGTGATTGCTCGGGCGTGGTCACGATGGAGGACAAGCCCAGTCAGGTCGTGCGCAACGGCAAAGAGACCTCGATGTGGTCCACGCTGGAAGCAGTACGCCAGGGCGAAGCCCATGGCGCGGTGTCCTGCGGCAATACCGGCGCGCTGATGGCCCTGTCGATGATGCGCCTGCGCAAACTGCCGGGCGTGAACCGGCCGGCCATCGCGATACTGTGGCCCTCGCGCAACCCTCAGGGGTTCAACGTGATGCTGGATGTCGGCGCAGATGTGCGCGCCGACGCCAAGGATTTGCTGCAATACGCCCTGATGGGCGCCTCTTATGCGCGCAACGGTTTGGCCCTGAACCGCCCTCGGATCGGGCTGCTGAATGTCGGCACCGAAGAACACAAGGGGCGCGCCGAACTGAAAGAGGCGCACTCGATGATCGCGGGCTTCGCGGAACAGGCGAATTTCGATTTCGTGGGTTTCGTCGAAGGCAGCGACATCCCCGGTGACAAGGCGGATGTCATTGTAACCGATGGCTTTACCGGAAATGTCGCGATCAAGACCGGCGAAGGCACGGCAAGCCTGATCGGTGACCTGCTGCGGCAGGCGTTCAAATACTCTCCCTTATCCCGATTGGCCTCGATTCTGGCCATCACGTCGCTGAACCGTTTGAAGAAACGGATCGACCCGCGACGCGTGAATGGTGGCGTGTTTCTGGGGCTGAACGGCACCGTGGTGAAATCCCACGGCGGCGCTGACGCAACAGGCGTGTCAGCTGCGATCAAACTGGCCTTCACCCTGGCGCAGTCCGGCTTTTCCGAAAAATTGGCTGCACGGGTTGCATCCACTGCCCAGCTTGCACAAGATGCCGCGCAATCAGCGCCGCAAACAGATAAATAACAAAAAAGGCAGTACCGGAAAATGGCAGGCCGTTCAGTTGTAGTAGGTGTTGGGCATTATTTGCCTGAACGCGTTGTTCCCAATTCCGAGTTTGAAAAAACCCTGGACACGACCGACGAATGGATAAAGACCCGCTCGGGGATCGAACGCCGCCATTTTGCAGCCGATGACGAGACGACATCCGATCTGGCCACCAATGCCGCCGTGGCCGCGCTGGCCGACGCGGGCCTGACGGCGGATGATATCGACGCAATCGTACTGGCAACTTCAACGGCGGATCTGACCTTTCCTTCGGCCGCCACCATGGTTCAGGCACGGCTGGGCATGACCAAGGGTTTTGCCTTTGACGTGCAGGCTGTTTGCGCCGGATTCGTTTTTGCACTGTCCAACGCAAATGCGCTGATTGTTTCCGGTCAGGCCAAACGCGTGCTGGTGATCGGGGCCGAGACTTTCTCACGGATCATGGATTGGACCGATCGGTCCACCTGCGTTCTTTTTGGCGATGGCGCCGGTGCAGTGGTGCTGGAGGCCCAAGAGGGCACAGGCACCGCCGAGGATCGCGGTATTCTGGCAACCGACCTGAATTCGGACGGGCGCTACAAGGATCTTCTTTATGTCGATGGCGGTGTTTCGACCCAATCCACCGGGCATCTGCGCATGCAGGGCAATCAGGTTTTCCGTCATGCCGTTGAAAAGCTTACGAAAACAGCGGAAACAGCGTTGGAACGAGCGGGGCTGAGCAGCTCGGACGTGGATTGGATCGTGCCGCATCAGGCCAACATCCGCATCATTCAGGGCACCGCCAAGAAAATGAACCTGCCGATGAAAAACGTGGTTGTGACCGTTCAGGATCACGGAAACACGTCGGCCGCATCCATCCCATTGGCCCTGTCCGTGGGCAAGCAGCGCGGACAGATCAAGCCGGGCGATCTGATCGTGACCGAAGCCATTGGCGGCGGTCTGGCCTGGGGCGCAGTGGTTCTGCGCTGGTAACCGGCGCAAACCGGCTTACGCAGCCGCCCGCAATTCATTGATATTGACAGCGAATTTGCCATACCCATATGCTTCGATAGCAACAGGGGAATTAGCATGGGCGACAAAACACTGACTCGAATGGACCTGAGCGAAGCTGTCTTTCGTGAGGTAGGTCTGTCACGAAACGAAAGTGCGCAGCTGGTTGAAAGCGTTCTGAACCACATGTCCGACGCCTTGGTGCGTGGTGAACAGGTGAAGATCTCGTCTTTCGGTACATTCAGTGTTCGCGACAAGACCGCCCGTGTCGGTCGCAACCCCAAAACCGGCGAAGAAGTCCCGATTCAGCCACGCCGTGTGCTGACTTTCCGCCCGTCGCATCTGATGAAAGATCGCGTCGCAGCCGGGAACCGCAAGTAAGTTCAGGACGTCCAGGTTATGAGTAAGTCCCCCGATGCCTTTCGCACCATAAGCGAAGTTGCGGACTGGCTCGGTGTTCAGGCTCATGTTCTGCGATTCTGGGAAAGCCGGTTCACGCAGGTAAAGCCCGTCAAACGCGCAGGTGGACGCAGGTATTATCGCCCGAATGACATGCGTCTTTTGGGCGGGATCAAGAAACTGCTGCACGAAGACGGAATCACGATCAAAGGTGTCCAGCGTATCCTGCGCGAACAAGGCGTCGCACATGTCGCGGCGCTGTCCCCTTCCCTGGACGATCCCGGCCCAGCCCCAATTGCGCCTGCCAAGGACACCGTGGTGCCGTTCGAACCAAAACCTGCACCCGCAACGGAACAGATTCGCATGGATCTGCGCGAACCGATCCAGCCAACCGGTGAGAACGATGCGCAGACAAACGCACGCGCCTCTGACGCATCACAGCCGGAGCCAGAGCCCGGACTGGACGCCGCGCCCTTGATGGGGGGAATCGCGTCGCTTGCGTGGAACCAGACAGATTTTGATGACGACCTGCTGCGGCGCATCGCTCCGATTGCAAAAGATCTGCGCCGATGGCTGGACCGGGTTGAAACACAGGCGACGGGTTAGGACAAAAGGCATTGATTTCCTCTTGCCCCTGCCGGGAAAATCTTTATGAACACCCCAACGTCGGGCTATGGCGCAGCCTGGTAGCGCGTCCGTCTGGGGGACGGAAGGTCGCAGGTTCGAGTCCTGCTAGCCCGACCAAATTACACCGACGTTTATGGCATACAGGCCAGATCCCGCTCTGGCACCAGGGGGGATCGAGATGACAGGTGTTTGCCCGAACCAACAGCTAGAGGCGATGATCGCGCGCGGTGAGATCACCGCCGACCCAGAGGTTCTGCCTGCCCAGATTCAACCTGCCAGCCTTGATTTGCGACTGGGAACAGTGGCTTACCGTGTCCGCGCCTCGTTTCTTGCGGGCGAAGGCCGGACTGTCACGGATCGCTTGACCGAGTTTGAGATGCACCGCATTGATATCTCGGATGGCGCGGTTCTGGAAAAGGGCTGCGTCTATCTGGTGCCCCTGATGGAATCGCTTGCGCTGCCCGACAGCATGAGCGCCGTGGCCAACGCCAAAAGCTCGACCGGGCGGCTGGACCTTCTGACGCGGACGATCACTGATGGCGGCACCGAGTTCGACCGGGTGCCCGCAGGTTACACAGGCCCGCTTTATGCCGAAATCTGCCCGCGCTCGTTCTCGGTTCTGGTTCGTCCCGGGATGCGTCTGAACCAGATTCGTTTCCGCCAGGGTCAGGCCGTGTTGTCCGATGCGGAACTGAGGTCCTTGCATGCGCAATCTCCGCTTGTGGACGGACCTGCCGTCATTCAGGACGGTCTGGGCTTTTCGGTCGACCTGCAACTGCCCGATACCGATCTGGTGGGCTATCGCGCCAAACCGCATACCGGGGTGATCGATCTGGATCGAATCGGTGAATACGACCCGCAGGACTATTGGGAAGAGGTGCGCACAAAAGATGGTTGCATCATCCTGGACCCCGGCGCGTTCTATATCCTTGTCAGCCGCGAGGCGGTGCATATTCCACCGATGTACGCGGCTGAAATGGCGCCTTATCTGGCGATGGTTGGTGAGTTCAGAGTGCACTATGCAGGCTTCTTCGATCCCGGTTTTGGCCATGCCGCTGCCGGGGGGGCCGGTTCCCGTGGCGTGCTTGAGGTACGCTGCCACGAAGCGCCATTCGTGCTGGAACACGGACAGGTCGTCGGACGTCTGGTCTATGAGAAAATGGCTGAAATGCCGACCCAGCTTTATGGTGCGGGCATTGCCTCGAACTATCAGGGTCAGGGCCTGAAACTGTCAAAGCACTTCAAAGCCGCAAGCTGACCCCTAGAACTTCATGAACCTGCGCATTTGACGGGTCACGCGCTGTGCCTGCCTGAGGTTCTGCGCATGTCTCGGTGCGCTGGTTTTTCCGGGCCCATTCGATGTGCCGGGTCCGCCGCCCTTTCGGCTGGCCAGATCGATACCCTTGTTCACACCTTTGTTGACCAGACGGCGCATGACCTGACGCACAATCATGTCGATGATCCGGTTTGCATTCATCGCTCAACTCCGTGTCCTCACGCACAAAGATAGACGCTTTATGCGGCAACAAAAGGGCTGTTCGATCACTCTTCTTCGAACAACTCGCTCTGGTCTTCGTCAACTTCATCCTCGCGCCCTTCGCCCAAAGGGATCGCACCCGGAGGAGGCCGATTCTCCAACAATCCTGCGGCGCGCAGCTCTTTCAGACCCGGCAGGTCGCGCGCATTTTCCAGACCAAAATGATCCAGAAACTCAGGCGTCACCACAAACGTCACCGGACGACCCGGTGTCATGCGGCGGCGGCCCAGCTTGATCCACTCCATCTCAAGCAACTGATCGATGGTCCCGCGCGAGACCGACACACCCCGGATTTCCTCGATCTCGGCCCGTGTGCAGGGTTGGTGATAGGCCACGATGGCCAGAGTTTCGATCGCGGCGCGGCTGAGCTTGCGCGTCTCGACCGTTTCCTTCTGCATCAGAAAGCCCAGATCAGGGGCCGTACGGATGGCCCAGGCATCCCCCACGCGCACAACGCGCACGCCACGCCCCTCATACCGTTTCTGAAGCAATTCAACGGCTTGCGCAGCGTCGCTGCCATGGGGCATCCGCGCCTCAAGATCCGCAATCGTCACCGGCTCGGCGCTGGCGAACAGAACGGCTTCGACCATACGCTCCTGCTCTGCCAGCGGAGGCGCCTCGAACAGCGTACCGGTCTCTTCTGGGGCATCAGTCACGTGTTTCCGTCCTCTTGCGCAATTGGATCGGAGCGAATGTCTCGCTCTGCTTGATTTCCATGTGTCCTTCTTTCACCAGTTCCAGCGAGGCCGCAAAGGTCGCCGCCGTTGCCGACCTGCGCCTTACCGGGTCGGACTCCCAGCCATCGGGCAGGTAAGTTTCCATGTCGGTCCATGTCCCGGCAAACCCGATCAGCGGTCGCATCCGTTCCAGTGCCTGTTCCATGGTGAATACCGAATCGCGGTCCATCACAAACGGGCGGAATTCATCACGGGTGCGGATGCGGGCATAGCCCTGCATCAGATCCAGCAGCGTGGCGGAATAGGTGACGGTGCGGATCCGGGTGATATCTTCGCCCTGACCGCGTTTGAAGAAATCTCGCCCCAGCTGATCGCGCGCCATCAATCGTGCCGCAGCGTCGCGCATCGCCTGCAAGCGTTCCAATTGAAACGCCAGATGTGCGGCCAGTTCTTCGCCCGAAGGTCCCTCGTCTTCGGGGTCTGGCGGCAACAGCAGGCGGGACTTGAGAAACGCCAGCCAGGCCGCCATCACAAGATAGTCGGCGGCCAGTTCGATCCGCAGCGCCCGCGCCTTTTCGACAAAGGCCAGGTATTGCTGCGCCAGCGCGAGTACTGAAATTTTCCTCAGATCAACCTTCTGCGTGCGCGACAGGGTCAGAAGAACGTCCAGCGGGCCTTCGAACCCATCGACATCAACAATCAGCGCTTCGGCCGCAAGACGATCCGCGACCGAGACAGGATCTTCGCTGAAAAGATTATCGTTCATATACCTGCCCGCCCATTAGGGCAGATAGTTCCGCCTCGGCGGCAGGGATGTCAAGTTCCTGCGGAGCTTTGCGCATCGCCAGCGCCCGTTCTGCGCGGGCCTGTGCCACATCGGACATTTCCCCGGCAGCTTCCAGCACCTCGGCGCGCTCGGCAAAGCTTCCGTTGCAGTGCAGAACGACGTCACAGCCCGCGCTTATGGCTTGCCGCGACACCTCAGCAGGCGTTCCGCTGAGCGCCTTCATCCCGATGTCATCGGTCATGATCAGCCCTCCGAAGCCAATCCTGTCGCGGATCACATCCATCATGGTTGCCGAGATGGTGGCAGGCTGCGGGTCAATCCGGTCATAGACCAAATGCGCCGTCATCCCCATCGGCAGGTCGTTCAAGGCCCGGAACGGCACGAAATCGCTGCGCTCAAGATCATCCAGGGGCAGATCCACATGCGGCAAGTCATGGTGGCTGTCCAACGTGGCGCGTCCATGGCCTGGAATATGCTTGAGCACCGGCAGCACTCCGCCATCCAAATGGCCCCGCGCCACGGCTTTGCCAACTCTGGAAACGCGTTCAGGATCAACGTCATAACAGCGGTTCTTCAGGAACTTGTGCGTCTCGGGGCGCGCGACATCCACCATGGGCGCACAGTTGCTGTCGATGCCCAGGCCAAACAATTCATCGGCAATCAGGCGGTACCTCAGATACATGGCGCGCTCGGCCTGCTCGGCGGCATTGGCCACGTGATCCAACGGAGGCAGCCATTCGCGGGCCAGCGGTGCCCGCAGGCGCTGCACGCGGCCACCTTCCTGATCAATGGTGATCGGGCAATTGCGCCCGACCGCCTCGCGGAAATCATCACACAAGGCGCGCACCTGATCCGCGTGTTCGATGTTGCGGGCAAAAAGAATGAACCCGAACGGGTTCATCTGCCGAAACAAGTCTTTTTCCTGTTGCGTCAGGCGCAGGCCCTCTGCATCGGTGATCGTGGCACCGTACTTCACCTGACGGCCACCGGGATACAATCAGCCCCTTGCGCAACAAGCGCGGCACAAAACTGGCGCGAGTCGCTCAGGTCTTCAAAGCCCAGCACGCGCAGGCGGTAAAAGGTGCGCCCACCGCTTGAAGTCTTCTGGATAACGCGCTGTTTTCCCGCCATATATTCGCCGAACTTTCCGTTCAGGCGATCCCATTCCGTTTGCGCCACCTGAACGCTGTCATAGGCCCCAAGCTGCGCCAGACGCGTGCCTTTCGCCAGCGTGTCAGGATCAACATCCAACCCAACCGCAGCCTTCACCGCGGCATTGATGGCGTCTTCGGAATTCTCGCTTGGCGACACCCGGCTGCGTGAGGCGCGTGCCGGGCGGGTCAACGGGCGCAAGGACCGGCGCACGCCCGGCAGCGCGGCAATGGCCGGGTCCGGCAAGGCGGCTGCGAAATCGGCCGGGTCAATTGCGGGTTCTTCCTCGGGGGTGGTCAGCGATGCCAGCTGCACGCCATCCTCGGCGTTTTGCTGCGTTTTGGCGGCCTCACCAGCCAGTTCTGCTACCAGCGCATCCACTGCGTTTTGGCGCAATCGGGCGGCTTCCTGGGTTGAAATCGGCTTTTCCACAACATGCAGCGCCGGTGTCGGCTTCAGATCAGCGGCAGGTACGTCTTCATCCGTCAACGAGACCGGCCGCGGCGCAAGGATCAGACGATCCGCCGGGGCGGCAGCACTGCCCTTGGCGGCCACGGCATTGACGGCCAAGCCCTGATGATCGGCTGGTGTTCCGCCCGGGTTTTCGGGCTGCACCCGCATCGGCCCTTCGGCTGCACGCACGACCGGCACGCCGCTGACATCCCGCATGACAAGCTTGTATCCCCAGACACCGACGCCGGCGACCAGTGCCAACGATGCGACAGCCCCCAGGAAATTGACGGCCCGCCCCAGTCCGAACGCGCCGCGCGGCGCGTCGTAATCCTGCATCTCGTCGGGATAGTCATACGCATCCTCGAAATGCGCTTGATTCGGGTAATGATTCTGCCCGGGGCTTTGGTGCCCCGAGTAATCGTAACTCGCCATGTCCGCCTCACTGCCCGTTTCGCGCCCGAAAATAAGGCGCGCGGGTCATTTCTTGCCTACCTCGTACCGGCGGTTCGGGCGATATTTGTTACCGCATCTCCTGCGCCGGGGTAACGCCAAGAATACCCAAGCCCGCCGAAATCACAACAGAAACGGCCCGGGCCAGCGCAATTTTCGACTGGCTTGTGGCAACATCGCCATCCTGAATGAAACGCAACTGGGTTTCGTCATTGCCCTTGTTCCACAGAGCGTGAAAATCCCCAGCAAGTTCATACAGATAGAAGGCGACACGGTGCGGTTCGTTGGTCCGCGCGGCGATCTCGACCAGGCGTGGCCATTCCGCCAGCTTCTTGGCAACCGTCAGTTCGGCGGGGTGGTCCAGCGACGCCAGATCGGCCCCGCGCAGCGTGGCGTCGGTGGCGTCGATCCCCGCCTCGGCGGCACGGCGCAGCACGCTCATCACCCGGGCATGGGCATATTGCACGTAGAACACGGGGTTCTCGCGGCTCTGTTCCAGCACTTTGTCGAAATCGAAATCCAGCGGCGCGTCGTTTTTGCGGGTCAGCATCACGAAGCGCGTGACGTCGGGACCAACCTGATCGACCACATCGCGCAGGGTGACAAAGTTCCCGGCCCGTTTCGACATCTTGAACGGCTCGCCGTTTTTCCACAGTTTCACCAGCTGCGTCAGCTTGATATCCAGCGGCACTTTGCCATCGGACAGGGCCGAAACAGCCGCCTTCATCCGCTTGACATAGCCGCCATGATCCGCCCCGAACACGTCGATCAGCGCGTCAAAGCCACGGGTTACCTTGTCATAGTGATAGGCGATATCGGGGGCGAAATAGGTCCAGCTGCCGTCCGACTTCTTGACCGGGCGGTCGACGTCATCGCCATGTTCGGTGGATTTGAACAAGGTCTGTTCGCGCGGCTCCCAATCTTCGGGCTTTTTGCCTTTTGGCGGCTCCAGCACGCCTTCATAGATCAGGCCCTTTTCGGTCAGCGATTGCAGCGCGGCCTCGATCCGGCCCGTGCCGTAAAGGGACTTCTCCGAGAAGAACACATCCATCTCTACGCCCAGCGCCTTCAGGTCGGCGCGGATCAGGTCCATCATCGCGTCGGTCGAAAACGCGCGCAGCTCTTCCAGCCATTCGCTTTCCGGTTTGTCGATCAGGCTGTCGCCATATTTCTCTTTCAGCGCCTCGCCAATCGGGATCAGATAGTCGCCGGGATACAGCCCTTCGGCAATCTCGGGGCTGAGGCCATTGGCCTCGCGATAGCGTTCATAGGCAGACCGCGCCAGCACATCCACCTGCGCGCCACCGTCGTTGATATAGTATTCGCGGGTCACGTCATGGCCCGAATAGGCCAGCAGGCTTGCCAATGCATCCCCGAACACCGCGCCGCGTGTGTGCCCGACATGCAGCGGACCGGTCGGGTTGGCCGAGACATATTCAACATTGACCTTCTGCCCCTGCCCCATGGTCGAGCGCCCGAAATCGGTGCCTTTTTCCAGCACAGCCGCCAACACGCCTTGCCAGACGGACGGCGCAAGACGCAGGTTCAGGAAACCGGGCCCTGCCACTTCTGCGCTGGTGATCCGGTCATCCGCCGCCAGTTTCCCGGCCAGAACATCCGCAATGTCGCGCGGCTTCATCCTGGCCGGTTTCGCCAGCACCATCGCGGCGTTGGTGGCCATGTCCCCATGGGCCGCATCGCGCGGAGGCTCGACCGCCACGTTGTCAAAGCTCAGCCCCTCGGGCAATGCGCCTTCGGACTGCATCTGTGCCAGCGCGTCCAGTACAAGGCCGCGGATCTCGGAAAACAGGTTCATTTCGGATGTCCTTTTGCTTGTCGCGGGGTTTACCACGCAAACCGGCAAGGTCAATGGACGCCTAATGTTTAAGCTTGGTTTGGCGAAACATCTCGCTAATCTCGGACCTGTACGCCGCTACCGGAGACCGTCGATGCACCGCGCCTTGTCCTTTGCCTTGCTTTTGTCCACCGCCCTGCCTGCGCTTGCCGACCTGCCACAGCCCAAAGGCCATGTGCTGCTGACGCTGGGCGGCGCAGTCCGCGAAACAAACCTGCCTGCGCGGGGTCAGAATGACGGTGGTCTGCTGGGCTATCTGGAGGTCACGCATGACGGCGCGGCAGGGTTTGATGCTGCCATGCTGGACGGGCTGGAGCAGTTCGAGATCACGATCCCCTATGGTCCTCCGGGCAATGAGCGGGAATACAGGTTTTCGGGCCCGCTTTTGGCAGACGTCATGACATTGGCAGGGGCCGAGGGGAAAACCGCTCTTCCCATGGCGCTGGATGGGTATCAGGCTGAAATCGAGTGGAACAGTATCGCCACCCACAAACCGATCGTTGCAACGCATGCTGATGGCGCACCGATGGGGATCGGAGGTTATGGCCCGACGATAATCGTTTTCCCACCGACGAAGAACGCCGAACAGTCCGCTAAACAAGCGGCTCAGCAAGTCTGGGCCATCGCTTACATAGCCGTGGAGTGATCAGCCCGTCAGCCGCGCATGGTCCTGCAAGGCAAATCGGTCGGTCATGCCCGCAATGTAATCGGAAACGATGCGGGCCAAGGCTGTGTCGTCCCTGGCCGCTTCAATGTCATCATGCCAGCGCACGGGCATCTGCCTGGGATCGTTCATGTAGATCGGAAACAGATCTTCCACGATCTTTGCCACCTCTGCCCGCACTGACATCACTCTGGGTGCGCGATACATCCGTGTGAACAGAAACGACCTGATTTCACGCAGTTGCGCCCAAACCTCATCCGAGAACTGGATGACAGGATACCCAAGATGTCGGATTTCTTCGACGGACTGCGCGCCAGAAACGGCAATGAGATCGTTCGAAGTGTTGATGACATCCCCCACCATGACACCAAAAACCCGCCTGAGCGCTTCGTGACGCCGGCGATAGGAATCCAGCCCTGGGTATCTGGCATCCACCTCGGCGTAACAGACCCCGACAATCGGCAGGTCCTGCAAATCGTCATCCGTGAACAACCCTGCGCGCAACCCGTCCAGAAGATCGTGATTGTTGTAAGCTATGTCATCAGAAAGGGCGGCAACTTGCGCTTCCGCGCTGGCATGGGTGTGCAGTTCAAGATCAAATTCCTGATTGCACTCGGCCAATGCCCAGGGCAGATCGCCCTCAACCGGCCCATTGTGCTTGGCTATCCCTTCCAGACATTCCCAGGTCAGGTTGCACCCATCGAATTCTGCATAGTGGCGCTCCAGCTTTGTGACGATCCGAATGGCCTGCGCGTTGTGATCAAAGCCACCATAGGGCTTCATCAACGCGTGCAGCGCGTCTTCGCCGGTATGTCCAAAGGGCGTGTGCCCCAGATCATGCGCCAGGGCCACGGCTTCGGTCAGCTCTGGGTTCAGGCCCAGGGCACCGGCAATGGTCCGGGCCACCTGCGCCACCTCGATGGAATGGGTCAGGCGGGTGCGGTAGCTATCGCCCTCATGCTCAACGAAAACTTGCGTCTTGTGTTTGAGGCGCCGAAAGGCACTGGCGTGAATGATCCTGTCCCGGTCGCGCTGAAAGCATGATCGGAAACTGCTTTCCTCCTCGGCTACGAGCCGCCCCCTGGTGCGGTCCGGATCCGAGGCAAAACTAGCTCTGTCCAAATGGCCCGTCCTTGTCGCCTGTCCTTGCACTTTCTATATTGTATGGCGTAACGGAAGGAAACCTTTGGAGACCGGCATGAATCTGCCCCCAACAGTCACGGATCGCGCCTTTGAACGCCTCGCAGAAATCGGCGCGGCGGATCAGGGTCAGGCACTGCGTGTCGCAGTGGAAGGCGGCGGTTGCTCGGGGTTTCAATACGAAATCGCTTTGGATACGCCAAAAGAAGATGATCTGGTCCTTGAAGGCAAAGGGCAAAAAGTCATTGTTGACGCCATTTCGCTGCCCTTTCTGGAAAACGCGGTTATCGACTTCACCCAGGAACTGATTGGCGCGCGATTTGTGATCGACAACCCCAACGCCACCTCTTCCTGTGGTTGTGGCACATCTTTTTCGATGTAACCGTGGGGGCTTTGCCCCCACACCCCCAGGATATTTTCAGCCAGATGAAGCAGGAGTCCGCCCTCTGACCGAAAGACCAGAGGGCTTCACCTGGCGCGGTCATCGGCGTCCCCGCCTGTACCGCCACTTCAGCTTGAAGAAATTCGGTTAATAATCCGTTTCTTCATCTGGCCAAAAATATCCCGGAGCGCGAGGCAGAGCCTCGCAAATACGATCTCCGCCTTGCCGTTGGGCCCGTTCTGCGCGATAGGTTGCACCAAGTCTTCGGAGGATCGCGCATGAAAATCGCCACGTTCAACATCAACGGCATCAAAGCGCGGGCCGAAGCCCTGCCCCGTTGGCTGGACGAAGCACAGCCGGACGTTGTGCTGTTGCAAGAGATCAAGTCGGTCGATGAAAACTTCCCGCGCGAGATATTCGAAGAGCGTGGGTTCAACGTGGAAACCCACGGACAAAAAAGCTTCAACGGCGTTGCAATCATGTCGAAGCTTCCCCTCGAGGATGTATCCCGCGGCCTTCCCGGCGATGACGCGGATGAACAGGCCCGCTGGATAGAAGCCACCGTCGTTGGCAAAAAGGCTCTTCGGATCTGTGGATTGTACCTGCCCAATGGCAATCCCGCACCCGGCCCGAAATATGATTACAAACTGGCATGGATGGAACGGCTATATGACCGTGCCCGTGATTTGCTGGCCACCGAAGAACCCGCGTTGATGGCGGGGGATTACAACATCATCCCGCAGGCGGAGGACGCCAAACGCCCCGAAGCATGGCGCGACGATGCATTGTTCCGCCCCGAAAGCCGCGCCGCATTCCGCAAGATCCTGAATCTGGGCTTCACCGAAGCGTTCCGGGCCACCACCCAAAGCGCGGGGCACTATTCATTCTGGGACTACCAGGCCGGGGCCTGGAACCGGAACGACGGAATTCGGATCGATCACTTTCTGCTGACCCCGCAAGCGGCAGATCTAATGCGGGATTGCCAGATTGATGCCGCCGTGCGCGGGCATGAAAAACCCTCGGATCACGTGCCTGTCTGGGTCGATCTGGATATTTAGCGGTTCAGGCCGTGACGTCGTAGCTGTATATCCATTCGTAGCGGCGTGACAATTTCCCTCCGATGGCCATAAGCGCACATTGGGCCGCCAAACGGGCGGGGCCTGACAGGTGGAAATTGCGTGCGTTCGACCCGGCAGCGGCAACCACGCTTTCTGCCCTTGGCCTGCGCGTTTGCTCGTAGGCGGCAAGCGCGCTGGTGACGCCCGAGTGTTCGTCGAATGATCGTGCAAGCACCCAGGCATCTTCCAGCGCCAGGCAGGCGCCTTGTGCCATGAACGGCAATGTCGGATGCGCCGCGTCCCCCAGCAGTGCCAGACGACCGTTCTGCCATTTTTCTGCGACCGGGCGCAGGAACAGGGCCCACAGATTCACATCCGAGACCTTTGACAGAATCTCACCTACCGGACCGCCGAACCCTGAAAACCGTGCGCGCAGCTCGTCCGGGTCACCTTTCAGCTTCCACCCCTCTTCCCGCCAGTCCGAGCGTTCCTCGACCGCTACGATGTTCATCATGCTCTGATCGCGCAAAGGATAGGTTACGACATGCCGACCCGGCCCCATGGTCAGGGATGCCGTCACCACGCCTGAATCCGGTCGCCAGGGAATGGTGGCGCGCCAGACGACCTGGTGCGTGAACGCGGGTGTCTCGGGCCCGTTCAGAGCCGGACGAATCGTGCTTCGGCCACCGTCGGCGGCGATGACGCATTCGGCGCGCAGCCGTTCGTCGCTCGCCAACAGAATTTCGGCTTCGTTGGGGTGTTTCTGCACGTTGGAAACCTTGGCCCCCAGACGGACATCCACACCGGCCTTACGGGCCGCAGAATGCAGCAGATTCAACAGATCGGCACGGTGAAAATAATAGGTCGGGCCAGCCGAAGGCCCGGGCAGCCGGCTGACAACGCGGCCTTTGCGGTAATCGCGCAAGATCGTACCGTGCGACTTCTGGCCCACAGACAGATCCGCCACCCCAAGGGCGCGCAACACGCACATCCCGTTTTCACTGATCTGAAGGCCCGCGCCAACCTCGGTCAATGCCGGGGCTTGCTCCACCAGGGTGACCTGCGCCCCGTGTTGCCGCAGCGCCAACGCAGCCGCCAGACCGCCGATGCCGCCGCCAATTACACAGAAATTCAACCGATTGATCTTCATGCCCCTCGCATAACGCAAAAACGCCAGAGCCACAGGCCCCGGCGTTCGAAATTTTCCAGCTGCACCCGGCGATCAATCGTCGCGGTGGACCTTTTCGCGGCGCTCGTGGCGCTCTTGCGCCTCCAGCGTCATGGTCGCAATCGGACGTGCATCAAGACGTTTCAGCGAAATCGGATCGCCCGTCTTTTCGCAGTAACCGTATTCACCTTCTTCGATCCGGCGCAGGGCTGCGTCGATCTTGGCAACCAGCTTGCGCTGGCGGTCGCGTGTCCGCAGCTCCAGAGCGCGATCGGTCTCCTCGCTCGCGCGGTCTGCGACATCCGGAATGTTTCGGGTGTTGTCCTGCAGCCCTTCGATCGTATCGCGGCTGCCCGCCAAAAGCTCATTCTTCCAATCCAACAGCTTGCGGCGGAAATATTCAAGCTGACGTTCATTCATGAAAGGTTCATCTTCGGCCGGGCGGTAATCCTCCGGCAGAAAAACTTCCTGTTTCATATTTGCTCCCTCGGTATGGCCAGAAACGTCGGTCGCGGATGTTTCACCTGACATTTGGCACCCCCTTCTGCGCAGCGTTTAGCCGACGGGCGTGGGATTGTCACTACACAAACGTTGCTTCAGCACGCCCTCGTGCTGTTTTGTCTAAATATGAGACAAACAACAACAAAACCCTGTTTTTCTATGAAATTTGGCAGGCCTTTTTGAGGCAGGTGTCAATTGGCAGGGTACATTCGCGCGCACGAATCAACCAAAAGGGCTTGGAGTTCCTGCAAAAATCGCCTCAACCGACGCAGGGACGCGGGTTGTCAAAATCATTGACCGTCTGTAACCCGGACAACACAACCTGCCCACGGATCACGAAAAACCACACGAGAGGCCCATGACCGCACGCTTTCAAGGTACAGCCGAATATGTCGCCACTGACGATCTGACGATTGCCGTGAACGCCGCCGTCACACTTGAACGCCCATTGCTGGTCAAGGGCGAGCCCGGCACCGGCAAGACAGAGCTGGCCAAACAGGTGGCCGGTGCGCTGGGGCTGAGGATGATTGAGTGGAACGTGAAATCCACCACCCGCGCGCAGCAGGGCCTGTATGAATATGACGCGGTCAGCCGCCTGCGCGACAGCCAGTTGGGTGAGGAACGCGTGCATGACGTGTCGAACTATATCCGCAAGGGCAAGCTGTGGCAGGCCTTCGAGGCCGACGAAAAGGTCGTTCTGCTGATCGATGAGATCGACAAGGCCGATATCGAGTTTCCAAACGACCTTTTGCAGGAACTCGACAAGATGGAGTTCCATGTCTACGAGACAGGGGAAACGATCCGGGCCAAGAACCGCCCTATCGTCATCATCACCTCGAACAATGAAAAGGAACTGCCGGACGCGTTTCTGCGCCGCTGTTTCTTTCACTACATCCGCTTCCCGGACGAGGCCACGATGCGCCGCATCGTCGAGGTTCATCATCCCGGCATCAAGGATGCGCTGCTGACCACCGCTCTGACCCAGTTCTATGAAATCCGCGAGACGCAAGGGCTCAAGAAAAAGCCGTCAACGTCGGAAGTGCTGGATTGGCTGAAGCTGCTGCTGGCCGAGGACCTGAGTGCCGAAGACCTCAAACGCGGCGGCGCAGATGCGCTTCCGAAACTGCATGGCGCGTTGCTGAAGAATGAGCAGGACGTGCATCTGTTCGAACGTCTGGCCTTTATGGCACGCGGCAAACGATAGCCGGACGGTGACCGGTCGGTGATCATGGCTTGCCTTGGGACGGCCCGGATGCCAGCATCGGCCCATCTGGCGAAACAGAGCTTCGCCGCCCACAGAATTGGATGAATCGCGTGGCGAACGCACTGACAATCCGCACCCTGCGTGCCGAGGACAAAAGCCAATGGGCCAACATGTGGCGGGACTATCTGGCATTTTATGAAACCGCCCTGCCCGATGATGTATACGAAACAACTTTTTCCAGACTGCTGGGCGACGACCCGCAGGATTTTTCCTGTTTCGTTGCCGAACAGAATGGCGCCCTGGTCGGGTTGACACATTATCTGTTTCATCGCCACGCCTGGAAGGTGGAAAAGGTCTGCTACCTGCAAGACCTGTTCGCGCGCCCCGAGGCACGGGGGGCAGGCGTTGGCCGGGCCTTGATCCAGGCGGTCTATGACGAGGCAGATCGTCAGGGCGCACCGTCGGTCTATTGGCTGACCCAGGAATTCAACCAAACCGCGCGGAAACTGTATGATCGCATCGGCACACTGACACCGTTCATCAAGTACGCCCGCTCATGAAGCGATTGAGTGCCCTTTTTCTGGCACTGGTTGTTGCCGGCTGCGCGACGGTTGAAACGATCGAGCTGCCCGATCAGGTCGCGCCCATCGAAGCAAGCCTGCCGCCTGCCAAGTCTTTTTCAACGGCACGTCCTTCGCCGCCTGCTCGGTCCAACAAAAACATCGCCTCTGACTTCCTGTCCCTGCATTTCGAACTGGAAAGCGGCGCCGCCCTGCCCGTTTTCACGCGTTTCGAAACGCCGGTCACTGTCCGTCTGAGCGGATCACCGACCGCAAGCATGCAGCAGGATCTGACCCGGTTGCTCAACCGCCTGAGGCGCGAGGCCGGGATCAACATCCGACAGATCGACGAAGGGCAGGCCAATATCACCATCGAAGCCGTCAGCCAGAAAGACATTCTGCGCATTCTGCCCAATGCGGCCTGTTTCGTCGTCCCCAACTCCTCGAGCCTTGAAGAATATCGCCGTGACCGCCGAAAGATCAAAAGCAGCTGGACTGAACTGCGCAAACGCGAACGGCTTGGGATTTTCATCCCATACGACGTCAGTCCGCAGGAAATACGTGATTGCCTGCATGAAGAACTGGCACAAGCGCTTGGTCCGCTGAACGATCTGTATCACCTGCCGGATTCGGTGTTCAACGACGACAATATCCATACGGTTCTGACCGGGTTCGACATGTTGGTTCTGCGGGCTGCCTATGCGCCGGAACTGCGCACCGGCATGACCCGCGATCAGGTTGCCGCGGTCATCCCGGGGGTTCTCAGCCGGATGAACCCGCGCGGGGACAGGGTGCCCGTTCAACCCTTTACGGATACGCCGCGCGAATGGATTGACGCGATTCAGAAATCACTGGGACCGGGGGCGGGGTCGCCCAGACAGCTGCGCGCTGCCCGTAAGGCGGCACGGATCGGTCAGCAGCAGGGATGGACGGATCACCGCCGCGCCTATCCTCATTACCTGATAGGCCGGATGGAACAATTCCGGGACCCCATCGAAGCCCAACGCCAGTTTCAGATTGCGCAACAGTTTCTGAAAGCCACACCCGGCACAGAGGTGCATCAGGCCTATGTCACAACGCAAACCGCGGCATTTGCGCTGGCACAGGAAAAGGGGCCCAGTGTTCTGCCCGAGTTGAACAGGGCCATCGATGTCATGACACGGGCAGAAAATGCGTCTTTGCTTGCCACGTTGTTGTTGCTGAAATCCGAAGCGCTGAAACAGGCGGGGCAGATACAGCAGGCTCGTGCCGTCAGGCTGGACAGCCTGGGATGGGCGCGGTACGGGTTTGGCTCGGATCTGGTGGCCCAGTCGTTGTCACGGGGCAATGGCCGAAGAAACACGGATGGCACGAAAGACGGATGACGCACATATGTTGATAGTTCTGGGAATGACGGCACTGGGTGCGACCTTGGGCGCACTGGCCGCGAAAAAGCGCAGCGGCAATCGGGCCGACATGGCGCAATATGCCGCCGGATACGGCATTGCCTTTGCGCTGGTGGGTCTGGTGATCTCGTTGATTCTGGTGCGTTTGGTGGGCTGACACGATGTTTCTGCCCTTTTTCGAAAACCTTCGCAAAGCTGGCATCCCGGTATCGCTGCGGGAGTATCTGACTTTTCTGGAAGGCATGAAAAAGGGTCTGGCCACCTATGATGTAGAGGCGTTCTACTATCTCGCGCGCGTGTCGATGGTGAAGGACGAACGCAACATCGACAAGTTCGACCGCGCCTTTGCCGCCAGTTTCGAAGGACTGAACGAGATCAGCTTCGATCAGGTTCTGGAAGCCGTTGACATCCCTGGCGACTGGCTGGCCAAAATGGCCGAAAAGCACCTGTCGGATGAAGAAAAAGCCGAGATCGAGGCGCTTGGCGGTTTCGATAAGCTGATGGACACGCTGCGCGAGCGTCTCAAGGAACAACAAGGCCGCCATCAGGGCGGCAACAAATGGATCGGCACGGCCGGGACCTCTCCTTTCGGGGCCTATGGCTACAACCCCGAAGGCGTGCGCATCGGCCAAAAGGAAAGCCGCCACCAGCGCGCGGTCAAGGTTTGGGACAAGCGCGAATTCAGAAACCTGGACGACACGGTTGAACTGGGCACGCGCAACATCAAGGTTGCCCTGAAACGCCTGCGCCGCTGGGCGCGCGAAGGTGCTGCGGAAGAACTGGATCTGGACGGCACCATTCGCGCCACGGCCGAACACGGCTATCTGGACGTCAAGACCCGCCCCGAACGTCACAACGCGGTCAAGGTCCTGCTGTTCCTGGACGTTGGTGGATCAATGGACCCCCATATCAAAGTGGTGGAAGAGCTGTTTTCAGCCGCACGGTCCGAGTTCAAGCATCTGGAATACTATTATTTCCACAATTGCCTTTACGAAGGCGTCTGGCGTGACAATCGCCGCCGCTGGGACCAGCAGACGCCCACGCATGAAGTGTTGCGCACCTATGGGCCCGACTACAAATGCATCTTCGTCGGCGACGCCTCGATGAGCCCATATGAGATCGCCTATCCCGGCGGCGCCAACGAGCATTGGAACGCCGAGGCTGGGCAAGTCTGGCTGCAACGCGCGCGGGATCAATGGGCGTCGAACCTGTGGATCAATCCCGTGCCCGAGAAATATTGGGAATACACCCATTCCATCGGCATGATTCAGGAAATCTTCGAAGGCCACATGGTGCCGATGACCCTGGCAGGGCTGGAACAGGGAATGAAAGCGCTGACCCGTTGAGGTCAGCGCCAGAGTTTACCCGGCAATCACCTGAATCCCAAGAAACAGGATCGCTGCCAGCATTGCTGCTGCGGGAACAGTGATAACCCACGCGGCAACGATGGTCAGGAAATGCGACCGGCGAACCAGCTTGCGGCGGCGGCGTTCTTCCGGCGCGACGCGGGGGCGTTCGGGAAAGGCCAGCCTTGCGCGTTTCAGCCTCCGCTCGGCATCCCATTCCCGGAAGAACCCGACCCCGAATACAGCGCCAACCGCGATATGGGTGGAACTGACAGGCAGGCCCAGCCAGCTTGCAACGATCACTGTGATCGCGGCCGACAGGGCGACGCAATAGGCCCGCATCGGGTTGAGCTTGGTGATCTGGCTGCCGACCATGCGGATCAGTTTCGGACCAAACAGGAACAGGCCGAACGATATCCCGAACGCACCGATGACCATGACCCAATGGGGAATGCTGACGGCATGAGTGAAATCGCCCGAGGCAGAAGCCTGCACAATCGCGGCCAACGGCCCCACCGCGTTGGCAACGTCATTTGCGCCATGCGCAAAGCTCAGCAGCGCCGCAGAGATGATCAGTGGAATTCCAAACAGAATCTTCAGCGATTTGTTGCGGTTCTCAAGCCCTTCGGACTGGCGGCGGATCACCGGGATCATCACTGCCCAGATCAGCCCGCCACACGCCGCACCGATCAGCAACGCCGTCCCGAGATCGATCTTGATGATTTTCTTGAGGCCCTTGAGCGCCAGATAAGATGCAAAGGCGCCCGCCATGATCCCGACCAGCATCGGCACCCATTTGCGGGCCGCGGCGATCTTGTCTTCCTGATAGATGATCCGGGCCTTGATGAACCACAGGAAACCGGCTGCGACCAAACCTCCCAGAAGTGGCGAGATCACCCAGCTGGCGGCGATTTTGCTCATGGTACCCCAGCTTACGGCGCCGAATCCCGCAGCGGCGATCCCTGCCCCCATGACGCCGCCCACGACCGAATGCGTAGTGGAAACCGGCGCACCGACCCATGTGGCCAGATTGACCCAAAGCGCCGAGGACAGCAGCGCCGCCATCATCGCCCAAATGAAGACGTTGGCCGTTCCCATGCTTTCCGGCGCAATAATTCCCTTGGCGATGGTCGACACGACATCGCCCCCGGCTATGAGCGCCCCGGCACTTTCAAAAATGGCGGCAATCGCGATGGCACCGCCCATGGTCAGCGCATTCGCCCCCACCGCAGGGGCCATGTTGTTGGCGACGTCATTGGCCCCGATATTCAGCGCCATATAGGCCCCGAACATCGCCGCGATCACGACGACAAGCGCGTTGTTGCCCTGCCCGAACAAAAAAGCGGCCACAAGGCCTGCGACGACAATGAATGCCAGGGCAATCCCTGAGCCCACAAAGGGCCGTCCAGCCTGTGCGGTCGCCATTTCTAGGCGTGAAAAGCGCCGCAAATCCCGGTCGAGTGTTTCCAGGTGACGCGCTTCGTAGTTCTTGTCGGTCATGGGTCCCCCATCGATAGCGCCCCGTCGGTTAAGTGGGATCGTTGAAATAATCAACAGCTCATATCGCAAGATCACAACTTATCGAAGGTTGTGCCTGTTTCGGCGCACGAGGAGGGTTTTGCCGATTTCGGCGCACGAACATGCGGGTCCCGACGAACATCCCGCAGGTGTGACTTGCGCAATGCCCATGTTCGGACCATATCTTTGTCATGCTTCGATTGACCCCGATCCTGCTGGCAATTGGCTACGCCATCGTGATGTACCGTATTTCGGTCTGGCGCACCCATCGTGAGCTGGACGCAAAATCGACCGAACTGGCCGACCCGGTGCTGAAACGGATGACGGACCGGCTGGCCGCAGCTTTGGAAATCGATCGGGTCCCCGTCTATATCTACGAGATCGACCCGGTGAACGGGCTGGCTGCTCCGGACGGTCGGATTTTCATCACGCGCGGGTTTTACCGAAAATTCCGCAACGGAGAGGTTTCGGCCGAGGAGATGGCCAGCGTGATCGCACATGAGTTGGGGCACGTTGCCTTGGGTCATGCAAAGCGACGGATGATTGATTTTTCAGGTCAAAACGCAATGCGGACGGCGCTGATCATGGTGCTGAACCGGTTTATTCCGTTCATCGGAGCGATGATTGCGAATGCCTTGACGTCATTGCTGGCCTCGCGCCTGTCACGACAGGATGAGTATGAGGCGGACGAATATGCCGCCGCCTTGCTGACCAAGGCCGGAATCGGGATCGGGCCGCAGAAATCCTTGTTTCACAAGCTGGAAGACTTGACGCAACAACGGGCGGGCGTTGCCCCGGCATGGTTGATGAGCCACCCGAAAACGGGTGAGCGCATTGCGGCATTGGAGGCCCTTGAGCAGCGTTGGGCGCGTGGCTGAGGGTGCGCAGCGAGAGGCCAGCCTCTCGCGCTCTCCGGGATATTTTTAGCCAGATGAAGGGGGCCCCCGTCTATTGGGTGAGCGCCTTGCCAAGGCGTGGAAGGCGGGCCTTTTTCATCAGCGCGCGCAAGGTCCATTGGTGGCCGGAGAGGCGGATGGCTTCACTCAGAACGCGATCGGCGGTGGTCGCCAGGCCGTCAGGGTCCGATAGCCAGAGACTATGCAGCAAGCCGTCGGGATCTCGGCGGTCGAGCCCCTCCTCTGCCAGAATATTTCTGGGGAAATCCTTGGCGTTGACGGTGACGATGACGTCAGCCGAGGCCGTGATGGCCGTCGCCAGGACGTGGATATCGGCGGAGTCGGGCAGCCAGAGGCGCTGCTCCAGCCCCGGGGCCGGTGCGCGTTCGGCCTGTGGCCACTGCGCCTGCGCCAGGGCAATTTCGGCGCGGGCTTGCGCCTCGCCCGTCGGGCCCAGCTTGCGCGCGGCGCGGGCCCATTCTTCGAGGATGCGGGCAGACCAGATCGGAGTGAAATGGCCAAGGCGGGCCGCGCCCAGCAGCATCTCGCGCATCACCGTGGGATAGATGACGCAGGTGTCGAGAACGGCCCTCACAGGCGGTAGAACACTGCTTTGAGGTAGCCGCTTTCCGCCAGTTGCGGCAGTTGCAGGTGATCCGGACCCGCAAACCCGGTGTGAATCAGTTGCGCCTGTCGCCCGGCACGCCCGATCCCACGGGAGGACGCATCGCGGAACCGGCTCAGGTCAGCCGCGTGCGAACACGAACACAGCCCCAGATAACCACCGGGTTTGACCAGAGGTGCCGACAGTCGTGCGATACGTTCATAGGCGCGTAGCCCCGCATCCAGCGCTTGCCTCGACGGCGCAAACGCGGGCGGATCGCAGATCACCACGTCAAATCGCGCGCCTTCTTCGCCCAATTGAGTCAGAACCTCGAACGCGTCGCCCTGTCGGGTCTGGAACTTTTCAGCAAGGCCCGACGCCTCGGCCCCTTTTTTCGCCAGGTCGAGCGCGGCGGCTGAGCCATCGACGGACAATGCCTGCCCCGCACCGCCTGCAAGCATAGCCAGACCGAAGCCGCCCACATGACTGAACACGTCCAGCACCTGCGCATCGGGATGAACCAGGCGCGCGGCAAAGGCGTGGTTGGGGCGCTGGTCGTAAAACAGCCCGGTCTTCTGACCGCCTGTCAGATCCGCCATGTAGGTGGCGCCATTCATCGGCACCGGAAGGGGCGCATCGGGCGCGGTTCCGCGCAATACCTGGTTGACGTCGTCCAACCCCTCCAGCCCGCGTGTACGGCCCGAGGCGTTCTTCAGCACCGTGGTCACGCCAGTGACTTTGACCAGAGCTTGGGTCAGCACATCCAGATGCGCCTCGGCCCAGGCCGCGTTCGGCTGAATGACGCAGGCCTCGCCAAAGCGGTCGATGATGACGCCGGGCAAGCCGTCCGCTTCGGCATGGATCAGGCGATAATACGGGGCGTCAAACAGGCTTTCCCGCAGATCGAGGGCGCGCTGCAAACGGTTCTCGAACCATGTCGCGTCAAGCTGCGCGTCGATGTCACGGTCCAGCACCCGGCACATGATCTTGGACGCGGGGTTGACCGCGACCAGCGCGACGGGCGCCCGTTTGTCATCTTCAAGCACTGCCAGAGCGCCCGCGGGGATTTTTCTGGTACGGCGGTCGGTGACGATGTCATTGGCGTAGACCCAGGGGAAACCATGGCGCAGGCCGCGCGCATTGGCTTTGGGTTTCAGGCGGATACGGGGACGGTCGGCAGATTGGGTCATGGCGCCCTCATAGTCCTGAACGCGCCGGTGGGAAAGCCCTAGCGGTTACGGGATCGCCAACCGCCGCGGCGTTTTGGGGCCTTTGCCGTCTGAAGGCCTTCGGTCAGAACCTGTGTCATCGGATGATCGGGGTTCTGCTCGGCATAGCCCGCGTGCAGCTCGGCCAGCGCCGTGTTCTGGTCGCGATCCGCTGGAAGGCTCAGCGCCCAGTCCAAAAAGATGCTGCGGCACTCTGGCAGGGTGATGCCGTCGATTCGATAGGCTTCGCGGATCAGGCCTTTGTGGTCGTTGGGATCACTGCTGCGCGCCATCTTCTTCCCCCTTGATCACGCCGCCGATCAGATCGGCCGCGGTCGTGTAACATTCCTGCAATGCCGCCTGCAACGCCTCGACCTGTTCGAACCCGGTGGCGCGGCACAAAAATGCAGTACCGCCTTCGCCGATCTTGTCGGCTTCGATTGTCTTGCCCGACAGCAACCGCGCGGCGCATTGCACCGACCAGAATAGGTCATAGCAGTCTTTCAGAGATTGCGCCTGCGCGACATCCAGCAACCCGGCTGCGACGGCACCATCCAGACCCGACGCGACATCGCGCTGCGCGGACCCTGCCAGCAAAGCACCGGTTTCGGCCATCAATTCGATATCCATCAGCCGGCCGGGGCCGTTCTTGGCGTCCCAGATGCCGGCGGGCGCCTTGGCCGCGGCCAGGCGTGACCGCATCTCGGCCACTTCGCGCAGAACATTCCCCTGCTCTCGCGGGTGCGACAGAAACTCGGTGCGGAAGGCTTCGATTTCCTCGGCCAGTCCGGCATCCCCGGCAACAACATGCGCGCGGGTCAGGGCCAGATGCTCCCACACCCAGGCTTCGTTCCGCTGGTAATTGACAAAGCTGGCCCAACTGGTCGCGACCGGCCCCTGATTGCCCGAGGGACGCAACCGCATATCGACCTCATACAAGCGTCCTTGCGACATCGGCGCGGACAATGCCGTGATCAGGGCCTGCGTGAAACGCGCATAATACGTGCGCGTGGCCAGAGGGCGCGGACCGTCAGACATGTCCTGATCCAAAGGATCGTAGATGACGATCATGTCTAGATCGGATTGCGAGTTGATCCGGCCTGCCCCCAGCGACCCCATCCCAAGCACGGCAGCGCCGCGCCCCGGTGCAGGGCCGTGTTTGCGGGCGAAATTTTCGGTGACATGCGGCAGGATGGCCGCGATGACCGACTGCGCAAGATCGGCATATTGCCGACCTGCCCGAACCCCGTCGATCAGGCCGCGCAGGTGATGCACGCCGACCCGGAAATGCCATTCCTTGCACCAGCGCCGGGCAAGATCAAGCTGGGTTTCATAATCCGTTTCTTCCGACAAAGCCTGCGTCAATTCCGCTTGCAACGCCTCTTGCCCGGGCCAATCCGCAAAGAAACTGCCCCCGATCACCGCATCAAACACCGACGCGTTGCGGGACAGGTGCGAAGCCAGAGCATGCGAGGTTCCGACGATATCGATCAGCAAGTCGATCAGTTGCGGATTCGCCTCGAACAGCGAAAACAGCTGCACCCCGGCGGGCAGGCCCGCCAGGAACCCGTCCAAAGCCAACAATGCTTCGTCGGGCTTGGCGGTTTTGGCCAGACGTGACAGCAACTCGGGGCGAAGACGTTCGAAAATCCGCGCGCCGCGCTGGGACCTGAGGGCCGGATATGTCGTCCATCGGGCCAGAACGTTCTTGTCGAACTCCACATCCTGTACATGGGCGGGCGCCGCACCAGGTCCGGGGGCAAAGAACCCTTCGGTCAGCTCATGCACTTCGGTCAGACGGTTTTTCAGGTCCTGCGTCAACTCGGCACTGCTGATACCCATCAGGCAGGCGACGCGTTCGATCCCGTCGGGTGAGTTCGGCACCTTGTGGGTCTGGGCATCATGAATCATCTGGATGCGATGTTCGACTTCGCGGTGCGCGCGGTAATGATCGGTCAGCTTGTCCGCCACATCCTGTGGCACCCAGCCTTTTGCCGCCAGCGCCGCCAGCCCGGGAACCGTGCCTCGTACCCGCAGGTCAGCGTCCCGCCCGCCCGCGATCAACTGGCGGGTTTGCGTGAAAAACTCGATCTCGCGAATACCGCCCTGCCCCAGTTTCATGTCGTGACCGGGGATCGACAAGGATCCGCCCGTCCCTTTGTTTTCCCGGATGCGCAGGCGCATGTCATGGGCGTCCTGGATGGCGGCAAAGTCCAGATGGCGGCGCCAGACAAAGGGGCGCAAACCGTCAAGGAAACGCTGCCCCGCATCCAGATCCCCGGCGCAGGGCCGCGCCTTGATGTAAGCCGCACGCTCCCACGTACGACCGAGGCTTTCGTAATACCGCTCGGCGGCCTCCATCGCCATGCAAACCGGTGTCACGGCCGGGTCGGGGCGCAGCCTCAGATCCGTTCGGAACACATAGCCATCCGCCGTCTTCTCGCTCAACGTCGCACAGAAGTTGCGCGTGGCCCGAACCATGCCCTGCCGGGCCTCGTAAAAGTCATCGGGGTCAAAGCGCGTTTCATCAAACAGGACGATCAGATCGATATCCGAGCTGTAGTTCAGCTCATGCGCGCCCATCTTTCCCATCGCCAGTATGACCAGGCCGGCTGCGGTTTCGACATCATCCTCGGTCATGCCCGGCAGCTTCTTGCGCCGGATCAGTGTCGCGATCTCGGCCTTGGCGGCAACATCCGCGGCCAGCGAACCGAAATCGGTCAGGGCCGCCGTGACCTTCTCCAATGGCCATGCACCTGCAATATCGGCCAACGCCGTAAGCAGAGCCATTCGCCGCTTGGCCTGCCGCAATCCGGGTTTCAACTGATCCGGCGGCAGATCACGCGCAGCAGCCATGACGTCGGCCAATGCCTGATCCGGGTGCATCAGGGCCTCGGGCAGCCAGCCCTTCTCTTGTTCGATCAGGCTTTTCAGATAGGGGCTGGAACCGGCGGTGCCCGCCACCAAATCCGCCATCTCGGCCGGCAAATCAGGCATCAGGGCCCGCGCTTCGGCCCCCAGGGATGGATCGAAAGCGCGCGGAAGTCTTGAAATGGCTAAAACGTCTGTCATGGGCGCAAACTGCGCATCGCGGCGCGTGATCGTCAATGGGGCATTCTGATCAGGTGTTCTGAACCGGCGTGTCCTGACTGAAACTGTTGACCCAAACGTCGTTTCTGCGTTCCCACAAAGAAGAAATCAGCATCGCCTCGCGCGTTGTCGCACCCGGGCGCAGGTAATCGGCCTTGTAGGACAGCAGGACGATATACGGTGTCAGAACACGCAATCTCGCGTCGCTCAGTTCGAACTCGGCCATCGTCGGTGCGTCTGCAAATTGACCGGCATGATCGTCACGATTGGCAAATCCCGTCGGATAGACCCCAAGAAAATCCGCGCTCAGCAACGCCCGGTCTGCGCTTGCGTTGCCCTCAACCAGCGCCATCCAGACCTGCTTTTCCAAATTCAAAATCTCACTCAGCGCAGGTGCCGTTTTGTGTTCTTTCATATCCATTTCCGCAACCTGCGGCTGATGACGCTCACCGTCAACCGAATTGCTGAATGTAAATCTTTTTTACATTGAGCCCTTGCAACCCTCGTCCACGACCCCATCTAAGCAATGTGAAAAGAGTTTACATCAACCCTGGAGAGCTCAAATGACCGCATTGTCCGACCCCGCCGTCCCCGCGAATCCGGGATGGCTTTATCGAATCGAGGCCTGGCTGGATGACAAAGGCAAAGGGGCCTGGATCGCCGCCATGGTCCTTGGTTTTATCTTCTTCTGGCCGGTTGGCCTGGCCCTTCTGGCTTACATGATCTGGAGCAAACGCATGTTCAACAAATCCTGCAGCCGCCGCAAATCCTGGCACAGCCACATGAGCGCGATGAAACCATCCGGCAACAGCGCGTTTGACGCCTACAAGGCAGATACACTGGCCCGCCTTGAACGCGAACAGCAGGACTTTGAGGCGTTCCTGCGCCGCCTGCGCGATGCCAAGGACAAGGCGGAGTTCGACGAGTTCATGGACGAACGCGCCCGCGAGAACCATGAAGACGACGGAAATGGCAAGCCCGCCTGATTGACCTTGCCCTGTCCCGGCATTCCGGGACAGGGTACCCTGACCCATTTTTTTCGGACCTGACGAATGAACCACCTGCCTGACCCGGATACCCAACCAGAATTCTACAACTCGGTAACAAGCAAACGCTTTGTCGCTTGGTTGTTTGATATCGCCTTCATCTCGCTGCTCTGCACCGTGGCGATCCTGTTGAGCGCAGGCCTCGGTCTGTTTTTTCTGGCAGTGATCTATGCCGTGATCAGCTTTGTCTATCGCGTAGTAACCATCACGAACGGCTCGGCCACACTGGGCATGCGGTTCATGGGAATCGAATTGCGCGACGCATTCGGAGAACGAATGGATATGGGCAAGGCCATCGCCCACACTGCCGGTTATTTCGTCAGCATGGCGTTTGCGGTGATCCAGATCATCTCTGTGATCATGATGTTGACCAGCGCCCGCGGCCAGGGTCTGACCGACAGTTTTCTGGGCACGGTCATGATCAATCGACGGGCTTGACACGCGGTTGCGCGAAACACTTGGCGGCCTCGGGAACGGTTGCTATCATCCCTCCCGAGGCTATCTGGGAACTTCATGCGACACACGCTGCCAATTGCGCCACAATTCTATGTCACGGCCCCGCAACCCTGCCCCTATCTCGATGGCAGGATGGAGCGTAAGCTGTTCACCGCGCTTCAGGGCGAAGGTGCGGAACAGTTGAACAATTCCCTGTCGCAGCAGGGGTTTCGCCGATCGCAGAATGTACTCTACCGCCCTTCCTGCACAGATTGCGCAGCCTGCCTGTCCGCCCGGATCGACGTCTCGGCGTTCCGCCCGACAAAAAGCCAGAAACGCGCTGTGAAACGCAACGGATATCTGCAACGCCGCGCCACATCGCCCTGGGCCACGGACGAGCAGTATGAGCTGTTCCGCCGCTATCTTGACACCCGGCACGCCGATGGCGGCATGGCCGACATGGATGTGTTCGAATTTGCGGCAATGATCGAGGAAACCCCGATTCGAAGCCGGGTGGTGGAATATGCAGATCCTGAGACCGGCGACCTGATCGCTGTCAGCCTGACCGACGTGCTCGATGATGGGCTGAGCATGGTCTACTCTTTCTACGATCCGAAGCAGCCTCAGAATTCTCTGGGCACCTATATGATCTTGGACCATATCGAGATCGCGCGCGAAGCTGGCCTGCCCTATATCTACTTGGGCTATTGGGTCCCCGGCAGCCCCAAGATGGGCTACAAGGCAAAATTCTCCGGGCTTGAGGCCTATGTTCAGGGCGAATGGCAAAAGATCACAGATCCGGATACCTTCTGCTCTTCCTCACGGCACCCCCTGTCCACCGCTCCGATTGCCGAGCAAGTGGCCAATATCCAGCTTCCCGACCGCCACCCCACCAAGGGCTGACCATCCGATGAAACAGAACCTGCACGCCGTCACCCTAGTGGTGCCGGATTACGATGACGCATTTGCGTTTTACACGGAAAGACTTGGCTTCCAGCTTTTGAAGGACATCGATCTCGGGGGCGGAAAACGCTGGGTCCTGATCACACCGCCGGGTTCAGACGGCGGCGGCCTTCTTCTGGCCAAAGCCGACGGGCCCGAGCAACGCGCCGCCATCGGCAACCAGACCGGCGGCCGTGTGGGCTTTTTCCTTCAAACCGATGATTTCCAACGCGACTACACACAGATGCGTGCCAACGGGGTCCATTTCGAAGAAACTCCCCGCTTTGAATCCTATGGCACAGTCGCCGTCTGGCGCGATCCTTATGGCAACCGCTGGGATCTGATCCAATTCACCTGATCCGCTTCTTCATCTGGCCCCAAATATCCCGGGGATGAATTGGCCGCAGGGCAAGAAGGGGCTGGCCCCTTCCCTGCAACAAACAAGAAAAAGGGGGCCTTCGGGCCCCCTTTTTGCATTTTGATGATCCGGATCAGTTCGGGATCAGGTCCGGTACGATCGTGACAATCGCCGGGAAGAACCACAGAATTGCGATCCCTACCACCTGGATGAGAACAAACGGAATGATCCCGCGATAGATATGGCCCGTCGTCACTTCCTTCGGCGCAACCCCTCGCAAGTAGAACAACGCGAACCCGAACGGTGGTGTTAGGAAGGATGTTTGCAGGTTCACCGCCACCATGATCGTCACCCATTTCGGGTCGAACGACCCGCCATAGATCACCGGCCCCACAATGGGGATCACGATGTAGATGATCTCGAGGAAATCCAGCACGAAGCCCAGAATGAACAACACCAGCATCACGATCAGGAAGACCGTGAACTCGTTGTCAAAACTCTTCAGGAATTGCTGGATATAGTGCTCCCCTCCGAACGAGATCACCACCAGGTTCAGCAATTGCGATCCGATCAGGATGGTAAACACCATCGAGGTCACCTTGGCCGTCTCGCGCACCACCGGGGTCAGAACTCCGCTGGAATACAGCACCCAGCACCCGAACAGCAGCCCGAACAATGCGTACAGATAGGCCGCATACGCGATGATGAAGGCGATCCAGGTCTCCAACGTCACATTGCCCTGATTGACCCGCAGGTCGAAGTTCACCCCCATCAGCAAGGCGATGATCACGGCAAAGGTCGACCAGATGATCACCTTGCCCGATCGCCCCTGATCCTGAAGCTTGCGATAGGCCGCCAGCATGATCGCGCCGCCCGCACCCAGCGCGGCCGCCGGCGTCGGGTTGGTCACTCCCCCCAGGATCGACCCCAGAACAGCGATGATCAGAACCAGTGGCGGGAAAACCACGCGGATCAGGTCATTGGTCGCACATCGCGCCGCGGCTTCCTTACAACCATACATGGCCAGCGCAAATGGCAACGCGAGCAACAGGAACGTCGCCCCAGAAGATGTCGTGGGCGAAATCAGCAAAATATCGACCAACACCATAAGCAGCAGACCAATCGCACCAACGATAAGCGGCTGTGGCGCACGCGAGGGGGCGATGCCACGACCCAGCACCAGAGTGAGGCCCAACAGCACGACGGTGATCGCGACACCCGTGCCAATTGGTGCGGCTGATGCAATCATTTCCTGTTGTGCGGCGGCCAGTTCTTCTTCGGTCAGGCGCTGAGACTCAGCTGCACCGCCAGCGGCGTCGATGGCTTCCTGCTCGGCGACGGCCTGATCCCAGGCGGCCTGACCATGCAGATCGATCATCGATACCTTGCATTCTTCCGACACGTTGGTACGCAACGATGCGCCCTGTCCGATGTCCGAGAAAGCCGAGACCGAAATGTTCTGGCTGCCGATCAGGCCGACATTGCCCAGCAACACGGTGCCGACGATCAGCGCAACCGGTGCGCCCAGCAGCCAAGTCAAACCTTCGGACCGGGTGATCGGCTCACCCGACCCGCCTGACAGCGCCACGGCAGGTGCCTTATGGGGATTCAGCAATGCATAACCAAAGGCATACAACGCATAAAGCAGGGCCAGAAGGATCCCCGGCAAAAGAGCCGCCTGGAACAAGGTTCCGACCGAGACAACTGCCGGCTCTCCCAAATAGGTGAGCGCATCGGTACATCCCGCCTCAACGGCCCGCGTCTCCTGCGCTGTCGAGTACAAATCGCCCGCCAATGTGCCAAGCAGAACGATCACGATCGAGGGCGGAATAATCTGCCCCAGCGTACCCGAGGCCGCGATCACACCCGTTGCAAGCTCTGGCGAGTAGTTGTTCCGCAACATGGTTGGCAGCGCCAGCAGGCCCATGGTCACCACGGTCGCGCCAACGATGCCGGTAGAGGCCGCAAGAAATGCCCCCACAACCACGATGGACACGGCCAGACCACCCGGCAGCGGTCCAAAGACGCGCGCCATCGTCGTCAACAGGTCGTTCGCGATTTTCGAGCGTTCCAGCGTGATGCCCATCAGAACGAACATCAGCACGGCCAGCAATGTCTCAATGGACTGACCGGCCAGGACACGTTCGTTCATGCGATTGACGATGAACGACACGTTGCGGTCCAGCGCGGTTTCCCAACCTTGCACAAAAACCGGCTCGGCGATCCTCGGCAAGTCCGGGTATCGGAACACGGAAATCACATCCGCTTTGACCCCGGAATTCACCAGATCCCGATAGGCTTGTGAGCCCGTGTCGATTGCCTGGTGGACCAACAGCCCGGCGCTGTCCAGTGCGGCAATGATCCCGAAGGAGATCACCCCGGCGCCACCGATGGCAAAGGCCACCGGGAAGCCGGAAAGGATGCCCCCAAAGAGGCAGAAGAATACGATAATGAGGCCTATCTCGACGCCATCAAGTCCGAATAGCATTGTCTTGGTCTCCGTCCTTAATGCGCGCCTTCATAGGCTTCTTCGCCCTCACCAAGGCTGTCCTTGTCGAGGTATTTTCCAGTGCTTTCCGGCCCTTCCACATACTCAAGATACGAGCGGTACAGGAATGCGATTGCGTGCAGGAACACCATGGCTGCAAAGGCCACCAGCAAGATCTTGAACAGGAAGTAGGCGTTGAATCCGTTGGGGCTGAACCCAATGGTTTCCACGTTCCAGCGCAGCGCACGGGACTTGGCCACCAGTCGGTCCAGCGTGTCACTGGCCGAAGGTTTCGGCACGATCAGGTGCCGCCACATGAAGTACCAGCCATACATCCAGGTCAGCACCGCCATGGGCATCATGAACAAAACCGCACCGCACATATCAACCACCCGTTTGGCACGGTGGCTGATGCCGGCATAGATGAGGTCAACGCGCACATGCCCACCCTGCACGAATGTGTAGGTACAGCACAGGCACACGACCATCGCATTATACAGCTTCAGTTCTTCCGCGAACCAACTGATATCCATCTGGAACGGGATACCCAAACCAAAAGACATATCGGGTCGTGTAAAGACCCGCTGCATGAAAACGATCACGATCTGCTGGATCACCATCAAAAGGCCCGCCCAGGCAAAGAAGCGGCCGGTGGTATTGGCGAACCCCTCAAGGCCCCGCACGATGGCCCACATGAAGTTCCGGTAGTACAGCCCGATGGCCGTCAGAACCAGAAAGAACGTGAACACCACAAAGAAGAACTCGACCGAACCGCCGTAATAAACAAAGCGCATGATCGACGCCTTGTCGGACCAGTCCAGCCAGAGTTGCGGATGCGTGATGGCGTATCCGAAATTATAGAAGGCTTCGGCAATGTTTTGAATGAACCAGACCAGTCCATTCCACAGGGCGCCGAAGAACGAGATACCGTTTTCGTCCTGCATGTTGTCCCCAGGTCGTCTCAGTTGTGCATGGGATTATTGTTGCTTGCCCAAACCCCTTAGCGCAACGGGAAAGGCTCCCCCGCGACGCGGGGGAACCGGTTGTTCTTGGATCAGAATGGCTTAGCCGCGAACACGGTCGCGCTGAGCGGTGTAAACACCCGATGACAGGTTGTTCCAAGCAGACGATGCTGCCATCGACGTCATCGCGCTGTCGTGGATTTTCTTGAACAGCTCATCGCCCATGTTCTCGTCCAGAACTTCCTGGCTGGCCTGACCGAATGCGTCCCAAACACTGTCCGGGAATTCCAAAACCTTGACGCCACCCGCCTGCAGGCGCTGCAGCGCTGCGCCGTTGTTGGCCAGGAACTGTGCCAGGTTCCACTGGTGCGCTTCGGCGGCAGCGATCTCGATGATCTTCTGCTGTGCCGGGGTTAGTTCATTGAACACGTCGCGGTTGGTTGCCAGCGACAGACCTGCGCCCGGCTCGTGGAAGCCCGCAGTGTAGTAGGTCTTGGTGATTTCCTGGAAGCCGGCCTTTTCGTCGGCCCATGGACCGATCCACTCGGTACCGTCGATCGCGCCGGACGACAGCGCCTGATACACTTCCGACCCCGGAATGTTCTGTACGGATGCGCCCAGTTTACCCAGGGCCTTGCCGCCCAGACCCGGCATACGGAACTTCAGACCGTTGAAGTCTTCGGGGCTGTTGATCTCTTTCGAGTACCAGCCACCCGCCTGCGCACCGGTGTTGCCGGCCAGGAAGGACTTCAGACCAAAGATTTCGCCCAGCTCGTCATGCAGCTCCATACCGCCGTCATGATAGTACCAGTTCACCAGTTCCTGTGCAGTCATGCCGAAAGGAACGGCCGTGAAGAACGCATAACCCGGGTGCTGACCCACAAAGTAATAGTCAGCGGCATGATACATATCCGCCTGACCCGAAGACACCGCGTCAAATACTTCGAAGGCACCAACCAGTTCGCCTGCTGCCTTGATTTCAACATTCAGGCTGCCATCCGACATGGCGTTGATGCTGTCGGCACAACGCTGCGCGCTGTCAAACACGCCCGCCAGACCACGACCCCACGAGGTCACCATGGTCAGGGTACGCTGGCCCTGAGCATAAGCCGGTGCCGCCAATGCTGTCGCTGCAGCTGCCGAACCGCCCAGCGCGGATTTTTTCAGAAATGAACGACGATCCATATGAGTGTTCCTCCCCTTCATAGTCACGGCCCGGCAGAACCGGACCTGTCGCATTCAGTGCGCGTCAGCCTAATGTGACCGAACTGAAAGGGAATACCTACTACTGCGTAGAGAATCGGATTCTTTGCGATTTCTGGCAAGAAATCAGACCGCAAAGCACGTCTTCCCCGACGATAATCTCTGTATTCCCCGAACAAAGCCCAATCTTTTTGCATTTTCGCCGCCGCTTGCGTATCGATTCGTCCATGCAAAGACTCCGACATCTGGTCTCGCTGACCTATGCGCAAAAATTGTCGCTGGTTGCCGCAATCCCGCTGGTCGTGGCCGTAGCGGCAATTGCCGTGCTTGTGGCATACGAGGCGCGCGCGACCGCCGAGCGTGAGATCGAAGCGCTGGAACGCAGCCTGGTCGAAGCCAAGAAAGAAGAGTTGCGCAACTACGTAACACAGGCGCGCAACGGGTTCGCCTATATCTACGGCCGGGCCGAGCCAGATGACGAGGTCGCGAAAAACCTCGTGTCCCAAATCCTGTCGGCAATGATCTATGGCCAGGATGGGTTCTTCTTTGTCTACGATTATGACGGCAACAATCTGGTCAGCCCCCGCCAGACGCAGTTCATCAACCGAAACTGGGAAGGGCTGACGGACAGCGACGGCACTCCGATCGTTGACGAGTTCATCCGCCTCGCCCGCCAGGGGGCTGGTTGGCACAGCTTCATGTGGCAAAAGCCCTCGACCGGAGAGGAAGCACAGATGATCGCCTATGTCGTCGGGCTTCAGGACTGGCGCTGGGTCGTGGGAACCGGAGTCTTCATCGACGACATCGTTGCAACGGTCGCCAACGCCAGGGCCGAGGTCGAGGCCCGCGTTCAGCGCACCTTCATGTATATCGGCGCGATCGTTGTGGCGGCGGTGCTCATCGTCTTTGCATCCGGCATGTTGCTGAACATCCGCGAGCGCAGACTTGCGGACGCCAAGCTGAAGGAGCTGACCCAGCGCGTCTTCGATGCCCAGGAAGAGGAACGAGGCCGCGTTGCCCGCGAACTGCATGACGGCATCAGCCAGATTCTGGTCGGTGTACGCTATGCGCTGGACAACGCGCGGCGCCGCCTGTCCCGCGGCGATGACGCGGGCGCACGCGATCCGCTGGACAAAGGGATTGACCATCTTGGCACCGCCATCACCGAGGTCCGCCGCATCAGTCGCGACCTGCGCCCCGGCGTGCTGGACGATCTGGGTCTTGGGCCAGCGCTGAAAGCTCTTACCGACGATTTCCGGGACCGCACCGGGATCGAGACGGAATTCTCGACCGTGGTGTTCCGCAACCGGCTGGATCAGGACAGCAAGATTGCCCTGTATCGCATCGCGCAAGAGGCGCTGACCAATATCGAGCGCCACTCTGGCGCCACGCAGGTTACGATAGACCTGCGCGGGCACAAGAAAGGTGCAACCATGCGGATCACCGACAATGGTCGGGGCATGCGGACCGATCCCAGCACCCCCAGCACCGGGATCGGGTTGCGCAACATGCAAGAACGCATCGAACAGCTTGACGGGTCCCTGCGCATTCTGTCATCACGCGGACCGCGTGGCGGCACCGTCATCGAAGTCAGCCTGCCGCTGAGCCACCTTCTGCCGCCGCAGGAAGACGCAACTCCGAACCGAAAGGCCGGCACATGAGCGCCGAAAGCATCCGAGTTCTTATCGTCGACGACCATCCAATGGTGGCCGAGGGCATCCAGTCCATCCTCGAAAGCTATGATGAGATTCAAGTGGTCGGTACGCTTGGCAGCGGACAGGCGGCAGTGGATCAGGCTGTTGACCTTGCCCCGGATGTGATCCTGATGGATCTGAACATGCCCGGCCTCGGCGGTCTCAGCGCCACGGAAATCATCCTGGAACGATTGCCGGAAACGCGCATCCTGATCCTGTCGATGCATGACAGCCCGGAATATATCTCGACCGCGCTCAGCCACGGTGCCAAAGGTTACGTGCTCAAGGACGTTCCCACTGAAGAGATCAAGCAGGCAATTGATGCGGTGATGCGGGGTGAACAGTATCTGTGCACTGGCGCCAGCGGATCGCTCAAGCCCAAGGGCGACAACGTGCGCGAAGCGCTGACCGGGCGTGAACAGACCATTCTGCTGGAACTGGCGCAGGGCAAATCCAACAAGGAAGTTGCGCAAACGCTGGATATTTCCGTGCGGACTGTCGAAACGCACCGCAAGAATATCAAACGCAAACTCGGCATATCCTCAACCGCCGGGCTGACACGCTACGCTTTGGAACATGGCGTGCTGCAAGGGACTGGTGTCGGTTTCTGATCTGCACGCGCCCGCAGCGCGCAGCGCTGCCCGGCCCAACCAGAGGATACGCGCCACAGGCGTGTTGACGATGGGCGGGAGCGCTACCCGCCGGGTCAAAGACCTTCTCCGAAAAAAACCAATGTCCCGTCTTCGTCCAGAACGTGGAATTCACGCTGATTATAGGGCTGATTGAACGGCGGTCTGACACGGCCTTCGGGCAGATCGGCCAATCGGTCGCGCAGGCTGTCATAAAGCCCATCAATATCTTCAACATCGATATAGAAGGAGTGTTCATCACCCAATGGCTTGCCGTCATCCCGCGGCGGGCACTCCAAAAGGCGGATCGCAACAGGACCACGTTTCAAAAAGGCATAATTGTCTTGCAAGAACCCACAGGTGAACCCAAGGCGATCACAATAGAAGTCGATCTGGTCCTTCAGGGACGAGCACAACACAAATGGTGTAAGCTGCAAAATCTTGGGCATCTGACTCTCCGGACATCAATCAGATGCATTGTACCGAGGTTGAACACTCAATCCAGCAACTGATCCTTTCGCAGCCCCGCGCGCTTGTAGTGATGCGGCAAAACGCGGCCATACAATTGCTGCGTCCGTTCCACACCGCCACACATGCCTTCAGCCTCGACAAAGGAAAAGATGCCGACATAACGACGGCACATGCCACTGACCGGAGCAACCCGGTGCAGTGAATACCGGCCCTTGAAAATCTGCAAATCCCCCGGCCGCAGGTCCAGCCGGCGAACCCGCCCCATGTTCCCATCGAGAACCGAGGCCACCAGATCAAAGTTTTCATTTTCCGCCGTCCGCAGGTTGGGTGCGTATTCGAACGCGCCGCCCGTCTCTCCGTTCTGGATGGCCAGCGTCACTGTGTAGTTGTTGGTGTCGAAATGCCAGGGAAAGCCCTGCCCTTCTTCCACGACATTGATGATCACGTCCGCCAATGGATCATCGTAGCGGAAAAAGCGGTCTTCGGGTTCATTCAGGGCATCGCGGACAAAGGGAAGAAAGCCGTCGAACTCGTAAATGCGCCGCAGCGGGCCGGATTTCGAAAGATTGTCGGCCGGAACAAAGGCGTTCGAACGATCATAGAACCGGCGGATCGGATGGGCGATGCCAAGCCTTGGGTCGTCCTTCGTGAAATAGGCGTTGGTTCTGTTGAAGGACCGGTGCGCCTTGGGCGCCACCCCCTCGGCTTCTTGCACCAGAAGCTTGACCCCTGCCTCGTGCACGAAACCCGGCAGAACGGCACATCCATCCTGCTCCAACTCGCGTCTCAAATCCTCGATCAGCCGATCATAAGCCGGTGAATCCGGACGATCGATTGGATAGCGGCCAAGATCAACCAGGTCCTGCAACATTTCAAGCCTCCGGGTTTTGCCCCCTGCACGTTCAGCGTGGCGCAGAAAAAACGGATGATCATGCCCGTTTCGGACATCGGCCTGACGCTTTCAGACCGCCTGATCCGCACACAAAACGGCCAATTTTCACGTCGAATTCCCGGAAATTCCCGACATGCGGCAATCTGCGCAATAAAATGTCGCAAAATACCGCCGCCGAGATAGAAAATTGGTGCAATTGCCTGTTGACGCCCCTTCCCCCCGACCATAATGTCGCCTCCAAGCAAAAAGGAGCCTCTGGCGATGAGAACGCTAGTCGTAATCGTAGGAACCACGCGCATGGGCCGGTAACGGTAAACCATAATCGAACCCATGCGCCTCCGAAAAATCGGGGGCTTTTTTTTGTCGAACGCAAGACACATGTCGCGAACGGAGCAAAGCAGATGACACGTGAGATGACCGGCGCAAAGATGGTGGTTCAGGCCCTCAAGGATCAGGGCGTGGACACGGTATTCGGATACCCCGGTGGCGCCGTGCTACCGATCTATGATGAGATCTTTCTGCAAAACGACATTCGCCACATTCTGGTGCGTCACGAACAGGGCGCGATCCACGCGGCCGAAGGCTATGCCCGATCGACGGGAAAACCGGGCGTCGCGCTTGTCACGTCAGGCCCCGGTGCCACCAATGCTGTCACCGGTCTGACCGATGCATTGCTGGATTCGATCCCGATCGTTGTTCTGACCGGGCAAGTCCCGACCTTCATGATCGGATCGGATGCGTTTCAGGAGGCCGACACCGTAGGCATCACCCGCCCCTGCACCAAGCATAACTGGCTGGTGAAGGACACGGACTCGCTGGCTGAAACCCTGCACGAGGCATTCCATGTCGCCACCTCGGGCCGCCCCGGCCCGGTGCTGATCGACATCCCGAAGGATGTGCAGTTCGCGTCGGGCGAATATGCCAGCCCGAAACCTTCGACCTCGCATTACCAACCCGCGATGAAAGGAGATCTGGAAGAGATCACCGAGCTGGTTGCCGCGATGGAAACCGCAAAGAAACCGATCTTTTATACCGGCGGTGGCGTTATCAATTCCGGCCCCGCGGCCAGCCAGTTGCTGCGTGAACTGGTGGATGCAACGGGCTTTCCGATCACCTCAACCCTGATGGGACTTGGTGCCTATCCTGCGTCGGGCGAAAATTGGTTGGGAATGCTCGGCATGCACGGCCTTTATGAGGCCAATATGGCGATGCATGATTGCGATCTGATGATCAATATTGGTGCGCGGTTCGATGACCGGATCACCGGGCGCATCGATGCGTTTTCGCCGAACTCGAAAAAAGCGCATATCGACATCGACCCGTCCTCGATCAACAAGGTCATCCGGGTGGACATCCCGATCGTCGGCGATGTGGCGCATGTGCTCGAGGATATTCTGAAGATCTGGAAGTCGCGCGGCCGCAAGACGGACGCCGCGAATGTCAAACAATGGCAGAACCAGATCGCCGAGTGGCGCAAGATCAACTGCCTGGCCTTCACCAACAGCGAAAAGTCGATCAAACCGCAATACGCGCTGCAACGCCTTGAAGAACTGACAAAAAAGCATGATCGCTACATCACCACCGAGGTGGGTCAGCACCAGATGTGGGCGGCGCAGTACCTTGGGTTCGAAGACCCCAACCGCTGGATGACATCGGGTGGTCTGGGCACGATGGGCTATGGGTTCCCCGCCTCGATCGGCGTGCAGATGGCGCATCCGGATGCTCTGGTGATCAATGTCGCCGGCGAGGCCAGCTGGCTGATGAACATGCAGGAAATGGGCACCGCCGTTCAGTACCGCCTGCCGGTGAAACAGTTCATCCTGAACAACGAACGCCTCGGCATGGTCCGTCAGTGGCAGGAGCTGCTGCATGGCGAGCGCTATTCACATTCCTGGTCCGAGGCCCTGCCCGATTTCGTGAAACTGGCTGAGGCCTTTGGCGCCAAAGGTATCCTGTGTTCCGACCCCGCCGATCTGGATGACGCGATCATGGAGATGATCAATTACGACGGTCCGGTGATCTTTGACTGTCTGGTCGAAAAGCACGAGAACTGCTTCCCCATGATCCCGTCGGGCAAGGCCCATAACGAGATGCTGCTGGGTGAGGCCGAGACGCAGGGCGTGATCGACTCCAAAGGTTCGGTTCTGGTTTAACGAAATTCGACGGATTTGGTTGAGTGCCGCGCTGTACCCAACCTGTCAAGGATGATGAAAGGGACGTAAATGTCTGCCCTACATATCAAAAAAGGCTCTACCCGCCATTCGGCCTATAACCTACGGCCCACCTTCTCGGACGTTCAGGAACGCCATACCATCGCGGTTCTGGTCGAAAACGAGCCCGGAGTGCTGGCCCGTGTCATCGGCCTTTTCTCGGGTCGTGGTTACAACATCGAAAGCCTTACGGTGGCCGAGGTTGATCATACCGGCCACCTGAGCCGCATCACCATCGTCACCACCGGCACGCCGCAGGTCATCGAACAGATCAAGGCGCAGCTTGGCAGGATTGTTTCGGTGCGTGACGTGCATGATCTGACCGTCGAGGGCGCCTCGGTCGAGCGTGAACTGGCGATCATCAAGGTCGTCGGCGAAGGCGACAAGCGGGTCGAAGCCCTGCGACTGGCGGACATCTTCCGCGCCAATGTTGTCGACAGCACGCTCAATTCCTTCATCTTCGAAATCACCGGCGCGCCGGACAAGATCGACGCATTTGCCGACCTGATGCGCCCGCTGGGCCTGATGGAAATCGCGCGTACCGGCGTGGCGGCCCTGCTGCGCGGCGATTGATCGACCTGTCCCGCCTTGGCGCTTGTCTTGCAGCCAAGGCGGGAACACTTTTTAGGGTGGCTGGTCCTTTCAAATTCAACTCTTGCGATCTGAATGCGCTATAATTGCCATATGGTCGGCTTTTCCCAATAAAGATCAGGCATTTTCAGATAAAGCCTATTGCCTTTACACATGAGGGCGTTAGCCTCGAAGCTGCAACGCGACGTGGGGATACGTTGCTTGGGGTCATTCTGTACGATTTTTAAAATGCACCGGGCTTCGGCGTCGGTGCGACGATGGTTTCTTCCGGAAACTAAGCAAGACGTGGGCACCCATGACTGACGATATTCGTAGTCCGGCCGAGATTCGCGCAATGTTTGGTGCGAACCTTCGGCAATTGGCAAAGCGATATCGCTCGGTCTCGGCACTGTGCCGCCAACTTGGCGTAAACCGTACCCAGTTCAACAGATATCTTTCCGGTGAAAGCGTACCCAGACCGGATGTGCTGGACCGTATATGCAGGTTTTTCGATGTCGATGCCCGCATTCTTCTGAAACCGCTGGACGAGATCGAGAAGATCGAAGAACACCCTGCAACCCCGGCCCTGACAGAGTTTTTGGGCTCGGGTGCGGATGCGATCGAGAAATCCCCGTTTTCCCCCGGGTTCTACGCGGTGATCGAAAGCCTGTCGGCTGAACACCGGATGACCCTGCTGCACGCCCGACCCTTGGCCCAATGTACGTTGATCCGTGGCTACGTGTCGCGTGCGGCAATGCCCGAGGCACCCCCGAAGGCGCGGGAAATACAGGGGATAGCAGCCTCAAGCGGTGACACTGTCTATATGCTGACCTCCCAGCGGGAAGGTCACAACAGCCGGGTCTATCTGATCTCTCCGGACCCCACGGGAACGGCAGTTCATTGGCGTGGGTCGGTCATCAGCCCGACAAATGCGACAACGCCCGAACCTGTTGTGCTAAAATACCTTGGGCACGACTCGACGGCCATTTTTGCTGCTGCGCGATTGTCGACGAACAATGTGGCTCAGAACCTGTAACCTACCGTCTCAGGTTGGTGTTTCCTCTTCATCATTCTGCGTGATCTGCCGGTACAGATGCCAACTGGCATGTCCCAGCAACGGCAGAACCACCAGCAACCCCAGGAACCAGGGCACCATCGCCAGAAATGTCAGCACCGCGATGAAGGCACCCCAGGCCAGCATCACCGGAAAATTCTCTGACACGTAGGTAAAGCTGGTGATCATGGCCGTTACGAAATCCAGTTCGCGGTCCAGCAGCAGAGGGATCGACAGAACGGTGATCATGTACAGAACGGTCGCAAAAACCGCCCCGACTGCCGTGCCGACAGCCAGCATTGTCAGGCCATTCAATGTCAGAAACACCTCAAGCGAGGTCGACACGTTGGTCATCGTCGCCAACCCCATGAACAGGGCAAAAATCATGTGCCCCAGAAAAAACCAGAAAAGAAACACGACAACTATGATCGCGCAGATCGAGGGCAATTGTCTGCGGCTTTGCTGCATCACGACCCCGAAGATCGCGCCAAAATCGAGCGGCTCTCCTTGTTCCAGCCTGTGCGATACCTCGTACAGACCAACAGCGGCAAACGGGCCGATCAGCGGAAACCCGATGGCCGCCAGCACCAGCCAAAAGGTTGTTCCGGTCTGAACTGTCACCCATGCCATCGCCCACCCGGACAGTACGTAAAACCCCGCAAAAATAAGGCCGAACAGCGGTGCGCGGCGAAAGTCGGCCCAAGCGCGCTGCAATGCAGTCCGCAGCATGGCGGTATCGACCGGTCGCATATCCGGAACACCAAAGGGTTTGTCCATGTTGTCTTCCTCCTCCCTGACCGGCGTTATGGCATCGCCGGCCTCTTGTTCGGCCAATTGGTTTCGGCGTGGTAAGCCGCACCGACTGACAAAAGTTTTCGATCCGATCCTCTGGGCCCGAACAATTGAAACCCCATTGGCAGCCCCTGCGTGCCAAACCCCGCGGGCGCAGCAAGGCATGGCAGGCCGATCAGGCTGACCGGTATCGTGACATGCATCCATCGGTGATAGGTATCCATGGCCCGGCCCGCGATCTCTGTCGGGTAAGGCAAATCAACCGAAAATGGCCAGATCTGAGCAGACGGCAGAACCAAAGCGTCAAACTTTTCGAACAGCTTCGCCGCGCAACGGAACCATCCCGAGCGGATGACACTGGCGTGGTGCACCTCCATTGCACTCAGTGCCAGACCCCGATCCAGTTCCCATTGTGCCGAGTCTTTCAAATCTTCCTTTTGCGACACCAAGGGTTCCAGCCCGGCGGCCACGCTGAACGACCGCAAGGTGATCCAGCTGGTCCAGAGTTTTTCGGCATCGAAAGGCGGGGCGACGTCCTCAACCCGCGCGCCACGCGTTTCGAACACGCCCATCGCGTCTTTGCAGATGTCAAGAATACCGGGCTCGGTCGGAAAAGCGCCGCCCCAGTCGCCAAGCCACCCGATCCGCAGCCCTTGCAGATCTGCGGCGGTCACCGGCGACACCGGCGCACTTTCAACGGCCAGCGGCAAGCGCGGGTCCGGCCCCGAGATGACATCAAGCAGAACACCCAGATCTTCGGGGCAGCGCGCCATGGGGCCCAGTGTCGACAACTGGTGCAAAAAGCTGTCCCCCACGGGATCGAAAGGCACCCTGCCCCAGCTTGGCCGAAAGCCATAAACGTTGTTCCAGGCGGCAGGGTTGCGCAAACTGCCCATCATGTCCGAGCCATCGGCCAAAGCAACCATGCCCGTCGCCAAGGCTACCGCCGCCCCGCCGGATGAGCCACCGCAGGTGCGATTGGCATCATAAGGGTTGCGCGTTGCGCCATAGACCGGATTGAACGTGTGCGATCCCAGCCCAAATTCCGGCGTATTGGTCTTTCCGATCAGGATGGCACCGGCTTGCCGCATCCGCGCGGCGATCAGATCGTCACTGGCTGGCACGTGGTCTTGAAAAACAGGTGAACCTTGCGACGAGGCGACACCCGCCACATTCACAAGATCCTTGACTGCGATTGGAAGACCGTGCAGCGGGCCGGTGATCGGGCCGTCGTCACAGGCCTTCGCCTCAGCCATCAAACCATCTGAATCCCTCAGCGCCACGATGGCATTCACCTCACCATTGACCTTGGCGATGCGATCCAGCGTGGCCTGCATCACGTCCGAGGCTGAAACCTGCCGGTTGGCCAACTGTTTCAAAAGGTCTGTAGCCGATATCCGGGTCAGGTCCATGACGCGCCAATCCATTGTCGTTTCCGGCAGCCTAGCGGGCAGCTCGGATCATTTAAACCCACTGTTTAAATGTATCTTTTCAGTGAAGTCTCAGACGGCAATGTCAGCGCGCTGATCTGCGAAAATGCAGGTTGCTGTCAGCCCCAAGCCAGTAGCGCAGGCAAAGAACGATCGCGATGCAGCTGAGCACCAGCCAGATCCCGCCCCACAACATGGCAGACCCACCGAATTCCTCGGCCAGCATGAATGCATCCGAGCGCGCGCCAGACCGTCGGATCGTGTCATCGAAGATGTCGAAAGGGACATAGATCATACTGGTCAATCCGATCACGCGCAGCACCAGATCGCTTGCATCGGGGCGCAGATACCACGCCGCAGCAATCATCGCAGCCCCGGTTCCGATGCTGAAAACAAGGGCAAACGGGTCGCGGATATACAGCACCGCCACCAGACACATGACACCGCCAAAACCAGCCAGAACGGCGCGGTCGGCCCGTGATCGCAAGGCAAGGATCAAAAGGGCCATGCCCAGCGCCAGTGAACCAAGATACCCGGCAGACAGGCTGAGAAAGCGATTGCCTCCCCGGCCGACGACAACGCCGCCCTGTTGTGGTGAGATCGAAAAGCTCTCGACCGAGCCACCCGTCATCAGGATCGTCACCGCATGAGACAGCTCATGCAGAAAGACGACCAGTATCTTCAGTGGAACCGCAACCAGTGTATTCCAAAGCAGAAACACCAGGGCCGTGATGAGGATAAGCTGCCAATGCCCTTTCAGAACGTTCAGGAAAGGGCTGTTACGCTTCACCTCAGATGTCGCCCTGGGCCTCGGAGCGGCTCTTGCCCGCCACGTTCAGGGCCAGTGTGGCCGCCATGAAGCCGTCCAGATCGCCGTCCAGAACACCCTTGGTATCCGAAGTCTCGTAATTGGTCCGCAGGTCTTTGACCATCTGGTAGGGCTGCAAAACATATGACCGGATCTGGTTGCCCCAGCCCGCATCCCCCTTGGCTTCATGTGCCGCGTTGATGTCGGCATTCCGGCGGTCCAGCTCCAGTTGATACAAGCGCGATTTCAGAGCCTTCATGGCGATATCGCGGTTCTGGTGCTGCGACTTCTCGGAGGAGGTCACGACAATCCCGGTCGGAATGTGGGTGATGCGCACGGCCGAGTCCGTGGTGTTCACGTGCTGACCGCCCGCCCCCGATGACCGGTAGGTGTCGATGCGGATATCGGCGGGGTTTACCTCGATCTCGATATTGTCGTCGACCACCGGATAAACCCAGACCGAACAGAACGAGGTGTGCCGCTTGGCCGCCGAGTCAAAAGGCGAAATCCGCACCAGCCGGTGCACGCCGCTTTCGGATTTCAGCCAGCCATAAGCGTTGTGCCCCGAAATCTTGTACGCAGCGGATTTGATCCCTGCCTCTTCGCCCGGGGTTTCGGACTGAAGCTCGACCGTATAGCCTTTTTTCTCGGCCCAGCGCACATACATCCGCGCCAGCATCGAGGCCCAGTCGCAGCTTTCGGTTCCGCCCGCGCCCGAGTTGATCTCGAGGAAGGTGTCGTTGCTGTCGGCCTCGCCGTCAAGCAGGGCCTCAAGCTCTTTCTTCGCGGCCTTGGCCTGAAGCGCCTTGATCGCCGCTTCGGCGTCCTGGACAACTTCTTCGTCTTCTTCCATTTCGCCCAGCTCAATCAGTTCGATATTGTCGCTGAGATCGGTTTTGATGGACTCGTAGGTCTCGATCGCGTCGACCAGCATCTGCCGCTCGCGCATCAGTTTCTGCGCCTTTTCCGGGTTGTCCCACAGATTGGGATCTTCGACACGCGCATTGAATTCCTCAAGGCGATGCGGCGCGGTCTCATAGTCCATGCGCTGCGCCAGCAGCTCCAGCGACTTTTCGATTTCCGCCACAGTGTTCTGGGTTTCGGCGCGCATGGTCTTGTCCCAACTTGCTCAATCAGGCCTGCGTGATAGCAAGAGGTGCGAGACACCACAAGACGGGCTGAGCGTGAATGCAAGGCACATTCCAAGAGTTTCTGGACCGATGGGAATTGCATCAACCGGAACTGGTTGCCGAGACAACCCCCGCCGGTGCCCCTGCACGGGGATCTTCACCTGGACAACATTATTCTGACCCACAATGGCCCGCGGGTTTTCGATGCCAAAGGATATGCAGCAGACCCGGCCTTTGAACTGGCAAATGCACTGCGGCACCCAAAAGGCATGACCGATTTGGTGCGCGATCCCCGGCAGATCGAAACCTGCCTGTCGCTCTATTCCGAAGCCATGAATGTTTCCAAGAAACGGCTGGCCCAATGGGCAGCCGTCACATGCACCTTGTCCATCTGCTGGCGATCCGACGGTGCCATCGAAAAGGACCCGGAAGCCGACCTTTTGCGCCTTTTTCTGGACGCGGCCGATTAGTAAAGACCGCCGGTACTCAGATCGCCTTGGGTGGCCTTGGGGCCGACCGTGATGGTTTGACCGGTGGAGGTTTGAACCTGCACACCTGCGCGCTGCGCTTCCTCGAACAAAGGCAGGTCGGAACCAATCGCAAAACCACCGTCATAAACACGGTCGATGAACCCATCGACACCGTCGCGGAAGAATTCGGCCACGACATAGTCACCGGTGGCGTCATCCGGCAGGCGGGCGCCGCTGAAACGGTCGATTTTGATGAAGTGACCACCTTCTGGAACTTTGAATGGCCCACCGCCATACTTTTCGACGGCTTTTTCCATGAAGCTCTGGAACACCGGGCCACACAAGGTACCACCATAAGCCCCCCGCCCCATCGGGCGCGGGCGGTCGTAACCGATATAGCAGCCCGCCACGATGTTCGAGGTAAAGCCGATGAACCACGCATCCTTGGATTCGTTGGTGGTTCCGGTCTTGCCGGCCGTCGGCACCGGCAGGTTCACATAGCGCGAGGCGGTGCCGCGATCCACCACGCCTTTCATCATGGACGTCAGCTGATAAGCCGTGATGGCATCCATGACCTGCGCGCGGTCCGTGACAAGGGTTGGGGCCTCGTCGGGCTCGAGCCAGGTCGAGTTGCAATTCAGGCATTGGCGATCATCATGACGATAGATGGTCTTGCCGAACCGGTCCTGAATACGGTCGACCAGAGTGGGTTCAACCCGCTGACCCCCGTTCGCGAACATCGCATAAGCCGCGACCATCTTGTACAGCGTCGTTTCTTCGGACCCCAGCGAGTTTGCAAGGAACGCGCCCATCCGGTCATAGACGCCAAAGCGTTCGGCGTAGCCTGCAACCACCGGCATCGTGACCTCTTGGGCCAGACGGATGGTCATCAGGTTCCGCGACTGCTCGATCCCGGTGCGCAAGGGAGTCGGCCCGTAGAACTTGTTCGACGAGTTCTTGGGCCGCCACAAGCCCTGTGGCGTGTTCACCTCGATCGGTGCGTCCACCACGATGGTTGCGGGGCTGTATCCGCTGTCCAGCGCGGCGGCATAGACAAAGGGTTTGAAGCTGGACCCCGGCTGGCGCTGTGCCTGCGTGGCGCGGTTGAACACGGTATCCTGATAAGAAAACCCGCCCTGCATCGCCAGAACGCGGCCCGAGTTCACATCCATCGCCACAAAGGCGCCCTGAACTTCGGGCACCTGACGGGCAGACCACTGCCCCTCTTCGCCCTCGACAACAAGGATCACATCACCGCGTTTGAAGTTCGCCGCAAAATCACCCTGCATCCACTTGATATCGGACCGCGGAATAGTGCCATCCGCAGGGCCGTCTTCGATCCCGACGGTAAGTTGCTGATCCGAGACATTCAGAACCACGGCGGGATACCAGCGGGTCGGCAGCACCACATCGCGCGGGATTTCCAGAAGCGACAGTGCCTCGCGCCACTGTGCCTCATCCGCAAGTTTTTCTTCCGGAATCACTTCGCCGGTGCCGCGCCATTTCCCGCGCGACCGGTCATATTTTTGCAACGCCGTGCGCAGGGCCTTTGCGGCCTCGACCTGCATTTCTTCGTCCACCGACGCACGAACCGTGAAGCCGCCGGTAAAGAACTCACCTTCACCAAAGTCCTCGCTCAGTTGGCGACGGATTTCGTCGGTGAAGTAGTCACGCGGCGGCAATGCGGTGCGGAAGCTTTCGAAATCGCCGTTCTGAACCGAGCGCAGCGGCATCTCGACCTCGGACTCATAGGTCGCCTGATCGATGTAACCGTTCTGGTACATCTCACGCAGCACATAGTTTCGGCGGGCCAGCAGGCGTTCCTTTTCCCGAACCGGGTGGTAATCCGACGGCGCCTTGGGCATCGCGGCCAGCATCGCGGCTTCGTGCGGGGCAAGTTCCTGCAAGGTCTTGTTGAAATAGGTCTGTGCAGCGGCCGTCACACCGTACGAGTTCTGACCCAGAAAGATCTCGTTCAGGTAGAGCTCAAGGATCTGCTCCTTGTCCAGGGTATCCTCGAGCCGGGTGGCGAGGATGATTTCCTTGATCTTGCGTTCTGCCCGGCGGTCGCCCGACAACAGGAAGTTCTTCATTACCTGCTGCGTAATGGTCGATGCACCCCGCACGGTCCCGCCTTTGGTGCGCACCGCTTCGACACCTGCCGCGACAATGCCGCGTGGGTCGTACCCCTGATGGGTATAGAAATTCTTGTCTTCCGCCGAAATAAACGCCTGCTTCACCAGATCGGGAATTTCCGCGGACGGCGTGAACAGGCGGCGTTCCTGCGCGAATTCGTCGATCAACTGGCCTTCGCCCGAATAGATCCGGCTGATCGTCGGGGGCTTGTACTGGGCCAGGGATTCGTGGCTGGGCAGGTCCCGGCCATACATCCAGAACACCGCACCGATCACCAGTGCGACCATGAAAATACCCAAGGTAACGATACTGAAGATCGCCCCGAAAAACGAAAGAATGAACCGGATCACGTTACTGCCTTTTTCTCGCGGTGGTGCCTATATAGTGTTGCACCGCCCAAGGGTCAAAACACCAAGCGTATTCTAGCCGTTTTGCGTCGCAAGGTCACTGGCCAATCAGGGATTTGCGGATCACATCCTGCTGACGCCAGTCTTCGATCCCCTGAAAGATACCCAAGGCCATTTTCGCCCGCCATTCCGAATCCCTGAGGTTTTCTCGATCTCTGGGGCTCGACAGAAATCCAAGTTCGACCAAAACAGACGGAATATCGGCCGCCTTGAGCACCGAGAACGAAGCGGTCCGCAGCGGTTTACGGTTCATCGGCCCGCCTTGCTGGGCCATCCCGTTGGCGATCGCGCTGGCCAAGGACCTGGTCCGCGGCATCGTTTCCTGGCGCGCCAGATCAAGTAGAACATCGGCCACCTGATCATCGGCACCATTCAGATCGATACCCGAGATCAAATCCCCCCGATCATGCCGCTCGGCCAGTTTTGAACTGGCCACATCCGAAGCATCGGCCGACAGGGTATAGACGGCAGCCCCATGGGCCTGACCTTCCGAAAGGGAATCCGCATGCAGCGAAATGAACAGATCCGCGCCAGCCCGATGCGCCAGGGCAATCCGGCGCTCCAACGAGACGAACTGGTCGTCAACCCGGGTCAGGACCACCTCATAACCTCCTGATCGCAAGAGAACTTCGCGCAGTTCGCGGGCAAAGGTCAGCATCAGGGTTTTTTCATCAACGCCGTCGATTTCGGCACCCGGATCAATCCCGCCATGCCCCGGATCGAGCATCACGCGCAACGGCCTGTCTGCCGAGCGCGCCGATGCCTGCGGCACATCAGCCGGTTCCGGCAGGTCCCATCCCGGGTTGCGCGGCGCACCTGCGGTTGCGTTGAACGTATCAAAATCCGTACCCTTGAGGTTGAGAGACAGCAGAGCCGCCCCCGAATCCTCGGCAACTGACAATACGGCAGTGTCTACGGCCATCGGAGCGCCCAGTTCCAACACCAGCCGCGACCAACCCGGAACATAGGCTCCGAATTGCACGCCGCTGACGCGTTCGGATTGCAGGAAATCCTTTCGGTTCAGCCCGGTCCAATCCACTTCGTTGAAGTCCAGAACCATCCGGTACGGATCCTGCAAGGTGAAGATCCGGTACGGCACCCCCTGGCTCAGGCCGATATCCACGCGAACGCCAGTTCGCCCCACATCCGTGATGCGGCTTTGGTCGGGCTGAACGCGTGCCAGCGCGCTGAAATCCTGCGCGACGGCACTGCCGCACAGCGCCCAGATCAGGGCGATGCAAATGAAGATCCTGCTCATGGCCTCAAGTTTTCCCGAGATCGTTTGCCGGGCAGCCTATACCACAAGGGCTGATTTGTGAACGGCTCAGGCAGGTTCCCCGATCACCTTCCGCTGGGTCATGAACAGGCGCAACCGTTCCAGCCCGTCCTGAATGTCGGCCGTCGAACGCGCATAGGAAAACCGCAACGTCGTATGGCCGCGTTGCGGATCGAAATCCAGACCCGGCGTGACCGCGACGCCGGCCTTGTCCAGAATCTCGGCCGCAAATGCGCGGCTGTCATCGGTCAGGTCAGACACGTCGGCATAGACATAGAAAGCCCCGTCCGGAGGTGCGATTTTCGTAAAGCCCGCCTTGGGCAGCCCGTCCAGCATCAGGGCGCGGTTTCGGCGGTACACGTCCAGATTGGCTTGCAGCTCGTCCTCGCAATCCATCGCGGCCAGTGCGGCAACCTGACTGGCATGCGGCGCGCAGATGAACATGTTCTGGGCTATCCGCTCGACCACGCGCACCTGATCCTCGGGCACGACCATCCAGCCCACGCGCCAACCGGTCATCGAGAAATACTTGGAAAACGAGTTGATCACATAGCACTCATCCGTCAGTTCCAGCGCGGTCACGGCCTTGGCCTCGTATTCCAGACCATGATAGATTTCGTCGCTGATGAAGGATGCCCCCTGCCCGTGTGCGGCTTCGATCAGCGACCCCATGGCGGCGTGATCCAGCATCGTGCCGGTAGGATTCGCCGGAGACGCCACCATCAGCCCCTTCAGGCCCATTCCCTGAATATCCGCTGCCACGGGTTGCAGACGGTTTTCAGGCGCGGTCGGCAGATCGACCGGCACCAATCCAAGTGCCCTGAGAATCTGGCGATAAGACGGATACCCCGGCGCACCGATTCCGACGCGATCCCCGCTGTCGAACAATGCCGTGAAAGCCAGCAGAAACCCGCCGGACGATCCGGGCGTGATGACCACGCGCCCCGGGTTCAGGTCCACATCGTACCACTCACCATAAAGCTGCGCGACACGCTTTCGCAGCGCAGGCAAACCCAGAGACACCGTATAGCCCAACGGGCTTTGATCCATCGCTTTCGCCAGCGCCTCGGTCGCACCCTTGGGGGCGCCGGTTCCGGGCTGGCCAACTTCCATGTGAATCACATGTCGGCCCGCTTCTTCCGCACGGCGCGCGGCCTCCATCACGTCCATCACGATGAAGGGATCGACCCCGGACCGGGTTGAGTTTCTCATACCCATCTCCCATGTTGCAGCCATGGCTTTTGAACGCGTATCCCGGCTGACGTCAATCCCGGCTCTGATACTGTCGGTTGTCGTCTGGCTGACGGCGGCAACGCAATCTCATGGGCAAAGCCTGATCCGCGACCCCGATATCGAGCATGGCCTGCGCGAGCTGGCGTTTCCGGTTCTGCGCGCCGCCGGCCTGAACACCAACCGGGTTCAAATCCTTGTGGTCAATGACAACACGTTCAATGCCTTCGTCATCGACTACAACGCGATCTATTTGAATTACGGGCTGATCCTTACGGTCGAAAGCCCCGAAATGCTGCAAGCGGTGATCGCGCATGAGGCGGCGCATATCGCGAATGGTCATCTGGCCCGCCGCGCCGAAAACCTGAAGGCGGCGCGGCGCAATGCGGGCCTTGGTACCGCTTTGGCCCTGCTTGCGGCTGCGGCCGGAGGGGGTGAAGCCGCCATTGGCATCGCCGCAGGCACCCAAGGCGCCGCAATCCGCAGCTTTCTGGGCCATACCCGCGCCGAAGAGGCCTCGGCCGACCGAAGCGCCGCAAGCTATCTGCGATGGGCTCAGATTTCCCCCAGCGGCATGGTCGAGCTGCACAGAAAATTCGCGGGTCAGGAATTGCTGAGCGTCGCCAATCAGGACCCGTACATGCGGTCGCATCCCACCAGTCGTGAACGATTGCGCGCCGCCGAAGCGTTTCTGGATGAGTTCGGCGACAAGGCCGTTCCGAATGCCAATGCCGATTACTGGTTTGCCCGCGTCAAAGGCAAACTGTCGGCCTTTTTACGCTCACCCAGTTGGACATTACGGCGCGCCAAAGAAGAAACCGCTCAGGACATCCGCCTGATGCGCGAGGCTTCGGCTTATCATCAGAACCGTGATTTGGATCGCGCGCGTCGTGCCATCGACGAGGCACTGGCGCTGCGCCCGAACGACCCCTACTATTATGACCTGAAAGGGCAAATTCTGCTGGAAAACAGGCAAATAGGCGCGGCTGTTGAAGCGTATGGGAACGCTGTTGAAATGGCTCCGAACGATGCGCTTATCCTGGCTGGATACGGGCGGGCGTTGCTGGCGCAGGGTCAAACCAAACAGGCCCTGAGCGTGCTGGAAAAAGCCCGCGCCCGGGACTACCGGAACGCCAGGCTGTTGCAGGATCTGGGTGTGGCCTATGCTCAGGTTGGCAATGATGGTATGGCATCGACCGTGACGGCAGAGCGGTATGCGCTGCAAGGGCGGTTGAAAGATGCCGAAATTCACGCGAAACGCGCCGTGGCACGACTGCCCGAAGGTTCACCGGGTTGGCAAAGGGCACAAGACGTGTTGATTGCGTCGGAACGACTCGACAAAGACAAAAGGAAACGGAAATGATCCTCAGACATGCTGCACCCGCCCTTCTGGGGCTTTCCATGGCAGCGACCTCGGCGCAGGCGCTGGACTTGAACGCGATGAACGATGCCGAGAAAGCGGAATTTGGTGCCCAGGTGCGCGAATACCTGCTGGAAAACCCCGAAGTGATCCTCGAAGCCATCAACATTCTGGAAGAGCGCAATGCCGTCGCCGAAGCTGCTGCGGACAAAGAACTGGTCGCCGCCAATGCGGATGAACTGTTCGATGACGGGTACAGCTGGGTTGGCGGCAACCCGGATGGCGACATCACGCTGGTCGAGTTCATGGACTACCGGTGTGGCTATTGCCGCCGTGCCGTTCCCGAAGTTACCAGCCTGCTGGCAGAAGACGGCAACATCCGCCTTGTGATCAAGGAATTCCCCATCCTGGGTGATGCGTCCGTGCTGTCCTCACGTTTTGCCGTGGCCACCAAACACGTGGCGGGCGACGACGCATATAAGCAGGTCCATGATGCCCTGCTGGAATTCACCGGCGAGCCAAGCGAAGTTGCCCTACGCCGCATCTCGGACGGTTTGGGGCTGAACAGCGACGAGATCATCGCGGCGATGGACAGCGATCGCGTCACGGATGAGATTGCGCGCACCCGTGCTCTGGCCCGGCGGATGCAGATCTCGGGCACGCCTTCGTTTGTGTTGGGCACAGAGATGCTGCGCGGCTATTTGCCAGCCGATCAGATGCAGCAGATCGTTGACGGTATACGTGCCGAACGCGGCTGAGGCCGGAACTGTCGGCAACATGCCATGAAGCGGCGGGAATTTCTGGTGGCCGGAGGAGCGTTGAGTATGACGGGTTTCTCTGGCCAGTCTATTGCGCAGTCCGCGACAGGCTTCCACGTGCCGGCCGAAGACGCCCGGCATGAACGCACTTTCATGCAATGGCCGGTCAGCCGAACCGTCTATCCCGACCCCGTTTTTCTGGAAATGGTACAGGGGACCATTGCGGAAATCGCAAACACGATCTCTGCTTTTGAACCCGTCACAATGCTCGCCGGATCGGAACATCACGCAGACATCAGCAAACGGCTTTCTGCGGCGGTCGAGATCTGGGATGTCCCGACCGAAGATCTGTGGTGCCGGGACGCAGGCCCGGTCTTTGCGATCAACGACCGTGGCGCGCTTGCGGTCCAACAGATCCAGTTCAATGGGTGGGGAAGAAAACAGGTTCACGCACATGATGCGAAAATTGCCGGCAGAGTGGCCGAAACGCTGGGTCTGCCCCTGTTGCCGACCGGGCTGATCGGCGAAGCCGGTGGCGTCGAGCAGGATGGGCATGGGACACTTATGGCGCATGAAAGCTCGTGGGTGAATGACAACCGCAATCCCGGCCTCACTCGGGACGAGATCGAAGCCCGGTTGTTGGCGGCCTATGGGGCCAAACGCATGATCTGGTCCGAAGGTGTCTGGGGCGAAGACATCACCGACTATCACATTGACAGTCTGGCCCGCTTTACCGGCCCCGGTCGCGGCATCATCAACTTGCCGGATGAACCGGACAAAGATGATCCTTTCCACATGGCCGCGCTGGACACCCATGATCGTCTCATTGCCGCGGGCATCAACATGGACGTGATACCCGAGCCGCATTTCCGCCGTGTCGAAGACCCGGATTTCGTGGCCTCTTATGCCAATTACTACGTCTGCAATGGCGGTGTGATTGCGGCCCGGTTCGGAGACTCGGAAACAGACAGGATCGCGTCGGAAACGCTTGCAAGGCACCACCCTGGGCGTGAAGTCGTGACGCTTGACGTGGATGTGCTGGGAGAGCTTGGCGGCGGCATCCATTGCGCCACACAACAGATGCCGGTTTTTCAGATGTCGTGAAGAAACAGGCTATTCAGCCGCTTCAGCCGCCGCATCCAGTTCAGCCGCCTTTTTCTCGACCTCTTCCACGATGTGATCGATCATCTGGTCGTTCGACATCTTGTGGCTGGCTTTGCCGGCCAGATAGACCATGCCGGACCCTGCCCCGCCGCCGGTGAAACCAACATCGGTCATCAGCGCTTCACCCGGCCCGTTGACCACGCAGCCGATGATCGACAGAGACATCGGCGTTTTGATGTGTTCCAGTCGATGCTCCAGCGCCTCGACGGTTTTGATGACGTCAAAGCCCTGCCGCGCGCAGGATGGGCATGAGATGATGTTTACACCCCGGTGACGCAGACCAAGGGATTTGAGGATTTCGAACCCGACCTTCACCTCTTCTACCGGATCGGCAGACAGGCTGACACGGATCGTGTCACCGATCCCCATCCACAGAAGATTGCCCAGACCGATAGCGGACTTGATGGTGCCGGAGACCAGCCCACCAGCTTCGGTAATACCCAGATGGATTGGGGCGTCCGTGGCCTCGGCAATACCCTGATAAGCTGCGGCGGACAGGAAAACGTCACTGGCTTTCACACTGATCTTGAAATCGTGAAAGTCGTTGTCTTGCAGGATGCGGATATGTTCCAAGCCGCTTTCGACCATCGCTTCGGGGCACGGTTCGCCGTATTTCTCAAGCAGGTGCTTTTCCAGACTTCCCGCGTTCACGCCGATGCGGATCGAACAGTTGTGGTCGCGGGCGGCCTGAATGACCTCTTTCACGCGGGTCTCGTCCCCGATATTGCCGGGATTGATGCGAAGACAGGCAGCCCCGGCTTCGGCTGCTTCGATGCCGCGGCGGTAGTGAAAATGAATGTCCGCCACGATGGGAACCGGGCTTTCGCGCACGATCTCTTTCAGCGCCTTGGACGAACCCTCATCGGGTACCGAAACCCGCACGATATCCGCGCCCGCCTCGGCCGCGGCCTGCACCTGTGCTACGGTGGCAGCGACATCGGTGGTCAGCGTGTTGGTCATGGTCTGCACAGCAATGGGTGCATCGCCACCAACGGGGACATTGCCGACCATGATTTGACGGGATTTACGACGATAGATGTCGCGCCATGGGCGCACGTGATTGAGGGACATAAGGACGGATCCGTGTCTGCCTGAGTTGCGATTGTAGATAGTTCGGCAACCGGGTTATCGCAATGGCTAGATCACTCGGCGGGCGTTTCTGTCGCCTCGGTTTGCAGTTCCGCCACCAGTTGCTTGAGCGCACTGTTCTGTTCCGCCTCCAGATCGGCGACGGCATAGGCCTCGGACACGGCGTCTTTCGACAGAACGACACCCTTGGCGACAGTTCCCGGAGCACCCGCCGGGCCGTAGTGTTCACCGTTCATCGCGAAATATACTGATCCCGACGCGCCCGCACGCAATGTCGGCGGTTCTTCCGTCAGGGGCACTTCGAATACGCTGCCTTGCTCGACGGTTCCCAGCGTACCTTCGAAAATGACGCTGCCATCCGCAGCCGTCACACGCATCCACGCGGGATCAACTGCCACGATCTTTAGCGTGGTGTCGATCTGTTCGACCACTTGCGGCAGGGCCGGTTTTTCGACCGTGTGCAGTTCAGCCACTTCGAACTGCGGCAATTCGGGCGGGCGGAAGGTTCCAACCTCGCGCGGATCAAGCGTTGAGATCGGAGCATCCCGCGAGACCAGCACCGGAACATCCAGCGCCTGCGGACGATAGAGACGGTCCAGTGCTTCTGCGCTTGCTACTTCCGTAACATCATCTGACACGTTGCTGCGCGCCGCATCCAGCGGATCCAGATCAGACAGAACCACCGGTGCCTGTTCAACCGGGCTGACCTGTACTTGCTGAATCTTGTTCAAAACAGCCCAACCGCCATAGCCAATGCCACCGATCACCGCGAGCAAAACCAGCGACGAGCCGATTGCGCGGGGTTCAATCTGACTGACCAGAGACTCCTTGCCCGGAATATAGGGCGTATTGGGCGAAATGAATGGATCCCGCCCCATCGGACCGCGCGCAGGCAGAGCCCCGGAAGGTTTCCGCACCACCGAGGCCTCTGCGGACATGCCATGCGCGACCTCAAATCCGCTTTCCTCGCAGAAAGTCGCGAAGGTCTCATCGGGGTTCATACCCAGATAGCGCGCATAGGAACGCACATACCCGGCGATAAAGCCGGGTGTATCAAACGCATCAGGGTCGGCGTTTTCAATTGCAGCAATATAGTTGGCTTTGATCCGCAGTTCGCGCTGAACATCCAGAAGAGATTTGCCCATCGTTGCGCGTTCACCGCGCATCTTGTCGCCTAGGCGAACTTCGTAGTCGTCAAACCCTTTTGGTCTGACATCTACGTCCTCTTCGGATTCGCGCTGAGATCTGCGCCCAATCATCCCTGCTGCCCCATTCTGCCTGTCGCGTATTTCGCGTAAGTGGCGAATCATCCCCACAATGATTCGTCTACTCGTTTTGTTAGCGTAAGCTTAACACGCGGCAAACTCGTTGCACACTTTGGCGTTAGGTTATCCGGCAAGTTCGGCGCGATTTAGCGCACAATGTGACCAAAGTTCGTCCATCGCTTGCACCAGACGGTTCATTTCGTCGGGTCCATGCACCGGAGACGGGGTAAAACGCAGACGCTCGGTTCCGCGCGGGACGGTCGGGAAATTGATCGGTTGCACGTAAATGCCATAATCGTCCAGCAGCATATCGCTGAGCTTTTTGGTGTGCACCGGATTGCCGACGATCACTGGCACGATATGGCTGCCGTGGTCGATCAGCGGAAGGCCCATTCCCTTCAGCCGCAGCTTGAGGATCTTCGCCTGGGTCTGGTGCTGCTCGCGCAGCTCAGACGCGGTTTTCAGGTGCGCAACGGATGCAGCAGCCCCTGCGGCAACTGCCGGCGGCAACGATGTCGTAAAGATAAAGCCCGGCGCATAAGACCGCACGGCATCGCACATCTTTGCGCTGGCGGCGATATAGCCCCCCATGACGCCATAGGCCTTGGCCAGGGTGCCATTGATGATGTCGATCCGATGTGCAAGGCGATCCCGCTCGGTCACGCCGCCACCGCGCGGGCCATACATGCCCACCGCGTGCACTTCGTCGATATAGGTCAGCGCGCCGAATTCATCTGCCAGATCGCAGATTTCTTCGATCGGACCAAAATCACCGTCCATCGAATAGACGGACTCGAACGCGATCAGCTTGGGTGCGGCGGGATCGTCCGCCTCGAGCAATTCGCGCAGATGCGCCACGTCGTTATGACGGAAGATGCGCTTGGCCCCGCCGTTTCGGCGCACCCCTTCTATCATCGAAGCATGGTTCAGCGCGTCAGAATAGATAATCAGCCCCGGAAACAGCTTGGGCAGCGTGCTGAGCGTGGCGTCGTTGGCAATATACGCGCTGGTGAACAAAAGCGCGGCTTCCTTGCCATGCAGATCTGCCAGCTCGGCCTCGAGCCGTTTGTGATAGACCGTTGTCCCCGAGATGTTGCGCGTCCCGCCCGATCCTGCACCTGCGGCTTCGACCGCCTCGTGCATTGCGTTCAGAACAACAGGGTGCTGGCCCATGCCCAGATAGTCATTGCCGCACCATACGGTGATGTTCTGCTGCGAGCCGTCCGGGCGCGTGCGCACCGCGTGCGGAAAATGTCCGTTGCGACGTTCGATATCGATGAAGGTCCGGTAACGTCCTTCGTCATGCAGCCTGGCAATCGCTGAATCGAGCTGAGCAGTATAGTCCAACGGACCCTCCTTGAATGCCCGTTTCCGGTTTCCCTTGGGCAATTAGTCTGCCACATCCCACAGCTTAACCTGTATCAGCAGCTTTGTGTTACTTTATTCAGCTGGTTACAGCCGAACAGGTGAACCCAACTTTGATTTGCATCAAATATAAGTTTGCAATGCTCACGGCAAGTATAGTTCCGGCTATCGGACGCGTGGAAACGACGCAGCCCGCGCAACGTCATTTGCGGGCTTGTGATTGCATGAACAATTCAGATCAACCGCTCTGGACGGCGCTGTCAACGCTGCTAGGGTTCGCGCGAACACAGACAAGCAGGAGATCCCCATGTCCCTAGACACCGTGCTGAACCGGATTGACGAAGATCTGCAAACCTCTATCGACCGCCTGATGGAGCTGCTGCGCATCCCTTCGATCTCAACCGATCCCGCGTACAAGGCCGACGTCAGCCGTGCAGCCGACTGGCTGGTCGCCGACCTCAACAGTATCGGAATTGCAGCAGAAAAACGGGAAACCCCGGGGCACCCGATGGTCGTAGGCCATGTGGGCGAGGACTCGGATGCACCCCATATCCTGTTTTATGGCCATTATGATGTGCAACCTGTCGATCCATTGAACCTTTGGACACGCGACCCGTTTGACCCTGCCATCGAAGATACCGAGTACGGCCCCGTCATCCGCGGGCGCGGGGCATCGGACGACAAAGGTCAATTGATGACATTCGTCGAAGCCTGCCGCGCATGGAAAGCGGTGCACGGAACCCTGCCCTGCCGCATCACCTTCTTCTTTGAAGGCGAAGAGGAATCCGGCTCACCCTCGCTGGTCCCCTTCCTCGAAGAAAACGCGGCCGAACTCAAAGCGGATCTGGCGCTGGTTTGCGATACATCCATGGTGTCGCGAGGTGTTCCGTCGATTGCCGCGCAGCTTCGCGGCATGCTGAAGGACGAGTTCACGATCATCGGGCCCCGCATCGATCTGCACTCCGGCCATTACGGTGGCCCGGGGTTGAACCCGCTGCGCGAGCTGTCGAAGATCGTTGCCTCATTCTATGATGACGAAACCGGGCGTGTCGCGGTCGATGGTTTCTATGAAGGCGTTCATGAAGTGCCCCAGGACCAGCTGCGCCAGTGGCAGAATTGCGGTTTCGATGAAGCGGATTATCTGAATTCGGTCGGCTATACCCAGCCGCACGGCGAAAAAGCCTATTCGACGCTCGAACAGCAATGGGCGCGCCCGACACTTGAGGTGAACGGGCTGTGGGGCGGATACAATGGCGCAGGCTCGAAAACCGTTATCCCTTCGGAAGCGCATTGTAAAATCACGTGCCGACTGGTCGGCGACATGGACCCCGACGCGCTGCGCAACAAGATCCGCAAACATGTCGAGGATCGCCTGTCCCCGGATGCAAAAGTTGTCTGGGACAACGATCTGGAAGGTTCGCCCGCTTCGGTCATGAATATCGATCGCCCGGAATTCGAAGCCGCGCGCAAAGCACTGTCGGACGAGTGGGACCGCGAAGCGGTGTTTACCGGCATGGGCGGCTCGATCCCCGTCGTCGGGTATTTCAATACCGTTCTGGGGCTGGATTCGATGCTGGTCGGCTATGCCAACGAGGACGACGCCATCCATTCGCCGAATGAGAAATACGACGTCAAAAGCTTTCACAAGGGCATCCGTTCGTGGGCCCGCATTCTGGATGCTTTGAACAAGTAACGGATTTCAGCGAGGCTCTGCCTCGCGCTCCGGGATATTTGACGCCAGATGAATAAAGGATCCCTTGTTCATCTGGCCCAAAATATCCCGGGGGAGCCGCGCGCAGCAAGGCGGGGGCAGAGCCCCCTGTCCGACCGCAACACGCGTATGACGTTACATGTGGATCACGCGGCCATAAGCGTCCAACACGCTTTCATGCATCATTTCTGACAGAGTCGGGTGCGGGAAGACCGTGTTCATCAGGTCTTCTTCGGTGGTCTCCAGCTGCCGCCCAACCACATAGCCCTGAATCAGTTCCGTGACTTCCGCGCCGATCATATGGGCCCCCAGCAGTTCGCCTGTCTTGGCGTCGAACACGGTTTTGATCAGACCTTCCGGTTCGCCCAGAGCAATGGCCTTGCCGTTGCCGATGAAGGGGAAGCGACCGACTTTGATGTCGTAACCCAGCTCTTTGGCCTTGGCTTCGGTATATCCCACCGAGGCCACCTGCGGCTGACAATAGGTACATCCGGCGATGCTTTCGGGCTTGACCGGATGCGCATGCTGGCCCGCGATCAGATCGGCAACCATGACACCTTCGTGGCTGGCTTTATGTGCAAGCCAGGGCGCGCCCGCGATGTCACCGATCGCATAAAGGCCATCGACGCCGGTGCGGCAATATTCATCCGTCACCACATGCGTGCGGTCGATCTTGACGCCCAGCGCCTCGAGCCCGAGGTTTTCGACATTCCCAACAATCCCGACAGCCGAGATAACGGTGTCGAACTCGTGCTTTTCAACCTTGCCCTTGACCTCGATATGAGCGGTGACCTTGCCCTTGCCGCGATCCAACTGCTTGACCATGGCTTTTTCCATGATGGTCATGCCTTGTTTGGTGAAGGCTTTCTTAGCCAAGGCACTGATTTCCGCATCTTCCACGGGCAACACGCGGTCCATCACCTCGACCACCGTCGTGTCGGCCCCCAGCGTGTTGTAGAAACTGGCAAATTCGATTCCGATCGCGCCCGAGCCGATGACCAGCAGCTTCTTTGGCATCCGGGGCGGTTGCAGCGCGTGCTTGTATGTCCAGACCAGATCGCCATCAGCCTCGAGACCGGGCATTTCGCGGGCCCGTGCGCCGGTTGCAAGAATGATGTTCTTGGCCGTCAGTTCTTCGGTGCCCTTATCGGTCTTGACGCTGACTTTGCCTTTTGCGGGGATTGTTGCCTCACCCATCACCACGGCGACCTTGTTCTTCTTCAGCAGATGGCCGATGCCACCCGAAAGCTGCCCGGCAACGCCACGGGATCTTTTGACGACCGCGTCCAGATCGTAACCGATCTTGTCGGCCTTCAATCCGAAATCCTTGGCGCGTTCCATCAGATGGAAAACTTCGGAGGACCGCAGCAATGCCTTGGTCGGAATGCACCCCCAGTTCAGGCAGATGCCACCAAGGTGCTCGCGCTCGACCACGACGGTTTTCAGTCCAAGCTGGGCCGCACGGATGGCGGCGACATAGCCACCGGGGCCAGCCCCGATTACGATCAGATCATAGGATTGTGCAGCCATGTGTTCCTCTCGGCGCAGGTGGTGAAAATTTAGTTTACCATTAAACTATTTTCAGAAACGCATCAACACGCGTTCCCGCGACAAATGAGACGCAGGGTAAACCTTACCTGAATATGCGGATTTCAGCCTATACGCAGGCCCATGCTATGGCTAGAACAGAAACGCCGACGCCGCTCGGACATTTGTGAACACATTGAATTCAAGGGGTTTACCATGGCCAAAACACTAAAAGATCTGGCGCTTGCTCTGCTAAACGCAACTTTGATACTTGTGGCGCTGTGCTTGTTTTTAGGCTGGAAGCTGGCATCGAAAGTCGAAAGCGTCTCGGCGGAATTCTCAGAGGCCGTGCAGGTTCTTGCCCCTATTCGGGATGAGGCGAAGGGCATTCGGGCAGAACTTTCCGCATTGCGTGAGGATTTGGCGACCTTGAGGAATGAGAACCAGATCACTGACAGTCAAGCCGCGCAAAACCTTCAGGCAACATTGCGCCGCCTGAACGCAGTTGACCAAAAGCTGCAAACTGCGCAGGAGCGGTTCACTGAACTTGCCGAGACACCAGAGGTTCTGATCGCCCAAGCCATTCAGACCGGAGCAGACATCGCGTCCGAACGGGTCTTGTCGTTCAAAGGATGCGAGCCGGGAGCCTGAAGCCCCCGCACTAACAACAGAGGCGCAAAACCTTTGTACGGTCTCAGGCCATTGCTTGCAGCTCTCGCACGGTGCTGCCATAGCCGCCCATGTCGACATAAGCCTCTTCATGGGGGGTCGAGCTGCGCGACAGTGCTTTGTTCCGGTAAGGGAAACGACCAAACTTGCGGATCACTTCACGATGCGCACGGGCGTGCAGCAGATTGCTTGTATCGCCGCTTAGGTTCTGACAGATCAGACGCACGCAGCGTTCCTGATCGCACAGATTTTCCGAATGCATCATCGGAAGGTAAAAGAACTGCCGGGCCGGTTCATCGATCTTCTTGTCCCAACCTCTGTCCACCGCGCATTTCGCAGCTGCCAGGGCCGCTCGGTCCGTCGCGAAAGCACGCGCTTGCCCGCGGAACATGTTGCGTGGAAACTGGTCCGTCAAAATTATGTAAGCCAGTGACCCGCTGGGATAGGTCAGCCAGAGCGAAAACTTGCCCTCGGCCGCAGCCTCCCACGTTGATTGAAAACGTGCGCGGATTTCTGAATCCAGCGCTTCATCCTCTATGTACCAGCCCTTTGGACCCACCTCATCTAACCAAAAACTCAATACTTCTTCAGGCGTTACCATTGCCTTAAACTCCGTCTTGTGCCCGTAGTTTGGACGTAACGTCATTTAAGGCCGTTTTACAGAACTGTTACAGTAACATATTGCAACACTTGCGACATAATCCTGTGTCCTAGGCATCTTCCTGCTCGGCCTGTTCGGCCTCGGCGGCTTCGATGGCGACTTCCTGTGCCACTTCAAACGCAACTGGCGAGGCCGTTGGATACAGCGTCGACATCGTGCCGGTTTCGTCCACGGGTATCGATGCCCGCTGCGTCGTCCGATACAGGGCGTAAAGTGCCATTGCGAGTAACAGTGCCGCAATAAAGAGAAAAAAGCCCGGTGGCCCGAATACGGCATCCCCCATCAGCCAGCCGGTGATCACCGGCCCGGCAATCGCGCCCAGACCGTTGATGAATACCAGCCCACCGGATGCGGCCGCCATATCCTCGTGATCCAGAAAGTCATTCGCATGCGCAATCAGCAGTGAATATAGCGGGTTGGACATACCGCCGATCAGGAAAGCCGAAGCAAGCAGAATTGGAAACGATCCGCCCATCATCATAGCGATCGTTGCGCCACCGGCACCGGCGAGCGCCACAAGCAGGATCAGAAAGCGGCGATCCATACGGTCAGAGAACCAGCCCAAAGGGTATTGCAGAACCACAGCGCCGATATAAAACGCCGCAACGAAGGTTGAAATTTCAACAAGCGACAGCCCTGCCCGGGCGCCATACACCGCCGCCATGCCGAACTGCGCGGAAAACACACCCCCCAGAAGAAACATGCCCACGCAGCCCAGAGGCGATGTTTCAAGTAGTTTCTTCAAGGTCATCGGTTTGGTGGTATCAAAGGCCGGTGTCGGCGAGATCGACAGCAAAATCGGTGCGAAGGACACTGAAACCAGGATCGAGGCGATCACAAAGGTCTCGTAACCAGCCGGGTCGCCGACAAGAACAAGCGCCTGCGCACTGATGATCCCCGTCATCTGGACGATCATATAGAGCGACAGCGCCTGCCCGCGATTTTCATTGCTGGCCGCATTGTTGAGCCAGCTTTCGGCGGTAACATACACGCCCGAAAAACAGAATCCGATCACCACCCGGCCCAAGGCCCACGCGATCGGGTTGGTCAGCATGGGATACATGATCATCACGGCCGAAATAAACGACGCAAGGGCCGCGAAGACCCGCACATGGCCAACGCGCCGGATCATCTCGGGCGCAAGGCGTGAGCCGCCCAGAAAGCCCAGAAAATAGGCCGACATGACAAAAGACATCTCGAGGGTCGAAAAGCCTTCGATCTCACCCCGCACACCCAGAATCGTGCCCTGGAGGCCGTTTCCGACCATCAGCAACCCCATGCCGAGCAGCAGCGCCCATGCGCTGGAAAGGACCTGAATCATTGGGGCCTCCGACTAATGCCAACCTGATTTTAGTGTCGTTCTGCGATCAAAGACCGCCTACGTCGCGCTTGTCTACGACATTCCCGATCCGCGATGCTGTTTCCGCGCCTCTCAAGGGATCAAAAGCGACGCGTCGCCATAGGAAAAGAACCGGTATTTCCGGGCGATGGCATGCGCGTAGACATCGCGCATCCGATCCTGCCCCATCAGCGCCGAAACCAGCATGAGCAACGTGGATTTCGGCAGGTGAAAATTGGTCATCAATGCGTCAGTGACGTGGAATTCAAAACCGGGATAGATGAAGATATCCGTGTCGCCTTCCCAGGGTTCGATCTTTCCTGACCTTGCCGCACTTTCGATCAGTCGCAAAGCCGTTGTCCCCACCGGGATCACCCGCCCGCCGGCGGCCTTGGTTGCCTGTATCTCAGCGGCGGCGTCGGGGCTTACCTGCCCCCATTCAGCATGCATCTTGTGTGTTGTGACATCCTCAACCTTGACCGGAAGAAAAGTCCCTGCCCCCACGTGCAGCGTCACATGCGTGAAGCTTACCCCCCGTTTTGCCAGCGCCTTCATCAGCGCCTCGTCGAAATGCAAGGATGCGGTCGGGGCGGCCACGGCACCGGAATGATTTGCCCAGATGGTCTGATAGTCCGTCTTGTCCCGTTCATCAGCCGGACGTTTGGCTGCGATGTAGGGCGGCAGAGGCATTGCTCCGGCCTGATCCAGCGCCGCGTCGAAATCCTCGCCGCTGAGATTGAAGCGCAGATAAGCCTGGCCATCCGCAACTCTGTCCAGCGTGGCGCTGAGATCATCCGAGAAGACAATCTCTTCCCCAAGCTTCACCTTCTTGAGCGGCTTGATCAACGCAGACCACGTGCCATCGGCCTGTGGATCAAGCAAAGTGGCCTCGATCCCTGCGGAAACCGGCCCCTGCGCGCTGTCCCGGTGGCGTCGGCCGTTCAGTCGCGCCGGAATGACCCGTGTGTCATTCAACACCAGCCGGTCACCCGGCCGCAGGAAATCGGGCAGGTCGAAAACATGGCTGTCCGTGATTGCATCCCCCTGCGCCACCAGCAAGCGCGCAGAGGAACGCGGGCTGGCCGGCCGCGTGGCGATCAGGTCTTCGGGCAGATGGAAATCAAAATCGCTAAGTTTCATGCCCGCGCCTTACAACCCTGCATCAGATTCGGCCATATCCTGTCAGCGGTCACTTGGGGATGAGCCGAATGTGCGTTTGGGTTCATCCGGTTTCTGCGGCACTGCGTTCGGACCATCCTGAACTTTGGGTGCCGGGGCACGCATCAGGTCGCGCAGGAACAGAGGTGCGAGACCGGACAACGGATTTACCGAAACTTTGGGCGAGGCAAGCGGGCCGGTCAGGGTGTAGTTGAATCCAAAGACGCCCTCGCCCTTGCGCGTAAACACGCTGCCAACTGCGTTGAGCAGGTATATGGGCGAGATCGCACCGCGCAGGTTCAGCAAGCCGTTCACCGTATCGATGGTGCCATCAAAAGACAGGCCCATCGACGGGCCGACGGCACTGCCGCTGAGCACTTTGATGTCTGTGGGGGTGACACGCATCCGGCTGTCGATTGCTGCAAAAAAGATACCCTGTCCGGCCATTTCATCCAACAGGCCCACAAGGCTGATGGCATTCAGCAAGGCCGCCATGGCCGGGGCGTCGGTTATCCGCGTGTTGGTGATTTTCAGTATCACGTCATAGCTACCCGGTGCCGTCACAGGTTCGAGTTTGAGATTCATTTCTCCGCCCCGCGCCTGTGTCAGTACTCCGGCCGATCGCAGCACGGACCCCGCATCTTGCGACGTCAGGTCAACAGCACTTCGGTTCCCTCTGGGGCTGACCTGCCCTCTGACCGGCGCGCCGCCATTGACCTGCGCGGTGAAGTTCCCTTGTATTCCGCCCGTCGTCTGAAATGCGCCCCGGAACCCGGTCAGCGCGACGGTTTCCGTAACCTGAAGGCGATCCAGAGCCACGTCCAGTTTCGGCCCGGCGCCGCCCCCGCCGCCCGATCCGCCGCTTTCGCCGAAATTCGCGCGGCCCATATCAAGGACGCCGCCAAGCACACGGATATCCGGCATGGCGTTTCCGCGCCCGATCAGCTCTGCCGGAACTGCCAGCCAATCGCCCAGGTCAAAAGAGGTGAAGCGAACCCGGTCGTATTCGCCGTTTTCACGAAACGTAATGGAGGCAGATGTACGCAATCCGGCTGCATTTATGCGCAGACTATCCACCTTCAACTGCGACCCCAAAGTCGCTTCGGCCGTCAGAGAGCCGGTCGAATTGGCCCCCTTTCTCCAACCAAGTTCGGGTATGGCCAGCGCGACACCCTGCAAATCAGACGTGACGGACAATTTCGGGGCAACCCCGGCGCCGAGCCCCAATGTGATATCCGCAATCCCTTTGCCGGTCAGCATCCCCGGAGGCAGACCGGCGCCGATCTCATCCATCAATCGCGGCGACAGCTCGATCTGACCGGTCAGGGTGCTTCGCTGTTCCGACTTGCCGTCTATCGGCTGCCGCCAGAGCGCCGTCAGCGGTACGTCCCCGAACTGCCCCTGCCCCTGAAGCTGAACGCCGGACTGATCACCAGAAAGGTCCAGAAGATCAGCACTGACGTCAAATCCGGGCACCAAGCGGTCACTGAACAGGTTTGCCAGCCGGCCTTCAAAATGGAACTCGGTCTCGTCAAACTTGAGACCCTTTTTCAAGGGCAGGGAAAGGGTTCCGGCCAGCGACACCGTTCCTTTCGCCACATCAACGGGCAACCCCGCCTTGCTGAGCAATTCCAGCGGAGGCCGGTCCAACAACGACAACGCAGCCGTCACGCTGCCTTTGGCCTGAATGCGCGCAATCGCAGGCGCGGATTTCTTGATATCCGTGTCGGGTATGATGAAGGACGTCCCCGACGCATCCACAGCACCGCCGTCATCCGCAATCACGACGCCCTGCTGCGCAGTGACCGTGAACCTGCTGTTGATCAGGCTGGCCTGACCTTGCGCCTTTTCGATCGGCGGAAGCGTTTTGACAAACCGGATCTTCGCCTTTTCAAATCCGAAATCCAGATAGAGATCCGGTTTCGATCCGGGCAGCAGGCGCAGGGCAAAGTCCATATCCGAAAGGACCCCTTCGTACAGGTTTTCGGTCACCCACTCTCGCGGTTTCGGGGCCAGACGTTCGGGCCAGTATCCCAGAACCTTGTCCGACGTCATTTGATCCAGATGTGCGTCCAGCTTGACGGCCCAGCCATCCGGCCGCCCGGTCAGGACGCCAAAGGCACGCACCGTGTGACCCGGATCTTCTATGGTCATCTGACCCAGATGCAGCTGGAACGGGTTGAGGGCCATATTGAAATCCAGGCTGGCCCGCGAAAGCTGAAGAGGTTGCGGGAACAGGTTTGCCGGGTTCACGTTGATACCGGACAGCCGCAACTGTGCAGACAGGCTGTCCAGCACGCCATCTTCTGCACCTTCCAGATACGCCTTTCCGTCAGCCTGAACCTCACCCCAGGCCGAGACCACCGAAACTTCGTTGAAATCCAGGATCTGGTCTTCGGGATCATAGGTGAAATAGGTGCGCGCGGATTCGAAGGGAACCGGGCGTGTTTCCGGGTTTGGCTGCACCGCCCCCGCCCCCAGATTCAGCGTGGCGTACAAAGTTCCGATCGCTCCGTTTTCGTCGACACCACCGCGCAAGGCACCCGAGATCGGGGCCCGCAGAACCTGCAACCAGGCAAGGGCAGGCGTTTGGCCCGCGATGTCCTCGGCCGGAAGATCGGTGACCGAGATTCCGAATTGTGCGGCAGGTGTGCCCAGAACACTTGTATAATTGGCCTCGATGGCACTGACATAGTCACGCCCCGCCAGAACCGAAAACCCGGTCGCCAAGCGCACTTCGTTGCCGGCTCGGTTGGCTTGAATATGCCCACCGTCCAGTATCCAGGACCGCCCCTGCCTAAGATCGCGATAATCCAGTGTGATTGCGTCAAGTTCGACTGAAGTCAGTGCAGACAGGGCCGGAGACAGGAAGACCTGATCCGAAGCCTCGATAAGCTGTGCCAGGTTCGGGGCCTCCTGCACCGGTGCGCTGCCGGACCCGACCGTAAGGCTCAGCGCCCCGTCCTCGTCTCGGGTCACGGCGATCTGCGCCCCCCTCAGAATGATCCTTTTGGGTCGGACATGACCCCGCAACAAGGGGCGCATGGCCAGACTGGCGCGCATGTCGGACACCTGCGCAATTTGCCGACCCTCAGCGTCGCTGATGGCCACATCAGTCAGACGCAGACGGGGGCGCCATCCTTCGTGAATGATGAAACTGACATCACCAAACCGGATTTGCAGCCCACCCAATGCCTGTTCAAGCCGCGCTTCGACCCTGTCCCGCAACCAGACGGGGGCGTGCATTCTTTGCCCGACAACCATGAAACCGGTGAACAGCGCCAGAAGTACCAGCACGAAAGTGCCGCGCATGGCCCACAGACCCGCTGCCCGGCGGCGAGACCGGCGGCGCGCGGGCTTGACGGGCCGTGCTCCGTCACCGTCTTCGTGCTGCTTCAAATTGCTATCCACGCCTTCCAACCCGCACGCGTTGCCCTATGATATCAGGCAGCCTTTAAAAACCTTTAGCGGAGTTTCCAATGCCCGACGTTTCAGACATCGCCCCTGACTTCACTTTGCCGCGCAACGGCGGCGGCGAGGTGACGCTTTCGGCGTTGCGCGGTAGCACCGTGGTTCTGTTTTTCTACCCCCGCGATGATACGCCGGGCTGCACCAAGGAATCCATCGGTTTCTCGGAACAACTTCAGGCCTTTGCCGATGCGGGCGCTCAAGTTTTCGGCATCTCGCGCGACAGCGTCGCCAAACATGACAAATTCGTCGCCAAGCATGGGCTGACCACACCGCTGTTATCGGATGAGAACGCGACCGTCTGTGAAGACTACGGCGTGTGGGTCGAAAAAAACATGTACGGGCGCAAATCGATGGGGATCGAGCGTTCGACTTTCATCATCGACCCCGAAGGCAAAATTGCCCGCGTTTGGCGCAAGGTCAAAGTTCCCGGCCACGTGGACGAGGTGCTGGAAGCCGTGCGCGCGCTGTAACGCCCTCGACCACGGTCGCCATCCGGTTTAAGAGCCACAGGATCAACCAGGCGGAGAATAATGGTGTCCAAATCGCTGACCCAGATGGCGACCGAAGTTCTTGCAACGGCGGAAGGTCGGGAAAAGACCGCCCTGTCCAAACAGCACGCCGCCGCGTGGTTTGCCTCGCGCAAGGGCGACGCGCCCCCGATCGAGATCGGGACGGCGTCACCCCCGCTGCGGCCCGCGCGCCCGGAACGGCCCGAACTCCTGTCTCCGCGCGAGGTGCCAAAGCGCAAACCGGGCACCGAGGCGGGCCGCATCGCCCTTTTGCACGCCGTGGCGCATATCGAACTGAACGCCGTCGATCTGCATTGGGATATCATTGCCCGCTTTGGCCATGTGCCGATGCCGATCGGGTTTTATGACGATTGGGTAAAATGCGCCGAAGAGGAATCGCGCCATTTCGAGATGGTCTGCGATTGTCTGGAACAAATGGGCAGCCATTATGGCGCCTTGCCCGCCCATGCGGGAATGTGGCGCGCGGCCGAGGACACCGCAGACGACCTGATGGGACGGCTTGCGGTCGTGCCGATGGTGCTCGAAGCGCGTGGTCTGGATGTGACCCCCGGCATGATCGAGATCTTTCGCAAGGCCAAGGCCGAACAGGCCATTGCAGCGCTTGAGGTGATCTATGCCGAAGAAGTCGGCCATGTCGCCTATGGGTCCAAGTGGTTTCATTTCCTGTGTGGCCGTGAAAACGCGGACCCCAAGGATGTGTTTCACGCTTTGGTACGCCGGTATTTCCACGGCGTCCTGAAACCACCCTTCAACGAGGAAAAACGGGCCGAGGCCGGGTTGCCGCCCGATTTCTACTGGCCGCTGACCGAAGACCTACCCGCGCCCGGCGATATCACCAACTGACGCCTCAACATGCTTTTCGGCAATTTCCCGCCGATCTTTGGGGGGATTTCTACGCAGTTGGCGCCAGACTGATCAACAAACTTGCCCGAACGCTGCCTGCCCTTTATGCAGTCGGCCCAAGGAGCGGCCGGCACTCACAACCGGTCCCGATCTTGGGGATGAGAGGTAGGACGCGTGCGAACACGTCTGGCAATAAAAATACACTCCGCATTTGAACGGTACTTTCCGGAACGCCGGGTTTTTCTGAAGTCTGACAAAGATACACGTTTTATCCGTCTCAGCTCGGAAACGCAGGTGGTCGCGGTGGCCGGTGTTGCCGTCATGGTCGGATGGACCGCGGTCGCAACTGCCATTCTGCTTATGGACAGCATCGGTTCGGGCAACTTCCGGGAACAGGCGAAACGCGACCAGGCAACCTATCAGGAACGATTGAATGTCCTGTCCGCAGAACGCGACGCCCGTGCGCAGGAAGCCCTCGCCGCTCAGGATCGATTCAACGCCGCGCTGGAACAGATATCCGCCATGCAGTCCGAACTGCTGGCTTCGGAAAACCGCCGTCGCGAACTTGAGACGGGGATCGAAGTCATTCAGACCACGCTGCGCACAACCATGAAACAGCGGGAAGATGCGCGGAAGGAACTGGCGGCGCTGAAGCAGGAAAACAGCAATACAGACATGTACGTAACGGCCTCCAGCGCGCCGGTACAGATGGCCTTCATGACGGACGCTCTGGCGCGTACGGCCGAGGAACGCGATCAGATCGCCGCCGACGCCCGGCAAGCACTGGACCAGCGCGATGATCTTGAGCTGGAAATTCGCCTTATGCAGGAACGCAGCGACGAGATTTTCCGGCAGCTGGAAGAGGCCATGGTGATCTCGGTCGAGCCGCTGGACAAGATGTTCCGTCAGGCGGGAATGCCAACAGACCGTATCATCGAAGAGGTCCGGCGCGGATACAGCGGTATGGGCGGTCCGCTGACCCCTTTATCCCTTAGCACGCGCGGTGAGGTGGACGAGTTGTCCGCCGAGGAAGCCCGCGCGAATACATTGCTGAAACAGATGGATCAGCTGAACCTTTACCGACTTGCGGCCGAAAAGGCCCCCTTTGCCAATCCTGTACATTCGGCCGTGCGTTTCACCAGCGGCTATGGCAGCCGGCGCGACCCCAAAACCGGTGGTCGCCGGATGCATAACGGGGTCGATTTCGCAGGGCCGCAAGGCACGGATATCTTTGCGACCGCAGACGGCGTCGTTACCCATGCAGGCTGGCAATCCGGTTTCGGACGGCTTGTGAAAATCAAGCACGCATTCGGAATTGAGACACTTTACGCTCATAACACCAAGATCAACGTGAAGGTTGGTCAAAGGGTCTCGCGCGGGGATCATATTGCTGATATGGGTAGCACCGGACGGTCGACCGGCACGCATCTGCACTATGAGGTACGCGTGAACGGAAAACCCGTAAACCCAATGACTTACATCAAGGCTGCGAGAAATGTTTTCTAAAAGCAAAATCAACGAGCCCGCATCCAAGGCACCCGAGGCGGCCAAACCAGCCGCTCCGGCGACCCCAGCGGCCCCTGCACCGACCGAGTCGAAACCTGCCACTGCACCCAAGCCCAAGCCGCCTGCGTCGGTTTTGTCTTCGGATCTGCACATCACTGGCAATATCAAAACCTCTGGTGACATACAGGTGGAAGGCACAGTCGAAGGCGACATCCGCGCTCACCTTCTGACCATTGGTGAATCGGCAACGATCAAAGGTGAAGTCACCGCAGATGACGTCGTGATCAACGGACGTATCGTGGGTCGCGTACGTGGCCTCAAGGTGCGTCTGACATCGACCGCACGTGTCGAAGGCGACATCATCCACAAGACCATCGCCATCGAAAGCGGAGCGCATTTCGAAGGGTCTGTACAGCGCCAGGACGATCCGCTGAATCCGGGCCGCAGCGCCAAAGCCGGATCGAACCCGGCAGCAGACGTCAAACAGTAATTCGACCCATCAGGTCAGATCGGAAACGCCGCAGGGAGACCAGCGGCGTTTCTTTTTTGCGCCACAGCCTGTACCCGGGAAACTTGTTTTGATCCCGCCGGGATCACGTTAGGGTCGGGTCATGTTGATTTTTCTGACACTTGTTGCGGTGATCGCCGCAGGTCTGGCCTTTTATTTCTGGTCCAAACGACAGGCGCGCCACGCCCTGTTGGCCGCGCCGTTGACTGACAAACAACGGCAGCTTGTCGACGCTCAGGTCCCGATCTTGCGGAAACTGCCGCAAGGCCTGCGCGCAAAGCTGGAAGGCAAGATCAACCTGTTCCTTGATCAGGTTGAATTCATTGGGTGTGACGGCCTGGACGTTACCGAAGACATGCAACTGTCCATCGCCGCGCAAGCCTGTCTGCTGGTTGTGAATACCGATCTCTGGTATGACAACCTGACCACAATTTTGATCTATCCCAGCGCATTCAAATCCAGGCAGAGCCGGCACAGCGGCTATGTCGTCACCGAGAAGGAAATCGTGCGCACAGGGGAAAGCTGGAACCGCGGCCCGGTGATCCTGTCCTGGGCGCATAGCCAGCGCGGGGCCATGAACGATCATGACGGCCAAAATGTTGTATTTCATGAATTTGCCCACCAGATCGACGATCTGACAGGGTCGGCCAACGGGGTGCCCGTACTCAGCGACGACCAAAGCTTTTCAGAATGGGAAGCCGCATTCCTGACAGCCTATGACGCGCATGTACGCGCCGTTGAATCCGGGCAGCCAACCGTAATCGACCCCTATGGCGCGGAAGGGCACGAGGAGTTTTTCGCCGTTTCGGTTGAAGTGTTCTTTGAGCGACCAAAGGCCCTGCGCAGGTCGGACCCGGAGGTTTACAAGCAACTCTCCAAGCTGTTTCACCTGGATCCTGCTCAATGGCACTAAGGGCTTTGCGACCCCTGGTGCGAGGGTGCCGGGAAAATTCCCCGTTCTGCACAATTTAACAAAAGTTAATTTATGAACTACACTTAAGCTCATTGCATTGTGGAGGAAATTTCATGTCATCAAAACTACTGGCCGAGTTCTTCGGCACCTTCTGGCTGGTTCTCGGAGGTTGCGGCAGTGCCGTATTGGCAGCGGGCGTTGCAGATGTCGGCATTGGGTGGCTTGGCGTTTCCTTCGCCTTCGGCCTGACGGTTCTGACAATGGCTTACACGGTTGGCCATATCTCGGGCGGGCACTTCAATCCGGCGGTCAGCCTGGGCCTAATGATCGGCGGGCGGTTTCCGGCAAAGGATCTGCTGCCCTACTGGATCGCTCAGGTCATCGGCGCCATCGCCGCCGCAGTGGTTCTGTATCTGATCGTCAGCGGTGCGCCCGACTTCGCCGGCGTCGGGGGATTTGCGTCCAACGGATATGGTGAGGCCTCGCCCGGCGGGTATTCTTTGATGTCCGCTCTGGTGATCGAGATCGTGATGACCGCTTTCTTTATCCTGATCATTCTGGGCGCAACCTCGGACAAGGCACCGGCGGGTTTCGCCCCCATCGCGATTGGTCTGGGATTGACCCTGATCCACCTGGTATCAATTCCGGTCACCAACACTTCGGTCAACCCGGCCCGGTCCACAGGCGTCGCCCTGTTTGCCGACGGACCTGCCCTGTCGCAGCTGTGGCTGTTCTGGGTGGCCCCGCTGATTGGCGGCGCGATCGGAGCGCTCATCTGGAAAGCGATGTCACCGGACGATTGAGTTTCGTTCAATCGACCATAAGGAACAGCCCGGCGCTCTTTGGAACGCCGGGCTGTTTCGGTTTATTCGGTGACGGTGACTTTTTTCATCACGTCGGGCTGTCCCGTAACCGCTCCGGTCTGGGAATGCCCCCGTTTGATCGCATCCACCACGTCCATACCGTCGGTCACCTGACCGACCACGGTGTACTGGCCGTCCAGAAACGGGCCGGGTTCGAACATGATAAAGAACTGCGAATTGGCTGAATCCGGGTTTTGCGACCGGGCCATGCCGACCACGCCACGATCAAAGGTCAGATCAGAAAACTCAGCCGGCAGATCCGGGCGGTCTGACCCACCACGCCCGGCATACCGCATGTCAAAGCCGTTCGCGGTGGAATTGCCGTATTGAACATCGCCGGTCTGGGCCATGAAACCTTCGATCACGCGGTGGAACACCACACCATCATACTTGCCGTCCGCAGCCAGTACCGTGATCTGTTCCACGTGCTTCGGCGCTACATCTTCGAACAGATCGATGGAGATCGTGCCATTGGCCCCTTCCCCTTCGACCTCGATCTGCAAACCGCTGGCCAGCGCCGGGCTTGCCAGCAAGGCAAAGGTGGCGGCAAGCTTATACATCTGCGGCCACCTTGACGCTGATCATGCGGTCGGGGTTCGCAGGCGGCTCGCCACGTACGATCGCATCCACATGCTCCATGCCTTCGATGACACGGCCGTAAACGGTGTATTGACCGTTCAGGAAGTGGTTGTCCTTGAAGTTGATGAAGAACTGAGAGTTGGCCGAATCCGGGTTCTGCGAACGGGCCGCGCCCAGCGTACCGCGATCATGGGGCAGCTTGGAGAACTCTGCCGGTACGTTCGGCAGCGACGAACCGCCGGTCCCCGCCATACGCAGGTTGAACCCATCTTCCATGTCGCCATGCTGCACGTCACCGGTTTGGGCCATGAAGCCGTCGATCACTCGGTGAAAGGCCACGTTGTCGTATTCTCCGCTGCGGGCCAGTTCTTTCATCCGCGCGCTGTGCAAAGGCGCCACATCCGGCAGCAGCTCGATGACGACATTGCCGTCTTTCAGCTCGATGATGATCGTGTTTTCGGGATCCTTGATCTCGGCCATGAGGCCCTCCTGTCGTTTATCTTGCGCAAATACCTATGACGCACGCGTACGAATGCCAAGTGACGCATTGACCTGAGGGCAAATTGCAGGAAAAGAACCGCCTAAATCATTTGCCAATGACAAGGATCGCACAATGGGCTGGAAAACACTGGACGATATGGACCTGAACGGCAAACGCGTACTTGTGCGTGTGGATATCAACGTGCCCGTGGTTGACGGTGTCGTGACCGACGCCACCCGCATCCAGAGAATCGTGCCGACGGTTCGCGACATTCTGGCCGCTGGCGGCAAACCGATCCTTCTGGCCCATTTCGGTCGCCCCGGAGGCGAGCGGCGCGAGAACCTGTCGCTCAAGCAACTGGTTCCGACCCTCGAAAGCGCTATTGGCACCAAAGTCCTGTTTGCCGCCGACTGTGTCGGAACCGAGGCCGAACTGGCGGCGCAGGCGTTGCAGCCCGGCCAGGTGCTGTTACTTGAGAACACGCGTTTTCACGCTGCGGAAACCAAGAACGATGCCGATCTGGCCGCAGGTATGGCCAGGCTGGGTGACGTGTACTGCAACGACGCGTTTTCAGCGGCGCACCGGGCCCACAGCTCGACCGAGGCCATCGCGCGCCTGCTGCCCGCCTGTGCCGGTCGTTTGATGCAGGCCGAGTTGCAGGCACTGGAAAGCGCGTTGGGCGCACCCGAACGCCCCGTAACAGCGGTTGTGGGCGGGGCCAAGGTTTCGACCAAGCTGGAATTGCTGGGCAATCTGATCGACAAGGTAGATTATCTGGTGATCGGTGGCGGCATGGCCAATACGTTCCTTGTCGCGCAAGGTGTCAATGTCGGAAAATCGCTGGCCGAAACGGCGATGAAAGACACCGCAGCCGAAATTCTGACCAAAGCCGAAAGCACCGGCTGTCAGATCGTTCTGCCACGTGACGTCGTGGTTGCCGAAACGTTTGAAGCCAATGCCACTCATCAGGTTTTGCCCGCGGATCAATGCCCCGACGATGGCATGATCCTGGACGCTGGCCCCGAAAGCGTGGCCGCGATCATCGAGATATTCGAAAAAAGCAAAACCCTGATCTGGAACGGACCGCTGGGCGCATTCGAACTGGAACCGTTCGACGCCGCCACCAATGCCGCTGCCTTGAAGGCGGCCGCGCTCAGCCGTTCGGGCCAGCTGATCTCGGTCGCCGGAGGTGGAGACACGGTTGCTGCCCTGAACGCCTCGGGTGCCGCCAAGGACTTCACCTATATCTCGACCGCGGGTGGCGCGTTTCTGGAATGGATGGAAGGCAAAACGCTGCCCGGTGTCGCAGCTCTGGATCAGTAAGCACCACTTGCCGCCTTTGATCGCCTGACATGGTCCATGGTAGTATCCCCTTTTGAACGGGGGATATTGCCGTGAAGCCAATTTACCTTCTTGTCCTAATAATGCTGCCCTGCTCTGCCGCTGCTCAATCCAGTTGCAGCGGCCAAACCCAGCTTGACGCCAATTTCTGCGCCAAGGAACAATGGGAGGCCGCAGATCGCGAACTCAACCGGCTGTGGGCACAGATCAAACCCGCAGCCGATGCACGCGGCGACGGTGATGCCCTTCTGACCGAACAACGCGCCTGGCTGAAGGCCCGAGACGCAACCTGCGACAAGGAATTGTCGGGCGGCGGCAGCGCTGCGCCGATGTTCTACTGGACCTGCATGAAAGAACAAACCGTCGCGCGAAATCAGGCGCTGGAATCATGGCGCTGACGCGGATCAGGACGCGCTTAAATTACAGATGAAAAAATCGAAACAGGGGATTCACAACCCGAATCACCTGTGACATAGTGTGTCCAGATGCTCGCAAAGGGCACGTTTTTGAGGCTAGTTTTCATACGGCGGTAAACAGAGTGTCCCGTTCCCATCGGCCCGGTTTGGGCTCAATCATCTTCTTCTCGGTGGCTTTCATGCTTGGTGTGTATTTCACCTTTGCCGCCGTACAAGGTGACTATGGCCTGTTTCGGCGGGTCGAAATTGCTGCGGAACGGGACGCCCTGTCACAGGACCTGGAAAAGCTGAATGCCCAAATCGCCGAATTGGAAAACCTGACTCGGCGCCTGTCCGACACTTATCTGGATCTTGACCTGCTCGATCAGCAGGCGCGTTCGGTTCTTGGCATGATCCGGGCGGATGAGATCGTGATCCGCTGATCCTTTTTGGGCTGCCGGACGCCTTCGGACCATCGTCGCACCGCTTTGCCTGTCGGCTGCGCCACGCCCGCGCGGACGCTGCGTCACATTTCCCCTCGCCAGAAAGCCCCAAATGCTTTATGAGATAGTTTAACGCTAAACTATCTTGCCGAAAGGGGGAGATCGCCACTATGGCTGCGCGAAAAACCACAAAGAAACCAAATGTTTCTGCGGAAGAACTCAAGACATACTACCGCGAGATGCTTCTGATCCGTCGATTCGAAGAAAAGGCGGGTCAGCTTTATGGCATGGGTCTGATCGGCGGGTTCTGCCACCTGTACATCGGTCAAGAGGCGGTTGTTGTCGGGCTCGAAGCGGCAGCACAGGACGGCGACAAGCGGATCACATCGTATCGTGACCACGGCCATATGCTGGCCTGTGGCATGGATCCGGGCGGCGTGATGGCCGAACTGACCGGGCGCGAAGGCGGCCTGTCCAAGGGCAAGGGCGGTTCGATGCACATGTTCTCGAAAGAAAAGCATTTCTATGGGGGCCATGGCATCGTCGGCGCGCAGGTTCCGCTGGGCGCAGGTCTGGCCTTTGCCGACAAGTACAAAGAGAATGGCGGCGTGACCTTTACCTATTTCGGCGACGGTGCCGCAAACCAGGGCCAGGTCTATGAGACGTTCAATATGGCCGCCCTGTGGGATCTTCCCGTGGTTTTCGTGATCGAGAACAACCAATACGCCATGGGCACAGCGCAGGCGCGTTCGACCTCGTCACCCGATATCTATGTGCGCGGCGAAGCCTTCGGCATCCCCGGCGAGATCGTCAACGGAATGGATGTGCTGGCCGTCAAAGCCGCTGGTGAAAAGGCCGTTGCCCACTGCCGCGCCGGCAAGGGCCCTTACATTCTTGAGGTCAAGACCTACCGCTATCGCGGGCACTCGATGTCTGACCCGGCCAAGTACCGCACCCGCGAAGAGGTTCAGAAAGTCCGCGAACAAAGCGACCCGATCGAACATGTGCGCGAGCTGCTGCTGACCGGCAAACACGCGACCGAGGATGACCTGAAGGCGATCGACAAGGAAATCAAAGAGATCGTGAACCAAGCCGCCGAATTCTCGAAAGAAAGCCCCGAGCCCGCCGTTGAAGAGCTCTGGACCGACATTTACGCCTGAGAGGACGAATAAGACATGGCAACCGAAATTCTCATGCCCGCCCTTTCGCCCACGATGGAAGAGGGCACGCTGGCCAAATGGCTGGTCAAGGAAGGCGACACCGTATCCAGCGGTGACATCCTGGCCGAAATCGAGACCGACAAGGCGACAATGGAATTTGAAGCTGTCGACGAGGGCATCGTCGGCAAGATCCTGATCGCCGAAGGCACCGAAGGGGTCAAGGTGAACACCCCGATTGCGGTTCTGGTCGAGGAAGGCGAAGACGCCTCGGCCGTGACCGCGGCTGCACCCGCAGCCGCAGCGGTGGTCGAAGCCGCCCCTGCGGCGGTCGAGGCCCCCGCTCCTGCCGCTGCGGCCCCCGCTGCGCCGGTGGTCGACCTGTCGCCCGACTGGCCGGCAGATGCCGAGATGAAATCCGAAACCGTTCGCGAAGCTCTGCGCGACGCGATGGCCGAAGAAATGCGCAACGACGAAGATGTCTATCTGATGGGCGAGGAGGTCGCGGAATATCAGGGCGCATACAAGATTTCCCAGGGTCTGCTGGACGAATTCGGCCCCAAACGCGTGATCGACACACCGATCACCGAGCACGGCTTTGCCGGCATCGCCGTTGGGTCGGCCTTTGGCGGGCTGAAGCCGATCGTCGAGTTCATGACGTTCAACTTCGCGATGCAGGCGATCGACCAGATCATCAATTCGGCCGCCAAGACGCTGTACATGTCCGGCGGTCAGATGGGGTGTCCGATCGTGTTCCGCGGCCCCAACGGCGCCGCCGCGCGCGTGGCAGCCCAGCACAGCCAGGACTATGCCGCCTGGTACATGCAGATCCCCGGCCTGAAGGTGGTGATGCCCTATTCCGCAGCCGACGCCAAGGGCCTGCTGAAATCGGCCATCCGCGACCCCAACCCGGTGATCTTTCTGGAAAACGAAATCCTCTATGGTCGCACTTTCGACATGCCGCAGGTCGATGACCTGACCGTGCCGCTGGGCAAGGCCCGCATCTGGCGCGAAGGCTCGGACGTGACCATCGTCAGCTTCGGCATCGGCATGCAATACGCGCTGGAAGCCGCCGACAGGCTGGCCGAAGAAGGCATCAGCGCCGAGGTTATCGATCTGCGCACCATCCGTCCGATGGATACCGGTGCGATCATCAATTCGGTGATGAAGACCAACCGTCTGGTGACTGTGGAAGAAGGCTGGCCGCAAGGTTCGGTCGGCAGCTACATCTCATCCGTCGTGATGCAGGAAGCATTCGATTATCTCGACGCGCCGGTCATCAACTGCACCGGCAAGGATGTTCCGATGCCCTACGCCGCAAACCTCGAAAAGCTGGCCCTGGTCACTACGGACGAGGTGATCGAAGCCGTCAAACAAGTGACTTACCGGTAAGGAGCGACAGACAGATGCCCACCGAAATTCTGATGCCCGCCCTTTCGCCGACCATGGAGGAAGGCACGCTCGCCAAATGGCTGGTCAAGGAAGGCGACACCGTCTCCTCCGGCGATCTGCTGGCCGAGATCGAAACCGACAAGGCCACGATGGAGTTCGAAGCCGTCGATGAAGGCATCGTCGGCAAGATCCTGATCCCCGAAGGCACCGAAGGGGTCAAGGTCAACACCGCCATCGCGATTTTGCTGGAAGATGGCGAAAGCGCCGATGACATCGCCGCGGCCCCGGCCAAGACCCCGGAGGCTGCCCCCGCAGCCGACCCGGGCAACGAGGCCGCCGCCCCTGCGGCGTCCGAGGCGCCCGCCCCTGCCCCTGCGCCGGCCGCTCCGGTCAAGGCGGATGGCGGTCGCATCTTTGCTTCCCCTCTGGCCCGACGGATCGCTGCGCAGAAAGGCCTCGATCTGGCACAGATCACAGGCTCTGGCCCGCATGGCCGCATCGTCAAGGCGGATGTCGAAGGCGCGACGGCCACTGCGACGCCTCCTGCCCCGGCAGCCGCAGCGGCCGCGCCTGCGACCGCACCGACGGCGGCCTCTGGACCGTCCGCCGATATGGTCGCGCGGATGTATGAGGGCCGCGAGTACGAAGAAATTCAGCTCGACGGTATGCGGAAAACCATCGCTGCGCGACTGGGCGAGGCCAAACAGACCATCCCGCATTTCTACTTGCGCCGTGACATCAAGCTGGATGCGCTGCTGAAGTTCCGCAGCCAGTTGAACAAGCAGTTGGAAGGCCGTGGCGTGAAGCTGAGCGTCAACGACTTCATCATCAAGGCCGTCGCCAACGCGCTTCAGCAGGTGCCCGAATGCAACGCCGTCTGGGCGGGTGACCGCGTGCTGCAACTCAAGCCGTCGGACGTGGCCGTAGCGGTCGCGATCGAGGGCGGGTTGTTCACCCCGGTTCTTCAGGACGCCGACATGAAATCTCTGTCGGCGCTTTCGACCGAGATGAAGGATCTCGCCGCCCGTGCCCGCGAGCGCAAACTGGCACCGCACGAGTATCAGGGTGGCACGTTTGCCATCTCGAACCTCGGCATGTTCGGCATCGACAATTTCGACGCCATCGTGAACCCGCCTCATGCCGGCATTCTGGCGGTGGGTACCGGCGTGAAAAAGCCCGTTGTCGGGGATGATGGAGAACTGACGGTGGCAACCGTAATGTCCGTTACCATGTCCGTCGATCACCGCGTCATCGACGGCGCGCTGGGGGCAGAACTGCTCAAGGCTATTGTCGACAACCTGGAAAACCCGATGGTCATGCTGGCCTGACAACCCAAAGAATACCCGCGCCCCGGACAGCCGGAGCGCGGGCAGCCTCAAGTGTTTGCATTGAATTGAACTTGCGTGATCGGGGCACCGATTGCCCGATGTATCCAAGCGCCCCACTTCCTTCCTTTAGAAGCAGACGGAAGGCAGGTGCGCGATGCTCTCAAGAAATCTCATTCTCAGCCTGACTGTTTTGGCGATACCCGCAGCCACGGCACCTGAATGTGCCATGGCAAAGCCCAACAGCTATACGGGTGAGCATTCAAAGTTCAAGCCAAACGATCCGGCCGCGATTGCCCGGCAGAAAGCCGCACAGGACAGACGGCTAGAGCTTCGCAAACAAAAACGGGAAGAACAGCGGCGCAAGCGGTTGGACAAACGCGCCAACCGCTCTCGCTGAGCTGTTACTGATCCTTGCCCAGCATATGATCCATCGAGATCGAAGGCTGGTCGCACCCGGCTTCCCCCACGATCTTGGCGGGGATACCGGCGACCGTCTTGCAGGGCGGCACCTCTTGCAGCACCACCGAACCTGCGGCGATGCGGCTGCAATGGCCAATGGAGATATTGCCCAGCACCTTGGCCCCGGCCCCGATCAGAACACCGTCTCCGATTTTTGGATGACGGTCTTCTTCTTCCTTGCCGGTTCCGCCCAGCGTCACCGAGTGCAGCATCGACACGTTGTCGCCCACCACTGCTGTCTCGCCAATCACGATGGAATGGGCATGGTCGATCATGATGCCCTTGCCGATTTTGGCTGCCGGGTGAATGTCGATCCCGAAAATCTCGGATGAGCGCATCTGGAAGAAATAGGCCAGATCATAGCGCCCCTTGCGCCACAACCAATGGGCCACGCGATATGCCTGCATGGCCTGGTACCCTTTGAAATACAGGATCGGCTGCAACAGCCGATGACAGGCCGGGTCACGTTCGTAAACGGCCATAAGGTCCGCCCGAGCAGCTTCGAGCAAACCCGGATCGTCGGCATATGCCTCATCCACGATTTCACGCAGAACCATCATCGACATTTCGTTCGAGCACAGCTTCGCCGCCACCCGATATGAAAGCGCGCGTTCAAGGCTGCGGTGATGCAGGATACAGGCGTGCACGAGCCCCCCCATGAGGGGCTCTTTCTCGACGGCCGCATGGGCCTCGGATGTGATACGGGTCCAGACCGGATCAACCGGTGTCACATGGCTGCGCTTTTCGAACATGGCTTTGATCCTTTGCTGCGCCTAGAATGCCATTTAGTGGCAAAAAGACCAAACGCAAACCCATGATCGGTCATGTAACGAAAATGAATGAGTCAGAGCGCACCCATTTCGAAACACGAATTCGCGAGCGATTGGCGGAATTGCAGCAGATGTCAGCTTCGGGGCAGCAGGCCCAGGCCGTTGTCGAGCTGGATCAACAGGCCGTTGGACGGCTGAGCCGCATGGATGCGCTGCAAAATCAGGCCATGGCCAAGGCACAGCAGGCCAATCGCGATGTGGAAACACGCCGGCTTCTGGCCGCGTTGGACCGGCTTGAAGCGGGCGAGTTCGGATATTGCGAAGACTGCGGCGAGCGGATTCCGGATGGGCGGCTGACTCTGGATCTGGCCGCCAGCAAATGCGTCAGCTGCGCGTCCGGCTAGCCTGAAATCTCGCAAGCTGGTGCAGAACCATCTCAAAACACTGGCAATATTGCAGATCGTCAAACCCGGGTTCATCGGCCAGGGCCCTGTTTCGCGCAACGGCCATGAGAGAACCATTGCCGTAAACCGGGTGGAGCTTGCCCGTGCGCTCCAAATGCCTATCGGCCAATTCCGCCTCGTGGATCATCCGCACACACAAAGCCCCCCTGTCCGGCTGCGGCACGGCCAGCAAGGCGCGCGCCGCAGCACTGACATCTCCATGCAGAACCGGCCGCATCAGGCAGCTTGCCCAACCGCAAGACGCGACCAGGCACCCGGTCCGAATACAGCAGATACCTGGGCCACTTCGACCTCATAGCCCCCGGACAGACCATCCGCCGCTTTCATGGCCGTCGAATAGGTCCACCTTGGTTCGGATGTCAGTTCTTCACGCAGAACGGTTCCACCCGCAACGACACGGACCAGGTAGGATTCGGTTTCTTCGCCCAGGGAAATCTCCAGCCCCGACCAGTCATCCGCATCCGTTCGGGCACGTCGGATCCACGTAAGCTCATCCCCGGCGGCACCAGACCGAACCCGCATGTGCACAGGCGCATAGGGGCGCAATCCGTTGCCTGCAAACGAGGCAATCAGATGTTGATAGGACGGATCATCATAGCCGCGGGTCGCAGGCCCAATGCGATAATGTTTGGCAAGACGCCTTTCGTTTCGCAGCAGGCTGATCTGTTGCACCCTGTCATTCAGCAGCACGAATACCGATCCATCCGGCCAGACATCAGGCATCAAGGCGTCTGTTCCCAGTTGACCCCTGAGCCGCCCGGACAACGCGTATACATCCGGGGCCTCGAGCGCCGCGTCAGCGAACTGAAAAACCTCCCAGTTACCGGGTGTTCCGTCACCGATTGCAGCCAGATTGACGCCATTCATCACCGAGCTGCGCGGGCGGGATTCCAACTGACCTGCAAGCAGTTTGACCTTCAAGGCAGGGCCCTCATCCCAGACACCGACACTGGCGCGTCTCAGCGGTGTTTCAGTCACGCCGACCACTGCCCGCTGTGCAATGACGTCGCTCAGGCGATAGCTATCGTCACTGGACGAGGAATAGACTGTTGCCGCCCCGGGCCATGGATCCCCGGTAACGGCCAGATAGGGCGCATGAGGGGCCTCGGCCCCCGTGATCAAGGGCAGATCCAGAAAAACCGGCAGCACGGGGACCGGCGCCGCATAGGGTTTGACCGTTGCCGGGTCGTAATTCAATTCGGACGCTTTGTACACGCCCTGTTCGATCCGGACCGCTTCAACCAGTTGCAGGTCGGCGGATTCCAACCGGTCGATCCGGTACACCGGCCCGGTTTCAGCATCCGTCAAACGAACCAGATCCCCTGCCCCCAGGTGCATTTGAGACGGCGGAAGCGCAAACCGAACCGTATCACGGGAAACTCTGGCTTCGCTCAACCAGCGTTCGGCCGTTTGCCGCCCTTCGGTGCGGGTCATGGACAGAGGCATTTCATTCACGGATACGGAATGGGTGCGATCATCGGGCAGAACCGCCTCTTCCGCGACGACATCATGATCCGCGTCCGACTGAACAAAGCGCAGACGAACGCGCCCGGTCATTTCGGCCTCGGCCTCGCGCCGGTGTTCGACCGTGCCCTCAAGATCGCTGCTGATCGCCAGATGGTCGGGGTTCAAGGCAACAGCGCCGTACCCGTCGCGCATCTGGAACTTCAACACTCCATCCCTTTCGATCGCATCAAACCCATAGCGCAGCATCAGCGGCTGCAAGGCGGAACGGGCGTTCGTCACGTCTTCGATGACATACCCGCGGACCACACCGTACAGACCAGAGACGTCTATATCCGTGACACCTGCACCGTGGCAGATTTCGGTCACCACGGAGGCCAACGTACGAGACCCGGACCGACCGTTCAGCCAGTGCCCTCTGGGATAGTTCTCGCCATCGTCCCACTGGCTTTTCAGGTTCGGAAAGGTCGGAAACGGGCGGGTATCCCATGCCCAGACATACGCGTTTGCCATGTCCAGCATCGGCGCGCCGTAGATGCCCGAGATCGGATTGACCTTCGGATCGCTCCAATAGCCAAGCATCGCCGTCAGATACTGAACCTGAATGAAGTCGTCGCGCAGCCCGTTTGAATACGCGGGCAACAGCGATTCCGATGACTTCGGGTCCAGGAATTTGTTCGGCTGGTTCGTGCCCTTGTCGATTGCCGCACACCCCAACTCGGTGAACCAGATCGGTTTCGATCCGGGCACCCAATCGGTCGGGTTGGGTTGACGCACGCCTCCGATCCGTTCGTGATGCGGATTCGACCACCAGTTGCGCAGGTCCTTGTATCTCCAGATCCACGGCTCGTCATGCCCCTGATCTTCGATCGGAGTCCTGATCTGCGCCTCCGCCTCTTCCGGAGAGGCGTAGTACCAGTCATACCCTTCACCGCCTTCGATATTGCTGCGAAGATACCCCAGGTCGTAGATCGAAGGCGCGCCGGCCTCGGCGTCCAGATGGTTTTCACCGTCGCGCCAATCGGACAACGGCATGTAGTTGTCGATGCCGATGAAATCGATGTTGTCGTCCGCCCAGAGAGGGTCGAGGTGAAAATACCTGTCGCTGGTGCCCTTTGGCTGGTATCCGAAATACTCGCTCCAATCCGCTGCATAGCCGATTTTGGTGTTCGGCCCCAGAATTTGACGCACCTCGGCCGCCAAGGCGCGAAGTTGTACAACGGCCGGAAAGCCCGAAGCCCCTCTGATCTGGGTCAGGCCACGCATCTCGGACGAGATGCAGAACGACGAAACGCCGCCGGCAGCCTTGCACAGCATGGCATAGTGCAGAATGAAACGCCGCAGGCTCCATTCCTGAGGGCCGGAATATGTGATGATTTCTTTGGCCGTGACACCGCTGTCCCCCAGCAGCCCGCCAAAGGTACCGCCCCCGGAGACCCAAGTTAAACCGGTATCCCCTCCGTCGTCAGGCCGACCACCCGGTCTGGGCCTGACCAGACCACCCGAGCCACTGCCGGTGCCGCCCGATCCGTTCGTATCCTGGTTGATCGCAAAATCCTGTGCACGTGCTGTTCCGAAGAACGCGGCGACCTGTGCATCGGCCGATGCCGTCTGGTCCGCAGAACCCGGACGCCCCGGCGCCACATCGAGGGTGATCCGCCCACGCCATGGCAGGTGATGCTGACTTGACGCATCCGACCAGGGATCAGGCAGCCCGTTCCCCGGCAATTGCTCCATCAGGATGAATGGGTAAAGCATCACCCGTTTGCCGGATTGGTTCAGATGCCGGATCGCCTCGACCACGGCCGCATCGGCCGGAGTCCCCCCATAGACCGGGCGGCCGTTCTGTCGCACCACAAGCCCGGCGTCACTTCGGGCCTGATCAGATACGATCCAGGGCATATCGCTGCTGTCGTTCTCGCGCTGTTCGATCTTTGGCCGGATCTTGCAATGTCCGCATCTCAGGTCATCGCCGAACCACGACACCACCAATGATGCAGCATCGCAATTGGGCAACTCGCTTTCCAGCGCTCGGGTCGAGGAGACAAGATCCGAGGTGCCTGACGCGGAATGTGCGTTTGCAGGCCAGCTCTTGCCAGATTGTGAATAATTCACCTGAGAGCTGGCCAGAGCGTATTCTCCGGTCCCCGGTATCATGGCGACCCCGCGCACGATCTGAGGCAATGCACTGCCGTGATCGGGCATGTCCCGCTGCGTGGGGCGCACAACTTCAAATGAAAACTGCGGCACCCGGTTGCCAAAAGCGCCGAGCGGGAAGTCCTCGATCACGACATAGGCGGTTCCGCGATATGCTGGAACCGTTCCAGCGCCTTCCATCGCCTCGATCAGAGGATCCGGCAACTGATCCCACGTGCCATGATAAACCCGCATGTTGAGGCTGGATCGATCTTGTTCTTCTCCATCCGCCCAAATCCGCGCGACATCGGCAATCTCACCGGCGCCGACCGCAATCGCCATCGAAATCGAGTAACTGTACGTGACCGTAGTCACCTCAGGGGTTTTGGGTTTCCCCTTGCCTCCGCCGCCGCCACCCTCTGTGGTGGTCGCCTGGGTCTCCAGAAAATCCGAAGCCCAAATGACCTGACCACCCACACGCATACGGCCAAACACGGTGGTCACCGGCGCACCTTCGCCAGTTTCCGTCAACCGAAACCGATCCATGCGGCCGGTTTCGACGACCTCACTGCCGCTGCCCATAACGGACTGGTTAAAGAACTTCTGATCAAGGACCCGCCCGACCGTCGCACCGACGGCCCGACCGATAATCGCGGTTGAAAGGCCCGCAACCGTGCCCCCGATCGAACCGCCCAGCGCGGCCCCGGCTGCAGAAAGAAGAATAGTGGCCATCAATACATCTCCATCGGGAATTCGAAACAGGAAACGATACGACGGTACCAGGGCCTGCTCAGTGCGTTTTCCACCACGCCGTGTCCGGAATACGCGTGAATAAAGCGGGGCTCGGGGTGCGTGGTACTGACGATGCCCAGATGCTTGGCGACGCTTGCGTCGCGCATCCGAAACAGCAGAACATCCCCCGATGCCATCTTGCCTATTGGTTTTTCGACCAGATGCCGCCTGGCAGCCACCCACATCCGTTCCTCACCCTGCGGTTCGGACCAGTCCATGCTGTAGGCCGGAACAGATTCTGGTTCCCGCCCGATCACGGCGCGCCAAACGCCGCGCAACAGGCCCAGACAATCCGCACCGGCACCTTTGGCCGAGGCCTGATGCACATAAGGCGTTCCAAGCCAATTGCGCGCCTCTGTCACAATATCCTCTCTACGTATCGTCATCGTAAGCTGCCTCCGCTATTGGCTTTGCTTTTCTTGGGAACAGCCATGACCCAGTCTTCGCCCGGAAGATCTGGAAACCCTTGAAAATTCAGAAAGTTGTTGAACTTGAACTGGCAGGTTTCCATGCGTTTGTCGCATCCTGCCCGCAGTTTCACACTGTCGCCGATCGCCAGGCTTGCCCCGAAACCGGACCAAAGCGTGATCTCGCGCCCGGTTGCCGTCTGCCTGTCATTCTTGATCGAAGACCACAACCCCTTGGCAGAACCGGACAAAACATCCACGCGCCCCCGTTCGAACCAGCCTTCTTCAATGGTCTGGCCTCCTACAACATGCAAAAGGGTGCCGCCATCGAAACCCGAGATCACACCGTCGAACCAATACCCCGGCGTGTCGGTGTTGAACCGGCAGGCCCGATCCCCCAACACAGCCGTGCAAGGCTTTTGGTAAACGCGCCCCAAAGGGCGGTTCAGCAAGTCGGTCAGGCCACGCAATTCCGCATGGAACGCGCCGCCAGAGCGGCGCAATTCACCGATAGAACCACGGAACTGAAGGACGCGCTGATCCAGATCTGCCCAATTGACAAGCCAGGCGCGCACTTCGGCCCCGTCAAAACGCCCCGCTTCGATATCCTCGTCGCGAATGGCCGCGTCAGACAGGGCGCCCATCGCTTCCGTGTTGTCGATGGACAGGCCCGTGGCCTGCTCGATGGCGGCGGCCGTCAGGCCGGTACTGGCCTTGAAGGTCAACCCGTCAAAACTCAGCTCCGTGTCGTGGTCGGTGAAACCGTATTCCTGCCCGTCCGTGCGTTTGATCGCCCAACAGCGGCAGACCGTTGTCAACCCGCTTTGCAGATGCGCGTGCAGACCCTTAATATCTTCAGCCATCAGATGCGCACCTCGACCACTGGAACGTTCGGTACGTCGCCGGCCTGGAAACTGGCAACACTGGTCTGGATTTTGTCGGTGTCAAAACGCACCGGCACATCAAACTCAAAACCCGCGGTGATATCGACCTCTTCCGGCGGTGGGTCCGCGAACGTGACCCTGCCCGTCGTCAGATCAACGTCAAAATCCACGCCCTCGCGGACCTCATCCTGATCCAGCCCCAGACGCACCGTCCCCAATACCGGTTTCACGATGGGGCGCGCATAGCTTACCCCACCCGATTGGTAGGTCTTGATCAACTGGAATTCGGTGCGTGTTCCGTCGCCTTTCGCGATCACCTGATCTCCGAAATTGATGTCCGCCGTGGCCTTGCCGGATTTGAAATCCGACCAGTCTTTCCAGCGAAAGCCGAACATCTGGCCCTGCCGCGCTTCGAAGAACGAAATCAGTGTCTCGATGTCGTCCAGCGACCGCATCCCCAGCCCCGCATCATATCGGCGACGCGAATGGGCCCAGGGCGTGTTGCGCTCTTCAAAACCATTGGCCAGCGTCACGATGTCCGTGCGCCGTTCCGGCCCCCCGACCGAGCCAAAGCTCAGGCTGGCGGGAAATCTCACCTCGTGGAAATTCATCAGCTGCTCCCTGATTTACCTGTTGCGATTGCCGCGCCCCAGCGCGCGACTCATCTGGGCCGCAATCTGCCCCTGAGAGCGGCGGAACCCCTGCACGTCAGGTGTCGAAATGTTCATCACCACATTCACGGCACGCCCGGCACCCTGCGTCCGCACGCCCAGCTTGCCATCGGCCCCGCGCGCAAGCGGCATGATCGCCTCTGGCCCGGCTTCTCCCATCAGCCCGGTGCCGCCACGCATGGGAAACATGGTCGGGCCGCTGACCACACCGCCATTGGCGAAGGGCATCACCCGGCCCTGGCTGAAGCTGCCGCCATCGGCAAAGGGCAGAATTCCTTTCACCAACCCGCCGACCGTGTTGGCCAGCATGCCGCCAAAGTGGTCCGTCACCGGCTTGATCGCAGCCGCATAAGCCGTTTGGATCAAAGAGTTCTTCAGGACATCCAACGCACCGGAAAGGCTCATCCCATCCAGAACGACACCATCGAAGGCCTTGCGCAATCCGCTGGACATGCCGCGCTCCAGCGTGGCGACATCCTTGCCGGTCTCTTCAAATGCGGCGCTGATGCGCTTCATCTGGCTGTCAAACGCTGCCGCCATAGTCGCAGCATCGCCGAGGGAATCGCCCAGCGCTTCGCCTCGTTCTTGCAGGTCCTCAAACCCGTCACGATCTGTCATCACGCTCTCCTTGTGTCTTGTCCGGATAGGCGGCCAGCAAAGCGTCCAACCCCGCCCGGTTCATTGCGGGCGCTCCGGAACCCTGCCCCAGCATCAGCCGCAGCTCTGCCGGGGTCAGACGCCAGAATTGATCCGGCGTCAGTCGCAGCCCCAGAAATCCGGCCCGCATCAGGGCAGGCCAGTCGAACCCGCTCATGCGCCCTCCGGCACCATGAAGGCGCGCGCCAACAATTCGGCTGCTGTTCTGGCGGCCGCCATGGGGCCGCCTTCGATCTCGGCATGCATCAGGTCGGCCCGGGCAATGTTCCAGCCACCGCCCCGCAAACCGGCAACGATCAGCGCCAGAACATCCGCACTGGAATACGCACCGCCCTCAAATCGCTGCACCAGCTCAACCAGCGACCCAGCATTCAGCTCCTGCTCCAGCTCCGCCAAAGCACCAAGCGTCAGTTTGAGCACCCGCTGCTCGCCATCGATGGTCAGCGCCACCTCGCCTGTCCACGGATTGGCCATCGGATCAAAGCGCCGTAAAGGTCAGAGCACCGGCACTGGCCATGCTCATCTCATAGGTCGCCTCACCGTTGTGCGAGCCCGCATATTCGATGCTGGTCACCTGGAACGGGCCTTCTACAATCCCGAAATCAGGGATGATGACCTGAAAGGCCGGAGTTTCGCCATCAAAGAACAACTGCCGCGCGCGTTCATCCGTGCCAGCATCCTTGAACACGCCCGAGCCAGAGATAGAAGCCGATTTGACCCCCGCCCCGGACAAAAGCTCGCGCCATCCACCCTGGCTTTCCAGACTGGTGACATCCACACTTTCAGCATTGAAACTTATGCGCGTGGCCCGCAGCCCCGCGATGGTCTGGAACAGGCCGGTACCGTTCATATCCATTTTGACCAACAGGTCTTTTCCGTTCTGGGCAGCCATGTGCTCTCTCCGTTGATTGCTTAGTCATCTTCCACGCGGGCGCGGAACTTCATGTCGATCTGGCGGATGGTGCCGCCGGTCCCGGTGCGCCGGGCCGAGGCCCGCTCGAACCACAGCCCCACCAAACGCCCGCGAACCAGGTTAAGTGGCGCGTTTTCCAGCGCGTCACACACCGCGCCCGCCAGTGTTTTGGCAGCACCGAACCCTGCCTCCTGGGACACCACCGAAACGGTGAAGCGGTGTATCGCGCCCGCGCCTGTTCGGTCCGACGCGTCGCGCACCTCTTCGGGGCCCAGCGTCACATAGGTCTGCGGCACGGTTCCCGCGGGCACGGCATCATAGATCGCGCCCCCCGATTGGCTGCTGACTGCTGCGTCCGCTGAAAGCTGTTGATACACGGCCGCCTGCAAAGCGGCGGAAACGCCATAGCTCATGCCGCCACCTCTTCATCTGCGAAACAGGTCAGGAACTTGCCGCGCGGGTCATGCTCGGCCACGGCCCGGATTACGAAACAGCGATTTCCCTCGCGAAACCGCTGATCTGGCGCGGGGCGCACCGAAGATCCCATGGGCGCACCACGTACCACGATGCGGTACCCGACACGCGAAACGGACGCTCCGGCGATCTGCCGTTCGGCCCCACTGCGCGCCGTCACCTCGGCCCATAGTGTCCCCATCGCGGCCCATGTTTCGGTATAGCCCCCCGACCCATCAGCACTTCGCATTGGCGCCTCCAGCACCAATTTACGGCTCAGATGCGGCGTATTCATTGCGATACCCCCGCCCCGAAACGCACCATGCGATAGCGCTGGATCAGGCTAGTGACACCAAAGGGCATACATCCAGCGCCCAATGAGGTTTCATCCCGGTATTCATAGTAATGCGCCGCCAGCAGCAGCACGGCTTGCCCAAGATCGGCGGGCAACCCGCCCCAATCCTGCGCCATCCCCGCGACAAACGAAATCTTTACGGAACCACCCGTTTCGATGGCAGGCAGGCTGGATCCCAATGGGCGAATCCGGGGCCGCTGACTATCATGCTCCAGGCGATAGGTCGCGGCGTCCGCGACCGTTTCGGCTCCTTGCTTGTCAGTCAGCGTCACGGCCTGCACTGAAACCACCGGGGCCACAGGCAGCACTTCGCCCGACGGGTCGCGCCACCTGTTCAAACTCCACGAGAAATCCCGTGTGATCAGAACCGTGCCAGTGCGTGCCTCGATCGCCGCGATGGCAGCCCGCAGGAACCCCTTCAACACTTCATTCTGCACATCATCTTCGGCAAAGCCCGTGCCCAACCTCAGATGCGCCTTGAACTGATCCACCGGCAGCGCCGCATCCGCGATGGCGGTCTCTTCGATCAACATCATCCACTCACTCCGCAATCTCGGACCCCTCCAGGGCCCCATCCTTGGAAAATGGCGGGCACGCGCCGCCCCACGTTGCTCGGACGGAGGGGAGCAGCTAGACAACGCAGAGGATCTCACTCCGGCCCGCGCCCGCCGTCCGAGGGGCCAGGGCCCCCCGGATTCAGCCCGCGTTAGGCGGTGCCGAATTTCACCAGCTTGATCGCAGCAAAATCGCTGACATCGCCGCCGACGCGCTTGGTCGCGTAGAACAGGACATGTGGCTTGGCGCTGAACGGGTCGCGCAGCACGCGCAGATCAGGACGCTCGGCAATGGTGTAACCAGCCTGAAAGTCACCAAAGGCAATCGAGAAACTGTCGGTTTCCACATCCGGCATGTCCTCGGCGATCAGAACCGGATACCCCATCAGACGCGCCGGCTCACCTGCGGCCAAACCATCGGACCACAGGAAGCGGCCATCGCTGTCCTTCAGCTTGCGGATCACACCTGCGGTCTTCGAATTCATCACGAAAGTCCCGTTGACCCGGTACTGCGCGCCCAGCGCATAAACCACATCGACAATCGCATCCGCATCAATACCCGCATCAATTCCGGTCGCGACATAGCCAAGGCTGCCCCACGACCAGCCATCATTCGGCACCGCTCGGTGGATCATCAACCCCTTGGGCTTGTCGACGCCATCGCCGTTGATGAATGCCGCCGCCTCGGCGCGTGCAAACTTGTCGGCAATGCGCCCGGCCAGCCAACCTTCGACGTCGAAGGCACTGTCATCCAGCAGACGCTGCGACGCCTTGGGCAGCGCGCTCAGCTCGTGCAGCGGGATCGAGATGCGATCGATCGACGGTGTTCCGGTTTCCGCTGTGGCCGAGTTTTCGTCAGCCCAGCCCGCACCTACATCGGTGTGATCGATCAGCACGTCGAACGAATTTGCCTCGACATTCACGACCGATGCAATCGAACGGATCGAGGCGGTCGAGTTCAAAACCGACTTGATCGTCTCGGCAGTCTGCGGATCAACCAGATAGCCACCATCGCTGTTGACCGCTGTTGACAGGGACTTGGCCTCCATCTCGAGTCCACGCAGCCCGTCATCTTCGCCGGACCGCACATAGGCGTCAAATGCCTTCTGATGCGGGGCTCCCTCTTCGATCGAAGCGGCAAGATGCGGGCGTGCCGCGATTGTTGATTTACGATCCAGCATGGTCAGTCGCTCTTCTGTCTGTTGCAGTTTGGTGTTAACTTCGGCTTTCAGGCCCTTGAATTCATTCACGAAGCCAGCCATCGCCTGCTTCACCTCCTGAACCAGGGGCGCACCCTCTCCGGTCAAGGCCGGGGTTTCGGTCTTGCTCATCAGCATGTCCTGTTCTGAGTGGTTTTGAGGCGCGCTAGTTCCGCGCCAGCTCCTGCCGGGCATCGTTGAATACGTCGGCAATACAGCGCAGGGCTTCCTCGGCGTCAGGTGTCCTTCCCTTCGCCGCCACCCGCGCACTGGGCAGCATCGGGAAGGTCACCAATGACACCTCCCACAGCTCCAGTTCGGTCAGGACCCGCTGGCCCTTGTCATTCTTCACGGCCCGTTTGGTGCGGTAGCCGATCGACAGACCATCCATCGCACCTGCCCGGATCAATTCTGCCGCCTCGCGGCCCTTCTGCGTGCTCTCCAGCAGACGCCCCTTGACCCACAGGCCCTTGTCGTCCTCGCGTACGTCGTCCCACACGCCGATGGGCTGGGCCGGATCATGCTGCCACAGCATCTTGACGCGCTGCTCCGCCCTGGCCAGCCTGTCAAGCGAACCGCGATAGGCGCCACGCTGCACCACGTCACTGCCCTGATCGACCTGCCCAAACAGGCTGGCATAGCCTTCGATTACCGCATCATCCGTAACCGACAAACCGTCGCCGAACCGTGCGAACTTATGTTCTAAATCCATGAACTTCTCCATGTAACCCATTGAACTCATGGCGATACAACCAAGAGGGATTGAAACGCCTGTGCCAGGATCACCGCCGCCACGCCATAAACCGTCAGCCACAGCCGGCGCTCCAGCCGCTCCATCATCTCTTCGATCTGATCCAGACGCCGACACAGATGTGCATGCTGGATCTCGGCCACCCGTTCGTGCGCGGCCAGACGCAGGCCAGGCGCGCATTCAAACGGAGGATACCCATCACCCATCGGCGCGCTCCGGCAGCCCCAGCAAAGCACGCTTCTCGGCGTCCGTCAGGAATTCGGCCCCGTTGACCCGCGCCCATTGCGCATCACGCTCCGCCGAAAGCGCGGGCACCTGATCCAGATCGGGCTTCAGCATCAAATCCTCACCGGTAAAGCCCACCAGCCACTCCGACACCGCCGCCGCCACCCGCGTCACCAGGGGCAACACGGTCAGGCGATAAAACGCCCGGTTGGCCTCCTGATAGTTCGAATAGGTCGCGTCGCCCTGGATCCCCAGCAGCATCGGCGGGACCCCAAAGGCCAGCGCGATCTCGCGGGCGGCGGCTTCCTTGGTCTTCTGAAACTCCATGTCCGAGGGCGAAAAGCCCATCGGCTTCCAGTCCAATCCCCCCTCCAGAACCATCGGCCGGCCCGCATTGCGTGCCCCGCGATAGTTCTGTTCGATCTCATCCGACAGACGCCGGAACTGATCCTCGGCCATCACCCCGTGACCATCGCCCTTCCACACCAGCGCCCCCGATGGCCGCGCCGCATTGTCCAGCAGCGATTTCGACCACCGCGACGCGCTGTTATGCACATCAATCGCCATCGCCGCTGCCTGCATCGGCGAGAACCCATAGTGGTCATCCTGCGGATGGAACGATTTGATATGACAGATGTTTTCCGCTGCGAAGCGATGCTTTTTACCACCCACCGCATAGTCATATGCCTTGGGCCAGCCATCCGCGCCCGGCACCACGCTCATCCGGTCGGAACGCAATACATGCAGTTCGACCGGCAGGCCTTCCTCTGCCTGAACCGCCTCGACATAGGCATTGCCCGACAGCAGTAACTGCCCGAACAGAGCCTCCATCAACTCCGCTTGCCCCTGCGCCGCATTCGGACGACGCATCAGGGACAAGATCGGATGGGTATCAAACCGCTGCGCCTGATCCTGCAACACCAACGGCAAAGCCGCCGCCGCCTCGGCAATCAGCTTGACGGAACGAAACCCCACCGGGTTCCCTGAAAACCCCGTCCGCGTCAGCGACACCGCGTCCCTGGGGCTCCAGGCCACGCGCCCGCCCGTCTGCCACGCCACCACCGGCCCAGCCGCGCTTGCTTTTGCCTCGGGCGCCGCTTCAGCCGATCCACGACGCAAGAAATCGAATACCATCTGTGCTCCTTTCTGCCGCCGCTCTGCCCGGCTTGTTGAAAGGAGTTATGACGGAAAGAAGTTTAAGCCTCGGGAATGGGGCGTACGGGGGTTGGGCAACACGAGCAACCAAAGTGGGTGGCGAATTCCGAATGGATGGCTATTGGTAGAAGTACTGAAAGCAATCCGGGACCGATCGAATGACCCAGCCAGAATTGGCCATCAGAAAACGACTGGAAAGCCGCGCACTCGTAGTGGCAATGGGGGGAAATCTCTTCATGGGTGCTGCAGGAATCCTGGCCAGCATTCTGTCGAATTCGAACGCGATCATGATGGACGGACTGTTCTCACTGATCGGTTTTACTTCAGCCGTTCTCGGCCGAAGGATCAGCCAACGAATTGATGCTGGACCCGACAAGCTACGACCGTTCGGCTATGCCGCAGACGAGGCCATCTTTTCAACACTCCGCTCTCTATCCCTTTTGGGTCTTGTATTGTTTGCTATCACCAGCGCCCTCAAAAGCATCTACAACTATCTGAACGGCCTGCCCCCCGAGCCTCTGAGCTTTGCGCCAATGATCCTCTATTTCTCGGGGATTGGACTGACCTGCACCTTGCTCTGGGCCTTTCATCATTTCACCTGGCGTCGCATCGGACGAAACAGCGCAATCCTGCGACTGGAGGCCAAAGCGGCGCTTTTTGACGGGATGATCACTGCGGCGGCAGGCATCGGCCTGGCTGCCATCTACTATTTCAGGGAAGGACCACTTGCCTTGATCGCTCCGATCGGGGACTCCGTGATTGTCCTACTGCTTTGCCTGCTGGCCCTCGGGGCGTATATCCGTGAATTCAAAGGCGGATTGGGCGAGCTTGCGGGGTTAAGCGCCAACCCCGCCACTATTGCGACCGCGCGCCGCGCCGTACGTGCAACTCTCATTGAAGATGGCGGCCGGATCCGGGATCTGTCTGTTACCAAACTGGGCCGATCCCATTTAGTGACTGTCTACTATGACCCATGTCGCTCCGTTTTCGCGCACGAAATCGACCGCCTCAATCTGGATTTGATACGTGATGTTCGAACCGTATTGGCCGGGGCTGACGTTCTGCTGATTGTCTCTGAACACCCCAGACGATGGCCAGATGAACTCGCCCCTGTCCAAAGCGCTTGATGTGTTTGCCGCACTGGGCTTACAAAATCCGCACCCTCGGCCGCCGATACGCCCCCGCGGGCCCTACAACCAACTCATGCAGCGCCCAGACCAGCGCGTCGACGCGGTCGGGCGAGCCCTGCCCCTCGAACCCGCGCGCGGTCATCTGGCACATCTGTTCCTCCAGCGCGTCCAGCCCGGCCACATGGAGCACCCGCCCCTGTTCGTACAGCGCCGCCACCGGCTCTGCCCGCGCCACCTTGCCGCGGGACGCCCGCACCGCCCGAAACGCGACCAGAGGGTCCACCTGCCGTACCACCTCTTCCACCAGCTGCCCGCCTTGGTTGACCTCGGCCACCAGCCGTTCGGCCCCGAATTCGTCCATCGCGTCAATCGCCGCCTGCGCCCAGCCCGCCGGGCCGACGCCCTGCACCGTCCGATCAGCCAGCACATAGGCGCGCCACTCCTCGGGCGGGCCTTGCAATTGCGCGCCCACCACCACGATCCCGCAGGCATCGGCGCTTGACCCCGCCGTCACCGCCGGGTCCAGCGCCACAACGACGCGGTCCAGGTCCGGCACCTGCGAACAGCGTGCGTCATCCAGCGTGGATCCGGTCCACAACGCCCCTTCGGCATCGGCCAGCAACACCCCGTCCAGCTCCTGCCTCCCCAGACGCGTGCCCGCATAACGCGCACGCACCTCTTGCAGGAACGAGTCCGCCAGATTGGCCCGGTTCGCCTCGGTCGGAGCATGGGTCTGCACCGTGGACGGCGAGGCCAACAGATCCTTCAGCACCTTCACGTTGCGCGGCGTCGTGGTCACACAGACCCGAGGTTGATCCCCCAGCCGCAGCGCAAATTGAAGCATGTCCCAGGTCTCGCCCGCCTTCTTCCACTTGGCCAGTTCATCCACCCATGCCGCATCGAATTGCGGGCCGCGCAGCCCCTCGGGATCATGCGCCGAAAACGCCTGCGCCTCGGCCCCGTTGGGCCAGATCAGCTTGCGCTCTGATGCCTTCCACTGCGGCCGACGATCCGGAGGCGAGCATTGCAATATCCCGCTGTCGCCAAAAATCATCACATCGCGCACCTGATCAAAGGTCTCGCCGACCAAGGCCACCCGACGGGCCTGGCCCTTATCCAATGGCAAAGACCCCTCGACCATCGACCGTACCCACTCGGCCCCGGCGCGCGTCTTGCCCGCACCGCGCCCGCCCATGATCACCCAGGACCGCCAGTCGCCCTCGGGTGGCAGCTGATGCGGCAGCGCCCAGAATTCGAACAGGAAAGGGAGGGCACACAGCCCTCCCTCCCCGATCTCACTCAGAAATCTGTTCTGCGCCGCAACAGGCGCGGAGGCGAGCCAGCCTGCACCCGACTTCAAACCGAGCTCGGTCAAGATCGAGCGCGTACCCTCCTTGGGCAATTCCGGCTTGTCTGTGATGTTGTTCGACAAAGCTTGTCTCCACTTTCTGACAACTTCGGATCAGCCCCTCTAACTGCCCGAGTTGCTTGGCTGAACCAGCAAGATCTACATCCTCCCCGGCTCCGATCTGTTTGCGCAGGTCTTCCGCCGCTTGCCGCAGATCGCGAATGGACCTCTCAAGCGACTGCAACAATTCAGCCGTCTGGGAAATCCGCTCTTCCGGGGTAATCAAAGTCATGTTTGCCTGTGACCTCATGCGTGAGTTTTCTCCGCACGAGGGAAGCAAAAAACGGCCACCGGGTCGCCCCGGGGCCGTTGCCCACTTCCTCTAGCATGTCACAAGCTATACGGTATTAAGTGCGCAAAGTCAATGAGTTGCGCAACGCCAGCGCAACGCGCAGCGGTCGCTGTGTTGAGTTTTCCTTTACCTCTTACTCTCAGCTCTGGCCTGTCAAATCCTGCGCCAGCATCAGCGCATTCCTATCCGGATCGTAAAACGTTGCCGTGCTGACCATCCCCTCAATCGTGTCCGTTTCACCGTCAAATTCCACTCCTGCAAGTTCCAACTTTCCGCGCGCCTCCGCGATATCCGCGACTTCGAAAACAGGCACGCAATTCCCCGGAGAGGCTTCGGCCTGTTCGCCCAGCCCCAAAGTGACTCGGTCGACATTGGTTCGCAATTCGCTCCATCCCGCTTCATCAATGTGGTGGATAAGCTCAAATCCCAGCTTGGCGGCATACCATTCCGCACTGGCGTGTCGATCCCGAACGGACATCGCAAGTGTGATGGTGTTTTTCAATGAAACGAGCGACATAAGGCTTTCCCTTTTTGAAAAATATATTTACTATACTTTATGGACATAAATACACTTGTCAAGCTGACATCGCGGGCTTGGTCCCTGAAAATTCTTGCCCTGCTGCACGCCAAAGTTCCGGGCCGGCAAGCCCCGCTTTTGGCAGCGACCGACGCAAGCCGAACGGCCTTTGCAGCCAGCCTTTCTCATCTTATTGAACTTGGAATGATCGAAAGAAACCCCGGACATGGGCACCCTCTGCGTCCAGAATTTCGACTTACGCCATTCGGAACCGAGGCTGCCACGATCGCCAGCAAGATAATTACTACCGCCCGCTCTGAGGATGAAATCAGACTGCTAAGAAAATCCTGGACTGTGCCAGTTCTGGCGTTGACAGGTACCCCTCATCGTTTCTCGGCCATCAAATCTGGTCTTACGATCATTACAGATCGGGCGCTGTCCTCATCCCTTCACCAATTGGAAGCACAAAACTGGATCCGACGCGACATTCACACTGCCGAGAGGATGCCATTTCCAACCTATCAGGCCGTGAATACTGGAATGGCGATCAACAGGGCCGTTGGTTTTACGCTGTAATTCAATGGCAGTCTGGTGCCGCGAACAGTGCCTTATTCGACTCAGTAGACCACCAGAAGGCTTGCCAGCGCTTGACATTTCATGGCGGAACCCTCATGTGCCCCACATCACAGCGCTGATGCGTGAGTTCAAGCGGACCTCGTCCGCCCCACAGCGCCAACTCATCATTCCAGTTCCCCATCACGCAGGGTTCTTGACGCGGCGGCCGGATGGCGCAGGATACGCCTGCTCGTCCCGAGGTCTCGCACAACCCCTGTCGGTCGCCAACGCGCGACCCTTCATGACCTGTCCGTGGGCCAACGCTCCGGGCTGCAAAGGATAGTTATTTGTTCGACTTTGATATGCTGGGCCTTGCCCCGGCACTGAACGAGGCACTCAAACGCGCCAATTTCACTCGACCCACCCCAATCCAGAACCAGGCGATTCCACTTGCTCTGAATGGTCACGACATTCTGGGACTGGCGCAAACCGGCACAGGAAAGACCTTGGCTTTTGGCCTGCCTCTGATCGATCACCTTCTGGCCCAACCCGGCAAGCCCGACCCGAAAACCGCCAAAGCACTGATCCTGGCGCCCACCCGCGAACTTGTGAATCAAATCGCCGACAGCCTCCGCACCTTGACGAAAGGCACCAAGCTGCGTGTGGCCACCGTTGTCGGTGGCCAATCGATCAACAAGCAGATAATGCTCCTTTCCCGTGGCACCGATATTCTGGTCGCCACACCGGGCCGCCTGATAGATCTGATGGAGCGGGGCGCGGTAAACCTCGGAGCGGTGCGCCATCTGGTGCTGGACGAAGCAGACCAGATGCTTGACCTGGGCTTTATCCATGCACTGCGAAAAATCGCTCCGGCGCTGGGCACCCCACGCCAAACCATGTTGTTTTCGGCCACCATGCCGAAGCAGATGGAAGAGCTCAGCCGCGCTTACCTGACCAACCCGCAGCGGGTGCAGGTCTCGCCTCCGGGCAAAGCCGCAGACAAGATTACACAATCTCTGCACTTCGTCTCCAAACCCGGGAAACCAGCCAAGCTGCGTGAAATCCTGTCGAAGGACATGGACGCCCTGACACTGGTCTTTACCCGCACCAAACATGGTGCGGAACGGCTGATGAAAGGGCTTGTGGCCGATGGCTACAACGCCGCATCCATCCACGGCAACAAAAGCCAGGGTCAGCGTGATCGCGCGATCAAGGCGTTCCGCGCGGGTGACATCAACATTCTGGTGGCCACCGACGTTGCCGCCCGAGGCATCGACATCCCGGGCGTCGCCTATGTGATCAACTTCGACCTGCCCGAGGTGCCTGACAACTACGTCCACCGTATCGGGCGCACCGCCCGCGCAGGGCGCGAGGGCGAAGCCATCGCCTTCTGTTCCGCGGAAGAAGTTGATCTGCTGCGCCAGATTCAAAAGCTGATGAAGATCGAGATTCCAGTTGCCAGTGGCGCGATGCCCGAAGCTGTGCAACCTGAAAAACCGGCGCGCCGCCCGAACAACCGTCGCCGGGGGTTCAAACCCAAATCCGCCGACGCGGGGTCAAAACCCGCAGCAAACAAACGGCGTCGCCCACGCGGCAAACGTCCGGCGGCCTAAGATCGGAACACAAAAAAGCCAACGCCGGTTCAATGACCGGCGTTGGCGCAACACGATGAACGAAACCATTTTTCGTTCAGATCAATTCCCCGAATTCTGCTCTGCCTCAATCTCGCGCCATTTGGCGACATTGCGATTATGCTCCTGCAAGGTTTCGGCAAATGCATGGCCGCCCGTGCCATCGGCAACGAAGAACACGAAATCCGTGTCATCCGGCGCAACAGCAGCTTCAAGGCTGGCCAAGCCCGGATTGGCAATCGGCGTCGGCGGCAAACCGTCTATCTGATAGGTGTTCCACGGGGTTGGTCGGTTCAGCTCGCTGCGGCGCAGCCCGCGTCCCAACGTGCCTTGCCCTTTGGTGACGCCATAGATGACGGTCGGGTCCGTCTGCAACCGCATCCCCTGTTTCAGCCGGTTCACAAAAACACTGGCCACTTGCCCGCGCTCTTCCGGAACTCCGGTTTCCTTTTCGATGATCGACGCAAGGATCAGCATTTCTTCGGGATTTTGCAGCGGCAACCCGTCCTGACGGCTTTCCCAAACGGCATTGATCCGCAATTGTTGCTTGTCCTGCATCGCCTGCAAAATGTCGTTACGGTCCTGGCCCGCCACAACATCGTAACTGTCAGGCGCCAGCATCCCTTCGGCCGGGATCTCGGTCACCTCACCTGTCAAAGCGTCGAACGCCTTCAACGCCTGTACCACCTGCCACGAGGTCACACCTTCGGCCAGCGACACGCGGTAACGGGTGTCCGCCTCGTTGCGTTTCTCGTCATAGGCCTCGGGCACCTCGTCTTCCAAGGGATCAAACGACGCGATTTCGACGAAATCCAGGGTCGCCGGGTTCAACTCGCGCACACGGGTCTGAGCACGCGTCACACCGATACGATACTCAATCTCGGATCCACAGGTGCTGGCACCGCTGCTGGTAATTTCGTCGATGATCTGCTCCATCGACGCGCCTTCCCGCACCAAAAAGCTGCCGGCTTTCAACTGCTGCGCCCGATCCGTGTAATCGGCGGCCATCCGAAAGATCGTGGCACTGCGGATCGCGCCCTGCTCTTCCAGTTCCTGACTGACACGTGTCATGTTCGATCCGCTTCTGACCTGAAGGCAGATCGCGGTTTCAAGCGGGCCTTCGGCCTTGTACTGGGTCTGCCCCCAAAGGATCAGTCCACCCATCAGGAACAGACCGACCACCAGAATGGTCAGCGCGTTCGAAGCAATGGCCCGCCACATTTAGTTGGCCTTTCCGAAGATCACGCTGGCATTGGTGCCGCCAAACCCGAACGAGTTCGACAGGGCCACGTTGATCTCACGCTCACGCTTGGTGTTCGGGGCCAGATCAATTGGTGTCTCCACCGCGGGGTTGTCCAGGTTGATCGTCGGAGGTGCGACCTGATCGCGGATCGCCAGAATCGAGAAGATTGCCTCGATCGCCCCCGCTGCACCCAAAAGGTGCCCGGTTGCCGATTTGGTCGACGTCATGGTGGCGTTCGCGGCGTGGTCTCCCAGCAGACGTTCGACCGCACCCAGTTCGATCGTATCCGCCATGGTCGAAGTGCCATGGGCGTTGATGTAGTCCAAGTCCTTCGGCTCCAGCCCGGCGCTGCGCAACGCGGCTTTCATCGAACGTTCTGCCCCGTCACCATCCTCGGACGGTGCCGTGATGTGATATGCGTCGCCCGACATGCCATAGCCCAGCACCTCGGCGTAGATCTTTGCACCGCGGGCCTTTGCGTGTTCATACTCTTCCAGGATGACGATGCCCGCACCTTCGCCCATGACGAATCCGTCGCGGTCAACGTCATAGGGTCGGCTGGCCGCCTTCGGGTTGTCTGCATATTTGGTCGACAACGCCTTGCATGCGTTGAACCCGGCGATGCCGATTTCGCAGATGCAGCCTTCGCCGCCACCTGCAACCATGACGTCTGCGTCACCTGCCCGAATGATACGGCTGGCGTCACCGATTGCATGGGCACCGGTGGAACACGCCGTCACGACCGAATGGTTCGGCCCTTTGAAGCCGTGCCGGATCGACACCTGACCTGATGCCAGGTTGATCAGAGCACCCGGAATAAAGAACGGTGAAACCCGGCGCGGGCCCTTGTCGCGGATCAGATTGGCGGTATTCGCGATCGAACCCAACCCCCCGATGCCAGAACCGATCAGAACACCCGTTCGCAGGCGGTCCTCTTCATCTTCCGGCAACCAGTTCGCATCCTTGCAGGCCATTTCCGCGGCTGCGATGGAATACAGGATAAAGTCCTCGATCTTGCGCTGCTCTTTCGGCGGCATCCAGTCATCGGGATTGAAGGTCCCGTTGGTTCCGTCCCCGCGGGGCACTTCACAGGCGTAGGTCGTGGCGACACCACTGCCTTCCGCATCAAAATGCGTGATGGGACCAGCGCCGGACTCTCCGTCCAGCAGCCGCGACCAGGTTTCCTCGACCCCGCTGGCCAAAGGAGTGACCAATCCAAGACCGGTTACAACGACTCTGCGCATGAAGTGCCTCTTGCCTGCTTCCTGTTATGAGAACCGCTCTTACCCCGGCCCGGGGTGCGGGGGCAAGAGCAACGGCGATTTCAGGCGGGCTTCCCGCCGCCGGGCAACCGAAGCAGTACCGCTGTGGGTTACGGAAATCGGTGCCCGCCCTTTCACGGATCCGGTTGAAAGGGCGAAGCGTATTTATTGGAACTGTGCCACCGGCTCATGCGCCGATTTTGCCATTTCCAGTGCATCCGTCAGATCAAGTGTCTTGCGAAACAGTGCACGCCCCACGATTGCACCCGAGATATTGGGAATATAGGCCAGCCGCGAGATGTCATCCGCGGTACGTACAACCCCGCTTGCTATCACCGGGGTGCGCGAATGGCTGGCAAGTCCCGAGATCAGGCCAAGCTGAGCCTCGACGTCCTCCATATCGCTGTCGATATCCGTCACCACGATAGCAGCAAATGGCGCTCCTTCGAATGCATCGATAAACGCTTCGGGCGTGAATACGCTTTGGCTGCGCCAGCCATCCGTCATTACATAACCTTGCCAGACATCGACCGACAGCACGATTTGATCCGGGTAGAGCGTGGCCAATTCCTTGACCAGTTTCGGCTCGCGCGCTGCCAGCGTCCCGATCACGACGCGACCGACGCCCTTGTCGATCCAGCGTTCGACCTGTTCGCGGGTCCGCATACCCCCCGCCAACTGAACCGGGATTTCGGCAGCGCGGATAATCTCTTCAATCAATTCGACGTTGGTATCCTTGCCTTCGATCGCGTCGAAATCGGTCAGATGCATCCATTCGGCACCCGCTTCCGCCCAGCTTCGCGCTGTTTCGACTGGGTTTACATGCCAAATCATAGCGTTGTCCAAACGACCTTTGTCCAACGTGACACACCGGCCGTTCTGCAATTCCATAGTGGGGTATATCCTCATGAGCTTGGTCCTCCGCTCAATCGCTCTGAAAATCCCCGGAAGCATACACCTTGAACGCCCTCCCAATATCACCGGGATCGGCACAGTTTGGCCATTTTGCGGCATAGTGTCGAAGTGGCGGATTTACGCGAGCGCCGGTGGCCCGTTGCGCCGAAGCAAATGCACCGGGGTTTCATTATACACCCCTTCCCGCATCAATACATAGCCCAGCTTTTTGGCAAGTTTCTGCGACGAGGCGTTGGACGCATTCACCATCGCAACCAAAGGCCCGGGAATCACCCGGTCAAACCAGTCATGCGCTGCCTTGGCCGCCTCATACCCCAGGCCCTGCCCCTGCGCCTCGGGCGCCAGAACCCAGCCCGCCTCGGGAAAGCCGTCGAAATCATCGCCCATCTGACGGTTTCCGTAAAAGAAACCGGCCTGTCCGATCAGCTTTCGATTCGATTGTTGCAGCACACCCCATTGTCCAAACCCGGCCATGTGCCAATGCCCGGCATTGCGCAAAAAGGAATCCCATGCCTCTCCGCGCGATCGGGGTGAGCCGCCAACATGCTGAACGACGCACGGATCTCTCCAGATCTCGGCGAACCGGTCAAAGTCCTCCGGGCGCATGGCACACAGCGTCAAACGCGCGGTATTTATCATGGGAGTGGATCTTATCATGCCCTGTCCACTTTGAATTTTGCCTCAATGGAAACAGTGCGCATCCGAAAATGCACGCGCAAGCATGAATTTTGAGCGGGCATAAAAAAACGGCGCCTCCGTTGCTCGGAAGCGCCGCTTTTGATCAGAAGGAAACGCTTAGGACGCTTCACTGATGAATTTGACCGCGTCGCCGAAGGTCTGGATGGTCTCGGCTGCGTCATCGGGGATTTCGATGCCGAACTCTTCTTCGAAGGCCATGACCAGTTCAACGGTGTCCAGGCTGTCTGCGCCCAGATCATCGATGAAGGACGCGTTTTCCGCGACTTTGTCTTCTTCAACACCCAGGTGCTCAACAACGATCTTCTTAACGCGATCTGCGACGTCGCTCATGTCTATTCCTCATTCCTTTACAGGGCGGTCTGCCCGATTCTGCCCTTGCCCGCACGGGTTGGCTTTGATTTGCCCGTTTCGGGCGGTTTGGGTCCCGGCGAACCGGGAAGTCGAAGGCCGACCTGAACAACCGGCCCCGCATAGATGCGCCGCCTATAGCATAGTCGACGCAAGAGGCAAACGCTTTCGCGCTGCCCCTGTGGCGATCACAACATGGCCATACCACCGTTCACATGCAAGGTGCTTCCGGTAACATAACCCGCTTCGGCGCTGGCAAGATACAGAACAGCCGCTGCAATTTCTTCGGGTTCACCCATGCGGCCCGCCGGAACCTTGAGCAACAGACCCTTTTTCTGCTCCTCGGTCAGCTTCTCGGTCATTGCAGTCGTGATAAAACCTGGTGCCACGGCATTCACGGTAATTCCGCGCGTTGCCACTTCGTGAGCCAAAGCCTTGGAAAACCCTATCATCCCGGCTTTTGACGCAGCATAGTTGGCCTGCCCCGGGTTGCCAATTGCGGCCACCACGGACGAGACATTCACGATCCGGCCCCAGCGTGACTTCATCATGCCGCGGATCACACCTTTGCACAGTTTCATCGTCGAGGTCATGTTCACGTCAATCACGCTCTGCCATTCCTCATCGGACATGCGCATGAACAGGTTGTCGCGCGTGATACCCGCATTGTTCACCAGGATATCCACCGATCCCATCGCCTCGGCCGCTTGCTTTGGCAACGCTTCTACGGCTTCCGGATCGCTCAGATTGCAAGGCAACACATGCGCGCGTTCGCCCAGTTCGTCTGCCAGAGCCTGCAATGGCTCGACTCGTGTACCGGACAATCCGACCGCTGCGCCAGCACCGTGCAACGCACGTGCAATGTCGCCTCCGATACCGCCCGAAGCACCGGTGATCAGCGCATTTTTACCTGTCAAATCAAACATTCGGTTTTCCTCTTGGTGCGTCGGCCACGACGCTTTTTGAGCTTACGATTCGGCCTGAATGGCCTTTTGAACATCTTCCGGTGTGCCCACTGCCTTGCCTGCAATGGCACGATCGATCTTGCGGATCATGCCGGACAACGCTTTGCCGGCACCGATTTCCCACGTTTCAGTCACGCCCTGCGCGGCCATGAACTGAACGCTTTCGCGCCAGCGAACCGACCCCGTCACCTGTTCCACCAGTAACTGACGTATCAGATCCGGATCACTGACGGCTTCGGCGCGCACATTGGCCACCAAAGGCACGGAAGGCGCCTTAATCTCGACGGCAGCAAGCGCTTCCGCCATGACATCTGCCGCAGGCTGCATCAGCGCACAGTGAAATGGAGCACTTACAGGCAACATAACAGCACGTTTTGCGCCTTTTTCCTTGGCAATCTCGGCGGCACGCTCCACGGCAGCCTTGGAACCGGACACAACGACCTGGGTTGGATCATTGTCATTGGCAGCCTGACAGACCTGCCCCTGCGCGGCTTCTTCTGCAACGGCGCGCACCGCCTCCAGATCCAATCCAAGAATGGCCGCCATTGCGCCCTCGCCCACCGGTACGGCACTTTGCATCGCCAGACCGCGGGTGCGCAGCAAGCGCGCGGTGTCCGCGACCGACAAAGCCCCCGCAGCCGCAAGGGCCGAGTATTCACCCAAGGAATGACCCGCCACAAAAGCCGCCTGACCAACCGAAACGCCTTCGGCTTCCAGCGCACGCATTGCCGCCATGGATGTCGCCATAAGAGCCGGCTGGGCATTCTGAGTCAGCGTCAAGTCGGCGATATCGCCTTCCCAGATCACGCTGCTCAGCTTCTCTCCCAGTGCCTCGTCCACCTCATCGAAGACGGCCTGCGCCGCCGGATAGGCATCGGCCAGTGCTTTGCCCATACCGATGGTCTGGGCGCCCTGCCCCGGAAAAACGAACGCGAGTGTCATTGCAACCTCATGGATGATGTCAGGTTGCGGCGGGGTGTAAACTGACTGATCGTCTGGCACAAGCACTGCCTGTGTTCTGCATTCTGGCACCTTGGCTGTGCACAAGCGCTTACTTGTGCCGACTTCCGATAACCTTAACTTGGGCGCAGCACAGAATCTCGGAGCGTTGCACCCATGGCCTCGACCAATTCCTTCTCAAGCTACGGAAGTGTCGCAAAGACGTTTCACTGGCTCACCGCGTTGCTGATCTTCACGGCCCTGCCGCTCGGCTGGATCGCGGACAACCTGGCCCATGCCGTATTGCATGCCTCCACAGCCCCAAGCGAGGCCGAAATCGCACGCGCGGCGCGCATGTTCTCATTGCACAAAACCGTAGGCGTCACCGTGTTCTTCGTTGCTTTGGCTCGGATAATGTGGGCCTTCACGCAAACCAAGCCCGGCCTGCTGAATGCCGACAACAAGCCCGAGGCTTTTGCCGCCGAAACTGTCCACTGGCTTCTTTATGGGTCATTGGTGCTTGTGCCACTGACCGGTTGGGTGCACCACGCCGCAACCGAAGGGTTTGCTCCAATCCTCTGGCCCTTCGGCCAAAACCTGCCTTTTGTACCGAAATCAACCATTGTGGCCGAGGTGACAGGCGTTCTGCATTGGCTGTTCATGTGGACGCTCGTCGGCGCGCTGGTCCTGCATGTTGCCGGAGCGTTGAAGCATCACGTCATAGACAAAGACAGCACGTTGCGCAGGATGTTGCCGGGTGGGTCAGATGCACCGGAGCCTCCACACCAGCATCATTCCCTTGTGCCCGCCGTCGCCGCGGTGGCCGTTTGGGCGCTTGTCCTCACCGGCGGCTGGGTCTCTGGCGAATTTGCGCGTGAGGCCGACGATGATGACGCCGACGTCCAACTGGCCGAAGTGCAATCAGACTGGCAGGTTCAGAACGGCACCCTTTCCATCACGATTTCCCAATTGGGCAGCCCGGTCACCGGCTCGTTTTCTGACTGGACAGCCGCAATTGCTTTTGACGACCCGGCCGAGCCTGGTCCGGCCGGGTCCGTCGAGGTCACGATCGCAATAGGTTCTCTCAGCCTCGGAACCGTAACCGAACAGGCCATGGGTGCGGATTTCTTCAACAACGCCCAGTTTCCGACGGCCCAGTTCGCGGCTGACCTTTTCAAAACCGAAAGCGGATATGAGGCACGCGGACCACTGACAATCCGCGACAAGACGATCGATATTATACTCCCGTTTTCACTGGACCTTCAGGACGACACCGCGACCATGACAGGCTCGGTTGATCTGAACAGGTTGGATTTCGGCATCGGCGCATCGCAGCCCACCGAAGATTCGCTCGGCTTCACCGTCACAGTCGCTGTGGAACTCGCCGCGTCCCGCAGTCAGTGATGCCAAATACATACCGCCGGTGACAGGATCACCGGCGGTTTTCGTGTTCGCCGTCTTGCGCTTATTCGGCTTTTTGCGCTTCGACCGAGATCTGCACCTGCACTTCGTCACTGACAAACGGTGCGAACTGGCCCAGATCAAATTCACTGCGGACAAGGGTCGTGGTGGCGTCGAAACCGGCCCATGGCTTGTTCGCCATTGGATGGGTATCAACCTTGTTCAGTTTGGCATCCAGAACAACGGATTTGGTCACGCCGTTCATGGTGAGGTCGCCGGTGATCTTGGCAGTGTTTTCACCCGTAACTTCGATACCCGTCGAGGTAAAGGTGATCAGATCGCCCTCGGTCGCACCAAAGAAATCTTCGGTCATGAAGTGATCTTCGCGCGGCTTCCAGCCGGTGAACATCTCCAATACCGGCATCGACACGCTCACGCTGGAGGCGGCGGGATTTTCCTGATCAAACATGATCTCGCCCTCAAAGCCCGAGAACATGCCGGTTGTGGTTGAAAAGCCCAGGTGGTCATAGCTGAAGACAACCTGGCTGTGGCTCGGGTCCAGCACGTATTTCTCGGCGCTGGCGAATGCCGTGGTCGCCGATACGGCCAGTGCAGCAGCAAGAAGGGTGGATTTCATAACAATCTCCGCGTTTTTGTGAACGCAACCCGGCAGGGTTGCTCACAAACAAAATGTGCCGCCTGTCGGCGGCACACAACCTTTTTCGAGTCACAACATCTGTTCCTTTTTGAACAGAATAAAGTTCAGCCGAAAATTGTTACGCTCTTGCTCAGTTGCCCTTTCAGCGCTCGGCTGACATCCGCCGATTCAAGGGGCAGCTTCATCAAAAGGCTCCCGTCCACATCAAACAAGTGGACTTCGTTTTCTTCAAAACGCGCACCACCCAGCGATTCATAGCTGCGGCGCAGCACCGTCTGAGGGCGCCCGTCTTCGTTCTTTTGCAGAACACGGACTTCGCGGCGGATCGGATCGAAATAGGCATCCGGGCGCTGATCAAGAACTTCGATCGTCAGCAAACTGACACCGACGATCAGAAACAGCATGGATGCCACCATCTTGATCGGCCAGACATCTGCACCCACGATCGAACCTGGCATCAGCCACATCGAAAACGCCGAAAAGATCAAGAACGCTCCTACCAACCGCGCCAGGATCAAACGGGCCTTCCAGTTTGGCGCGAAGGCAATCATTACCGGCACCGAATGCTCAAAGCGCGAGCCCGCCGCCTCTTCCCGGTATGTGTTTGTATTGGTCGCGGTCATAACACTTCACCTTTTATCAGGTTACTGTCGAATTTCTGTTTGGTCCGGGTAACGTCCGGTATGCAAAACAACTTTGAGCCGAAAAGCGTCAGCATTTGGGCGGCCCAAAGGAAATTGGGCGGCGTCTCAAAGGCATATGTGGCGGGGCTTGCTCCTGCGGTTCAAACGTGTATACGGGGCCATCCTTCGCAATCAGATGAATCGCGCAGCCTCTCGTGGCAGGGTCGCGAAGGACCGGATGGCCCCGCCTATGAAATGCGCCTTGACATAAACAGGAGTGCACATGCCACTGTATGAGCATGTAATGATCGCGCGTCAGGATCTGTCCAACGCGCAGGCGGAAAGCCTCGTCGAACATTTCGGCACCGTTCTGGCTGACAACGGCGGCAAGCTGGTTGATAGCGAGTACTGGGGCGTCAAGACGATGGCCTACAAGATCAACAAGAACCGCAAGGGCCACTACGCCTTCCTGAAAACCGATGCGCCCTCGGGTGCGGTTCAGGAAATGGAACGCCTGATGCGCCTGCATGATGACGTCATGCGCGTTCTGACCATCAAGGTTGACGGTCACGAAGACGGCCCGTCGGTTCAGATGCAGAAGCGTGACGAACGTGGCGACCGCCGCGAGCGTCGTTGATCACCGCCTGAGGAAAGGACACTAAACCATGGCCGCAAAACCATTTTTCCGCCGCCGCAAGGTCTGCCCGTTCTCGGGTGAGAACGCGCCAAAAATCGACTACAAGGACACCCGTCTGCTACAACGCTACATCTCTGAGCGCGGCAAGATCGTTCCTTCGCGCATTACCGCCGTTTCGGCGAAAAAGCAGCGTGAACTGGCCCGTGCTATCAAGCGCGCCCGCTTCCTCGCCCTGCTGCCCTACGCTGTGAAGTAAGGAGAGACTGACATGCAAGTTATCCTGCTGGAACGCGTTGCGAAACTGGGTCAGATGGGCGACGTCGTTGACGTCAAGCCCGGCTACGCCCGCAACTTCCTGCTGCCTCAGGGCAAAGCTCTGAGCGCCTCGGACGCCAACATCGCGTCGTTCGAAGCCCAGAAAGCGCAGCTTGAGGCACGCAACCTGGAAACCAAGAAAGAAGCTGAAGCACTGGCTGAAAAGCTGGACGGACAGCAGTTCATCGTGATTCGCTCGGCATCGGATGCTGGCGCTCTGTACGGCTCGGTCACCCCGCGTGACGCCGCAGAGGCTGCAACCGAAGCTGGTTTCACCGTCGACAAAAAGCAGGTTGTTCTGGTCAATCCGATCAAGGAACTGGGCCTGCACTCGGTTGCAGTCAAGCTGCACCCCGAAGTCGAAGTTGAAATCAAGATGAACGTGGCGCGTTCGGAAGAAGAAGCTGAACTTCAGGCCTCGGGCAAATCGATCCAGGAACTGGCCGCCGAAGAAGAAGCAGCCGCTGAATTCGAGATCGCCGAACTGTTCGACGACATCGGCTCGGCCGCGTCCGAGGACGAAGAGCTGGCTCCGGAAGCCGCTCCTGCCGAGGAAGACGAAGCCAAAGCCTGATCCGGCAAGGTTTCGAACACAACAAAGGCCGTGCTTCAAGCGCGGCCTTTTTTCTTGTCTCCGAGCCAAACCAGCAAATTTTAGCCCAACTCCATCCATAATCTTGCAGCCAAATACTCAGGCCATATCATTGCAACTCGAAACCCCGGAGAAACTTATGCCCCTGTTCACCCGTCGCAATCTCATGGCACTCTTGCTGACAGCCCCGTTGGTTGCCTGCGGTGCAGGAGAAGTCTCCAAGGCAGAGACACAACAATTCAATCCTCCGCTCTATCCAAACGAAACGCCAGAACTTCGCGCGTCGATCAACAAATGGGCGGACCACTACGAGCTTCCGCGAGAGCTTGTTCACAAGCTTGCTATTCGTGAAAGCACGCATCGCCCCTGGGCGGTCAACCGGCCCTATTATGGGTTGTTGCAAATCCTTCCGGCCACCGCACGATCCATGGGATACACCGGAAACGCCAAAGGTCTATTGGACGCGGACACCAACCTTGAGTTCGCCGGGAAATACCTTCGTGGCGCCTGGCTTCTGGCTGACGGCAACCAGGATCGGGCCATATTTCTTTATGCCAAGGGCTTTTACCCCGAGGCCAAAGCGCGCGGATTGTTGGTGGAAACTGGGCTGAAACCCGCCAACTGACGGTGATTAGCGTCAGAAAGCCGCGTGAAATTAGCACTTTTTGCCGAATAGTGACAAAAATGTTCTATTGAATGTCTCATTATTTGGAATTGCGCAGACAATTAGTACCTCGCCTTGTCATGTTTAGGAAAGTATGGTGTTCTGGCTCGGTGAGGTAAACGGGTTCCACTCTGTGTTATATGCATGCTCGACGACACCATCGGGCTGTAAGATGGGCCGCAGCTGGTAGGCACCACATGGAAATTGTCGATCTGAGCACTCTGCCGGATTCAGAAGTTCGATACACCGAATTTCTAAGGCAAATCTGTGAGAAGCATGATATGGATCATGCTGCTTATGCTGGCATGAACCCTGCTGCCGGCACGGTTGCCGGCTTTGTTACCTACGACGACGCCTGGAATGAGCACTACCAAAACCAGGGTCTGATCATGATTGATCCGACCATCCATATGGCCCGCCGCAGCATCGCGCCAGTGGATTGGAGCCGACTTGAGCGCAGCCCCGACTTCCAACGTGTATTCCGGGATGCCCATGATTTTGGATTGCCAAACCAAGGCGTTACAATTCCCGTGCGCGGTCCCTACGGAGATATCGGCCTGCTGAGCGCAACGCGCAATTGCAGCAAAGAGGAATGGCGCAAGCTATACACGCATGTCATTAGTGACTTGCAATCGATGGCAGTGCACATCCATGACAACGTGGTTTCCTCAGACGAATTGACCAGCGCGCTGTATCATCCAACACTTTCCAGACGTGAGACAGAGATCTTGCAGTGGGTTGCGGCAGGGAAATCGCAACAGGACATCGGCGATATTTTGTCCATTTCACACCGAACCGTAGAAGTGCACTTGCGTTCCAGTCGAGAAAAGCTTAGTGCGCTGACCACTCCTCAGGCCGTTGGCCGGGCGATTGCAATTGGGCTTATTACCCCAAGTTAAACAAAAAAAACGCAAAATTTCGCCAAAATACGGGAAACCCCCAATAGAAAAATCCCCTGTGTCCGGTAACGTCTAAGTTACCGAATAACCACTCGAAGGGGGAAGAAATGATCATCGTGGTAGATGGCCTGAACAGACATATGTTCAGCGAAGTTCTTGATGAAATGTTCGAGTTGAGAGCACGAGTTTTTGGCGAACGCCTGGGATGGGACGTCAACATTGAAGATGGCAAAGAGATCGACGAGTTCGATCACCTGGACCCGGCATATGTAATCGGACTCGACGATGAGGGGAATGTCGTCGCAGCCGTGCGTGCCCTCCAGACCACCGGACCACACATGTTGTCGGATGTCTTCTCGGCGATCCTTTGCGGCGAAGCACCACTTCGCAGTGCGACCATGTGGGAATCGACCCGGTTCTGCGTCGACACGCAACGGCTCACGCGTGGCAAAGAAAAGAACTCGGTCTCCTACGCGACTTGCGAGTTGATGATCGGATCTTTGGAATATGCGAAAAATGCAGGTATTCAGGACATCATCACCGTGATTGATCCGGTCATGGATCGGGTGTTGAAGCGTTCGAATTGCGCGCCTTACGACTATGTCGGTAAGACAGTTCCAATGGGCAAGGTTCACGCATTGGCCGCTCTGCTGGACTGCACCGAAGAACGTATCGCCGGCCTGCGTGAATTTGCGGGCATTCACAACGACGTATTTATGGACGAAGAAGAAGCGTTGGCTCTGTTCGCCGCTAAGAAAGCCGCAGCACAGAACCCCGCGAACCAGGATCACAAACCACTCACCGATCTCGAGAAATATTTTGTGGAACAGATGAGCGCCGCAAAAACAGAAGCTGAACGGCAGGATGTTCTCAAGCTGATCGAAGCGCTCACGGATACGTTCACGCCAGAGCAAAGAACCGCTCTTTTGGAAACCCCCCGTGCTTTTGCTCATGAGGCCTGACCCCCTCACCTCATAGATACAAAAGCCACCCATGCGGAGCCGTCTGATTGCAGGCGGCTCCGTTTTTTGCCTCTTCTTCTGACGAAGGGAAGGAAGAGGATTACTCCTCTTCCAGTGCCTCAACGGCTTTCTGCAGGTCGTCCTTGCTGACTTCCTTGTCAGTGACCTGAGCCAGCTCCAAAACGTAATCCACAACCTTGTCTTCAAAGATCGGCGCACGCAGCTGCTGTTGCATCTGTGCGTTCTGTTGAACGAACTCGAAGAACTGACGTTCCTGACCCGGGTACTGACGTGCCTGGTTCATGATCGCCTGTGTCATCTCAGCGTCGGTAACTTCAACCTCCGCCTTCTGGCCCAGTTCAGCCAGCAACAGGCCCAGACGCACGCGGCGCTCGGCCAGCTTGGTGTGCTCGTCTGTGGGCTCGATCGGGTCATGGTCGTGGCCCTCGACTTCTGGGTTTTCTTCGTGCCACAGCTGATGCGCAATCTGCTTGGCCTCGGCTTCAACCAGCGACGGCGGCAGATCGAACGACACCTTCTCGTCCAGCGCATCCAGCAAAGCGCGCTTGATCACGGCGCGCGATGCACCTGCATATTCAGCTTCCAGGCGCTCTGCGATCTGGCTTTTCAAGGCTTCAAGATCTTCGGCACCAAATTTTTTAGCCAGTTCGTCGTTCACTTCCGCAGCAACCGGTTCTTTAACTTCCTTGATGGTGCAGGTGAAAACAGCGTCTTTGCCAGCAAGATGCTCGGCGCCGTACTCTTCAGGGAACGTAACGTTGACGTCCTTTACTTCTTCGGCTTTCACGCCAACCAGTTGCTCTTCGAAGCCGGGGATGAAGCTGTTCGAGCCCAGAACCAGCGGGTAATCCTCTGCCGAACCACCTTCGAATTCCTCGCCGTCAACCTTGCCGACGAAATCGAACACGATCTGGTCGCCGTCCTTGGCTTTTGACCCCTTGCGGCGCGCTTTGAAATCCTGAGCGGTTTCCGCAAGATTGTTCAGCGCTTCTTCAACGGCTGCTTCATCAGCCTTGACGATCAGTTTTTCCAACTCGACCGATTTCAGATCAACTTCTGGGATCGCTGGCAGCGCCTCGTAAGACATGGCGACTTCTACGTCATCGCCTTCTTTCCAGTCCTCATTGGTCATCTTGACCTCGGGCTGAAGCGCGGGGCGGTCACCGCTGTCTTCGAAATGCTTGTTCATGGCGCCGTCGATGGTTTCCTGCATCGCCTCGCCCAACAGGCGCTGGCCGAACTGCTTTTTCAGCAGCGCCATGGGCACCTTGCCTTTACGGAAACCTTTCATTTCGATTTCCGGCTGCGCTTCGGTCAGCTTTTCATTGACCTTTTCGTCCAGCTCGGCTGCTGACACAACGATGTTGTAGCCACGTTTCAGACCTTCGTTCAGCGTCTCGGTAACCTGCATTATGGTAGTCCCCATAGGATTCGGGGCGCGCAAATAGGGCGCGCCGGGCAAATTTGAAGCCTTCTATTTGCCCTGCCGCCCGCGTGCAAGAGGCAAAGGCTGAATCCAGTGGTATTTGATCGCCTAAACCGCAAAAAAGAACGCCCCGGAAACCGGGGCGCTCGCACTTGTTCCAGCCAGACAATCAGAACTTCCAGCGTGCGCCCAGAACCCATGCTTCGTTGTTGTCGAATGACGAGCCGTCATCGAAATCGTGGTTGCGGTATTTCAGATAAACATCCGTGTTGATCGGCTCGACTTTTTGCACGACCGCGATACCCCAAGCTTTGGTGTCAGAACCGTTGCTCTGGAAATCCGAGCCATCATAATAGTCGATACCGACACCGGTCTTGCCCCAGGACACCCAGTTGCCTTCGTACGAGATCTTACCGTACCAATAGTTCGGATCCGTGGCACCGGCCTGATCATCGTCGCGCGTACCGCCCGCAATCGTAAAGCCCAACCCGCTGGGAAGCAGGACGGAAGCGGAACCGATCGTATCTTTGCGATCCCCCGAATTGTTATCCCGGTCTCTTACCGAATAGGCAACGGCTGCAGCGAACTCCACACCACCGGCAAAAGTGTTTTCGTAAAACAGACCGACGTCATAATAGTCGTCGTCGTCGCTGCTGGACAAAATGTTCTGACCATAAGCGAATCCGGCGGAGAACCCATTGAACGTTGGCGTATCATACCGCACACGACCACGCCGCGCGCCATCAAAGTTGCTGGAACTGTCACCAACCGTAATACCGCTCAGCATTCCGGTCGTGTCGCGATAGAAGAACCCTGCGTTTTCATCGTTGGTAAACGAATACAGCGCGGTTCCGACATATGACAGATCAACCTCTGCGGCACCATCGGCGACCATGCTGCCCTGACCTGCCGAAAACTTGCCGTAGCCACCTTTCAGCGAGAAATCCACATGTCGAATGTCTTCGCGATTCCATCCATCTGCGTTGGTTCCGAATTGATCGGCAGACGCCGAACCCGGCAGGCCAAGGCCTGTTTCAAACCAAAACTGGAATTCGTTGCTTCCATATGGCTGCACAAGTCGCAGGCCAACACGGCTGTTCGACAGATCGTTGTCGAGAACACGGGTCTCGGTGTCCTGTCCGTCATCCACCGAGATCAAGGCGGGGTGCAACTGTCCATACAGCAGCACATATCCGCCACTATTGTTTTCGTATTTCATTTCCGCCACAGCCGGGATGGCGGTCGTCGCAGTCAGAACAGCGGCTACTGATATCGGTTTGATGTTAAGGGTCATTTCACTCACCATGAAAGGTTCGGGGTTCAGATACTGTCCATTTGTTTACGAACTGCGAGCGTTCCAGTGGCCCGCATTCGCTCCCTCGCAAACATTGCAAATTCGCAACATGGCATGTCAAAAAACAGGTCATTTCGCATTTTATATCATACAGTTACGAATCCATTCGAAAATCCGCGGCACCGTGTGCAAATAAATTGTGACGTCCAGCTATGCATCTGGCAAACATTCGGTCTGCATTGACGTGAAGCTTGACGGCGGATTTCCGCCGACTCGCCGGGAATTGAGCCGTTCCACGCCCAACGAACTCAAATATTCAACTTTCTGAAAACCTCCGGCACCTGTTCCGGCAAATCTTCCGCGATCAAACCCGGCCCGAACTGGCGCGCACATTCCACATGCAGCCACGCCGCAGTTTCCGCCGCCTGCATCGGTGCCAAACCTCGCGCCAACAACCCTGCGATGAATCCGGCCAGTACATCGCCGGACCCGGCCGTCGCCAACCAGGGGGCCGCTCTTTCGTAAACGGCCGAGTTCACCACGCACCGGCCATCCGGCGCAGCAATCACCGTGTCCGGGCCCTTGAACAGAACCACGCACCCAGCCCGTTTTGCGGCAGCACGCGTTGCGTCTACCTTGGAAAACGCCGGGCCTTTGGCCGGTTGCGCGTTCATCTGCGCGGCGATGTCCGGGAATACCCATGCAAATTCCCCGCCATGCGGTGTCAGTACGCATTTGTCGTGCAATCGCGCGATCAGGGCGCCGGGATCCTCGGCAAAAGCTGACAAAGCATCCGCATCCAACACGGTCGCCCGCCGTGCAGCGAGGACAATCGGCACCAGCGCCTGCGCCCGCTCGAATCCCAGCGCAGGCCCAAGGCAGAGTGCATTCAGGCGCGTATCCTCAAGCATTTCAGGCAATCCATCAGCCCCATCAACCCGCTGCAACATGAGAGCCGTGATCTGGCTGGCCACCTCCATCTGCGCAGACGGCGGCACGCCCAGCGTCACCAGCCCCGCTCCAACCCGCAAAGCCCCCCGCGCCGCCAAACGCGCGGCCCCTGTTTTGCCCGCCCCCCCAGATAGGATCAAAGCATGACCATGTGAGTATTTGTGGCCAACCGAAACTTTCGAAAGCTTCACCCCGTCAGCCTCGGTCGCGTGAACGATCTGACCGTCTTCCAGTGTTTCAAGCCCGATCGATTTGGTTCGTACCGTCCCGCAGGTCACCGGACCATCACCTAGAACATGCCCAAGCTTTTTGCTGTGGAACGTCACCGTCATGTCCGCAACAATCGCCTGACCAAGAATGCGACCGCTGTCGGCGCACAGGCCGCTTGGCGCGTCAATTGAAACGACCTTTACGCCTCGCTCTCGCAGCAGGGCTCTGACCGGCGCATTGGCCAGCATGGAGAACGCCCCTGCAAATGACCGGGTGAGACCCGTGCCAAAAACCCCGTCGACAACCAGATCAATGCTCTTTGGAAACCCAAGAACATCATCCGCCAACGGGGCGGAGTCGACAGCGAAGACGCGAACCTCGTTCTTTGCACCCCATCTCTCATAATTCACCCGCGCATCCGGAGGCAGCTTTTCCGGGTCTCCACAAAGGAACACCTCAACCTCCCACCCCTGCTTCTGCAAAAGCCGCGCCACGACAAACCCGTCACCCCCATTGTTGCCCGGTCCGCACAGCACCACTGCGCGCAGCGGATCCTCTTCATCTGGCCCTAAATATCCCGGGGAGCGCGAGGGGCTGGCCCCTCGCCTGTCCAACACGGGCCATTCTTCGAAAATCGCGTCAACAACACCCCGCCCGGCCCGCTCCATCAGCTCCAGACCGGTCACGTCACCAGACTTGATGGCGGCCTGCTCAATGGCCCGCATCTGTGCCGCTGTCAGCAATTCCATCCTTTCACCCCTTGCTCGATTCAATTTTGATTACTTTTTGTGCAAGTCGCTCAAAAAATAGCACGCAGCCGTTTTTCCAAGCACCCCGACCCGCACGATATCGCAATCACATTGCCGCCCGATCTTAGACGTGATCACTGCCCCTGAGACAACCATTCAAGGTGAGCCGGGATGAAAAAGATCGAAGCGATCATCAAGCCGTTCAAACTGGACGAAGTGAAAGAGGCATTGCAGGATGTGGGCGTCCAGGGCCTCAGCGTCATCGAGGTCAAGGGCTTCGGTCGCCAGAAAGGCCATACCGAACTGTATCGCGGCGCCGAGTATGTCGTCGATTTTCTGCCCAAGGTTAAGGTCGAGGTCGTATTGGACGACGACCAGGTCGACGCCGCGATCGAAGCCATCGTATCGGCCGCCAAAACCGACAAGATCGGAGACGGCAAGATTTTCGTCTCGCCTGTCGACCAAGCCATTCGCATCCGGACCGGCGAGACCGGCTCGGAAGCACTCTAACTCACAACATTACTGACACATCTATCAGAAGGACCAAGGGAATGAGCGCAGAGGCAGTTCTCAATACAATCCGCGAAGAAGACGTCGCATATGTCGACATCCGCTTCACCGACGTGCGCGGCAAACTGCAGCACGTCACGGTGGACGTCGATCTGGTCGACGAAGACTTCCTGGAAGAAGGCTTCATGTTTGACGGCTCGTCCATTGCAGGCTGGAAATCGATCGAAAACTCGGACATGAAACTGATCGCCGACACGACTTCGGCTTACATCGACCCGTTCTATGCGGAGAAGACACTGTGTCTGCACTGCTCGATCGTTGAGCCCGACACCGGTGAAGCCTATGGTCGCGACCCGCGCGGAACCGCGCAGAAAGCCGAAGCCTACCTGAAGTCCAGCGGTATCGGTGACGTTGCCTATATGGGTCCCGAAGCTGAATTCTTCCTGTTCGATGACGTTCGTTTTTCCAACAGCATCAATAAAGTATCTTTCGAAGTTGATGCAACGGATGCGTCGTGGAACACCGACACCGAATACGAGATGGGCAACATGGGCCATCGTCCGGGCGTCAAGGGCGGCTACTTCCCAGTCAACCCCATCGACGAAGCGCAGGACCTGCGTTCGGAAATGCTGTCGACCATGAAACGTCTGGGCATGAAGGTCGACAAGCACCACCACGAAGTGGCCTCGTGCCAGCACGAGCTGGGCCTTGTCTTTGACAGCCTGACCAAGCAGGCCGATGAGCTGCAAAAATACAAGTACGTCATCCACAACGTAGCACACGCCTACGGCAAATCGGCCACTTTCATGCCCAAGCCGGTCGCAGGTGACAACGGCACCGGCATGCACGTGAACATGTCGATCTGGAAAGATGGCAAGCCGCTGTTCGCTGGCGACAAATATGCCGACCTTTCGGACGAGGCGCTTTACTTCATCGGCGGCATCCTGAAACACGCCAAGACCCTGAACGCCTTCACCAACCCGTCGACCAACAGCTACAAGCGCTTGATCCCCGGGTTTGAAGCCCCCGTTCTACGAGCCTATTCGGCACGTAACCGTTCGGGTTGTGTGCGTATCCCATGGACTGAAAGCCCCAAAGCCAAACGTGTCGAGGCGCGGTTCCCCGATCCGTCATCCAACCCCTATCTGGCGTTTGCCGCCCTGCTTATGGCTGGCCTGGACGGTATCAAGAACAAGATCAACCCCGGCGAGGCGATGGACAAGAACCTGTACGACTTGCCCGCCGAGGAACTGGCCGACATCCCGACCGTCTGCGGCAGCCTGCGTGAGGCTCTGGAAGCTCTGGCATCCGATCACGACTTCCTGCTTCAGGGCGATGTGTTCACCAAAGACCAGATCGACGGTTACATCGCACTTAAGATGGAAGAGGTGGAAACCTACGAGCACACTCCGCACCCGGTGGAGTACGGCATGTACTACAGCTGCTAAGCTGAGTACGGAAACGATTTGGCAGGGCGCCCCTTCGGGCGCCCTTGTCATTTCTGCCCACACGGTTTGACGCGCCGCCGTTGATCCAACAAACTGGTGAGAACACTCCCGACCGGAGACGACAGCATGCCTTGCGATACCTCACCTTTCTCGAAATTCACAAACCTTGTGACATCCGAACAGGAGCTGAGGAGGATCTCTGGCCATCCGCTGCCACAGATCACTGCCAAGGAGGTGTCCTCCCTCGATCAGATGTGTCGCGATTTCATAGCGACCTCGCCCTTTTGCCTTATCGCTTCGGCCAACACGGATGGGCATCTTGATGTTTCACCCCGTGGTGACCCGCCCGGCTTTGTTCAGGTGCTGTCCGATACCCTGATCGCGATCCCGGATCGGCCGGGAAACAAACGCGTGGATACGTTTCACAATGTTCTCAAGGATCCGCGCGTCAGCGTCCTGTTCTTTGTTCCCGGCAAGATGGAAACGCTCCGCATTCGCGGCACGGCCCGCATCTGTGCTGACCCCCGTTTGCTTGAAACCATGGCCATTGACGGGCACCCACCCAAACTGGCGCTGCTCATCCACGTCGAGACAGCATTTGCACACTGTCCCAAGTGTGTAATCCGCGCACATCTGTGGCAACCCGAAGACTGGCCGGATTCGACCCATCTGCCAAATATGAATGCGATGATGGTGAAACACGCCCGCATCAATGCCACGCCTGAGGAATGGTTCGAAACGCTCAGGAAAAAGGGCGAGTTGGACCTCTATTAACCGCTTTGCCCAAGACGCAGCCCACGCTAGGCTAACCGCAGATTTCAATTCCATCGGATTACGCCCATGTTTCGCCTTGCCACCATTCTTGCCCTTTCCCTGACGTCCCCGGTTCTGGCCGCACCCTGTGGCAACACCAGCGCTGGATTTGAGGCGTGGAAGGCCGATTTTGCCAAACAGGCACGCAAGGCGGGAGTGAAAAAGAAAGGTCTGCAAGCGCTGTCCCAGACCCAATATGCCACGCGCACCATCGCCGCGGACCGCAATCAAAAAAGCTTCAAATACTCGCTGGACAAATTCATGCGTGTTCGAGGGGCCGATACAATCGTCGCACAGGGGCGCAAACGCAAAGCCGCCAACCCGAACTATTATGCCGCCTTTGAGCGGCAATATGGTGTTCCTGCGGGTGTTCTGATCGCCATTCACGGCATGGAAACCGGCTTTGGCAATTTCATGGGCGACAGTCAGGTTGTTTCCGCAATCACAACACTGGCCTATGATTGTCGCCGGTCAGAGTTCTTTATTCCCCACGCAATTGGGGCACTGAAACTGGTCGACATGGGCAGTATCACAATGGCGACAAAAGGGGCAAAACATGGCGAACTGGGCCACACGCAATTCCTGCCAGGCAACGCCCTGACCTATGGTGTCGATGCTACAGGCGACCGGCGCGTGGACTTCTACAACATGACGGATGCATTGGCCTCAACCGCCAATTTCCTTCGCCAGAAAGGGTGGAAACCGGGGCGCGGTTATCAACCCGGAGAACCAAATTTTCGCGTCTTGCAGCAGTGGAATGCTGCCTCGGTCTATCAGCAATCCATCGCTATAATGGCTGCCCGAATCGACAATTAACCCCGCCGCACCGTCAACACGCGCCGCACCTGATTTCGCCACATTTCCGCCACAGTGACAAACAAAAGCCTTTAGTTGCTTGGTTTCCAAAGCGTAACCAATCGCTGGGAAATTTCACTTTTTTGCATTTTTCGCCAAATTCTCTCCAAGATGGGGTGCTAGTCTTTGAATAACAGAACGCAGAAAAGGACGGGGCAGTGGCTCGGAAGCACAGCTACCATGGCGGCCTGCAATTTGATGGCGACGCAACCGGCGCAATAGAGCGCTTTGGATCCATCGTTGCCACGACGCTGGAAGACTACGGTCATCTGGTCGAGCGCAAGGCCCTGCTCAGCGCGACCGAGGCCAGCATCGTCTCGAGCCAGTATCTTGTGCGGATGACTCTGGATACAGGCGCCTCCGGGCAGCAGGACCGCTACGAGCGCATGGATCGCGCCGCAGGGTTGAAAACCATAACAAAGCCCCGCGTGTCGCATCCCCAAAACAGGTTGGTGCTGACAATTACGCCAGTCTCGCCACTTTTGGACGACGCCGAGATTTCGGAACTGATGCTGGTGGTCACTCTGTATCGCATGGTCGATATCTGTTCGACCCGACGGGTTGAATGGTTGTCGCCGCACACGGTTCTTACAGTCGAGCACTTCATGAGCGCCTTTGACACCCTGACACCAAGCCGAACAAGCAGGGATCGAAAGCAGATCTTTCAATCACTGACCGGACAGTTCGCCGGGATGCAGCAGTCTGAACAGGATGACACGATCACTGCCCTACACTCTCCTGCCGCGCGTCCAATTCAACTGACCGACGAACAATTGCTCAGCATCGCGTTCCGAAGCGACGAGGCAGACCTGCCCACCCAGATGGACGGAGGTGCGGCCATCGCGGATGATGATGACAAGCCAAGCGACATCCTGCGCCTTAGTAGTTGGTGCATGACCGGAGTGTTGGCCAGCATTTCAGCGCCAATTGCTGTATCGATGGCCGCAGTCAACCTGATCCGGGGCGAGGATTTCCGCCTGAACACACAGGTGCTTGTGCTCACATTCGCCATTGTCGCGCTGAACGCCAGCAACGCCTTCGCTGATGTAGCGGGTGCCTTGGGCATGTAAAAGAATTATCGAAGACCCTCCTAGGAGGCCCCGCCATCAGGCGGGGTTTTCCGTTTTTGGGATCGCGTTTGCGGCCAGAACGTATGTGTGGATGGAAAACACGACCGCGTTGGATTTCGGCAAACGCAACAACGTCTGCCGCTCGCTTCGCAGATAAGACGCCTGACGCCGGTCCCGTATTTCGCGCGGCTCACTGGCACTGCGAGGTTGGAACAGCTCCGGGTCTTCGTACCACAGGGCGTTGAAGCGCCACAGCGGGCGACCGGGTTGAATACCGTCAAACAGCCTCTGCACCCGTTTCGCGACATTAGCGTCATAGCTTTCCACAGGCACGTGGATATCAATCAGCGGCCGCATGAATTTCTCGGACAAGCGCCAACTGGCAGGAAAACACAGAATGGCACCCGTCAGAACATGCTCATTTCCCCGTTTCTGAAGAATGCAGAAGTCCTCCTGCACCAGCCTGCACAGCGTATCAAGCGGTCGGTCGCGGTCGATCGCGACGGATATGCCATCCGGCCTTGCGGCCTCTGCCCCGGCCGTGGGATATGTCTGCATCAGCACCAGATCCAGCAACTCTTGCGCGGCAGGTTTGGCCCCAGGATCAAGCGCAAGAACATCGTCGCGCCGCTCAGCCAGAATTTCTTCGCGACGCCGCATCTGGTCGGCAAAAGCCTCATCCTGATGCAGCCAGTTTTCCATGGTTGCCGGTTGAATACCCGGCAAAGCGCGTGGGTTTTCGACATCATACGGGATCTTGTTTTGCAGAATACGAGTCATGCCGGGGGCTTAGCATGCGCAGCTTTTCTTGTCGGTCGAAAACGACAACCTCGCCGTCGCATTTTTCTCAGACGATTGGTTGTGGCGGATGAATTGTAATTGGAACAAGCAACGAGGCCAGCCATGAACCAGCACTACCGAGACGCGCGCAAGATTGACCCCAGCCGTGGCACGACATTGGGCGATGGTACGCCAAACGAAAATGATCGGATCGAGATTGGTCCGACGCAGCTTGCGTTTGACGAGTGGGCCGCTGCGGGGCTGGAACTTCCCAATCTGGCACGGATGCGGGAACACCGCTGGAAGAGGCTGACACAGGCCATCGTGGACCGCGGCTATGGCGGCTTGCTGATTTTTGACCCGCTGAATATCCGCTATGCCACCGACAGCACGAATATGCAGCTGTGGAACACCCACAATCCGTTTCGGGCGGTTTTGCTGTGTGCAGATGGCTATATGGTGATCTGGGATTACAAAAACTCCCCCTTCCTCAGCACCTTCAACCCACTTGTGCGCGAGCAGCGCTCGGGCGCTGACCTGTTTTACTTCGACCGGGGCGACAAGGTTGACGTTGCCGCAGATGTGTTCTCGAACGAAGTACGCGTACTGATCGAAGAACACGGCGGCGGAAATATGCGCCTGGCGGTCGACAAGATCATGCTGCACGGATTGCGCGCGCTCGAGGCGCAGGGGTTCGACATCATGGAAGGCGAAGAACTGACCGAGAAGACCCGCGCCATCAAAGGGCCTGACGAAATCCTGGCCATGCGCTGCGCCAGCCATGCCTGCGAAACTGCGGTTGCCGAAATGGAACGGTTTGCCCGTGCCAATGTCGGCGACGGCAAGACCTCGGAAGATGATATCTGGGCTGTACTTCACGCCGAAAACATCAAGCGTGGCGGTGAATGGATCGAAACCCGTCTGCTGGCTTCGGGCCAGCGCACCAACCCGTGGTTTCAGGAATGTGGCCCGCGGATCACCCAGCAGAACGAGATCATCTCGTTCGACACCGACCTGATTGGATCTTACGGGATTTGTATCGATATTTCCCGCAGTTGGTGGATTGGCGATCAGAAGCCACGCGAGGACATGATCTATGCCATGCGACACGCCCATGAACACATCATGACCAATATGGAGATGCTCAAGCCCGGCGTGATGATCCCCGAACTGACCGCAAATTCCCACAGGCTGGACGAGAAGTTCCAGGCGCAGAAATATGGCTGTCTGATGCACGGCGTCGGGCTTTGCGATGAATGGCCGCTGGTTGCTTATCCGGACAAGGCGGTTGAAGGGGCCTACGATTATCCGCTGGAACCCGGAATGGTCTTGTGTGTCGAAGCCTGCGTGGGCGAAGTGGGTGGCGATTTCAGCATCAAGCTGGAGGATCAGGTTCTCATAACCGAAGACGGATACGAAAACCTGACGAAATACCCCTTCGATGCCCGGTTGATGGGGCTCGAGTGAGGCCGGCGCCTCATTCTAACCAATGAGACCGGCGCACGTTGCCGTGCCAGTCTTCGACAGTTGGACTTACCTGAGCCTGCGGCCCGCTGAAAACTGCGGGCCGGGATTGCCCGACGGCAAAACCCACGAGGCCAGCCAGAACAATCGCCATGACTGTACCGGGAAGTATCTTTGGAAGGTGTGCGGCAGCGTCTGCATGTGCCATCTGCGTCTCCTTTATCAATTGCTGTAGGCCGTAGATGGGCCTGATTGCGACATAAGTGAAACGAATGTTTGTTCGGTTTTGCATCACACACATTGATGGAGCGCCAAACACCCCCAATTAGCGGCCACGCCTGTCACCGCCCGTGGCATCTTTCGGATTGCAAGACGCTCGCTTGGTTCTCACCTTCCCGTGACGCGTTTGACATAAGGGTTGTGACCCGGCGGGCTTGACCACAGTATTGGGGATGTTTCCCCGAACCGTTCAAGGAGCCGACATGCCCACGGAACGCATCACTTTTGCCGGACATGACGGCAGCCAATTGGCCGCGCGGCTGGATTTGCCGGATGGTCCGGTCCTTGCGACGGCCCTGTTTGCCCATTGCTTCACCTGTTCCAAGGACATACCTGCGGCCCGGCGCATTTCGGCCCGCCTGGCGGCCATGGGAATTGCAGTGCTTCGGTTCGACTTTACCGGCCTGGGTCATTCCGAAGGAGAATTCGCCAACACGACTTTCACGTCGAATGTCGAGGACCTGATCTCGGCCGCGCAATATCTGGCCGGACGAAACATGGCCCCTGCCCTTCTGATCGGTCACTCGCTTGGCGGTGCGGCGGTTTTGCGGGCGCGTGCCGGAATTCCGACGGTCAAGGCCGTGGTCACCTTGGGCGCACCGGCGGATCCCGGCCACGTGTCCCATCATTTCGAGGATGCCCTGCCCCAGATCGAACAGGAGGGCAGCGCCGAGGTCACCTTGGGCGGGCGCCCGTTTCGAATTGGCAAAGCGTTCGTGGATGACATTGCGGGATCGGCCCTGTCTGCCTCGATCGCTGATCTCAAGGCCGCTTTGCTGATCCTGCACGCTCCTCGGGACGAAACGGTCAGTATCGACAACGCAAGCACCATCTTTCTGGCTGCAAAGCACCCAAAAAGCTTCGTCACCCTCGACGAAGCCGATCACCTGATCACACGGGCGTCTGATGCTGAATATGCCGCGGATGTCATCTCGGCTTGGGTCTCGCGCTATCTGAAACTTTGCCCCCCCGCGCCACCCCCGGGTGCGCCGGAAGGTGTCGTTCGCGTGACAGAGGCGGATCCGAATGGCTTCATGCAGGATATTCAGGCCGGTCCGCACCATCATGCGGTTGCAGATGAGCCTGCCTCTTATGGCGGCACGGATAAGGGCATGTCGCCTTATGGCTTTGTCTCATCCGGCCTCGGCGCCTGCACGTCCATGACGATAAGGATGTATGCGCGCCGCAAAAAATGGCCGCTGACCAGTGTCAGCGTCGATGTCTGCCATGACAAAGTTCATGCTCAGGATGCCGGTTTGGCAAATGAGGGCAAAGTGGATCAGTTCCGCCGCAAAATCCGCCTGAGCGGCCCGCTTGATCAGGAACAAAAACAGCGCCTGCTGGAAATCGCAGACAAATGCCCGGTTCACCGGACACTTGAAGGCTCGGCGCATATCACGACCGAACTTCTTACCTGAGAAAAGGCCGCCGGACAGGCGGCCTTTTGATTATCTGCGGCGTGGTGCCGGGCGGTGGATCGGTGGCCGCGCGGCAGGTGGCCGGGCCACCGGGGGTCGCGGCCGTGCAGGAGGTTTGGCAACCGGCGGATTTGGGCGCTCGGGACGCACGGGCCGATCAGGTCGATCTGGGCGGTCCGGGCGGTCGATATCAACATTCACATCGACATCGCGATAGTAATCGTTCCACAGCATCGAGTCATAGAACGGGTCATACCCGTATCCAACGCCGACCGTTACGCCGTCACAGGCCGACAACGTCAAAGTTGCAGCCCCCAGCCCCAATGCGAGGGAAATCCGTTTGATCAGTCCAATGCGCATCTTGCCCCCCTTTACAGAAGCGACCGGAACGACGCGAAAACGGCGTTCAAATCTTCGGCGAAATCCGGGTCTGCCCCGTCCCGCAGGATGGCAACAGCTATGGCGACACGGTTGCGCGGCAAATCAATGACAGTGGCCGTGAAGTTCACCCCCTTGCCATCCCGGCGCCCTGTCCCCCGAAACACCCGGGCAGGCAACCCGCCGATACGGGTGTCGCTGGTGCTGGTAAGGGTCGGGTCTTTGACCAGAAATTTGTCGATGTCCTGCAAGTAGCGGACCCCATCCTGAATGGTTGCAACCCCTGAAGGTGAAACAAACCCCATCCAGACGTTGTCGTCCGTTACGGGGCGCAGCCCCATGACTCGGGCCACCGCACGCGGATCATCCAACCCGGTGTCTTCGATCTCACGCGGGCCGCCAGTGCGCAGCACCCAGAAATCGGGCACGTCGAACCGAAACAGGGCGCGACCATCCTCGGTATACGTCACCGGAGTGTCGGCCAGTGCTGATCCTGCCCCACCCAGCCAGACAGCGGCGCAAGCGGCAAGAATTGGAGATGATAATAAACGCATATCTCAATAACCTGATGATTTCTTCACCCTCAGCTTGACCGCTGAAAGCGCGACTTGTCCAGCACTGCGTTGCAAAGACCCAGGAAAACCGCGTTCAGGTATTTCCCTGCCCCACACATGTCGTCTGGCTCTTGCAAACATCCCGCCCCAATCTTTCAGACAAATACATGAAATCTATTGCGCATAGACCCCGACGGTCTGGCCGCCCGCATCATCAACGAAACGGATCGCGTCCCCTTTTCGCCAGACGTCGTAGCAGGCCCACAAATCGGCAGGTGGCCATGTCGAGCAGTATTGATCCCCTCTCACCGCCCAGCGCCCTACACTGGGCCCGCCCGAGAAATACTGCGTGGTCATGCTGGCTTCGAAAACCTGCCAAACACCCGCACCGTATTCCAGCTTCTTGCCCGCCAAGGCTGACAGGATTTCCTCTCCGGACAGTTTCTGGAAGTCTCCGGCCACCAAAACACCCGGCCAAAGGGCGAAAATCAGGGCAAACCGTCTCATACCTACTCTCACATCTTGTTCCCTTGCGCACAGGCGGCTAAACCCCGCGCCAACGCCTCATCCCAATCACATAAAGGTGCTGCCGCCAATGATTCCCCGTTATTCCCGTCCTGACATGGTTGCCATCTGGTCGCCCGAAACGAAGTTTCGCATCTGGTACGAAATCGAGGCGCATGCCTGCGATGCCATGGCCGATCTGGGCGTGATCCCGCGCGAGAATGCAGAAGCTGTCTGGAAAGCCAAGGACGTGGAATTCGACGTCGCCCGCATCGACGAGATCGAAGCCGTCACCAAGCATGACGTCATCGCATTCCTGACCCATCTCGCCGAACATGTCGGCAGTGAAGAGGCCCGGTTCGTGCACCAGGGCATGACCAGTTCGGACGTGTTGGACACCTGCTTCAACGTCCAGCTGACACGCGCGGCGGACCTTCTGATCGCCGATCTCGAAGGGCTTTTGGCAGCGCTCAAGCGCCGCGCGTTTGAACACAAGGACACCGTTCGCATCGGCCGCAGCCACGGCATCCACGCAGAGCCCACGACAATGGGCCTGACCTTTGCCCGGTTCTATGCCGAGATGGACCGCAACCTGTCCCGTATGCGCGACGCCCGAGCGGAAATCGCAACTGGGGCCATCAGCGGCGCCGTCGGCACATTCGCCAATATCGATCCCGCCGTCGAGGAACATGTCTGCGACAAACTGGGCCTTGTGCCCGAACCGATCAGCACCCAAGTGATCCCGCGTGATCGCCATGCGGCCTTCTTTGCAACGCTTGGCGTCATCGCCAGCAGCATCGAAAACATCGCCATCGAAATCCGCCACATGCAGCGGACCGAGGTTTTGGAGGGCGCAGAATTCTTCTCGATGGGCCAGAAAGGCTCGTCGGCCATGCCGCACAAGAAAAACCCGGTACTGACCGAGAACCTGACCGGGCTGGCCCGCATGGTACGCGCGGCAGTGATCCCGGCAATGGAGAATGTCGCGCTCTGGCATGAACGCGACATCTCGCATTCCTCGGTCGAGCGCATGATCGGTCCGGATGCCACGATTACTCTGGATTTTGCGCTGGCCCGTCTGACCGGTGTGATCGACAAGATGCTGATCTTCCCCGAAAACATGCTGGAAAACATGAACAAATTCCCCGGTCTTGTCATGAGCCAGCGCGTTCTTCTGGCCCTGACCCAGGCAGGGGTCAGCCGTGAGGACGCCTATGCCATGGTCCAGCGCAACGCGTTGAAGGTTTGGGAACACCGCACCGATTTCAAACAGGAACTGCTGGCGGACGCCGACGTGACAGCCGCGCTCAGCCCCGAAGAAATCGAAGAGAAGTTCGACCTCGGCTATCACACCAAACACGTGGATACGATCTTCGCCCGGGTATTCGGCGAATAAGGTACGTTTCGACGCCGCCTTCCCACGGCCCGGTCTGCATTTCACAGGCCGGGCCTTGTTTTTTGCCAGACCGCCCGAAATCGGTTATTCTGCGGATGATTTTTTGGGGAGAGGCACCATGATCCGTACCGTTCTTTGCTCACTTGCACTTGTTTGTGTGGCATCTGCCGGCCTTGCATGCAGCGGGCATTCCAAACAGACACAATCCTGCGCACCCGGCACAACCTGGGACACTGAAACGCAAAGCTGCGCGAAATCCGTCAACAGCTGACAAATTTCTGTCCGACTTGTGAATAAAAGCAACCGTTCCACTGTTAGCTTTTTTGTAGATCGTACTATGATTTTGTGAGCAGCCCCGAGAACGGAGTAAGAATATGCGCCTTTTGTTAGCTTCAGCCCTCGCTTTGCAGGCCTTCGCCTTTGCCCCGGTGGTCCACGCCGCAGGCGGCGACAGCAGTAGCCCGCCGAAACCGACGAATACGACCAAGAAGTGTTTGTTCGGTCGGGTCTATGACGAAGCCAGAGGTCGGTGCGTCAAACCCAACAAAACCAACCTGTCGGAAGATCAGCTTTACGACGCCGTCCGCGAACTGGCCTATGACGGGCAATACGGGCACGCGCAGGATATCCTGCGGATCATGGATCAGGACGACGACCGTGTGCTGACCTATTGGGGCTTTACCTACCGCAAGATGGGCGAGCTGGAGCTGGCGAACGTCTTTTACCAGAATGCCATCAATGCCAATCCCGACAATCTTCTGGCGCGCAGCTATATGGCGCAAGGCTTTGTAACCGAAGGAAAAACCGATCTGGCAATCGAGCAGTGGCGCGAGATCAAGGCCCGCGGCGGCGAAGGGACCTGGGCCGAGACGTCTCTGCGCGAGGCCATCCGGACAGGGTTGACCTACAGCTACTGAGCTTCAGGGTTATTTAACCCGACTCCCGTTAATCTGCCCGTGGTTCGGAAAATTTGGCATTACGGGCAGATGCAGGACACAAACGCTTTGATACAAATGGCAAATGGGGGGTCTGCCCCACTTGCCGCGGGGGATGAACACGCGCCGCAAGTTGTTTCGCGCACATTGACCGGTCGGCAAAAAGCGGCCGTTGTGGTGCGCCTTCTGTTGAACGAGGGCGCCGATATTCCACTTGAGGAATTGCCTGACGACCTGCAAGAGACATTGACCCATCAACTTGGTCAGATGGGCCTTGTGGATCGCGTCACTCTAGGCGTGGTGGCCCAGGAATTCAGCGACGCTCTGGACAATGTCGGGCTTGCTTTTCCACATGGGCTTGCAGGTGCACTGGATGCGATGAACGGAAAGATCGCACCATCGACGGCCGCGCGCCTGCGCAAGCTTGCCGGGGTGCGCCAAATCGGCGACCCTTGGCAACGCCTGCGTGACATATCCGTTGAGGATCTTGCCAAAATGGCCCAGTCGGAAAGCACCGAGGTGGCGGCCGTCATGCTTTCAAAGATGGATACCGCACAGGCGGCGCAGATGCTGGCCCATATGCCGGGCCCGGTTGCGCGGCGCATTACCTATGCCATCTCGAAAACAACAAATGTCACCCCCGAAGCGGTTGAACGTATTGGCTGGTCGCTGGCCGCGCAACTGGATCAGCGGCCTGCTCAGGCTTTCGACAATGGTCCCGACGCACGCGTGGGCGCGATCCTGAACCAGTCGGCGGCCGCAACACGCGACGACTTGTTGAACGCATTGGACGAGGACGACGCCGAATTTGCGGATCTGGTACGCCAATCGATCTTCACCTTTGCCCATATCCCAAACCGTATCGCGACCCGCGATGTTCCCGCCATCCTGCGTGAAGTGGAACAGCCGGTTCTTGTCACCGCATTGGCAGGTGCCGCCGCGGATGATGACAAGGCCTCCGTTGAATTCATTCTGTCAAACATTTCGTCCCGCATGGCCGACAATCTGCGCGAGGAAATGGCCGAACGTGGGCGCGTCAAACAATCGGAAGCCGAAGATGCCATGACACAGGTCGTGGCCGCCATTCGCGTTCTGGTCGATGCCGGTTCCATTGTTCTGATCGAAAACGATGACGAGGAAGATGCAGCCTGACCCCGCGAACCCACGGGTATTGCGCGATCCGGCCACCTGCTGCGGGTTCAGGTTTTCCGCCCGTCTGGGCGCTTGAGCTTGCAGGCATCGGGCTGTATGTCTTTCTCAGCAATTCGCAACACGCGGTGAGACACCTCCATGCCCGTTGAAAAGTCGGAGCTCAGCCGGTTTGAGCTTGGGAAATACTATGTCGCCAACCTGTTTCTGCAGGGGGTCATCCGCGTTATGCGCATGCTTCCCTATGAGCGGCGTATTGCAACGATGGGGGCCATCGTGCGGTTTCTGGCACCTGTTGTTGGGTTTCGCAAACGTGTTCGTCGGAATCTGAAGCTGACTTGCCCGGACTTGCCTGAAGCCGAAGTCAGGCAGATCTGCCGCGATGTGCCGGACAATGCCGGTCGTGCGATCATGGAACATTTTTCTCCGGAAGACTTTATCGAACGGCAGAGCAAGGCCAAGATTTCTGGGCCAGGTATCGCTGCATTAGACGCGGCTGTTGCCGAGGGGCGTCCGGTCATGATGATTACGGCGCATTTCGGTCACTACCTGGCAGCGCGCATCGCCTTGCAGACATACAGCGGTCAGCCCATCGGCTGCCTGTATCGGCGGATGGCCAACCCGTATTTCAACGACGCTTATGTCGAAGCCTTCTACAAGACAGGCGCCCCGATGTTCGAACAGGGGCGGCGCGGAATGGTCGAGATGGTACGCTCGTTGAAAAAGGGCGGGATCATTGCCATCGTTTCCGATCTTCATGCAATGGGCGGTGAGGAACTGATGTTCTTCGGCAAACCCGCCGTGACATCCGTGCTGAACGCCGAGTTGGCCATCAAATACAATGCCGAGCTGATTCCGTGTTACGCGGTGCGTCAGCCCAACGGTATCGATTTTGAGATCGTTCTGCACGAACCGGTTCCGCACACGGACCCTAAAACCATGACCCAGTTCACCAATGACGATCTGGAAAAGATGGTGCGGCAGCATATGGGGCAATGGTTCTGGATTCACCGTCGCTGGAAACATTGGAACGGGTTGGGCATCAAACCGGAAGAAATGCCCTGATCACTTGACCCGGGTGGCGGCAACAATCGGCCCTTCCCCGGCCCTTTGAACCAGAACGACTGCCGGCAGGTCCAAACCAAGCTGAACCGTGAATGATTGCGGTGCAGTTCCATCCCATTGCCCCGCAATCTGCCAGGCCTCAACGACATTGGCATAGTCCAGCTCGTGCCCGGCCAGCTCTCCACGACGGATCGAAGCGTGACGCATGGGAGAATACTGAACCACATGCACGTCATAGGTATCGCCTTTCGGCAACTCGACGGGCGTCACATCCACTGTCACTTCATCGGCTGAGCGCACGGCCGTCACAAGCGCTTCGGGCGCTGCTTTCAGATGCGCTTCGATCAATCGATCAAGTTCACGGGATTGCGCCCCGACGATGTCGTGCTGCCCGTTGATCACCATCTGCGGGGTATAGATCATGGAACGCCCCCCCTCGCGGGCATAAGCCCGCTGCCGAAGCGTATGATCGGGGTTCGCATATTCGTCCTTCCACCCGATATAGTCCCAGTAGTCGACATGCAAAGCCAGCCCTATGACGTCATCGCGCTTGGCCAAATCATGCATGATCCGATCCGCCGGCGGGCAGGATGAGCACCCCTGAGACGTGAACAGCTCGACCACAACCGGGTCTCCCTCGGCCGCGACCTGTACCGCCACAAGGCAGGAAAACACGGTGGCCAAAGCAATGGATCTGAACATGAGAACTCTCGGGTTGAGCGGTTGGATCTCAGGGATAGCTGCTTTGACACTCAACAGCCAATCAAGGTTTCTTGAGGCTTTGATACATTCCCTCCGCGAAAAAGTGTACAATAGTATACAAAATTGCCTCTCATCGCGTGTTCAGCCTTGAACACGGGGGCTTGGTGATGCAGATAACACTCAGCAAATCCTAATATCCAAGTCATTTGAGAGGGAGGCCACAGATGCCCATCAAAGTCGGACAGGATACCGCCAAAACGCGCCGCAGTCTGAGCGTGAATGGTAAATCCATTTCCTATTATTCGATTCCCGCCGCGCAAGAGGCCGGTCTGGGCGATTTCTCGCGCCTTCCCGCCGCCCTCAAGGTGGTGCTGGAAAACATGTTGCGGTTCGAGGATGACGGGTTCTCGGTCTCGGTCGATGACATCAAAGCTTTTGCCGAATGGGGGGCCAACGGTGGCAAAAATCCTCGTGAAATCGCCTATCGCCCTGCCCGCGTTCTGATGCAGGATTTCACCGGCGTTCCCGCCGTGGTGGATCTGGCCGCGATGCGGGACGGCATCAAGGCGTTGGGCGGCGACGCGCAAAAAATCAACCCGCTGAACCCGGTCGATCTGGTCATCGACCATTCGGTCATGATCGACGAATTCGGCAACCCGCGCGCGTTCCAGATGAATGTGGACCGTGAATATGAACGCAACATGGAACGGTACCAGTTCCTGAAATGGGGTCAGGGTGCATTCAACAACTTCCGCGTTGTCCCCCCAGGCACCGGTATCTGCCACCAGGTTAACCTTGAATATCTGGCCCAGACCGTCTGGACCGACACCGACCAGAACGGTGAAGAAGTCGCCTATCCCGACACGCTGGTCGGCACCGACAGTCACACCACCATGGTCAACGGCATGGCCGTGCTGGGCTGGGGTGTCGGCGGGATCGAGGCCGAGGCCGCGATGCTGGGTCAACCGATCTCGATGCTGATCCCTGAGGTCGTGGGCTTTGAGCTGACCGGTGATCTGGTCGAAGGCACCACCGGCACCGACCTGGTTCTGAAGGTCGTGGAAATGCTGCGCGAAAAAGGCGTTGTCGGCAAGTTCGTCGAATTCTACGGCGAAGGCCTGGATCGTCTGCCGCTGGCCGACCGTGCGACCATCGCCAACATGGCCCCGGAATACGGCGCGACATGCGGCTTTTTCCCGATTGACGGCGAAACGTTGCGCTACATGCGCAACACCGGCCGCGACGAGGATCGCATCGCGCTGGTTGAAGCCTACGCCAAGGAAAACGGTTTCTGGCGCGATGAAAACTATGCGCCGATCTACACCGACACCCTGACCCTGGATATGGGCACGATTGTTCCGGCAATCTCGGGGCCCAAACGCCCGCAGGATTATGTTGCGCTGACTGACGCCAAGGCCGCTTTCGCCAAGGAAATGGCCGAGACCTTCAAGCGCCCGATGGGCAAACAGGTCGAGGTCAAAGGCGAAAACTATGGCATGGAATCGGGTAAGGTCGTGATCGCCTCGATCACGTCCTGCACCAACACGTCGAACCCATACGTGATGATCGGAGCGGGCCTCGTGGCGCGTAAGGCAGTCGCGCTGGGGCTGGATCGCAAACCTTGGGTCAAAACCTCACTGGCACCGGGTTCGCAGGTTGTGTCCGCTTACCTCGAGGCCGCAGGCCTTCAAGAGGATCTGGACAAGATCGGCTTCAACCTCGTCGGATACGGCTGCACCACATGTATCGGCAACTCGGGGCCGATCCAGAAAGAAATCTCGGAGGCCATTGCGGAAGGCGATCTGGTCGCCACTTCGGTCTTGTCCGGCAACCGCAACTTCGAAGGCCGCATCTCGCCCGACGTGCGCGCAAACTATCTGGCTTCGCCGCCTCTGGTCGTCGTGTACGCCCTGGCGGGCACCATGGACATCGACCTGACGTCCGAACCGATCGGTCAGGACAAGGACGGCAACGACGTCTATATGAAAGACCTCTGGCCAACCCAGCAGGAGGTCGCGGAACTGGTCGAACAGACCGTCACGCGCGAAGCGTTCCAATCGAAATACGCCGACGTCTTCAAAGGGGACGAGAAATGGCAGTCGGTCGAAACCACCGATGCGGAAACCTATGACTGGCCGCCGACATCGACCTATATCCAGAACCCGCCCTATTTCCAGGGCATGGGCCCCGAACCGGGCACGATTTCCAACATCGAAGGCGCCAAGGTTCTGGCCATTCTGGGTGACATGGTCACGACCGACCACATCTCGCCCGCGGGGTCTTTTGCGACAACTTCGCCCGCAGGCCAGTACCTGATTGAACGTCAGGTTCAGCCGCGTGAATTCAATTCATATGGTTCACGCCGCGGCAACCACGAGGTGATGATGCGCGGAACTTTCGCCAACATCCGCATCAAGAACGAGATGCTGGACGGCGTCGAAGGCGGTTACACCAAAGGCCCGGATGGTGAACAGACGTCAATTTATGACGCCTCGATGGCCTATCAGGCGCACGGCACCCCGCTTGTGGTATTCGGTGGCGAGCAATATGGCGCGGGCTCAAGCCGCGACTGGGCGGCCAAGGGCACGGCGCTGCTGGGCGTCAAGGCCGTAATCGCCGAGAGCTTTGAGCGTATCCACCGTTCGAACCTTGTTGGCATGGGGGTCATTCCGTTCGAGTTTACAGGTGGCGACACCCGTAAAACCCTGGGGCTGAAAGGGGATGAAACCGTTTCGATTCACGGGCTGGATACGATCGAGCCGCTACAGGAAGTCCCCTGCACGATCGTTTATGGCGATGGAACCGAAAAGACCATCACCCTGAAATGCCGCATCGATACCGCGCCCGAGATTGAATACATCGAAAACGGAGGCGTGTTGCATTACGTCCTGCGCAATCTTGCGAAGGCATCATAACCGATACCAAAGCGTGCAATTCAAACCCCCGGCCACCCGCCGGGGGTTTTTTGTATTCTGGTCATTTATTCGAAAACCTGAAACTGTTGGGCAAGGTCATCAACGGAAAACCAAACGCCATGAAGAAACCCAACGCCCTGCTGGTATGTTCGCTCAGCGTAATTGCCGTGGTCGGGATATGGGGTGTCGTGGACATTCAAAGCCTGGTGACCTGGGCAAGCGGCATCGTCCAGCAGACCTTCCACAGCCGCGGCTGGTTCGTGATGCTCGCCGCTTCGGGCATGTTGATCGGATGCCTGTTTCTGGCATTTTCACCCTATGGAAACATTCGCCTCGGCCGGGATGACGAGGAGCCAGAGTTTTCCACCGCCACATGGATTTCAATGTTGTTCTCCGCCGGTATGGGCGTCGGCCTGCTGTTTTGGGCTGTGGCGGAACCGCTGACCCATTTCAACTTCATCTCCGGCATGGCACCAGATTTCATCGCGGCGCAGCAGGCCATGCTGGCGACAAATTTCCATTGGGGGCTGCATGCCTGGGCGATTTATGGCTCTACCGCGCTGACTATTGCCTATTTCAGCTTCCGGCGCGGTACCGGGATGATGGTCAGTGCGCCGATCAAAAACCTGTTTCCCGGCGAACGCTGGGCTGAACGCGTCGGGTGGCTTTCGGACTTCATGGCGATCATCGCCATATCCATTGGTGTTGGCGGCTCCATGGCCATGGGCGTGTTTCAGGTGGCTGACGGCATCGCAGTGCTGGGCGGTCGGGAAACGGTCGGCGCCCTTTTGATTGGTGTCGTGTTTCTGGCAATGGTTGCTGCGTATATCCCGGCACTCATGATCGATCTGGGCCAGGGCATGGCGCGCCTGTCCAATGCCGCCATGCTGATCGCAATCGGCCTTGTTGCCTACACGGTGGTCCTGGGCCCCACCGAATACCTTCTGAATACCATCGTTCAGGGGTTCGGCGACTATGTCACCAATGTCATTCCCAGGGGATTTCAGACCTTTACGTTCTTCAGCGATGACGTCACCAGATGGTTCAGCGACTGGACCCTGACCTACATGGTCTGGTGGATTGCCTGGGGCCCGTTCGTGGGCGTCTTTGTCGCCCGCATCTCTCGCGGTCGCACGATACGGGAATTCGTGATCGGCGTCCTGTTCGCCCCCACGCTGTTTTCAATCCTCTGGTTCGGTGCCTTTGGTGGCATTGGCCTGTTCGAGGCACTCAATGGTGCGGGCGAACTGCTGGCCTATACACAGACAAACATCGAACGCGTGACCTTCGCCCTGCTCGACCGACTTCCACTTTCCGTAATCACCACGCTTGCAACGGTGCTGGCCGCCTTTCTGTTCATCGTGACTAGCGTCGTAAGCGCAGCCTTTGTTCTGGGCACCTTCTCGACGGGCGGGGACGAGAACCCCCCGCCGCGTGTGCGTCTGATCTGGGGGGGATTGCTGGGATTGCTGAGCGTTGCAATGATCCTTTCGGGATCCGTCGACTCGGTTAAGATCCTCATCTCGCTTGGCGCATTGCCCTTTGTCTTCATTTCGGTCCTGCTGATGGTTTGCCTGTTCCGCGGGCTCAGAGAGGAGGGCCAACGCAATGCTGATCGGTGATCTCACGGACACATTGATGAACCTTGTCACCTTCGCTTTCATCGCGGCAATGCTCTGGATATTACTGCGCAAATGACAGCATTCCGGCAGCGCAAAAAATCAACGTTGAATACTGGGCGCTTTGACGGTCATCTGAGTTCATGGAAAAAGTTGCACTGATAACCGGTGGCGCCCGTGGAATTGGGCGGGCAATAGTCGAAGACCTGCGCGGTGATCACCATGTCGCCTTCACCTGGTTGGCCAGCCACCCCGATTCAGAATTGCTGAAAGGCGACGTTCTGGCGATTCAATCGGACCTTACAAAAGACAACCAACCCACCCGGGTGGTCGAAAAGGTCATCGATCACTTCGGACGACTGGACGTGATCGTGAACAACGCCGGTCTTGTTCGCTCCACTCCGAAACAAGAGTTTCAGGCCGCGGACCATCGCGCCATTCTTGACCTCAACGTGCTGGCCCCCGCCGCGTTGCTTGCCGCGGCATTACCGCATCTGAAACGCGGCGCTTCGATCGTCAGCATCTCATCGATGAACGCAACATTGCCACCGCGCGACGCCGCGACCTATGGGGCAAGCAAGGCCGCGCTGAACCTCTGGACGCGCGCCATGGCGAAAGAGCTTGGCCCGGACGGAATCCGCGTCAACGCGGTTGCGCCGGGTGCCATCAACATCCCCGAAGACCCCCGTCCTGACGATCTGACATCGCTATTCGTCAAGGAAACGGCGCTGGGCCGGATCGGAACTCCGGAAGACATCGCCAGGGTCGTTCGGTTTCTGACCTCGGACGCGGCGGGATTCGTAACCGGAGAGGTTCTGGGCGTGACCGGAGGCTATCGCTTGTAAGGTGGCTTAAACCTCGTTTTCCAAATTGCTCAACCGCCCGCAGCCTTTTCCAACGCCGGACGCAGAGTGTTTTCAATCACACGCTGCGTGATCGGGCCGGCAAAGCGCAGAATGATCGTGCCGTCGCCATCAACCACATAGGTTTCGGGAACGCCGTAAAGGCCCCAATCCAATGCCATGCGACCCTTCTCATCACGTCCAATCGCGGCGTAGGGATCGCCAAGCTCGGTCAAAAAGGCTTGGGCGTTGTCCAGCTGGTCTTTGTAGTTGATGCCATAGACCGGGATGCCTTCGGCGGCCAGAGCCTCCAGATTGGGATGCTCGGCACGGCATGGCGCGCACCAGCTGGCCCAGTAGTTGACCAGCTTGACCTCTCCATCCCGCAGCGTGGCATCATCAAACAGCTTCTTTTCCGGGAACTCGCTCAGAACCACGGGCGGAGCCGGTTGACCTTCGCGGGCAGAGGGCAACGCGTTGGGGTCTTCACGGAACATACCGATCCCGGCCAACACGGCGAACGCGCCAAAAATCAAAGGCGGCGCGATCATCAGGGGCGATATCTTAGCCATTTCGCGAAATCCTTTGTTCGATCTTTTCCATTTCAGTGCGTACCTTGCGCCCTCGCATCACGCTGAACACGATCAATGCCACCAGCAGCACGATGGACACGGCATAAGACGACAAAACCGCGTCAGCATATTTTCCGAGATCGGGGATCATCCGCCCACCCTTTCCCGCGCCTGCAACGCCTTGATACGCCGCGCGCGGATTTCAGTTCCGGTGCGGTACAGCACCAAAGCGATGAACAGCAGCACAAATCCGATGATGCACAGCAACAACGGATAGAAGTAGATATTGCTGACTTTCTCTTCCGTATCGGCCCCGGTCACGGCTGCCGCGCGCATGACCGATGCGCCCTGATGCAGGCCCTGGTTCCAGAAGTTGACCGCATATCGGCTGAGCAGCGCAAACACGGATCCGACCAGACACAGAACCGAAGTCAGGTCCGCCGCAGTGTCCGGATCCTCGATGGCTTCCCACAACGCGACATAGCCAAGATAGAACAGGAACAGGATCAGGAACGACGTCAGGCGCGGATCCCACGCCCACCAGGTGCCCCACATGGGCTGTCCCCAGATCGCCCCTGTCAGCAACGCAATCAGGGTCATCACGATCCCGATCGGCGCAGCCGCCCGTGCCGCCAGCGCGCTGACATGATGACGCCGCACCAGCCAGACCAGAGAAGTCGCCAGCATCATCAGCCAGCAATTGATCGCCATCAGGGCCGCCGGGACGTGCAGATAGATGATCTTGACCGTCGACCCTTGTTTGTAGTCGTCCGGCGTGAAGAAGAACCCCCAAACCAGCCCGACGACGATGCTTAAAATCGAGACAATCCAGAAAAACGGCAGGACACGTTCACTGGTCGCAAGAAACTTGCGCGGGTTGGCGTATTCCCAGAGGGCATTGGCTTTGGCTGCTATCGACATGGGCCCTATCTAGTCCGAGTTGGGGGGTTTCTCAATTGACATCAGTCAAAGTTGGGACGGTTCACCGCAGATTGATACGCAACACAGCCGCGCTGGCGAAGGGCAACAATGCGATGGTGGCCGCCGTGATCCCCGCCAGCATCAACAACGGCGTCTGCACGTCCATCCCCGTTGCCCCACGCCGGGCGACCTCGGCCCCGAAAATCAGGGTGGGGACATAAAGCGGCAGCACCAGAAGCGACAACAGCAATCCGCCGCGCTTGAGACCGACGGTCAGGGCAGCCCCGAACGTTCCGATCACGCTCATGGCCGGGGTGCCGATCAGCAGCGAGATGACAAGCCAGAAGAACCCCTGTGCAGGCAGGTTCAGCAAGACCCCCAGGAAAGGTGCGGCCAGAACCAAAGGCAGGCCTGTGGTCAGCCAGTGGGCCAGCGCCTTGATGGTCACGACAGATTCCAGTGGCAGCGGCGCCGTGGCCAGCAGGTCCAGCGATCCGTCCTCCCAGTCCAGCGCCAGAAGACGGTCAAGAGACAGCAGGCAAGCCAGCAACGCCCCCAGCCAGAGCACACCGGGCGCGATGGTGGACAGCAGTGACGATTGTGGCCCCACTGCAAAAGGCACCATTACGGTCACGATCAGGAAAAAGGCCAATCCCAAACCAAACCCGCCACCCGCACGGAAGGCCAGTTTCAGGTCGCGCAGCAGAAGGGCGATCACAGGAAACCTCCGTCGAAATCGTCAATGGGTTTGGGTTTGGCCTTGTTCGGGCCGACGTCCAGAACCTCGCCATCCAGACCAAGGTCGATATGGGTCGCGATCAGGGCTGACCCACCCTGCCCCAGATGCGCGCGGACTGCATCGGCAAACATCTGCACCGCATTTCTGTCCAGCGAAACGGTCGGCTCGTCCAGCATCCAGATCGGCCGCCCGGTGACCAGCATTCGTGCCAACCCCAGCCGCCGTTTCTGACCGGCCGACAGGTTCCCCGCATGGCGATCCGCCAGCTCGTTCAACTGGAACGCGTCCAGCGCCGTCTGGATGCCGTCGGTGCCAAAGACAGAAGCCCAGAACGTCAGGTTCTCGGATACGGTCAGCGTCGGTTTCAGCCCGTCCGAATGTGACGCATATGCAATCTGATCTTCCGCGCCCTGAATCTGACCCTTCAGCGGCGGCTGCAACCCGGCCAATGTGCGCAGAAGGGTCGTTTTGCCGATCCCGTTCGGCCCACGCAGAATCAGCGCTTTGCCAGGAGGCAGCTGAAAGCTGAGATGCTCCAGGACGGGAATGCCACCACGGGTGATCGACAGGTCGGTTACAATCAGAGTCATGAGACCCGCTTATCGGAATGTCATCAGAGGCAAAAGGTGGGATTTGCCGCAGTTCGGTTGTGGGAGCTCTGAGCAGAGAGGTCCGAGTGAGGGGCCAGCCCCTCACACACCCCGGGATATTTTCAGCCAGATGAAGGGATCCCGTCAGACCGGGATCAGAGCAAGCGCTATTCGACGACCTTCAGAGAGCAAGACATTGTAGGTGCGGCACGCAGCCGGAGAATTCATGATTTCGACGCCGACACCGGCACTCTCCAGCCGGGTGCGCAAAGACTGGGGAATGTGGGCCATGTCTTTGCCCGTACCGACAAGCAGAACGTCAATTCCATCGGCCAGCTCCAGAAGTGGCTGCGCATCTTCATAACCGCCCCAGGTGGCAGGTCCTGCGGGGCCCGTCAGAACGGCGCCTTCGAACACATCACCGCCAATGCGAAAAAAACCGGGGCCATAGCCATCAACCGGTTTGGCATCTGAAAACGTAACTTTGTTCAGGCGCATTTCTTCCCTCCTTCAATCCAGGATCGGCAAGCCGGACACGACTGCTATCAGAATGACCGAATAAGCCGCAGCGCGATAGATCCGTTCGAGCTTTGGATCGAACAGAGCCTTGCCGATCAGTGTCGTGGTCAGATAGGGCAAGCCCAGCAGCAGGACAATCCAAAGGATCGACAGATCCGCAGCGCCTCCGATCAGGATGCTGAAGACGATGGCCACGTCCAGCAAAGCCAGAAAGATGATCGTGTTGGCACGAATCTTGCGTACGTCTGAAGAGCTGGCCAGATAGAATACGATAACGACCGGGCCGGTCAGTCCGGTCATGCCGCCGATCACGCCTGCGCTGCCTCCGATGGCCAGCCGTCCCGGCACACCCAGCCGCCCCTGCCAGCGCCAACCAGTGACGATCGCCAACAGGGTCACGCCGGTGATACCGCAGGCAATCCAGCGCAGAACGACCGTGTCGGCCTGTGCCATGACCCAAAGGCCAAGCGGCACGGTTAATGCCGCTGCAACGCCCAAAGTGCTGATTTCAGTCTTGTCGCATTCACGCCATGCCTGCGGCGCCAGCGCAAAGGTCGATACGATCCCGGTGGCTGCCATCAGAAAGACGACATCTGCAATCGGCAGAAATTGAGTGGCCACCGGAACAAAGATCATCGCGGTGCCAAAACCAGTGAAGCCGCGGACAAGTCCCGCGGCTCCGATGGTAAGAACCAACCAACCCAGCCCCGGCAGGGACAAGGCCTGTTGCAACGCCTCAGGCATCAATATTGGCAAACTGGTTGCCCGCCGTGTTCGACGGCTTGGACCAGTCGCGCTTGACCCCCAGCCACAACAGGATGGTCGAGGCGACGAAGACCGATGAATAGGTGCCCACGATCACGCCCCAGATCATCGCGAATACAAATCCGCGGATCACATCGCCACCCAGAACATAAAGTGAGATCAACGCCAGCAACGTGGTGACCGAGGTCATCACCGTCCGGCTGAGCGTCTCGTTGATCGAAATGTTCAGCACCTCTTTGAGGTCTTTCTTTTTGTACTTCCGCAGATTCTCTCGAACTCGGTCGAAAACGACCACGGTATCGTTCAGCGAATAACCGACGATGGTCAGAAGGGCCGCGATAATGGCCAGATCAAAGCGGATTTGCAGTTCCGAGAAGATACCGATGGTCAGGATCACATCGTGAACCAGCGCCGCCACGGCCCCCAGCGCAAACTGCCATTCGAACCGTAGCCAGATATAGACAAGCACCGCGCCAATCGCCAAAGCCACCGCGATGACGGCGGTTTGGATCAACTCGCCCGAGACCTTGGGGCCGACGGATTCCACGGACACGAACTGAATGTCGGGAACAACCTGCTGCAACGCGCCCTCCACGGCGGTGATGGTCGCTGCTTCGACGGCCTCGGCATCTTCCTGCGCCTGGATGCGGATCATCGCAACGTTTTCGTAATCCGCAAAGGTTGGATCGAAAATCTCGGTGATGGTCACATCGCCCAGTTCCAGCGGGGCGATGGCATCTCGGTATGTGCCCACATCGATCTCGACCGCGCTTTGCGTCCGGATCGTCGTGCCACCCCGGAAATCAATACCGAAATTCAACCCTTGCAGCATGAACGAGGTGAAGGCAATCACCATCATCAGGCCGGAAATGCCCAACCAGACCTTCCAGCGGTTGAAGAAATCGAACGAGGTGTTCTGGGGTACGAGTTTCAGTCTCATGTCAAACCTCGATCGTTTTCGGACGGCGGCGTTCGAACCACATCACGACCATCAGGCGCGTCACGAAGATCGCGGTGAAGACCGAGGTCAGAATGCCGAGGCCCAGAGTGATTGCAAAGCCGCGCACCGGGCCACTGCCCATGGCAAACAGGATCACGGCGGTGATAAATGTGGTCACATTCGCATCCAGAATGGCAGACAGCGCCTTCTCATAGCCCAGTTCGATTGCACGCGCCGGACCTTTGGCGGATTTCAATTCCTCGCGGATACGTTCAAAGATCAGCACGTTGGCGTCCACCGCCATACCGACAGTCAATACAATCCCCGCGATACCCGGCAGGGTCAAGGTTGCTCCGATCACGGACAGCAGACCGAACAACAGGCCCACATTGATGATCAGCGCGATGTTGGCGAAGATCCCGAACAGACCATAGCTGAGCGCCATGAAAACCAGTACTGCCACAAAGGCCACGATTGTGGCGACTTTGCCCGCGTCGATACTGTCCTGCCCCAACTCGGGTCCGATGGTACGTTCTTCGAGGAATTCCAAACCGGCTGGCAGTGCGCCCGCTCGCAGCAGGACGGCCAGGTTGGTGCTTTCCTCAACCGTAAAGTTGCCGGTGATGATGCCCGAGCCGCCCGGAATATGACTTTGGATCACGGGGGCTGAAATCACTTCATCGTCCAGAACGATGGCAAAGGGGGCTCCGATATTGTCGCGGGTGTAATCCCCGAATTTGCGCGCACCAGACGTGTTGAACCGGAAGTTGACCGCAGGGCGGCCGTTTTGGTCGAATGCGGGCTGCGCATCGACCAGTTCCTCTCCGGTAACGACTGGAGCGGACTCAATTGTGTAGTAAACACCGCTTTCGTCAATCGACGGCACGATTTCTTCGCCGATGCCTGCAACGGCATCCGGATCGGTGCCGCGTCCGGCAACCGGGTTAAAGGTCAGTTGCGCCGTCGTGCCGATGATCTCTTTCAACTCACCCGCGCTGCCGATGCCAGGCACCTGAATCAGGATACGATCGGCACCCTGACGCTGAATGGTCGGTTCTCGGGTGCCCACTTCGTCGATCCGGCGGCGGATGATTTCCAACGATTGACGCACTGTGCGGTCGTCTGAGGCCAGTTTTTCTGCCTCGGACAACTGAACGACAATCGTGTCGCCTTCGGCACGTGCCTCGATATCCGTTGCCCCGACACCGGTCAGGGTCTGCACTTGGCGGGCAAGGCCGCGCACGACCTCCAGTGCCCGCGCCATGCCCTCAGGCTGGCTGATGCGCACGCGAATCTCATCTGGGGCCGATTCCTGACGGCGGACCGTCCCAACGGTCGAACGCTCATCGCGCAGGGCGTCACGGATATCTGGCCACATCGCCTCCATCCGGGATTCGTAGACGTCCTGCACCTGAACTTCGGCCAACAGGTGTGCACCGCCGCGCAGGTCAAGGCCCAGATTAACCAGTGACGAGGGCAGCCAGTTCGGCCATTGCCCCGCCTCGGCCTGCAACTCGGGCGTGTCCACGCCCAGCTCGATCGCGGCTTTGGCGTCGTTTGATTGCTCGACCCGTGTATAAAACGCATTTGGCAGGGCCATGATCAGGCCAGTCACGCAGACCAGCCAGATCAGAACCCGCTTCCAGGTATCAATGTGCAGCATTACCCTGCCTTTTCAAGGATTTGTAAGGTGATGTTATTTCGCAGGTTCGGTTTTGTTCAGAACCTGAGCGATGGTCGATTTGACCACACGCACTTTGACACCTTCGGCGATCTCGACTTCGATCTCGTTTTCGCCTTCCTTGACCTTCGACACTTTGCCGATCAGCCCGCCCTGGGTGACAACCTGATCCCCTCGACGCACGGCATCGACCATGGCCTGATGTTCCTTCATTTTCTTCTGCTGCGGACGGATCAGCAGGAAATACATGATCGCAAAGATCAGGATAAGCGGGAGAAACTGGGCGATTGCGCCACCTTCCATGGGATATTCCTTTGTTCAGATTTTGCGGCACCGTTCCGCAAATTTTGCCGGAACCTATGCTTTGAAATGCGTGTTTGCAAGCAAAGGTGGTCATGTGATCGGCCGCAACCTGACAAAGGTGCCACATGAACCGGTCAATCGTTGCAGATATGTCCTATGCAGATATCTCAATTTGGCTATAGTCGAACATCAGGGGGGGCAATGAGAGCTAGATACAAACCATTCCAATCGTTGACGCTTTTGCTGTCTCTGCTGAGCTTGATCCTGTGTCTGGCCGCACCGGTGAAGGCCCAGGAATTGCCTGCGGAAGCCACCGAACCCGAGGCGGAAGAAACCGAAAGTTTCAAGGCACCCGTCATCGTGGACGGCGACATGTTGTTCTTCCTGCGCGGCTCCAGCGCCCTGCCCGCGCCGGAACGTGCCGAAAGCGTGCAGAACAAGATCATTGAGGTGGCCGAGGCCTCGGAAAGCCCAACGGTCGACATCACCTTTGAAGAGACCGACCTGGGCATACGCATTCGCGCCGACGGTGAAATCGTATCGATCGTAACGGTTGCGGACGCCGAACTGGACCAGATGGAGCTGGACGTCCTCGGCTTCTTGCATGGTCAGGCCATCGAAGAGGCCATCCTTGCCTACCGCTCCAACCGTACAGATCAAGCCCGGGTATCCGGAGCGATTGAGGCCGCCGGATGGACCTTTGGCTTTGTCGTCTTGGTGCTGGTTATCCTTTGGCTGCACCGACGGATCAGGCGGCGCACTCTGAAACTGGTAAAGCGTTACTTGAAGGATGTCGAAACGGCGACGGCCAAAAGCGTTCAGGCCGAAGCAATCGCCGCCCTGATCCGATACGGGTTGAATTTTGCCCTGTTGGTCATCTTCTTTCTCGGCTTCTACTACTACCTGTCCTTCGTTCTACTGGCCTTTGCGGAAACACGCTATTTCGCGCAACTGCTGCTGACCTATCTGACAGAACCGGTACTGCTGATATTCAAGGGAATACTCAGCTATATCCCAAACCTGATTATGCTCAGCCTGATCGCATGGGTCACGTTGTACATCATCAAGGGCATGCGCGTGTTCTTCGACGCGGTCGAAGCCGGTTCGTTCGAAATGGGCGATTTTGAAAAACACTGGGTCAATCCGACGTTCAACATCGCTCGGGTTATCGTGATTCTGATAGCGCTCGTCTTTGCCGTTCCCTACATTCCCGGTTCGGATTCGGCCGCCTTCCAGGGTCTGACCATTCTGGTCGGCGCTATGCTGTCGCTGGGTGCCAACTCGGTCGTGTCCAACATGCTGGCAGGGCTGTTCGTGATCTATCGCCGCTCCACGTCAATCGGCGACCGCATTCAGATCGGAGAGCATATCGGTGACGTGGTTCAGATCAAACTGATGGAGACGCATCTGAAATCCATCAAGAACGAGCTGATTTCGATCCCGAACGCCCAATTGATGAATTCGGACGTCGTGAATTTCTCGAAGAAAACCGATGGCAGTGGTTTGCTGCTGCACACGACGGTTGGTATCGGATATGAAGAACCGCCCGAAAAAGTCGAAGCAATGCTGATTGAGGCGGCCAACCGCACCAAGGGGATCAAGGCCAAGCCTGAACCTTTCGTGTTGTGGACGGCGCTGGCCGACTACGCCATCAATTATCAGATCAACGGTTACACCACCCGCGGCAGCATCATTCCGAAAATCCGCTCGGACCTGCATCGCAACATTGTCGCCGTTTTCAACGAGAACAAAGTGCAGATCATGACGCCCTCTTACATGGCTGATCCGCCAGAACCAAAAATCCCGGCGGAGGAATGGGATGGACATCTGGCACATGAAACCCACGACGAGGCCGATAAGTCGTAACCGGCGCTACACCCTGCCCCACAGATGGTGCATAAGCGGTTTCAGTGATTCACGCATTCAAGGATCTGAGACATGCACGACATCCGCGCCATTCGCGAAAACCCTGCCGCTTTCGACGCCGCTTTAGCGCGCCGTGGGGACGCGCCGGTGTCGTCAGATTTGCTCAGGTTGGACGAAAGCCGCCGCGCCAAGATTCTGGCGGCCGAAACAGCGCAAGCCGAACAAAACAAAGCGTCCAAGGAAGTCGGGGCTGCCAAAGCTCGAGGCGACGAAGCCGAATTCGAACGCCTGCGCGCGCTGGTCGCCGAGAAAAAGGCCGAAATCGCGCGTATGCAGACCGAGGCCAAGGATCTGGATGCCCTGCTGACGGATCAGTTGATCCGGATCGCAAATCTGCCCGCCGAGGATGTGCCGGATGGCGTGGATGAAAACGACAATGTCGAGATCAGCCGCTGGGGCACACCGCGTGAACTGGATTTTGCGCCCAAGGAACACTTCGAGATCGAAGCCGTTCAGCAAGGCATGGATTTCGAAACCGCGGCCAAACTCTCGGGTTCGCGATTTGTGCTGTTGTCCGGTGGAGTCGCCCGTATTCATCGCGCTTTGGCGCAGTTCATGCTGGATACGCATATCACCGAAAACGGGCTGACCGAGGTGAATGGCCCGGTTCTGGTTCTGTCCGAGATGATGCAGGGCACCGGCCAATTGCCGAAATTTGGCGAAGACAGCTATCAGACCCGCGAAGGCTGGTGGCTTATCCCGACCTCCGAAGTGTCGCTGACCAATATCGTAAACGACAGTTTGATCGAGGAAAGCTATCTGCCCCGTCGCTACACCGCGCATTCCGTGTGCTTCCGGTCCGAGGCCGGATCCGCGGGCAAAGACACCCGCGGGATGTTGCGACAGCACCAGTTCGAAAAGGTCGAGATGGTTTCGATCACGCATCCGGACAAATCGGATGAAGAACAGAAGCGCATGCTGCGCTGCGCCGAGGGCATTCTGGAAAAGCTGGGCATTCCTTACCGCACTGTCATCCTGTGTACCGGTGACATGGGCTTTGGCGCCCGCCGCACCTATGATATCGAGGCCTGGTTGCCCGGTCAGGACACCTATCGCGAGATCAGCTCGGTTTCGACCTGTGGTGATTTCCAGGCCCGCCGCATGAACGCAAGGTTCCGCCCCGAAGGTGGCGGCAAGCCGGAATACGTCCATACGCTGAACGGTTCGGGTTTGGCCGTTGGGCGTTGCCTGATTGCCGTGCTGGAAAATGGCCAGAACGCGGACGGCACCGTGACCCTGCCCGAAGTCCTGAGCCCCTATCTGGGCGGCAAACTGACCCTGCAACTGGACGGCACACTGGCCTGAAAAACGAAACCGGCACCACCGGGCGCCGGTTCACAATGCAAGACGGGGCGAAGGAATTTATTTCTTCGCCTTTTTCTTGTCCTTCTTGCTATCTTTCTTCTTGTCACTTTTTTTCTTGCCCTTCTCGGCGTCCTTTTTGCCCTTCTTGGCGTCTTTTTTCTTTTCGTCCTTTTTCGATTTTTTGTCCTTCTTGGACTTTGCTTTCACCTTATCCTTGGCCTTGGAAAACGCTGCTTCCATTTCTTTGCGTTTCTTGGCGGCTTTTTCAGCTTTCGCCTTGGCCTTGGCCTTTTTCTTGGCGGCGGCTTCGGCTTTTTCGGCCGCCGCTTGTTCTTCTGCCGCTTTGCGTGCAGCTTCTTCCGCCCGTTTTTCTGCCGCTACAGCGGCCACGGTCTTGCGCGGGGCGGCTTTTCGTGTCGCCGGCTTTCGGGCGGCTGGTTTTGCGGCTGCTGGCTTCCGTGCCGCTGACTTTCGTGCCGGCGCCTTGCGCGCGCCAAGTTTACCGGCAGTGGGTGTTGCGGCTATTGCGGCTTTTGCGGCTTCGATCAATACGGCGGCTCGACTCTCACCGACCCGAGGAACCTTGACCAGATCTGCGGGTGACGCCTTCGCTATCACTTCTGCGGTCTTAAAGCCATTGGCTGCAAGGGCTTTTTCCAGCGCCTCTCCCACACCTTTTACGTCGGTCACTGCAGTCATCTAAGGGTCCTTTCTCTATCGCCCTGCCTCATCGCGTATACATTGGAAATGCATGTACGCCAGTTCAGCGCTTGCCTTCTCAGAGCCAATGGATCAGCTATGCGCCAACCCAGCGGTTCGGTCATTTTTCGGGAATGGCACGAGGCGTTTCGCATCCTCATCCCAAAGCTTGAGGTTCAAAGCCGCCACTGCCTCGGGGAACTTGATCCGACGAGGCGTGAATTCAGGCGGCAGGTTATAGTGGCAGGCCCGCAACCGGTACGACGGGATACGTGCGTTGTAATGATGGATGTCATGTAGCGTGATGCAGGCGACGGCAGTATCGAACCACCATCCGAAATCCAGTGCAGAAGATCCATGCAACGCTGCAGTCTGCGGGTTCAGATCAGGACGGCGATCCCAATAGGTATCTTCAAAATTGTGTTGCAGATACACGAGAAACACACCCAGCATTCCGCCCAGAAAAGAAAATACCAGCCAGACCAGAATACCGGTCATGCCCGCCACCAGGTACAACAGGCCCAAAAACACGATGATCGAGGCATTGTGCAGCAAGACGCCTTTGACACCGAAACGAACAGTGTTCTTGGGCCAGCGATAGCGAATGAAATATGTGAACAGCGCACCGACCGGCACCAGAATGAAAGGGTTTCGATACAGCCTGTAAAACAAACGTGTTTTCCAGTCCGCATTTTTCCATTCCTGCAATGTCATGGTGTGAATTTCGCCGGTCTCACGATGCTCAAGGTTTCCGATCCCCGCGTGGTGCAGATTGTGGTTCTGTTTCATCACCTCGAACGGTGCAAAGGTGAATGGCGACAGACCATGCCCTGCCCATTCGTTCTGCATTCGCGTTTCAAACAGCGAATGGTGCCCGCAATCATGTTGCAGCACATAAAGGCGTACCGCCGAAAAGGCGAAGACGATCCCGGCCGGGATCATGATGTACCAGCGATCCACGAATACGATCGCCAGAGACAGCGATGCGAAATACACCGCAAACGTGCCAAAATAGCTCAGTGCAGCCAATCTGTTGTCCTGAACTGCGTAGTGTCTTGTGTATTCCCTCAGATCCATCCAGTCCGCTCCCCACGATGGCCCTGTTTTAATCTGCTAAAATCCAGTCGCGGCTCAACCGCGTGCAGGCAATGCATGTGCTGACAGATGCACACACATGAATGCTAGCGCGCAGAACAGGGGCTGTCACGCCCTCAGAGCGAAAACGCTGAAAATTGGCGCAGTTACGCGCTGGCGTCAGGATCACCGGCACTGAAATACGCGAGCCTTTCATATGACGGAAGCGCCCGAAAAATACTGCCCTGAAGTGTCTCGGAACGCTTCAACCGCATTCGTATGCCCCTCTGAGTTGACGCGTGGAGGCTGCCGATCAGAAAAACAAACAGTATTTTCAGGCCTGTTGATTGACTTTATCGAGAAATATTTTGCCATTTGCGCCATTCATCTGCGTCTCGCTTGCGGGGTACTCTTTTAACGGCTTCGGCACCTCATCCTCTGCCGCCATCTTGACTGGCAATGCAGTCCTGCACGAGTTGCGCGGTCGCGGGCTGCACCTCGGTTCAGGATCGCAGTTTGGTCTATGGGGAACGCAGCGGCGTGAACATCGCCTTGCGCTCTGATCCAGCCAAGGCACTGCCTGTCGAGGTCAACGCAGGTGTGCAGCGCCGCGTGACAACGCTGGTTCCGCCCATATCACGCAATCAAAACAAACGACCCAATGATGAGGCGGTCAGTTTGGTTTCGACATTTGACCTGACCTATGACAATGCCGACGCTTCCAAAGGTCTTTTCGGAGGTCGAACGCGAATTGCATCGATCTTCACGATAGGTTCAGCCGCGACCGAACTGGCGACGGCCATTGAACAGGGCAATGGGACGTCAGAGGGTATCGCCAATGCCGCAGAAGCGAACCGCACATTCGTCCTTGGGAACGATTGAGACAGTCTGCCTGTGTCATCAAAGCCCTGATTCTGGTGCTCAGCTTACCCGCGTCCCTTCAGATGCTTGGCCAATGCGCCCGCGTTTTTCTTGCGCCGACCCTTGTAGGGGTTCTTGTCCCCCTGCCCGCGCAGCGTCAGGCGGATCGGTGTTCCGGGCATGTCGAAATCCTGCCGTAATCCGTTCACCAAGTAACGGGTATAGCTTTCAGGCATTTTGTCGGGATGCGAACACATCACCACAAACCCCGGAGGTCGGGTTTTGGCCTGCGTCATGTAGCGCAGTTTGATCCGGCGTCCCTGTGGGGCTGGCGGCGGGTGTTGTTCCAGCATCGCGGTCAGCCAGCGATTCAAGGCGGCAGTCGGCACCCGGCGGTTCCAGACGTCATGGGCGCGCAGGATCGCGGCGCGCAAACGCTCCAACCCCCGGCCCGTCTTGGCAGACACCGTGATCAGCGGCGCGCCGCGCAGTTGCGGCAGCAGACGGTCAAACGACTCTTTCAACTCGCGCAGCTTTTCCTGCTTGTTGTCTTCGATGTCCCACTTGTTGACGGCGACGACAACGGCCCGGCCTTCGCGCTCGGCCAAATCGGCAATCCGCAGATCCTGCTGTTCAAACGGGATCGCGGCGTCCAGCAACACAACGACGACCTCGGCAAATTTTACCGCGCGCAGACCGTCCGACACGGAAAGCTTTTCCAGCTTTTCCTGTACTTTTGCTTTCTTGCGCATCCCTGCGGTGTCAAAGATCCGCATCGGCGTGCTTTGGCCGTCCGGGTCAGCCCAGTCGATTCGCAAACTGATTGCGTCACGCGTGATCCCGGCTTCTGGCCCGGTCAACAGACGGTCTTCGCCGATGATCTTGTTGATCAAGGTGGATTTGCCCGCATTCGGACGCCCCACCACCGCAACCTGCAAGGGCTTGGCCGCGGTGATCAGCGGCGTCTCGCCCTCACCGTCTTCGTCCAGTTCAATGTCCGTTTGCGGGGCGTCCTCGACCTGTTTTTCCTCTGCCGCATCCGCCAGAGGCATCAGCTGCGCATAGAGGTCCGTCATCCCTTCACCATGTTCGCCCGACAAGCGGACCGGTTCACCCAGACCAAGGTTGTAAGCTTCCAGAACACCCGCATCCGCAGCATTGCCTTCGGCCTTGTTGGCCGCAAGGATCACGTGCTTGGACCGTTTGCGCAGGATCTCTGCGAACATTTCATCCGTTGGTGTCACACCCACGCGCGCGTCGATCATGAACAGGCAGACATCAGCCATGTCCACGGCACGTTCCGTCAGACGGCGCATCCGCCCCTGAAGGCTGTCATCCGTCGCGTCCTCAAGACCCGCCGTATCAATCACTGTAAAGCGTAGATCGCCCAGACGCCCTTCGCCTTCGCGCAGGTCACGCGTCACGCCGGGCTGGTCGTCGACCAGGGCCAGACGTTTGCCCACAAGGCGGTTGAACAGGGTGGATTTGCCCACATTCGGGCGCCCCACGATGGCGAGGGTCAGCGACATGATACTCAACTTTCAAGACTCAAGAAGCGCCCTTTAGCGCATCTTGCCGTCAACGGAAAGCGTGTAGATCCCCCTTAGAGGAAACGACATACAGCGTTTGCCCGGCGACAACCGGAGCCGTAGTTGCACCTCCGGGAACTTCGACCTGGTGAACCAGTGCCCCGTTAACCGGATTGAAGAAGCGCAGATAACCATCATTGGATGCAATCACAATACGGCCTCCGGCCAGGATCGGACCGTAATGTGCAAAGATCGGACCGCGGCGGCCTCGCTTGTCCTTGACAAAGCTTGGCAGATCCTGCGCCCAGATGACCGAGCCATCGGCCGCATTCAAGCGCGCCAGCTGACTGCGGTCACTGATCAGGAAGATGCTGTTGCCTGCGGGCCAGACAGTGTCGACCGCGCCTTCATCGGCGGTCCAGCGGCGTTCACCGGTGGCAGCGTCAAAGGCAACGGTCCGGCCAGAATGGTTGCCGATATAGATTGTGTTTCCGACAACCATCGGACTGCCGGTCACGTCAACGATCTGCGCGGCGGCCCGTCCCCGCCGCCCGCCTGCGACCGACGCATTCCAGCGACGGATGCCCCCACGGCGGAAGGTGGCCGCAACATCGCCGGACCCGAATGCAAACACAGCCAGGTCCGAGGCAATCACCGGTGCCGGTGCGCCCAGAACGTTACCGACGCTGGGCGTGCCTTCGATTTGCCAGGCGATACGCCCATCCTTGGTGTTGATGGTCCACCCGGTTTCGTCCCCCGCAACCAGGTACAACAACCCGTCATTGACCATCGGAGAGCCGCTTCCGGTTGCATCCAATCGCTTCTGCCAACGCACGGCGCCCGTTTTTGCATCCAATGCGGTCAGTCGTCCGAACCCGGACGACACATAGAGAACGCCGTTCGAATACGCCATGCCGCCACCGGTGGCGTCTGCATCACCGTCGCTTGGCGGAACCAGATCGGTATCCCAGGCCAACTGGCCCTGCGGCGTGACCGCTGACACCGTCGCCCCCGCATCCAGTGTATAGATCAACCCGCCTGCAACCACCGGTTCGGCGGTGATACGTTGCTTGCGCGAGTCACCCTGCCCGATCGACACGGACCAGACCCGCTGTGGCGTGGCACGCAGTGCCGCGTTCGTGGTTCGGTAAGCAGCCGTACCAGGGCTTTGCGGCCAGCTGGCATTTGCTTTCTGAGCTGGCAAGCTGATGGGCTGAGAGCCGCTTTTTTCCACTGTTTCCAGATCAGACGCCGGACGGATGTCTTCACGTTCTCCGGGCAAAATCGCTTCGGGAGGTTCACAGGCGGTCAATGCGGTCAAAGCCAGTGCCGCAACCGGCAATCCCGCGCGGGAAATTAGTCTTGTTACCATGGTGTTCCGAACTCGCCTGTCATTAAGTCTTTTGTCCCGCCTGGTCAGCCCTGTTGTGCCGCCAATGGCTCGGGTTCGCCGCCCAACGCGATAATCAGCTGGGCCGCACGCTGTTGCAGATCAATACCGACCTCGGCGTCCTGACGCAGCGCCTGCAAGCGGTCCAGTGCCGCATCGACATTGCCCTCGGACACGTCGATCAGGGCCAGTTGTTCTTCGGCCAGCAGTCGAAGGGGCGCACCCGGCGCTGCCAGCGCTTCGAACTGCTGTCGACGGTCGGCGGCGGGCAAGGTGTCGCTTTGCAACAAAAGCGCCTTGAAGCTTGCGATCGCACGATAGATCTCGGGCAAATCCCCCTGCACGGCAACCGCGTTCAGACTGTTGACCGCCTCTTCGCGCGATCCCGCTTCAAGCTGGGACGCAGACAGCAGCATGTTCAGAACAGCATTCCCGCCCGGCGACTGCGCCTCGATTTCCCGCAAACCGGCTGCCCGTGCATCAGAATCGTTTTCCGACAGGGCCGCAAGAATCGAGTCACCCAGATCCTGCGCCTGCGCCGTATCGCGGGATTTGCGGTATTCATTGAATGCCGCCCCGCCGACAATCAGCGCGACCGCCGCCACACCAACCCAGCCCCAGCGGCGCAGCAGCAGATACATCCGGTCACGGCGTACCTCTTCCGTGACCTCATCAATGAAACTGTCGGTGTCGCTCATTCCTGCCCCCTGGGCTGTGTGTCTTGCATAAGTGCGCCATGTCATACCCCGGCACCAACGCCAAGCCAAGGGTCCGATTTTGCGCATTTTCACCGCTTGGCTTCTCTCTTGCGAAAAAAACTAAACCGAACTATTCAGTTTAGTGTAGAAATTACACAGCCGACGCCCCATTTCATACCAAGACGGCCCCGCTTTTGTTGGCACCGAATTCTAGGAGAAACACTGAATGCGTTTGATTTCTTTCATCAACGCCCTTCTGGTTATTATTGCGTTGTATTTTCTTGTTTTTGAGCGCGACTCTTTGTTTGCTTTCGCCGGGCGTGGCGAAGCGGAAGAAGCGGTGCAGACCGAAGCCGCCGAATCCGACGAGACCGATATTGATGCCGTTGGCGTGGTCGCCCTGCGTTCGCAGGCGCGCGAAATTGACAGTGCGGTTCTGCTGCGAGGACAAACCAAGGCGAACCGGCAGGTCGAGGTTTTGTCGGAAACCACATCCACGGTCATCTCGGAACCCAAGCGCAAAGGTGCCTTTGTCGAGGCCGGGGATGTTCTGTGTGAACTCGACCCCGGCACGCGCCCAGCGCAACTGGCCGAGGCGCTGGCCGGAAAACTCGAAGCCGAAAGCCGCATTCCCGAGGCTGAAGCCCGTTTGCAAGAGGCGCATGCACGTGTGGCCGAGGCCGAAATCAATCTGACGGCTTCGCGCAAACTGGCGGAAACCGGGTTTGCTTCGGAAACCCGCCGGATTTCCAGCGAGGCTGCGATGAGCGCCGCCAAAGCAGGTGTAAAATCCGCCGAAGCCGAGCTGGAGGCGACTCGGGCCGGAATCGAAGCAGCCACAGCCGCAGTTGAAGCCGCGCAGCGAGAGGTTGGACGCCTGACCATCAAAGCTCCGTTCAAGGGCCTGCTGGAAAGCGACACCGCAGAACTGGGCAGCCTGATGCAGCCCGGATCGCTGTGCGCAACCGTCATTCAGCTTGATCCGATCAAACTGGTCGGGTTCGTGCCGGAAACCGAAGTCAACCGTGTTCAGGTGGGGTCCGAGGCATCGGCAACGCTGGTCACAGGTCGGCAGCTTGGCGGCCGCGTCACTTTCCTCAGCCGGTCGGCTGATGAAACAACGCGTACGTTCGAAGTTGAAATCACGGTTCCGAACCCGGATCTGACCATTCGCGACGGTCAGACCGCGACCATCCGCATCGCAGCCGAAGGCACAAAGGCACATCTGCTGCCGCAATCCGCCCTGACCCTAAGCAACGAGGGTCAGTTGGGTGTCCGTACTGTCGGCACCGGCAATGTGGTGGATTTCCTGCCTGTCCGCATTCTGCGTGACACGGCAGAGGGTGTCTGGGTCGACGGTCTGCCCGAAACAGCCGACATAATCATTGTCGGACAAGAGTTCGTGACACGCGGTGTGACCGTTGCGCCGACCTATCGGGAAGCTTCACAATGACCGGTGTTGTCGCATGGGCCGCTGATCGGGCCCGCATGGTGTTGGCATTTATCGCCATCTCGCTGGTTATCGGTGGATTTGCCTATGTCTCGCTTCCGAAAGAAGGCGAGCCGGATATCGAAATCCCTGCCCTGTTTGTATCTGTGCAGTTTCCCGGGATTTCCGCAGAGGATTCTGAAAACCTGCTGATCAAGCCGATGGAGACCGAACTGGCGGATCTCGACGGGCTCAAGGAAATGACATCGACCGCTGCCGAAAACTATGCGGGGGTCGCGCTGGAATTTGACTTCGGTTGGGACAAGACCGCGATCATGGCCGATGTGCGTGACGCAATGAACACAGCTCAGGCGGACTTTCCCGAAGGCGCAGAACAATATTCCCTGACCGAGATCAACTTTTCCGAATTCCCGATCGTCATCGTGAACCTGACCGGTCCCGTTCCCGAACGCACGATGGCCCGTGTCGCCAAGGATCTGCAGGACGATCTTGAGGCTCTGGATTCCGTTCTCGAAGCCGGTATCGCAGGCAATCGCGACGAGATGCTCGAGGTCGTGATCGACCCGCTTCGGCTTGAAGCTTACAACGTGACGGCGGACGAGCTGATCAACGTGGTACGGAACAACAACCAGTTGATTGCAGCCGGTGAAGTTGAAACCGCGCAGGGCACCTTCTCGGTCAAGATACCGTCGTCGTTCAAAACCGCACAGGATGTTTACGGCCTGCCCATCAAGGTCAACGGTGATCGGGTCGTCACCTTGGGGGAGCTGGCGCAGATCAACTACACTTTCGAAGACCGCGAAGGGACAGCCCGTTTCAACGGCGAACCGACCGTCGCGTTGCAGGTGGTCAAACGCAAAGGATACAACCTGATCGACACCGTCGCGCAGGTGAAGGAAACCATTGCGCATGCAAAGACCAAGTGGCCGCCCGAGCTTCAGGCGGCGGTTGACCTGGGCACATCGAACGACCAGAGCCGCATCGTCGGCTCGATGGTCAGCCAGCTTGAAGGCTCGGTTCTGACCGCGATTGCGCTGGTGATGATCGTGGTTCTTGCCTCGCTGGGTACGCGGGCCGCCCTGCTGGTCGGTTTTGCGATCCCGACCTCGTTCCTGCTGTGTTTTGCGTTTCTGGCGGTCATGGGTGTAAGCATCTCGAACATTGTGATGTTCGGCCTCATCCTAGCGGTGGGGATGCTGGTGGATGGCGCCATCGTCGTGGTGGAATACGCCGACAAACGTATCAAGGAAGGCGTGGGCCCGATGCACGCCTATGTCGAGGCCGCCCAACGCATGTTCTGGCCCATCGTGTCCTCGACCGCAACAACGCTCTGTGCGTTCCTGCCCATGTTGTTCTGGCCCGGTATTCCCGGTGAGTTCATGGGAATGCTGCCGGTCACGCTGATCTTCGTTCTGTCGGCGTCGCTGATCGTGGCGCTGATCTATCTGCCGGTCATGGGCGGTGTATCCGGCCGCCTGAGCCGCCTCTTCGATCGGTCTTCGACCTGGTTGCGGGCCCGCACGCCATGGTGGGTCCGGGTGCTTATGGTGCCGCCGTCGCTGTACATGATCTTTCTGGGTGCGATGCAGGTTCTGAACCCCAACTACCTGCTGCCCGGTGGCTCGATCGCCGGGGCGCTGCTGTTCCTGTTCGGGGCGTTTGCCGGGTCCGTAACCCTAAGCGCGGCCAAAATTGAACGCGCCGAAGAGGACCACGTTCATACAGCGGACGAACACACGTTTTTTGGCCACGTCGTTCGGTTCCTTGTCGGCAATCCAATCATGCCGATCGTTTCCCTGCTGACGGTTTTCACGGCGGTGTATTTCGTGGCCTTCGTCTGGTTTCCTCAGGAATCCCGCGGGGTTGAATTCTTCGTGGAAAGCGAACCTGAACAGGCCACCGCATATGTGCGTGCTCGCGGAAACCTTTCCCTGGCTGAAAAAGACGCGATGGTTCTTGCCGCCGAAGAGATCATCGGATCTCATCCCGCGGTCATCAATGTCTTTGCCTTTGCCGGCGAAGGTGGCCTGAACCAGAATAACGGTGGCGCTCAGGCGCCCGCCGATACAGTGGGCCGAGTTCAGTTCGAAATCATCCCGTGGGAAGATCGTCCCAACATCTCGGAATCCGCTCTGTGGGGCCTGTTCGAGCGGCACTTCGTGGCGCCCGAATATGACGGCGACTTCGTGATTGATGAACTGAATGCCCAACTTGCAACGATCCCCGGTATCATCGTCGAGATTCTGCCCTTGGAGCAAGGCCCTGCTTCAGCCAAGCCTGTGCATCTGCGCATCAAGGGTGACGGGTGGGAAGACCTGACCTCGGCAGCGATCACCGCCCGCGAGGTTTTCGACACCACGCCGGGCCTGATCAAGACCGAAGACACCCTGCCCCTGCCCGGCATCGACTGGCAGATTGACGTGGATGTCGCCAAGGCCGGTCGGTTCGGAGCCGACGTGGCAACCGTCGGCGCGATGGTCCAGTTGGTAACCCGCGGCATATTGCTGGGCGAGATGCGCCCGGACAGCAATGACGAAGAGATCGAAATTCGCGTTCGCCTGCCCGAAGAAGACCGCGTTTTGTCGACACTGGATACACTCAAGGTTCGTACCCCGGACGGTTTGGTGCCGTTGTCGAACTTCGTAACGCGCAAACCCGTGGCCAAGCTGGCCGAAATCAACCGCGTCGACCAGCAGCGATACTACGACGTCAAAGCGGATGTCGAACCGGGGCTGAGCAAGGTCGTGACCGAAGGCCCCGATGGAAAACAGGTGCGGCTGGCCGTCATGCGTGAAGTGACGGAAGGCTACACACCGAACGGCACCGTTCTGAATGGTACGGGTGGAAAGTCATATGAACTGGTTCAACTGACCGGCGCAGAAAGCGTCGACCAGCTGCGCAGCGCAATCGACGACGGGGACGCGCAGTTTGCGCTGATCAACCCGAACGAGCGAATTGCGGTGCTGACAGAATGGCTGGAAACCGGCCCGTTCGCCAACGCGATCAGCTGGGAATGGACCGGTGATCAGGAAGAGCAGGAAGAATCCGGCGCCTTCCTGGTGAACGCGTTCATGGGCGCCCTGGGGCTGATGTTCGTGATCCTGCTGGCGCAGTTCAACTCGTTCTACAATTCAGTTCTCGTGCTGCTGGCGGTGGTTCTGTCCACTACCGGGGTTCTGATCGGCATGATCGTGATGGAACAGCCCTTCTCGATCATCATGACCGGGACCGGCATCGTGGCCCTGGCCGGTATCGTGGTGAACAACAATATCGTTCTGATCGACACCTATCAGGAATACAGCAGCTATATGCCAAGGATCGAGGCGATCATCCGCACCGCAGAGTCCCGTATCCGCCCTGTGCTGCTGACCACGCTGACAACGATGGCCGGTCTGACGCCGATGATGTTCGGCCTGTCGCTGGACTTCATCAATGGCGGCTATTCCATCGACAGCCCCACCGCACTGTGGTGGAAACAGCTGGCCACAGCGGTGGTGTTTGGCCTGGGCATTGCAACTGTCCTGACGCTGATCGTGACGCCATCGCTTCTGGCCTTGCGGGTCTGGGTGACAACCTATGCGATTTGGCTCAGCCGAGTTCTGGCCCGTGTAACGGCAGGCCGGTCCAGCCAGATCGCGCAGGACATGGCGATAGGGCGCTCTGCCCGGCAGATGCAGGCCACTGAAATTGTGTGGGAGGACGACTCGCGTTTTGAAGGATCAGAACAGGACAGTCGATCAGATCAGTCTGGTCGCCCCTCTGGCCCGCCGCTGAAAGCTGCTGAATAAAGGAAGAGGACCGGTTTTCCCGGTCCTTTTTCATTTGGCCATCATCACAACCGGGACCACGTCTGATGCGCGCAAATCGCATGTTCGCATCCTTTGACCAGCAGCTTGTCCCCCTGCAACGTCATCTGTGGCACCGCATCCACGTTGATCAGCGGGACCCAGAATTCGCCGCCGCCGTATTTTCCACCGCCTTCACCGACCACGTCCCAGAACAGTTTTTTGCCGATATTCGGTGTTTGGACTTCCTTGCCTGAAGCGTCATAGGCCGAAAGGATCCGACCGCAGAACTTATCTCCACACGCCGTGATTTTGATGTGCGAAATCAGGTTCTTGCGGTCAGGTTCAGTCTTCCAGACACCCACGATGGGATCTGCCACCACAATGACGGGCAGACAAATCGCGATCACAATAGACGATAGTCGTGATTTCAGTCGCTTCATCATGACAGGCACCCTCCTGGTTTGGTGTATCCTACCATGTTTCGCCCCATGTTTGGATCTTCAGGCCGCTTCCCCGTCCGATTGCTGCCGGTTCCACAATTGGGCATACCGCCCCGACCGCGCCAGCAACTCGTCATGCGTGCCCTGTTCGATGACCTCGCCCGCTTCCAGAACCACGATCCGATCAGCTTCGGCAATGGTGCTGAGGCGATGGGCAATGGTGATAACCGTACGACCCTCTCCTGCGCGCGCCAGCGCATCCTTGATGTCCTGCTCGGTATCCGTGTCCAGGGCCGAGGTCGCCTCGTCCAGCAACAGGATCGGCGGGTTCTTGAGCAAAGTCCGCGCGATGCCGACCCTTTGTTTTTCGCCACCTGACAGTTTGAGCCCGCGTTCGCCGACCATAGTGTCATAGCCTTCGGGCAGCGAGGTGATGAAATCGTGAATTTGCGCAGCTCGGGCGGCGGCCTCGACCTCCTCCGGGGTGGCGTCGTCACGGCCATAGGCAATGTTGTACCGGATGCTGTCGTTGAACAATACCGTGTCCTGCGGCACAACGCCGATGGCCGCGTGCAGGCTGGACTGCGTCACATCCCGCACATCCTGCCCGTCGATCTTCAAGGATCCTTTGGTCACATCGTAGAACCGGAACAGCAGCCGCCCGATGGTTGATTTGCCAGACCCGGTTGCCCCGACGATGGCCACGGTCTGCCCGGCAGGAACGGTCAACGAAACACCTTTGAGGATCTCCCTCTCAGGGTCATAGCCGAAATGCACGTCGTCCAGCGTAACTTCGCCGCCATTCACCTTGAGGTTGGGCGCACAGGGTCTGTCGGTGACTTCGGCGGGCTGTTCAAGCAGATCGAACATCTGGCCCATATCGACCAACGACTGCCGGATTTCCCGATAGACCGTCCCCAGAAAGTTCAGCGGTACGGTGATCTGGATCATGTAGGCGTTGACCATGACGAAATCGCCCACTGTCAGGTTCCCGCTCTGAACCCCGATTGCAGCCAGAACCATCACACCGATCAGACCACAGGTGATCAGGAATGACTGGCCAAAATTCAGAAATGCCAGCGAATAAGCCGTTTTCAACGCCGCCCCGGCATAGGCTTTCATCGACACATCATATCGTTCAGCTTCGCGGGCTTCGGCATTGAAATACTTGACGGTTTCGAAATTCAGCAGGCTGTCGATGGCGCGCTGATTGGCTTCGGTGTCCTGATCGTTCATCTCGCGCCGAAGCTTCACCCGCCATTCGGTTACGGCAAATGTGAACCAGATATACAGGCCGATTGTGACGGCGACGACCACCAGATACCAGACATCGAACAGCCACATCAGGATGATCGCCACCAGCAGCAGTTCCAGGATCAGCGGCCCGATCGAGAACAGCAGAAAGCGCAACAGGAACTCGACGCCCTTGACACCCCGTTCGATGATGCGGCTCAGCCCTCCGGTACGGCGGGACACGTGGTAACGCATCGAGAGGTTGTGAATATGCCGAAAGGTCTCGAGCGCCAACGCCCGCAGGGCCCTTTGCCCTACGGGCGCAAAGGCCGCATCCCGCAGTTGTTGGAAACCCACGGTCAGCATCCGCGCCACGCCATAGGCAACCGTCAGCCCGACCGCGCCCAGCGCCACCGGCGGCACGCCTTCACCTGCCAGGGCGTCAACTGCACCTTTGTAAAGGATCGGCGTATAGACCGCGATCAGCTTGGCCAGAACCAGCATGACCATAGCAATCACCACGCGGCGCTTTACCCATGGCTCATCCTGTGGCCAAAGATAGGGTGCCACTTTGCGGATCGTGCGCCAGCCCGAGCTTCGTTCGTCGCGCGGCGCCGTATCGTCCGGGGTCATAGTAGGTGTTCGTCTCATCACGTACCTTAACTGCGGTCAGAGATTGACCCCGGCCCGCTTGGGCCAAAGGCGATGCTTATTCAGGTATGGTGAAGACCTGCCCCGGATAGATCAGATCCGGATCGCGGATCAGGTCGCGATTGGCCTCGAACAGCCGTACATACAGGACCCCGTCGCCAAACCGATCGCGCGAGATGGCCCACAGCGTGTCGCCCCGTTGAACCGTAACCGAACGGATGGCAGCTGCTTCGCCCTGCGCGTTGGCCTGGCTGGCCGCCACGGCGGCATCCAGCACTTCAACCGGCTCTCGCTTGAACGGCGTTTCGACCCGGCTCAGCACCGTCCCGTCCGTATTCACCGCGTCCACGCGCAGCGTGTAGACACCCGGATCAATCCCCTCCATATCGCTGCGCCAGGATCCATCCTCTTTCGGGTCGAGATCGGCGATCAGACGATTGTTCAGGTACAGTCGAACGGCTGCACCGTCCTGCACACGCCCCGTCAGCTGGACATTGCCGGTATCAGAATATCCGATTGTATCCAGTGCGATCTGATCGGGGGGCGTATCCCGCACCACAGGCGGCTGCACCAGTTCAACCCCTTCTTCGCCGGACCGCAGCACCGCAATCTGCTGATCCGGTTCGGGTGTCTGTGTCGGCAAGTCGGTGGTTTGCGTTTCCTCGGCCTCCGGCACCGTGGTTTCGGTTCCGGTCACGTAAGTTTCTGGCGCTTGAACTTCGGTCGCCGTTTCGGGCTCGACATCTGCATCGGCTGTCGGGATCGTGGCGTCTTCGGCATCGGCCGGCCCGTCCGGATCGGATGCCGGCGATTCTTCAGTTACAGGCGCTTCTTCGACCGGCTTTGGCAATGCCGCAATCAGATAGTCGTCGGACTGTGTGATCCGTTCGCCATCCTTGCTTTGCAGGACCAACCCCTGAGCCGCGTCGCTGAACGGGATCGAAACGAATTCGGCAAACTGGCCGCTGCCGTCCACGGTAAAGCTGTGCAGGGTTTCGCCGTTCAGCAGCACCTCGATCCGGCTGCCGGGCTCGGCATCGCCGGACAACAGCGCCGTGCCATCTGGCTCAACAAAAATCTGATCCAGCGCCGGAGGGGCCGCTGGCTCGGGCGCGGTATCATCCGTCTTGGCAACGGCAGTATCCGCGTCAGAGGCGTCGGCGGTTTCGCTTGTGTCCTCGGCAGGCTCGGTCGTGGGCCCTTCATCCGCAGGAGCCGCCTGTTCAGCCACTTCCGGTTCCGAAACCTGCGCATCCTGCCCTACAGGTTCCGGGGCCACGGCAGAGGCGGTTTCCTGCGGGGTGCTCGGCTCGGGCGCTTTGGTGAAGACGCCGGACAGATACAATCCACCCGCACCCAATATCGCAACAAGACCCGCAATCACCCCCCAGATGAAATTGCCCGAGCTTCCGTTTCCCGATTTGGCGTCCATTATTTTCCTTTCACTCCACCGGGCAAAAGCTTTGCGTTGAAAAGCTTTCCGACGGACAGTTGAGCCAATCTAACAATCCCGCTATCACGGGTCAAAACCCCTGACACAACCCCGGAGCCCCTCTTTGATGTCTCAGAAATCAGTCTGTGTGTACTGCGGGTCACGCAATGGAGCCGAGAAGGCTTATTCTGAAACTGCGCGGCAGTTTGGCAGCCTGCTGGCGCAGGAAGGCTGGCGGCTGGTCTACGGAGCCGGGGATGTCGGTTTGATGGGTGAAGTGGCGCGCGCCGCGCAGAATGCCGGTGGTGAAACTTTCGGCGTCATCCCGGTGCATCTGGTCAAGCGCGAGGTCGGAAAAACGGATCTAACCCATTTCGTGATCACCGAGACAATGCACGAGCGCAAGAAGGTCATGATCATGAACGCCGACGCCGTCGTGGTTCTGCCGGGCGGTCCGGGGTCGCTGGACGAGCTGTTCGAAGCGCTGACATGGCGCCAGCTTGGCCTGCATGACAAGCCAATCGTCGTGGTCAATGTGAACGGCTATTGGGACGCGTTGCACACATTGTTGGATCAGGTGATCGGGCAAGGCTTTGCCGACACGTCTTTGGCGGATTTCATCACCTGGGTCGAAGACGCCGATACTGCCATGATCGCCCTGCGGGACAAGCTGACCTGAGGATGGGAAACCGTGCGGGCGGTTGAACCGCCCGCCGTATTGATCAGGCCAGTCTGGCTTTGGGTTGCAGACTGTGGCGCACCACCTGTTCGACCTTGTGCAAAGGATGATTGGTCAGGGTCTTGTTGACCTCGGCCACGACCTTTCCCAGCACCTCGCTGTGCAACCGACGCCGCAACAGGCCCAGAACATGAGGGCTGGCCACCAGAACCAGCCTGTCATAGGCGCCTTTCAGCCCCTTGCGATTCAACAGGTTCGCCAGATCCTGCACGAACAGAGATTTTGCGTGCGCCTTCCACGTGGGTTCTTCAATTGCCGATTTCTGTTTTGGTCCGCCGTCGTTGCGACGACCTGCGCGGTCCGTCGGTTTTCCGGTCGGGCCGTCTTGTTCTTCGACAGCGACGACGACAAGGTTGGGATCGTCGGCGTCGGTGATATTCTCCATCACCAGCGCTTTCTCTCCATCTGCAACAATAACCCAAGTTCCCTGTGTAAGTGCGACCATTGCGATCTCCTGATTAGGTTGTGTTCTGGGTATCCCTCGACCTGCCGGACATGCGCGGTGGTTGACGCACGAACAGTGCGCAGCCCGATCATTGTTTGAATTGATAAGCAGTTTCTCCCTCTGCCCTACAGAGATGTGTACTGGAAAACAGCAAACAAGATACCGTCATGCAGAAAGAGCACGTATCGGCGGGTTTTCACCGGCTGGTCATCAACCCTTTAGGCGGACATCTCGACAACGGTGATTTCGGGCGTGACGCCCAGACGAACCGGCAGGATCGAACAGCCGATACCGCCCGAAACGACCAGATCGCGCCCATTTTCGCGTACATGGCCATAGGCATAGCGATTGCCGAATTTCGATGGCACCACAGGCGACCAGCCGAACAGGCGCACCTGGCCACCATGTGTGTGCCCTGAAAGCGTCAAGGCCACCCGCCCGGGCACAGTGGGAAACACATCGGGCTCATGCGCCATCATCACAACCGGAGCGTCATCGGTGATCTGCGCCAGAGTACCTTCCAGATCGTCCAATCCTTGCGGCTTGCCGTTGCGCCAGATCGCCAGCTGATCCTCGAGCCCGGCCAACCAGATGCCCTGAGTTTCCAGTTTGATCGCGGCATTGGACAACACCGAAATGCCGTTCTGTTCCAGAATTTCGGCATAGCGATTGGGCCCGGACCCGCGCCGCTGAGCCGACCTGTCATCCCACCAGTCGTGATTGCCCAGAACGGCAAAGACACCATTCTTCGCCTCAAGCCCGGCAAGCACAGGGGCCAGGTCCTGCATCTTGACCGTGTCCGAGACACCTTTGTGGCTTGCAAAGAAATCACCCAACAGCAGGATCACGTCCGGAGCCAGCGCATTGGTTCGACGGACCACCTGCTTTACGCGGTTCAGGCCGACATAGGGCTCGCCCACATGCATATCGGACAGTACGGCGATTCTGAGCGGCGGCGCTGTCCAGTCGTCCCGCTGAATGCGCCATTTGCGCACGCGCAACCGAACCGCGGGTTCAATGATGAACCCGTAGGCGGCCGTGACAAGGCCTGCCAGCGTCACCGCCAGCAGGCCCTTTATAAACCGACGTCGGTTCAATACGTTACATCCGCGATGCGACGTTTTCCCAGTTCACCAGATTGTCGAGGAAGTTCGACAGGTAGGCCGGGCGTTTGTTGCGGAAATCGATGTAGTAGGAGTGTTCCCAAACGTCGCAACCCAGCAGCGCGGTTTGACCAAAGCACAGTGGGTTCACGCCATTCTCGGTCTTTGTGACGGCCAGCGAGCCATCGGCGTTCTTGACCAGCCACGCCCAGCCTGAACCGAACTGACCCGCACCGGCGGCACTGAATTGCGACTTGAATTCATCTACCGAACCGAAGCTTTCGGTCAGCGCCTTTTCCAGCTCGCCCGGCATCTTGGACTCGCCCGGCCCCATCATTTCCCAGAACTGGTTGTGGTTCCACAACTGGCTGATGTTGTTGAAGATACCGTTTTGTGCCACGGCGTTTGCGTCGTAAGTACCAACGATGATCTCTTCCAGCGACTTGCCGTCCCATTCGGTGCCGGCGATCAGCTTGTTGCCGTTGTCGACGTAGGCCTTGTGGTGCAGGTCGTGGTGATATTCCAATGTTTCCGCGGACATACCCTTGGCTGCCAGCGCGTCATGTGCATAAGGAAGATCAGGAAGTTCAAAAGCCATGTCGGCCCCCTGTTTAAATGTAAGTTGCGGTTCCCAAGGTTAAATGCTTTGACAGCCGCCGCAGGTCAAGGGGCGTGGCAAGAAAACCCGGAGGCAGGCGATGCTGACACAGGCGCGCAAGATGTTCTATCGCGCCCGCGGATATTATGCGGGCAATCTGAACGGCGAGCCCTTTCGTCTGGACCCGTACCATTCGAAATTCTGGCGCAAAGCCACTGCGGGCGCTTGGGAACCTGAAACATTTGCAGTTCTTGACCGGTTCCTGTCCCCTCAAAGCGACTATCTGGACATCGGCGCGTGGATTGGCCCGACGGTGCTGTACGGTGCGCGAAGGGCACGGCATGTCTGGTGTTTTGAGCCTGACCCGACCGCGTTTCGGCATCTGGCATGGAACCTTGATCTGAACGGCATTCAGAACGTTTCGGCATTCGGGGTCGCCCTGTCAGATCGATTTGGTGTGGCACGCATGGCCTCTGTGCGCGGTGAACCCGGGGATTCTACCAGTTCGCTTCTGCACGACGGGGCGCATGGGTCTGACGCGCTGACGATCGCCTGGGACCAATTCGAAAAAACAAACGACCTGTCTCGGGTTTCGCTGGTCAAAATGGACATCGAGGGCGCGGAATTCATTGTTGCCCCCACTTTGTCCGCATGGCTGAAGAAACGCCGCCCCGCCCTTCTTCTGTCTCTTCATGCGCCTCTGCTTCCGGAAGACCAGAGGCACGAACGTGTCACCGCGTTGATGGATGAACTGGGTTATTACGCAAAGCTGTCGGATGACAGGGCGCAGCCTGTAAAGACTTCGGACTTGCTGACCAAAGACGGCCTGAGCCGTTTTCACACCGTTCTCTTGCATGGGTAGAACGTCTGGCGTTTTTTTCTTCGTTCACGCGAGGTCCCGCTTGCGGCATTGATGTGTATCAGTTTGAGTGCACACACCAAGAATCATGCCCAAGTGGATAAAATGAAAAGACTTTTACCGATTGCAGTCGTCGCATTGCTTGCGCAAACCGCTGCGGCAGAAACGGTTACCTATCATTGCAAGATGACCAAACAGGACGCCCATGGCTGGATTGCGCCAGAGTATGCGTTCCGGATCGACCCCGCCGCATCTTCGGCGATGGCCGCCACTTCGTACCAGGATTGGGCCAAGGCAAAATTTAAAGACCGCGGCGCCAAGGGATATCGTATTATCTGGAACCTCGATCAAAAAATGGTTGCCGGCGGCAATGTCCGCGTTCGATATCAGGCGAACCTGAAAACAACCGACAATACGGTCGCCGTCCGCATGGCATTCGTTCAGGGAAATTTCTCGAACAAACCTTTCGGAGTAGGGACCTGTTCGACAGTCAAGTAAGAAAAAGCCCCGGATGAACCGGGGCTTTTTTTGTTCAGTAGACCCCGACTTCACTGCCGGGCTGTGCTGCCACCTTGAGCAGTTTGAACACGTAATCCGCAGCGGAACGGAAGCAGACCACGCGGAAGGTCTGTTCATCATCCATCCAGAAAGCACCAGCCACCTGCGCCAAACGCGTGCGGCGGATCTGGCCGGGCTGGAATGCATCCGCCGACAGATCGACGGGTGCGACCTTGCCAAGCACCTCTCTTGCGCTGGCACCAGAGACGCTGAATACGGCGCGGGCATCCGAGACGTTGACCGCCAAAGCATGGGTGCCATTCAGGGCACCGACCATGTCGGCCAGTTTGGCTTCGACCTCGGCATAAGGCACCAGAACCAGCAACTCGTCGGTCGACATCCAAGCCACGCCGGTTTCGCCGGTCACAAGCACCTCGCGCTGACCCGGCACTTTCTGACCGGTTGCATCCTTGACGGCCTTGGCCAGCACCTTGTCGGACAGGTCGCCGCGCAGGGTTATCATGCCTTGCAGGCCGCATTCCTGGACCTTGGCGATGCCGTCATAGCTGGCGTGGTTCAATGCGCTGATGGGTTCAGACATTCTGCTTCTCCCCGTGCTTGTCATAAAAGATCGGGTCCACGATCTTGGCTTTGTAGATTTTGCCGTCCGTGCCCGGGAACTCGACGATCTCGCCCATGCGGTCGGGGCCGTGTTTGATCAGCCCCATGGCGATGCCTTTGCCCAGATTGGCCGAGTAATATGTCGACGTCACACGGCCGATCATGTTGCGTTGACCGTTGGCATTGACGCCCTCGCCCACCGCGTAAGCACCATCCGGCAGAACCGATCCGTCCACAGTCTCGAGACCGACCAGTTTCCAACGCTCGGGATCCGCCATGTGGCTGCGGGAATGAGCGCGTTTGCCCAGATAGTCCTCTTTCTTCTTGGACAGCGCCCAGTGCAGCCCCAGATCCTGCGGGATCACGGTGCCGTCGGTCTCGTCCCCGATCATGATAAAGCCCTTCTCGGCCCGCAGGATGTGCAGACATTCGGTGCCATACGGCATCACGCCGAACTCTTTGCCGGCCTCCATCAAGGCATCCCAGAACGCCTGACCCTGGCTGGCGGGAACGGCGATTTCATAAGACAGCTCGCCCGAGAACGAAATGCGGTAGGCCCGGCAATCGAAGCCTCCGATCTTGCCATCGCGCCATTCCATGAACGGCAGCGCCTCTTTGCTGACATCCATGCCGCCCAGCTTTTCAAGCACCTTGCGGGCATTGGGGCCGACCACGGCGACCTGCGCGTATTGCTCGGTCACGTTGGCGACATAGACTTTCCAGTCCCACCATTCGGTCTGAAGCCATTCTTCCATGTGACCATGGATACGCTCGGCCCCGCCGGTGGTGGTGTGGCACAGCCATGTGTCCTCGTCGATGCGGGCGACAACGCCGTCGTCGATCAGGAAGCCGTTTTCCGAACACATCAGGCCATAGCGGCACTTGCCGACCTTCAGCGTGGACATCATGTTGGTGTACATCATGTCCAGGAACTTGCCGGCGTCCGGGCCTTTGACGATCAGCTTGCCCAGCGTCGAGGCATCCAGCAGGCCAAGATTCTCGCGGGTGTTCTTGACCTCGCGATTGACCGCGTCATGCACGGATTCGCCGGGGCATACATAGGCATAGGCCCGGCGCCAGTGACCGACCGGCTCCCAGTCGGCGCCGTTCCTGTCGTGCCAGTTGTGCATCGGTGTCCGACGGATCGGCTGAAAGACCTCACCCCGGGCCTCACCGCCGATCGCACCCATCGAGATGGGCGTATAGGGCGGGCGGAAGGTGGTTGTGCCAACCTTGGGAATCTCGGATTCCAGCGCATCAGCAAGGATCGCCAATCCGTTGATGTTGCTCAACTTACCCTGATCGGTCGCCATGCCCAGCGTGGTATAGCGCTTGGTGTGTTCGACGCTTTCATACCCTTCGCGCGCGGCCAGTTGGACGTCAGAAACCTTGACGTCGTTCTGGAAGTCCAGCCAGGATTTCATGCGCAATTGGACTTCTGCATTTGCCGGCATCAGCCAGACCGCTTCCATCGGCGCTTCGGCGGTTGTTTCCCCTGCGGGCGCCTTGGTGTTCTTGGGCTTGAAGCCAGCCGCCTTGGCGGCCGCCTTGCCGGCCGCATGGGCGTCTGTCAGAACATCTTGCAACGCCAGAGGACCGTTGGACGCGCCAGCAGCAACAACGAACCCTTTGCCGTCGGCGCCCAGCGGCGGACGCTCGGGATCCGGCCGGAAATGCGCGTTCGCCTCATCCCAGATCAGCTTGCCCCCGCAATGCGACCACATGTGCACGACCGGAGACCAGCCGCCGGACATGGCGACTGCATCCGCCTCAACCTCTTCACGCGCGCCGCCGATGCCCTCTTGATTGCAGATGGCAACCTTTTTGACCCGCTTGCCGCCTTTGACCTTGGCAATGGCTTTGCCCGGATCAACGCGGATACCCAACTGGCGGGCTTCTTCCGCCAAAGGTCCGGCCGTTGCCCGTGCGTCAACAATGCGCAAAACATCCACACCTGCCTGTTTCAGGATAATCGCGGTGCGGTAAGCGTCATCATTGTTGGTGGCGACGATGACCCGATCGCCCGGAGCAACCCCCCAGTTCACGACATAATCGCGCATGGCCGAAGCCAGCATAACACCCGGAACATCGTTGCCAGCAAAGGACAATGGTCTTTCAATTGCACCTGTCGCCGTCACAATTTGCTTGGCGCGAATGCGCCACAAGCGGTGGCGCGGGCCCTGCACGCCCGGCGTGTGATCCGTCAGGCGTTCGTACCCCAACACATAACCATGGTCGTAAACACCCGCTCCCATGCAGCGCGTGCGCATGATGACGTTGTCCATTGTTTCGAGTTCGGAAACCAATTGTTCCACGAACTTATCCACAGGCTCACCATCCACGGTGCCGCCGTCAACCGGAGCGCGACCGCCCCAATGCGCCGTCTGCTCGATCAGCAGGACCTTGGCACCGGATTGTGCCGCCGCTTTGGCTGCCTGCAAACCAGCCACACCGCCGCCGATCACCAGAACATCGGTAAAGGCGTAGAAATGTTCATACGTGTCGGCATCCCGGTTGTCTTTGTCGGGCGCCTTGCCCAATCCCGCCGACTGCCGGATGAACGGTTCGTAGACGTGTTTCCAGAAGGGTTTGGGGTGGATGAACGTCTTGTAGTAGAAGCCGGCCGGCAGAAACCGGGCAAAGGCCGTGTTCACCGCACCGATATCATATTCAAGACTTGGCCAATGGTTCTGTGAAATCGCGGTCAAACCGTTGAACACCTCGGTCGTCGTGGCACGCTGGTTCGGCTCGAACCGGTTGCCCTGCCCCAGGCCGACAAGGGCGTTCGGCTCTTCCGCGCCGCTGGCGACAACGCCGCGGGGACGGTGGTATTTGAACGACCGGCCAACCATCATCTGGTCATTGGCCAGCAGGGCCGAGGCAAGCGTATCCCCCTCATAGCCCTGCATCGAGGTTCCGTTGAAGGTGAATGTGACCTTTTTCGACCGGTCAATCAGCCGGCCTTGTTTTGCGAGACGGGTGCTCATGTCGCGGACCTTTCGCATGTGGAGGCGTCAAAGCCTCCGGCGGGAATATTTTTGAAAAGATGAAGCATCAGGAGAACTCTCTCCACGTCCAGCCGGGCCGTTTGGCAGTGATGGCATCCTTGATGTCTTGCGGCGGTTCGGAGGTCTGAGCCGTATAGGTGCCAAACACTTCGAGTGTCTGCGTGCAGCGCGCGGCGTGGAACCATTTGCCGCAGCCATTGGCGTGCCGCCAACGCTCGAAATGAACACCTTTCGGGTTTTCACGCATGAACAGGTAGTCGTGGAATTCGTCATCGGACGAGCCCGGACCGAAACGCTTCAGATGCGCTTCGCCGCCGGCGGCCAATTCGGTTTCTTCGGCGTCTACGCCGCAATAGGGGCAATTCAGGATTAGCATGTTGTCATCCTTTTGGCGGTCGGTCGGCGCGGGGGCCGACCTGAATTCTGTTTTCTGGCACCTTCGGGAATCCCCCTAGTGCGCCACCCCGGCGGCGACGCTTTCGTCGATGAAGCGGCCTTCTTTAAAGCGGTCCATCGAGAAGGCTTCGGTCAGCGGTGAATGACCCGTCGCCATCAACTGTGCCATCCCCCAGCCGGAACCCGGAATCGCCTTGAAACCACCGGTGCCCCAGCCGCCATTGATAAAGCAGCCCTGCAACGGTGTTTTCGACAGGATGGGCGAACGGTCACCGGTCATGTCAACGATCCCGCCCCACTGGCGCAGCATCTTCAGGCGCGAAATCATCGGGAAGGTTTCAACCAGCGCCCGCACCGTTTCCTCGATATGGTGGAACGACCCGCGCTGCGTGAAGTTGTTGAACCCGTCGGTTCCCCCGCCGATCACCATTTCGCCCTTGTCGGATTGTGACATGTAGCCGTGCACGGTGTTGGCCATCACGACCACGTCCATGCAGGGTTTGATGGGCTCGGACACAAGCGCCTGCAACGCGACGGCTTCCAGCGGCAGGCGGAAGCCCGCCATCTCGGCCAACTGACCCGAATGGCCCGCGACGACGATGCCCAGCTTGTCACAATCGATGGCACCCTTGGTGGTATCGACCCCGACAACGCGACCGTTGTCCGAGCGCACACCGGTGACTTCGCATTGCTGGATGATATCCATCCCCATCGCCGAACAGGCACGCGCATAGCCCCACGCAACCGCATCATGGCGCGCAGTGCCCCCGCGTTCCTGCCAAAGGCCGCCCAGAACCGGATACCGGGGGCCATCCAGATTGATGATTGGCACCAGTTGCTTGACGCGCTCGGGGCCGATCCATTCCGTCTTGACTCCTTGCAACGCGTTGGCATGGGCCGTGCGCTGGTAGCCGCGGATCTCGTGCTGGGTCTGCGCCAGCATGATGACGCCGCGCGGGCTGAACATGATGTTGTAGTTCAGTTCCTGGCTCAGGTCCTCGTAGAGGCTGCGCGCTTTCTCGTAGATCGCCGCAGACGGGTCTTGCAGATAGTTCGAACGGATGATCGTCGTGTTGCGACCAGTATTGCCGCCGCCCAGCCAGCCTTTTTCGATAACCGCGACATTCTGGATGCCATAGTTCTTGCCAAGGTAATACGCGGTCGCCAGACCATGACCGCCAGCGCCAACGATGATGACGTCATAGCGCTTCTTGGGTTCGGGTGAGCGCCAGGCGCGCTCCCATCCGGTGTGATAGCGCAGAGCTTCCCGCGCCACAGCAAAGGCTGAATAGTGTTTCATGTGCGAATCCATCCGGTTCGGTGATTGGGCGCAGATATGCCGTGTGACGGCATTTTAACCCTGCCGTGCAACGCCGCAATATCGCACTATTGCGACATGTCGCTCATTCGCGGCCATTTGTCCCTTTTGTCGGACGCCTCACAGGTCTAAGTCAGGGCAGCATCCTCGGAGGGACCATGACGTTCTGGGTTCTGATTTTTCTTGTCGCGCTGCTGATCGCAGCTTTTCTCAGCTTTACCCTGCTGCGCAAACGCCGTGGGGATGAACCCGCGGCGGCATACGATCTGCGAGTTTATCGCGAACAGTTGGCCGGTGTGGACCGGGATCTGGCGCGCGGGGTCATTGGCGAGGCCGACGCCGAACGGGTGCGCACGGAAATTTCCCGTCGCATTCTGGCCGCAGATGATCAAATGAAGAAAGAGGGCGCCGGCGCCGGGCCATCTCGTGCGGTTTCTGTGTTGTCGATCCTGGCAATCTCGTTGCTTCTGATCGGTGGAGCGTTGGCGATGTATCATCGCACCGGGGCCGTTGGTTTGCCTGACATGCCGCTGACCGCACGGCTTGAACTGGCCAAGGAAGTGCGCGCCAACCGGCCATCCCAAAGCGCAGCGGAAGAACTGGCGACCCCACCTCGACCAGCGCAGCTGGAAGAAAGCTATGCCAACCTGCTAAAGCAGTTGCGGGAAACCGTTGCGAGCCGGCCGGACGATTTGCAGGGTCAGATGTTGCTGGCGCAACACGAGACGAATGCGGGCAACTTCAAGGATGGGTACACCGCGCAGCAAAAGGTGATCGAGCTGTCCGGAGACAGCGCCACGGCTGATACCTTTGCGGACCTGGCTGAAATGATGATTCTGGCCGCAGGTGGGTATGTCTCACCCAAAGCGGAACAGGCGCTGATCGAAGCGCTGAACCGTGACCCCCGTCACGGCCCGGCGCGCTATTATTGGGGGCAGATGCTGGCCCAGATCGGGCGGCCGGACCTTGCCTATCGCATGTGGGTCGAAACGTTGCAGGATTCTCCCGCGGGTGCGCCCTGGGTCGAAGCAATTCGGGCTCAGATCGATGAACTGGCCTTTAGGGCCGGCGTTTTCAATGCACCGGATCTGAGCACAGCACCCGGCCCCAGCCAGGAAGACATGGCCGCCGCCGCAGAGCTGAGCCCCGAAGAACGGCAGCAGATGATTCAGGGTATGGTGGACCAGCTGTCTGATCGGCTGGCGACAGAAGGCGGATCCCCCGAGGAATGGGCCCGCCTGATCGCGGCCTTGGGCGTTCTTGGCCAGGGCCAGCGCGCCATCGATATCCGCGATGAGGCCATGGAAGTCTTTGCCGGCAATTCAGAGGCGTTGCAGATCATCGATGCGGCGGCCCTTCAAGCCGGGATCGCTCAATGATCCATGACGCTTTCGAAGAATTTGCAGCCGCGCTGCAACCGATGAGTGCCCTGATGGGGCTGGATCTTGGAGAAAAGACAATCGGCGTCGCCGTGTCCGACCGCATGCGCGGTGTCGCCAGCCCGCTGGAAACGGTACGGCGCAAGAAATTCACGCTCGATTCCGCGCGCCTGATCGAAATTGTGACCGATCGCGAGATCGGGGGCATCTTGCTGGGCCTGCCCAAGAACATGGATGGCAGCGAAGGGCCAAGATGCCAGTCAACGCGGGCATTTGCGCGCAATTTGTCCCGCCTGACCGAATTGCCCATCGGATTTTGGGACGAGCGGCTCAGCACGGTTGCGGCAGAAAAAGCACTACTTGAGGCGGATACGACACGAAAACGTCGCGGACAGGTTATTGATCACGTTGCGGCCAGCTATATCTTGCAAGGGGCGCTGGACAGGCTGCGCTTTTTGTAACGGGTCGGAGACCAGTGATGACGAATATGGTTTGGAAAAGGAATGAGGTCGAAAGCCCTTGTGTCCAGATCTGTGTCGTTCACCCGACTGAACGTATCTGTACCGGCTGCTATCGCACGATTGACGAAATCACCCGCTGGTCCAAGATGGACAGCAGCGAACGCGCCGAAATCATGGAAGAACTGCCAACCAGAAAGCCGCGCCTCAGCAAACGTCGTGGCGGGCGTGCAGCGCGCATAAACGGTTCCTGAAGTCAGCCAGTCTGCTTTGGGGACGTATCCCTGTGGTCATTGGATTTGTTGCGGACCGACCCGTTTGTGTCTTGTCCGCGCAGCTCTGACTCGAACAGTGCTGCGATTTCGGATCTGCTTGTTTTTGCAGTCCCGTATTTTTTCGCTGCACGTTGGACATGTTTCGTGCTGGTCTTGTCCGCCTTGAAAACTGGCGTCTTGCGTGCCGCAAATCTTTCCATCAATAACCTAAGTGTCATCGCAAACTTCCCGCTTCCAATAACTGTGCCGCCGCGGGCCGAGTTCGAGCTCCTTAAAGGGGCCAGCTCATGAACGCATCTGTTCAACGTGAGTGGAGGCCCGCAGCGACAGGGCGTAGGTAAGGGCATTTCCGGTCAAATTTAGGGGGAAAACACACGGTTTTTGGTCCGTGTTGACCTTAAGGTCAGATATTCCACGGAAAAACCCACCAGTTCCCTTACGTCACAATTCTTGACCGGCACGGAATCAAGACCGGTTTCAAGACATGTGGCGCGTGTCGTTCCGCGAAACAAACCAATCAGATTAGGTCAATTTGCGCTCAAAGGTGCTTTGTTCTGCCCAGAGAACAAAGCACGCAATCCGCCAGTTGGCAGCAAGATCACAAGATGCAGGTTGGCGCGCCGAGCAGGGCCTTACCCGGCGGCCAACCAGGTTTTTGCGTTTTCGATTTCCTCGGACGGAAAGAACTGAGTCCGCGTGCCCAAGACATGACTGGCGACACGTTGTGCCATGTGCTGCCAGCTTTTGTCCCCGACGATGGCCGCGCGATCCAGTTGCCCGATATGGCGGCTGGCCAGACGAAAATGTGCTGCAAGAGCGGACAACCCCTGCCAGCCGTCAAATTCCCGCAGGTCGATCAGCAACCGAAACCCGGACCGGCCCTGCAACAAAGCGTCCAGGTCGCGTTCGGCCTGCTTGTACTCCTCGGGGTCCAGTTTTCCCAAAAGGCTGATCTGCACACATGGGCCGTCAAGATCGGTCACGTGAATGGATCCCAACGACTCGCGCATCCAGCGCCGGGCGGCTTCAAGCTCGGCCAGTTCAAAGACCTGAACGGGGCATGGCAGGATCGGGGCGGCCAATCGGATGCTGGTTTGCACCCAGCCCTGATCGGCAACAACCGCGATCCGGTCAAACCCCCGCCAGTGGCTGAGCCCCAGCTTGGTGTCGGACCAGGCCGCGCCCAGATCATACCCCTTGAACTCGGGCTGCACGACGGCCAAAAGCCGAACGGAATCGTGTTCGGTTAGCGCTGCTTCGATTGCAGGAACCAGGACATCGGCATAGTCGGCGCTGGTGACTTGCCCCGACAACTCTACTTCTATCAATGCACCATCAGAATTCGTATGGACCGTAATCATCGGTCAAAACCTCCAAAGCCAAACAATGACAGGAGGTTACGTGGATTCGATCCATTCCGCCACACCCCCGGCGCATTCCGGGCGGAAATAGGCGATCATCCGTCCATCCAGCCCTGCGCTTGCCGTTTCCGCCCAGGGGGCAACCCCGTGCAGGCAGTGGCGGTGCAGCACGTAAGCCTCGCCCGGTTTGGCCGGCAGTTCGATTCGCGGGCAGGTTTCGAAAACCTCGCGACGGGCGGATTGGTAGATATCCGTAACATCGACTTCATGCAGACGCTCTGGTGGCGTCCCCGCAAGGGCGCGCCTGAACGCCGCGCCCAGGATATGATGGCTGCCTTCCCACAACACCAGGGGCGACGCATCCGGGCCGGCCTCGGTCAGCGGTATGCCCAAAATCCAGGCGTGCGGTTCATCCACCCGGCGGCGACGATCCGGCCCCATTGGGCGCAAACCGTCCACATGGGCCGCGTCCCGGTTTCTGCGATACCGCGCGGCGGCTTCGTTTTCCCCGCGACGCGGGCGTGGATATCCCGGATGTATGACCGAGACTTGACCTTTGTGAAGCGGCAACTGCCCGTAACGCCCTGCAATGAATGACATGGCGGTTCCGGCCAAAGGCCCCGATTGGCCAACCCTGCCCTGCGCGTCATTGGGCAACGCGTCAACACCGATGAACCACGTTCCGTCACAATCCAGCCAATCAGAATGGGCCGCGTCCGTTACCGCGGCCCGTGCGGCAGGCAGCGCATGGCCGACCCAGGCCGCAAGCACTGGATCATACGGGAATTTCACCCAGCCCCTGACGTCAAAATCCTTCACAAACCCACCGCTTTGCGCAGCATATTGAGCGCCACCAGCGTAAGGAACACAGCGAATACGCGCTTCAAAGGTTTCGGATCCATCGCATGGGCCAGCTTCACCCCCCAGGGCGCGGTGATCATCGTCATTGCCACGACAATACCGAACGCCACCAGATTGACCGTCCCAATGGTCAGCGGAGGCCGGTGTTCCGGTGCGATATCCAGAAACAAAAACCCGATGACCGAGGGCACGGCGATGATCACGCCAAACCCGGCGGCGGTTGCGACGGCACGGTGGATCGGCGTGTTGTAGAGGCTCATAAGCGGCACACCAAAACTGCCGCCGCCGATTCCCATCAGAACCGAAAGAAACCCGACCGCGGGGGACAGGATGGCCCGCTTTACCCCACCGGGCATAACATCACCCAGCCGCCATTCCGAACGACCCAGCCCCAGATAGGCCCCGATCACCATTCCCAATATGCCGAACAGCGCCTGCAAGGCTTCGGTCCGCAGGGCCGAGGCAACCAGAACTCCGATGATCGCACCGACGACGATCCCCGGCCCCCAGTCGCGCAGGATATCCCAATCCACCGCACCCTTTTTGTTGTGCGCAAGAACGGATCGGACCGATGTCACGATGATCGTGGCCAGCGACGTGGCCAGACACAGTTGCATCAACTGCGGGCCGCCATAGCCAAGAGTTTGAAACGCATAGAAAAAGGCGGGCACCAAGACGATTCCCCCGCCGACCCCCAGCAATCCGGCAAGCACGCCGGCCAGCGCTCCGATTGCAAGCAAAAGGCCCAGCATCTGGGCCAGCAACATCGTCTCGGGCATCGTTCCCCCTGCCGCTTAAACTTCTGCCATGGGCGCCACATGATCCAGCGCCCGCAGCATCACCTCGGGTCCGGCCCCATCCTGCACAGCCCCTTCAGACAAGGCGCGCCGCCATGCGCGGGCTCCGGGACGACCTGCGAAAAGGCCCAACATATGACGCGTGATCTGGTGCAGGCGCCCGCCATTGGCAAGGTGCCGTTCCACATAAGGCACCATATGTTGAACGATCGCGAACGGATCACGCGTCGTTCCGGTACCAAAGATGCGTCGGTCAGCATCCGACAGGACGTCGCTCGGCTGATGATACGCGGCCCGGCCGATCATCACCCCATCCAGACCTGCTTCCAGATGTGCGGCTGCCTCGTCCAGCGTGTTGATGCCGCCATTGATCGATATGTGAAGATCCGAAAACTCATCCTTCATCCGATGCACAAGGTCATAGTCCAAAGGCGGGATATCCCGGTTTTCCTTGGGGCTCAGCCCTTGCAGCCACGCCTTGCGGGCATGGATTGTCACCCTTTGGCAACCTGCCGCGCTGATGTGCTCAAGAAACGCGGGCAATACATCTTCGGGCTCCTGGTCATCGACTCCGATGCGGCATTTGACGGTGACATCCACATTCACCGCTTCGCGCATGGCAGTCACGCAGTCGGCAACGCGGGCCGGGTCTTTCATCAAGACCGCGCCAAAAGTGCCGGATTGCACCCGATCCGACGGACAGCCGCAGTTCAGATTGATCTCATCATACCCGGCCTCAGCCCCCAGTCTCGCCGCCTGCGCCAATTCTTCCGGGTCAGAGCCGCCGAGTTGCAAAGCAATCGGGTGTTCCTGGGGAGAGTAGTCCAACAGATGCAACGCCCCGCCCCGCACGAGCGCCGGCGCCGTCACCATCTCGGTATACAGCAACGTTTCCGCGCTGAGCAGCCGATGGAAATAGCGGCAGTGGCGGTCTGTCCAGTCCATCATCGGTGCCACGCTTAGACGCGCAGCCTGTGTTGCCTTGCCTGTCACAGCAACGCCTCCGTCCTGCTATGCTTCGAAATCCGATGGGCTGTCAGTGGCCTTGCCCATCCGAATCAAGTCGAAAAGCCCTAACACATTCCTCTGGCGGCGTCCCGACTGCGTCCATCAGGATCCAACTGCTTCCGATCAGACACCATATCGGCTCATCACCATCTGGACACTGCTTTCGATCGTTTCCGTCATCTCGGCTTCGCTGAGCACCCCACCCGTAAACAGCAGCGGCCAGAAGGCGCGCGCCTTGATCAGGCCAATGAATTCGCGCCCGGCCCGTTCCGGATCATCGATCCGAAGCTGCCCATCCTCGGCCGCATCTTTGAGCATGGCAATGAACGTCGCCGTCTTGTCCAGCTTGCCCTGCGCTTCCGCCGCAAGCGTCGGGTTGCGCAAGGTTTCGCTGATCACCATCCGGGCCATTGCGATAACATCGGGCCGCATCAGAATGCGCCCTTCGGCCCAGGCCAGTTCAGTAAGTTGCGTACGAATATCGCGACCTTTTTCATACCGGATTTCCAGCACTTCAGCAAAGCGGCTGGACAATTCGACCACGATGGAGCGAAACAGGTTTTCTTTACTTTCAAAGTACTTGTACAACGTACGCTTGGACACTTCGGCCCTTGCTGAAATGCGATCCATACTGGCCGCGGCAAAGCCCTTTTCCTGGAACTCGGCCACGGCAGCTTCGATGATCTGTGCGCGCTTGGACGCATTCTGTGCGCTGCATTCGTTCATGTCAGAGCTATAGACCTATTGACGTGCCCTGGTCAAACACTAGGTAAACGCAAGAGTTTACAGAGGCAAAACTATATGCCATAAGTAAACCTGCGAGTTTACCAATTGCGGAAACCAGCACCAACAGGAGACCCCCTCATCATGGCTCTTAAATTGAACCTGAACGGCACGACCCACGAGGTTGATGCCGAACCCGGAACGCCTCTTCTCTGGGTGATCCGAGACGAACTGAAACTGACCGGCACAAAATTCGGCTGCGGCGTGGCATCCTGCGGGGCCTGCACCGTGCACGTAAATGGTGAGCCCGTCCGTTCCTGTCAGACATTCATTGAAGACGTCGAAAACGCCGAAGTCACGACCATCGAAGCTGTCGGTGACGACAAGATCGGTGCCGCCGTACAACAGGCCTGGGTCGAACTGGATGTCGTCCAGTGCGGCTATTGTCAGTCGGGTCAGGTGATGTCGGCTGTCGGGCTGTTGTCCGAGAACCCGAAACCGTCAGTCCAGGAGATTGACGAGTACATGTCCGGCAACGCCTGCCGCTGCGCCACCTATCAACGCATTCGCGCCGGCATCCAGCGCGCGTCTGAAATTCTGGAGGCCTGATCCATGACCATCAACACTTCTCGCCGTGGGTTTCTGAAAAGCGCCGCCGCTGCCGGTGCCGTCCTCCTGGTCGGCACCCGTCCGGACGGTGCGCTGGCCGCGGCCTCGTCCGAGACCGCGCAGTTCAATCCATTTGTGAAGATCGATGCCGATGGCACCGTGACCGCCATCGTCAAACATTTTGAAAAAGGTCAGGGCCCGGCGACCGGACTGCCGACGCTGATTGCCGAAGAAATCGGCCTGACCATGGACCAGATCGAATACGAGTTCGCCCCCTCGGATCCGAATGTCTACAACAACCTGCTGTTCGGCCCATTCCAGGGCACCGGCGGTTCGACCGCGATGGCGAATTCGTGGCTGCAATACCGTCAGGCCGGTGCTGCCGCGCGCGAAATGCTGATCAACGCCGCCGCGCAAAGCTGGGGCGTGGATGCATCCGGCATCACCATCGAAGACGGCATCGTGAAGGCAGGCGACAAGTCGGCTCCGATCGCTGAATTCGTGTCCGCTGCGTCGCAACTGGACGCTCCGGCAGAGCCACGCCTGAAGGACCCATCCGAATTCCGTCTGATCGGAAATGAAACGGTGCGCCGCAAGGATACGGCAATCAAAAGCAACGGCCAGGCGATGTTTGCCATGGACGTTCACCTACCCAACCAGATGATCGCCATGATCAAACGCCCCGAAGCGAAGGGCGGCATCGCGCTGGGCTTTGATGACAGCGCATCGAAAGAGGTCAAAGGCTATATCAGCGCCGCGGTTCTGCCCAATCAGGCAGGCGTCGCGGTGTATGCCGAGAACACCTGGGCCGCGATTCAGGCACGCGATGCGCTTGAGGTCGAATGGGACATGTCCGGCGCGGAAACCCGCAACTCGGACCAGATCAAGGCCGAGATCATGGCCGCGCTGGAGGCGGAGCCCACGTATAACGTCAACAAGGCGGATTTTGCCGCTGTGGCAGCCGCCATCGACGGCGCGGACAAGGTCGTTGAAAAAACGTTCTACTTCCCACTGCTGGCCCATGCCCCGATGGAACCGTTGAACTGCACCATCGAGCAGACCGCAGACGGAGACATCGTTCTGCATGACGGGGCACAGATGCCGACGGGTCCTCATATGGCCTACCAGCAGATCTTTGGCCTGCCCGCCGAGAAGATCCACATCAAAACCATGCTGGCTGGCGGGTCGTTCGGGCGCCGCGCCACCCCGGATGCGGATTATCAGGTCGAGGCCGCCCTGGCCTTTGTCGTCACTGACCGCTCGCGCCCGGTGAAACTGGTCTGGACGCGCGAAGACGACATTCGCAGCGGGTATTACCGACCGGCCTTTGGCCACAAGGTTCGTGTGGGTCTGGACGCCGAAGGCAACATCGTCGGGTGGCAGCACCAGATTGCCGGTCAATCCGTGATCAAAGGCACCCCGTTCGAGGCTGTTCTGGTTCATGACGGCATCGACCACAGCTCGGTCGAAGGCGTTTCGGACAGCCCCTACAGCATCCCCGGCATGGCGGTGGGTCTGACCGACACGCCAAAGGCGACGACGGTTCTGTGGTGGCGCTCGGTCGGGCACACCCACACCGCCTATACGATGGAAACCATGATGGATCTGGTGGCCGAGGCCGCCGGTCGTGATCCGGTAGAGTTCCGTCTGGCCCATCTGTCCGACAGCAGCAACCCGGACCAACAGCGCAAGGCAGCTGTTTTGAAGCTGGCGGCCGAAAAGGCGAACTGGGGCAATGCGCCAGAAGGCCGGTCGCAGGGGATTGCCGTTCACAAGTCCTTTGGGTCTTACGCGGCTGAAGTGGTCGAAATCTCGGGCGATCCGGAAAGTGGCATCAGGATTGAAAAGGTCACCTGTGCCGTGGATTGCGGTATCGCCGTGAACCCCGATATCGTGCGGGCCCAGATGGAAGGCGGCATCGGCTATGGCATCGGCCATGTGATGCGTGACCAGATCACCCTGACAAGCGGGTCCGTGGATCAATACAACTTCCCGGATTACGAACCGCTGCGCATCGGAGATATTGCCGCAATCGACGTGCACATCGTGCCATCGGCCGAAGCGCCGACCGGCGTCGGAGAACCCGGCACGCCACCGTCGGCACCGGCTTTGGCCAATGCGATCAAGGCCCTGTCAGGTTTGCATGTGGCGCAATTGCCCATGGAAGAACATGGCGTAAGCTTTGCCTGAAAACAGCTCTCCGCGCCGGTCAATACCGGCGCGGGGCGTTCCTTGAACACCCAAGTCAGAATTTGATCAAATTTGGTGACAAAGCACATCCATTGAAGTAAATCACTGGGGAGTTTCACCGACGGAGCCCCCAATGGATCTGAGAGCCCTGCACAATTTTCGCGTTGCCGCATGTGACCTGAATGGTCAGATGCGGGGCAAACGCGTGCCCCCCGGCTATGCCGACAAACTGGGAAAAGGCGCCGTGCGAATGCCGTTTTCGGCACTGAACGTAGACCTGTGGGGCGCTGACATCGAAGGAAGCCCGCTGGTCTTTGAAACCGGCGACGCAGATGGGGTGCTGCGCCCGACCGAACGCGGCCCGGTCCCCGTGCCCTGGCTGGATACGGAAACAGCGCTGGTGCCAATGTGTCTGTATGATGATGACGGCGTACCCTTCCCGGGCGACCCGCGGCATGCCCTGTCCGCCACACTCGACCGCTATGCGCAACGCGGCTGGTCCGTTGTTGCCGCGACGGAGTTGGAGTTCACACTCGTTGACGCTTCTGGCGCGCAGCCGCAACCGCCGGTGAATCCGATCACAGGGCGGCGCCTTGCGGATGAGGCCGTTCTGTCGGTTGCCGAAATGGACGCGTTCGAGGCGTTCTTTACCGACCTGTACGATGGCTGCGCCGCAATGGGCATCCCCGCGCAGACGGCCATTTCCGAAAGCGGCATCGGCCAGTTCGAAATCAACCTGAACCATCAGGACGCCATGCGCTGTGCCGATGATACGTGGCTTTTCAAGGCATTGACGCGTGGTTTGGCGCGCAGACACGGATTTGCGGCCACCTTCATGTCCAAGCCTTATGCCGATGACGCGGGCAACGGAATGCATGTGCATTTCTCGGTGTTGGACCAGAACGGACACAATGTGTTCGACAACAACGGGCCGGAAGGCACCGAGATATTGCGGTCTGCCGTAGCGGGCTGTGTCGCGGCCATGCCGGGCAGTACGTTGATATTTGCACCCCACGGCAACTCCTACACTCGGCTGGTACCGGGTGCACATGCGCCCACGGGCGCCTGCTGGGCCTATGAAAACCGAACCGCTGCCATTCGCATCCCGGGCGGAGCCCCGGCCGCACGGCGCATCGAACACCGCGTCGCCGGCGGGGACATAAACCCCTATCTGATGCTGACCGCGGTTCTGGGCGCGGCACTTGTCGGCATCGAGGACGGCTTGACCCCACCTGCCCCGATCACGGGGAACGCCTATGACATCTCGGACCTGCCTCAACTGATGCCGGATTGGTCGAGCGCGATTGACAGGTTCGCCACGGATCCCCTGGTGGCCCGGATGTTCCCCGCTGACCTGATCCGCTATCTGACCATGACCAAGCGACAAGAGATCACCCGATTTGCGAACATCCCGCCCGAGGATCACTGGCTGTGCTATCTCGAGACGGTTTGACCCCCTTGCCGCGTCAACCAGTCTCGGTTAGGATTAATTTGATCAAATTTGGTGACACATGAAAATCGGTATTCTACAAACCGGCCACACCCCCGAAGTGCTACAGGACGAATTCGGGGATTATGACGAACTTTTCCCCGCGTTGCTGCGTGACAACGGGTTCGAGTTCGTGACCTTCGCCGTCGTGGACGGCACTTTCCCCGATGGTGCGGATGATGCGGACGGATGGATCATTACCGGATCGCGCCACGGGGTTTACGAGGACCTTCCCTGGATCGCCCCGCTGGAAGCGCTGGTGCGCGAGATCCGGGAAAGTGGAAAACCCCTGATCGGCGTTTGCTTTGGCCACCAGATCATTGCTCAGGCACTGGGTGGCAAGGTCGAGAAATTCTCGAAAGGATGGGCCGTAGGTCGTACGGAATACGAATATGACGGCAACAGATTGTGGCTGAATGCCTGGCATCAGGATCAGGTTGTCGAATTGCCGAAGGAAGCGCGGGTTCTGGGCCGGAATGCCTTCTGCGAAAACGCGATGCTGGCTTATGGGGACGCAATCTGGACAGTACAGGCCCACCCGGAATTCACCAACGGATTCGTGGCGGGCTTGATGCGGACACGGGGCAAGGGCGTGGTGCCCGAAGACCTGATGCGCGAAGCCGCAAATCGCGAGACGGCCCCGGACGACAACGCCAAAATCGCGCGCCACATGGCCGAGTTTCTAAAGAAAGAGAGAGCCTGATGGCTGATTGGACCGATAAACTGCCGGAAGCCGCAAAGGCATATTTCCACGGGCAACGACTGGACGAAGTTGAATGCATCATTTCGGACCTGCCGGGCATTGCGCGCGGCAAGGCGGTGCCTGCATCAAAATTCGCAAAGCAATCCTATTTCCACCTGCCCGACAGCATCTTTTACCAGACCATCACAGGGGGCTGGGGCGAAGCGGCCGGCGATGACGGGTTCATCGAGAAGGATATGATCCTGAAGCCCGATTTCTCGACCACGTCCGCTGCGCCGTGGACGGGGGATTGGACATTGCAGGTGATCCACGACGCCTACGACCGGGATGACAATCCGATCCCCTACAGCCCGCGCAACGTGCTCAAGCGTGTTGTGCAGCTTTATCATGACAAGGGATGGAAGCCGGTTGTTGCACCAGAGATGGAGTTCTTTCTGGTTGCCCCCAACGTAGACCCGGCGCAGGGCATCAAACCCATGATGGGGCGTTCCGGCCGCCCGGCCGCGGCGCGGCAGGCCTATTCCATGACGGCCGTGGACGAGTTTGGCCCGGTGATCGACGACATCTATGATTTCGCCGAGCATCAGGGGTTCGAGATCGACGGCATCACGCAGGAAGGCGGCGCCGGGCAGTTGGAAATCAACCTGCGCCATGGCAATCCGGTGAAACTGGCCGACGAAGTCTTCTATTTCAAACGCCTGATCCGCGAGGCCGCGCTGCGCCACAATTGTTTTGCCACCTTCATGGCCAAACCGATCGAGGAAGAGCCGGGCTCGGCCATGCATATCCATCACTCGATCATCGACATGGAAACCTGTCAGAACATCTTTTCCGGTCCGCAAGGGGGTGAGACGGACGCGTTTTATCACTTCATCGCCGGTTTGCAGAACCACCTGCCCGCCGGTCTGGCAGTCATGGCGCCCTATGTGAATTCCTACCGGCGCTATGTGAAGGATCACGCGGCACCGATCAATCTGGAATGGGCCCGTGACAACCGCACCACCGGTATTCGCGTGCCCCTGTCCGGCCCGGACTCGCGGCGCGTCGAGAACCGCATCGCCGGGATGGACTGCAACCCGTATCTGGGCATCGCGCTGTCGCTTGCCTGCGGCTATCTTGGCCTGGTCGAGCAGGAACGCCCACGTCGTCAGTTCTATGGCGACGCTTATGAAGGCGAGGGCGATATCCCGCAGGTCATGGGCGAAGCGCTGGACCTGTTCGACGAGGCCACTGCCCTGCACGAGGTTCTGGGCCCTGAATTCGCCCGCGTTTACGGCATCGTCAAACGGGCCGAGTACGAAGAGTTCCTGCAGGTCATCTCTCCTTGGGAACGTGAACACCTGCTGATCAACGTCTGAGACCTTCCGTGAACCTGCTCTATTCCAATGACCGCAAAGGTGAGTACCCAGACAGCTGGTATGCCGCGACGGCACATCCGATGGATCGCTTTCCCGCGTTGTCAGAAGACACCAAGGCGGATGTATGCGTTGTCGGTGGCGGTTATACGGGGCTGTCCGCGGCCCTTCATCTGGCCGAAGCCGGGTTCAACGTCGTGCTGCTTGAAGCGCACCGCGTCGGCTTTGGCGCGTCGGGCCGAAACGGCGGCCAGTTGGGCAGCGCACAGCGGATGGATCAGGAAGACCTCGAGCGTCTTGTAGGCGATGCCGACGCCGCCAGGCTGTGGGAACTGGCCGAAGACGCCAAGGATCTGGTCAAATCCCTGATTGCAAAACACAAGATCGCCTGTGACCTGAAACCCGGTGTCGCCGTTCTGGGCCTGAGCAAATCCGAGCAAAAAGAACTGCATGACCACGCCCGCCATCTTTCCGAGCGGTACGGATACGACCAGATCGAGCTGTTGGACGAAAACGCGGGTCATTCGCTGTGCCCGTCGCCCGCCTATCACGGGGGGTATCTGGATATGGGTGCGGCGCATCTGCACCCTCTGAACTTGGCGTTGGGACTGGCGCAAGCCGCGGCCAAAGCGGGCGTTCGCATCCATGAAAGCACCGAAGTGACCGGGATTGACGAGGGCCAGACGGCGGTGATCCGAACTGCACACAGCAACGTTCGGGCCGAGCACGTCATTCTGGCCTGCAACGGGTATCTGGGCGGCCTCAATCGTTCCGTCGCCGCCAGGGTCATGCCCATCAACAATTTCATTGCGGCCACCGAACCCCTTGGAGAGGACACCGCCCGGGTTTTGACCCGGGATGTGGCGGTTGCGGATACGAAATTCGTGGTGAACTATTTTCGCCTCAGCGCCGATGGCCGCCTCTTGTTCGGAGGCGGCGAAAGCTATGGCTATCGCTTTCCATCAGATGTCGCCGCCAAGGTCCGCAAACCCATGACCGAGATTTTCCCGCATTTGCGGGATGTGAAGATCGACTATGCCTGGGGCGGAACGCTGGCCATCACCATGCGGCGGATGCCGTATCTGGCCCGTGTCGCACCCAATATTCTTTCGGCTTCGGGATATTCCGGTCACGGTGTCGGCACTGCGACCCATGCCGGACAACTCATGGCGATGGCGATTCAGGGTCAGGCCGAAGGGTTTGACACGATGGCACGCGTGCCCGCGCTGTCTTTCCCCGGCGGCCCTGCCCTGCGCAGCCCGCTTCTGGTGCTGGCCATGACATGGTTCGCACTGCGCGACCGGCTTGGGGTCTGATCCACGTAAATTGCGACAGATTGGTGAATTTTCGCCTGCCCGGCGATTGAGGGCTTGGATTGCCTTCCGATTATCTTTATCTTTCCCAAAGATAGAATTCGGGAATTCCAAATATGACGCTGCCCCCCAACGTTCACGACGCCGAACCCATCCCTGCCGCCGCCAAGGACGCGATCGAGGCCCTGATGCAGTCAGGTGACCTGTTCCGCTATACCGCACCGCAGGATGCCCCGGTGGCCCTGCTGGAAGCCGAGTTCGCGGAACTGTTGGGCACGAAATACGCCTTGGCGGTGTCGTCCTGTTCGGCCGCGCTGTTTCTGTCGCTCAAAGCACTGGGCCTGCCTCGCGATGCGCGTGTTCTGATCCCCGGCTTCACCTTCGCGGCCGTGCCGTCTTCGGTTGTCCATGCCGACTGCATTCCGGTTCTGTGCGAAGTGGGTGAAAACTATCGCATCGACATGGCCGATTTCGAGGCCAAGCTGGACAACGTTCAGGCAGTCATCATCAGCCACATGCGCGGGCATACATCCGACATGGATGCGATCATGGCCTTGTGCGACGCACGAAACATTCCGGTGATCGAGGATGCCGCGCATTCGCTGGGCACCACATGGCATGGCCGCAATATCGGTACGATCGGAAAGGTCGGATGTTTCTCGTTCCAATCCTACAAGATGATCAATGCCGGCGAAGGTGGCATCCTGATCACGAATGATGCAGATCTTGTAGCGCGGGCCGTCATCATGTCGGGCGCGTATGAGCACAATTGGAAGAAGCACAAAGGTCCTCAGGGTGACAATTCACCCGAACTGGAAGAGGCCTTTGCCCGCTGGCAGAACAAGCTGCCGCTGTACAATCTTCGCCTGAGCAACCTCAGCGCGGCGGTGATCCGTCCGCAACTTCCGGAACTGGCGCGCCGCGTCCGCGATGGCCTGGCGAACCATGATTACGTGGCTGGTCGCCTGAACACCTCGTCTCATATCGAGGTTCCCGCCCACCTGCCTCCCGAGCAGCGTGCGCCGGATTCGATCCAGTTCAATCTTATCGGAATGCAGGAACATGAGATCCGCGCCTTTGCCGCAGCGTCCGAGGCACGCGGCATCAAGGTTCAGGTTTTTGGTCTGAGCGAAGACAACGCCCGCGCCTTCTGGAACTGGCAATTCCTGCCAGAAAGTTTCGACCTACCCAAGACGCGCGACATGCTGATGAAGGCCTGTGACGTGCGCCTGCCCGTCCGCCTGACCCGCGAAGAGCTGGACGTGATTGCAGACATCCTGCTGGCATCGGTTGGCGAAGTGACCGGCCCCATGCCGGTTTATGGCACTTAAAGCAACGGCGCTTTGAACAAGAAAGGCCCGCACAATGCGGGCCTGTTTCTTTGTTCGGAACGGATCAGTTCAACTTGGACAGTTTTTGCTGCAACTCGGCCAGCTGTTTCTTTATGTCGTCCAGATCCTCTTTCGGTTCGGACTTTTCCTCTTCCTTTTCCGGGCTGGACCATCCGCTGGACAGCCCACTCGTCATCGCCTTCAGGAAAGCCTGTTGCTGCGCCTGCAATGCGTCAAAACCCGGCATCTGAGACATTGGATTCATCGCGCTCATGTTTTCCATCATCTTGTTTTGGCTTTCGCGCAGCATCTCGAACGAGCTTTGCAGAAACTGGGGCATCATTCCCCCACCCGGCAGCATGTAACTGCGCACCAGATCATTCAGCACATTCACCGGCAGCACGTTTTCACCCCGGCTTTCATGTTCGGCAATGATTTGCAGAAGATACTGGCGTGTCAGGTCGTCGCCGGTTTTCAGATCGATGATCTGCACTTCGCGCCCGTCGCGGATGAACCCCGCGATATCTTCGAGCGTCACGTAATCGCTGGTCTCGGTATTATACAGCCGACGGCTGGCATAGCGCTTGATAAGCAGCGGTTTTTCTTGGTCCGACACCGGGTTCCCTCCCCAAGGATGATGCGTTGCAGCACAGGTTATGCGAGTGCAGCACAAAAAGAAAGGGCAGGTCAATGGACCTGCCCAACGCGATTGCACCTAATGGGAGGGTTGGGTGCGCTTCGCAGACGTTTCTTACTTTGCAGCTGCAGCTTTCTTGGCTGCGGTGGTGACCTCGTTGGTCGCCTTTTTGACGGCAGCGGTTGCTTCTTCCGCGGCGTCTTTGCCGGCAGCCATCAGCAGCTCGACGGTTTCGGTCTGAACTTTTTTCGCGATTTCAGCGAAAGCGGCCAGGTTTTCAGCTGCAACTTCAGCCGACGCGCTTGCGAAGTCGGTTGCGGCTTTTGCGTAGTCAGCAGGCTCTGCCTTGGCTTTCGACATCTCGCTCAGCTTGGCCAGGGTGTCCTTGGTCCATTTGTTCGAGATCTCGGCCGATTTCTCAGCAGCGTCCAGGGCAACGCCCGACAGCTTCTCGTTCAGCGAAGCGGTCGATTTGAATGCGCCTTCCATTGCGGTGGTGTCCACCGGAAATGCACCCATCATGTCTTTCATGATCGCGGTAAAGTCTTGGGTCTTTGCCATTGTCCTAATCCTTTTAGCCGGTCCGGGCCCACCCCGGGTTTCATCAGCTTGAGGACAATATGATTGCTGCACCGCAGCATTGCAAGTTTTTTCTTGCTGCGGCGCAGAATTTTTAAGTTTCAAAATGAAATCAGGCGTTTGGTTTCGCCACAACATAAGTCCCGGGTGCGGATGCAAGGCTCGGGTGCTTCGAATCACCCGGCTCACGGGCCGGAACCTGCTTGCCGGACCGCTTCTTCAACCACGCGTCCCACATGGGCCACCAGGACCCCTCGTGAAAATCAGCTTCTTTCAGCCAGGTGCTGGCGTCCGACTTCATATCCGGGTTCGTGTAGTGGCCATATTTCTTCTTGCTGGGCGGGTTCACGATACCCGCAATATGACCCGATTCTGAAACCACGAAGGTTTTGGACCGCGAGCCCATTTTCTGCACGCCGCGGTAACAGTCTTTCCATGCCGCGATGTGGTCGGTTTCGCAGGTTATGGCCATCAGCGGCACATCCACGTCTTCGAGTTTCAGCTTGTGCCCCATCAACTCGAAACCGTCGGTTGCGAACTCGTTGCGCTGGCAGAGGCCTCGCAGATATTCCACGGCCATTTTTGCTGGCAGGTTTGCACCATCGCCGTTCCAGTAGAGCAGATCAAAGGCCGGAGGCACTTCCCCCATCATGTAGCTGCGAATGGCCGGACCATAAATCAGGTCGCGTGATCGCAGGAACGACATGGTGCGCGCCATGATCCACGACCGCAGAACGCCCTCCTTTTTTACTTCCTCTTCGATTCCGTCGATGAAGTCGTTTTGCAGGAATGGCGTAAACTCACCCTGATCGGAAAAATCCGTCAGTGCCGTGAACAGCGTTGCGGATTTGACCGATTTGTCGCCACGCTGTTTCAGCAAGGACAAGGTCAGGCTCAGCGTCGTGCCCGCGATGCAATAACCCACTGCGTTGACCTGTTTGACCTTGCAGATCTTCTTGGCCGTTTCGATTGCGGTCAGGAAACCGTCCTGAATATAGTCTTCCATGCCGGTTTCGGCATAGCTTTCATCCGGGTTCACCCAGCTTACGACAAACAGGGTATAGCCCTGTTCGGTGATCCATTTGATCATGCTGTTCTGGGCTTTCAGATCCAGAATATAGAACTTGTTGATCCAGGGCGGGAACAGAACGATGGGCGTCTCATAAACCGTTTCAGTCACCGGCTTGTACTGGATCAGCTCCATCATCCGGTTGCGATATATGACCTCGCCCGGCGTTGTCGCCAGGTTTCCACCAACCTCGAACGCGCTTTCATCCGCCAGTTTGACGACCAACTCGCCATCATTGGCTTCGAGGTCTGAAACAAGGTTCTCCAACCCTTTTATCAGCGACTGACCTTCGGTCTCGACCGCCTTTTGCAGAGCATCCGGGTTAGTCGCCAGAAAATTCGTGGGCGCCATCATGTCGATGATCTGCTGCGAGAAATACTGTAGGCGTCGTTTGTCCTTGGCATTCAGATCATCGACCGACGAGACAGCCTGCGCAATCGCTTCCGCGTTCGTCAGGTATTGCTGCCGGATCAGTCGGAAATAAGGGTTTGTCTCCCAAAGGGGATTGGAGAACCGCTTGTCACCGGGCTTGGTTTCCTCGGTTTCCACCTCACCCGTTGTCAGCGCTTTCTGCGCTTCGGCAAAGTTGAGAACCGACTTGCCCCAGAATTCTATCTGTTGCTCCAACAGTTTGGCGGGATTTTGCCATGCATCGGCCCAATACGCCGTTGCTGCTCGTGCGAAAAGCTCTTGATTCGGGCCGTCCAGCGCTGGGGTGTGCGACTTTTTTGACGCCATAATTTCAATCAGGCGCTTCGAGAGCTGCTCGACCTTTTCCATATTTTCTTTAATTCGTTCAATATGTTCTTCGGACACGTCCGGCATTTGGTCTTCACTTGTTGTCATTTTAACAATTCCACCCTAACCTCGCTGCCATGCAGAATAACGTCGTGGGTGCTGGGGGGCAAAGCGACGAATGGTCCGAACTCTCAGGATGACACTCAGGAGGCCCCATTTATGCGCTATATGATGACCTACGACCTTATGGAGTCCATGCGTAACACCAACCAGTGGCTTGGTGCAACCGCAAGCGCGATGGCGTCCTACCCACTGTTTTCCATGACACCCAACCCGGCGTTCAGCTGGATGGCTGCCTGGGGCGAAGTCACCGAACGAACCTTCCAGCGAATGATCGTCAAACCTGACTGGGGCATTCGTACTTTCACCTGCGAGGATGGAAAGGACCATCTGGTCGAGATCACGACAGTTCTGGAACGCCCCTTCGGCGATCTGGTTCATTTCCGTGTCAACGGCCGGGAAGAACAACAGCGCAAGGTCCTGCTGGTTGCGCCCATGTCCGGCCATTACGCCACGCTGCTGCGTTCGACTGTCAAAAGCCTGCTGGTCAATTGCGAAGTTTACATCACCGATTGGCATAATGCGCGCGATATTCCTGTGTCTGCCGGCAAGTTCGATGTCGAAGACTACACGCTCTACCTTGTAGATTTCATGAAGGAACTGGGGCCGGACACGCATGTCGTCGCGGTTTGTCAGCCCGCCCCGCTGACACTGGCGGCCACCGCCTATCTGGCCGAGGTCGAACCCAAGGCTCAACCCAGCACTCTGACACTGATTGGCGGGCCGGTGGACCCGGACGCGACCCCGACCGACGTCACCGACTTTGGACGCCGTGTGACGATGGGTCAGCTGGAAGAAACCATGATTCAACGGGTCGGATTCAAGTACAAGGGTGTCGGGCGTATGGTCTATCCCGGCCTGCTGCAACTGGCCTCGTTCATGTCGATGAACGCCGATCGCCACTCCAAGGCGTTTTCCGATCAGATTCAGCGTGTTATCCGCAACGAAGCCTCGGACTTGGATGCGCATAACCGTTTCTATGACGAATATCTTGCGGTGATGGACATGACGGCCGAGTTCTATCTGTCAACAGTCGAACGCGTGTTCAAAAACCGCGAGATCGCACGCAACGAATTTGTTGTCGCCGGCCACAAGGTGGATATCGGCAAGATCACCGATGTTGCCGTGAAATCGGTCGAAGGTGCGAATGACGATATCTCGGCGCCCGGTCAATGTATTGCTGCCCTGGACCTGTGCACCGGTTTGCCAGACAGCAAAAAGGCCAGCCACGTAGAACCCGGCGCGGGCCATTACGGCATTTTCGCGGGCCGCAGCTGGCGCGACAACATTCGCCCGCTTGTGATTGATTTCATGAACGAAAACAGCCGCAAGAAACGTCGCCGCGCTGCGAACACCAACAAGGTCGCCTGATGAACATGGGCGGGCCATTACATCGTGGCCCCGCCTTTTCCTGCAGTTGCGGCCAGTTGAAGGGTCAAATCTCGGACCGGGGCGTTCGGCTTGGAACCCATGTCGAGTGTTTCTGTCATGACTGCCGCGCGGCGCAGCTTTATTTCGGGCAGCCCGACCCGGCGCCCGGCCCGGTGGACATCTTCCAGATGGCACCGGATGAAATCGAAATCACCGCCGGAGGCCAATTCCTTTCGGCCATGAAACTCAGCCCAAATGGTATGCTGCGATGGTATGCCAGCTGCTGCAACGCCCCGCTGGCGACGACGCCACAGACTGCACGTTTGCCCTTTGCAGGGTTTATCGTCGGCAGGATGACCGGTGATGTTTCCGCATTGGGGCCGGTCACGACCCGTGGGTTTGTCCCTAGACCCGATGGAAAACAAAAACACGAAAAGGTCAGGTTTGCGGCGTTTGGCCTTTTGCGCCGCGCCCTGCTATCGCGCCTGTCAGGACGGTGGAAGAAAACGCCGTTTTTCGACCCCGAGACCGGCGATCCTGCGGTCGTACCGAATGTCATTTCGAAAGACGAACGCGCAGCGCTTTACCCCTAGACAAACCTTTGCGGGATATTCAGCCAGGTTTCCAGGGCTTTGTTCACGGCATCGGGCGCTTCAAGCGGCAGCAGATGTCCGGCATTTTCGACGATCTCCAACGCGGCCTCCGGTATCAGGTCAGACATGAAAGAATGCCGTCTGACCGGGGTAAGCGTGTCATGGGCACCGCACATGATCAAAGTGGGGACTTTGATCCGGCGCAACGATCCCTGTTGGTCGGGTCGGCGCTGCAAGGCACGCATTTGGCGCGCAAAAGTTTCGGCGCCCAGATCATTCGCCATTGTCAAAAGATCATTCAGAATGGGGATTCGCCTGGGCCCCGGCGCCAAAGTATCGGTGCCGACCAGTTGGCGCATGACTTCTTCCAGCCGCCCACCCAGGGCCCCGATGATCAGATCCTCGCGACTGGCCGCGATCTGAGGTGTGTCCTCCTGTGCGTCCGTCGACATCAGGCACAGTCGCGTCACCCGTTCCGGTGCCCGCCGGATCAGTTCTAGCCCCACCACACCACCCATGCTCAGGCCCGCCAATGCAAACCGATGTGGAAGCTGATCCAACAGCCTCGAGGCGATCTCTTCAATTCGCTCGCCTCCGGAAACAGGTGCAACAGTGACGGGCCGTGACCGTGACAACACCTCGATCTGAGGCCGAAACAGCCGGGCATCACACATCAACCCAGGCAACAACACCAGCGGTTCGTTCACGCGGGGGCTCCATCTGCTCGGTTTTCCGAGTCCTTCCAGTTGTTGTCAGGATGAGAGTTTTGCCGCAGCCGGGCAAGGAAAACTTCACGGGTAGGCGATGGCGCGAAATGCCGGAAAATCGGCGTAACGGGCTTGCCGCGTCGCAAGGTCTTCACCGGGTTCAGCGCCGGGCCTCAACAGACACCCACGCGGAGCAATATAGCTGTCGATCCGGCGATGCGGCCTGGGCCGCCACACAAGATTGAACGCACAGAGCTTGGGGAAGAACCAGATTTCGGAATACTCCAGATGATCGTGCATCCACCACGCCAGATCCCGCCAGTCCCTGCCCTGCGCATATTGATCCGCGAACCACGGGATAACGATGGATGCCCCGGCAATCCGCGCATCCCCTTCCCCGCGATCCCAGATGTGGCATTCCAGCGGGTGATCGTTTCGGGCGCAGTTCAGCTTGTTTTCATTGCCAAACCGGTTCAAGGACGATGAACGATAACCCGACCTGACCGCGACCCGGCCAAATGTCTCTTCCAAAGGGTCAAGAAGGGTTTCGCAAAACGCGCGACCTGTTTCGATCGCCAGATCCGGGTTGTCCGGAATATTCTGCTTTTGGTGGAAGTTGCCGATTTCCGAATACAGAAAATCGCGCATGAAGAAATGCCGGGACAAGCGGGCACGACCCAGGGTCTCAAGGCTCCACATGCTGCCCGGCTTACGCATCTTGCATCCTTTTTATCCGATCAATCAGGGTTTACTCCACCCCCAAGCCCTTCAGCCACTCCAGAATGCCAGCAACGGCGGCATCGGTTTGACCCGGCGACATCAACCGCCCCGCGATAACATGCGAAGACGGATCGTCACCCGGCCCCATCGTCACCAGCTCGACCGTTGCCGGAGTGCCCCAGGCCTCGGCAACCTTGTGCGTCCGGTCCGGCTGCACAACCTGATCATCATCCGAAAACCAGAACAAGGCGGGTATCAGGGCCTCAGAGAAATCCAGCGCATAGACCGTATCCACCAGCACGGACATCGGCACGACGGCTTCCCACGGGTAGACCGACGTCCAGTACCTGTTCTTCTCTGGGTCCGGCCCTGACACATCGCGTTCTTGCCCCATGAGAACGGGCAACCAACTTCTTGCCCAAGGCAACGAAGGCACCCACGCCGCGACGGTATTCACACCAAAGTTCGGCGAGACAAAAACCATGCCGACCACATCCTGGCTGAGGTCGGCATCCAACGCAGCGGCCGCCGCCAGCGTTCCTCCGGTCGAGGTGGAAATGACGATCACCTTTTCCCCGACCGCACGCGCCGCTGCCAGCCCTTCGGCGGTATCCTGCATCCAGCCCGAGGCCGTACCCTTGGCCATTGCCGGCCCATCCCGACCGTGACCTTGCAGCCGCGTGTAGACCAGATTGGCGCCCAAAGCGTCAGCCACCAGATCAGGCACGGGGCGGATTTCCTCGGAACTTGCTGAAAAACCGTGGATGTACAGAACAGAATACGGCGTGCGCTGTTCCTTGAACCCGTCCTGCCAGATCACGCGCTTTTCGACACCCGGAACGATGTCATCATAGGCAGACTCGGTGCTTTCAAAATAAACCTGAACACCTTCACCAAATTTCCGAGAATCAAAAGTCGGGTGCAGGTTCACTTCCTCGCGCGGGCCGAACCAGTAGACCAGGCCGCCAAGAACAACCAGCGCCAGAAGAGCGCGCCCCAGAAACCAACCAAAGCGCCGCATCAGGCTTCTCCCAACACGTCAAGTACCGCGGTCTCGATCAAACCCAGGCACTTCTCGTCCGAGAAGCGATGATCAGCCCCCTTGACCAACAGCAGCCGCATGTCCGGACCCGCAGCATGTTCCAGCAGCCGCACGGCTGTTTCTGTCGAAACCGCCGTGTCTGCGGTGCCTTGCAGAAACCGAACCGGGAACGGCAGATCCAGAGCGCCCCGCAGAACCAAATTCTGGCGTCCATCTTCGATCATGCGCTTGGTGATGATATAGGGTTCCATATAGTCGGACGGCAGCTCGACATGGCCGACAGTGTCCAGCGCAGCTTTTTGTTCGTCGCTGAACGAAGCCCAATACCCGTCCTCGGTGAAATCCGGCGCGGCGGCGATTGTGACCATGCCAGCAATTCGCGCGGGCATGACCTTGGCCAGCAGCAATGCCTGCCATCCCCCCATTGATGAACCCACCACGATCAAAGGTCCGTCCGTCAATGCCTTTACCGCGGCCAATGTGTCCTGATGCCAGTCACCGATACAGCCCTCGGTGAACGCGCCCGAGCTTTCGCCGTGGCCGGAATAATCGAACCGCAAGAACGATTGCCCCCGCGCCTGTGCCCAGGCTTCCAGATGCACGGCCTTGGTGCCTTCCATGTCCGATTTGAGCCCGCCCAGAAAAACGATGGTCGGTCCTGCCCCTTCGGTCTTGTGGTAAGCCAGTCGCCGCCCCTGCGGCGTCTCCAGAAAATCCGTCGCTGCCATGAAATCCTCTTTCTCTTTGGGCAACATCATGCACGGCAGCACGATGGTCGCAATTCCGGAATTCGATTTCCCGTTGCGTCAGCTACGCACCATGCGACACTTGACAGTAATTGTTGCACCTGCCACATGGACCGAACACACATAACCCGCAACCGGGCGTTCAGTGGGCGCCAAACCGACGAGGAGAGCCGATATGGCCCTGGATTCTCAATCCGTCTCTCTCACCTTTCCCGATGGCAATGCACGCACCTACGCCGCAGGCGTCACGCCCGCGCAGGTGGCTGCCGACATCTCGACCTCGCTGGCCAAAAAGGCCATCTCGGCCACCGTTGACGGCCAGCACTGGGACCTGCAATGGCCCATCGAATCCGACGCGCAGATCGCCATCCACACCATGAAGGATGAGGCCCAGGCCAATGAGCTGATCCGCCACGATCTGGCCCATATCATGGCGCGCGCGGTTCAGGAAATCTGGCCCGCCACCAAGGTCACCATCGGCCCCGTCATCGAAAACGGCTGGTATTATGACTTCGACCGCGAAGAGCCGTTCACGCCGGAAGATCTCGGCCTCATCGAGAAAAAGATGAAAGAGATCATCAACAAGCGTGATCCCGTCACCACCGAGGTCTGGGACCGCGAGCGCGCGATCGAGTTCTACAAGGCCAACAACGAGCCCTACAAGGTCGAGCTGATCGAGGCCATTCCCGGCGACGAGCCGCTGCGCATGTACTGGCATGGGCACTGGCAGGATCTGTGCCGAGGTCCGCACCTGCAACATACCGGGCAGGTTCCGGGGGATGCGTTCAAGCTGATGTCCATCGCCGGCGCCTATTGGCGAGGCGACAGCGACCGTGCGATGTTGCAGCGTATCTATGGTGTGGCCTTCACCGGAAAGGAAAAGCTGAAAGCGCACCTGCATATGCTGGAAGAGGCCGCCAAGCGCGACCACCGCAAGCTGGGCCGCGAAATGGACCTGTTCCACATGCAGGAAGAGGCCCCCGGCCAGATTTTCTGGCACCCCAACGGCTGGACGATCTACACCCAGTTGCAGGACTACATGCGCCGCCAGCAGCGCAACGGCGGCTATGTCGAGGTCAATACGCCGCAGGTTGTAGACCGCAAACTGTGGGAAGCATCGGGCCATTGGGACAAGTATCAGGAAAACATGTTCATCGTCGAAGTGGACGAGGAACATGCCCGCGAAAAGGCGATCAACGCGCTCAAGCCGATGAACTGCCCCTGTCATGTGCAGATTTTCAATCAGGGCCTGAAATCCTATCGCGACCTGCCGCTGCGCATGGCCGAGTTCGGGTCTTGCAACCGCTATGAGCCGTCAGGTGCGCTGCACGGTATCATGCGTGTGCGCGGCTTTACCCAGGACGATGGGCACATCTTCTGCACCGAAGACCAGATCGAGTCAGAAACCGCAGAGTTCATCCGGTTCCTGTCCCGGATCTACAAGGATCTGGGATTCGAGAACTTCTCGGTCAAATTCTCGGATCGCCCCGAGAAACGGTCGGGGTCGGATGAAGTCTGGGACAAGGCCGAAGCCGCGTTGCTCAGCGCGACACGTGCTGCCGGGATCGAGCCGGAGCTCAACCCCGGTGAAGGCGCCTTTTATGGTCCCAAGCTGGAATTTGTTCTTACGGATGCGATCGGTCGCGATTGGCAATGCGGCACGCATCAGGTTGACTTCGTGCTGCCCGAACGCCTTGATGCCACCTATATCGGCGCTGACGGCGGCAAGCACCGCCCCGTCATGCTGCATCGCGCGACGCTGGGCTCGTTCGAGCGTTTCATCGGTATCCTGATCGAAGAACACGCCGGCAAGCTGCCCTTCTGGCTTGCGCCGCGTCAGGTCGTGGTTGCGTCCATCACCTCCGATGCGGATGGCTATGTCGCCGAAGTGGTCGAAACGCTGCGCGCAGCCGGTGTGCGGGCCGAAGCCGACATTCGCAACGAAAAGATCAACTACAAGGTTCGTGAACACTCGATCGGCAAAGTTCCGGTCATTCTGGCCGTCGGCCATCGCGAAGTTGAAGACCGCACCGTCAGTGTCCGGCGTCTGGGCGAAAAACAGACGCAGGTCCAACCGCTTGACGTTGTAACAAACGAGCTGTCGCAGGCAGCCACCCCGCCGGATTTGCTGTAACAATCGGCAGCATATTGCTGGGAATCTGGCCCCCGAATTGGGGCCAGGTTGAAACAATTCGCTCTTTCTTCATCAAAAACAATGCATTACGCTGCAAGAGGGCAAGCCGCCCTTTGACGTGCTTGTGAGACACGGGCTCGTGAATTCAACTCTGTCTATCAAGCTACTACCTTTGTCATTGTCACAAGCAGACATACCCAGTCATCAAGAGGATTACCGAGATGTCGAACACAGCCAAGTCCCTGGTTATCGCAACCGCAGTCGCAGCCGCCGTATCGGGCGCCGCAACCACTGCATCCGCTCAGGCAAAGGAAAAATGCTATGGCGTATCGCTGGCCGGTCAGAACGACTGCGCCGCGGGCCCCGGCACCACCTGCGCGGGCACCTCGACCGTTGATTATCAGGGCAACGCATGGACCCTGGTTGACGCAGGCACCTGCGCGGATATCGAACTGCCCGCACAGGCGGACGGCACCCCGCGCAAAGGCTCGCTGGAAGCCCTGGATCGCGATCTGCCCGCATAAGAACGGCCTGACGAATTCAGGGGCGGGCACTATCGCCCGCCCCTTCCCTTTCGTGATCAAGGAACTGACCCATGCTGGATGATGCCCAACGGTCGAACCGTCTGCCCGCAGCGCCGGGCGTTGGTTACAAGCCGCAACACTTCGCTCAGATACTTGAACACGCACAGCCCGTCGCATGGTTGGAAATCCATGCCGAGAACTACATGGGCGACGGCGGGCGGCCTCTGGCGCAGCTGCGCCACCTTTCCGAACAATTCCCGATCTCGGTCCATGGCGTCGGCCTGTCCATAGGCGGCGAAGGCGCGCTGGACCCTGATCACCTGGCCCGGCTGAAACATCTGGTGGGCTGGCTGAGTCCCGCCAGCTTTTCCGAGCACCTGGCCTGGTCCACACATGACACCCATTTCTACAACGACCTGCTGCCCCTGCCCTATACCGACACAACACTGACGCGCGTTTGCGATCATATCGATCAGGTTCAGGACACCGTCGGACGGCAGATGCTGTTGGAAAACCCCTCAAGCTATTTGGCTTTTGAAGAAAGCACCTGGTCCGAGCCGGACTTTCTGCGCGAAATTGCACGTCGCACCGGATGTGGCTTGTTGCTGGATGTCAATAACGTCTTTGTCTCTGCCACCAATCTGGATTTCTCTCCTCAGGGTTACATCGATGCCTATCCATTGGAAAAAGTGGGGGAAATCCACCTTGGAGGTCATGACGAGGATGAAGACGATCACGGCCACCCGCTGCTGATCGACAGCCACGGGCGTGAAGTCGTCGATCCGGTCTGGGCGCTGTTGGACTACGTGCTGGAACGCACCGGGCCGAAGCCCGTCCTGATCGAATGGGACACCGACGTACCGGACTGGTCCATTTTGCGGGAAGAGGCCGTTCGCGCGCAGACCGCCCTTGAACGGATCCCGGCATGAGCGTTTCGCAATCCGAATTTCGCGCGGCCATGATGGATGCGTCAGCCCCTGTCCCCGAAGGTTTGCTGGACGCCCAGGCGCAGCCAGCCGGTCGTCGGTTCAGCGTCTATCGCAACAATGTCGCCGTGTCCTTGACCGAAGCGATGCATCAGGCGTTTCCAGTCATTACCAAGTTGCTGGGGCCACAGAACATGGACGGGCTGGCCGGGATATTTCTGCGCCAGCACCCGCCATCATCACCGTTGATGATGTTCTATGGTGAAGCCTTTCCCGAATTCCTGGCCGGAATGCAGCAGCTCGCCCATCTTGGTTACCTGCCGGATGTGGCGCGGCTGGAACTTGCCTTGCGCAAGTCGTACCACGCCGCCGACAGCCAACCCGCCCCGGCAGACGCGCTGGCCGTAGACCCCGAACAGGTCATGCGAGCCCGGCTGCGTTTTGCCCCGGCCATGCGGGTGGTACGCTCGGACTGGCCCATTCACGCGATCTGGCGTTTCAACACCGAAACCGACGCGCCGAAACCCGATGCGCGCGCCGAGGATGTTTTGATCACGCGCCCGGAATTCGACCCGGTTGCCCAGTTGCTGCCCGCCGGCGGCGCCGATTGGATCGCCCATATGCAAGGCGGCGACACGATCGGTGAAGCATTTGAAAAAACCGCTGCGGCGCAACCGGAATTTGACCTTGGAACCACTCTGGCACTGCTTTTGCAGGGCGGTGCAATAACTTCTGTGACTATCGAAAGGCTGGAGACATGACTGCCCTGATCTCACTTCACAACAATGTTCTGGGAAAAATGGACCTGGCGTCCAACTGGCTTACACCCACGCTGGCGCGACTGGTCTTTGTCGCGGTTCTTCTGGTCTATTACTGGAACTCGGCGATGCTGAAGATCGACGGCTCGATCTTTTCACCTTCGGCCGGTGCCTTCGGTCAGATTTTCCCCAAAGCCGCCGAAGCCGTCCTTTACGACGTATCCCAAATGACGTTCTTTCAACGGGTCGTCATTTTCTTTGGCACGGTTGCAGAATTCGTCCTTCCCGCGCTGCTGCTGGTCGGTCTGTTCACCCGCCTGGCGGCCTTGGGTATGATCGGTTTCATCTGGGTGCAGACCCTGGTCGATGTCACCGGCCATGGCGTGAAACTGGGCAGCCTGTTCGACGCGGCGCCATCCATTATGGATCAGCGCACGATGTGGACGTTCCTGATGCTGGTGATCGTAATCAACGGTGCAGGCCCCATCTCACTTGATCGGATCCTGCGTCTGAAATGACCTAGAAATGCGCTTTGGGCTGGTCCGGTTTACCTGCCGCCAGCCCAAGCACCCCGGCAACCCCGGCAAACGCGATCGGGAACATGGTGAACACACCAAATCCGAATGCGTAATACATCGCCGCCGCTGAAATCAGCAGCAGGATCCCGGCAACAAGGGCGCGCGCGGGCGCCATCGCGCCCCCGGCAATGGCCAACAAAGGCGCAATGATCGACACAGCCTGAATCATGTCAGGGTTGTCCACCTGCCTCAGAACGCCGTCTATCTCGCCGACGTGATCGATGACGACCACCTTCGCATAGCCGAAAAACCCGACGATCATCCCGATCAGCCCGGCAATCACGCCCAAGATCATGGCGGCATTACGCATTGAACGTCCTCACTGTTGCTTGCAGGCACATAAGCATTCCTCAAGAAATGCCAAGCTGCGTGCGTGTTTCCGCGGTCCAGCCAAGAAACAGCTCTCCGCCTTTCTCGATCAACGGGCGCTTCATCAGGGTGGGATGTTGTTTCAAAAGCTCCAAAGGTGCTTTCGCGCGCTGGTTGTCATCCAATCCGCGCCATGTCGTTGACCTGGTGTTGAGCAAAGCATCGCCGAAGTCAGCAAGAGCCTGCGACAGCACAGCATCCGGCACGCCATCGCTGCGGACATCCACGAACTCTGCGTCTGGCAATGTTTTCAATGCTTTGCGACAGGTGTCACAGGTTTTCAACCCATAAAGGCGCATGTTTTTACTGCTCCTGCATTTGATTGCATTTTAGGCAAACTTGCCAGTTTCAGGCGGTTATTCTTGATTTTTTACTTCACCGTGCAATGTTGAAAAAGGCGAAACACACGAAACGGACTGTTCAGCAAGTGCCAAACAGTCGTTTTTGTGGTGACGCTGACCACAGCCCCCACCAATTTGTGGGACAATGCGCAAGTAGAAGGAGACACGGGACATGCCAACCGGCACCGTGAAATGGTTCAATACCACTAAAGGTTATGGTTTTATTGCCCCTGATGAAGGGGGCAAAGATGTGTTTGTACATATCTCGGCCGTAGAACGGTCCGGCCTCACCGGACTCGCAGACAATCAGAAAGTCTCGTACGAGTTGCAGGACGGACGCGACGGCCGACAAATGGCTGCGGAATTGAAGCCGTTGTAACGACATCCCCGCTGATCGCGGGATGGATCCATTAAGGTTGGCGGCCAATTTCCGGCCGTCAACCACCCCCTACCGGGCCTGTTCCATTACCCGCGCGCGGATTGTTCATTTGCGCGGCGCCTATGGTGTATATCCGCCGCGGTGGTGTCGGATACCCAGGGTTCCTGCGACCAGCCTCCAGCCCCGCCCGCGAACCGGATTTCCCAGGCTTTCATTGTGTGCTCGAGGCGGCGCTGGCACGTTGCGACGCCCATCGTTCCGATTTCAGGTCATCGTGCATGCGTCGCAAGAACCCACACACTGCCCAGGCGATGGGCCGCTTGGCATGACACTCCGAAGAAATTGGTGCGCGGCAATTCGAATTCTATTTGCGAATGATCTCTTCGAATTCGCGCCACTCCCGCGCCGTCATGCCCGAGCTTTCCTGCGTGACCTCCTCACCCGCCAGCATGCGGCGCAGGCTTTCAACCATCTGAGCCGACAGGTTGACGGCCCCAAGACGGTAGTCCTCGAAGGCTTTGTAGGCAAAGGGCACCCAGTCGGCGACGATCTTGCACATCGTATCAGCATAGACGCGGATCTCATATTGAGCATGAGGATCAGCGCGCAGCCGCAGAAAATGGAACAGGTTGTGCAGGTCGACCTTCCAGTACCACTGCGTATAGATGTTTGCGGGCAGGTTCATCCGGGCCAATTCTCGAGCCAGCCCCTGCTGCCCGTCCTGGCTGATCATCGCCTCGTAATTGTCATAGCACCGCGCGCTGTCAGCCTTGAGGATGTCCAGAACACGCGCGGCCTCTTCACCTTCCAAAGCAGAGCCACGGCCTTGATTGTTCACTTCTGATTGGGCGGCCACATCTTCGGCTGCGGGAATATAGAACTCACGATCCAGAATCGAATACCGCGCCGAGTATTCATTTACATTGGCCGTACGGTGCCGAATCCACTGCCGCGCCACGAAGACCGGCAGCTTTACATGCAGTTTGACCTCGCACATTTCGAAAGGGGTCGAATGCCAGTGCCGCATCAGGTACCGGATCAAACCTTCGTCATTCTGAACCGATTTGGTTCCCTTGCCGTAAGACACACGCGCGGCCTGACAGATGGCCGCATCATCGCCCATATAATCAATCACGCGGACAAAGCCGTGATCCAGAACCTGATGCGCGGTGTACAGGTGATCTTCCATTCCCGCTGAAACGACGCGACGAGTGGGATGCGATTGGGCACGTTGCGCTTCGATCTCGGCCTGTTGGTCAGCGGACAGCGGCATCAAGTTTTCCTTTCTGGCAATGAGTCGCTCCCTACTATATCTCGCCAACCGCAACATCGAAACCGCGATATATGCCGCAACCCACGCAAAATTCAGTTCGCCAGACCCAGCGGTCTCGACACACTAGGTCGGCGCGCTAAGCTCTTTGCAAACTGAGTCGAAAAGGATGACCAAAATGGCGCTGACATATCTTCACACCATGGTCCGCGTGAAGGATCTGGAAAAATCCATGGCGTTTTACAAGCTTCTGGGACTGAAGGAAACACGCCGCTATGACAGCGAAGCCGGGCGGTTTTCGCTGATTTTCATGGCCCCTCCGGAGCAGGAGGATGCGCCCATCGAGCTGACCTACAACTGGGACGGTGATGATGGCCTTCCCAGCGACAGCCGCCATTTCGGTCACCTCGCATACGGCGTCGACAATATCTACGAGGTTTGCCAGCACCTTCAGGACAATGGCGTCACGATCAATCGCCCTCCGCGTGACGGTCGCATGGCCTTTGTGCGCTCACCCGACAATATCTCGATCGAGCTTTTGCAAAACGGCGATGCTCTGGAGCCGAAGGAACCCTGGGCCAGCATGGAAAGCGTTGGCCACTGGTGATCCGGTGGGTCATAACGCTTGGGTTGGCCGCGCTGGCCAGCCCGATCAAGGCCGAGACGTGTCGTCTGGCCCTTGCATTGGCCATGGACATTTCAGTGTCGGTCGATGAGGCCGAGGACGTACTGCAACGGCAGGGTTTGGCCGCTGCGCTGATCGCACCCGAAGTGCAGGAGGCCTTTTTTTCCTCTCCTATGCCGGTTGCTTTGGCTGTTTACGAATGGAGCGGTCGGTCCACCCAGCACGTCATTTTGAATTGGTTGCTGATAGAAGATGTTGCCGACCTGCTTTTCGCCTCCGGTCAGATAAGTGCCTCTGTGAGATCAGATTCCGGATCAGCGACCGCCATGGGCTATGCCCTGGCTTACGGGTCTACCTTGATGAACCAGGCACCCGACTGCTTGTTTCAAACGATTGACCTGTCCGGAGATGGTTCAAACAACGATGGCTATGGGCCGCAAATAGCCTATCGTCACTTCGCGTTCCAGAATGTGGTGGTCAATGGCCTCGTGATCAACGCGGCGGATTTTGAAGGCGAACTTTTTCTGATCCCGTTTTTTAAAAACAATGTTCTGCATGGTCCCGGTGCCTTTTTGGAGGTCGCTCAGGGGTTCGAAGATTTCGAACGGGCCATGCGGAAAAAGCTGAAACGGGAATTGAGCGGTTTGCAGATTGGTGCGCTTGATGAAAACCCGCAATAAGTCCGCGCCTGAGCGCTGCATTTACGGGCCTGTTCTCTGGACCAGCATTTGAACAAGGCCGCCAGGCCTGTGCATCATTGCAGGACGGGTTTGGTTCTGCGCGACGCACAGCCGCGGTCAGTAGATGTATCGGATCTGGTCGGTCCAATATCGCTCCACGCGGCGCAGCGACGTGGTGATGTCTTCGATACCTTCCAACTCCAACACGCCTCTGCTTTGCAATCCTTCGGCGTGACGCGCAAACAGGTCGGACACGATATTGCGGATTTCCCTGCCTCGTGGTGTCAGACGCACGCGGACAGAGCGGCGGTCAATCTCGCATCTCTGGTGGTGCATATACCCCATCTCAACCAGCTTCTTGAGGTTGTAGCTGACATTGCTGCCCTGATAGTAGCCGCGGCTTTTCAGCTCACCTGCCGTCACTTCGTGATCGCCGATATTGAACAGCAGCAACGCCTGAACCGCGTTGATTTCCAGCACGCCGACGCGCTCGAATTCATCCTTGATGACATCCAGCAGCAACCGGTGCAGCCGCTCCACCAGGGCCAGCGCCTCAAGATAGCTGGTCATGAACCCCTTGGCTCCCAGCCCGGAGACCTGCATTTCCATACTCATCCGACCCTCCGATTCAATCGTGCTGTTTGAGACACGATGACCTGAAAGTCCGAAAAATCGGTTAAGCCGGTTTTTTCTTATTTTTGAAAGGTCTGCGCGATGTTTGAAATCAGACTGGCAAACTGCGCCGGCGGCTGCACCTGACCTGTGACCCATTGATAAAGGTCCTGATCGTTTTCGTGCAGCAGCGCGTCAAAGACATCCAGCCCGGCGGCATCCATATCGGCCAGGTTGCGATCGGCATAAGCGGACAGAATGATGTCCATCTCTTTGATCCCGCGCCGCATGGATCGCATTTTCATTCGCTTGATGCGTACGTCCCGGGGTTCACTCAATTCTTCTGCTCCAGCATCAGACGCATTTTCTTTTCCAGTCGCGCCGCACGTTCAGCGCAAACCCGCATCTCTCCTCGGATGGCGCGCAGTTCAGCTACCGCGGTCGACAGTTCCATTCCACCTTCGCCCTCTTCCACCGGGGCATCCATGCCATCGCCCTCACCGGTCAGCAGCCACATGATCGAGACATTGACCAGCCCCGCCATCATCGACAACCGGTTCGCACGCGGCTCGGACAGATCGTTTTCCCAATCGACAATCGTCGTCTTCTTGACGCCAAGGCGGCGCGCCAGCTCTGCCTGGGTCATTCCGGCCGCTTCGCGCGCGCCCGCCAAACGGTCCCCGAATGTCGCAGACTCAGGTCCATACCAGTCTTTTTCATCATTCATCGGGGTCTCCAATTCACATTGTCCATTCGGCTTGATCGTCATTCCGGCGCACCCTATGACAGTCGGGTTGAACATACAAACCGAGGCCATCCATGAGTTTCCTGTCTGCGACACTGTCACGCGTCAAACCATCGCCCACGATCGCCATGACAGCCAAGGCCGCCGAGTTGAAAGCCGCCGGGCGCGACGTGATCGGCCTGAGCGCGGGTGAGCCGGATTTCGACACCCCGCAAAACATCAAGGACGCCGCCGTTGCAGCGATTGCAGCCGGAAAAACCAAGTACACCGCACCGGACGGCATTCCGGAACTGAAGCAGGCGGTTTGCGCCAAGATGAAGCGCGATCACGGGCTGGACTACACGCCCGCGCAGATCTCGGTTGGAACGGGCGGCAAGCAGACGCTGTACAACGCCTTGATGGCAACAATGAATGACGGTGACGAGGTGATCATCCCCGCGCCATATTGGGTAAGCTACCCCGACATGGTTTTGCTGGCAGGTGGAACGCCGGTTGTTGTTGAAACGACGCTGGCCAACAGCTTCAAGCTGACGGCAGAACAACTGGAAGCCGCCATCACCCCAAGGACAAAGTGGTTCATCTTCAACTCGCCCTCGAACCCGACAGGCGCAGGGTACAGCCGGGATGAGCTCAAGGCCCTCACCGATGTTCTGATGCGCCATCCGCATGTCTGGATCATGTCGGACGACATGTATGAACACCTGGCCTATGACGGGTTTGAATTCTGCACGCCTGCCGAAGTGGAGCCCGGCCTGTATGACAGGACGCTCACCTGCAACGGTGTTTCGAAAGCCTACGCCATGACCGGCTGGCGCATCGGTTATGCAGCCGGTCCGGTTGAACTCATCTCGGCGATGCGCAAGATCCAGTCGCAATCCACCTCGAACCCCTGCTCGATCAGCCAGTGGGCGGCGGTGGAAGCGCTGAACGGAACACAGGATTTTCTGGCGCCGAACAATGAAACGTTCAAACGCCGCCGTGATCTGGTGGTGCGCATGTTGGACGAGATTGACGGCATAACCTGCCCGACACCCGAGGGCGCGTTTTATGTCTACCCCTCGATCGCCGGGCTGATTGGCAAAACGACACCCGCGGGAACCGTCATCGAAAACGATGAAGCCTTTGCCACGGCCCTGCTGGAAGAGGCGGATGTCGCCGTCGTGTTTGGCGCGGCCTTCGGCCTGTCACCCAACTTCCGGGTCAGCTATGCGACGTCCGATGCAGCCCTGACCGAAGCTTGCGCTCGTATACAGCGCTTTTGTGCATCTCTGAGGTAAACATGTCTGCCGACCTGCCCGAATACTATTTTCGCATCCGTGAAAACGGGGCCGCGGTGTTTCGGATCGATACGGAAAACCGCCAGCGCCGGATCGAGATGGACCAGATCGCCGTCATCAACATCCGCAACGGTGAGGTCAAGCCGCACGGGCAACGGGTTTTGTCCGAACGGGATCAGGCAGAGATCGCCCAATGGATGGACGAGCGCCGGGCCATACTGGCCCAGCGCGACATCGACGACATTCACCGCGCTGTCGACCATCTGAATCTGACAACGCAATGGGCGCAGTCCAAGGCAAGCGACGAACAGCTTGAGGATGTAACCGACAGGTTGCTGATGGCGATGCACGATCTGCGCACGGTTCTGGTTCGGAAAAAGGCCGACCGGTTGAGCAAAGACTAGGCAGGTTCCGCCGGCGCCTGCATCTGCCGCACCGAATGCATCCAGAACCGGGCCATCAGCAGCACCGCCGCGAAGGCCAGGCCAAGCACCAGCCCCAGCCAGACACCGATGCCGTCCATCTGACGGACGAAGCCGAAATAGTAGGACGCCGGAATTCCCACCACCCAATAGCTGAGTGCCGCCATAACCATGGGTATCTTGGCATCCTGCAAACCACGCAACAGTCCCAGCGCAATCACCTGCGCCCCGTCGACCAGTTGGAAAAGGGCAGCCATGGCCAGCAACCCTGTCCCGATTGCCAGAATTTGTCCGCGCTGCGGATCATCGGCCTCCATGAACAGGGAAATCAGCGGCTCGGCATATGTCAGGAACAGGATGACGGTCACGACGGACATGACCAGCGACATGACCGTCACGGCAATCGCCCCTTTCTCCAGATGCGCCTTGTCCCGGCGGCCCAACGCGTTGCCGGCCCGGATGGTGGCCGCATTTGACAGCCCCAGATGCACCATGAATGTGGCCGACGCCAGATTCAGGGCGATCCCGTGCGCGGCCAGCGGGACCTGACCCAGCCAGCCCATCATCACGGCGGATGTTGCAAACAGCGACACCTCGGCCAGGGTGGTCAGGCCAATGGGCACGCCCAGTTTCCACACGCTGATGAACATTTCCCAATCCGGACGCCAGAAGCGTTGGAACAGGCTGTGTTCCGGCAAGGTCCGGACCACATAGACGACAACCGCGACCAGTGAAACGACCTGCGTCGTGATCGAAGCGATCGCAGCGCCCATCACGCCCAGTTCCGGCGCGCCCCAATTGCCAAAGATCAGCGCATAGTTGGTAAACCCGTTCACAACCGCCGCCGTAACCGTGATCCACAGCACGATCTGAGTTCGCTCCAGAGCCGCAAGGTAGGATTTCAACACCATCACGATGAGCGCCGGAAACAACCCCCAACCGGCAATGCGCAAATATTCCGACGCGGTTTCAGCGATATGCGGCTCTTGTTTCATGGCGATCAGGATCGGATAGGACCACCACAACAACGGCATGACCACCGCAGCGTATAGCAGCGACAACCACAGCCCCATGCGGGTCGAGCGGCGAATGCTGGTTTCGTCCCCTTCTGCCGCTGCGGTGGCAACCATCGGCATGACGGCCCAGCCAAACCCGGCACCAAACAAAAACAGAACGAAATAATAGCTGCTGGCCAGGGTAACCGCCGCCAGCGCCTCGACCCCGTACCAGCCCAGCATGATCGTGTCGGTCAGGCCGATGGCAAACTGCGCCAGATGACCACCGATCAACGGCAGGCCAAGCACGGCAATTGCCCGAAAGTGGGCCGGATATGTCATCACTTTTGTCATTGCCCCAGCCATATGCGCGGGCTTGGCGCGAGACAAGAGACGATCGCTAAAATGTCAACATGATACTTCGGTGCCCGCTTGCGCAGTCCAGGCGGGCACCGGCGTGATTAACGAGCGTCCGGATGCAGCGCTGTACCCAGAATATGCTCGGATCGGTGAATCACGTGATGCGCCTGCCCCACGATCAACGGATCGGGTTCACCCACAATGTCGTGATCCTTGCCCGGATAGTCCAGCGTCGACAGGAAATGGCGCATACAATTCAGCCGCGCGCGTTTCTTGTCATTCGACTTGATGATCGTCCACGGTGCGTCCGCGGTATCGGTGTAAAAGAACATGGCCTCTTTAGCTTCGGTATAATCGTCCCACTTGCTGAGGCTGGCCTTGTCAATCGGTGACAATTTCCACTGTTTCAGAGGATCCGTCTCGCGACTTTTGAAACGACGCTGCTGTTCTTCCTGCGTGACCGAGAACCAGTATTTGTAAAGCTGGATGCCCGAACGCACCAGCATCCGCTCCAACTCTGGCGTCTGCCGCATGAACTCCAGATATTCATTGGGAGAGCAGAAGCCCATCACCCGCTCGACACCCGCGCGGTTGTACCAGGACCGGTCGTAGAACACCATTTCGCCAACCGTTGGCAGTTCCTGAATATAGCGCTGATAATACCATTGCCCCTTTTCCTCCCAAGTGGGTTTATTCAAGGCCACGACCCGGGCCTGACGCGGATTGAGGTGCTCCATAAACCGCTTTATCGTACCGCCCTTGCCGGCAGCATCGCGCCCTTCGAACAGCAGAACGAAACGCTGCCCGGTTTCCTGCGCCCACAACTGAACCTTCAGCAACTCTGCCTGAAGCTTGGCCTTCTGTTCTTCGTACACCGACCGCGCCATCTTGCGGCCATAGGGGTACTTGCCGCTTTCAAACGCCTGCCGGATCTTTTCAGGGCTGGGCTCTGCGACCTCTGCAACCGGCGTCGGCCTGGTCTTGACCTGAGTTGAATTTGTTTCGACCCGAGCAATGGCTTCCATGAAATCTTTCCTTTTCTGTTGTCCCGGAAAGGAGCTAGCAGAAAGGCCACGGATGCGCTTTGATTGGGGTCAAATTGATGCCTTAAAAACCCATAAATTCCGCACTGGATACAAGGTTCCGATACAAACGCCGTTTTTCAAGCTGCGCGCGAGCGGCCCTTGCCTGAATCCTCAATAGGATCGTCTAATCGACGTCGGCCAACATGGCCAAGGCTGGCGCCCGTTTGGCGCACCGGATCGCTGATCCCGTTGTTTCGGGCTTTATCTATGCCCCCAATCGTCAGGGTTGTCAGAGTTGTTGGGCGACAGACCCAATTCGTCGCCTTCCGTCGAACATCCCAGCCCCAGAACCGTACGGTTCGCATAAGAGAAGTAGGAACAGACCTGATTGATCTCGAGGATTTCTCCATCATCCCAACCTGCCATGCGCAGCGCGATCACATCCGCTTCGACCAGATCGCCCGGATCCTCGGTCAGCTTGCGCGCATAGGCCATGGCCGCCACCTGCGCTGCATCCAATGGCGCGGCGGCCGGATCGCGGGCTTCGATCGCCGCCCGGATCGCGTTTCCCCGTTCTTCGTCGGCCAGCAACCGCTGCAACCCTGCGAAATGATGTTCGACGCAATATCCGCATCGGTTCAGAGAGCTGACCCACACGCCCAGCACCTCGAGAAACCATTTCGGTATCTTGTTGCCCGAGTGATGCAGCACCGCCTTGTAGATCGCCATGTGCCCTTCCATCGAATGCGGACGCAACGAATGCGACATCATGATATTGTCCACATTGTTGCCCGGGCCCGTGACGCGGTCATAGAGTTTCTTCAGCCTGCCTGTGGCCTGCTCGAATGGGATGGTTCTGATCCAGCTCATTTGGCTTCCTGTTGACGTGATTGCCTGTCCTTCAGAGACTAGAAGCGCTTTGAGCCCGAGGCGAGACGAATTCGACACCCCGTCAGAAAGAACCCGGACCAGCACAGACCGCAATTCGAACATCGGCCCGGTTTCCCGAAACACCAACAAGGCAAGTCCAGTTTAAGCCCTGCGAGCATCCGCCCTAAACCATCAGCCGTTCGGCACCCCGGTCAGATTGGGCTAGACGCCCTCTATCTCCATGGTGCGGAACTCATTCTTCAGCCAATTGTGTCGGGCACACATCGGTCTTGTGAAATGCTGACGTATCAATTTGCTCATGGCCTTCTGGATCAGCACCGACGTCGTTGCCGGGTATACCTCGGTTGTAAACAGCGACACCGTGCGAACGAAGTTGCTGCCGGGGAACGGCATGGCCTTTACGCTGTTGTGAAACCTCTGCGTTCGGTGAAAGCACGCCGCCGTCGTGATTGCCCAGCCACTGCCCTGCGCGACCAGGCCGATGATGGATTGGTTGCACTCCAGTTCAAACCGGTTGGGCAGGCTGAACTTGCTTCGGGCCAGTTGAGTTTCAATCTGCTTGCCGATCACATAGTCACGCGAATACCTCAACAATGGCAGGTCGGCATCCGGGTTGAACAGCTCGTCCGGGGACCCTTCGAACTTGTTGGGAACCACGACGATGAAGGGGTCTCTCATCAACGGATATTCGATCAGCCCCTCGGTACGACCCAGCGGTCGTGTGGCGACGCCCACGTCAAGCTTGTGTTCCTGAAGTTTGGCAAGAATTTCGTGGCTCGGGCGTGTGAAATGGCGGAAATTGCACCGTGGCAGAGCCTGCGCCAGAAAACGAACAAGGTCGGGTGCGATCTGGTTGTCGAAGTCATCGATCAAAGCCAGCCGCAGATCCGTCGCATGCTGCCAGTTTCCCGTTCGTATCTCGGCCTCACCGCGTTTCAGCACAGTCAGACCCTCACGCACATAGCGGGCAAACACCTCGCCCGCCGGCGTCAGGCCCATCGGGCGACGCCCATGGTCGACCAATTCAATCCCCAACGCGCGTTCAAGGCTGCGCAGGTGGTTCGAAACCGTGCTGATCGACAAGTCTGTTTCTGATGCGACTTGCTGAATCGATCCGGATTTGGCGATCAGCTGAAACACTTCCAGCCATCGAAGACTCAGAGATTTGGACACGGCAACCGACCATTGTTTCGATTTGTTCGAAACTAGCGAAGCAAAGTTTTGCCCATGCGGCAATGAAGAAGTTGATCGAAACGGTCGATTCTAGGCTTTCATCCGCACAAAATCCGGGTCGTACGGGCTTGGGCTGATAACCGTCGCACCAATCCGTTTCCCGCAGCTGTCCAGCTCCATTTCGCGGCCAAGCTGCGCCAGGGACGGATGAATGAAAGCATGCGCCAGATTCAGCTCGGTGCGATACCCCCATGCGCCCGACGTGATGGTGCCAACGACAGTATCACCCTGCATCAGCGATGCGCCGGGATGCGCCGGGCCAAGGGTTGAATCGATGCGCAACGGGACCAGCTTGCGTCGTGGTCCTTCCGACTTCCGATTCAACAGGGCATCACGCCCCACGAAGGCGCCCTTGTCCAGTCGGACGAACCGATCCAGCCCGGTTTCAAAAGGATCAAATTCGGTGATCAGATCGGCTTTCCAGTGCAAAAAGCTCTTCTCCATGCGCATGGATTCTACGGCCCTGGCACCGAACAGGTTCAGCCCGTGCGTTTCGCCGGCCTCGCGCAAGGCAAGATAGGCCGCATAGAGCGAGGCGTTTGGAACATGGATTTCATAGGCCAGCTCGCCCGAGTAACTCAGGTTCATGACCGTCGCCGGAGCAATACCGACAAAGCACTCGCGCACGCTGAGCCACGGGAACGCATCTGCCGACCAATCTCCTCTGGCGCAGGCTGACAAGACAGAACGCGACTTCGGGCCAGCCAGAACCAGAATGGTCTGATCATTTGTCAGGCTGCGCAACTGAACGTCCTCATCGCTGCGCAGATGCAGGCGCAACCAATCCATGTCGTGAAACTCGCTCGCCGCGGCGGAACCATACCAAACGCGGGCCGGCCCCCTGTCGCAGGCGGGCAGATTGGCAATCGTCGCTTCTGCCTTGATCATACCGTAGTGATTCAACAGGTATCCCAACCCGACACGCCCCTCACGCCGAGGAACAAGCCCGCAAAACAACCGATCCAGGAATGCGTGCCTGTCCGATCCTGTGATCTCGATGCGGTTGAACCCGTTGACCTCTGCAAGCCCGACGCCGGTTCGAATGCTTTCGACTTCGGCGGCCACCAAATCGAAGGTTTCGTCAAAATCGAAACTGAGCGTCGGCGAGAAATCGGGATCGGGTTTGAAATAGTCCACCCTTTCCCATCCGTTGACCACAGTGAACTCGGCCCCTTCGGATGCCAGAACAGGCGTCAAAGGGGTCGTCTTAGCGGGTCGGCCCGCGGGGCGATGTTCATGCGGAAAGTGGAACCTGAATTCGTTCTGATAATCCTCAATCGCCTTGAGCGCGGTGAGTTCCACATTGGCATGACCCGAAAACCTCCGCGGGTCGAGGCACCACGTGTCATAACATGCCTCGCCATGCACGATCTGCTGTGCCAGCAACCATCCGTGACCGCCACCTTCACCCAGCCCGGCCCGCAGCCCAATGATGCAGTACGCGTTGCGCTTGCCCGGAATCGGACCGACCAATGGGGCGCCATCAATGGTGTAGGTGATCGGTCCGTTGACCACGGTGTGAATACCAACCTCCATCAAGGCGGGCATGCGCGCAAAGGCCCCTTCCAGCACATCGGTTACCCGGTCCAGATCATCCGGGCACAATGCGTTCACGAAGTTCGGATCAATCCCGTCCATACCCCAGGTTTTGCATCCCTGCTCGTAGAACCCGAGCAACAGGCCGTTCTTTTCCTGCCGGCAATAGTAATCGCTGATCGGGCAGCGCAGCAGCGGCATCCGGTGTCCGGCATCCCGGATGGCCTCGATTTCTTCGGTCAGGAAATACTGATGTTCCATGGACGACACGGGATGATGAACACCCATCATGGCGCCGACTTCGTTGACCCTGTAGCCGCAGGCGTTGACGACGACATCACAGTCGATATCCCCGTTCTCGGTATGCACGGTCCAGGTGTCATCGCTGTGCTGTGTCAGCGCGGTCACCGGCGTATTTCGATACACCTCGGCACCCGCGTTGCGTGCCCGGCGCGCAAGGGCCTGGCACAATTGCGCCGGATCGATGTCGCCGTCCAGCGGATCCCAAAGCCCACCGATGAGATTTTCGGTCGAAATCAACGGGTGTCTCCGGGCACATTCATCCGCGTCTATCACCTCGAAATGCACGCCCATCCCCCGCGCCATGGACGCAAAGTGACGATAGCCCTGCATCTGCCCTTCGGTGTTGGCCAGACGGATCCCACCGTCTGCGTGGTGATAGTTGATCGGGTAATCCGGATCGTCGGCCAGTTCCTTGTACAGACGGATCGAATGCGATTTCAGGCCGACCATCGTCTGGTTCATGCCGAAATTGGTGACCTGCGCCGCCGAATGCCATGTCGTGCCCGAGGTCAGTTCATTCCGTTCGACCAAAACCACATCGGTCCACCCTTCCCGGGTCAGGTGGTAGAGCGTCGAACATCCGGCGATCCCGCCCCCTATCACAACGGCTCTGGTACGCGACTTCATGGCATTGCTCCTTCAACTTCGGCACCAGTCTTGCTGAATAACGGGATGGGCAGACAACAGGGCAGATGCGGGTGCCGGAAAATCGAAACCGCGATTTCGGATTCTGAAAACGGCACTTCTTCTTTGATACCGGGACAACTTGGGTCCTACGGTGCAGGAAAACGCAAGGTGACGAAAACACATGCCATCCGACAGCATCAAACGAAGCGGACGCAAAGCACGGCATGCGCAGCGTGCGGCCAAACCCGTCATTGATCCTTGCCCGCCCGGTCAGAAAGGCGGGGCATTCAAGCCCTTGAGCCTATCGGAAATCGAGAAAATCTATGACACGGCGCTGCGTTTGCTGGAAGAGCTGGGGATGGGAGACGTGCCGGACAGGCTGGCCTTCGACCTCAGGGCGGCGGGTGCCCAGGATCGGGAACAGAACCGCCTGGTTTTTCCCCGTTCAATGGTCGAACAGGCCATCGCCTCGGCCGCGAAGAGCTTCACCTTTCATGGCCGGGATGAAAAACGATCCATCGAGGTGGGTGGCGACCGCGTGTATTTTGGCACCGGCGGTGCTGCGGTTCAGACCCTTGATATCAACAGTGGGCTTTATCGCCCCTCCACCCTGGCCGATCTGCATGATTTCACCCGGCTACAGGACACGCTGGCCAATGTCAGTTGGTTTACCCGATGCTGCGTGGCAACCGACATCCCGGATGTGTTCGATCTGGACGTGAACACCGTTTACGCTTTGGTACGCAACACAACCAAGCCAATGGCAACGTCTTTCACGTTGGCGGAACATGTCGGCCCGATCGTCGCGATGCTGGATATCGTCGCCGGAGGGGCCGGGGAATTCGCCAAACGCCCCTTCCTGAAAGCGCATATAAGCCCGATCATTTCGCCAATGCGATACGGCGAGGATGCCGTGGACGTGGTTTATGAATGCATCGCCCATAACATACCCATGTCCTGCATCACGGCCGCGCAGGCGGGCGCAACCGCCCCGGCAACTCTGGCCGGATTTCTGGCGCAATCACTGGCCGAAACGCTGGCCAGTCTCGTGATGGTCAATGCGATCAAACCCGGCTTTCCGATGGTCTTTTCCAACTGGCCCTTCATCGTGGATCTCAGGACCGGCTCTTTCGCAGGGGGCAGCGGCGAGACCGCAATCCTGAATGCGGCGTCGGCGCAAATCACGAACTGGCTGGGTTTGCCGTCGGGCGTGGCCGCTTCGATGGCCGATGCCAAAGCCATCGACGCCCAGCATGGGGCTGAAAAAGGCATCACGTCGCTGGCGGCAGCGCTGGCAGGAGGCAATCTGATCTATGAAAGCTCGGGGATGACGGCGTCTTTGCTCGGGGTCAGCTTCGAGGCTTTCGTTCTGGACAACGAAATGCACTCGCACACCTATCGTGTCTTGCGCGGGATCGAGGTCACCGAAGCGAATCTTGGCTTTGACGCCATATGCCATTCGGTTCTGGGCGATGGGCATTTTCTGGGCAGCGAGCAAACCTATGAGGCCATGGAACGAGACTATTTCTATCCGAAACTCGCCGATCGTCAGGAGCCCCGCACCTGGCAAACCGATGGTGCGATGGATGCGTGGTCATCCGCACGGCGCGCCGCTCAAGAGGTGTTGAGCACGCATTACCCCGAATATCTCACCCCGGAACAAGACGCCGAAATCCGCCGGCGTTTTCATATCCTGTCTTGAAGAGCGGCGGGCATTTCCAGCCCGGTCCTGAACCGTTAGGGTCACTGAGGAAACTTGCAGAGGATGGGGCATCATGGCCGATTCATTTTTTCAACCGGTGTCCGCCATGGAACTGGCCCGATTTGCCGGCATTCCCGCATTCATGCGCCTGCCCATGCTGGATCTGGCGCACGAACGGATTTCGGAAGTCGAACTGGGCATCGTCGGTATCCCTTGGGACGGCGGAACCACCAATCGCCCCGGCGCCCGGCATGGTCCGCGGCAATTAAGAGATTATTCCACCATGATCAGGGCGATGAACCCGGTTACAGGTGTGGCACCGTTCTCAATGGTGAACTGCGCAGATCTAGGAGACGTCGCCCCCAATCCCGTCGACATAGAAGACACGCTGGATCGGGTCACGCGTTTCTACACGGATATTCGAACCCGCAACATCACACCATTGACCGCCGGAGGGGATCACCTGACCACCCTGCCCGTCCTGCGAGCCGTGGCCGCTTCGGGTCCGGTTGGCCTGATCCAGTTCGACAGTCACACGGACTTGTTCGACACTTATTTCGGAGGTCACAAATTCACCCACGGCACCCCGTTCCGCCGAGCGGTCGAGGAAGGGTTGGTGGACCCGAAGCGTTTTGTACAAGTCGGGATTCGCGGCACGGCCTACAACACTGAAGATATCGAATGGGGCGAGGCGAAGGGCATCCGCATCATCCGTATCGAAGAGGTGTTCGACCGGGGCATAGACGACGTTATGAACGAGGTTCGCGATATCGTTGGCATGCAGCCGACCTATTGCACCTATGACATCGACTTTGTCGATCCAACTTACGCCCCCGGCACAGGAACACCTGAAATCGGCGGGCCCAACAGCTTTCAGGCCCAGCAGGTCATTCGCAGGATGTCCGGCCTGAACCTTGTTGGCGCCGATCTTGTCGAAGTGTCACCGCCATTCGACCCCCAAGGCGGGACGGCGTGGCTTGGCATCTCGCTGATGTTCGAGTTGCTGTGTGTTCTGGCACAGGCGATCGACGCGCGGCGCTAGGCCCGCGCGACGTTCTCGGCGATCATCGAAATCATCTCGAACATCACCGCCGCCGCCGTCAGCGCGGTGATGTTGTTGGGGCTGTCCTTGGTGGGCATCATGCAGACCACATCGCCGCCGATGATGTTCAATCCGCGCGTCGCGCGCAGGATGCCGACCGCCTCATCTATGTCAAACCCCTTCTCACCCGGTTCCAGATTGGACACGGCCGGCGCGACGGTTGGGTCCAGACAGTCCAGATCGAAGGTGATGTAAACCGGGCGGTCACCCAAAACCTCTTTGGTCTGCGCGACCACATCGGCCAACCCGCGCTGTCGGAACTCTCGCATGGTGACGATATTGTACCCGTAGTCATAAGACGGTTGCAGCCAGTCCAGGCTGCGTGGATGGCCCCGCAGACCGATCTGCATCGACCGGGTTGGATCCACCTGCCCCTGATCGGCCAGATAGGCCCCCCAGTGGGCCGCGGATTTCTTAGCGCCAAGAAAGTGATCAACCTTGGTGAAGACATCCGTATGCGCGTCCAGATGCAGAAAGCTGACCGGCTGCCCGCCTGCAAGCTTGCCGTTACCCAAAGCCTGAACAATGCCACCGGTGATGGAATGGTCGCCTCCGACGGAAACGGGGCGCGCTCCGGCCGTGTCTATGGCCTTGTAGAATTCAGTGATGCGTTCGATGCAGTCTTCGTTGTCGTTGGCCTTTGGAAAAGGCACATCACCAACATCGGCGATCCGCGCACTCTGCCAGGGATCAATTTCAAAGACCGAATGCACCCTGCGTTGTACGGCCGAGACATGCCGCAACGCGCGTGGTCCCAGGTGCTGGTCCCTTTCGGTCGTGCCGTTGCCCGTCGAATGCGGCACGCCCACCAGTGCGATATCCTGCCCTTCGGGCCCGACATTGGGACACCGGAACAGTGTGGGCACGCCCCACCAATACAGGTTGTCCATCATCGATTGTTCATACGGGTCGGTCATGGTTTCCTCGGATCAAAGAAAAGCGCCCCCGATCAGAACCGGGGGCGTTTGCGTTCAGAGTTTTTCGTCTTCTCGTCGGAACGCGCCCTGCACGATCCGGTCCATGACCATGGCAAGGAACAGGATCGCAAAGCCCCCCAGCAGGCCCGGCCCCTTGGCCGCGTATTGCAGCGCCTCGAGGATTTCCTTGCCCAAACCGCCCCCGCCGATCAGTGAGATGATCACGACCATGGACAGGCACATCAGGATCGTCTGGTTCACACCGGTCATGATCGATGGCAGCGCCAGCGGGATTTCAACATCCTTCAACAGTTGCCATTTCGACGCGCCAAAGGCGACGGCAGCTTCTTTGATGCTCTCCGGAACCCCCCGCATTCCCAGTGCCGTCAGGCGGATCACCGGCGGCATGCCAAAGATGATGGTGGCCAGAATCCCCGGCGGGTTGCCGGTGCCGAAGAAGGCGATGATCGGGATCAGGTAGACGAAGGCGGGAAGCGTCTGCATCAGGTCCAGAACCGGTTCCGCCGCGCGATAAGCGCGCTGCGACTTTCCGAACCAGATACCCAGCGGAATGCCGAAGACGACGCACAGCAACACCGCCGCACCGACCAGAGCAACCGTTTCCATCGCCACGTCCCAATACCCCAGCAACGCGATATAGGCCAGGGAAGACGCGGTGAAGATGGCAACCCTTGGTCCCGCCGCACGCCAGGCCGTCACACAGATGACCAGCATGACCACCGGCCAGGGCGACCCGATCAGTGCAATTGTCAGCGCATCAAGCACCGAACGCACGCCCGCCACGATCCCGTCAAAGATATCGCCGCCCGCCGCAGCGGCCGCATCAATCCTGGCCTCCATCCAGTTTGCCAGGCTCGAGAACAGCGTGCCGTTGCCTTCCCCAAGAAACATCGCAGACACTTGCTGTTCCGGGAACGCGTCCAACAATGGAAGAGATGCGTTCACTGTGAACTTGTACACAATCAATGGTCCGATTGCCGCAACAAGGATCGCGCCCATGACGATGTTACGGGTCGAACGCCCACTTTCAGTGCTTTCCGGATCGATACGCCAGTTCGAATACTGTTTCTCGTAGACGCGGTCGGCGTAGAACCCTTGAACCAACTTGAACACCAGCAACATCAACAACCCGGTAATCAGGATTCCTGCCGCCTCGGACTGGGCGGCGGCAGCCCTTTCCAGACTTGTGGCCGCTGCTTTTTGTATGTTCTCGGCCAGTTTGGTGAAACGGTCGATGTCGGCCTGTTCCGTGGCATCCGCTGCGCGCGCCAACAGTTCGGCCGCACGTTCCTGCTGACGCGCAGCGCGCTCGGCGAAATCCGCGCCGGGATTGCCCCACGCGCCCCTGCCGATCTGGACCCACGCGATGATCTCAAGGATCAGAAAGGTCCAGAACATGCCCCAAATGGCGCGTGACGCAGACCAGAATGGCCCCAGCACCGCGGCCCACTTGTTGAATGTGTTGGGAATTGCGCTGGTCGCATCATGAATCTTGTGGAACGCATTGACATAGTAGTCACCGTTCGGGCCCGCGAACTCTTTGATGGAAAGGTCCAGCGCCTCGCGATCGACCTCGATATCAGAGGCGGCGGTTACTTTCATCTCTGTTGCAGCATCAGTCATTTTTGCCCCCCTGGATACCGCGCAACAGGCGCGGCTTGGTCACGACACCCACATCGATACCCGCATCCGTGATGACGACCGGCAGATCAGAATTCACGGCCAGGTCGATCAATTGATCCAGATCCGCGCCCTCGTCGGCTCGGGGCGCACCGTCAAGTGGCCCTGAATAACTGTCCACCGGCTCCATGATGGAATGCGCCTTGACCAGTTTGAGTTTTGAGATGCCCTGAACGAATTCGCGCACGTAATCGTCGGACGGGTTCATGACGATGTCTTCGGGGGTTCCGATCTGTACGATGACGCCATCCTTCATGATCGCAATCCGGTGGCCGATCCGAATGGCTTCGTCCAGATCGTGGGTGATGAACAGAGTAGTCTTTTTGAGCTGCGCCACAAGTGCTTTGAACTGGTCCTGCAACTGCAGGCGGATCAGCGGATCAAGGGCAGAGAACGGTTCATCCATCAACAGGATTTCCGGGTCCGAGGCCAGCGCCCGCGCGATCCCCACGCGTTGCTGCATCCCGCCCGAAAGCTCTTTGGGCAGGCGGTCCTCGTAACCTGTCAGATTCACCAGGCTCAGCGCGTGATCCGAGACGGCCCAGCGCTTTGACTTGGACACCTTTCGGATCTCCAACGGATAGGCCACGTTGTCGCGCACGGAACGATGCGGCATCAGCGCCATGTGCTGAAAGACCATACCGATTTGCTGGGCGCGAATGCGGCGCAACTCGGATTCCGACAGTTTCGAAACGTCGTGACCCAGAATCTCGATCCGACCCGCCGTGGGTTCGATCAATCGATTCACATGTCGCACCAATGTGGACTTGCCCGAGCCGGACAGCCCCATGATACAGAAAATCTCACCCCTCGGCACTTCGAACGTGGCGCCCTGAACGCCGACAACACAGTTGAACCGCTCCAGAACCTCCGGCTTGCCTATGCCTTCGTTTCTGACCGCTTCCATTGCCTCTTCCGCACGCGAGCCGAAGATCTTCCAAACGTTTTCTAATTTTACGACAGGTTCGTCCATTTATCCCCCACAGGGCGATGCCCTGCCCGACAGAAAAAGGCCGCCGCGGTTTTGCGCGACGGCCTGAAGAGTGGTGATTTAGTTAGTCAGCCAGCCGATGACGGTGTCTTCATTCGCAGCCACCCATTCCTTGGCGAAATCCGCAGCTTCGATGTTGTCGACGGCCAGCGCCTTACCCATCGCGCTAAGATCGTCGCCTGTCATCTGGTAGTTGCTGAACAGGGCGGCCACTTCGGGATAGCTCTCTTCCAGTTCCTTGGCGTAGTGCAAGTGAAGCGTTGCTCCGTTCCAGGCCGAGGACGCCTCGGACTTGGACAACCAATCCGGATCATCCGTGGGCTGAACGATTGTCCAGGTGGCCGGATCATGAGGCGGTTCTTCCAGAACCGTCAGATCCTGTGTCACGAAGATATAGTGGGGGCTGTAGCAAAACCCGATCCACGGGTCGCCCGCTTTGGTCGCATTTGCCAGATTGGCATAGGCAATGGTTTCCTCGTATTCCGTCAGCTCGAAGATCTGGTCATAGCCATAGGATTTGGCCCGGATCTTCTCGACGACGGTCGACGCCCAACCCGGCGCACCGATCCATACCTCGGGTGTTCCGTTGCCATCGGTGTCAAAGATCGCAACCTTGTCGGGGTCGCTCAGGTCATCAATCGATTTGATGTCATATTGTTCCGCGATATAGGTCGGCACGCACATGCCCTGTTCGGCCTGAACCGGGTTTTGGTTCATGACGACGGTGCCGTTTTCCTTGACATAGGTATCGTGCAGGTTCTGCTGATTGGGCATCCACACTTCCGGATGGACATGCATCGAACCGCTGTCCATCGCCTCGAAGACAATCGGGTTGGTGCCATTTTGCAATTCCACGTCCAAGCCGAGGTTTTCTTCGATCACGACCTCAAGAATATGTGCCGTGGCGTTCACCGAGGCCCAGTTGGGCACACCGATCACGATATCCGCGGCCATGGCCGGCCCGGCAATCGCGAAGGACGCGCTTCCAAGTAGCGTTGCAATTTTTTTCATCTGATATCTCCGTGTTGGGTAGCTTCCGCGCTTGTTTTTCTCACCCTCTCGGGCAGCGGTGCGCTCAGGTTTTTGGTGTGGAAAGGTAGTGCCTTTCGGTTTTTTGGCGCCAGCAAAACCAAATGCTGACATAGCCCCGAAAGTGAAGCATGCGGATGCGTTGCCCATCAAGGGTTACGTCCTTCTACCTCATGAATGCGATATTATCATAAGTTTGTTTCGACTTCTTGCAATTCAATGCGGTACTTCCGAAACCTCTGAAACCGAAGATACCCGCTGGTTTCTTAGGCACTGAATTGCCTCGCACGAAAACCACAGCCAGTTTCAAAACGGCTTTTGATGCTTTCCTTTTGCAGGAAGCAATTGATATCAAGCAGATATTGCTGCACCTGATAATGCGTGTCGCGCACGCCCCGCCCTCAAAACGAGGCGTGAAACCTCTCCGTGGCGGTTGCGCCACCTAACCGTGCGACCAAGCCCCCCTGACAAGAAACCGTTCAACACTCTGTGAAACGTGTCGAGTATTCTAGTTTTGCTGCTGGCGTTTACCTACCTACTAGTAGATATTACTGTGCGTCGTAACCAAGGAAGAGACCCGACCCCATGGAAATCAATTCGGACTTCTCTGACCGCGTTGTCGTTCACTCAGACCAGCTGGAATGGCAGGCCTCTCCTATGAAGGGTGTGGATCGCAGGATGTTGGACAGGATCGGAGGCGAGGTCGCACGGGCCACCACTATCGTGCGTTATGCGCCGGGCAGTCATTTCTCTGCCCACACCCATACCGGCGGTGAGGAATTCATTGTCCTTGACGGTGTATTTCAGGATGAACACGGTGACTATCCGGCTGGGACCTATGTGCGCAATCCGCCAACCTCGCAACACACACCGGGGTCGGAACCGGGATGCACGATCTTCGTCAAGCTCTGGCAGTTCGACATGAACGATCGAACCCAGTTTCGCAAAAACATGGTGGATGAGCTGCGCGCGCCCACAAACGATATCGCCACCGCTGTCCTGCATGAGGATGCGCGCGAGATTGTGACCTACTCCCATCTGGACGCGGGCGCGACGCTGCGCTCGGACGCCCCTGGCGGGATCGAGGTTCTGATCATCGACGGGTCGGTCACTGAAGGCGGGGACGAACTGGTCAAAAACGATTGGCTGCGCCTGCCTGAAGGCCACAGCCTGACGGCCGTTGCGGGGGCGAACGGGGCCAATATCTGGATGAAGACAGGCCACCTGCCTTACGCCCAACCGCCGGCGGTGTAACCGATGGCTGAACAAAAACCCTTGGCGCTTGTCGCCGGAGCGGGGGCTGGGCTTGGCCAGGCGTTGGTGTCGCGTTTCCAGGCCGAAGGCATGGTGACCGTGGGTCTGGGCCGAACCCAACCCGACAACTCAATCGGTTCCTTTCATCAGGTCGATCTGTCCGACCCCGGCGAAACGGCACCGGTCATAGCCAATTTGATTGCCACTTACGGGCCGCCCAAGACCGTGGTGCACAACACCGCAGAACTGGTGATCTCACCCTTCTTGAAAACAACGCTGAACGATTACCAGCGCAGCTGGACGTCGATGGTGCAAACGCTGATCGTGCTGGCGCAATCGGTGATGCAGCCGATGGTCCGTGGCGGTGGCGGAACCTTGATCGTGTCGGGTGCAACCGCCTCTCTGCGCGGTGGTGCACAGTTTTCAGCATTTGCTTCAGCCAAGTTTGCCCTGCGCGGGCTGACACAATCGCTTGCACGAGAGTTTCAACCGGCGGGCGTGCATATCACGCATGTCATTCTAGACGGCATAATCGACACGGCCCGGTCACGCGGCCGGCACAGTCTGGACCCAGCCAAAATGATGAAGCCCGAAGACATTGCCGAGGTATATTGGCAACTGGCGCAACAACCCAGGTCGACTTGGACCCACGAGCTGGACCTGCGTCCTGCAACTGAGGGGTTCTGACCCATGCGCACCGATACGCTCATCATCGGCGGCGGGCTTTCTGGGCTCAGCCTGGCGACACAGCTTGTGGATCAGGGTCAGGAAGTTCTGGTTGTTGAGGCGCGCAGCCGTCTGGGCGGACGCATTCTGACCGAGATTCAGGGGAACGCCCATCTGGACATGGGTCCGGCTTGGTTCTGGCCCGGCCAGCCACGTATCGCAACGCTGACAGACCGGCTGGGCCTGCACCGGTTTGACCAATTCAGTTCCGGCGCGCTGAGTTTCGAAGATGAACAGTGCCGTGTTGAGCGGGGCCGCGGGTTTTCATCCATGGAAGGGTCTTATCGTCTGATCGGGGGGCTCGCTGCTTTGACAGATGCGCTGTCGGCACGGTTGCCGGATGGGGCAATTCACCTGTCCACGCAGATCACCGCCTTGGCCCGCACCGAAGGCGGGGTTCGGGTCACCACGCAATCTGGGCAGCATATTTTGGCAAACCGTGTGGTACTTGCCGTGCCCCCACGCATCGCGGCCGAGTTGATCTATGAGCCCGCCCTGCCCGATGGCACGTTGTCAGCCATGCGGCACATCCCGACCTGGATGGCCGGGCAGGCCAAAGCGGTTGCGGTCTATGACACTCCGTTCTGGCGCGAAGACGGGCTGTCAGGGGACGCTATGAGCCGGCACGGCCCCATGGTGGAAATCCACGACGCATCGCCTGCCAGCGGTGGTCCCTTCGCGCTGTTCGGTTTCATCGGCATCCCTGCGCAAGCGCGCCGGGATGAAGGGGCGTTGCGGCTGCAGGTTCTGGCTCAGCTGGGGTGCTTGTTCGGGCGCAAGGCGACCAGCCCCAGCGTGCTTTTGTTAAAAGACTGGGCGTTTGATCGCTTCACAGCGACAGACCTGGATCTTCAGCCCGTATATGCCCATCCGCAATACGGTCTGCCGAAGGCCATGACGCGGATCTGGGAAGACAGGATCGTTTTCAGTGGCACCGAAACAGCCGCGCAATTTGGGGGATATCTTGAAGGTGCATTGGAAGCAGCAGAAAACACCGCGGCATTGTTGAGCGCAAATAGGATGAAGGTGGCATGGAATTAGACACGAAAACCGCTTTGCTGAATTCTGCCGAATTTGCCGTACGCAGCAAAGGCTTCGACGGCTTCAGCTATGCCGACCTTGCCAATGATGTGGGCATCCGCAAGGCATCGATCCACTATCACTTCCCGACCAAAGCCGCGCTGTCAGCCGCTTTGATGACACGCTACCATACCGAGTTTACGGGACGCTGCGACGAGATCGAGGAAACTTGTGACACGGCGGGCGGGCGCATGCGTGCGCTGATCGCGCTGTATCGCGCGGCTTTGAACGACGGAAAAACCCTGTGCTTATGTGTCTCGCTGATCATCAGCCGGGAAAGCTTGTCGAATGAGGTCACCGACAAAATCCGCGAGTTCCGGCGCATGATGACCCGTTGGATCGAGAATGTCTTTGCGCTTGGCAAAACCGATCATTCGATCACCGGCGTTGAAGATCCGAAAGCAGAAGCACGCGCGGCTTTGGCCTTGCTGGAAGGCGCTCATCTGACGGCTCGGGCCGAGAATAGCGCCCAAACCTTTGATGACGCTATGGAAACGTTAACCGCGCGATGTTTGTGAGACGGCCTATGCTTGCTCATACAGAGTGGCCGCGTCGATTGTTGAGGCAAATAACTGCCTCAACCCGTTTTTTTCATACAAGGCCAGCAATTCAACCCGCAAAGCAGAAAGCCTCACTCCAGCTTTACCCAGGCCGAATTTCTGGCAGAGCTTTGCACGCATGCGGCCACAAACCTGACGCCCTCAAGCCCATCCTGGACCGTTGGATAGACGACAGATGCGTCAGGTGAACTTCCGTTTCTGAACGCCAGTATGGCTTCGGCTGCTTCGCCATAGATATTGGCGAACCCTTCCAGGTAACCTTCGGGGTGTCCCGGGGGCACTCTGCTGAGCCGATTGGCCGCATCCCCTGCCGCAGCCCCATTTCGGGTGATCAGACGCTTTGGCTCTCCGTAAGGAGTAAACCAAAGATAGTTCGGGTCTTCCTGAGCCCACTCGATGCCGCCCTTTTCGCCGTACACACGCAATCGCAGAGCGTTTTCGTTACCGGGCGCAACCTGCGAAGACCACAGCATGCCACGGGCTCCGCCTTGGAACCTCAGCAACACATGCGCGTTATCGTCGACCTGACGACCCGGCACAAAAGCCTGCAAATCCGCCGCAAGGCTTTCTGCCCTCAATCCGGTTACAAAGCAGGCAATATTATACGCATGAGTTCCAATATCACCGGTTGATCCTCCGGCACCGGAGCGTTCCGGATCAGTCCTCCACTCGGCCTGCTTGAAATCCTGCGGCTCGGTCAGCCAGTCTTGCGGATACTCAACCTGAACCACGCGGATTTTACCGATATCCCCGTTGGCAACCATCTCACGCGCTTGCCGAACCATTGGATAGCCCGTGTAGTTATGGGTAAGGATGAACAGCGCGTTTGAGTTTTCAGCGGTTTTGACCAGTTTCTTCGCATCACCAAGGGTCGACGTAAGCGGCTTATCGCAAATCACGTGAATGCCGCGTTTCAGAAACTCACGCGCGGCAGCATAGTGAACGTGATTTGGCGTGACGATCGAAACCGCTTCGATCCCGGATTTCAAACGCGCTTCTCGCATCGCCATCTGCTTGAAGTCATCGTAAACCCGCTCGAGGCCCAGCGCCTCGCCGCTTTCCCGAGATTTTTCGGGCGTCGAGGACAACGCGCCTGCAACCAGCTCGAACTTGTCATCCAGTCGCGCAGCTATGCGGTGGACACCGCCGATGAAAGCATCGTTTCCGCCGCCGACCATACCAAGGCGAATGCGCCCCGTTCTTTCTTCGTTGCGTCCTGTTACCATCAGCCTATCCCCAGCATTTTCCGATTGGCCGCTTCGTCGGTGCCGCCGTCGGCAAAGTCGTCAAAGGCCTTCTCGGTCACGCGAATAATGTGATCGGAAACGAACTGCGCACCTTCACGCGCGCCGTCCTCGGGATGTTTCAGGCAGCATTCCCATTCGACCACGGCCCAGCCATCAAAGTCGTTTGCCCCCATCTTGGAAAAGACAGCCCCGAAATCCACCTGTCCATCACCAAGTGACCTGAACCGCCCTGCGCGATCGACCCAGCTTTGATAGCCGGAATAGACACCTTGCCTTCCGGTCGGATTGAACTCGGCATCCTTTACGTGAAACATCCGGATGCGGTCTCTATAGATGTCGATATTGTCAAGGTAATCGAGGCATTGCAGGACATAATGCGACGGGTCGTACAGCATGCACGCCCGCGCATGGTTGCCTGTTCGTTCAAGGAACATTTCGTATGTCACCCCGTCATGAAGATCCTCGCCGGGGTGGATTTCATAACAAACATCAACGCCACAATCTTCGGCGTGGTCCAAGATCGGCACCCAACGACGGGCGAGCTCATCAAATGCGGTTTCAATTAGGCCAGCAGGACGTTGAGGCCAGGGATACACGTAAGGCCAGGCCAGCGCGCCAGAGAATGTTGCGTGAGCCGAGATTCCCAAATTCCGAGAGGCTGAAAGCGCTTTCTTGACCTGATCAACGGCCCATTCCTGCCGGGCTTTGGGATCTCCCCTGACGCTTTCGGCCGCAAAACCATCAAACGCCGTATCATAGGCCGGGTGAACAGCGACAAGTTGGCCTTGCAGGTGCGTCGATAATTCTGTGACTTCAACGCCGTTCTCTTGGGCTTTGCCCTTGAAGTCATCGCAATAGTCTTTGCTTGTCGCGGCCGTTTCAAGGTCGAACAACCGCTCGTCCCAACTGGGCACTTGAACGCCCCTGTATCCGCAATCCGCCGCCCATTTGGTTATGGCATCCCATGAATTGAACGGCGCTTCGTCACCGGCAAATTGTGCAAGAAATAATGCAGGCCCTTTGATCGTCTTCATTCAGTTTCCTCCCCGAAACCAATGCCTCTATGGCGGCAAGTTTTCCTTCAGATAGATGTCGATGCGGATGCGTTCCTGTGATTTGTTGAACGGGACTTTGTCCGATGTTGCACGCAACAGACGCACGGCGGACCGCACCAGATGCCCGGAGTCCTGCGAGATCAGCGCGTCAAAGGTGCCACGGCGAAGCGCATCACGACTAAGCGGCGTGAGTTCATGCGCGATAATGACCAGATCCTTGCTGATCCTGCTCTCTGACAGAAATTGGACCAAACCCGCATTGCCCGCGGCGGAAGAGTATATTCCGACCAGGTCGGGGTAGGTCTCAAATATCCCAGGCATCATCTTGTAGATCAGATCCGGGTCATCCCTGCCCTCGACAGACGCCACGACTTCGAGATGAGGGAATTCTTCAGCGACAACAAGATCAAATCCCTGGCGCCGCTCCAGATGATCACGTGCCAAACGTGAACCCGTCAGAACCAAAACCTTACCCGGACGATGCACAAAGCGCCCCATCAACTGAGCTGCGGTTCGCCCGGCCGAAACGTTATCGATCCCGACAAAATGATCTCTGTCCGAGCTTGGCAAGTCCGACACCAATGCAACCACTGGAATGCCTTTATCCCTGACCCTCTTCACAGCGTCGCGGACCGAAGGCGTTTCCGGCCCGAATACGGCCACCCCGTCGACGCTCAGGTGGTCGACTCCATCCAGAATGTTAACTATGTCCTGAGGCTCGAACGGAGCGACCTTTTTTATCGTGACCCGTGTTCTTTCGATGAACTGATCGCGCGATTGTTCAGCTATCTGATCGCATATGGCCTCGACAAATTCATTGCCGGCATCCGGCAGAATAAAGACGAAATTGTAGACACGGTTCCGCGCGAGGTTGGCGGCAGCGGTGTCGCGCACATACCCAAGTTCATCAATCGCCTTTTGCACTTTCTGCACGGTCACCGCCCGCACACCGGGACGCCTGTTCAAGACCCGGTCAACAGTCGCCAGACTGACACCCGCAACGCGCGCGATGTCGTTTACGGTTGGCTTTTTCACCAATTCTAGTTTTTGCTTTTGGTCTTCCACGTGTCTTTCAGCCCTCAATCTCCCGTGCCAAGCCTTCGAACAGCAATGCAACAGCTTCTGCACCCGGGTCGTTATGTCCGATCAGATTTTCTTCGGGAACATAGGCTGCACGGCCTGCCTTGGCACGGTGAATATTTGCGGTTTTGTCAGCACCTTCACGCGCGGCTTTCGCGGCTTGCACCAGCCCTGAAGGCAGCGCCTCAAGCGCAGGTGCCAGAGCATCAATCATTGTCCTGTCGCCAACTTTGGCCCCACCTACCTGGCTGACCCGGTTCAGACCTTCGACCAAAGACTTTGATATGGAAGCGCCACTGGCACAGGCATCTCCGGCGGCATTGAAAAAGATCGCCAGGATCACACCGGAAGATCCCCCCATGGTCTGGCTCAACTCATTGCCCAGCGCGGGAAACAATTGCGTCAGGTCCGCAAGAGGCATTCGATCCAGGCTTCCCTGCAAAGATCTGGCTGCTGTCGCCAAGGTACTGCCTGTATCTCCATCTCCGGATTTCGCGTCCAATTCGTTCAGGTCTTTCTCGGCTTGGATCAGCAGCTCTGCCAAGCGATTTATTGTTTCCTTGGTCGCCGGATTGTTCGACGGGATGGGGTCAATCGGGGTCAAACCATCTGGCAAAGGGGCAATTCGAACCGACTTTATCGTTTTGACCCCTGGCCATGCCGCCAACTCGACCGGTTCTTCCAGCGCCAACAAGTCATTCGGATCAACCGGCAGAATCGACACAGAAAATCCATGCATGTCCAGCGAAGTCATCATCGGTGCCGGACCGATAATATGTCCCGCGATACCGGTTTCGGACAAGGCGTGCGTCAAAACAGACATCTCAAGCGGTGTTGTAGACCCCAAGTTGTTTAACAGCGCCACGCAGTCACCCGCCCCCACTCGCTGCTTCAACTTTTCCACGACGGTGGACATTGCGGTCACGGCATTTGCGAACTCCACCTGCTCAACACCTGGCTCACCGTGAATACCCAACCCGAGCTCTGCTTTGCCGGGGGCAATCCTGTCTTCTTTCGGGGAACCCGGAACGGTGCAGGTGTCCAAACTCATCCCGATACTGACTACTTTCTCGACTACGTTCTTAGCGGCCTTGGTTACAGTTTCCAGATCAGCCCCACGTTCTGCCAATGCTCCGGCAATCTTGTGCACGAACAAGGTCCCTGCCACGCCACGCGGTTGCGGAAGGTCAGGAAGGGCGATGTCATCATCGACCACCACCATTTCCACCTTGCGCCCCAATGCGCGGGCGCGCTCGGCCGCCAGTCCAAAATTCAGCCGGTCGCCAGTATAATTCTTGACGATCAGCAAACACCCCGCCTCACCGGTCACGGCCAGAATGCCCGCCAGGACAGCTTCTACCGATGGGGAAGCGAAAACCTCTCCGCATACGGCCGCAGTTAACATTCCGGCGCCCACAAACCCGGCATGGGCAGGTTCGTGGCCGGAACCTCCGCCCGAAACCAGGGCGACTTTCGATTTGTCCCAATCCGATCTGTAGACAACCTTGATATGAGGGTACCCATCCAATCTGGTCAGTGCCCCACCTGAGGATGCAAGAAGACCATCTATCGCCTCGGTCACGAGGGTTTCTTTTGTGTTGAGGAACTGGGCCATGCTTTTGCTCCTTAATTCACGCGCGCGCCGGACGCGTCAAAATACAACGGGTTTCGTGGGCTAATTTTGATAGTCTTACCTGCGGGGTAATCTTGATGGACATCGATCAGCGTCACGACCGGATGGCCATTCAAGTCCAGATGAAGTCGGGTTTGGTCACCCAGGTGTTCGGCACGTATCACGCGCGCATCACTGCCTTCGCCTTCAATGATGTTTTCCGGGCGAAGACCAATCTGCGGGCCCTTGTGATCTCCTCCGAACAATTCCGACGGAAGGATATTTATCCGCGGCAGACCCAATCGACTGGCAACATAAACACTGCACGGGTTTTCATAGATGTCCCTTGGCGTGCCGTACTGAACCAGCCTGCCCTCTTCCAGAACTCCGATATGCGTTGCCATTGTCATGGCCTCAACCTGATCATGAGTCACATACAAAAGCGTGGACCCAAGGTCGGCCTGAATTCTCTTGAGCTCAACGCGCAGATCCGCTCTCAGCTTGGCATCCAGTGAACTGAGCGGCTCGTCCATCAAGAAAATTTGGGGATCCCGCACCAATGCGCGGCCAATCGAAACACGCTGCATCTCTCCGCCGGACAATTCCGTGGCCTTGTTGTCCAGCTTGTGCGGGATTTGCAGGATTTCCGCGACTTCGTTCACCTTCTGCGTGATCTGATCCTCAGGAGTTTTCAGGATCGGCGAACGCAGTGGAAACGACAAATTCTCGCGCACCGTCATATGCGGGTACAGCGAATATTGCTGAAAAACCATCGCCACATCGCGTTGGGCAGGCGTTTCCAGGCCAACATCTCGGCCGGCGATGCGTACCGATCCCGAGTCCATCTTCTCGAGTCCGGAAATCAATCGAAGCGTTGTCGTTTTTCCCGCACCTGTCGGACCCAAAAGCACGACGAAGGCACCATCGGGAATTGTCATCGAGATACCGTCGACGGCTTGAACAGTTCCGAATGACTTCGAGATGTTCTGCAAAATGACTTCAGCCATTGCTCAGCACCTCTTCGTTCAGGGCGGATTTCAGCGCCCGGCCCGTGGAGCGCTCAAAAAGAGTCACCGTTGTCGAACGGAAATCCAATCCCACGGTTTCACCCGGCGCAACCTTTTCACCTGCGCCGATGCGGGCCTTCAACTCACCGTTCGGGCTTTGCAATGTCACGATCTGGGTTGTCCCCAGGTATTCAGCTGCCAGAACTTTGGCCCGATAGTCACTGTCGTCGGACAAAAATACATGTTCCGGCCGGACACCGAAGACCAGTTCCCCTTCCGCCCCCTCCATCAGCTTCGGGACCGCTTCGTCATGGCCGTTCAGCCTGACCCTTTCAGAGCCGGGTGCCACTTTTCCCTGAAACGGCAAGAAGTTCATTGACGGAGATCCTATGAAATCCGCAACGAACATCGTAGCTGGTTTGTCGTAGATTTCCTGGGGTGTCCCGAATTGCTCGATCACAGCGTTATTCATCACAACGATCTTGTCGCCCATTTGCATGGCTTCCAACTGATCATGTGTGACGTAAACCGTTGTCGCTCCCATGCGATCGTGAAGCGCGCGCAACTCTTCAGCCATGTGCTCGCGAAATTCGGCGTCCAAAGCGCCGAGAGGTTCGTCCATCATGAACGCCTTGGGCTCGCGAACGATCGCCCGCCCAAGTGCCACGCGCTGCCTGTCGCCACCCGAAAGCCCCCCCACCGGGCTTTCCAGAATGTCAGTTATCCCCAGAATTCCGGCAACTTCTTCAACTTTGGCTTTGACAGCTGCGCGTGACATGCCTTGTGAAATCAGTGGATAGCTGATGTTCTTGCGAACGTTCATGTGCGGATACAGCGCAAACATCTGGAAAACGAACGCTATGTCACGTTCTGAAGGCGGCTTTTGGCTTATTTCCTCACCATCCAGATAGATTTCGCCGGAAGTCGGAAGCTCCAACCCCGCAATCATCCTGAGCGTTGTCGTCTTTCCACATCCCGACGGCCCAAGCAGCATGAAGAACTCACCGTCCTCAATTGTAAAAGAGCTTTCGCGCACAGCAGTGAAATCGCCGAACATCTTCTTTACGTTTTTGACTATGATCTGGGCCATTTCTACTCCGGAAAATGGCTGGCGATGATGAACATGACGGTTCCGATCAGCGTGACGATGAAGGAATAGGTGAACGCCCAAAGGACAAAGGGCTGCATCAGCATGAAGACACCTAGTGCGATCAGGATGGTGGCGACCATCTCCCACGGGCCGCGGCGGAGCCGCATCAATCCGGTAAGAAACTCGCTCATTTGCGTACGGCTCCGAATGTGATCCCGCGCAGCAGGTGTTTGCGCATCAGGATGGTGAAAATCATGACGGGGATCAGGAAGATCGTCGCACCGGCCGCAACCGCAGGCCAATCCAGACCGCCAATACCGATGATGGTGGGGATGAACGGGGGCGCTGTCTGCGCGTTGGCCGAAGTCAGCAGCACGGCGAAAGCATATTCATTCCATGCGAAGATCAGGCAGAAGATCGCAGTTGACGCAATGCCTGTGGCGGCTTGCGGCAGCACCACTTTGTAAAAGGCCTGAAACCTCGTGTAGCCATCTATGAGGGCGGCTTCCTCGTACTCTCTTGGAATTTCGTCGATGAAACCCTTCAGCAACCAAACCGCCAGGGAGATATTCACGCCCGTATACAGGAGGATCATCCCCAGATGCGTGTCGCTCAGCCCAAGGTTTCTGAACATCAGGAAGATCGGGATGGCGACAGCAACCGGAGGCATCATCCTTGTACTAAGAATGAAGAACAGAAGGTCGTCTTTGAGCGGTACCTTGAACCTGCTGAACGCATAGGCGGCCAGCGTGCCGAGGAAGATACTCAAGAACGTGGAGCCAAATCCGATGATGACCGAATTCATGAAACGCTCGCCGAACTTGGAGGGCCCAACGATCACCATGTCATATTGGCGGACGATCTCATCGGCCCAGTTCTGCGGCGGGTTGGCTTCCAGAAACTCCTGCGTCTGCCTGGTGCGCGTGGTGAAAAGATTGACGTAACCTTCGAGCGTTGGGTCAAAGACCACTTTGGGCGGGTAGCTGATCGCGTCGGCGGGGGATTTGAACCCGGTCAGCAAAATCCACACCAGCGGGATCATCGTGATCAGCGCATAAGTGATGACCAGGATTCCTGCGATCCATTTGGACCGGTTCGAAGGTTCAGTGACGGAAAAGCTACTCATCTCTGTTTCACCTTGTTCAGGGCTTTGACGTAGATCGACGCAAGGCCGAACACGGTGACGAAAAGGATGATCGCATAGGCTGACGCGTAGCCCGTACGCCACTTTTCAAAAGCCTCCCGCTTGAGATTGATCGAAGTGAGTTCCGTAACGGACCCCGGCCCACCGCCGGTCAACTGCACCACCAGATCAAACATTTTGAAGTTCTCGATCCCTCGAAACAGCACCGCCAGCATCAGGAATGGCAGCACCATCGGGATCGTAATCGTAAAGAACTGCCGCAGCTTGCTGGCCCTGTCGATCTCGGCCGCCTCGTAGATGTAATCGGGAATACTGCGCAGCCCGGCCAGGCAGATCAGCATCACAAACGGCGTCCACATCCAAGTGTCGACGATGACGATGGCCCAGGGCGCCAACGTCACAGAACCCAGCATCTCAAAACTTGACGGGTCTTTGCCGGTGAACCACGAAACGATATAGTTGAACAGGCCGATCTGAGGCTGATAGAGAAACTTCCAAAAGTTCCCGACGACAGCAGGGGACAGCATCATTGGCAAGACAATAATCGTGGTCCAAAGGTCATTTCCCTTAAACTTCTTGTTGATTAGCCACGCCAAGGTGAACCCAATCAGAACCTGAAAAAAGATCGTCCAGAACAAAAAATGCGCCGTCGCCTGCATATTCAACCAGGTGTCGGAATCCGTCAGGATACGCTCGTAATTCCTGAACCCGACATCCTTGACCTCGCGCCCTATCCGATTGGCTTTGTAGTTGGTAAAGCTAAGCTGGATTGTCCAAATCAACGGAAAAATGTTGATTGCAAGCAGCAGGAAGATCGTCGGGGAAATGAATATCCAAGCAATTGCTCGATCGGATAACCCTCTGATTTTGCGCGCAACTCGCGTGGGCGTTGCCTGTGCAACGCGATCTATGGTCCGGTCAGACATTTCTTTGCCAGTTCTTGTCGGTTTGGGACACACGGGTCATGGTGGAGCGGGCTTGAACCCGCTCCTGCCCTGCTTCCGGATTAAAGCTTGCCTTCGTCTTCGAAGACTTCGGTCCAATCCTCGATCAAAAGATCAAGCGCTTCTTGGGCGGTGCCTTGATCGGCGACAACGTAGTCATGGATACGTTTCTGCATGGCCAACAACAATTCCGCATAAGCAGGCTCCTGCCAGAAGTCCTGCACACCTGACATGGCTTCCAGAAAGTCACCGGCAAAGGGTTGGCTGTCCACGAAGCCGGGGTCTTCCAGCACGGAATTATGTGCTGAATAACCGCCCAGTTCCCACCATTTGGCCTGAACTTCGGGTTGCGCGAACCATTTGATGTACTCAAGCGCGGCATCCTGTTTGTCAGAATAGCTGACGACAGAAATCCCTTGCCCGCCCAACGTTGAACCTGCCTGATTTTGCGGCGGGTTCACGAAGAAGTCGATCTTGTCGCCACCGGTATTGGGATCGGCATAGAGGCCCGGGAAGAATGCAAACCAATTCATGGCCATGGCGACCTGACCTGACTTAAAGGCGTCCAAGCTTTCACCCATGTAAGAGTTTGTGTACCCCGGAGGTGTCGCTGTTTTGTAGAACTCTTTGTAGAATTCCAGCGCTTCGACGGCTTCGGGTGAATTCACGGCGCCTTCCATGTCATACGAGCCCGGCGTATTTTCATACTTGAACCCCCAAGGGTAAAGCGCACTCGTCACACCCATTGTTATCCCTTCCGAACCGCGCTCGGTAAAGATCGCAGCGCCGTAAACGGTTTTTCCGTCGATCTCGCGACCTTGGAAAAATTGCGCAATCTGCAACAGCTCTTTCTGGGATTCCGGTTCACGCAAATCTTGACCGGTTGCTTCTTTGTAGGCGGCTTGGATATCGGGATCTTCGAACCAGTCCTTGCGATAGAACCAACCGTTCGCATCACCCATTGCAGGCAGCGCATAGTAATTTGGCGTGCCCTTTGGCCAAGTCGAATAAGCGTACACAGTTGCCGGCGCGAAATCATCCATACTGATGCCCTCAGCATCAAAGAAGTCATTCAGCTTTACATAGTGACCGTTCTCAGCTCCGCCGCCAATCCATTGGCTGTCCCCGATCAGCAGGTCACAAAGCTTCCCTCCGGAATTCAGCTCGTTCAGCATGCGGTCCGCAAAGTTCGGCCAGGGCACAAACTCGAAGTTCATTGTGTGGCCAGACTCGGCCTCGAATTCTTTGGATAGCTCAACCAGCGCGTTGGCCGGGTCCCATGCCGCCCAACACAGTGTCAGGTCTTCAGCATTTGCCTTGGTAGAAAGAGTAGTAGCGGCAAGGACTATTGCGCTGGCCGAGGCCAGTTTTGTGTAAGTCATCCATTCCTCCCTTTTTAACGCCGTCAATCGAGGATGTGCGAATCGCGGCATACTTCCAAGGCTATTTGAGGTACGCACCTCAAGTCTAGATAATTTTGAGGTTCGTACCTCAAAATGTCCCATGTAACTTAAATTTACGCTACTAATTCATTGTTTTTGAACAATTTACGCTGCACCATTTCCTTCCGCATACTTTCCAACAATCCACAGGAAAAACCGATAGTCTCAAAACAGTTCTTTGAAACTGACCTGCTGGCAGCTTTGGATAGCCAGTTCTCAAAGGCCTTGCATTGCTGGATTTTCGGCTTTCCGCCCCCCGCCCGAACGCGCGGAAATCGATGGACCAGAAGACGCAAGACGAGCCAAATTCGGCTATACACGACGGATCGGAAACCAACGCATGAGCGAACTCACCATTGTCAGAATGAAGCGTTACCCTATCAAGGGTCTGAGTCCGGAGCCGCTGAACACAGTCAACCTGAGCGCGGGTGAGGGTGTACCTGGTGACCGCCTTTTCGGCTTTGCTCGCTACAACTCCGGCTTTGACCCGACTGACCCAAAGCCACTTCCTAAAGACCGCTTTGTTGTTTTGCTGAAAGAAGCTGGGCTTGCGGGTCTCAGGACACGTTTCGACGCAACAACTCAGCAGTTGGAAATTGATGTGGACGGCCGCACCCACTGCTTCCGCATGAGCGAGCCCCAAAGAAAAACGGATGCCGCCAGACTCCTCTACGATACGCTGGAACTACAGGATCCTGAACCGCCTAGATTCGTGTCTTCGCACCCGCATCGTTTCACGGATGTTTCAGTCGTTTCACCGAAGATGATGAATGCGATATCGGTTCTCAACTTAAGCTCTGTTGATGCGTTGAGCAGAAAGTTGCGCACAGACATTCACCCGGACAGATTTCGGGCGAATATCGAAATTGACGGATTGCCACCGTTTTCCGAGCTGAACTCTGTCGGTTCCACCTTTGTGTTTGGCGATGTCAGGCTGCGGATACTCTCGCGGACGAAAAGATGCGCCGCTACCGAGGTGAATCCTGAGACGGCCCTACGAGACTTGAACATTCCGTTCTTACTTCGAACCCATCTGGGCCATATGGATATGGGGGTTTACGTAGAAGTGCTGGATGGCGGCACCCTCTTTGCTGGCCAAAAAGGAAAATGCCCGCAGGAATAAGTGGCCCAATTGATCCGACACTTACACGTCGCCGGAGTTCTTTTGGCATTCGTCGGACGTGATCAGACCAACCTGTGCTCAGAATCACGCTATGCAACGCGCGAAAATTGCAGCATGAATCCAGATCGTCGAATGGAAATGATGCGAAACGGATACAAATGGCGGTGCTGTAAGACAAATTGGAACCAGTCTCTGCTAAGCCAGTATAGCTGCCCTTTTTGTCACACCAAGTTCGCGCGGCCCGGCAAGAGCGACTGTGCGTGTTCGTTTATCCTACGCTCATTCATCAGGTCTTCGACATTGTAAAAGGCACAGGAAACAGAAGGTACAGTATCACGGCCTGACGAATGATCCTGGGATTGGTCTTGAATTCCTTGAATGGGCTTGAGTTGGTCATAGGTGGAGGCTTCGAAAGCCCCTACCCGTTTCAACCCGAGTTCTTCTGACAAGACCCTTTTAGATGTCCACCTGTTCTCGCAATTCAGGTCTGCTTTGGGGTTGGTGTAATAATGGTTCAGAGCTTGCGAAGGAAATCACTGCACTCCGGCGAAAAGTATTTGTTTCTTGCGGTCTGCATCCCTTTGACACAAATCGAAATCGCACTCATGCAAAAAGCCCCGAGGGGAAGGCGCAACTAAGAAATGCCCAAAATCATCTCGCCCTGCGACTAGCGCAACCAAAGTTTTCACGCCGTTTTTCTGTTTCATTGAGGGTTTTATGAAACGCAACGCCGCGCCAATGCGTCTGTCGTCAGTGTTATTGGGTCCCGATGCGTGGAAAAGATGCCCGTGATGCATGGACGCCTGCCCAGCACGCAATTCGGCAGCGACTGCATCTTGTTCGTTCACCTCGACTGCGATTTCCTGCCCACGTGACAACAGATTGTTTTCGCTGAAGGTGTCCACGTGAGGCACGATACGGCTTTTGTGGCTGCCGGGAACAAACTTCATACACCCGCTTTGCTCAGACGCTTCTGAAATCGCAACCCAGCACGTAACCTCTTCAGCATCATCCAATCCCCAATAGGTCAAGTCTTGGTGCCACGAGACTATCTTCGATGATCGCGCTTCTTTAACGAAAAGTGCACCGCTCCAAACCATGAGGTCCGGCCCCAATACCGTTGAAGCAGCCTCAATCAGCTTCGGATGGCGAAGAAGTGCATCGAATGATGGTATCAGCCTGTCCGGATACGAATATAGATGCTTGAGTTTCTCTGGGTCGTCTCTGAGAATGCGCTCTGCTTTCTCAAAATCATCACGCAGCGTTTGGATCTCAGAAGCTGTCAGGATATCCAGCGGAGCTACGAAACCATCTCGTTCATAAGTCTTTGCAATATCACGCGTTCGTTTATCCATTGTCATTATCCGGAAAAGTTAACTGCACCTTCATTGATTGGGTTCGATCAGACGCGACCTCGAAAGCGGTGATGGCCTCGCCAACCTCGAAGGAATGCGTCACCAACTGGTCTACATTTATTAGTCCGCTTCGCATCATCTCGACCGCGACTGAGAACTCGGAATGGAAACGGAAAGACCCGCGAAGTACAATCTCTTTTGCAGTCAACGCCTGCATCGGCACTGTCATGTCTCCGCCGAGACCAAGCTGAACCAATGTTCCACCCGGGCGCAAGCATGCGACGCCAGAAGCCAGAGCCGATTGAGCCCCAGAACACTCAAGTTGTACATCAACCTGACCCTTGTCGTTTTCAAACTGCTCCAGTTTTTGCGGATCGGTGTAGGTGTTGATGACATCGTCTGCCCCGCATTCACGCGCCAGAGCGAGGGTCTGGTCCGAGATATCCGTCGCCACTATTCTGGCCGCCCCAGAACGACGCGCCGCCAAGATCGTGAGGCAGCCGATTGGACCGCATCCCGTGATAAGTACCGTTTTACCTAAGAGGCTCCCGGCTTGTTTAATCGCGTGCAAACAAACCGCCAGCGGTTCTGCCATAGCGGCCTGTGCAGGGCTCAACCCGTCTGCCGGAACACATTGACTGGCTTTCGCCACGAGTTTGCTCCGAAAAGCGCCTTGGATATGCGGGAACGGCATTGCGCTGCCATAGAATTTCATATCAAGACAATGGTTTTGCTGCCCGTTCAGACAATAGTAGCAGGCTTGGCAGGGGCGGGATGGAGAAACTGCAACCAATTGACCTAGGTTAAGCCCCTGCACACTTGACCCGAATTCTACGATTTCCCCGGACACTTCGTGTCCAAGCACCATCGGTTGAAGCAACTTGATGGCGCCGAAGCCACCGTGGTTGTAATAATGCAGGTCAGAGCCGCAAATCCCACCCACACGCAATGCAATTAAAACTTCGTCTTGTCCCAGGTCGCGTACATCCCGGTTTTCCAACCTCAGATCTTTCGCAGCATGGATAACAACAGCAACACTGGTCGAAGACATTGCCCAGACTCCCTATACACATCGCCAAAAGATACGGATAGTCGGTGCCGACAACCAAGGGATTTTTGCATGACGCTTGAAATGTTCAGCCTAAGTGGAACTCGGGCGCTGATAACAGGCTCCAGTCAGGGAATTGGATTTGCACTGGCGCGAGGTTTGGCCGCTGCCGGTGCGCGGGTCGTGTTAAACGGGCGCGACACCACAAAACTGGCGGCGGCAGCCTCCGAACTCAGTGAAACAGGCGCCTCGGTACGCAAACTTTCGTTCGATGCGACCGATCATGAAGGCGTCCGGTCTGCTGTGGACGACTTTGAAGAAAAGGTCGGCCCGATAGACATCCTGATAAACAACGCCGGAATGCAACACAGGACGGAGTTACAGGATTTCCCCGCTGATGCCTTCGAGCGCCTACTACAGACAAATGTCGCGTCCGTCTTTCATGTCGGTCAGGCAGTGGCACGACACATGATTGAAAGAAAGTCTGGCAAGATCATTAACATTGCGTCGGTTCAATCCGCATTGGCAAGACCGGGTATTGCGCCTTACACGGCGACAAAAGGTGCCGTGACCAACCTTACAAAAGGAATGGCAACTGATTGGGCCAAGTATGGTCTGAACTGCAATGCCATTGCGCCCGGATATTTCGATACACCTTTGAACGCCGCCTTGGTTGCCGACCCAGCGTTTAGTGCATGGCTCGAGAAACGTACTCCAGCCGGTCGCTGGGGAAATGTAGAAGAACTTGTCGGTGCCGCCATATTCCTTGCGTCCCCTGCATCCAGTTTCGTCAATGGACATACTCTCTATGTCGATGGTGGAATAACGGCGTCACTTTGATTTGTGGCTTTCAATCCTCTGCTAAATGCGACTGACCGTAGATATCGTTTACAGCGCCGACGCTAAAGCAATCACCACAACAACAATCAAGGAAGCCGCCATCGCAAAGTTGATCCTTCGATGCGATCTTTGGCTTATATCAAGGCTGCCCAGTTTTGCGCCAGCACCCAGCCAGATCATGTGCACTGGCACCCATATCATATTGAAAACAATTATTTTTATGACGACCTCCCAAACAGGCGCATCGGGCAAAAAAGCAAACCCTGAAAACAATGCTGTGCTGACCACGTAAGCCTTGGGATTAATGAACTGAAGTGTCAGCCCATTCGCAAAACCAAGTGGCGAAACCGCTGGAGAAAACCCGACCTTTGAGCCAGCGCTGGCAATTCGCCAGGCCAGAAATACCAAATACCCGACTGAGGCGAATAGCAGCAAAGTTCTGAGCGCCGGTATAGCCAAAGCTACCGCAGCGACTCCAGAGACAACCAACATCATGTTGATGAACCCGCCCAGCATCAAACCAGCCACGAAGGCGAGCCCAGCTCGAAAACCAAATGCTGATCCAATACCCGCAGTTGTTAGAACGCCTGGGCCCGGCGTAATCAGCAGAAAGAAAACCGCGACAGCAAACTCAAACACTCTTCAGATTGGCCTTTTACAGATCTCTGCATTCTGGCACAGCTGTGATCACCGATCCGTCCTTAAGGTGTTGCAGAAGATTGTCGACGGTTAGGTCACCCATAGCTGCACGCGTCTCAATAGTCGCGCTACCAGCGTGAGGTAGCAGAACGACATTGGACATCTCGCGCAACGCTTTTGGAACACGCGGTTCGTCCTCGAAAACATCAAGCCCCGCCCACCCAAGCTCACCGTTTTGCAATGCGTTGATAAGGGCAGTTTCGTCGATGACCGAACCTCGACTAACGTTTATCAGAGTGCCGCCCGCCCCCAACGCGCGAAGCACCTCAGCGTTGACCAGCCTATTGGTCGACTGACCGCCGGGCGTGATGCATATGAGGACGTCAACATGTTCAGCCATTTCAACCAAATTGTCGAAATAGCGGTACGGGACATCCTTTTGATTGCGGGTGTGATAGGAGATTTCGGGGGCCCACGGCTCTAACTTATCAACGATCGCCTGACCAATGCGACCAAGACCAAGAATGCCTATCTTTTGATTGTCTGCTGATCGGGTCAAAGGGGCATTGCCTTCAACCTCCCACCGTCCGGACCGAACGTAATTGTCGTCACGTAGAAGCTCTCGGTAACATGACAGCAATAGCAGAACGGCGGTGGTTGCGACTTCTTTGTTCAAAACATCGGGTGTGTGCGTCACAACAATTCCACGCTCAGCCGCGGCATTTGCGTCGACGGCGTCGTAACCGACCCCATAGACACTGATCATCTTCAGATTACTGAGTGATGTCATTAGGTCATGCGGAACACCATCGTGCCCGTTCGTTACGATATGCGTAATACTATCCGCGTTGAAATCGTCCAATTGATGAATGTCGAACGCTGCGGACAGACGTTCTCGCATCCGTTCAGTGATCCCGCCGATTTGCAATAAGTCAATCATCTTGGCCGACCGTTTGCCGCTGAACACCAAGCCCATCGATGCGAAGCTCCATGACGTCGCCTTTTTTCAGGTAAACTGGTTCCGGTTTGATCCCCATTCCGACGCCGGGCGGTGTTCCAGTTGAAATGACGTCGCCGGGATGCAGTGTGAATAGTTGGCTTAGATGTTCAATGATCTCGGCAACGGAAAAGATCATCGTAGAAGTATTCCCGGTTTGCATGCGCTGATCGTTTACATCCAGTGACATACCAAGACTTTGAGGATCCGGCACCTCATCCCGGGTCACTAGCCAAGGACCTGTGGGGCCAAATGTGTCGCAAGACTTGCCTTTGGTCCATTGACCGGTCAGTTGAGTCTGAAAATGCCGTTCTGACACATCGTTCACGATACAATAGCCCGCAACGTGTTCGAGCGCATCAGCCTTGGACACGTATTTGGCCGTTTTGCCGATGACGACGCCCAGTTCGCATTCCCAGTCGGTGTGAGTAGATCCGCGCGGCATGACAACATCATCATAGGCACCAATGACGGCTGAGTTTGCCTTGAAAAAAAGTATCGGATGCTCTGGAATATCTGCGCCGGTTTCTGCGGCATGGTCCGAGTAATTCAAACCGATGCAAAGAAATTTTCCGATGCCGCCGACACACGGTGCAATACGAGGATCCCCCTCGACAATTGGCAGGTTATTTGGATCCAATGAGCGCAGATTATCAAGCGTTCCGTCATCCAGAACATCGCCCGTAACATCATTGATGTGGGCGGACAAATCCCGCAATTGACCCTGGGAATCGACCAAAGCAGGCTTTTCCGAGCCCTCGGCTCCGTAACGAACAAGTTTCATTTCTGTTCCTTTTAGTGATTGTCGCGTGGCATGAAGCCTCGCGCGATATCGCGGTAGTTTTCGGCACCCTTGAGCGTCATACCGCGATCCAACCGATCTACTTTTTCGCGGAATATTTCCTGCCACGGGGATTGGTTGGGCGGCATTGTATACCCACCCTTTGCCTCCAGATCGCGGGCGCGTTCATGCAGTTCTTCAAGCGAAACCAGCATATCTGCTGTGCCTTTGCCAAGATCGATGCGCAGTCGGTCGCCAGTTCGCACCAAGGCCAACCCACCGCCCTCTGCAGCTTCTGGTGAAGCATTCAGGATAGACGGGCTTCCTGAGGTGCCGGATTGCCGGCCATCACCGATGCAAGGAAGGGCTTCGATGCCTTGTTTCAACAAATATGCAGGCGGACGCATGTTCACGACCTCTGCGGCACCCGGGTAACCTTTTGGTCCTGCTCCGCGCATAATCAGAATACAGTTTGCATCGATTTTTTCGGCGGGATCATCGATCCGATGGTGAAAATCCTCGGGCCCATCAAACACAACCGCCCTGCCCTCAAATGCATTAGGATCATCCGGGTTCGACAAGTAGGTCTCTCGAAATGCCTGCGAAATCACAGATGTCTTCATAATCGCACTCTCGAACAAGTTGCCCGAGAGATTGATGAACCCCGCCTGTGGCTTAACCGGGCTACTGACAGGCTTGATCACGTCGCCATTCTGAGACCGGCGCGTCGAGCAATTTTTGCCTATCGTCTTACCGTTCACCGTTATCGCATCGGGATGCGGCAGCAATCCAGCATCAAGAAGCTCTCCGACAACGGCGGGAACACCCCCAGCCTGTTGGTAATCTTCGCCCAGATATTTACCCGCAGGCTGCATGTTAACCAACAGAGGAACGTCGTGGCCAAGTTTCTGCCAATCATCGTTGTTCAATGGAACACCAAGATGCCGGGCGATCGCATTCAGGTGTATCGGCGCGTTCGTCGATCCACCGATCGCCGAGTTTATGACAATCGCATTCTCAAAAGCCTGACGTGTCACCACATCACTAGGGCGTAAATCCTCCCAGACCATGTCCACAATGCGTTTACCCGTTTCATAGCTGATTTGACCGCGCTCTCTGTACGGGGCTGGTATGGCTGCTGATCCTGGCAATTGCATACCCAAGGCTTCAGCAAGCGAATTCATGGTCGTTGCTGTTCCCATCGTATTGCAATAACCCACCGAAGGTGCCGCGGCGGCTGCGATCTCCATGAACTCATCGGTGTCGATTTCATCAGCCGCAAGGTCTTCGCGCGCTTTCCAAATAACCGTTCCTGATCCTGCGCGCTCACCTTTCCACCAGCCGTTGAGCATTGGGCCGACCGACAGGGCAATCGCTGGGATGTTGACGGTCGCAGCGGCCATAAGAAGTGCGGGCGTGGTCTTGTCGCAACCAATGTTCAGAACAACGCCATCAATCGGATACCCGAATAGACTCTCAACCAGGGACAGATAAGCCAGATTGCGGTCGAGAGAGGCCGTTGGCCGTTTACCGGTCTCTTGTATCGGGTGGACCGGTATTTCGATGCACGTTCCCCCGGCGGCGATGATCCCGTCGCGAACGCGTTTGGACAACTCGATATGATGCCGGTTGCAGGGGCTCAAATCACTCCCGGTCTGAGCAATCCCAATGATCGGCTTGCCCGATTGCAGTTCTGCGCGGGTCAATCCGTAATTCAGGTATCTCTCAAGATACAATGCCGTCATCTCAAGGTTCTCAGAATTCATGAACCACTTGCGAGATCGCAGATCATTTTTTGATATTTTAGTCATTGGCCTGACCACCCCCCATCAATTATGTGCGTGTGTCCCGTGGTGAATGCACTTTCATCGCTCGCCAGATAGACGACCAATGCAGCAATCTCTTCTGCCTTCGCTACACGCCCCATGGGCTGACGCGCCACAAATTGTGCAAGGGCTTCTTCTCTGCTGCCCAGTTGCTCGCCCAACGCATCTACACGGTCACGCCAACTGGGACTGTCGACTGTTCCCGGGCAAATGCAATTGCACCGAATTCCTTGTGTTATGAAGTCCACGGCTACCGATTTCGTCAGCCCAACAACGGCAGCCTTAGTCGTTCCATATACAAAACGATTTGGCGCACCGATTATGGAACCCAGTGCGGAAGACATGTTGATAATCGAGCCTCCTCCGCGCTCTAGCATCCCCGGCAATACAGCCTTTGTTGTGCGCACCATTGAGCGCACATTCAGGTCCATGGCGAAGTCCCATTCTTCGTCGGTTGCATCCAGAATAGTTCCGTGATGCACGAACCCGGCGCAGTTGAACAAAACATCCGGCTTCGCTCGCGCGACCCCATAATGAATACTGTCATTATTTGTCACATCCATCTCGAAAATTTCGAGATTTTCGAGATTCCGATCGCGAATCAAATTTAGTTTTTCAGGGTTAATATCCGTCGCATAGACTTTCGCACCCTCTCTTGCCATCGCAATTGCGCTTGCAAGTCCGATCCCTTGTGCGGCAGCTGTAACCAGGACGTTTTTTCTCTTAAGTCTCTCTGACATATATATTTTTCGACCCTAAAAGTGGCGACTGGACAAGTGTTGCTTCGTCCCACAGATCAACCGAGAAGCAAAGAAACCTTGGTGGATTTGCAACGACTTCTGGCATGTGGGCCCAGAGCCGTTAGCGTATGACAGAGATTTTGGTTTGGCCATAACCATGCGTGGCGCACCTTCGGAAGGACAGAGGATTATGAGCAAGCAGTTCAAAGTAGCTCTATTGGGAACCGGCTTGATGGGCGCTCCTATGGCGAGGAATATTTTGCGCGCCGAAATTCCGCTAACTGTATGGAACCGCAGCTTGGATAAGGCAAAACCGTTGACGGCGGAAGGCGCGACATTGGCGGAAACTGCCCCGCTGGCGGTTTCAGGTGCAGACGTAATTGTAACGATGCTGTCGGACGGATACGCGACCGGCGCGCTACTTTCTGACGAGGCTTTCCGCAAACAACTCAAACCCGGAATGATCTGGATTGATATGTCCAGCGCCAAACCCGAACACGCCCGAGAACAATCCGCGCAATTGTCTTCGATGGGGTTGCAGCATCTGGATGCCCCGGTTTCCGGCGGCACCAAAGGTGCCGAAGCTGCCACGCTTGCGATCATGGTCGGTGGTGATCAGGACGTTATGGAGCGCGTGCGACCAGTTCTGTCAGCAATGGGCCGCCCTGTGCATGTAGGCCCAAGTGGTTCTGGTCAATTGTGCAAATTGGCCAATCAGACGATTGTCGCTGTGACTATATCGGCTGTCGCCGAAGCGACTTTACTGGCTCAGCGAGGCGGGGCTCACCCTGCCGCGTTGAGGGCCGCACTGAAGGGGGGATTTGCTGATAGCATTATCTTGCAACAACATGGCGAACGCATGTCTGACGGAAATTTTGTACCCGGAGGTTTGTCCAAGTTTCAGTTAAAGGATTTGGACAACACGCTGGAGGAAGCGCGAAGCCTTGGCGTTGAGCTACCTAGCACCCAATCTGTGCGCGACCGTTTCGAATATCTGATAGACGAAATGGATGGGGCCGAACTGGATCATTCAGCTTTGTATCTGGAACTCAAAAAACGGAACGGATTGTTATGACGCGGATCCTTGTCATAGGCGGTGGAGGAATGCTGGGTCAGAAACTGGCCCATCGCATTTCGACCCATGAAACTTTTGGAGCGGATGCCCAAGTTTCACTGTTCGATCTCTCGTTCCCACCCGATAGTGCGGCAAGTAATCAAATTGTAGGGGACTTGACCGCGTCAGGCATGGCTAAGTCTTTTGCTGCGCAGCGACCGGATGTCATTTTCCATCTTGCAGCGATCGTTTCTGGCCAAGCCGAGACAGACTTTGCGTTGGGCTGGGATGTAAACCTTATGGCGACGTGGGCACTGCTGAATGCACTTAAGGATGAACACGAGGCATCAGGAAGGGAGTACACTCCTCGCCTGGTTTTTGCCTCATCCATAGCGGTGTTCGGGTCACCGTTCCCTGAAAAGATAAGCGATGAGTTCCTTTCGGCACCTTTGACCAGTTACGGAGCGCAGAAAGCGGCGTCTGAACTGATGATCACGGATTTTAGCAGGAAAGGATACATCGACGGTGTTTCCTTGCGCTTACCCACATTGTGTGTGCGCCCGGGCAAGGCCAACGCTGCCGCTTCGTCCTTCTTTTCAGGAATAATCCGCGAGCCATTGAATGGGGATGAGGCTGTCTTGCCAGTTGCCGAAACTGTTCGACACTGGCACGCTAGCCCCCGCGCCGCTGCGACTTTTTTGACCCACGCTGCAACATTGGACACGCAGCTTTTGAATGACCGACGCGCCTTGAACATGCCAGGTGTCAGTTGCACCGTCGCCGAACAAATCGAAGCTCTGCGCAATGTCGCCGGTCAAGACGCTGTTGGCCTAATCAGGCGAAAACCGGACAAGGCAATTGAAGGAATAGTCAAGAATTGGCCGCGCGACTTTCAAACAGATCGCGCTCTGAAGCTGGGGTTTGAGGCGGAATCAAGTTTTGATGAAATCATTCAGGTCTATTTGGAAGACGATTTTCGGCCTTAGTCGCCCATCGTCTTTCCGGTTAGATGGCGTTTCAGATGATTGTGGATTTTCTCCCGTGTTAACTGCTCATCCCCTGATAATGCCGCTTCAAGTATATCTGCATGATGCCTTATGTTCTGAGAAATGAACTCAAAGTTCCGGTCTGCCACCATCAACTGTTGTCTGAATTGCGCGTAAATCCGGCTATGCAATTGTTTTAAGGTTTCCGAGCCACAGGCAGAAATAAGCGTCTGGTGAAACTCCTTTTCCGAGGCAAACCAGATCTCGACAAGGTCGCTTGGGTCGTCCGTGGCGTGAATGCGTTTTTCGATATGGCTGAGTTTGTGATGTGCAGCCGTCAGTCTTGCTTCCCAATCCACCCCGCCATTTCGGATCGACATTGCGGTGCCTTCGGCCTCCAACAGAACACGGACATGCGTCAATTCGATAAGCTTCTGCGGTGAACGCTTTGGTACGCGAAAACCTTTTTGTTCCTGAAAGTCCACCAGACCAACAGCGGCCAAACGAAAAAGGACTTCACGAACCGCACTTGCGGAACAGCCATACACTTTACGTAGTTCTTCGGCCCGCACCTTGGCTCCATGCTCGAATCCATTAGAGATCAGGCGCATCTTAAGGTCTTGATAAATATCTATTTCTTCGTTCATCCCGGCATGCACCTTAAAGTTTTGTCCAAGTAGCGTCCTAACCTTATTTTCGAATTATCGCAAGAATCTCGAAATTTTTAGAAATTTCAATTTTTTCTTGTTGCATTCGATTCGTCGGCTTAACGTTTACCTGCGTGACAGCAAAGGAGGCGGCAAGATCTTCCACACCGCGCAACGCACAACGTCTGGGAGGACAATATGAAAATAGTCAAGACAGCGGCCGTGGCGGCCGTAGCCACGACAATGGCAGCCGGTTTCGCGATGGCCGAAACAACGAAGCTTAGAATTCAAACCCATTTTTCGCCCGAAACTCTGTCTGGCCAGATGGCTGCAAAATTCGTTGAAGACATTCAGGAAATGTCGAACGGCGAAATCGAAGTTGAAATGTTCTATTCCTCTTCGGTGGTCAAATCAGTTGAAACCTTCGATGCCGCAGCTACGGGAATTCTGGATTGCGACATGACGGGCGGCGGCTATCAGACCGGGAAAAACCCGGCCTTCCAGTTTGCGGGTGACCTGCTCGGCGGATATCAGAACCCATACCAGCAAATGGCTTGGCTTCTTCATGGCGGCGGAAGAGAAGCTGTAAACGATCTATACAACGGCTACGACATGGAGTTCATCGGATGGTGGATTCCCGGGCCGGAGTCGCTTTCTTCGACCAAGCCGATTGCAAAAGTGGAAGACTTCAAGGATTGGAAATTCCGCTCGCCTCCGGGCCTTGCAACCAAAGTGTTCGCGGAACTTGGGGCTTCTCCGATCGTGATGGACTTCAACGAAATCTTTACGGCTTTGGAAACCGGCATCATTGACGGTGCGGATGCTGCGAACCTGACTAACAACGTGGGCCTCGGTCTGTACGAGATCGCAGGTCATACAAACTATCCCGGTTTCCACTCGATGCCCGCAGATCACCTAGCCTGTCGCAAAGACGTCTGGGAAGCGATGCCTGCGCACCACAAGAAGATCATGGAAGTCGCAATGGATAGCCTGGCATTGCACAATGCGACAATCAATGAAGTGCAGAACGCTCAGACTGCAAAAGACCTGAAGGCAAAAGGTGTTCAGTTGTACGAATGGTCGCCTGAAGACCTGGCAGCGTATCGCGCGGCCGTTCAGGTTGGTTGGACTGAGTTCGCAACGACTCCCGAGGCACAGGCGCTTTTGGAAAGCCACATCAACTTCCTGCGTGACCTGGGCGCAATGCAGTAATCAGGCTTCGACCGCATTAGGACACTCGGAAAGGCCGCATCAGCGGCCTCTCCGCATCTGCGCCAGGGTTCAGAACTTCATGAAAATTACCAGAATTATAAGTCATGTACTGCAGTACGACATGCCGGAAGTTCTGGGCTACTCGCAACAGTATTATGACAGGCGCACAACCCATCTGGTCGAGATTCAGACAGATGAAGGGGTAACCGGTTGGGGCGAGTGCTTTGGTCCCGGAAACGTAGCCATAGCCAACAAGTCCATCGTCGAAAAGGTAATCCAACCAATGGTCCTCGGCTTGGACCCCTTGGACAAAGACGTGATCTGGCACAAGGTGTACAACCTTTTGCGAGACCATGGCCAAGGCGGAATGCCAATACAGGCTTTGTCCGGGGTGGACATCGCACTTTGGGACATCACCGGAAAAATCTCTGGCCTCCCCCTCCATAAACTTGTCGGGGGCGCGCATCGCAAAAGCGTTCCTTGCTACGGCTACGGAATGATGCTCCGGGATGAACCGATTTCTCATCTGGCCAGCCGTTTTGAGGATGAAGCCGCTAAGATCAAGGCAATGGGATTTACCGCCACCAAAATGAAAACGGGCTTTGGCCCGAAGCCTGATGTGAAACTGTGCGAAGCAGTTCGACGCGGAGTTGGTGACGACTTTCCTTTTATGGTCGATGCGAACCATGCCTATACGACTTCGGACGCGTTTTTTGTCGGTCGGGCGCTGGAAGAACTGGACGCATATTGGTTCGAAGAACCCGTCGCGCCAGAAGACATGGAAGGATACCGAGAATTGCGCGCTTCGCTTAAAGTCAACATCTCGGGCGGAGAGGCGGTATTCAATCGCTGGGCCTGGCGCAGTCTTCTTGAAAATCGAGGTATAGACATAGCACAGCCAGAAGTATGCGCTTTGGGCGGTGTTTCAGAGTATCTCAGGGTACTGGCCCTATGCCACGCACATTTCACTCCGGTCGTAAATCACGTCTGGGGCAGCGCCATCGCCGTCGCAACTAATCTGCACCTACTGGCGGCCATGCCAGCAATTCCAGGCGGTTTGCATCCTTGGGAGCCGATGCTGGAGTTCGACACAACGGACAACAAGTTTCGGGACGATCTGCTGACCGTACCGCTGGAAATTCAAAATCAGGTCAAGGCCAATAATGGCCGTGTCATGATCCCGACTGGCCCCGGACTGGGTGTCGAGCCGGATCGAGACTTTATCGATCATTACAGGATCGAAGGATAGGGACGAGGGTTACGCGATGCACAAGAATTCAGGCGGACCAATTGAATGGCTCATACCGTTGGCCTTCGTCGCGACTGCCAGTTGGCTTGTTTGGCATCTTCCAGCATTCCTGTTGGATTGGCTGCCTTACACCTCTGAATCCCTCAAAAGTCAGGTAACGGAAATATATCTACGCAGCGACGTCACGCCCGAATTGCCTGGTGTGTTCGGGGGGTTTGTCGACATCATCGACGTGGCTGCGCTCGTCCTTCTGCCGTTTCTTGCAGTGATTGGTACAAAGACCGTGCGCCCGGCGACGATGGAGTTCGAAGGCTCGACGGTTATGGATCGTTTCGCCCTGTTCATCGGCCGAGTTACGATGATGATGATCGCAATCATGACTGTCGTCATGCTCTACGAAGTCTTCATGCGCTATATCCTTGAGAAGCCGACCGAGTGGGCCAACGAAATGACACTTTGGTTCGCCAGCTTTGTGTTTTTGATGTCTGGCTACTACGCCATGCAGCAACGCAGTCACATACGAATATTCCTGCTTTACGACGCAGTTCCACGTTGGCTTCAGCGCGTTTTTGACACGGTTTCAACAATACTGATCGTCCTGTTTGCCTTCTTTCTGGTCTACGGCAGTTACAAACAGGTGTTCGTCAACAAGCTCTATAAATGGGAGCTTTACGGCTCCGCCTTCAATCCTCCGATCCCGGCGACGTTGCAGCCGATGGTACTGATCGTGATTACGCTTGTCGCAATGCAGGCAATTTTGAACTTGGTCGCGGATTGGAACAAAGAACCGGAAATCCACACAGATGAACCGGACGAGGACGAAATTGAAATGATCAAACGGGCGGTGGGACAAGACTGATGGATATTGGAACAATCTCACTCATCCTGATGGTCGCCCTGATCATTCTCCTGGCGATCGGGATGCCCCTGGGTCTGGCCTCGGCTTCGCTTGCGGTTCTGGTTCTTGTCCTGAAGTTCGAACCGACACTCCTTTTGAACCCGTTTTCATTCGGCGACGGGATTCTCACCGGGCGGCCAGGCACTGGGCCGCTCTACATCCTGGCGCAAAAAATATACGGGCTCTTAACGGACTACGTGCTTATATCCGTGCCATTGTTTATCTTCATGGCGTCGCTGCTAGAGCGGTCCGGGATCGCGCGCGACATGTATTCGTCGCTGAATGTCTGGCTGTCCAGAACACGGGGCGGTATCGCGATCGTGACTTCGATCATGGCAGTGATCATGGCGGCCATGTCCGGCATCATCGGCGGTGAGGTTGTCCTGCTGGGCCTGATCGCCCTGCCCCAGATGCTGCGCCTCGGTTATGATCAGAACCTCGCGATCGGCGTCATCTGCGCCTCGGGGTCGCTGGGTACAATGATCCCGCCTTCGATCGTTCTGATCATCTATGGGCTGATCACCGAAACCTCGATCAAGTCGCTGTTCACCGCATCTTTCATTCCCGGCTTCATGCTGGCCTCGATGATCATCCTGTACATCATCATTCGCACGCGGCTGAATCCTCACCACGCGCCGCTGCCGGAGCCGGACCCGAGCGACCCCGAACCGGCCGAAAAGCGCAAACTGTTTGCGGCCTTCATGAGCATCGTCGTCGCTGGGTTTTCTACTGTTCTTTTTATCCGGGCCGCGTTTTTCGAGCTTTCCGGCTCGAACGCTGCCAGCCAGGGCGAGCCCGCACGGCTGGGTACGGCTGACTACCTGCCCTGGTTTGCCGGCATCACGATCATCGCGCTACTGCTGATCTTCTTCGTCTTTGGCAGACAGCGCGCCAAAATCGGGTGGGAAATGGGCAAAGGTCTCGTCGCGCCGCTGGTCGTCATCGGCGTCGTACTCGGCTCGATCTATGGCGGGATCACCGGCATCACCGAGGCTGCAGGCATGGGCGCCTTCGCCGTTCTAATCATCGCCATCCTGCGGGGCGAAGGATCGTTCGAGCTGGTTTGGGACAGCTTGATGCGGACGCTCAAATCCACAGGCACCATCATATGGGTCACCATCGGGGCCGCCGCGCTGGCGGGTGCCTACACCATTGCCGGCGGACCCCAATACGTGGCCGACCTGATCGTCGGGCAAGACCTGCCGACCATGCTGGTCATTCTGGTAATGATGCTGATCCTGCTGTTCATGGGCGCGTTCATGGATTGGGTCGGCATCGTGTTGCTAATCATTCCGGTCTTTCTGCCGATCGTCCTGCGCCTTCCTATCGAGGAAATCGGTCTCATTGGCGAGTTGCAACCGAGTCATGTCGCGATCTGGTTTGGCGTCGTGTTCTGTATGAACATGCAGGTCAGCTTCCTGTCCCCCCCGTTCGGCCCGGCTGCGTTCTATCTTAAGTCGGTGGCCCCGCCGCATATCAGCCTGACGGATATCTTCCGCGGCTTCCTGCCATTCATCGGGATCCAGTTGCTGGCGCTTTCCGTTCTTCTGATCTGGCCGGGCATCATCGCGCTGCTTTTGTGAGGTCGCACACATGCTGACACAAGATCAGATTGGCAAGTTCCAGACCGATGGATACCTCGTGGTCGAGGATGTAATTCCCGGCGATGTCCTGGATCGGGTGCAGTCCGAATACTCGGATGTCCTGAACCGGCTATATGACGGTTGGTACGATAAAGGGCTGGTCAAGGACGAGCCGTCCGGAATGTCCTTCTGGGACAAACTCCTGTCCGCCTATCAGGCCGGTTGCGACTATTTCCAGCCGCTGGACATCTCATTGCCCGGCGACCGGATCATGGCGGACACACCTTTCCATATTGGGCCCGCCGTGTTCGACTTGCTGACGGCCCAACCCATGCTGGACATCGTCGAGCAGTTGATCGGGTCAGAGTTGGTCAGCAATCCGATCCAGCATGTTCGGCTGAAGCCCCCTGCCCTCAAGCTGTCCAAGGACGAGGTGCGGGCGCATATCACCGCAACGGACTGGCATCAGGACCGGGCAGTTGCGTTGGAGGATGCGGACCAGACCGACATGGTCACGGTTTGGATCGCCGTCAACGATGCAACGGTCGAAAACGGCTGCCTGCAAGTGCTGCCAATGGCACAGGACCAATCTATCCTGCCGCATTGTGCGCGGACGCAGACAGGCATAGCCGACGGGTTCATTGACGAAGACCGCGCCCTGCCCCTGCCTGTCAAGGCGGGCGGGATCATCCTGTTTCACCCTCTGACGCCACATGCGTCGCTGGTCAATGAAACGGACCGGTTCCGCTGGTCGTTCGACATCCGCTTCAGTGCAGCAGGCCAACCCACCGGTCGAGATCATTTCCCCAGCTTCATCGCGAGGTCCAGATCGCGCCCCGAAACCGAGCTGCGGGATTGGCGTGTCTGCAAGTCAAATTGGGAGGCGGCGCGGGCAAGGCTGTCCGGGCAGCCGCACATAGATATTCACCGGTGGACATCGGACTCGCCCTTTTGCGCTTAGATTCGGCTGCCAGGAAAGCTGATTATGACTTTTGTACGTTTAGATCGAACGGATAGCGTGGTGGTTGCAACTCGGCTGCTGGGGGCCGGCAGTGTGGTCGAGGATGTCACGACCAATGCGCGCATCCCCTCAGGCCACAAGGTCGCCACGCAGATGATTGTACCGGGCGATCCGGTGAGAAAATATGCCCAGATCATCGGTTACGCGACCCAAATGATCCACCCCGGCGATCATGTGCATACCCACAATGTCGAGTTCCGCAACACCAGCGTGGACTACGAGTATGCGACTGATCACAGGCCTATGAGACCCGCCGCCTCGGTCGATACATTCATGGGCTACCATCGGGGCAACGGTCGGGTCGGTACGCGGAATTACATCGCGGTTCTGACCACCGTGAACTGTTCGGCGACGGCGGCTCGCATGATCGCCAATCACTTCACGCCGGACAAGCTGGCCGAGTATCCAAATGTCGACGGCGTGGTGGCCTTTGTCCACGGAACGGGCTGCGGAATGGCCGATTCAGGCGACGGTTTCGAAGCTCTCCAACGGGTCATGTGGGGGTTTGCCAAACATCCCAATCACGCTGCCGTTCTGATGGTCGGTCTGGGCTGCGAGATGAACCAGATCGACTGGCTGTTGAATGCATATGGGTTGAAACAGAGCCCCACTTTCCAGACGATGAACATCCAGAACATCGCCGGACTGCGCCGGACCGTGGAAATGGGCATTACCAAGATTAATCAGATGCTTCCCATTGCCAATGAGGCACGGCGCAGCGAAGCCCCTGCGTCCGAATTGATGGTTGCGCTGCAATGCGGTGGATCGGACGCCTGGTCCGGAGTGACCGCGAACCCGGCGCTTGGACGCGCCTGCGATCTGTTGGTCGCCCAAGGCGGCACGGGTGTCTTGGCGGAGACGCCCGAAATTTACGGAGCCGAACACCTTTTGACCCGCCGTGCCCTTGATCGCGCAACCGGGGAAAGGCTGATCGGACTGATCGATTGGTGGCAGGACTACACCGCCCGCAATCACGGTTCGATGGACAACAACCCAAGCCCCGGCAACAAACAAGGGGGTTTGACGACCATCCTTGAGAAATCGCTGGGGGCGGCGGCGAAGGGCGGAACCAGCCCTTTGACCGGTGTGTTCAAATACGCCGAACCCATCACCGCAAAGGGCTTCACCTTTATGGACAGCCCCGGATATGACCCAGCCTCGGTGACAGGCCAGATCGCGGCTGGGTGCAACCTTGTGTGCTTCACCACGGGGCGCGGCTCTGCATTTGGATCGAAACCGGCGCCCACGCTTAAAATCGCCACCAATTCGGAATTGGCAGCGCGCATGCCCGAAGACATGGACGTGGATGCAGGCGACATCCTGACCAAAGGCGTCAGCGTCGAAGAAAAAGGACAGGAAATATACCGACGACTGCTCCAAGTCGCCTCGGGCGAGCGAACCAAGTCCGAGGCGCAGGGCTTGGGTGATTACGAGTTCGTTCCCTGGCAGATCGGAGCGGTGATGTGAAACGGATCCTTGTAGCCGGCGGCGGGTTGATAGGTATCCGCCACGTCCGCGCCGTGATCGAGCATCCCGGCTGCACGTTGGTCGGGTTGGCCGATCCAGACGGCTCGATCCAGATCGGCGCGCCGCGTTTTGCCGGTATGGACGAGGTGCGGGACCCGGTGGATGGTGTCATCATCGCGACGCCGACCCGCCTGCATGCCGAACATGGCATTCTGGCCGCATCCCGCGGTTGGCACATGCTGATCGAAAAGCCGGTTGCCGCGTCGGTCGAAGATGCCCTGCGCCTTAAGACGGCCGTTAGCGAGGCCAATGTCCGAAGCCTGGTCGGCCACCACCGGCGGTATCACAGCACCTTGCAGCACCTGAAAAAAGTGATCGAGAACGGTACGATCGGACAAGTCATCAACGTCTCGTTGTTGTGGGCCATGCGTAAACCCGAGAGCTATTTTGAACAGAACTGGCGGACTTCGGATGGCAGCCCGGTCATGATCAACCTGGTGCATGATATCGATGTTCTGCGCTATGTGATCGGAGAAATCTCGGATGTCGTCGCCCTGCCCGGCGCGTCGATCCGCGGATCGGATCGGATAGAAAGCGGCGCGGTCGCGATTGCGTTCGAAAACGGCGCGACGGGCGCCATCAGCTTTGCTGACACCGCGCCCAGTCCCTGGGGGTTTGAAGCCGGAACCGGCGAAAATCCGAACATCGGCACGACCCACCAGGACATGATGTGGATCACGGGAACCAGCGGCGCTGTCAGTTTTCCCTCCATGACCCTGTGGCGCGGAAATGATTGGAGCACTGCGGCCCAAAAAAACCAACTTACACGAACGGAACAGCAACGCGCACCGCTGGAGGCGCAACTGGATCACTTTCTTGACGTGATCGACGGCGCGTCTCCACTGATCGACGTCGAGGATGCGGCCCGGACGCTCGAAGTCACATCAAGGATCGAAATGGAGCTTAAGGCGCGATCAGCTCGAATGCGGGCGCCGGCCTGATGTACATGCGGTCCGGCAATATACCTGCCACTCAAGAACCAGCGATTGTCCTCCGCGGCGAATTAGCATCCAAACCGCGAAACCGCACACGCCAGACACAAGAATGAAAACCAGACACATTCACGGAAAGGGAAACCAATGAGCAAACCATCAATCGGGTTTATCGGCCTGGGTCTCATGGGCGGAGCCATGGTGAGCCGGCTGTTGGACCAGGGATACTCGGTCACCGTGCTGGGAAACCGAGACCGCACACATCTGGACGCCGCCATTGACCGGGGCGCCCGCGAGGCGCAAAACGCCCGGGAGCTGGCTCAGGCCAGCGACATCGTGATGCTGTGCATGGGAACCTCTGAACAGGTCGAAGGCCGTATGCGCGGTGCTGATGGAGTGACCGCGGGACTGAAGCCCGGGGCGATCGTCATCGACTTTGGCACCTCGCTTCCGGGCAGTACACGCGCCTTGGCCGAGGAGGTTGCAGCAGCCGGCGGAAGCTATCTTGATGCGCCGCTTGGCCGGACGCCCTCGCACGCGCTGGAAGGCAAGCTCAACATCATGACGTCCGGCGACAAGGCTGCCTTCGACAAGGCCGAGCCGACACTAAAGGACCTGGGCGAGAACGTCTTTTACCTTGGCCCGGTCGGATCGGGACACACGATCAAACTGATCAACAACTTCTTCGGCATGACGGTCGCGAACGCGATGGCCGAAGCCTTTGCCATGGCCGACATCACCGGTGTTGACCGCAAGCAGCTGTATGACGTAATGGCCGCAGGGCCGCTGCATTCCGGAATGATGGATTTCGTGAAGGCCTACGGTGTCGAGAATGACCCAAACCAGCTGGCCTTTGCCATCAAGAACGCTGCAAAAGACCTTGGTTACTATGATCGAATGGCGCGCGAGGCCGGCGTTAAAAGTGTGATGTCGCAGGGGGCGCTTTCGGCGCTGAACGACGCGCGCGACCACGGTCAGGCGGATGACATGGTCAGCCAGATGGTTGACTACTACGTCAAGCGTTTCAACACCTGATCGATGGGCGTCACCGCCAACCCCACTGCGGACCTGCCGCGCCTTGGCATCGTGCTGATGCTGATGGCGTGGCTGTTCTTTTCGCTGGTGGACCTTGGGGCCAAGTGGTTGGCGTTGGCCGGCGTGCCGGCATTTCAGTTGGCGTTCATGCGCTATGCGGGGCACTTCATGATCTCGGTGGGCGTGATCGCCAAAGGTGGGATTGAGGCCGGCCGGTTCAAAACGGACCATCCATGGCAAGTCATAAGCCGGGCCTTGTTGCTGATCTCGGCGACCGTTTTTAATTTCTATGCCCTGCGGTTTTTGCCTCTGACCGTCGTATCGGCAATCATGTTTTCCAGCCCGGTCATCGTGTGTTTTCTGTCCGTCTTTGTATTGAAAGAAAGCGTGGGCCCATGGCGTTGGGCGGCCATCATCCTCGGTTTTCTGGGGGTGTTGGTTGTCGTGCGGCCGTTTGGTTCGGCCTTTCATCCAACCATGCTGCTGATCGTCTACAACGCCACCGCGTTGGCCCTGTACTCGATCATGACGCGCAGGCTGTCCGGAGTTGTTGCCGTGGACACCATGCAATTCTACCTCGGACTTACCGGGACTGTGGTTCTGTTGCCCTTCGCCCTCTGGTTCTGGGTCCAGCCGGAAAACACCTGGAGCCTGATTGTCCTGATCGGCCTTGGCGTCTTCGGATGGTGCGGACATCAACTTCTGACGAACGCGCATCGATTCGGAACGGCCAACCAGTTGATGCCATTCACCTATTCGTTCCTAGTCTATGTTGCGATTTGGGGTTATCTGTTCTTTAACACGGTACCGGATGCATTCACGTTGGCAGGAGCTGCGCTGATCATGGTCGCCGGGCTAATCATCTGGAAAAGAGAAAAGAAATGACGCGAATTGCCTGCATCGGCGAAGCAATGATCGAATTGTCCATGCTGGAAACCGGCGCACAGGTCGGCGTCGCGGGGGATACGCTGAACACAGCCATCTACATGCGCCGCGCAGCGCCTGACATGCAGGTGGAGTATGTGACATGTCTGGGTGACGACCCGTTTTCGGGGCGCATCGCGGACTTCATCGACAGCCATCGCATCGGGACATCCGGCATCCGCATCATTCCGAACGCCTCTCCTGGATTATACGCAATCACGACATCCGCGGACGGTGAACGCAGCTTTACCTATTGGCGCAGTGAGGCGGCCGCCCGCCAGCTTTTTGCCGATCACGATTTCAGCTCGTTGAACGGTTATGACGTGCTGTACTTGTCAGGTATTTCCGTGGCCATTCTTCCGCATGCGGTTCGGCTTGCGCTTCTGGACTGGCTCGAAGGCTCTTCCGTCCGGTTGGTCTATGACAGCAACTTTCGTCCGCGTCTTTGGGACAGCGTTGAATACGCCCGGCAGATCAACCAACGGCTTTGGCGGCGTGCGGACATTGCCCTGCCATCCATCGACGACGAGATGGCACTGTTCGGGGAAAGCGCGGATCAGGTGGCAGCACGCTTTGCCGTCCATCACGGCATCGGTGCGTTGAAACGCGGAGAGAATGGCCCTCTGTCCATCGGTCAGAACATTGAACAAACCTATGAACCTGCCAAGAGCGTACTGGATACCACAGCAGCGGGCGACAGTTTCAACGGTGGGTACCTCGCGGCCTTGCTGACCGGGAAATCACAGGCCGAGGCCCTGATGGCTGGACACAATCTGGCATCCACCGTTGTTCAGTTCCGCGGCGCCATCATTCCCGGATAAGTGGCGCGAGGTCTTCGGCGCCGACAAGACGCAAAAGCGGCACTAGCGGATCTTGCTGCTTTACCGCCGCGTCAATCTCCGACGCGCAAGGATCATTCAGCGCCCTGCCCTTGGCGGTCTCGGACGTGCAATAGGAAATCCAGGCCCGCACCCCCGCGATCACCGCCTGAGACCCGGTTTCACGGAGTGTGGGAATAAACCGATAGGACAGCTTTTGGCTGCCATCCATCGCTATTTGGTCCAAACGGTGCGCCAGCTCGGGGTTTTCAAACCGGCGCAACAGAGCCTCGGCATAGTCCATGACCTGCGCTTGCAGCGCAGCGGGCAGCGTTGCACCCGCATCCTTCATCAACCCGGAAACCAGCGGGCGCAAGACCGGGTCTCGAACCGCTTCGTGAACGTAGGTCAGGCCCCGCTCCAAACCTGCATAAGCCAACAGGGAATGGGCACCGTTCAACATGCGCAGCTTTCGCATCTCGTGCGGTGCCACATCATCGACCAGTTGCACGCCAGGCCATTCCGGGTGCGGACCGGCGAAATTGTCTTCAATCACCCACTCCGAGAACGCTTCGGTCGGTACGGCCATAGGATCGCCGCAGATTGCGCGAACGGCGTCCGTAGTGGCCGGGGTGATCCGGTCGACCATCGCGTTGGGAAAGCGAACGGCATCCCAATTGACGTCCAGACCGGCTGCATTCGCAAAATCGGAAACGGCCATCTCGAGCGTTTTTCCGTTTTCCATGCGGTTGTCGCAACTCAGCACCGTCACTGGCTTGCGCCGTTCCGCAAGGCCAAAAGCCAGAAACCCGATCAGCGTCGCAGGCCCTTGCCCCGCCAGATCGGCGGCAATCGCCGAGTCCTGGAGGTTCAGCTTGCCCGAGGAGTCCAAATGATAACCTTTCTCGGTCACGGTTGCCGAGATAATTTCGGCATCCGCCATCGCGTCTAATACCGCTGCACGATCCTCGGGCGCGACCAGAACGTCCCGCAGAGCCTTGATGCGCCGGACGCCCTGCCCCTGTACGCACAGGTCGTACTCGAAACCCTGACGGGCCAATCCATCCCGAACCGAGGATGAACGCAGGCTGACGCCGACAACGTCCCATCCGCCCGCTTGATCGGTGTAGTCCAGCAAATGCGCCCGGGCAAAGTTTCCAAGGCCGAAATGAAGAATTGTACCCATTTAGCTTTGCAACCCGTAAACCTGTTTCGCCAGATCAACCGCCAGCAACCGCGCAAGATGCTCGGCACTGTCCCGACTGAAGTAACCGCGCGCAACCTGCCCGGCCAGATGAATCGCTACGCCCCGCCGCCAAAGGTCGTGTCGTGCAGGAATGGACAGAAAGGCTCGCGTGTCGTCATTGAATCCGGCCAAATTGAAATATCCGGCCGTTTCAACAACCTGATCGAAATACCGCGCAATCCCGGCTGGGCTGTCATGGAACCACCAAGGCGGCCCTATCCGAAGGCATGGCCAATGTCCCGCCATCGGGGCCAGTTCACGGGCATAGGTGCTTTCGTCCAGTGTAAACAGAATGATGCGCAGTTCCGCCGTGTTTCCGACCCGGTTCAACAGTGCCTCAAGGCCCGTGACCCAGTCCATCGCTATTGGAATGTCGGCCCCCTTATCCCGTCCGAAGTCCCGCATTACAGCGGGGTTCGTGTTGCGCTTGCTCCCAGCATGTATCTGCATGGTAAGACCATCATCGACAGACATCTGTGCCATTTCGATCAGCATATGCCCATAGAACCGGTGCGCGTCCTGTTCGGTCCCTTCCCGCCGTCTCAGCCGCTGGTACAGCGCATCCGGGTCCTCCAGCCACTCAGTCTGTACGCGTTCGATACCGTGGTCTGTGGCGGTACAACCAAGCTGGATGAAATAAGCCCGCCGCATCCGGAGCGCATCGAGATAGCCATCATAGCTGTCCAGATCGCAGCCTGTCAGCTCGGCCAACTTGTTCAGGTTCTGTACGAACTCCGGATCCGCCCCATCCAAAACCCCGTCTGGGCGGAACGTCGGAACAACCCGCCCGCCCCAACCGCTTGCACGGATCTCCTGATGCTCCACGAGGCCGTCGAGAGCGGAATCCGTGGTGGCCAGAACCTCGATCCCAAACCTGTCGAACAAAGCCCTCGGGCGAAATTCGGGTTGCGCGAGCTTTTCTGAGATCTTTTCATAGATCAGATCAGCCGTGCGCGAAGACAACTCGTCAGACACGCCCAGCGTTTCATGCAGAACGTAGTTCATCCAGATCCGGGATGGCGTTCCCAGAAACAGATGCCAGTGCTCGGCAAAGGCGCGGAACACGGCGCGAGGATCCTTCTTTCGCCCCTCTTCCCCAACGCCAAGTTCGGACAAGGGAACGCCCTGCGAATAAAGCATACGGAAGACGTAGTGGTCAGGAACCACCAACAGCTCTGCCGGGTTGGGAAACGGCGCATCGGTTGCAAACCACCCCGGATCGCAGTGACCATGCGGAGACACGATCGGCAGGTCTTTGATGCACAGATACAGGTCTTCTGCCATCCCATTCAAATTGCCAGTCAATTCTGCCTCCGATACTGCCGCCCGCAATTGTTAACACAGTTTTTAATGGTTGCATCTTTCCCGTTCGAACCCGCAGACTGACCGGGTGATCCGGGGGATTGAATGAATATAGCGTTGATTGGTTTGGGGATGGTTTCTGGCACGCATGTCGCCGCCATTCGGGCATCGGAACAAGGCCTCAGTCTTGCCGGCGTCCTCGGGCACAATCCTGAAAAAACAGCTGAGTTCGCGCGGCGAAACGATACCCGCGCATTCGGCTCGGTCGAGGAAATTGCAAACGACCCAAACGTTGACTTTGCGATCATCGCAACCCCGCCCGATCAGCGCACAGAGTTGGTGCGGGTTCTTTCGACCGCTTCGAAACCGATCCTGATTGAAAAACCCATCGAAAGAACGCTGGACGCCGCGACAGCCATTGTCGAGCAGTGCGAGGTGTTAGGCGTGCCGCTGGGCATCGTCTTTCAGCACCGCGCCCGCGCCGCCTCGCAGGCGCTGAAAGCAGCCATCGAACAGGACGAGTTGGGCCCGATCGCCACGGTCGAAATCCGTGTCCCCTGGTGGCGCGATCAAACCTACTATGACGAACCGGGTCGCGGCACATATGCACGCGACGGTGGCGGCGTCATGATCTCGCAGGCAATCCACACGCTTGACTTAGCGATGTGGATGCTAGGGCCGATCTCGGACATTCAGGCCGTGATGAGAAAAACTCCACTACACGATCTCGAGGCCGAGGATTGGGCAGGTGCCGTCTTTGAAATGTACAGCGGCGCGGTGGGCACGTTGATGGCAACCACCGCCGAATTCCCCGGGGCCGCTGAATCAATCACCATCCAGGGCACGCGCGCCAAGGCGCATCTGGAGTCAGGTGTCCTGACCCTGACCACTTTCGACGGTCATAAATCCACCATTGGCGAAACCGCCGCCACAGGCGGAGGGGCCGATCCCATGGCGTTCACGCATGCGTGGCATCAGACGGTCATCGAGGATTTTGCCAAGGCCGTTTCCAGTGGAACGCTGCCCATGGCCACCGGACGCAGCGCCCTTTTGACACACGCGGTCATAGACGCGATGCAGATCGCCAATCAAACCGGCCAGAAAACACGGGTCATCTCATGAGCCTGACCTGCGTCGCCCTTGGCCTGGACCACCGCCATATCTATGGCATGACAGAAAACATGCGCAAAATCGGCGTGGACTGCGTTGGCTATTGGACACAAGGCGATCCGGAAACGCTGGTGGGCTACGTCAAAAGGTTTCCCGATATTCCGCGGCTGGCCCGACTGGAAGACGCCCTGACCTGCGGGGCGGATCTCGCGCTGATTTCGGCAATACCGGCAGATAGGGCCGCGTTGACGATCCGCGCCATGCAGAATGGCATGGATGTCATGAGCGACAAGCCGGGCTGCACGACGTTCGAACAACTCGAGCAAATCAAGCAAACGGTCGCGGACACCGGTCGCATCTGGTCGGTGAACTTCTCCGAACGGTTCGAAACGCCCGTCAGCACCCGGGCGACCGAGTTGGTCGAGGCCGGTGCCATCGGGCGCGTGATCCAGACGGTCGGACTTGGCCCACACCGATTGAACCGGGCGACCCGGCCAGAATGGTTTTTTCAGCGTGACCGCTATGGCGGCATTCTGACCGACATCGCCTCTCATCAGATTGATCAGTTCCTGCACTACACGGGTTCGAAAACCGCAGAAATCACGAACGCCTATGTGGCGAACTATGCAAACCCTCAAGATCCCGGACTGCAGGATTTCGGCGAGGTCAATCTGCGCAGTGAGGATGGCACCGGGTACATCAGGGTTGACTGGTTCACGCCGGAGGCCTTGCCGAACTGGGGGGATGGTCGTCTGACGATCCTGGGCACCGAAGGATTTATCGAGTTGCGGAAATACGTCGATGTGGGTGGAGCACCGGGGACAGATCATCTGATCCTCGTCAATGGTGAAACCTGCCAAAAGATCGACGCATCCGACGCCGGCCTTCCATACTTTGCGCGCCTGGCCGATGACATTCGCAACCGGACCGAAACTGCGATGTCGCAGACCCACTGCTTTACGGTCATGGAACTGGCACTGTACGCGCAGGAAATGGCGGAACGCAGATGATCAACGTTGCGATCCTTGGCGCAGGTATCGGTGCGCAACATCTGAGCGCACTGGAACGGCTTGACCGTACTTTCCGGGTAACCGCCGTGGTCGACCAAAATAAGGACCGGATCGACCAGATCCGGCAGAACTCGGATTTTCGAGCACTGACCAATATTCAGGACGCGCTGGATGATCCGGCGATTGATGTCATCGACATCTGCTTACCGCCGCATCTGCATGTACCATCCACGCTCGCGGCACTGGCCGCAGGTAAACACGTTGTCTGCGAAAAGCCTCTTGCGAATTCGATGCGGGATGTGGATCGGATCACGGCAGCCGCACGCGACGCGGGCAAGGAGGTGTTTCCGGTTTTTCAATACCGGTGGGGACCGTCACTGGCCCAATTGCGCCACTTGCAACGCACAGGCCTGACCGGAGCGGTCCAAACTGCCGCGCTTGAAACCCATTGGTCCCGAGGGGCAGACTATTACGCGGTGCCGTGGCGGGGAACATGGGCGGGTGAACGCGGCGGCGCGGTGCTGGGCCACGCCATCCACAACCATGATCTGCTGACTCATATTGCGGGTGATATCGCCTGGGTGTCTGCGATGACCACAACGCGGGTCAACCCGATCGAGACCGAAGACTGCGCCGCAATCTGCTTCGGCATGACTTCCGGCGCTTTGTGCACAAGCAATATCACCTTGGGCGCAGCCACGGACGAAACCCGCCTGCGGTTCGTCTTTGAAAAGGTGACTGCCACTTCTGGCACCGAACCTTACGCTCCGGGTCAAACGCCCTGGACATTCGTCGCGCGGGACCCTGTGGATCAATCCGCTATCGACGAGGCCCTTGCAGCCGCCGCTGCCGAACCAACGGGGTTCGAAGGGTTCTTTACTGAAATCGGCAAGGCGCTGCGGTCCGAGGCAAATTCGGCCGTTACGTTGAAGGATGGCGCTGCGTCCATCGGCCTTGTGACGGCGATTTATCACGCGGCGCGCACCGGGCAGCGCGTTGCTCTTCCTATCAGGCCTGATCACCCGCTGTATGAAGGATGGCTGCCATGAAACAATGCTGGCGTTGGTTCGGACCCGATGATCCGATCGCCCTGGCCGATCTCCATCAGGTCGGGGTTCAGGGCATCGTCACCGCGCTGCATCACATCCCTCCGGGACAGCCCTGGGATGAACCAAGCATAGCCGACCGGCAGGCCGTTCTGGCCGCGGCCGGGTACAGTTGGGACGTTGTCGAAAGCCTGCCCGTCTCCGAGGCGATAAAGACACAGTCCGAAGACATGGCCGAACATCTGAAGGCGTACAAATCCAGCCTTCGGGCCCTGTCCGCCCGTGGCGTCAAAGTCGTTTGCTACAACTTCATGCCGATCCTGGATTGGACGCGCACCGCCCTTCGCGCCCCGCAGCCGCATGGCGGAACGGCCATGCTGTTCGACCTGACCGACTTTGCTGTATTTGACATACATATTCTCGAACGTCCGGGCGCGCCCGAAGACTATTCCAGCGCCGTCCAGCAAACGGCCAAGGATCGCTTCTTGCACATGTTGGATGAATCCAAAGCCCAGTTACAGCACAATGTCACTGCGGGATTGCCCGGCGCCAACGATCAGTGGAGCGTGCAGGACGTGCGCGCTTTGTTGCAGACATATGCGCATATCGACCGTGACCGGCTGCGCGCAAACCTCATCGATTTCCTGTCCGAGGTCGCTCCGGTGGCCCAAGAACTGGGGCTGCGCTTGTGCTGCCATCCTGATGACCCGCCATTCTCGTTGCTTGGCCTGCCGCGGATCATGTCCAGGTCCGATGACTACGGCGCCGTTTTGGATGCCGTCGATATACCGTCGAATGGCGCAACGTTGTGTACCGGGTCCCTGGGTGTTTCCCCGGAATTCGATGGGCCGGATTTCGTGCGCCGGCATGGCGGCCGGATTCACTTTGTTCACTTGCGAAATACCCAACGCATCGCGGGGTCGGACAGACAGAAGCCGGATTTCTATGAGGCTCCGCATCTGGAGGGCGACACCGACATGGTCGGCACAATTCGCGAGTTGATGAACGAACAGCGCCGCCGCAAATCCCAAGGGCGTCGCGACTGGCAAATTCCGATGCGGCCCGACCACGGACAAGAACTGCTGAGCGATCTGGGTGGACACAGTACTCCCGGCTATCCGTTGATCGGGCGTATGCGCGGGCTTGCGGAACTGCGCGGCATCATGGCGGCGTTCTCGTAATGCGTCGGATCAGGCGGTTTCTTTTCGCCCGCAACACTTCTATGCTTGCCTGGGCGCCGCATTCTTCGTTTAATTACGGTACGTAAACGGGCAGCGGGGTGTCTTCCGGACTCGCCCGACGTCTGTTCAAGACGCGTGAAACTCCCGCGAAAACCGATGCGATTAGGCATCATTTTTCGAAACGCCTGCCATACGGCAACGGCGAAATATCGGGAGGAGCCCAAATGAATACTGCAGGCGTAATAGGTCTTGGCGACATGGGCAGCGGCCTTGCCAAGAACCTGATCAAGAATGGCTTCGAAACATCAGGTTTCGACCTGAGCGAGACGCGCATGACGGCATTTGCTGACATGGGCGGCCGACCCAAGGACAGCGTGGGACAGGTCGGTCGACACGCCGCCAGTGTGTTTGTCATGGTAATGAACGGAGATCAGGCCCGCGATGTCATTCTGGGTGAAAACGGGCTGGTTGCGAACATGGCCAAAGGCGGAACGGTCATCCTGTCGGCGACCATTACCCCGGCCGAAGCCCGCGCCATCGGGCAGGATATGGAAGGCTCAGGCATACATCTGATCGACACGCCGGTCTCAGGTGGGTTTCCCGGCGCGCAGAACGGCACATTGACGATGATGGCTGCCGGTGCTGTGGATGTGCTGGACCGAAACGCCGAAGTCATGCAGGCAGTGTCTGCAACAATTCATCGAGTCGGAGAAAACGCTGGCGACGGGCAAACCGTGAAAGCCTGCCTGCAATCCCTGATCGGATCGATCTTTTCCGCCACATTCGAGGCTGCGGCCCTGGCGGCCAAAGCCGGTGTCAGCGGTCAAGCATTGCTTGACGTGTTCTCATCCTCCAGCGCGGGGTGCGGTGTGGTGAATACCGCCCTTGAAAACATCATTGATCGCAAGTTCGAGGCTACCGGCAGCCACATCGCAACCATGCACAAGGACCTGACGATCTCTCTGGCAGTGGCCGGTGCATTGGGTGTTCCGATGCACACAGCCTCGTCCGCAATGCAGATCTTTCACGCCGGAAAAACCAAATACCCGAACGGCGACAATTGGGTGTGTACGCGCGTCATCGAAGAGATCGTTGGCGCAGAATTGCATCGCTGAGGGGGCTGAACATGAAACTAGGTGTGATTTGCGACGGCATTTCCCGCGATTTGCGGCATGCCGTGGACGTTATGGACGAATTCGGTCTGGACTATGCAGAGCTTCAGTTCGTTGGCGACACCGAGGTCGGGGACCACTCCCCGCAGCAAATTGCCGAGATCGACGCGCTCTTGCGCGACCGGGGCAAGCCTGTGTCCTGTCTGTCGCGTCATATCTTTGCCGGGATGACAGCTGCCAACAGGTCCGGTGACGACCTGCACACTCGGCACATGGACGCCTTGAAACGCGTAATCGACATGGCGCATGTTGTTGGTTCTCCGCTGGTTCGGATCATGACCCAACGAAAAGAGCAGATACTCTGGGGAAAAAACGGCGCCGAAAAGTGGAATGTAGCACATGGGGTATGGGACTCGATGCCTCCGTTAATCGCGCCAGCGGTTGAACTGGCAAGGGCCGAGGGCGTGACGTTAGTCGTAGAAACCGGAAACGGCACCCTGGTCAACTCCAACTATACAGCCCGCAAGCTGATTGACGAGTTGGACGCAAAAGATGCTTTGAAGGTGCTGTGGGACCCCGGAAACAACTGCTGGTGCCATGAACTGGCATATCCGGACGGTTATGAAGAGTTGCGCGGTGGTTATCTGGGTCACATTCACATCAAGGACGTAAAGGTCGACACACCGCGGGCAACGCTGGAAGTGCGCCGCATAGGGGAAGGTCAGCTTGCGCCTCTGTTCCAACCCATCGCGGGCGCGCTCCGATCCGACAGCTATGATGGCGTCATTTCCTTCGAGAGTGTTTATCACCCCGGCAACGGAAATTTCGAAGAAGGGTTTCGTCTGTGTGTAGACAGGTTCAAGAGCCTGTTTGCATGAATGAAGCGCTAATGTACGTTATAAATCATACACTTGAGCCTCATGGTTGCGTGCCGAATGGGGTGCGGGTAGCTGGGCGCATTCGCGCAAGATCAAGGAAAGGGTCTGATGGATGAAGCAAGAGTTTTTTGAGCTGTCCATTGAAACGCCCGGCAAATCGCTCACCGACATCAGCGGGATTGTTCAGCGTGTGGTGTCCGAACATAGATTTGGCTCGGGTCTGCTGACCCTTTGGTGCGTCCACACAGGTGCCGCGCTGTTGGTGCAAGCCAATGCCGATCCCGAAGTGGTCAAGGATATCGAGACGTTCTTCGAGAAAATCGTACCCAAGTCACCAGGGAAGTATCACCACCGCCCGACCGAAGACGACAACGCCCCGTCGCATCTGCGGGCGCTGTTGACGCAAACTCAGGTATCGATCCCGGTCGAACAGGGGCAGCTTCCGCTGGGCCGCGTGCAAAGCCTGTACCTGTTCGAACATCGCGAGGCACCTAAAACCCGCCGATTGAAGGTGCACTACATCGGGGATTGATGCCTTGGGTCCCATGGAGGGTTGACGGTGCTACCGCCCCATCCAGCCCCCGTCGACGACAAGGATTTCACCGTTGACGTAGTCCGACGCGGCAGAAGCCAGAAAGACCACCGGTCCGGCAAAATCACCAGGCGTACCCCAGCGGCCCTGAGGTGTTCGTTCCAGGATCGACTTCGACCGGACCGGATCGTCCTGCAGGGCTTGGGTATTGTCGGTCGCGATGTAACCGGGGGCGATCGCATTCACATTCACGCCCTGCCCGGCCCATTCGTTGGCCAAAGCTTTGGTAAGCTGTCCAATCCCGCCTTTCGAGGCCGCGTAGCCCGGCACGGTGATGCCACCCTGAAATGTCAGCAGCGATGCAGTGAAGATGATCTTCCCCGAGCCGCGCGCCAGCATGTCCTTGCCGATCTCTCGGGACAGAACGAACTGCGAGGACAGGTTCACCTCGATCACTTCGTCCCACCAGTCGTCCGGGTGTTCGGCGGCGGGTTTGCGTTTGATCGTGCCGGCATTGTTGACAAGGATATCAATAGCTTGTCCGTCTGCCCTCAACTGATCAATAAACGTATGCAGCGCAGCGCGATCCGAGAAGTCGCATTGGTAAGCCCGGAAATTGCGTCCCATCGCCGTCACGGCTTTTTCGACATCAGACCCGGACAGCTCGAGCGAGGCCGACACTCCGATGATATCAGCTCCGGCCGATGCCAATGCCTCGGCCATGCCGCGCCCGATGCCGCGTTTGCACCCGGTCACAAGCGCAGTCTTTCCCGTCAGGTCGAAACTTTGCAAAACACTCATGAACGCGGTCCTACTTCGATCAGGCTTTTCATTGCGGTTGGGCTGCGATCCAGTGCTTCGAACGCAGCCTGAATGTCTGACAGAGGACTGACGTCGGTAATCACAACGTCCGCGTCCACTCCGCCCGAAGCGACAACTGCGATGGCTTTCTCGTAATCCTCCGGCTCATAGACCCGAGCACCGATCAGTTGCAGCTCTCGCCAGAAGAATTGGAACAGGTCGATCTGGGGCTTTTGGGCATGGATCGCGACCATCACGATCCGGGCCCGCGTCGCGGCAACGGCGGTCATCGCATCAACACCGGGCTGCGTTCCCGATACCTCGAAAACCACATCCGCCCCTTTGTCGCCCGTGCGCGCGTTGATCGTCGTCACCAGATCGGTTTCGATTGGGTTGATCGTGTCAAAACCAAGCTTTTCAGCAATCGCCAGACGGTTCGGATTCACTTCGGAGATCACGACATTGCCACCCGCGTCCCGCGCGACCATGGCAACCAGTATGCCGATCGGGCCGCCGCCGATGACGACAACGTCCTCGCCAGGTTGCAGGCCGGATAGCCGCACATCGTGGCAGGCAACGGCGACCGGCTCGATCAGCGCCGCGTGATCCATGCGCAAGTCATCCGGCAGAACGTGCAACGTGTGGGCCGGAACAGTCCAGATCTCTTGCATCGCGCCATCGGTGTCGAGGCCGAGAAACTTGAGATTCTGACAGATATGCTGATGCCCCCGCTTGCAAGCTGGGCATTCTCCGCAGTGATCAAGCGGTCGGACAACGACCTTCCGGCCGGGTTCGACCGTATCGACGCCCTCGCCCACCGCTTCGACGACACCTGACATCTCATGCCCAATCACACGGTTCAGGCCGACGCGGGCATCCATGTTGCCGTGGTAGACGTGCATATCCGTCCCGCAAATCCCGCAATAGGCAACGCGAATGGAGACCTCGCCGGGGCCCGGAGCTGTCGCCGCGGCCTGTTCTACGGCAAAGCTCTTATTGCCCCGATAATACGCCGCAGAGATCGTCTGGGTCGTCATGTATGCATCTCCCTGTGTTCCGCATTCAGTTTGTCCCAGTCGAATTCCACTCCGGTCCCCGGCGTATCCGGGGCCACGGCCAGGCAGTCTTCCACGACAAGCGGACGGGTCGTGTACTGGTCTATCGGGAATGAGTGTACTTCCAGCCAACCCGCATTGGGTTGCGCCGAAACAAGGCTGACGTGCAGCTCCTGCATACCATGGCTACAAACCGGAATGCCGTGCTGGGCACTCAGCGCGGCCACGCGCAGCCAGCCAGTGATCCCGCCACAGTTTGAGGCATCGGGCTGGATGAAACTCAGCTTTGCGTCTTCGAAGGCGTACTCGAATTCGTGAATCGTGTGCAGGTTTTCACCCATGGCAAGGGGAACGCCCGTGGCTTCGGCAATTCGGCCATAGCCTTTATAGTCGTCTGGAATTGTCGGCTCCTCGAACCACAGGATATCGCAGTCGGCGAACCCTCGGGCGGCCTCGATGGCCTGCTCGACGCTCATGGAGTAATTCGCATCGACCATGAAGAACCGGTCCGGCCCCAGCATCTCGCGCACTGCCCGGGCACGTGCAAGATCGTCGGCCAGATCCGGTTGCCCAACCTTGATCTTGACCGCGTTGAACCCACGCGCAAGGTAGCCTTCGGTCTGCCGCAGCAGTTTCTCCAACGAGAAATTCAGGTCGATCCCGCCGGCGTAGGCCTTGCACCGTTTGGACGCTCCACCAGCCATTTGCCACAGTGGTGCATTCTGCGTTCTGCCACGAATGTCCCAAAGGGCAATATCCACGGCCGAGATGGCGAACGAGGCGATCCCGCCCCGTGCAACGTAGTGCACATGCCATTGCATGGCATCGTACAGGCTTTCGATCTGTTCGACGTCTTGCCCAACCAGGAACGGCGCTAGGTCATGCTGGATCATCGCCAGAATGGCATGACCGCCCTTGCCGCCCGTATAGGTATACCCAACCCCCCCGACCCCATCCGTCGTTTGAATGGTGACGGTGATCAATTGAAAGAACGTGTGATCCCCATGTTTGGCATCGACCAGGACTTCGGCGAGCGGGACGTTGAACAGCCGCGCTGAAACACTTTCTATGCGATTCACGAACCCAAGACCTTCTGCTGCCTGGCAATAACCCGAGACTGTAAAAGGATGACCGCAAAAAGAAAGCCTCCACGTATGACCATCTGCCAATAGGCACTGAAACTGATGGTCCCCTGACCGTTTTCAAAGTTCAGAACGTTGAACACCAGACCCAGCAAAAGCGCTCCGGCCACGGTCGCAGGGATCGACCCCATCCCACCTGTCAACAAGGTGCCGCCCACAACGACGGACGCGATGGCCGACAATTCCCATCCTATGCCCTCAAGGGGTTGTCCGGCTCCAAAGCCCGAGGCCAGAAAGACTCCGGCCAGCCCCGCACAGCCCCCCGACAGCAGGTAGACAAAAGCCTTGGCGCGATTGACCTTCAGGCCCATGAGGTTCGAGGCATCCTCGCTGCCCCCGATCGCCAACACGGTCCGCCCGATGGTTGTTCTTTCCAGCACCAGCCAAAGTGCCAGCGTCAGTCCGGCCACGATGACGATTGCCCATGGAAACAGGCCGAACGCCTGCCCCATGCCAAGCTTGGTGAAATTTGACCCCCAATCAACCGAAATTGTCTGGGCGCCCGAAATCACCAATGCGCCGCCTTTGGCGGCCAGCATGGTCGCCAATGTGGCGATGAAGGGCGGAATCCGAAGGATGATGATGCAAAAGGCGTTAATCGCTCCGAAGCCCACCCCGGCAAGCACGGCCCCCGGCAGCGCAACCTGAATCCCGTATGGGCTGAGATAGGCCGCAACAACCGAGGTAAAGGCCGCCACGGATCCAACCGACAGATCAATTCCGCCGGTCATGATCACAAAACACATGCCCAGCGCAATCGCGATGAACATCGCGTTGTAATTCAGGAAAGACGAGAAGTTGTAGGCGCTGCCAAAGTTGTCATAGCGCATCAACCCAAACAGGATCAAAGCCAGCAGTGCGATCCACACTGTCACCGAGGCAGAATTGCGCCGAATGTACTTTCGCAGGTCAAAAGCCGTTTCATCCAACATCGATCAAGCCCTCCGGAACTGCTGGACCCAAACGGCCAGGATAATGATGACAGCTTTGGCGATCAGTGCAACTTCGTCCTCTACCCCGTTGGCCAGCAATGTATATTTGACTAACTGGATGATCACGGCTCCCAGTATGGCACCAAAGATCGGCGCCCGCCCGCCTTGTAAAAGAGCCCCGCCGACAACCGCGGCCGCGATGGCATCAAGTTCCATCAGATTGCCGTTGCGCGCAGCATCCGAGGCCGAGTTGATCGCAACCACGATCAGACCCGCCAGGCCCGCAAGCACCGCGCAGATGACATAGGCCCCGATCTTGACCCGCCGGACGGGACCACCCGACAGGTAAGCCGCGCGTTCATTGCCGCCTATCGCCAGCAGGTAACGGCCCCATGTGGTTCTGGTGATCACCCAGAACAGCACACAGGCAATGGCCAGCGCCAGCCAGCCTTGAAACGGCAAGCCAAGCACTTTTCCGGTTCCAAGATAACTGAATGAAGGGTTTGAAAATGTCTGTAGGTTCCCGTTCGTCAAAACCTGGGCAATACCGCGACCAGAGATGAAGAGAATGAGCGTTGCCACAATGGGCTGAACGTTCAATATGGCAACCATCACTCCGTTGAATACCCCGCATAACCCTGCGATGAACAGCGGCAGGATAATGGCCAAAGTGACGCCGAGCATTGGATTCGCGGTCCCCAGATCCGACAGAAATATCAGCGGGGCCAGCGCCCCCGCCAGAGCCATGACCGCGCCAACCGACAGATCAATTCCACCCGTGGCGATGACCAACGTCATACCCATGGCCACGATGGCGATCGTGGCAACCTGGCTGATATTTACGAACAAAGTTTGCAGTTGCAGGAAATTGGGGGTGAAATACGCGTTGAACACCAGCAGGGCGACCAACGCGGCGATGCCGCCGTGAAAGCGGAAGGGCATCGATGCGACCCGTTGCGGCAACTTCATTGCGCGGTCCATGAACCAGTTCCTTCTTCATGATGCGCAAGCGCGCGCACCAGTATGTTCTCGGTAATCCCGGGGTTTGTCAGTTCCTTGACCGAGCGCCCCTCATGCATGACAACGATGCGGTCGGCGCCTTCCACCAGTTCTTCGAACTCCGAACTGATGAGGACAACGCCGAACCCCTTTTCGACATAAGACCGAATGAACGACTGGATCTCTCGCTTGGCGCCGACATCCACGCCTCGGGTCGGCTCGTCCAGTATCAGGATGTCGGGCTGTGTCGCCAGCCAGCGGGCAAGCAGCACCTTTTGCTGGTTGCCGCCGGACAACTCGCGAATGGGCTGGTCCATATGCGCTGCCTTGATGCCCAGATCGTCGATGAACGCCTGAACGATCTCGCGCTCGCGGGCAAAGTCGATCTGACCACGGCTGGCCAGTTTCGGCAGCAGGGCCAGCGTCATGTTCTCGCGCACGGACATGTCTGGAATGATCCCTTCGGCCTTGCGATCTTCGGTCAGAAAGCCAACCCCGTTTGCGATTGCGTCACCCGGACCGGACGGTTGCCCGACCGCACCGTGCAGCTCGATTGCGCCGCTGCGTGCCCCGTCTACACCGAACAAAGCGCGCGCCGCCTCGGTCCGACCCGAGCCCAGAAGCCCGCCCAGCCCAACGATTTCTCCGCGGTGGAGCGTGAGGTCAAAATGCGTCAGCCGCGGGCCTGTCGAAACAGAGTCGGCCCGCAAGACGATATCGCCTTTCTTGGCCTTTGCGCCGGCGAAATCCGTCAGCCCGTCTGCCGCAATCTCGTCCTTGTTGCGGCCCAGCATGTCCGCGATCATTTCCAGTTTGGTCGTGTCCCGGACGTTGCGCGTGCTGACGGTGCGCCCGTCTCGCATCGTAGTGACCCGATCGCAGATCTGGAACAGCTCATCGAGGAAATGCGAGACATACAGGACGGAAACGCCCTGTTTCTTTAACTCGCGTACCACACCGAACAGAACTTCGACTTCGCTGGCATCCAGTGACGACGTAGGTTCGTCCATGATGACCAGTTTCGCGTCCAGCGAAACGGCCCGCGCAATCGCAACCAACTGCTGGATCGCTGTCGAGAAATTTCCCAGCGGCTCGGTCACGTCGATATCTATGCCAAAGCGCGCAAGAACCTCGCGTGCGCGCCTGTTGCCCTCGCGCCAGTCGACCAGAAAGCCGAGACGTTTGGGCTCGTACCCCATGATGATGTTCTCGGTCACGGACCGCAGAGGCACAAGGTTGAGCTCTTGATAGATCGTGGCAATTCCGGATTCCTGTGCTTCGCGCGGGGTGGAAATGCGGCTTGGCACACCGGCCAGATGGACGTCACCGACATCCCGGTCGTACACTCCGGTCAGAACCTTGATCATCGTCGATTTACCCGCACCGTTCTGGCCGATCAGCGCATGAACCTCGCCGGGTGCGATCTCAAGGCTGGCCTGGCTGAGTGCCGGTACACCGGCAAAGGACTTTTCAATTCCCGACATCGAGACGAGCGCATTCATGAGATGTCTTCCTCCGATTGCTTGCAGGCGGCGCCGACCACAGGCCAGCACCACCCACCAGGGAGAATCAATAGGCTTCGTCGATGTGATCGGCCGCATTGTCCTTGGTAAAGATGCGATCTTCGACCTTCACCCATTCCGGGATCGTCTCGCCAGCCGCGTATTTCTTCATGACTTCACAGGCCAATGGGCCAAAGAAGGGCGAGCTTTCCACCGTTACCCCCATCTTGCCATCGATAATGGCCTGAAGCGCGTCGCGTGTCCCGTCGATCGAAACGATGGTCACGTCCTCGCCGGGCTTGCGGCCAGCGAGTTCCAAAGCCTGAATCGCGCCGATCGCCATCTCGTCATTATGGGCGTAAACCACGTTCACGTCTGGATGCGCCTGAAGCAGGGTTTCCATCACTTGTCGACCCAGGTCGCGTGCAAAATCACCGGTCTGAGAGGCCACGATCTCAAAACGGTCATCCGCTGCAATCGCGTCGTCGAAACCTTTTTTGCGGTCATTTGCAGGTGAAGACCCTGTCGTGCCTTCCAACTGTACAATGATGCCTTTGTCGCCGTCGAAATTCTCCATCAGCCATTGCGCGGCCCGGTTGCCCTGATCAATGAAGTCGGACCCAAGGAATGCCACGAAATGCTCGCCCGGCTTGGCAACGGCCGGATCAACCGAGCGATCCACCAGAAAGGTCGGAATGCCGGCGGCACGAGCCTTCATAACGGCCGGGATCAGCGGCTTTTCTTCCCGCGGGGGCAGGAACAGAACGTCGATACCTTGCGCGATCATGCTGTCCACATCCGCAACCTGCTTGGCAGCAGATCCAGCCGCATCCGTCGCGATCAGATCCCAGCCACAGGCCTCGGCCGTGTCATGGAACGATTTCGTCTCAGCAATGCGCCACGGATTGTTCGACTCCATCTGCGCAAAGCCGACCTTGTAGCGATCCTTCTGCTCAAGCGGTGGTAGATCCTGTGCCATCGCCGTAGTGCCCAAGAGCGCACCCGCGACAACAGTCGAGATCAAAAGAGTTCTGCGTTTCATGGTGATTCCTCCTCCATTGGTGCGGTCGCCTCCGTTTTGACCGCAAGTTTTCAGGTCATGCCCAATTCATGTAAGTCGTCTGTTTCCTCAGATAGCCATCGAAGCCATAAGCGCCGTCTTCACCCCCAACACCGGACAGCCCCCAACCGGTGTGAAATCCCTGCACGGCTTCGCCATTCGAGCGGTTCAGGTACAATTCGCCGAACTTCAATCGGCTCGGGGCCTCCATCAATCGGCGGTGCGATGCCGTAAAGAGATAGGCAGACAGCCCGAATGAAGTGTCATTCGCAAAACTTATCGCCTGATCAAAATCCTCGACTCGCATGGCTGTCGCGACGGGACCAAAGACCTCCTCTTGCATCGCGGCATTGCCGTTGTCGGAGACCTCGAGAACCGTCGGGGACATCCAGTGCCCCTTGCGATGCGCACCGTCCGTCAAGGGCCCACCTTCGAGATGGACCGTGGCACCTTCGGCGATGCTGCGTTGGATGATATTAGCGACCTTGGTCACCTCGACTTTACTGACTTTGGGACCCAGATCGCAGTCTTCCATGGGATCCCCGATCGACAAAGCGCGGGCTGCGGACACGAATTTTTCAAGGAACTGATCCGCAATGTCGTGATGCAGATACATCCGCTCGTTGCAGGTACAAATCTGGCCGCAATTGGCAAACCGGGCGCCAATGGCGGCCGAGACTGCGGCATCAATATCCGCATCCTCCATCACTATGAACGGAGCCTTACCGCCAAGCTCGAGCCGGACAACCTTGATCCGGTCGGCCGCGGCGCGAAATATCTCTTTCCCGGCGCGTGTGCTGCCGGTCATCGTGATCAGTGACGTATCGGGGTGTGCGACCAGCCGCTGCCCCACCACCGGCCCCTTCCCCGTCAGAACATTCAGAACACCGGGCGGAAACCCGACCTTGTCGGCAAGCTCGGCGACCGCAAGACCGGACAACGGCGTGATTTCGTGCCCCAACAGAACAACGGTGTTGCCCGCGACCAGCGCGGGTCCGACCTTCCTGGCGGCCAATGCCAATGGGTAGTTCCAGGCCGTCAACGCAACGACAACGCCATAAGGATGACGCCGGATCTGAATTTCCTCGGACTTGTTGTCCGATGCCACTATGTCACCCGAAATCCTCCGGGCCTCTTCAGCTGCATGGCAAAGAAAAGTGACGGCGGCATCTACTTCACCTCGGGCTTGCGAGATCGGCTTGCCCTGCTCGGCCGTGATCAGAGCTGCCAGACGACTGGCGTCGGCCCGGATAGCCTCGGCGAGCTTCAGAACCAATCGCGCCCGCTCGATCGCCGGGCGCGAAGACCACGCGCCAAATGCGCGGCGGGCCGCCTCGACCGCTGCATCCGCATGAGCGGCAGTGCCATCTGGAACTTGCGCAACGATCTCTTCATTTGCAGGGTTCTCGACATCAACCGTGCCCGTGTCAAAGTCGGCAAAGCGACCATCGACAAACATCGAATGGCGAATGACTTGACCCAACTCCCCCACTACAGATCGCAATTTCGCCTCCCGCGCTTGCTCGGCCAAGCCACAGTGGCGACCGCACCGTCGATCAAAACACTAATAATATTATTTCGTCAACACTAATATTAATTATTAGTTACTAATATTAGTTGCGCACCTTCTGCATAGTCGATAAAAAGGATGCGAACAAAAAGGTTGAGCGATGAACAATCAAGCGAACAAAGCCGGGCAGCACAGGGGTGTGGGACGAGTCGCGGGCCGGCAGCGCGTAACGATGCACGACATTGCACGCGTCGCCGGATGCTCGCAGACGACAGTATCGCTGGTCCTCAACAAAAACGATTCCGTCAAAATCTCCGAGGACACCAAGCAACGAGTCCTGGACGCCGCCAACACGCTTGGATACGCCATGCCCTCTCAACTCAGGAAACCCCAGGACAGCGCGCGCCGGCCAGCGGCGTTGGACGGAACCATCGCTTTTGTCGTGGATGATCTGGCGTCGAGCCCCGAAATGGTAAACGCGTTCAACGGCGTGAAACAGGCCGTTCGGGACACCGGAAATCTTGTATTGCTGGCAGAAACCCAAAACGACCCCGAGGTCGAGCCCAGAACGCTTAGTTATTTCCTCGACCAACAGGTTGCGGGCATCATTTACGCAACCGTTTTCACCCGGCGGGTGGTTGTTCCGGAAATCCTCAGGCAGACCGCTACCCCGGTTCTGCTGCTGAACTGTTTTTGTGACGACCTCTCTTTTCCTGCGGTGATCCCCGGCGAAGTCGCTGCTGGACATACGGCGACCAACGCCCTGATCAAGGCTGGGCACAAGCGAATCGCCACCATCACCGGCGAGCCGTTCATGGAATGCGCCGCAGGACGAACGACCGGATATAGAAACGCTTTGGCTTCTGCCGACATTCCATTTGACGAGGACTTGGTCATCGAGGGCAACTGGCTGCCCAGCGCAGGCTATGCTGCCACGCGTGAATTGATGGACCTGCACTCTCCGCCAACCGCCATTTTCTGCCAAAATGACCGCATGGCGATCGGCTGCTATGAAGCGCTCAAGGAACTTGGCCTGTCCATCCCCGAGGACATCTCGGTCATCGGATTTGACGATGACGAAACCGCGCGACACCTGTCGCCGCCCCTGACCTCGATGATCCTTCCTACTCGGGCGATGGGACGCTGGGTCGTCGAACAACTGTTCCACGGACCGTTGGATGGTCAGCGGCACCCTCTCGTGAAGCTTGAATGCGAATTGGTCGAGCGCGACTCGATCAGCGAACCCAAACGCCGGACCTGAAGACGAAATCATGACGGAAACCTTCGATCACATCGTCATCGGCGGCGGCTCTGCCGGCGCCGCAGCTGCAGCGCGACTGGTAAACCAAGGCAAGTGCAGGGTTTTGGTGTTAGAGGCCGGTCATGCGCACCGCCATCCGTTGCTGGACATGCCGCCGGGCATCTTCAAGATGATCAACGGGTCAAAGTTCATGACCTATCACAAAACTGAACCGCAAGACCATCTGGACGGTCGTGTGCATGACATTCCGCAGGCCAATGTGTTGGGCGGCGGGTCTTCCGTTAATGCGCAGGTCTATATGCGTGGTCGCCCTTCTGATTATGACGCGTGGGACGACCTGCTACGACAGACCAATGACGGGGTCGGCTGGGGATGGGACGATGTACTGCCCTATTTCCGCAGGATGGAAGACAATAACAGGCTTCACAATGACCTGCATGGCAGCGACGGTCCGGTGCAGGTTTCGGATCCGGGGCATATCGATGACATGTCCCGTTGGTTCGTCCAGTCGGTTCAGGCCCTTGGCGAACCATTCAACACGGACTTCAACGGCGCAACGCAGCGTGGTGTCGGGTTCTATCAGTTCACCAATCGCGCTGGAAAGCGCAGCTCGTCGGCCTATGCTTTCCTCGCCCCTCTAGAGATGAACCCGAACTTGACCATCCGGCTTGGCGCAACGGTCAGCAAAGTCATCATTGAGAACGACAGGGCCGTCGGGGTGCAGTACCGGGACAAACGCGGAGCAAACACCGTCCGGTGCGATGGTGAGGTTGTCCTTGCTGCGGGCGCTCTGGTCACGCCGAAAATCCTAATGCTGTCAGGTATCGGACCGGATGCACAACTTGCAGAACACGGTATTCCCGTCATCTGCCCATTGCCCGGGGTCGGACAGAACCTGATCGACCACCCCGAAGTTCCCATCACCGCCTTTGCCAATGGTCCTTACGGATATTTCAAACAAGGTGAAGGCTGGCGGATGCTGCGCAACGGCATCCAGTTCAAACTGTTCGGCAGCGGCCCGGTGACTTCCGCGGGGGTCGAAGCCGGCGCCTTTGTCAATCCGTCAAATCCCGACGGAGAACCGACCATTCAGGCCTTTTGCGTGCCCATCGTCTATCTGGATCGCGACGCGCTGGACGAGGTGCAGGATGACTTTGGCCTGACCGTTACGACCGTGGTGGTCAAACCGAAATCACGCGGAGAGGTTCGGCTTCGCTCGGCCGATCCTCACGCCATGCCGGTGGTCTCGCCCAACCTTCTGAAGCATGAAGACGACATGCAGGAGATGATCCGGGGGCAGCGGTTTTTTCGCCGGGCATTCACGTCCGGCCCGCTTGCGCGAAGGATCCGCGAAATCGTCATTCCAACAGCGGATGACGATCAGACGCTGCGAGCACATTGCAAGCGGTTCGTGAAAACCAACTATCACCCGGCGGGCACCGCGAAAATGGGCCGGGACGGCGACGGAATGGCCGTGTTGGACGCCAGAATGCGCGTGCGCGGGATCGAGAGCTTGCGGGTGTGCGACATGTCCGCCGTGCCGGACATCAACGCCGGCAACACAAACGCGCCTGCCATGATGCTGGGTGAACGATGTGCCGACTTGATCCTTGGCATCGGATCGGCCCGCGAGATACGCAATTCCTGACCTGAGCTGCGGCGTCACCATTGGTCGATCCAACTTCTGGCGCAATGATATGGCCCCCGCCCTGCCCGTTGCAACGAAAACAGAATACCCTGCCTCAAGCCGTCAGGACGTTCCCCGCTAAAGGTGCAGGAGCGTGTGGCAAACGCCCTACAGAAAGTTGTCCCGCCCGGGCGTGAAACAATCGATCAACTCTCCGGCAGTCAGGCAAACACATCCATGGCTTGCACCGGACGGAATGATCAGGCTGTCAACAAGTCCCACCCAAAGCGACCCTCCCAAAACGCGACGCTGAGCCCGGGGCCTGTCTCGTGCACCGAGGGTACGGTCTGCTTCGCCTCTGATGGATAGCGCATGCGTCAAATCGCTGGAATTTCGGCTCAATTCCGGATCAGAAAACACAACTGAAATGAGACGGGTATGAGTGGCGGGGAGACAGGGATTCGAACCCTGGGGACGCTCTCACGCCCAACGGTTTTCAAGACCGCCGCATTCGACCACTCTGCCACCTCCCCGTCGAAAGCAGGGTCTAAGGCGAAGTTCGCGCAGAGGCAAGTCGAAATCGGGAAATCTTGCCGAAGCCTGTGCAGCGGTCTTTCCATGACACTTCAGCCACGTTATGATCCGTACGAAAGACCGCAACAGGCTGGCAAACAGAACCAGCAGATCGGCAGTGGGGTTCGGAAAACGAAACCCCTTCAGGCAAGGGAAAAGCAGATGAAGCGAGCGATCGAGACACGCCCGGGGCCTAAACGGCTGGCGTATCTGGCGTTGACTTTGACGATACTGGCCGGATGCGAAGAAGTTTTGTCAACTTCTGAATCGACTGAAAAACCGGAAGACAATTCGGGAAAAACAGAACTCCTGCCCGAGGTGACTTCCGGCTCTCAGCGTGATGTCGAGGCCCCTGAGGTTTTTCAGACAACCGAAGCAGGGCTTTGGGATGGCCGGCCTTCTCTTGGCGGGATATGGGTTGCGCACCCGGATGCGTCCCAACCTGAGCGTGTCGTGATCAAAAACACGTCCAACAACAAATCGGTGACCGGCGCCCTGTTCCGGCGCGAGCGCAACTTGCCCGGGCCTGCGCTTCAGGTCTCGTCCGCTGCCGCGAAAGAGCTGGGAATGCTCGCGGGTGCGCCGACAAAAGTCAGTGTCGTCGCACTGCGCCGGGAGAAGCTGGAAGAACCGTCGTCGGAGGATGCGCCAGAAGCAGAAGAATCAGCCGCCGAAACCACGGCCGCGGTTGCTGATGGAGCTTCCGACACGCAAGCGTCCGCAGAGCCGGAAAAACCGGTCAAACGGAAGTGGTGGCAGAAAAAGGAACCAGCCGCCGCCGCGGCTGGTACGACTGCGGTTGCAGCCGGTGCGGCCAGTTCATCCGATGAAACGGCTGAAGACATCGAGCCCGCCAGCGAAGATGCCGAGACTGCCACATCAACCGACGATCAGGTCGAAGCACCTGCGGAAAAACCTGCCAAGCGGAAATGGTGGCAGAAGAAAGCCCCCGCCGCTGCGGCTGCGGGAACGGCCGTGGCCGCGGCAGACACAGCAACCGAAAGCGCAGACGTAGCCGCCGAAGCCGCTGCGGCCGTGGCGTCGCCCTCTTTGTCGGATGCACCGGTCACGCCCCCTGCCGAGCAACCTGCCAAGCGGAAATGGTGGCAAAAGAAAGACCCCGCCGCGATCACCGAAACACCGCTGGACCCGGTAGAGGGGGCCGCAGCAGCTATTGATGCGTCAGACGCCACTCCTGTTGCAGCAGCCACAACGTCGGCGACATCTTTGAGCAAACCGTATGTTCAGATTGGAACCTTCAGCGTTGAGGCAAACGCCAAGTCAGCAGCCCAAAAGGTGCGTCGCAACGGATTGCCCACAGTTGTTCGGGAACTGAAAACAGCGAATAGTACAGTCTGGCGCGTGCTGGTCGGCCCCGCCACAACCCGGGCCGAGCGCAAAGCCTTTCAAAAGGACGTGAAAGACCTTGGCTTCAAAGATGCGTTCACGGTAACCGACTAATTCAGGGAGGCGTAACATGCTGTCCTCAATACGAACATCTGTTCTGGCTCTTGGGCTTGCCGTTCTGGCGATACCAGCCCAGGCTTTTGATACATCCGCCCGCGCGGCTTACGTGATCGACCAAACCACCGGTACCGTGCTGCTGTCGAAAGAAGCCGACCAACCGTTGCCGCCTGCGTCGATGTCCAAGCTCATGACGCTTTATGTTGCGTTCGAAGCATTGCGGGACGGACGCTTGACGCTGGACGAAACCCTGCCTGTTTCAGAACACGCGATGAGCTATGGCGGCTCGACGATGTTCCTGAATACGCAGGATCGCGTTCGTGTCGAAGATCTGCTGCGCGGCATTATCGTTTTGTCGGGCAATGACGCCTGCGTCGTCATTGCCGAGGCGCTCAGCCCGGATGGAACCGAAGCGGGATTTGCGCGATACATGACCCAGCGGGCCAAGCAGATGGGTATGAACAATTCGAACTTCGCAAATTCGAACGGCTGGCCCGCCGCCGGGCATATGATGTCGGCTCATGATCTGGCCGTTCTTGCAGACCGGCTGATTACCGACTTTCCGGAATACTATCCCCTTTTCGCCGAAGAAGTTTTCGAATTCGATGGCCGCGCGCCGTCAAACGCCCGCAACCGCAACCCGCTGCTGCGGCTGGATATCGGCGCAGATGGCCTGAAAACCGGCCATACACAAGAAGCGGGCTATGGCCTTGTCGGGTCCGCCAAACAAGGCGACAGGCGTGTGATCTTTGTGCTGACGGGTCTCGACAGCACCGGCCAACGGGCAGAGGAGGCTGAGGCCGTGGTTAACTGGTCGTTTCGAAATTTTGTCGAGAGGACAGTTGCCACCGCGGAAACGCCGATAGCCGAAGGCAAACTGTGGATGGGCGAGAAAAAGACCGTGGGGCTTGTTCCCGAAGGTGATCTGAATGTGCTGTTCCCGGTTCTGGGCACTCAGAATGTCGAGGCCGAAGTGGTCTATGAGGGCCCGATCAACGCGCCCGTCAAAAAAGGTCAGCAACTGGCCGAACTGGTGATCAAGCCCGAAGGGTTGCCGGAAATCCGGCGCCCGCTTGTGGCAGCCGAAGATGTTGCGATTGGCGGGTTTGTGGTGCGTATGCTGACCGTCGGCGGTATCGTATTGAAGGACGTGATCAACAACCCGCTGGAGTCGATGTGACGAAAGCGGGGTTATTTCTGACCTTCGAAGGTATTGACGGTTCAGGAAAGTCAACACAGGCGCGGATGCTGGTGGAACATCTGCGCGCGCAGGGTCACGAGGTGGTACTGACGCGCGAACCCGGCGGTTCTGCGGGGGCCGAGGAAATTCGCAGCCTGGTTTTGGAGGGCGACCCGGATCGCTGGTCGGCCGAGACCGAGATCCTGCTGTTCACAGCAGCCCGCCGCGACCATCTGGAGCGTACAATCGAGCCCGCGCTGGCGGCAGGGAAGGTGGTGATCTGCGACCGCTTTGCTGACAGCACACGTATGTATCAGGGCTTGTCCCGGGGTGACCTGCGAAATCTGGTGGATCAGTTGCACAGCCTGATGATCGGGCGCGAACCGGACATGACGCTGCTGATCGATATGGACCCTGAAACGGGCCTGGCACGCGCCAAGGGGCGACAAGGCACCGAAGAACGGTTCGAGGATTTTGGCCCGGAATTGCAGAAGAAGATGCGCGCCGGCTTTCTGGCGCTGGCCGATGAGTTCCCCGACAGGTTTCACATCGTGGATGGCAACAGGGACATGGACAGCGTTGCGCAGGATGTGACAGAAATCGTCCAGGCAGCACTGCGGTAGACGATGAACGACGATATCCCTTCTCCGGATCAGGTGCCGGGCGCACCACATCCGCGCGAAACCGTTCGGCTTTTTGGTCAGGACGCGGCTGAACAGGCATTTCTGACCGCCTACACCTCGGACCGTTTGCATCACGGTTGGCTGCTGACAGGGCCACGCGGTGTCGGCAAGGCGACCCTTGCCTGGCGAATTGCAAGATTTCTGCTGACCACTCCGCCGGCCGAGGATGGCGGGTTGTTCGGCGCGCCGCCTCCGCCCGAGACGCTCGATATCGATCCTGATCACCCGGTGGCCCATCGCATTCAGGCCGGGGCAGAACCGGGTTTGGCGGCGATAACCCGGTCGCTGAACGATCAGGGACGGCTGCGCAGTGAGATCGTCGTGGATGACATCCGCAAGCTCGGGAAATTTTTTGGCCTGTCCTCTGCGGACGGCGGCCGCCGCGTCGTGATCGTGGATTCAGCAGACGAAATGAACGTCAGCGCCGCCAACGCATTGCTGAAAATGCTGGAAGAGCCGCCTGCCCGCACCACCCTTTTGCTGGTATCGCATCAACCCTCACGCCTGTTGCCAACCATCCGTTCACGCTGTCGCACGCTGCGCCTCGGTCCGCTGAACGCGCAAGACATGCAAGCCGCCCTGTCACAAACGGAAACCGAAATTCCCGCGCAGACAGAACACCTTGCCGCGCTTGCCGCAGGTTCAGTCGGAGACGCCGTGCGTTTGATCAATCTGGGTGGTCTGGACATCTATGCCGAACTGATCGCCATTCTGGGCACCCTGCCCCGCATGGACCGCCAGCGCGCGCTGGCCCTGGCCGAAGCGGCAGCACAGCGCGGCGCGGCGGACCGGTTCGAACTTTTGCTTACCCTGATCGACATCGCTCTGTCACGGCTGGCCCTGACCGGGGCAACGGGCACGCCCCCGCTTCCTGAAGCCGCCCCCAACGAGGGTGAAACACTGGCGCGTCTGTCAGCATCGCCAAATCAAGCCCGTCGCTGGGCCGAGGTCGCCGCAACGATCACAGCCCGAGCGCGACATGGTCAGGCAGTCAACCTTGACCCTGCCGCTCTGGTCCTAGATACGGTGTTCAAGATACAGGAAACTGCCGGTCAGAACAGATGAGCGACACCCCCCAGATTACCGACAGCCATTGCCATCTGGACTTCCCGGATTTCGAAGGCCAGTTGGACGACATCATCGCGCGTGCTGCCCAGGCTGGAGTGACCCGGATGGTGACGATCTGCACCAAACTGCGCAACGAACCGGCCGTCCGTGCGATTGCCGAAGCCCACGCGCCGGTCTTCTATGCCGCCGGCACACACCCGATGAGCGCCGCGGACGAGCCATTGGCCTCGGTCGATGATCTGGTCGCCCTGACACGGCATCCTAAATTCGTCGGTATCGGTGAAACCGGCTTGGACTACCACTATACCGCCGACAGTGCCGAAGTGCAGAAACAGTCACTGCGCATCCATATCGAAGCGGCCCAGCGCACCGGGTTGCCCCTGATCATTCACGCCCGCGCAGCTGATGAAGATATGGCCCGCATTCTGGCCGAAGAATATCGCAACGCACCCTATTCCTGCGTGATGCACTGCTTCTCATCGTCTGCTCAATTGGCCAAGGCCGCGCTGGAGCTGGGGTTTTATCTGTCCATGTCCGGCATCGCAGCCTTTCCCAAAAGTCAGGAGTTGCGCGATATCTTCGCAAACGCTCCGGTGGACCGCATTCTGGTGGAAACTGACGCACCCTATCTGGCCCCGCCGCCCTATCGCGGTAAACGAAACGAGCCGTCCTATACTGTGCACACGGCCCAAAAGGGGGCCGAAATCTTTGGCATGGACTATGCCGCCTTTGCTGACCAGACACAGGCGAACTTCGACCGGCTGTTTACCAAAGCGGCATCGTACAAGGCCGCCGCATGACCGGCTTCCGATTTACAATTCTGGGCTGCGGGTCCTCTGGCGGCGTGCCGCGGCTGGGCGGTCAGTGGGGCGATTGTGACCCTGCGAACCCCAAGAACATCCGGCGCCGCTGTTCGATGCTGGTCGAACGCGACGGGCCAGATGGGACAACCTCGGTTCTGATCGACACCACGCCGGATATGCGCAGCCAGTTGCTGGATACAGGTACAGGGCGGTTGGACGGGGTCGTCTATACGCACTCGCACGCAGACCATGTGCATGGAATCGATGATTTGCGCATGATCGTGTTCAACATGAAAACCCGCGTTCCCGTTTGGGCGGATGGCGACACCCAGAACGCCTTGTTGGGGCGGTTTGGATACGCGTTCATTCAGCCGGAAGGCTCTCCTTATCCTCCGATACTCGAGCTCAAGTCCATCGACGGTCCATTTGAAATCGACGGCCCCGGCGGCCCGATTCCGTTTCGTCCTTTCAAAGTGAATCACGGTTCGATCGATTCCCTTGGATTCCGCATTGGGCAACTTGCCTATCTTCCGGATGTCGCCGAGATCTACGACGATGCCTGGCCCGAAATGAAAGGGCTGGACTGCCTTGTCATCGATGCCCTGCGCCGTTCACCTCATCCAACACATGCGCATCTGGAAAAGACGCTTGGGTGGATCGAAGAACTCCAACCGAAGCGCGCGGTTCTGACCAACATGCATATCGATCTCGACTATGCGACCGTCGATGCGGAAACCCCCGACCACATCACCCCCGCCTTCGACGGGATGGTGATCCATCAGTCGCAGTAGGCCGCTGCCCGTCGCCCGCATGATATCGCAGCAGGCCCGTCGCACGGGGGCCACATGCTGCAAAGCCTGATCGACGTCATTCTTCCGGTTTTCCTTGTGATCGGGGCCGGGTATACGGCAACCCGCACGGGATACTTCAAAGAAACGCATGTCGATGGGCTGATGAAGTTCACCCAAGGCTTTGCGATTCCCTGCCTTTTGTTCCTGGCCATCGCGCATCTGGACCTCAGCGCCAGTTTCGACCCCCGGCTTTTGGCCAGTTTCTATTCCGCTGCCGCCCTGTGTTTCACAGCAGGCCTGTTCGGCGCACGCATCATTTTCGGGCGCGATTGGGAAGATTGCGTTGCCATCGGGTTTTGTTGCCTGTTCTCAAACTCTGTCCTGTTGGGTTTGCCGATAACCGAACGCGCATATGGGCCCGAGAACCTGACCGGCAACTACGCGATCATCGCCTTCCATTCTCCGTTTTGTTACGGCGTCGGGATCACGGTGATGGAGGTCGTGCGAAATCGCGGTCACGGTGGCGTGCGCATGGCACGGTCTGTTTTGTCCGCAATGTTCAAGAACGCGTTGATCCTTGGTATCGCCCTTGGGTTTCTGGTCAACCTGTCCGGCCAGGCGATCCCCGCCGTGGTCGACGAAGCGCTGGGGTTGATCACCCGTGCTGCCCTGCCCGGAGCGTTGTTTGCCTTGGGCGGTGTGCTGGTCAAATACAAGCCCGAGGGCGACCTGCGCACCATTGCTTATGTCTGCTGTATCTCTTTGATGCTGCATCCCAGCCTGGTGTGGGTGTTCGGCAAATCCACGGGCCTGCCGCAGGATCTGTTTCGGTCGGGGGTTTTGAATGCGGCCATGGCTCCGGGTTTCAACGCCTATATCTTCGCCAACATGTATGGTCGCGCAAAACGGGTCGCAGCGTCGGCGGTCCTTATCGGAACAGCCTCGTCCATTCTGACCGTGTGGCTATGGCTGACACTTCTGGGCTAACTGAGGTGTTGACTTCAGTTTGATGTGAAACACCTATCGCGCAACGCAGCAGGAGATCCGAATGTCACATGCCATAATTGTCGCTCATGGCCAACCGTCAGACCCGGAACCGGCCGAAGCTGCACTTGCGGCATTCGCCGCCAAGGTCAACGCGCTTACCGGGCATGTAGCGGTGGATTCGGCCACCCTGGCAGCGCCGGGTGCGTTGGAGGCGAAGCTGGACCGCGCGCCCGCAAACGCGGTCATCTATCCACTTTTCATGGCAAAAGGGTGGTTTGTCACCAGCGCGCTACCCAAACGGCTTGGGGATCATCCGGCGCAGATCTTGGACCCGCTTGGAATTGACCCGGACCTGCCGGACCTGACCGCAGAAGCCCTGCGATCGGAATTGTCCGACAAACACTGGGCCGCTCTGTCCACCGATCTGGTCATTGCCGCGCATGGTTCCGGGCGCAGCCGGAACCCGTCGACCGTGGCGTTGCAGTTTGCGAAACAGCTTGCGGAACTGATTGCGTTCAAGTCCGTTCGCGTCGGTTTCGTCGAAGAGCCACCTTCCATATCTGACGTTGCAAACGGTACCGAAGGTCAGGCGCTGTGCCTTCCGTTCTTTGCCTGTGCCGGAGGGCATGTGCAGGAAGACGTCCCGCAAGAGCTGGATCGCGCGGGGTTTTCAGGCGTGGTCCTGCCGGTGGTGGGAGAGTTGCCTCCGATCCGGCAACAGATTGCCAAAAAGATAAATGCGGCATTCGATTCAGCCTGAAGCCCCGATACGTGCCCATCGTGTTTTCTGAACGAATTCAGGTTTGCGCCTTGCTCAACGCTGAATACATGCGATGGCAAGACCGGCCGTCGCGCTTGGCCTGATAAAGGGCCAAGTCTGCTGCGTGAAGAATGTCGGCGGCGTTGGGGCAGTGGAACTGCGTGGACAAGGCGGTGCCAATACTGGCCGAGATCGAACAACTCTGATTCTGAAAGGTCATCGGCTCATTCAACCTTGATATCAGACGACCGGCAATGCAGGCCAGAGTATCTTCCCGAGTCAGATCTTTGAAAATAATGACGAATTCATCCCCGCCGACCCGGGCCACGGTGTCGTTGCTTCGTGTTTCTTGCTGCATGATGCGGGCGGCCTGCTGCAAGACGAAATCACCCGCCGCATGACCCAGCTTGTCATTCACGGCTTTGAAAAAGTCCAGATCCAGATGCATGAGCGCGAAAGTTGAATTTCCCGAAATCAAATGCTCGAGCAAGTGATCCATCGCCCTGCGGTTCTTCAGTCCGGTCAATGTGTCGGTAAAGGCCTGCTCTTCGGCTGCAAGCATCGCACCCTGTAGCCGAAGGTTGAGAGAGCGGGATGCCTCCATCGCGGCGGATTTGGCTTCGACCAGATACAGCAGCTCAATCGCCAGATCCGTGCCCGAGAAATCAGCACTTGTCAGCGCATAGTCCCGTACCGCATCCAAAATCGAGATGCCAAATGACAGATTGATGACCGCGCCACCGGAATGCGGCAAAGGAGCGACCAAGCCTTTGAGGGTTGTGCGCGGTTCATCATGAAACCTCAGATGCAGCTTCGCCCCCGCCATTGACATCAGGGCGGGAATGGTGGTGATCGTTCTGGGGCGGATCAGTTCAAACACATCCAGAAATCCCTGCCCCACCAGCGGCAGTTCAGGTCGCAACTTTTGCAGGGTCGGACCTGCTTGCTGAATATGCCCGTTTTGGTCCACCAACAGGAACATCGGGCAAAGCGTTTCCAGCAGTCCTGCCAGTTCTTGGGTATCTGTCATCCGTTCCGAGCCCCCAGATCAAAATGCCGCCCCTCAGCAAAGGCGCTTTCAACCAACATGATGGAAATTACATCACTGCCTTGCTGCTGCCCCTCGTGTGACAGCATCACCAGCGCACCATAGTCATCCGCCATTGCGCGCAGGACCCCGACCATGACATTGGAATACCCTGGCAGGCCCGGAGAGCAACTCAGCTGAAATTCCGTGGCTGACAGCTCTCTCAGTTCCAAGGCCGGCAGGGTCAAATCAGACACGGCCAGCCGCACGCGGTCCGCCAGATCGTCGAGCGAGTGAAGAAATTCCACGTAGCTGACGCCGCCGAACCTGAGAAGGCGGCGCAGCCCTTCCATATTCGGATGAGACACGAGATACGTTCCCAGGTCCTCAAAGACTTCGGCTTGCGGCCGATCGAGGTCGGCGCTCAGCGCCTCCATTACCTTGGACGTCATGTCATCGTCATAGACGAGCATGGCTTCAAACTCGACAAACCCCAGCCGCGCGGCGTCGGTCACGCGCAACCAGCAGGATCGCCCGTAGGTCGCACAGACAAAGGACTGTATCGCCCGATTGATCAGACCATGCATCAGATGCCCCAGTTTGGTGTCCTGTGCACTGTGGCCGGAAAAACCTTAACAAATAGCCAAAATCCACCCTGAGTTGTAGCGAATTCAACCGAGTATCAGCGCGATACCACCTGTCCGGTCAGAAATCCGTGGGCGCGCCGCCTTCCGCTTTGCGGCGTTCGACAAAGGTGGCCAGTTCCTCGCGAATGCCTTCATCGATCGGGGGGGCTTCAAAGCTCGAGATGATCTCCTTGAACATGTGATGCGCGCGTTCTGCCGTCCAGATACCGCCGGCGGCCTCCCATCCTTCATAGTTTTTCCAATCACTCAGGAAGGGTTGATAGAAGGCCGTGGTATAGCGATCCTGCGTATGCTGAATACCAAAGAAATGACCGTCATTGCCGACTGCCCGGATCGCATCCAGTGCAATCTCGTCCGGCCCTGTGGCGGTCAACTCTGGGTTCATATAGCGTTGAATTTGCTGTAGGATTTCGCAGTCCATGATGAACTTTTCCGGGCTGGCGATCAGGCCGCCCTCAAGCCAACCGGCTGCGTGGTAGACCATATTGGTGCCCGATTGCACGGCGGCCCAAAGCGAGTTCGAAGTCTCCCACACCGACTGCCCGTCCGGCACATTTGCCGCACAAACACCCGAAGACCGCATGGGCAAACCATAGAACCGCGCCATCTGGCCGGTCATCTGGGTCGAACGCATGTATTCCGGTGTTCCAAAGGCCGGCGCGCCGGATTTCATATCCACATTCGACGTGAATGTACCGATCACACAGGGAATACCGGGGCGCAAGTATTGGAACAGCGCAATGGCACACAGCGCCTCGGCCAAGGATTGCGCCACCGCACCCGCCATGGTTACGGGGGCCATCGCACCCGCCAGCGTAAAGGGCGTGACAACAATCGCCTGACCGCGCCGCGCCAGGCGCAGACACCCGTCGATCATCGGGTGATCGTGTTTCAGCGGCGAGGTCGAGTTGATATTGGTGTACATCCGCGGAGCGGCTTCGAACTCCTCGTGGCTCAAACCGCCTGCGATGCGCACCATTTCCATGACATCTTCGACGCGTTCCTTGCCCAGCGAATAGGCGTGCATCGCCTTGTCGGTCAGGGTCAGCTTGTCGTACAGCACGTCCAGATGGCGCACGCTGGCGTGGATATCGACCGGCTCGACCGGGTATCCGCCGGCGAAATGGATGCAGTTGAAGTATTGCGTCAGCTTCAGAAGGTTCCGGCACATCTCGCGATTGCCCGGTACTTTTTTCCCGATCTCCATGTCCCAGTAATTCGGCGGGGAAGAGACGTTGCCGAACAGGATGTTCTTCCCGCCGATTTCGATCTTGCGATCCGGATTGCGTGGGGTGATCGAAAACCGGCTGGGAGCCTTGGCGATCATCTCCATGACAAAGTCCCGCCCCATGCGGACATTGTCGCCGTCGATGGTGCAACCGGCTTCGCGCAGGAGGCCTATTGCCTCTTCGTTGTAAAACTCGATCCCGATCTCTTCGAGGATGCGCATCGCCCCTTCATGGATCGCTTCGATGCCGGCCTGATCCAAAGGTTCTGTGGGTCGATCGATATTGACCGGCGGATCCCAGGGCATCTGGTCAATCGCTGCACTGCCCCTGCGCGCAGCCGCCCCTGCGCGCCCTCCTCCGCGGCGCTTGCGTGATTTGGTCTCGGCCATCAGTGCCTCCTGTTCTTGCTTTCGTCAAGCAAGCCCCGAAGAGACGCCTATGGCCGCTCCGTCTGCGACAGAATATGTCGGTTTTTCATTCCGTTTTGTCGAATCCCGGATTTGAAAATCAAATTTTGGCCAACCATTCGGGAATATGTCCGATATCCGGCAAAATCACATCCGCCCACGGAGCCAATGCATCCGCCTCGGCCAAACCGGTCAAAACACCGATCGTGGTCATCCCCGCCGCACGCCCGGCCTGCAAGTCATGAAGACTGTCCCCCACCATCGCGATACGAGACGGCTCGACCCCGATATGGGCGGCAAAGGCCAGCAACTGGCCCGGTCCCGGCTTGAACCCGTGACCGCTGTCATACCCGGCGACGAAATCGAAATGCCCCCTTATCCCGACAGATTCGAGATGCTGCAAAGCAGGATGTTCACTGTCATTCGTCGCAACGCCCAGCTTGATTCCGGAGTTTTGCAGACCTTCCAGGAAAGGAACCAATGGCACGGCAGGCACCTGCGGGGCCGAGGCGGCTTCGGAGTTCATCAAATCGATGATCTCTTGCAAGGTCACGCCAACGACATGGGCAATCAGAACTTCTGCGATTTCCTCGACCGTGGCGGCGATTACAATGCTGTCTTCGGTGTATTTCCCTTGCTCGAAATCATATCCGATGACACGGCCAAGCTCGGTCGCGCGATCTTCGTCCCCGTCGGACAGGCGCAACAGCATCGCGCGCCCGAACCCTCCCCACGTATTGGCAAAGTCAAACAGCGTGCCATCTTTGTCAAAGATGATCGCATCTATCGGCATCCGGTGCTCCTGCGGAATATATGGTTATGTCCAGTGTATCTCGGCGCCGCCGGACAATACCGCCCTTGCCTGGGCGGGAAGATCATAGGCGAGTGAATTGGCGTCACAAAACGCCATGACCCACGAATCGTCAAGCACCAGAAAATCAAGAACCGACGCCAGAAACTCGGTAGCGCTTGCCCGATCGCGCACATCCTCGATCGATGCGCCCGTAGAGCCCAGAAAAACAGGCAAAAGCTCGTCATTGCTGACCAGCCAGGCCAGGGCCGTCAGCGCAAGAGTTTCGGCGGAATCAGGGGATATCGGCATAAACTTGGGTCAGATCCAGTCTTGGAAAGGGTTTGTTAACCAGAGTCATAAACACTTTGTTCACGCATGCAATCAACGGTGAACAACTATGTCTGTGCAGGGAACCATCCTTGTCCTCGACGGGGTATCGACCAATCGCATCATGCTGAAGGTACAGCTGACGGCGGCCTGGTATCACGTGGTGCAGGGGGAAAAGCTTGAAGGGTTGCCCGCACTCGTGCGGCGTACGCAACCGGATCTGGTTCTGACGGCCCAGACGTTGCCGGACGGAACGGCTGCGGATGTGAAGAAGGCGATCGCGAAGGAACCCGGCCTTGACGACGTTCCGGTCGTGGTGATTGCCGCGCAAAATGACCGGGACGCCCGGCTGCGGGCGTTGAAGGACGGGCTGGATGATGTTCTGACGCACCCGTTCAAAGACACTTTATTATTGGCGCGGGTTCGCAGCCTTCTGCGTGCCCGTGCGGCCACTCAGGATTTGCAGGTCGGCAACGGATCGCAACCGGTTGGCTTCGCAGAGCCGGCCCAACCTATGATCAGACCGTCCAAGGCGGCGCGGGTTGATATTCTGACCCACACGGCCCGAACCGGCGCGCTTTGGCAAAAGGCCCTGGACGATCAACGTCAATTTGATTTGAACTGGCATCTTCAGTCAAACCTGCGGGGTGTTTTGTCCGGCTCTGTTCCTGATGCGATCGTGGTTGAACTGGGCTCGAACCCGGCCGGCCTGAATATCCTTGCCGACCTGAGATCACGCGGCGTGACCCGGCACACGGTTTTGATCGGGGTGCTGAAGGACGAAGACTCCGGACAGGCTTCGGAAGCTCTGGACCGAGGGGCCGATGCTGTCTGTCTGGGCGGGTTCTGCGCGCAGGAGATCCTGCTGCGGCTTGAAAACCAGATTGCCCGCAAAGCGCGACTGGATCAGATGCGCGTCTCTCTCAAAAGAGGCATCGCGGAATCCTGGATCGACCCGTTGACCGGGCTGCACAATCGCCGCTACGCCATGCGCGCGCTGGATCAGATCGCGCGCCAATCCGCCAGAACGGGGCGCAGTTTTGCGATAATGCTGGCCGATCTGGATCACTTCAAGGCAATCAATGATGGCCATGGCCATGCAAGCGGCGATTACGTTTTGACGCAAGCGGCGGAACGTATGCAAAATGCCTTGGGATCTCGTGGCTTTGTCGCCCGCATCGGAGGGGAAGAGTTCATGATCGGCGTGCCCGATGTATCGCCGAAACAGGCGTTGAACCTGGCCGAAACCGTTTGTGACAGCATCTGCCAGTCCCCGTTCCTGTTACCGGACCATGGGGCACAAGTTGATGTGACGGTCAGTATCGGGTTGAAGTTGTCTCAGGTCGGTTTCGCCCCGCAAGACTGTGCGGCTGAAAGCGTGGAAAACCTGATCAAATCCGCGGACAAAGCGCTTTATGCTGCGAAGAAGGCAGGGCGCAATCAGGTGAGTATCAGGCAAAGTGCCGCCTGATCTGTTCAGTCTCTTTTCTTGTGCCCATGCGGCCCGCGTTTGACGACCTCCTGCAATCGGTCTGCATAGGCCCGCCGCTCATCATCACTCATGGCGGTCACACGTGCCAGCCATTGCGTTTGCAAGGCCTGCTGCAAATCGGCGGTGGCCTGTGCTTGTTGTTGCAACAGAACCTGAACGGCCACCGGGTCAAAGGGCGTTGCACGCAACGCCTGACTGAGCGCTTCAAAATCCTGAGCACGACCCTTGGATCCCTTTTTGTGCAGGCCCGTCAGCTCGCCTCGCATCGCCTTTCGATCATCCTTGGGCAGGGCCCGGTACAACGTGGGGCCGAAGCCGGGCGGTGATTTGGCATGATCCCCACCTTTGAGGCGCAATACGGTGCCCACAGCGACACCGACAACCAGCAGGTTCAGCGCCAGTGACAGGGCCAGGACGACAGGCACCCACCTGCGTTTGGGCTTGGGATCAGCGTTCATTCCGTGCTCTCCAGAAAACTCGAGTCAAATCCAAGGTCGGCCACGAGGAAGGGTGTCTCCTCTGACGTCAACAGGTTGGCCGGGTCCGGCAGAAAGGCCGGTGCGAAAAACCCGATCCAGACCCCGGCAGCACTTGCGGCGACAAGCCCGCCAAGGCCCTGCCATCCTCCTACATTGCTTATCAACCTGTTCCATATCGAAGGCATCGGTTGCGGTGCAGGCGCAAGACGACTGAGGCGAACAGTTTCAGCATCCGTCTGGATGCGCACGGCAAGATCGTCCGGCAGTGTCGGTCGCTGCCGCTGTGCCTGTGCAAACAAATGATCAAGTTCCAGGTCTTCATCCGCCATTGTCATACCCCAGTTCTTCGCGTCGTCCGGCCAAGATCGCGGTCAGGCTGCGCTTGCCTCTTGCGGTCAGGCTTTCAACTGCTTCTACCGAAATGCCCATTATCCCGGCAATCTCGGGGTTGGGCAGCTCTTCAATATGGCGCAGCACGACCGCTTGTCGCTGCCGCTCGGGCAGCTCTGCCAAAGCCGACTGCAAGGCATCCTTGCGCGCCTCGTCCTGTATGCGGTCAACAACGCTGGCCTTGCCATCTTCGGGCTCTGGAACGTCCGACAACCTGTCAGGTGTCTTCCTGCGCCTGATGTCCACGCACAGGTTCAGCGTCACCCGATACAGCCAGGTCGAAACCTTGGCCTGACCCGACACCCAATTCGGCGCCATCTGCCATAACCGCATCATCGCATCCTGCGTCACGTCTTCCGCCTCGGCCCGATTGCCCAACATACGCAAAGCAACCGAGTAACAGCGTGGCCCCAAACGATCGGTCAGGATCCGTGCCGCCCCCGCCTCGCCGTCGGCGAATTGCCTCAGCAACGCATCGTCGCTGAGTGTGTTCGCGGCGCAATCCGCACCGCGAACATCTTGTGGGTGGGAGGTCAGATCCTCCATCCTGCATCAGTTATCGCTTGCATTCGATTTTTGATGCTTTTTCTTATGGTGCCGTCCCATCCGATCTTTGGCATCGGCAAATTCCTGTTCCGAGATTCCGCCACTGTTGTCCGCATCCATCCGATCAAACATCTTGTCAGCCCGGCGCGGTTTCGGCAACTCATCCTGGCTGAGGAAGCCATCTTTGTTCGCGTCGTTGTTTTCGAACATCCTGGCAACCCGATCGCTGGCTTTCTTCTGGGCGGCAGCCTGCATTTCTTCCTGGCTCAGCTTTCCATCCCCATTGGTGTCCGCCTCGGTGAAACGAGCGGTGCGATGCGCCTCCATCTCTTGTTGCGTCACCTGACCATCGCCATCGGCGTCCAGTTCCTGAAAGGACACCGGCTCGCGGCCACCCGGGCCAGCGGCCAGAACAGAAGTACCGGTAATCGCAACAGCCGACATAACAATTGCCGAGATGAATGTAACGTTTTTCATTTCCGTTTCCTTTTGTTGACGCGGCCCGAGTGCCGCCGCTCATACCCATTCAAACGGGCGGCGCCAGGAATTCCGTCGCTGAAATCAATTTTATTTTTGAAAGGTTCGGGGTCGCCCCATGCCGACGTGTCGGGCAGACGTTGCAAAGCGACGCACCCCCCTTTTAAATTTTCGCGATCAGGCCCATTATCCGCAAAAGATTACTGCGCGAGTTACATTATGACGGATCAGACGATCGAAACGACCTCTGAAGATGAGCGTGGGACATGGCCCGCCCTGGTCAAGGGGTTTCGCTGCAAATGCCCCAACTGCGGGGAAGGCAAGCTGTTGCACAGCTATCTCAAGGTCAATGACTCCTGCTCGAACTGCGGGCAGGAGTTGTTTCACCATCGCGCAGATGATGGGCCCGCCTACCTGACAATCCTGCTGGTCGGCCACCTGCTGGCTCCCGCTCTGCACGTGTCGTACGTGCATTGGCGGCCCGATCCGTGGACCATGGCCATCGGCTTTTCCTTCGCCTGCGTTGCCCTGTCCCTGTACCTGTTGCCACGCCTGAAAGGTGCGGTGGTGGCCTATCAGTGGGCGCGCCGCATGCATGGCTTTGGAAAAACCGCGTGACCCGACCCAGTTGACCAGTTTGGACATGACACCCGACAAAACAGCCATCCGGGACGCAGCGACGGTTATCGTACTGCGGGACAGATGGACAAACCCCTCGATCCTTATGGGGCAGCGCGGGTCCAAAGCGGCCTTCATGCCGAACAAGTTTGTCTTTCCCGGTGGCGCGGTTGATCCGGCTGACGCGGATGTTCCATTGGCAACGGATTTGCCGGATCTGTGCTTTGAACGTTTGGGCGAACAGGCCGAGCCGGGGATTCAACACGCCCTCGCCGCGGCCGCCATACGCGAGCTTTGGGAAGAAACCGGTCTTGTTCTTGGCCAGCCGGGCACATGGCCCGGTCATGCACCTGACGATTGGCAAAACTTTGCCGCGTTGGGTTACCTGCCAACTGCGGCTGCGCTTCAGTTCGTCTTTCGCGCGGTAACTCCACCGGGCCGTCCCCGCCGGTTCGATGCGCGGTTCTTTCTGGTCGACGCCGACGCTCTGCAAGGTGATGTGGATGATTTCAGTCACGCCTCGGATGAGCTGTCGCACCTGCAATGGGTGCCACTGGATCGGGCACGGGATCTGGATCTGCCGTTTATCACCGAGGTCGTTCTGGCGGAAATAGCGGCCCGGGTTACGTCCCCCGAGCCGCCATCGTCGGTTCCATTCTACAAAAACAACGAAGAAGCCAACCTGTTCCTGCGTCTCAGGGGCTATCCGATGCCAACCCACGACTGACGGATCGGTTTCACCGCATCCGGCTGACCACCACCGTCACTTCGGGCTTTTTGCCAATTTCGGCTTTGGCTGTCTGCCGCACGATGCGGCGCATTTCTTCTTCCAGCTTGTCGTCATCGCGCAGGGTCTTGGCGGCGGCCCGCATCAGGAACTGGTTCAGATCCTCTTCCAGCACTTCGACCAACGCGGCACGGGACGTGCCAGTTTCGGGCAGCCCCATGGTGTCGCACCACGGCTCGCCCAGCGGTTCGTCTTCTTCGTCCAGAACCACCGTCACCGTAACATGGCCGTTCAAAGCCATGCGGATACGATCCCGCACCACGCCGTCAAGGGCGCCGATCTTCACGGTGCCGTCCAGATACGTGCGACCGGTTTCAACATAATCGACGACCACAGGCGCATTGCCGCTGAGATCCAGCATGGTGCCGTTCACCGCCAGCACTCCGGTTCTGCCACCCTGCTCTGCCAGTTTGACATGCTCGCGCAGGTGCCGGTGTTCGCCATGCATCGGGATCACGAATTGCGGATCGGTCAGTGCGTGCACTTTCTCGAGGTCCGGCCGGTTCGCATGGCCCGAGACATGATAAAGGCCCGAACTGTCATCGACGACATCCACGCCCTTTTCGCTGAGCTGGTTCATGATAAAGATCACGCCCCGCTCGTTCCCGGGAATGGTTTTCGAGGAAAACAGGAACAGATCGCCCTCGGCCAGCTCCAGACCACGGTACTTGCCACGGGCCAGTTGGGCGCTTGCGGCCCGTCGTTCCCCCTGGCTGCCGGTCACGATCAGCATCAGGTTCTGGCGCGGAAGGTCCAGAGCCTCTTCGGCGCTGATCACCTTGGGAAAATCCGCAAGAATACCGGTTTCGGTCGCGGCTTCGATCATCCGACGCATCGCGCGCCCCAGCAGGACGACGGAACGCCCGGCCCGCGCACCCGCCTCGGCCAGCGTTTTGACCCGCGCGACGTTTGAGGCAAAGGTGGTTGCCACGACCATGCCTTCCGCGCCTTCGACCAGCTTGACGATCTCGGGGCCAACTTCGGATTCTGAACGCCCCGGATGGGTCGAAAACACATTCGTACTGTCACAGACCAGCGCCTTGACGCCGGGCTTGGCGACCTCGGCCCACAGGTCAGGGTCAAAGGCCTCGCCAACGACCGGTGCTGCATCCAGCTTGAAGTCGCCCGAATGCACGACACGCCCTGCGGGTGTATCGATGACCAATGCGGCACTTTCGGGAATCGAGTGCGAAACCGGAAGGAAACCAACTGTGAACGGCCCGACGGACACCTGTTCAGGCCAGGCGGAAACGGTCGTGACCGCCTCGGTCGGGTTTGCGTGTTCTTCCATCTTGCGGCGCGCGATATTGGCCGTGAAGGCGCGCGCATAGACCGGCGCGCCCAGAGCTTCATAACAATGGGCCACGGCACCGACATGGTCTTCATGGGCGTGCGTGATGAAAACACCATCCAGTCGGTCGGCACGCTCTTTCAACCATGAGATATCGGCATAGATGAGGTCAACGCCCGGCGTCGTGTCCATATCGGGAAAAGTGACGCCCAGATCCACAAGGATCAGGCGTTCCTTTCCCGGTTCACCGTAGCCGTACACATAGGCGTTCATGCCAATTTCGCCCGCGCCACCCAGCGGCAGGTAGATCAATCTTTCACTGCTCATACGGAGCCATTATCCTTGTTGTAGCGATGGATCACGGTCAGGCCGTGCATCGTCAGATCATCCTCGATTGCGTCGAACCCCACGTCGGCCTGATCGAACAAGGGGGCCAGCCCTCCGGTTCCAACGACTTTCATCGGCATTCCATACTCGGCCTTGATCCGGGCGATCAGCCCCTCGATCAAACCGGAATATCCCCAATACACGCCCGATTGAATACAACCAACCGTATTCGTACCGATCACCTTGTCAGGTCGGGAGACATCGATATGCGGCAGCGCCGCGGCACCCTGATGCAGGGCCTCAAGGCTCAGGTTCACACCGGGGGCGATAATGCCCCCCACATATGCGCCGTCGGCGGCGACAACGTCGAAATTCGTTGCGGTTCCGAAATCCACGACAACCACATTGCCACCATGCCGGTCAAAGGCACCAACCGCATTGGCCAGTCGATCCGGGCCAGGCACCGTGCCTTCATCCACACGCGGCGGGACCGGCAACAGGCAATCGGGCTTGCCCACAACCAATGGTCTGCACCCAAAAAAACGATCGGCGAAGATACGCAGGTTGAACACGACGCGCGGCACGGTCGAGGCGATGATCACATCGGTGATGTCCGCCTCGATCCCGTAATGCTTCACCAGCGTCGAATACCAGGTGAAATAAGCGTCTGCCGTGCGCGCATGGTGGGTCGAGGTGCGCAGGGTGCACAAAAACTCCTCACCGTCCCAGATAGAAAAGACGGTATTGGTATTGCCGCAATCGATGGCCAGAAGCATCCGTGCCCCTCTCAGAAATAGACATCCGCCGCAGGAATGCTCACGCGGCCTTTGGCGGTGTTTAAGACAAGGTTACCGCTTGCGTCCACCGTTTCGAAGGTTCCAACCGTTTCCGACGTACCGGTCCGCGCGGTGATGACCTCGCCCAACCGGGCCGCGCGGGACAGCCAGGCGGTGCGGATCGGTTCGAACCCATAGGTGACGAATTGGGTTTCATACGCGGCGTAGGCCGCGGCCAGTTCGGTCAGAAAATCCTCGGGCGAGACATTTGCCCCGGTTTCCGAAAGAAGTGACACGGGACGAACCGCGCCGGGCTCTACCGCGTCCGCATCCGGGGCATTGGCCAGATTCACTCCGATGCCGATGGACAGATGCGCCACGCCGCGCCCCTGCCCCGTGCTTTCCAGCAGGATACCGGCAAGCTTGCCGCCGTTCAGCAGCACGTCATTGGGCCATTTCAGCGACAGTCCGGCAGCCCGCCCGGTAACGGCGACGCACGCGTCAAAAAGAGCCAGCGCCGCCACGAAACTGCGCAAAGCCGCCTGTTCCGGCGCGCCCTGAGGACGCATCAGCAAGGTCGCCGCCAGGTTGCCCATCGGGTTGGCCCAGCTTCGTCCGCGCCGCCCGCGCGCCGCCGTCTGGTGATGCGCCATGATCCAGACGGGACCACGCGCATTCGGAGCAATCCGCGCCGCTTCATTCAGCGTGCTGTCGACTTCCTGCACCTCGTGCAAGCCATAGCCTTGGGGCCATTTTGTCATATCAAAAAGGCCCGGTCGCGCGACCGAGCCCCTCTTTCAGGTTGTGCAAAACGATCAGTTGACAAGCGTGGCCGCCGCGGCAGCTGCCGCGCCCTCGACGCCGAACTGATAGAAGATACCGACCAGCATCAGGGCCGCAGACCCCATCAATGCCACCCACAAAACAGGGGTCGACCGGGTTTCGATCGGCTCTTCGTTCTCGGCCCCGAAATACATGTAGAACACGATCCGCAGGTAATAGAAGGCACCGATGACCGAAGCGATGGCCGAGACGACGACCAGACCGGTCAGACCCGCACTGACGCCCGCCTGCCAGACGCCGAATTTCGCAAAGAAACCAAGCATCGGAGGCACGCCCGCAAGGCTGAACATCAGGATCAGAACCGCCAGTGCCTTGCCCGGATCACGCTTGGAGTATTGCCGCAGAGCGTCAATGTCGGTGATGGGTTTGCCGTCACGCTCCATCATCAGAATGAAGGCGAAGGTGCCGATATTCATGGTCACGTAGATGGCCAGATACATCAGCATCGCCTTGATACCCAGCTCGGTACCGGCGGCCAGACCAATCAGCGCATAGCCCATATGGGCAATCGACGAAAACGCCATCAGACGCTTGATGTCGCGCTGCCCGATCGCGGCCACGGCGCCCAGCAACATCGACAGTACGGACAGCAGAACAATCACTTGCTGCCAGTCTTCGACAACACCGCCGAACGCGTCATGCAACAGGCGCGCGAACAACGCCATCGCCGCAACCTTCGGCGCCGTGGCAAAGAAGGCCGTGATCGGCGTGGGAGACCCCTCGTAAACGTCCGGCGTCCACATATGGAACGGAACGGCCGAGACCTTGAAGGCCAGACCCGAGATCAGGAAGATCAGACCAAACAGCAGCCCCAACGAAACATCGCCATGGTGAACTGTCTGAATGATGCCCGAGAACAACGTGGTGCCGGTGAAGCCATAGACCAGCGACGCACCATAAAGCAGCAGCCCCGAGCTCAGCGCACCTAGCACGAAATACTTCAGACCTGCCTCGGTCGATTTCGCGCTGTCACGACGCAGAGCAGCCACGACATAGAGCGACAGCGATTGCAGCTCGAGCCCCATGTAAAGCGACATCAGATCGCCTGCGCTGACCATCATCATCATCCCCACGGCGGCCAGTGCCACCAGCAAAGGATATTCAAATCGCAGCAGATCACGGCGCGCCATGTATTCCTGGCTCATGACCAGTACGGCACCCGCCGACAGCAGGATGGCAACCTTGGCAAAGCGGGCAAAGCCGTCATCGACGAACATGCCGTTGAAGGCCACGTTTGTACCGCCGCCCTGAGTTGCAATCCAGATTGCCAGAAGGGCCATAAGACCTGCCGTGGTCCAGACCAACAAAGGCGCCAACCCGTCCTTTGTCGTGTAGACAGCGCCCAGCAGCGCCGCCATCGCATAAAGCGCCAGAACGATTTCCGGCAGGATGATTGTCAGATCAGCCTGGATCATGTCTCCAAAGCTCCCTTAATGCGAAGCGGCTGTCTGGGTAGCAGCCTCAGCCGCGGCCAGAGCCGTGTCATAGTTCGAAATCAGAGCCGCTGTGGATTGCCCGATCACATCGGTTACCAGCGACGGGTAGACACCCAGCAGGATGGTCATCACGATCAGAGGGGCGAAGATCAACCGCTCGCGCGCGCTCATGTCGGTCATCGCCTTGAGGCTTTCCTTGATCAGATCGCCAAACACGACCCGACGGTAGAGCCACAGCGCATAAGCCGCCGAGAAGATCACACCGGTCGCAGCCACCGCCGTTACCCAGGTGTTGACTTGGAACGCGCCCATCAGGGTCAGGAATTCGCCGATGAAGCCCGATGTGCCCGGCAGGCCGACATTGGCCATGGTAAACAGCATGAAGACCAGCGCGTATGCGGGCATCCGGATCACCAGACCGCCATAGGCCTCGATATCGCGGGTGTGCATCCGGTCATAGATCACGCCGACACAGAGGAAGAGCGCCGCCGAGATGAACCCGTGGCTGAGCATCTGGAAGATCGCGCCATCGATGCCCTGCTGGTTTGCCGCGAAAATACCCATGGTCACAAAGCCCATATGCGCGACCGAGGAATAGGCGATTAGCTTCTTCATATCCTCCTGCACCAGCGCCACCAACGAGGTATAGACAACCGCGATGGCAGACATCCACAGCACCAGATCGGTCATCACGGCCGAACCCACCGGGAACATCGGCAGGCTGAACCGCAGGAAGCCATAGCCGCCCATCTTCAGCAGGATCGCCGCCAGTACGACCGATCCCGCCGTGGGCGCCTGAACGTGGGCGTCCGGCAACCAGGTGTGCACCGGCCACATCGGCATTTTCACCGCGAACGAAGCAAAGAAGGCCAGGAACATCAGGGTCTGCATCCCACCGACAACATAAATGCCAAGCACGCTGAAGCCCTCGGACGAGAACTGGTGCGTCATCAGCGCGGCAATATCCGTGGTGCCCGCATCCGCATACATCGCAACCATGGCGACCAGCATCAAGACCGAGCCAAGGAAGGTGTAGAGGAAGAACTTGAAGCTGGCGTAGATCCGATCCTTGCCGCCCCATATCCCGATGATCAGGAACATCGGAATAAGACCTGCCTCGAAGAACAGGTAGAACAGTACCAGATCAAGCGCCATGAAGACGCCCAGCATCAGCGTTTCCAGCAGCAGAAAGGCGACCATGTATTCCTTGACTCGGTCCGTGACATTCCAGCTGGCCAGAATGGTCAGCGGCATGATGAAGGTCGTCAGCAGAACGAACAGGACACTGATGCCATCAACACCCATCTTGTATTTGAGGCCCATCAGCCATTCACCCTCTTCCACCATCTGGAAGCCGGGGTTCGACGGGTCAAAGCCGGTATAGATGCCGATGGAAACCAGGAAGGTTACCGTGGTGGCCAGCAGAGCAATCCACTTGGCGTTCCGCTGTGCCGCCGCATCGTCACCCTGCAGGAACAAGGCCAGAATGCCTGCGGCGATGGCGGGGATAAACGTGACGATCGAAAGGATATAGTCCATTACTGGGCCCCTCCGCCGATCGACATCCAGGTCACAAGGGCCGCGATGCCCAGCACCATCCAGAAGGCATAGGTAAAGATGTACCCGGTCTGCGCTTTGCCGGCGAGGCGGGTGAAGAAGGGAACGACGCCCATTGCTACTCCGTTCAGGAAGCCATCGATTGTATTGCCGTCACCGCGTTTCCACAGGAAGCGGCCAAGCGCTACAGTGGGTTTTACGAAGACCGCATCGTAGATTTCGTCGAAATACCACTTGTTCAGAAGGAACAGGTACAGCGGACGCTGATTTGCAGCCAGACGTGCCGGCAGCGACGTGTTCACGATGTAGAACCAATAGGCCACGACAAAGCCAAGCAACATGGCGACGAAGGGTGAAACCTTGACCCATTTCGGAGCCGCATGCGCATCGTCCAGAACATGGTTGTCAGGCGCCATGTAAAGCGCGCCCTCGCCCGGTTTGCCCGAAAAGACATAGTGATGATCGCCACCCTTGGCATCCTTCTCACCATGACCTTCATCGGCATGGCTGTCAGCCGCGTGGCTTTCATCCGCATGGCTGTCTTCGCCGTGCGAAGCATCCGCCGCCGCATGATCACCGGCCTCGGCATGTTCTGACGCTTCGGCAACCGGAATACCGTAGAACTTGCCGACCTTGTCCGCATGGCCAAAGAAATTGCCATACCAGATCATCCCGGCGAACACCGCACCCAGCGACAAAACGCCCAGCGGCACCAGCATGGTCATCGGGCTTTCATGTGCGTGGTCATGCGTATGCTTGTCGCCACGCGGTTTACCATAGAAGGTCAGAAAGATCAGACGCCAGCTATAGAACGATGTGAACATCGCCGCGATCACCAGCATCCAGAAGGCGTACCCGGTTCCACCCGCATAGGCGCTTTCGATGATCGCGTCTTTAGACAGGAACCCGGCAAAACCGATTGTGGTAAGCGGAATGCCGACACCTGTGATGGCCAGCGTTCCGATCATCATTGCCCAGAAGGTGTAAGGGATCTTTTTGCGCAGACCACCGTATTCCGTCATCTCCTGCTCGTGATGCATGGCGTGGATCACGGAACCGGCGCCCAGGAACAGCAGCGCTTTGAAGAAAGCGTGCGTGAACAGGTGGAACATGGCCGCCGAGTACATGCCGACGCCCGCGGCCACGAACATGTATCCCAGCTGGGAACAGGTCGAATACGCAATGACGCGCTTGATATCGGTCTGTACCAGACCCACGGTCGCCGCGAAGAACGCAGTCGAGGCCCCAAGGAAGGTGATGAACCCGGTCGCGCCCGGCGCGAACTCCATCAGCGGCGACATGCGGCAGACCAAGAACACGCCCGCTGTGACCATGGTGGCCGCGTGGATCAGGGCCGACACCGGCGTCGGGCCTTCCATCGCGTCGGGCAACCAGGTGTGCAGGATCAGCTGCGCGGATTTACCCATCGCACCGATGAACAGAAGAACACAGATCACCTCGACCGCGGTCCATTCGCCCCACAGGAAATGCAGCTCTTCTTCAGCAAGCGCGGGTGCCGATGCGAAAATGTCCGAAAAGTTGATGCTGTCGGTCAGGAAAAACAGCGCGAAGATGCCCAGAGCAAAGCCGAAGTCGCCGACACGGTTGACGATGAACGCCTTCATCGCCGCCGCATTTGCCGAAGGCTTGCGATAGTAGAAACCAATCAGGAGGTAGGATGCGACACCCACGCCTTCCCAGCCAAAGAACATCTGCACAAGGTTGTCCGCCGTCACCAGCATCAGCATGGCGAAGGTAAAGAAGGACAGATAGGCGAAGAAACGCGGCTTATAGCTTTCGCCCTCGCGCCATTGCGGGTCGTGATCCATGTAGCCAAAGCTGTAGAGATGCACGAGCGCCGAAACCGTGGTGACCACGATCAGCATGATGGCGGTCAGTCGGTCCAGACGGATGGCCCACGAGGTCGAGAGCGATCCGCTTTCTATCCAGCGCATGATCTCGATCTGTTGTGTGTGCCCGTCAAACGAGAAGAACACGAGCCATGACAGCAGACAGGCCAGAAACAGCAGGCCCGTGGCCGACCACATGGCCGCTTTCTCACCTATGAACTTCCAGCCAAAGCCGCAGATCAGCGCACCCACCAGCGGGGCAAAGAGGATTGTGGTTTCCATGATCCCTTACCCCTTCATCATGTTGACGTCTTCAACCGCGATGGTGCCGCGGTTGCGGAAGAAGCAGACCAGAATGGCCAACCCGATCGCCGCCTCGGCCGCCGCAACGGTCAGCACGAACAGCGTGAAGACCTGCCCGACCAGATCGCCGAGGAAACTGGAAAACGCCACGAGGTTGATATTCACCGCCAGCAGCATCAGTTCGATGCTCATCAGCAGGATGATGACGTTCTTGCGGTTCAGGAAGAGACCGAAGATGCCGATGACGAACAGCGTCGCCGCGACCGTAAGATAGTGTTCAAGTCCGATCATGGTCTCAAAGTCCCTGCCCCGGTTTCACGTCCTTCAATTCCATCGCCTTGGCCGGGTCGCGCATCATCTGGCCGACGATGTCCTGACGCTTGATGTCCTGACGGTGGCGCAGCGTCAGCACGATGGCACCGATCATGGCTACCAACAGGATCAGGCCCGCCAGCTGGAACAGAAGGAAGTATTGATCGTAAAGAATGACGCCAAGCGCCTCGGTGTTGTGACGGTCCGCCGGGACCGGCTGCGCCAAATTGGCCGCTGCGCCCTGCGCGCTGTCCCAAGCCCCGAAGGCCATGACGAACTGCATCAGGATGACCAGACCGATCAGCAAGGCCAGCGGCATATAGCGCGCCATCTCGGCTTTAAGCTCGGCAAAGTCCACGTCCAGCATCATCACCACAAACAGGAACAGAACCGCGACCGCGCCCACGTAAACGATGATCAGCAGCATCGCCACGAACTCGGCCCCCAGTAGCACGAACAGCCCCGCCGAGGATAGAAACGCCAGGATCAGCCATAGCACCGAGTGCACCGGCTGGCGGCTGATCACCGTGAACAGCCCGCCGGTGATGGCGCTGATGGCAAACAGATAGAAGGCAAAGACGGTCATTGATCCTCATCCTCGTTGTCGCCCATGACCTCTTGCGCCAGATCCAGCGCGCGGGTCATGGCCGGGATGCCGGCAAAGACCGACATCTGACCGATCGTTTCCACGATCTCTTGTTTCTTTGCGCCTGCCTCCAGTGCATGGCGCACAGTCTGGCGTACGGCCGAGTCCGCCTGAGCGCCCTGACAGGTCAGCCCGGCCAGCGTCAGCAACAGGCGAGTCTTGGCATCCAGCCCGTCCTTGTTGACGGTGTTGCCGAACATCATCTCCATGACCTCTTTCGGCATGGTCGGCCACAGCGCCTCGAACCCCTTGGGCGAGAAGCTTTCCATCGCCGGGTTCATCGCCTTGGCCATGTCCTGAGCCTGCTTCATCATCAGCTCGAACGGATTTGTCGGGCTGTCAGTCATCGGTAAGGCGCGTCCAATTCCAGATTGCGGGCGATCTCGGCTTCCCAGCGTTCGCCGTTGTCCAGCAGTTTCTGCTTGTCATAGAACAGCTCTTCTCGGGTTTCCGTCGCGAATTCGAAATTCGGGCCTTCGACGATGGCATCGACCGGGCAGGCCTCTTGGCAGAAACCGCAATAGATGCATTTGGTCATGTCGATGTCGTACCGCGTGGTGCGGCGGCTGCCGTCTTCGCGCGGCTCGGCGTCGATGGTGATGGCTTGCGCAGGGCAGATCGCCTCGCAGAGTTTGCAGGCGATGCAGCGTTCTTCACCATTCGGATAGCGGCGCAGAGCGTGTTCGCCGCGGAAACGTGGGGACAGAGGCCCCTTTTCGTGCGGATAGTTCACCGTGGCCTTGGGGGCGAAGAAATACTTCAGCCCCAGTTTCATGCCGACCCAGAAGTCTTGCAGAAGGAAGTATTTGGCAGCGCGGGTATAGTCAATTTGAGTCATATCAGCCTCCTACGCTCCAACGGGCAAATGCGCCCCAGAACCAGTCGAATTTCGCCGCGAAGGCCACGAAAACCACCCAAGCCAGCGAGAATGGCAGGAACACTTTCCAACCCAGCCGCATCAGCTGGTCATAGCGGTAGCGGGGCGTGATCGCCTTGACCATCGCGAAGATGAAGAAGAAGAACGCCATCTTGGCGACCATCCACAGCACGCCATCGGGCAGGCCCGGGATCGGCGACAGCCAGCCGCCGAAGAACAGCAGAGAGGTCAGCGCGCACATCAGGAAGATGGCGATGTATTCGCCTGCCATGAAAAGCAGGAAAGGCGTGGCCGAGTATTCGACCTGATAACCGGCAACCAGTTCCGATTCCGCCTCGGGCAGGTCGAAGGGCGGGCGGTTGGTTTCGGCCAGGGCCGAGATGAAGAACAGGAACACCATCGGGAAATGCGGCAGCCAGTACCAGCTGAAGAAGCCGAACGAGCCGTCCTGAGCACGCACGATGTCACCAAAATTCATCGAGCCGGTCGAGATGATCACACCGATGATGATCAGGCCGATCGAAACCTCGTAGGAAATCATCTGCGCGGCCGAGCGCAGCGAGCCCAGGAACGGGTACTTTGAGTTAGACGCCCAACCGCCCATGATCACGCCATAAACCTCGAGCGAGGACACGGCGAATACATAGAGGATGGCCACGTTGATATCCGACAGAACCCAGCCATCGTTGAACGGGATCACCGCCCAGGCGATCATGGCCAGAACGAAGGATGTCAGCGGTGCGAGGATAAAGACCGTCCGGTCGGCGCCCGCAGGAATGACGACCTCTTTCACCACATATTTCAGGGCATCCGCCACCGATTGCAGCAGGCCATAGACGCCCACCACGTTGGGGCCGCGGCGCATCTGGACAGCGGCCCAGATCTTGCGGTCCCCGTAAACAAGGAACAACAGTGAAATCATCACAAAGGCAACAACGGCAAGCACTTGCGCCAAAATGATGATGGCTATTCCGCCTGGGGTGTTAAAGAATTCAGCCATTGGTCCTCACACCGTGGGTATTCCGTTTTCCGCGCGCGATGCAAAGGCCAGAAGCCTGCGCAAACTGCGGCTGGGTCGGCGCGTTGGTGTAAACAGCATCTGCCGCCATTGCGCCACCCTTAATATTCGGTTTCACACGCAAATCTGGCGCGGCGAACTGCCACCCGGCAGCCGCTTTTGCCTGCGATATGAAACAGGTCTGGGTCATTCCGCCGCGATCTTCTCGGATTTGCGGGCCTGCGCCTGTGCCGACAGCTCGGCCATCAGCTGTGAAGCGCGTGCGATCGGGTTGGTCAAGTAGAAGTCCTTGATCGCATAGCGGAAAGTTGCGTTGCCCAGAGCACCGGCGTCGAGAGCTTTCACTTCGTTCTCGATCACTTCGTCGATGCGGGCCAGATGCGGAACCGCCTCGATCAAGGCCGTGCGCAGCTGTGCCAGAGAGTCGTAGGGCAGTGTTGCGCCCAGTTCGGCCGACAAGGCGCGCAGGATGGCCCAGTTCTCCTTCGCCTCACCCGGCGCAAAACCGGCTCGCATCGCCAACTGAGGACGACCTTCGGTGTTTACGAACACGCCGTTTTCCTCGGTATAGGCCGCGCCTGGCAGGATCACATCGGCGCGGTGCGCGCCCCGGTCACCATGGCTGCCCTGATAGATCACAAAGGCGCCTTCGCCGATCTCGACCTCATCCGCACCAAGGTTGTAGATCACATCGGCGGCGCTGATCGCGTCCATTCCGCCTTCGTTCGTGGCACCCACATCCATCGCACCGACGCGCGACGCCGCAGTGTGCAAAACGATCAGACCACTTTCCGTATTGGCCGCGATGGCTTGCGCAGCAGCCAGCACGGCGGCGCCGTCCGCTTCCTGCAAAGCGCCCTGCCCGATGATGACCAACGAACGTTTGCTCTTGATCTCGTCATCTCCGCCCATGTCGACAACTTTTTGCAGCGCTGTTCGATCATCGCCAACATGGTGGTAGTCATATGTCAGATCGACCGCAGGACCGACCAAAGCGACTTCGGCCCCATGCGCCCACGCCTTGCGGATGCGCGCGTTCAGGACAGGCGCTTCGTCACGTGGGTTTGTACCGATCAGCAGGATGCGTTCCGCGGTGTCGATATCTTCAATCGCGGCGGTACCGGCATAGGCGCCACGATTGCCCGCCGGAAGCTTAGCACCATCGGTACGGCATTCGACAACACCACCCTGCCCTTCGATCATCTGTTTCAGCGCAAACGCCGCCTCGACCGGAGCCAGATCACCCACGATACCGGCAGGTTTCTCGGCGCCCTTCAGCGCCTCTGCGGCCCTGGTCAGCGCCTCGGACCATGAAGCCGGGCGCAGCTTGCCGTTTTCACGGACATAGGGCTTGTCCAAACGCTGACGGCGCAGGCCATCCCAGACGAAACGTGTCTTGTCGCTGATCCATTCCTCGTTCACGCCGTCATGATTGCGCGGCAGGAAACGCATGACTTCACGGCCTTTGGTATCGACGCGTATGTTCGATCCCAACGCATCCATCACATCGATGCTTTCGGTTTTGGTCAATTCCCACGGACGCGCAGTAAAGGCGTAGGGCTTGGAGGTCAGCGCCCCGACAGGGCACAGATCGATGATGTTGCCCTGCAAATTCGAATCCAGCGTCTGGTTCAGATACGAGGTGATCTCGGCATCCTCACCGCGCCCGGTCTGACCCATCTGAGTTATCCCGGCAACTTCGGTGGTAAAGCGCACGCAGCGCGTACAGCTGATGCAGCGGGTCATTGCGGTGCCAACCAACGGGCCAAGATCCAGATCATCGACCGCCCGCTTTGCTTCCTTGAAGCGGGATCCGGACATGCCATAGGCCATCGCCTGATCCTGAAGGTCGCATTCGCCACCCTGATCGCAGATCGGGCAATCCAGCGGATGGTTGATCAGCAGGAACTCCATCACGCCTTCGCGGGCCTTTTTGACCATGGGCGAGTTCGTCTTGACCACCGGGGGCTGGCCTTCAGGCCCCGGACGCAGGTCACGCACCTGCATCGCGCAGGATGCCGCAGGTTTCGGCGGCCCGCCGACGACCTCGACTAGGCACATCCGGCAATTGCCAGCAATCGACAGACGCTCGTGATAACAAAAGCGCGGCACTTCGACCCCGGCTTGTTCACAAGCCTGGATCAGGGTCATCGCGCCATCGACTTCGATTTCCTGTCCGTCGATATTGATCTTGCGGAGGTCAGACATGGCTTTCAATTCGCCCTCAAATAAACGCCAATGGCGCTGTTTCTTTGGATTTCCTTCTGCCCCAGAGTGCAGAATGTGTTGGGGTTGTCATAGGTCACGCCATTCGAAGCCAGATACGCCTCGCCCTTGGCGCGCATCCGGTCCTTTTCAGCATCCGATTCGACGTAAGAGCGGATTTCGGTATCCGAATACCCCAGCTTGTTCGCCTTGGACCGCAGCCCCCACATCACACTGATCGCTTTCAATCGACGCCCGCTGATCGAGGGGCAATATTCCGAAATTTCATTTGCGATGGCGATGTAATAGAGTTCGTTATCGATCTCTTTGACATCCCTCAAGGGCGGCTTCGCATTTGCGACGGCAGGCAATGTGATCAAGGCAGCCAGCGCGAGTGTTTTGGCAAAAGACATGGATCTTCCCTTCGTTTTGGACGCACCAAAACGAACCGGTCCGGTCTTGCTAGGCAATAGCGGCCGGCAATCCGTGTCGTGATATGCAAAACCGCGCGTCATGGCCGTTGGCATTTTCCCGCAAAGGTCAATTGATCATCACTAATGCGCAGGTTTTGCGGTTCGGTGTCCGGCCCCACTTTCCAATCGATCCGCGAAGACCCGAAATTCTGCACGCAAAACTTGGTTCCTTCGTGTCGGCCGGCCTCACGCGCGCCATCCAGCGATGCGGACGCACCCTTCACCACAACGGTAAAATCCGTTGGCGATGCTTTCTTGTCGACCGCCTTCGCCTTTGCCTTGAACGCCTTTCCATCGAACAGAATACGATCTTCCGACGGCTTGATGATGCCGCAGGCGGACACGCTTGCCAGTGCCAGCAGGACTAAAAGGGTTCTTGGGGCCTTCATACTATCCCTCTTCGTGTTTTCATCTGCCGGGACGCCATCAGAACGCCGCCACCAATGCCATAAGCCCAATCACAAACATGCAGGCCCAGCCCAACACATACAGCACGGACCGAAGGCCACTGTTCGGCTTGCCTATACCTTTGATGTGCACCACCAGCATCACCAACCGCGCAACCAAAGCGACAGACGCCAGCAGATTGACCCAGAACGGGCTGGCGCCCAGCAATACCGCCGCAGTCACTACGGCCACAAACGCCGGAAGCGTTTCCGTTCCGTTCAGATAGGCCCGGTTCAGTCGATAGGCCTGATCAGAATAGTCCTGCTCAGGGGTTGCCCCCGGCGCGAGGCCCTTGCCCTGCTTGGCCAGCGCTGAAAACGGGGCCAGGAACAGAACCACCAGCGTGAAAAGCACAACCGATGAAATCGCGTGGCTGTATTCCGCAAACATGTCCATCCCGATCACTCCGCCGCCATCGCACCCATACGGCCCGATTTCTGAGCCTTGATGCGGTCTTCGATTTCTTCGCGGAAATTCCGGATCAGGCCCTGGATCGGCCAAGCGGCCGCATCGCCTAGAGCACAGATCGTGTGACCTTCCACCTGTTTGGTCACATCAAACAGCATGTCGATCTCTTCCAGCTCGGCCTCGCCGCGCACCAGGCGGTCCATGACCCGCATCATCCAGCCGGTGCCTTCGCGGCAGGGCGTGCACTGGCCGCAGCTTTCGTGTTTGTAGAATTTCGACAGGCGCCAGATCGCCTTGATGATGTCGGTGGACTTGTCCATCACGATCACCGCCGCCGTTCCAAGCCCCGAGCCCAGATCGTTGCGCAGATAATCGAAATCCATGATCGCGTCGCGCATGTTCTCACCGCGCACACACGGAACCGAGGATCCTCCGGGGATCACGGCCAGCAGATTGTCCCAGCCACCGCGAATGCCGCCGCAATGAGTCTCGATCAGTTCCTCGAAGGAAATCGACATCGCCTCTTCGACCACGCAGGGGTTGTTAACGTGACCCGAGATCGCAAACAGCTTGGTGCCCGCGTTGTTCTGGCGGCCGAAACCTGCGAACCAATCCGCCCCACGGCGCAGGATCGTGGGCACGACGGCGATGGATTCGACGTTGTTCACGGTCGTCGGGCAGCCATACAAGCCCGCACCTGCGGGGAACGGCGGCTTCATCCGCGGCATGCCCTTTTTACCTTCGAGGCTTTCAATCAGCGCGGTTTCCTCGCCACAGATATAGGCGCCTGCCCCGTGGTGCAGAAACAGGTCGAAATCCCAGCCCGAGCCGGCGGCATTCTTGCCCAACAGACCCGCGTCATAGGCCTCGTCAATCGCGGCCTGCAACGCCTCGCGTTCGCGGATGTACTCACCACGCAGATAGATGTAGCAGGTGTGGGCGTTCATGGCGAAAGACGCGATCAGGCAGCCCTCGATCAGCGTATGCGGATCATGGCGCATGATCTCGCGGTCTTTGCAGGTGCCGGGTTCGGATTCGTCCGCGTTGACCACCAGATAGGACGGGCGCCCGTCGCTTTCCTTGGGCATGAACGACCATTTGAGACCAGTCGGGAAACCCGCGCCGCCGCGTCCGCGCAGCCCGGAATCCTTCATCGTCTGGATGATCCAGTCGCGCCCTTTTTCAATCAGGCCAGCAGTGCCGTCCCAATGCCCGCGGGCCTGCGCACCTTTCAGCGTGCGTTCATGCATCCCGTAGATGTTGGTAAAGATCCGGTCCTGATCCTTCAGCATCGCGTGTTACCTTCAGCTATCCTGACGCATGCGCCAGAGTTGAAAAATGTTGATGCCTGCATAGATGAACCCCGCCAGAGCGGCGAGATCAAACAGCAGCGCATGCCGGGTCGTCAAACCCAGCGCGGGGCCAATGAACAGGTTCATCGCAAGCCAGATCAGCATGGTCACGGCGATGACCACCCCGATATGTCGGCCCTTGCGGGCTATGGCCTGTTCCTTGTCCTTGTCCATCTTCCCCCGAAGCCCGGAACGGGCATCCGTCTAGTCTTCGTATGTGCCCTCGGATTTGGCACGTTTGGCGAATTCGGTTTCCTCACCGGCAGCAAGCTTGGCCGCCTGCTCGATCCAGCCATCGCGTTCGATCCGGCCTTTGAATTTCAATCGCGCATCGACCCAGGCCACATGTTCGGGCGTCCAGGCCGCGATCTGGTCGTAGTGATAGAAACCCAGCTCGTTCAGCGTTTCTTCCAGCTTGGGGCCGACGCCTTTCAACAATTTAAGGTCATCCGCCTTGCCGTCGCGTGCGGCGGTTAGAGTGTTAGGCTGGGTTTCCTGAACGTCTTGGCTATCCGTCTTTGCTGCAGCGCCCTCGGGAGATGCCGGTTCGGTATGGGTCGATTTTTTGGTTCCACTCTGTTGTGCCGCCGTCTTGCCGGGCTCCGGCTTTTTCGGCGGTTGAGGAGCGGAACCGGAAGCTTCGGCTTTGCCATCCTTGCCAAGCCAAGGTGTCAGGATCGGAACTTCGGTTCCGTCAATACGCTTGACCGTGTCCCCAAGCTCAGTCGCCAGTTCAACACTTGCGTTGTATTTCGGCTTGCCGGCTTCATATTCGGACAGGCTGGAAAGCCCTTTCAACGGCTCGGCCGCGTAACGCCCGTTCTGAGGGCCGGGCGTCGGCACTTTGCCCGCCACCAGATCATCGAGGATCCTGCCGAAGCTCTCGGCGGTCAGATCCTCGTAGTAATCCTTGCCGATCTGCGCCATCGGCGCGTTGGTGCAGGACCCGAGGCATTCAACCTCTTCCCAGCTCAGCTTGCCATCGGCAGAAAGTTCATGCGGTTTCGCGGCGATCTTTTCCTTGCAGACCGCGATCAGATCTTCGGCCCCGCAGATCATGCAGGACGTCGTGCCGCAGACCTGAATATGCGCCACAGATCCAACCGGTTGCAGCTGGAACATGAAGTAGAAGGACGCAACCTCGAGCACGCGGATATAGGCCATGCCCAGCATGTCGGCGATGGCTTCAATCGCCGGGCGGCTCAGCCAGCCCTCCTGTTCTTGCGCGCGCCACAGCAGCGGAATGACCGCGCTGGCCTGACGGCCTTCGGGGTATTTGGTGATCTGCGCTTCGGCCCATTGCTGGTTGGCAGCTGTGAAGGCAAAGCTTTCGGGTTGTTCGGGATGAAGACGGCGGAGCATTAGCGGTCAATCTCTCCAAAAACGACATCCATGGTGCCGATGATGGCGGCGACGTCGGCCAGTTGGTGGCCCTTGGCGACGTGGTCCATGGCTTGCAAGTGCAGGAAACCGGGCGCGCGCAGTTTGGCGCGGTAAGGCTTGTTGGTGCCGTCGGCAACCAGATAGACGCCGAACTCGCCCTTGGGGGCTTCGACGGCGGCATAGACCTCGCCTGCGGGAACGTGGAAGCCTTCGGTATACAGCTTGAAGTGATGGATCAGGCTTTCCATCGAGGTCTTCATGTCCGAGCGTTTCGGCGGGGTGATCTTGCCACGCGCCAGCACGTCACCGGGGCATTCGCGGATTTTGACGATGGCCTGCTGGATGATCGACAGCGACTGGCGCATCTCTTCCATGCGCACCAAATAGCGGTCATAGCAGTCGCCGTTTTTGCCGACGGGGATCTGGAATTCGAACTCGTCATAGCATTCATAGGGCTGCGCGCGGCGCAAGTCCCATGCAAGACCCGACCCGCGCACCATCACGCCCGAGAAACCGTATTTCTGAATGTCATCTTCAGTCACGACACCAATATCGGCGTTGCGCTGTTTGAAGATGCGGTTTTCGGTCAGCAGACCGTCAATGTCGTCCAGAACGGCGGGGAACTCGTGGCTCCACGCCTCGATATCGTCCAGCAGTTCGGGCGGCAGGTCCTGATGTACACCGCCGGGGCGGAAATAGGCCGCGTGCAGGCGGGCCCCGCAGGCACGCTCGTAGAACACCATCAGCTTTTCACGCTCTTCAAAACCCCAAAGCGGCGGGGTCAGCGCGCCCACATCCATCGCCTGCGTGGTCACGTTCAGCAGGTGGTTCAGGATGCGGCCGATCTCGGAATACAGAACCCGGATCAGCGACCCCCTACGCGGCACCTCGACCCCGGTCAGCTTTTCGATGGCCAGACACCAGGCATGTTCCTGGTTCATCGGCGCCACGTAATCCAGACGGTCGAAATAGGGCAGGTTTTGCAGATAGGTCCGGCTTTCCATCAGCTTTTCGGTGCCGCGGTGCAGCAGGCCGATATGCGGGTCGCAGCGTTCGACGATCTCACCGTCGAGCTCGAGCACAAGGCGCAGAACCCCGTGCGCCGCAGGGTGTTGCGGGCCGAAGTTAATGTTGAAATTGCGGATCTTCTGTTCTCCGCTCAGCGCGTCCGTGCTGCCGTCATCGTATCTTGAGCCGTCCATCAACGCCCTCGTTTCTTTTTCGCATCGGCCCGAACCCGAACCTTTTCCGCCCCGGCCGCTTTGGCTGCAGCCCCGGCCAGCAGTACCCCCAACGCGCCCAGAATGATCAACTCACCCATCATCTCAGCGGCGCTCCAACTCTTGCAGTTTCAGCCCGACCCACCACAGCAGGGCGATCGTGCCAAAGGGAACCAGACACAGCAGACACCAGTATTTGTTGATCCCGAAGAACGGTAAAATCTTTACCATCGGAATGATTGTCAGTGCAGACAGGATCAACCACCAGATGCCACCCATTATTCTGTCCCCTGTTTCTCATCCCCCGGCAGAATGTAGTTCGCACCCTCCCAAGGGGACATAAAATCGAACTGACGGTATTCCTGCACCAGGCTGACGGGCTCGTAGACCACGCGCTTTTGCGCCTCGTCATAGCGGACCTCGGTATAGCCGGTAGTCGGGAAATCCTTGCGCAGCGGGTAGCCGCGGAATCCATAATCCGTCAGGATGCGCCGCAGATCCGGGTGGCCCGAGAACAGGATGCCGAACATGTCGAACACCTCACGCTCGAACCAGTTGGCCGAGGGGTGCACGTCAACGATGGACGGCACCATGTCTTCTTCACGGATCGAGACTCGCAGCCGGATGCGCTGGTTCTGGTACATCGACAGAAAGTGATAGACCACATCGAACCGTTTGGCGCGTTCGGGGTAATCCACGCCAGTGATATCCACCAGCGTCGAGAATTTGCAGCTCTGGTCGGATTTCAGGAATTCGACGAATTCCACAAGATTCGACGGTGCCACGTCCACGTTCAGTTCGCCATGGGTCACGTCCCATGACAGAACGCAATCAGAGCGTTTGATTTCCAGCTGTGCGCCGAGTTCCTTGAGTGCTTCGCTCATCAGCTCTCTCCTCAGCGGACAATTGTGCCGGTACGGCGGATTTTGCGTTGCAACTGCATCAGACCGTAAAGCAGTGCCTCAGCAGTCGGAGGGCAGCCGGGCACGTAGATGTCCACCGGAACAACCCGGTCACAGCCACGCACGACGGAATAGGAATAGTGGTAATACCCCCCGCCATTCGCGCAGGAGCCCATCGAGATCACATAGCGCGGCTCGGGCATCTGGTCATAGACCTTCCGCAACGCCGGGGCCATCTTGTTGGTCAGCGTTCCCGCCACGATCATCACGTCCGACTGGCGCGGAGACGCCCGGGGCGCGATGCCGAACCGTTCCGCATCATAACGTGGCATCGAGGTATGCATCATCTCAACCGCGCAGCAGGCCAGTCCAAAGGTCATCCAGTGCAACGAGCCGGTGCGGGCCCAGTTGATGATGTCTTCGGTCGAGGTCAGCAGGAAACCCTTGTCCTGCAACTCGGCGTTCAGGGCCTGAGTGGCGACTTCCTTGTCGACACCGGCAGTGTTGGCACCTGTCATCACTCCCATTCCAGCGCCCCTTTCTTCCATTCATAGGCAAAGCCGATGGTCAGAACACCCAGGAACACCATCATGGACCAGAACCCGACATCGCTGATGTCTCTGAAGCCCACGGCCCAGGGAAACAGGAAAGCGATCTCTAGATCGAAGATGATGAACAGAATCGAAACCAGATAGAATCGGACGTCGAATTTCATCCGCGCATCGTCGAAGGCATTGAAACCACATTCATATGCGCTGACCTTTTCGGGGTCGGGATTGCGGACGGCCAGTACGACGGCGGCCAGAATCAAGACGATCCCAAGGCCCACGGCAACGGCCAGAAACACCAGAATCGGGAGGTACTCCCGCAGCAGGTCTTCCACGAATAGCTCCTTTCCTGCGCACATGTCTTGTCGGGTGCGCCGTCAATTGGCGTGTTGACTGGACATTCTCTATCTCTGCGGGGTCAGAGGGTCAACCGAACACAGCCCCCTTCGCGATCAAACCTGCGTTTGACAGCGCGGCATAGAATCGCAGCACCGGCGTTTGACTTTGGCTTGGCGGAACCTGGTAAAACCTACTTATTCCATGCAGGTTTTCGTTTTTCAAAAAACGCCGCGATCCCTTCGCGTGCCTCTTGTGTTTCCCAGCGCTCGACCAACTCGCCTATGGTCTGATCGATCACGGCATCGTCGATGCGCGGACCCAGAGCGCGTACCAGCGCCTTGGCAGAGGCAACCGCCCCGGGCGCGCAAGACAAATAGGGGCGAATTTCGTCCTCAACCGCGTCCGAAAGCCGATCTGCCGAAACGGTTTTCGCCAGCAGGCCCAGATCAACGGCCTCGGACGCATCGAACAGACGAGCTGACATGAACACCCGGCGCGCGCGGGCTTCGCCCATGCGGGCGATGACATAGGGGCCAATTGTTGCGGGGATCAGCCCCAGGCGCGTTTCGGTCAACCCCATCTTCAGACTGTCGACCCCGATCGCGACATCGCACACGGCCGCCATGCCCACCCCGCCCCCAAAGGCATTGCCCTGCAACGCCCCGATCAGAGGCTTTGGCATCGTGTTCAGAGCCTGCAACATCTCGGCCAGCTTGCGCGCCTCGACAAAACGCGTCTTTTTGTCAGCCGCTATCTGGTCCTGCATCCACCCCAGATCACCGCCGGCACAAAACGTCTTGCCCGCCGCGGCCAGAACGACCGCCCGGACCGCGTCATCCTGACCAAGTTGCGATGCGGCGTCGGTCAATTCCGTGATCATCTGCCCCGACATGGCATTGTGTTTTTCAGGCCGGTTCAGGGTAAGCGTCGCGACACCGCGCATATCCGTCGAGATCGTGATCGTTGAAAACATGTCAGCCCCTCAAAGCCCTGGCCATCTGCGCGGCCTCTTTAATAACGTCGATATCCAGGCCAGTTTCATACCCCAGCCGCTGCAAATGCGCCGCAACTTCCTCGGTGGCCACGTTACCGGCCGCACCCGGGGCGTAAGGGCAACCGCCCAACCCACCCACGGCTGCATCGAACACCCGCACGCCCAGCGCCAATGCCGCATCAATGTTGTCGATCGCGCGCCCGTTGGTGTCATGGAAATGCCCCGCCAGCCGCGTCACCGGAACCCTTTCGCGCACTGCCAGAAGCATATGTGCAACCTTGTCCGGAGTTCCCTGCCCAATCGTGTCGCCCAGCGAAACCTCGTAACAGCCCAGCGCGAAAAGCCGATCAGCAACCTCAGCCACTTTTTCGGGCGGCGTCGGACCGTCATACGGGCAATCCGTCACGCATGAGACATAGCCACGAACCGGCAGGTCGATATGGCGCGCCGCCTCCAGAATCGGCGTGAACCGCTCGATCGACTCGGCGATGGAGGCATTGATATTGGCCTTCGAGAATCCTTCGGAGGCCGAGGCGAACACGGCGATCTCGTCCGCCTTGGCCGCCAGCGCGTCGCCATAGCCATGCATGTTCGGCGTCAGCGCGGCATAGCGCACCCCATTCGCACGCGTGATCCCCCCCAGCACCTGAGCGGAACCCGCCATCTGCGGCACCCATTTCGGGGACACGAAGCTTGCAACTTCGATCCGGCGAAACCCCGCACGGCTGAGACAATCGATCAAGGCGATCTTGTCCGCGACCGGTATTTCGCGCTTTTCGTTTTGCAGCCCGTCGCGCGGCCCGACCTCATAGATTTCGACCAGCTCACCCATGTCCGCCCCCCTTCTGGATTGTCGTCGTTTCAAGCAATTATCGTCTGACCTTGGCACGCCGCGTTGCGCGGGTACAGATCAAGCTTCGTCCTCCAACCTCACCAGAGCAGCCCCGGCTTCGACCTGCGAACCATCCTCGACCAGCACTTCGGCAACGATCCCGTCCCGCGCCGCAAGCAGCGAATGCTCCATCTTCATCGCTTCCAAAATGGCCAGACGATCGCCTTTCTGTACGGTTTGTCCCGCTGTGGCAAAGACGGCTTTGACCAGACCGGGCATAGGCGCCTCGATCACATTGGTGTCGCCGGTCGCGCTGGTATCCCGGTCCAGCGGATCGATGACGTCGAAGCTCTGACCGTAATCGGTGAAAACCGTCAGGGTCCCGTTATGTGCGGCAACGCGAGGCATCGGCGTGCCGTTCAACACCCAGCGCCCGGCAGTGCGTTCCGCAGCGACACGGTTTTCGCCAACCTGCCAAATCTGGCGATCCGGCCCATCGACCTGCACATCCAGATCCAGCACGTCGTCGCGACGGGACAATTGCACGGCACGATGCAGCGGCGCCCACAGCGAAAACCCGGTTTCCGGATCGACATCCACCAGATCCAATGCCGTCATCGCAGCCGCGACCGCGGTAACATCCGACGGCTCGGGTTCCTGCACCAACGTTTCAAGGTCTCGCCCGATCAGCCCCGTATCGACATCTCCCGAGGCAAATCCTTCGTGACGCGTCAACGCGCCCAGAAAGGCCAGATTGGTAACAGTACCTGCAACTTCGGTCTGTTGCAGCACCCGGTTCAACGTCTCAAGTGCAATGGCACGCGTCGATCCATGCACCACCACCTTGGCAATCATCGGGTCATACCACGGGCTGATCGTGTCCCCGGCGCGAACGCCGCTATCGGCGCGACAGTTGCCGGGGAAAACCAGATGAGTCAGCGTTCCCGTCGCGGGCAGGAACCCTTTCGGCACATCCTCGGCATACAAACGAGCCTCGAAGGCATGGCCAGAGATCGCAAGATCATCCTGTTTCTTGGGAAGACTCTCGCCTGCGGCCACGCGAAGCTGCCACTCGACCAGATCGATCCCCGTGATGGCCTCTGTCACCGGGTGCTCCACCTGAAGGCGCGTGTTCATTTCCATGAACCAGAACCTGTCGGGGCGCAGCCCGTCAGAGGCATCGACGATGAATTCGACCGTGCCCGCGCCTTTATAGCCGATCGCCTCGGCGGCGCGCACGCCGGCCTGCCCCATAGCCTCGCGCATTTCAGACGTCATGCCCGGGGCGGGGGCTTCTTCGATCACCTTCTGATGGCGGCGCTGCAACGAGCAGTCCCTTTCAAACAGATGAACGGCATGGGTACCATCGCCGAACACCTGCACTTCGATATGGCGGGGTTTGGCCACGAATTTTTCGACCAGCACGGCATCATTGCCAAAGGCGGTCCGGGCCTCGCCCCGCGCGCTGTCAAGCGCGGTCGCGAAATCCTCAGGGCGTTCAACAAGGCGCATCCCCTTGCCGCCGCCGCCCGCAACGGCCTTGATCAGAACCGGATAGCCGATCGCATCCGCCGCACCGGCCAGATGCTCGGGGTCCTGATTGTCGCCATGATAACCTGGCACGACCGGAACGCCGGCCTTCTCCATCAGAACCTTGGCCGCGTCCTTGAGGCCCATCTTGCGGATCGCATCAGCCGAGGGGCCGATGAACGTCAGCCCCGCCGCCTGTACGGAATCCACGAAATCGGGGTTCTCGGACAGAAAGCCATACCCCGGATGGATCGCCTGTGCGCCGGTGTTCAGCGCGGCCTGAATGATCACATCACCCTTTAAATAACTGTCCGCCGGGGCGGGGCCGCCAATATGAACCGCCTCATCCGCCATCTGAACATGTTTTGCGGCTGCATCCGCATCGGAATAAACAGCAACGCAGGACACGCCCATGGACTGGGCCGTTTCCATGACGCGGTAGGCGATCTCACCCCGGTTGGCAATCAGAATTTTGTTGAACATGGCCTTCACCCTTCCAATGCCAGATCTTCGACAAGACGGAACCGTTCGCACACGAGTTTCATCTCGGGATCAAAGCCGCCGTTTCGCTGGAAATATCGACGATGATCTTCCCGCCATCCTTCAAGCGTTTCATTTTCACCTTCCGCCAAGGCGAATTCCTCGGTCACATCGCAGTAACGCTGGATCGAAACATCAACGGTTTCAATGACCAACGCCGGAGTGTCATCCCAGTTCAGCGCAATATCGCGGCGACCGGACTTGGGCATCTCAAGGCTGTCATCAGGATAGTTTCTGAGCGCGTCGCAGGTCGCTGTTTTACGGCCAGAACGGACCAAGGCCAGAAGCTCTGAACTCAGCACGGGGTTGTCGCCGAATTTGAAGGTTTGTGCACCGGGATAGCGGGCGATTATGTCTTTCAAACTCTCGCTCATCTCACATCCGGAACACGCCGAAACGTGTCTCCTCGATCGGGGCATTCAGCGCGGCGCTGAGCGACAGGGCCAGCACATCGCGGCTTTTGCGCGGGTCAATGATGCCGTCATCCCACAGCCGCGCCGAGGCATAGAGCGGATGCGACTGTTCCTCGAACATATCCAGCGTCGGGCGTTTGAACTCGGCCTCTTCTTCGGCGGACCACGTGCCACCCTGCCGTTCTATCCCGTCGCGTTTGACGGTGGCCAGAACGCCAGCGGCCTGCTCGCCGCCCATCACCGAAATGCGCGAATTCGGCCAGGTCCACAGGAACCGGGGCTGATAGGCACGACCGGCCATGCCATAGTTCCCGGCCCCGAACGAGCCGCCGACCAGCATCGTGATCTTGGGCACCGACGTCGTGGCCACCGCCGTAACCATCTTGGCCCCATGCCGCGCGATGCCTTCGTTTTCGTATTTGCGACCGACCATGAACCCGGTGATGTTTTGCAGGAACACAAGCGGGATTTTGCGTTGCGAACACAGCTCGACGAAATGGGCACCCTTCTGCGCCGCTTCGGAAAACAGCACGCCGTTATTGGCGATGATCCCCACCGGGCAGCCTTTGACATGGGCAAACCCCGTGACCAGCGTTTCGCCGAAGCGCGGTTTGAATTCGTCGAACCGAGACCCATCGACCAGACGCGCAATCACTTCACGGATGTCATAGGGCGTGCGCAGATCAGCAGGGACAACGCCCAGGATTTCCTCGGCGTCATAGGCCGGATCTTCGGGGCTGGCCCAGTCCACCGTCTGCGGCTTGCGGCGATTGAGTGACCCAACCGCCCGACGGGCCAAGGCCAGCGCGTGCGCATCATCCTCGGCCAGATAGTCGGCGACGCCGGACAGGCGCGTGTGTACATCGCCGCCGCCCAGATCTTCGGCGCTGACAACCTCGCCCGTCGCGGCCTTGACCAGAGGCGGGCCGGCCAGAAAAATCGTGCCCTGTTCTTTGACGATGATCGTCACATCCGACATCGCCGGCACATAGGCGCCACCGGCCGTGCATGACCCCATGACCACGGCGATCTGAGCGATCCCCTTCGCGCTCATCCGCGCTTGGTTGTAGAAGATGCGGCCAAAGTGATCGCGGTCGGGAAAGACCTCATCCTGATTGGGCAGGTTCGCGCCACCGCTGTCGACCAGATAGATGCAGGGCAGATGGTTTTCCTCGGCAATCTCCTGCGCCCGCAGGTGTTTCTTGACCGTCATCGGGTAATAGGTGCCGCCCTTCACGGTGGCGTCGTTGCAGACCACCATGACCTGCTGCCCCTGCACAAGTCCAATGCCCGCGATGACGCCAGCACAGGGCGCGGCATCGCCATACATCCCATGCGCCGCCGTCGCCCCGATTTCGAGGAACGGAGACCCCGGATCAAGCAGGTTCGCCACCCTCCGGCGGGGGAGCATCTTGCCGCGGGATTCATGCCGCGCGCGGGACTTCTCTCCTCCGCCAATGCGGGCCGCTTCGGCGGCGGCAGAGATTTGGACCAGCGCGTCAAGATGGGCCGCGCGGTTTGCTCTAAAGCCCTCGGAAGCGGGCATGGCTTTGGATGTGAGTTTCATATCAGTGCTATCCCGTTATCCGTTCGATAAACTACAAGTAAGCTGCGCAGGCCGAAGCATCTTGGTCCAACCTGCGACTTGGTTGATTTATTGCTTGTCGACAAAACCGCCCAATTCAGCTTGAAGCGTTTGCATCTGCATGAGTGAAAGCCGCGATTTGCAATCGCCTACGACTGCGCCGTAGCCGGAGTTAATGGCATTCCAAGTCGCTTCAATCTCACACATCGCATCTCGGTACTCGATCCAGGCTCTTTGCGCCGCTCGCAACATCTCTTCACTTTCGGCAGTCCGTTCAGAACCATAGGCGTTGTTTCGTGCAGCCGCCAAATAAATGGGGTAAATCTCATTGAGCTTTGCATCAATTTCCTCGAATGCGGCGTAGCTACAATAATATGCGCCACCCGCCGTAGAGAGATTTTGTGTAAACCGATTGCAGCGACTTAGGGCGTGCTCAAAGCACGTCAGTTGGTCGGAGTATTCCCAATTGAAGCACTCAGCCAAATTGAGATGAGTCTCGGAATTAAAGTCATCAATAGACTGCAACGGTTGAGCGAGTGTTACCGCTGGAAACGCGCTGAACACACTGAAAACTATAGTTGAGATTAAGGCTCTCATTTTATTCCTTTTTCGTGTTTTTGTGGTTGTGTACCAAACGAATACGGTGCTTCAGCCAAAGCATCAATTCCCGCATTAGTTGAAATTGCAGTCTCCCCCGCCGCCCGCGCCTTCAACTCCTTGCGGATCACCTTCCCCGTCACCGTCATCGGCAGTTCCTCCAGAAATGCCACCTCGCGCGGATAGGAATAATGCGCCAGACGGTCCTTGACCCAATCCTGCAACTCGGCACCCGTGGCCTCGGCCCCCGGTTTCAACACCACATACGCCTTGACGATCTCGGTCCGCAGCTTGTCAGGTTTGCCGACCACGCCCACGGTGGCCACCGCCGGATGGGTCAGCAGGCAATCCTCGATCTCGGCCGGGCCAATGCGGTAGCCGGCCGAGGTGATCACGTCATCGTCGCGGCCTACAAAGCGCAGATAGTCGCCTTCCCACACGCCGCGATCTCCGGTGATCAGCCAATCACCCCGGAACTTCTCGGCCGTCGCTTGCGGATTGTTCCAGTATTCCAGCAGCATCGAGGCCGAACCCCGCCGGATGGCGACATCGCCTTCCTCGCTGGTCGGGATGCCGTCATCGTCGATCACCGCGACTTCATGCCCGGGCACCGGCTTGCCGATACAGCCGGGTTGAACAGGGAAATCCTCGGCGCAGGAGGATACGACCATATTGCATTCGGTCTGGCCGTAGAATTCGTTGATCGTCAGACCAAACGCACCTTGGCCCCAGGCCAGCATCTCGGCCCCCAGCGGCTCACCCCCGGACGCGACCGAGCGCAAACCCGGGATCGCCTGATCCGCCGCCTTGAGCATCCGCAGGGCGGTCGGCGGAAAGAACACATTCCGCACCCCGCCCCGCGCAATGATCTCGGCACAGGCTTCGGGGGTGAACTTCTCAAGCCGTGCCGCGACAACCGGGATACCCAGCGCAAGGCCCGGCATCAGCACATCGAACAACCCGCCGATCCACGCCCAATCCGCCGGGGTCCACAGGCAGTCTCCTTCACGCAGGTGATTGTGGCTGATCGAGACACCCGGCAAATGCCCGGTCAGAACCCGATGCCCGTGCAGCGCGCCTTTCGGGCTGCCGGTTGTACCAGAGGTGTAGATCAATACGGCAGGATCCTCGGGCCCTGTCGCGGCATAGGGCAGCGCTGGACCGGTCACGCCAATGTCGGATGCGATCAGAGGTTCAGCCAGATCGCCCAGCAGATCCGCCCCTTCGGCATCGGTCAGCACGATCTGAACGCCCGCATCGCCCGCCCGCGACCGCAGCGCATCCCGTTTGAACAACTTGAACAAGGGCACCGAAATCGCGCCGATCTTCCAGATCGCCAAATGAGCTGCCGCACACCAGGGAGACTGGCTCAGCAGCACTCCGACCCGATCACCGGGCCGGACGCGGGCCAGCAGGGCGCGGGCGATCCCATCAGCCATCTGTGCCAGTTGCCCATAGGTTATAAGCCGCCGCCCTGATCCGGTCAGATCGATAAGCGCCACCTGATCACCCGGATGGTTCAGACATTGCTGCGCCATGTTCAGCCGGTCCGGTATGTCCCAGCCCCCACCTGAGCGCAAACCCGGTATGCGCTCAGCGTGCAGCAAGGCGAATTCCCCTTGTTTTCCTGATGCTTCGCGACCTGACTTTGGGCGGACACATCACGCAAACTTGATGCAGATCAGAGTGGCCGGACACCGCCTTTGCGAAACCAAGAGCATCAACATAACCAAAGGCAAGAATATGACAAAGAAACTCGCCGCTTTGACACTGTCTACCGCGTTGGTCGCCCTGGCGGCTCCGGCTTTGGCCCAGTCGCAAGGGGACTGGACGCTGGGTATCGGTGTTGGCTATCTGGACCCGAAATCCGACAACGGCACGCTGGCCGGTGCGCCAGCGACGATCGACGCGGACACCCGCCCGATTTTCACCGCCGAGTACTTTATTCGCGACAACCTGGGCATCGAGCTTCTGGCAGCGACCCCGTTCAAGCACACCGTAGCCCTTGGCGGTACGAACGCGGCAACGGTCAAGCACCTGCCGCCCACCTTGTCGCTGAACTATCACTTCCCGACCAACAGCGCCTGGAAACCCTATGTCGGCGCCGGTCTCAACTATACGATCTTCTTCGACGAGCAATCGCCCCTGGGTAACATTAAGGTCGATGACTCCTTCGGCGTCTCGTTGCAGGCCGGTCTGGATTACATGGTCACCGACAACGGGGCGATCCGCCTGAACGTGCGCTGGTTCGACATTGACTCGGACGTCTCGCTCAACGGCGCCCCCATCGGCACCGCGGAAATCGATCCCTGGCTGGTCGGTGTTTCCTACGTCCATCGGTTCTGATCCCGTTTCGAAAGCGCCCTGCGGTTACCTCGTCCGCAGGGCGTTCTTTCATTCAGAGCATTTCATTCATCATTTCGCGGCCGATCAGCATCCGGCGAATCTCGCTGGTGCCTGCACCGATCTCCATCAGCTTGGCATCCCGGAAAATCCGGCTGACCGGCGCATCCGACAGGAAGCCCGCCCCGCCCAACGCCTGAACCGCCTGATGGGCCTGAACCATCGCCTGTTCCGACGCGTAAAGGCAGCACGCTGCCGCATCCTGCCGGGTCACGTCACCGCGGTCACACGCCTTGGCGACTTCATAGACATAGGCCCGTGCCGAGTTCATCGCGGTGTACATGTCGGCAATCTTGCCCTGCATCAACTGAAAACTGCCGATGGGTTTGCCGAACTGCTTGCGTTCAGCCAGATAAGGCATCACTTCGTCCAGACAGGCGGCCATGATGCCGGTCCCGATGCCTGCCAGCACGACCCGCTCATAATCCAGACCCGACATGAGCACGGCAACACCCTTGCCCTCTTCGCCCAACACGTTCTCGAACGGCACCTCGACGTCTTCAAAAATCAGCTCAGCCGTGTTCGACCCGCGCATACCCAGCTTGTCGAAATGGGGCGAGGTTGAAAAACCCTTCATCTCTTTTTCGATCAGAAATGCGGTAATACCCTTCGATCCGGCATCGGGGTCCGTCTTGGCATAAACCACCAGAGTATCCGCATCCGGCCCGTTGGTGATCCAGTATTTGTTGCCGTTCAGACGGTAGTGGTCGTTCCGCTTTTCCGCGCGCAGCTTCATCGACACCACATCCGACCCGGCCGAAGGTTCCGACATGGCCAGCGCCCCCACATGCTCGCCCGAGATCAGCCGCGGCAGGTACTTTTGCTTCTGTTCTTCATTGCCGTTCAGCTTGATCTGGTTCACGCACAGGTTCGAATGCGCCCCGTATGACAAAGAAACCGAAGCTGAAGCGCGCGCGACCTCTTCGACGGCGATCGTATGCGCCAGATAAGACATGCCTGCACCGCCGTACTCTTCCGGCACGGTAACACCCAGCAGACCAAGCTCTCCCATCTCTTTCCACAGCTCGTTCGGAAAGGCATTGTTGGCGTCGATCTCGGCCGCCATCGGCTTGACACGCTCCTGCGCCCAGCGATGCACCATCTCGCGCAGGGCATTCACATCCTCACCCAGATCGAACTTCATCGTGGCCATGAACATCTGCGTCTTCCCTCCGCTTTAATGAACAAGTGTTCAATAAATTTCTAGCAGCGAATCTGCTGCCGGTCAATCTTTGTGACAGCGCGTCCGAAACGGAAAAACGCCGCCCCCAAAAGGGCGGCGTTTCAAAAGATCGAGCGTGCGCCGCAGGCGCACTCCGCTTGGTCAAGACTGATAAACCGCGCTCACTTCGGCCCGGATGATCCGGGCGATCAATCGACAATCCTCCAGGGAAAACGTCAAAGGCACGCGCATATCCATCACGCCGGCCAGAACGCGGTCACTTTCGGGCATCCGTTCGCTGTCGAAATATCGCCAACTGTCATAGCGCGACGTGAATCCTGTCGGCTCGGCACCGCCGAACCACTTCAGCTCAACCCCGCGCGCCGCGCAACGGCTGATGACTTCGGCTATCCGTTCAGGCGCCCAATCCAGCAGCAGGAACTGAATCGAAGACCCGACATAAGTTTCTTCTTCGGGCCGTTCGACGATCGTCAGACCCGGCGTACCCCGCAACCCGGTTTCGATCTCGCGATAACGTTCGTTCCACCGGGCCACCTGTCGGTCCAGATCCCGCAATTGCGGGCGCAGGATCGCCGCGCGCAAATTGTCCATCCGGCCAGAAACGTTGGGCGTGGTGTATTTGATCCGCTCGAACACCTCAGGCCCCGGCGCCGCCAGATGGCGTTCGTACAACATGTAGGACCCCGACAACATCGTGGCCTTGGCCGCCAGTTCCTCGTCATCGGTGACCAGCAAGCCCCCTTCGCCGGAATTGACATGCTTGTAGGTCTGACAGGAATAACACCCGATCGCGCCCTGCCGTCCTGACAACTGACCGCGCCAGGCTGCACCCATCGTGTGTGCGCAATCCTCGATCACGATCACCCCGGCTGCGTCACACATCTGCATCAGCCGGTCCATATCACACAGATGCCCGCGCATATGGCTGAGCATCAGAACACGCGCTTGATCCAGCTTGCCCTCAAGATCATCCAGATCAATGGTCAGGTCTTCCGTCACTCCGACAAATATTGCCCGCCCTCCGACCGAGGCGATGGACCCCGGGACCGGGGCCAGCGTAAACGCATTGGTTAATACCGGGTCGCTTGGCTGCACGCCAACCGCACGCAGGGCCGTGGCCAGAGCGTAACCGCCAGACGAAACCGCAAGACAGTATTTGGCCCCCATCTGCGCCGCAAATTCCTGCTCCAGCAGGGCCGTTTCCCCCAACTCTCCAGGGACGACATTGTATCGATGCAGACGCCCATGGCGCAGAACGGCCAGTGCCGCTTCGATTGCATCTTCCGGAAGGGGTTCCTGCTGCGTAAAGCTGCCAGAGAATACGTCGGTCATGGTCTTGTTCTGAGGCTCCGAAAGGGTCCGGTCAAGGTTTCAGGCTGCCGCACCGATCAGATCAGGCACGAGGCCGGGCAAGTCGTCAAAATGATGCAGAAGGGCTTCGGGTTCCAGCGCCGCCATGTCATCCCCCGATGGCCCGAAGGTAACCAGCACCGAAGGAACGCCCGCCGCTCTGGCGGTGTTGCGGTCGGTATCCGAGTCTCCGACCAGCACGCACAAGTCCGGATCGCCCCCGGCACGGCGCGCGGCTTCACGCAACGGCGCCGGGTCCGGTTTTCGGACCGGCAGCGTATCGGCCCCGACCAAAGATGCAAAACGGTCCCGCACCCCCATGCGTGTCAGCAACAATTCGGCCAGATGTTCCGGTTTGTTCGTGCAAATGCCCACACCGTAACCCGCGTCACTCAGTAACTCGACCGCCTGTAGTGCGCCGGGATAGAAACTGGTGTGGGTGTCGATGTCCTGCGCGTAGGCCTCAAGAAGAACCGGATAATAGGCCTGTACCGTATCTTCGTCATAGGCCCCGACACGTTTCAGCCCGTGAGTCAGCATCATGCGCCCACCTCGCAGCGCCACACCGGAATCCGGCCCGTGGACCAGTACATCCCCGTGTCCCATCTTGCGGAAACAATGGTTCGCGGCCGCCAGCAAATCACCGGATGTGTCCGCCAAAGTGCCGTCCAGATCGAAGATGACGGTGCGCATTTCGCCCCCTTGCTCGGCAGGTTTTCGCCGTATCCTGTTTCAATCGGCAATCTTGTTTGATGGCCGAACGGCTTGCGCCTTTGACCTCAGCGGATAAAACGGACGGCAACAAAACACAAAGAGAAAACGAATTCATGACCACTGCCCTTGTCATCCTCGCCGCCGGAAAAGGCACCAGGATGAATTCGGACCTTCCCAAAGTTCTGCATCCCATCGCTCAGGTTCCGATGCTGATCCATGCGATGCGCGCCGGATCTGTCCTGTCGCCCGAACATACCGTGATCGTCACCGGCCACGGGTCCGAAGCCGTGGCAAAGGTTGCACGGGCCGAGGATGAAGGGGCGCAGATCGCAGTGCAGGAAGACCAGTTGGGTACGGCCCATGCGGTCGCCCAGGCCCGGAGCGCATTGAGCGGGTTCGAAGGTGATGTGGTCGTTCTTTACGGCGACACCCCGTTCTTGCAGCCCGACACCCTGGAAAGAATGATCGAGGCACGGGCTGACAACGATCTGGTGATCCTGGGCTTCGAGGCCGCCGACCCGGCCCGGTATGGCCGTTTGGTGATGAAGGGCGACGCCCTGGAGCGGATCGTCGAGTTCAAGGATGCGTCAGATGAAGAACGCACCATAACCTTCTGCAACTCGGGCCTTCTGGCCTGTGACGCAGGCACTCTGTTCGACCTGATCGACGCGGTCGGAAACGACAACGCGTCGGGCGAATACTACCTGACCGACGTGGTCGAGATCGCGCGCGACCGCGGCCTGAAGGTCACTGCCGTTTCGTGCGACGAGGCGCAGACGCTGGGCGTGAACTCTCGCGCCGATCTGGCTGCGGCCGATGCCGTGTTCCAGGCCCGCGCCCGGGCCGAACTGCTGGATCTGGGCGTCACATTGATGGCGCCTGACACGGTGTATCTGGCCGCGGATACGGTGGTCGGGCGCGATACGGTGATCGAACCGAATGTGGTGTTCGGCCCGGGCGTCACGGTCGAAAGCGGCGCAACGATCCGCGCCTTCTCGCATCTTGAGGGCTGCCATGTCAGCCGGGGCGCTGTCGTCGGCCCCTACGCGCGCCTGCGCCCCGGCGCCGAACTGGCCGAAAACACGCGGGTCGGCAATTTCGTCGAGATCAAGAATGCCGAAATCGCCGAAGGCGCAAAGATCAATCACCTCAGCTATATCGGGGACGCTTCGGTTGGCGCGGCGACCAACATCGGTGCGGGCACGATCACCTGCAACTATGACGGAGTGATGAAGCACAAGACCACGATTGGTGAGAATGTCTTTGTCGGCTCGAACACCATGCTGGTGGCGCCGGTCGCAGTGGGCGACGGCGCGATGACCGCGACGGGCACTGTCGTGACCAGGGATGTGGACCCTGATGCGCTAGCCGTTGCGCGGGCCAAGCAGGAAAACAAGCCCGGATATGCGCGCAAATTGTTTGATATGTTGAAGGCGAAAAAGGCTCGCCGCGATAAAAAGGCCTGAGATATGTGTGGAATAGTAGGTGTTTTGGGGCAGCACGAGGCCGCCCCTATTCTGGTAGAAGCCCTGAAACGGCTTGAATATCGCGGCTATGACAGCGCCGGGATTGCAACCGTCAACGACGGCGCATTGGGCCGGCGGCGCGCGGTTGGCAAGCTGGTCAACCTCAGCGACCTTCTGGTGCATGATCCTCTTCCCGGAAAATCCGGCATAGGCCATACCCGCTGGGCCACGCATGGCGCCCCGTCGGTCAACAATGCACATCCGCACAAGGCGGGCCCAGTGGCCGTCGTTCACAACGGCATCGTCGAAAACTATCGCGACCTGAGGGCCGAACTCGCCGAACATGGTGTTGATTTCCAAACCGAAACCGACACGGAAACGGTTGCCCTCATGACGGAACACCACCTGAACTCGGGCTTGTCCCCGGTTGAGGCCGCGTTCAAGACGATCGACCGGTTGGAGGGCGCCTTTGCGCTGGCCTTTCTGTTCGACGGTGAGGACGATCTGATCGTGGCGGCCCGCAAGGGATCGCCACTGGCCATCGGTCACGGGGATGGCGAGATGTATGTGGGCTCTGACGCCATCGCCCTGGCGCCTCTGACCAACCAGATCACATATCTGGAAGAAGGCGACCGCGCGGTTCTGACCCGAACGTCGCTTGAAATCCGCAACGAAGCCGGTGAGCTGGCCAACCGGGAAAAGCGCAAGATCAAGCTGGATCATGCGCGCGCGGACAAGGGCGAGCACAAGCATTTCATGGCCAAGGAAATCGCTGAACAGCCCATCGTTGTGGCCGAAGCAATCCGGTCCTACCTGCCCACGGGCGGTGACCGCGTGGTCCTGCCGGACACGGATCTGGATTTCAGCAAGCTGGATCGTCTGACCATGGTGGCCTGCGGCACCGCGTTTTACGCCTGCCTGACCGCGAAATACTGGTTCGAGCAACTGGCGAAGATGCCCGTTGAAGTCGATATCGCCAGCGAGTTCCGCTATCGCGAGCCTCCGATCACGGATCGAACACTGGCGCTTTTCGTCAGCCAGTCGGGCGAAACCGCCGACACGCTGGCCGCGTTGCGATATTGTGAGGGCAAGGCAGACAAGATCGTTTCGGTCGTCAACGTGCCCGAAAGCTCGATTGCTCGCGAAAGCGATATCGCCTTGCCGATCCATGCCGGTGTCGAAATCGGCGTGGCGTCGACCAAAGCCTTCACTTGCCAGCTGAGCGTGCTGCTGATGCTGGCGCTCAAGGCCGCAGCAGACCGGGGCACGATGACGGATGAGGACATCGCCGATCATGCCGCCGCGCTGCGCGGGTTGCCGACCGTGCTGAACGCCGCACTCGATCAGAACCGGGCAATCCGCAAAGCCGCCCAACGCCTGTCCGAGGCGCGCGACGTCCTGTTTCTGGGCCGTGGCCTGATGTATCCGCTGGCAATGGAAGGCGCGCTGAAGCTGAAGGAAATCAGCTATATCCACGCCGAAGGTTATGCGTCAGGAGAGTTGAAACACGGCCCCATCGCCCTGATCGACAAGCATATGCCCGTGGTTGTCATGGCACCCCGTGACACCGTGTTCGACAAGACCGTATCGAATATGCAGGAAGTGATGGCGCGCAAGGGCAAGGTGATCCTGGTCTCTGATGATGACGGCATTGACGAGGCCGGCGACGGCGTCTGGAGCACCATCCGCATGCCGCATGTTCACACCAGTCTTGCACCGATCCTGTATTCGGTTCCCGCGCAATTGCTGGCCTATCACACGGCGGTTGCCAAGGGCACCGATGTGGATCAGCCGCGCAATCTGGCAAAGTCGGTCACGGTGGAGTGAATTATGGCCAAGCAGTTCCCACAGCTTGAGGAAGCGCATCAAAAGTTCATCGAAGATCAGCACATGTTCTTCGTCGGGACCGCTGGGGCCGAAGGTCGTGTCAATATTTCCCCCAAGGGAATGGATTCGCTGCGGGTATTGGGGCCGAACCGCATCGTCTGGATGAACCTGACCGGCAGTGGCAATGAAACGGCGGGGCATCTTTTGCAGATCAACAGGATGACGCTGATGTGGTGTTCCTTCACCACACGTCCGATGATCCTGCGCACCTATGGCACGGCACGTTGCCTGCATGTCGGGGATGATGGATGGGACGACCTTGCCGGTCTATTTCCTGATCACCGAAGCGCACGGCAGATCTATGACCATTCGATCGACATGGTGCAGACCTCTTGCGGCTATGCCGTGCCTTTCATGGAATTCCAATCCGACCGCGATACGATGCAGAATTGGGTGGATGGAAAATCAGACGAGGACATCCGCTCGTATTGGGTGGAAAGGAACAGCCAAACGATTGATGGAAAGCCAACCGGCGTACCGACGTGAGCCCAATGCTGAGTGGATATCTCGATCAGATCAAAGCGCATGGTGACCCCGAGCGGGCAACCCAGATGGCCAGTTACCACAAGGCGGATCGCATCTATCTGGGCGTCGCGAACCCGGTTCTCAACGACCTGACCAAGGCGTGGCGGAAAGAACTGGACGTACCGGCGCGGGTCGCATTGGCGGACGGGCTATGGCAAAGCAACATCCACGAAGGGCGACTTGCCGCATCCAAGCTTTTGACTCAGGCACGCATCCGACCGGATGCGGCGGTTTGGAATTTGCTTCAAAGCTGGCTGCCGGATTTCGATGCCTGGGCCGTTGCGGACCACGCGTGCATGGCGATGCAAAAACGGCTTTCAGCAGATCCCGAACGGTTGGACGAGGTTGAACTTTGGACCCGGTCCGATCACATGTGGACCCGGCGCGCGGCCTTGGTCGCAACCCTGCCCTGGACCAAACAGAACCACCCCAAGCCTGACGATCTGCACCGCCGTGACAGCATCCTTGGCTGGGCTGCGGGATATGTTTCGGACCGCAACTGGTTCATCCAGAAATCCATCGCCTGGTGGCTGCGCGAACTGTCCAAACATGACCCGGAACGCGTGATCGCCTTTCTGAAACAGCACGGTGATGCCATGAAGCCGTTTGCCCGCCGCGAAGCAGGCAAATACCTGAAAAATCAGTTCACATAGACCTCAAGCTCGACAAGTTCGTCGAAGGGCACCAACAGGGCCCTCATGGCGTCCAGTGACAAGCGGCTGCCGCCGCTTTCCGGACCGGAAACCGGGACCAACGTGATATAGGCCTGCGCCCCGGTCCGTGGCACGACGACACGCGCTGTAACTTCGCTGTCCACCAAGGGCGTCTGCATCCAGCGCCCCGGAGTGGTCGGATCCCCAAGCCCGGCGATGGTGGTTTTCGCCCCAACCCAGTTCGGGCGCGCGGAAACCGGTTCGGGTTGCAACACCTCTTCGGCAACCGCCGTGCCCGTTTCCGCGTCAGGCACCGTCTGGGCGGGCGCGTCGCCCCCGCCGAACACTCGGTCAGTCGTTGACTGCACGGCGTCACATCCGGCCGTCATTACGCATGTCAAAACAAGTATTTTCTTCATGCCGGAAACCTACAACCCTGCGCCCACCTGTTCCAGCGCAAAGCGCAGTTCGCACTTGTCGCGGCCATGTTCCAGCTTTACCTATGTGGCATGACAGCTCCGCTAATCGACCCGTTTGCCCGCGCCATCACGTATCTCCGCGTCTCCGTCACGGATCGCTGCGACTTCCGCTGCGTGTATTGCATGTCCGAGAACATGACCTTTCTGCCCAAGAAAGACCTGCTGACATTGGAGGAACTGGACCGGATGTGTTCGACCTTCGTCAGAATGGGGGTCGAAAAGCTGCGCATTACGGGTGGTGAGCCTTTGGTGCGTCGCAACATCATGACGTTCTTCAATTCGATGAAACGTCATCTGGACAGCGGTGCATTGAAGGAGTTGACGCTGACAACCAACGGTTCGCAACTGCACCGATTTTCCGAAGACCTGTATGCGGCCGGTGTGCGTCGGGTGAATGTCTCGCTGGACACTCTGGATGATGACAAGTTCGCCAAGGTAACGCGCTGGGGTCGCCTGAAACAGGTTTTGAACGGAATCGACGCCGCGCAAAAAGCTGGCCTGCGGATCAAGATAAACGCCGTTGCCCTGAAAGGGTTCAACGAGCCCGAACTTCCCAAAATCACGGAATGGTGCGCCCAGCGGGATATGGATCTGACCTGGATCGAGGTCATGCCCATGGGCGATATCGGCAACGAAGACCGCCTGGATCAGTACTGGTCGCTCAAGGACGTGCGGAAAGAATACGAAAACCACTATTCGGTCACCGATCTGGCCGAACGCAGCGGTGGCCCGGCCCGTTACGTGCGGCTCGAGGAAACCGGCCAGAAAATCGGCTTTATTACGCCGCTGTCGCACAATTTCTGTGAAAGCTGCAACAGGGTCCGCCTGACCTGCACGGGCGAACTCTACATGTGCCTGGGTCAGGAAGACATGGCCGACCTGCGCGGCGCCCTGCGCGATCATCCCGATACCGAACAGCCACTTGAAGACGCGATCCGATCTGCGATCAATCTCAAACCCAAAGGGCATGACTTCGACTATTCCCGCCAAGCCGTCGATGGCCGGATGAGCCGTCACATGAGCCATACAGGCGGCTGATATGCCGGATCATGACGGCCGCCCCACGGCGTTGTACCATGTGTACTGCGCCTTCACGTCTCTGGCCGCGCCCCTGATATGGCGGGTCGTTCGGAACAAGCTGCGTGCAGCAAACGTACCTGACAAGCGGCAACAAGAACGCCTTGGCCATGCCAGCCTGCCCAGACCGAATGGGCGTTTGGTCTGGTTCCACGCCGCCAGCGTCGGTGAAAGCCTCTCGGTCCTCAGCCTGATCAGACGTCTGGCAGACCGCCTGCCCGAGGCCGAGTTTCTGATCACCTCGGGCACCCCGACCTCAGCGGCTCTGATCGAAAAACGCCTGCCGCCCCGTACACGGCATCAATTCCCGCCGCTTGACACGGCAGGCCCGGTCCGGCGCTTTCTGAACCATTGGCAACCAGAGGGCGGGGTTTTCGTCGAAAGTGAGATTTGGCCGCGTTTGATCGTCGAAAGCGCCAAACGCGGCGTTCCGCTGGCACTTCTGAATGCACGACTGTCGGACAAGTCCGTTGCCGGTTGGAAAAAACGCCCCAGAACAGCGCGGTTCGTTTTGAACAAGTTCAACCTGTTCCTGACGCAAAACGACAAAACCGCAGCCAACCTGGCAGCCATGGGTGCCCCTGCCGACCGCGTCCGGCCCGGCACCAATCTCAAGGCCATGTCAGACCCTCTTCCCATAGACCACGGCACGCTCGAAGACATCGGTTCTCAGATTTCTGGCAGACCTGTGTGGATCGCCAGTTCAACCCATGCCGGTGAAGAGGAAATCGTTCTGGCCGCGCATAAATCACTTCTGGAACGCTGGCCCGATCTGCTGCTGTTGCTGATCCCCCGCCACCCAGAGCGCCGCGGCGATATCGCAAAACTACTGGACGCCTCCGATCTCAACGCCGCGTTCCGATCAGAAACTTCCCCGATCAAAACCGAAACCCAGGTATATGTCGCCGATACACTGGGCGAGACCGGCACATGGTACGCTCTGTCTCCCATCGTGTTCCTGGGCGGCTCCCTGAAAAACATCGGCGGCCACAACCCTTTCGAACCGGCCCAGGCCGGAGCCGCCGTGATAACCGGCCCCGGATACTTCAATTTTGCTGAAACTTTCGCGCCGTTGATCAAAACCGGTGGCGCCATCGAAGTTCGGACCGAAACAGATCTCTCTGCGGCGGTCGACCATTGGCTTTCAGACGATCAAGCCCTGACCCGGGCCCGCAGCGCCGCCCAATCCTGCGTCAAGACGCAAAGCAACGCACTGGACTCCGTCTTGGAAACGCTGTGCCGTTCGCTCGACCTTACGTGACCGGGGCGGGCTCCCTCTTCATCTGGCCAAAAATATCCCGGGGGTGTGGGGGCAGAGCCCCCACCCGCCCCATCAAGCCGCCGGCATCCGCTGCTCGACGATCTCTGCCCACCAGCTGCACCCGGCGGGAATCGCCTCATCGTTGAAGTTGTATTCCGGGTGGTGAACCATGGCCGTGTCGCCGTTACCCACCAGGATATAGGCGCCAGGACGCTCTTCCAGCATAAAGGCAAAATCCTCGCCGCCCATGACCAAAGGCGCATCGTCGCAATCACCCGATACCGACCGGGCAACAGCTGCGGCAAACTCTGTCTGCTCTTCACTGTTCACCATCACCGGATACCCGCGGATATAGGTCACATCGGCGGTGCCTCCGAACGTTGCCGCCACACCATTGCAGATCTCATTGATCCGCTTTTCGGCCAGATCCCGCATATCCTTGCTCATGGTGCGCACGGTACCCTTGATCTGAACAGTCTGCGGGATCACGTTGAACGCTTTCGACGAGGTCTCGAACGACGTCACCGACACCACGACCTGGTCGATCGGATCGGCATTGCGCGACGAAATGGTCTGAAGCGCCAACACCGCCTGCGCGGCCAGTACCGTGGTATCTACTGTTTCATGCGGCTTGGCAGCATGACCGCCGCGCCCTTCGAAAGTGATGTCGAACTGATCGGTTGCGGCAAAGAAGGAACCGGGGCGGATGGCGAACTTGCCCACAGGTTGTCCCGGCCAATTGTGCATGCCGTAGACTTCCTGAATATTCCAGCGGTCCATCATGCCATCTTCGCACATTTCACGACCACCACCGCCGCCCTCTTCGGCAGGCTGGAAGATCACAACAACCGTGCCATCAAAATTTCGGGTTTCAGACAGGTACTTCGCCGCACCAAGCAGCATCGCCGTGTGACCATCATGGCCGCAGGCATGCATGGCACCCGGCGTTTTCGAGGCATAGTCCAACCCCGTCGCCTCATGGATCGGCAGCGCATCCATATCCGCCCGCAAACCGATCACCTTGCCGCTGTTGTCCGATTTGCCCTTGATCACGCCAACAACCCCTGTGCGACCGATGCCGGTGACGACCTCGTCGCAACCAAACTCCTGCAACTTCTCGGCCACCATTGCGCTGGTGCGGTGCGTTTCGAACAGGATTTCAGGGTTTTGGTGCAGATCCCGTCGCCAGGCGGTGATCTCATCCTGCAATTCGGCAAAGCGGTTTTTGACTGGCATGTCTATTCTCTCCTAATTCAGTTCAAGCCGCCGGCATTCGGCGCTCGACCATTTCTGCGAACCACGAACATCCAATCGGGATGATCTCGTCGTTGAAATCGTATTCAGGGTGATGCAACCCGGCGCTGTCACCGTTGCCCAGAACGATGAAGGCTCCGGGCCGTTCCTCCAGCATGAACGAGAAATCCTCGCCCCCCATCACCATCGGCGCCTCGATGCAGCTGCCCCCGACCGAGACTGCGGCCTCTGCCGCATATCCGGTCTGAGTTTCGGCATTGATCGTCACCGGAACGCCGCGCGAGTAATTGACGTTCACGGAACCACCGAATGTTGCTGCAATCCCTTCGGCGACCTCTTTGAGGCGCTGTTCGATCAGATCTCGCATCTGGTTGGAATGGGTCCGGACCGTGCCGCGTATCTGCGCCGACTGCGGGATCACGTTGAACGCTTTCGATGACGTCTCGACGGACGTCACCGAAAGCACGGCTTGCAGGATCGGATCGGCATTGCGCGACACGATCGTCTGCAATGCCACGATCAATTGCGACAGCATCACCGTCGTATCGACCGTCTCATGGGGTTTTGCAGCGTGACCGCCGCGCCCTTCAAGATGAATATCAAATTCGTCCGCCGCGGCCAGCAAAGGGCCCGAACGGATCGCGAACTGCCCGGTCGGCAGGCCCGGTACGTTGTGCATCGCATAGACTTCCTGAATGCCGAACCGGTCCATCAGACCGTCCTTGCACATGGCCTCGGCGCCATTCCCGCCCTCTTCGGCGGGCTGAAAGATCACGATTGCAGTGCCATCGAAATTGCGCGTCTCAGAGAGGTACTTTGCCGCCCCCAAAACCATGGCGGTATGCCCGTCATGCCCGCAGGCATGCATCGCGCCTGATGTCTTCGAGGCATAGTCCAGCCCGGTCTGTTCCTGCATCGGCAGCGCATCCATGTCGGCGCGCAGGCCAATCACACGGCCCTGCGTGTCGCTCTTTCCCCGAATGACCCCGACCACGCCGGTGCGACCGATGCCTGTAACGACCTCATCACAGCCGAATTCCTTCAGCTTTTCCGCCACCAGGGCGCTGGTGCGGTGCGTGTCGTACAGAATTTCCGGATGTTGGTGAATGTCACGCCGCCAGCCTGTGATCTCTTCATGCATCTCTGCGAGGCGGTTTTTGATCGGCATGTCACTCTCCCTCAAATTATGCGACGGGCAATCGTCGTTCCACGATCTCGGCAAACCAACTGCAACCGGCGGGAATCGCATTGTCGTCAAAATTGTATTCCGGGTGATGGCACATCGCCGTGTCCCCGTTCCCGATAAAGATGTAAGCTCCGGGCCGTTCTTCAAGCATGTAGGCGAAATCTTCCGACGGCATGATCGGATCAGTGCTGTCATTGACCTTGCCCGCCACGGCCTCGGCTGCCTCGGCGGCGTATGCCGTCTCGGCCTCGGAGTTCACAGTCACAGGATAGCCGGGCGTCCAGACGACATCCGCCTTTGCGCCGAAGGCCGAGGCCGTATCCTCGGCGATCCTGCGCACGCGTTCTTCCGCAATGGCGCGGTATTCGGGGTCGAGCGTCCGGACGGTCCCCTGCAAGCGGACGGTATGCGCGATCACGTTCGACGCGACGCTGTCCGTTTCGAACGTGCCCACGGTCAGCACCACGCGTTTGATCGGATCGACGTTGCGCGCCACGACGGATTGCAATGACACGACGATATGCGAGGCCGCCAGCGTGGTGTCTACCGCATCATGCGGTGCAGCGGCGTGTCCGCCCTTGCCGGTGATCGTGATCTCGAATTCATCAGATGAGGCCAGCAAGGCGCCGGGTCGGATCGCGAATTCGCCCACCGGCAACCCCGGCATGTTGTGCATGCCATAGACCTCATCAATGCCCCAGCGGTCCATCAGGCCGTCCTGACACATGGCCAAGCCACCCGCGCCGCCTTCTTCTGCCGGCTGGAAAATCAGAACCACAGTGCCATCGAAGTTTCGCGTTTCGGCCAGGTACTGGGCGGCCCCAAGCAGCATCGAGGTATGCCCGTCATGCCCGCAGGCGTGCATCTTGCCCGATACGGTCGACGCATAATCCAACCCCGTCGCTTCTTCGATCGGCAATGCGTCCATGTCAGCGCGCAATCCGATCACGCGCCCGGTCGTATCCTGCCGTCCCCGGATCACGGCCACGACACCCGTCCTGCCAATTCCCGGCGTGATCTCATCCACACCAAATTCCCTGAGACGCTCGACAACGAAAGCAGCCGTTTCATGCACGTCATACATCAGTTCAGGATGTGCGTGCAGGTGGCGGCGCCACTTGGTAATATCGCCATGCATCTCTGCAAGTCTGTTTTTGACAGGCATCTCAAGACCCTCCCCTGAACCACTGAGGCCACGTTGAATGTTACGCCGCGCTCAGCCTTTCAACCAATCGTTGCATGAACCCATGCCCAGCTTCGAACTGCGCGATCGATATGAACTCGTTCGGCTGATGAGCCTGCGCGATATCGCCGGGGCCGCAGATCACGGCCGAATACCCGGCCGCCTGAAACTGCCCCGCTTCGGTCCCATAGCTGACGACGTGGCTTGCGTTGTCCCCGGTCAGGGCTCGCACCAAAGCTTCGGCTTCTCCGTCCTGTTCGGGCACCAGCCCCGGGATCGCGAAATGCTCAGACAGTTCGATGCGCGCATCGGGGTGAACGGCCTGCATCCGAGCTTCGACCTGGCGGACCTGTTCGATATAGGCATCGCGCCATTCAGCCTGCGTTTCGTCCGGCACCGTGCGGAAATCCATCATGAAAGTGCAGTCTTTGGCGGTGATGTTATGGGCGGTTCCGCCTTCAATCATGCCGACATGACAGGTTGTCCAAGGCGGATCAAATACAGCCGCGATTTCGCTCTGCTCAGCAGCCATGCTTTCGGCATTTCTGTGATTTGCCCAATCGATCAAAGGCGCCGCCGCCATGATAGCGTTCACGCCAGTGTGCATAATCGAGCTGTGCACTTCGAACCCGACGATATGTGTATCGATGCCGAACCCGCCCTTATGCCCCGTTACCGCCTGCATCATCGACGGCTCACCCACTATCACTGCCGATCCCTTGGGCAGAACCTGTTGCATTGCTTCAATCATCGGCGGTGCACCGGTGCATCCGACCTCTTCGTCAAAGCTGAGCGCCAACTGAAGCGGCCGGCTGATATTGGCATGGTGTGCTTCGACCAGGGCCCAGATGGCCAAGGCGTCAAACCCCTTCATGTCGCAGGTGCCGCGACCGAAGTATCTGCCGTCTTTCTCGGTCACCGTGAAAGGATCAGTGTCCCACGGCTGACCGTCCACCGGCACGACATCCGTGTGACCGGACAGAACCACCGCGCCTTCTTCGGATGGACCAACATGCGCAAAGATCGCGGCCTTGTGCGGTTGGTCCGGATCCGGCCAGCGGTGGCTTTCGATTCCGTGGCCCTGCAAGTAGTCCTGAACCCAATCCACCAGCGGCAGATTGGTATCACGGCTTACGGTCGGAAATGAGATCAACTGTGTCATGATCTCAAGCGGGGTCAGGCGTTTCGCCATTGGGGTCAATACCCGCTGTCCGTGGTCAGGATGAAGTGCCCTGCCTCAACCTCTTGATATTGCGAAGGTTCCGGCGTGTAGTTGGTGGGATGAATAGGAGAAGGGATCGGTTTGAAATTCAGATCCTTTTCCGATTTCCGCTTGTTCGGGTCCGCGATCGGAACCGCCTTCATCAGCGCCTGTGTATAGGGATGCTGCGGGTTCTCGAACACCCGCGCCCGGGGCCCAAGTTCGACAATGCGCCCCAGATACATGACCCCGACATAGTGGCTGACCCGTTCGACCACGGCCATGTCGTGGCTGATGAACAGGTACGACAGGCCCAGCTCGGACTGCAATTCCATCATCAGGTTCAGAACCTGCGCCTGCACCGACACGTCAAGGGCCGAGACCGCCTCATCCGCAATGATCAGCTTGGGATTCAGGGCCAAAGCGCGGGCAATGGCAATCCGCTGACGCTGACCGCCCGACATTTCATGCGGGAAGCGACGCATGAAGCTGCGCGGCAATTGCACCTTGTCGAACAATTGTGCCACACGATCCTGAAGTTCGGATCCCGACGCCACACCATAATTGCGCATCGGCTCGGCGACCTGGTCGACCAGCTGCATCTGCGGGTTCAGCGAGGCGAACGGGTCCTGGAAAATCATCTGCATGTCCAGCCGCGCCTTGCGCAAACCGGATGGATCAAGCTTCATGATGTCGACGCCGTCCAGATCAATCTCGCCCGCCAACGGCTCAACCAGCCGCAGGATCGAACGCCCCGCCGAAGACTTGCCGCAACCGGATTCCCCGACAAGACTGAGCGTCTGACCTTTGTTCAGAGTGAACGAGACATCCTCGACCGCATGAACGTTCGAAATCGTGCGCCGCAAAAGCCCGCCTTTGACCGGGAACCGTGTCGTCAGGTTCTTGACGGTCAGCAGAACCTCTTCCGTACCCGGAATTGGCGCAATGCTCTGCCCTTCGACCCCCAGCAGCTTCATCGGCTCGGGCGCAGATTTACCCTGCATCTCGCCCAGTTTCGGCACCGCGGCCAGCAGCGCCTTGGTATAGTCGTGCTGCGGGTTTTCAAAGATTTCCTTGACCGTGCCTTCTTCGACCTTGTTGCCGCGGAACATCACAACAACGCGGTCAGCCATCTGGGCAACCACGGCCATGTCGTGGGTGATGAACATCACCGCAGTTCCGGTTTCCCGCTTGAGGCGGTCCATCAAGGCCAGAATCTCGGCCTGAATTGTCACGTCCAGCGCCGTAGTGGGTTCGTCGGCAATCAACAGGCGCGGCTCACAAGCCATCGCCATCGCAATGACAACACGTTGGCGCATCCCGCCCGACAACTCGTGAGGATATTGTTTCAGACGGCGCTCGGGCTCTGGGATACGAACCTGACGCAGCAATTCCAGCGCCCGTTCCTCGGCCTGCGCTTTCGTCATGTCCTTGTGGATGCGCAGACCTTCGGTCAACTGGCGGCCCACGGTGAAAACGGGGTTCAGCGCGGTCATCGGCTCTTGAAAGATCATCCCGATCTCGTTGCCGCGAATCTGCTTCATCAGATCCTGATCGGCCTTCGCCAGATCCATTTCTTCGCCATCGCGACGATCAAACAGCAATTCACCGCCCGCGATTTCGCCGCCACCGAACTCGACCAGACGCATCAAGGACAACGATGAAACCGACTTCCCCGAGCCCGATTCGCCAACGATACAAACGGTTTCGCCTGGTTTGACCTCGAACGAGACGTCCTCAACACCAACAACGGGACCGTCTTTTGTCTGAAACTCCACCCGCAGTTTTTTGATTTGAGCAATAGGCTGATCCAGCACGTGCGCGCTCCCTTGACGAGGTTATTCTTGTTCTGAATGCCGAACGCTACGGCGGGCCACCGGGAAAAGTCAAACCCATTACACATTTTCGCGACGGCACCACTTGCATTTTTCTCAAGTTCTGTTTCGATACCCAACGTAACCGCCTTGGGGAGGCAGCGCCGATTTATGTCGTTAGCGCTATTATCTTTATTGATCAAAAACTTACCCCGAAGCGGCAACGCCAAACCCGCAGGCCTTGCGGAGATAATCGAGACACGAACGTGTCCAATTCGGGAGTGACTTATGAAAATCAAAACCCTTTTGCTTGGTGCGATCGCAAGCACGGCAATGGCCCCGATGGCCTTTGCCGAGCGCGGTTCGGACGGCAATGTCAGCATCATCTATTGGCAGGCTCCGTCGATCCTGAACCCGTTCCTGTCCGGCGGTACGAAAGACGTGGAATCGGCCTCGCTGGTGATCGAACCACTTGCCCGCTACGACCAGGACGGCAACATGGTGCCATATCTGGCGTCTGAAATCCCGACCGTGGAAAATGGCGGTGTCAGTGAAGACCTGACGTCGATCACATGGAAAATCGCGCCGGGAATCACATGGTCTGACGGCTCTCCGTTCACCGCTGCTGACGTGAAGTTCACCGCCGATTACTGTATGCACCCGGAAGGTGGCTGCGCGCAGGTGACCAAGTTCGAAGGCGTCACCTCGGTAGAAGCTGTTGACGACCTGACCGTCAAGGTCACTTTCGACGCACCGACCCCATTCCCCTATGGCCCGTTCGTCGGCGGTGAAAGCCCGATCCTGCAGAAGGCCCAGTTCGAAAACTGCATGGGAGCCAAAGCCCCGGAATGCACCGAACAGAACTTCAACCCGATCGGCACCGGCCCCTTTGTCGTCACCGAGTTCAAGCCGAACGACGTGATCACCTTCAAGGCCAACGACAACTATCGTGATCCGGCGAAACCTGCCTTTGCGACCGTGACCTTCAAAGGCGGCGGTGACGCGACGGCTGCAGGTCGTGCCGTCATGGAAACCGGTGAATTTGACTATGCCTGGAACCTGCAACTGGCTCCGGAAGTGATCGCACAGATGCAGGAAGGTGGCAAAGGTACGCCGGTTGCAGGCTTCGGCCCGCTGGTCGAGCGCATCATGCTGAACCAGACCAACCCGTCGCCCGAGCTGCCGGAAGGCGAGCGTTCGACGGCCAAGCATCCGCACCCATTCCTGAAGGACCCGGCCGTTTACAAGGCCATGTCCATGGCCATCGACCGTCCGCTGCTGGTGGAAATCGGCTATGGTCAGGCTGGTAAAGTGACCTGCAACTGGGTTCCGGCCCCTGCCGCGTTCAACTCGACCTCGATGACCTGCGACACCCAGGATATCGAAGGCGCCAAGAAACTGCTGGATGATGCCGGCATCGTCGACACCGATGGCGACGGCGTCCGCGAGAAGGATGGCGTTCCGCTGAAGATCGTCTATCAGACCTCGACCAACGCCGTCCGTCAGGACTTCCAGGCGCTGATCAAGGAATGGTGGAGCCAGATCGGCATTGAAACCGAACTGCGCAACATCAACGCATCGGTCTTCTTCGGTGGTGACCCGGGCTCGCCCGACACGTTCCAGAAGTTCTATGCCGACGTCGAGATGTACGCCAACACCTTCAACGGCACCGACCCGCAATCCTATCTGGGCAATGGTCTGTGCGACAAGGCACCGCGTCCCGAGACGCAGTGGCAGGGCGAAAACATCAGCCGCTTCTGCAACGAAGAGTTCGACAAGCTGCACGCTCAATTGGCCGAAACCGCTGGTCTGGAAGCGCGTGCGGAAATCGCCAAGCAGCTGAATGACATCATGGTTCAGAATGGTGGCATGATCCCGCTGGTTCACCGTGGTCGCCTGTCGGCACATGCAAACACCCTGGGTGGCGTTGTCCTGAACGTTTGGGACAGCGAGCTGTGGAACATTGCGGACTGGTACCGCAAGACCGGTTCCTAAGCACTGACCTTGCAAAACCGCGCCCCGATCGTTATCGGGGCGCGGTCATTTGCATCCCACCCCAACAAGAAGACGCATATAAAGGCGCCTCTTAATGCTTAATTTCACAATCAGACGACTGGTGCTGGCCGTTCCAACGCTGCTGTTCATCAGCCTCGTCATCTTCCTGCTCCTCGAACTCGCACCCGGCGATCCGATGGCGCAGGTTCCGCTCACCGTTCCCCCCGAAGTCAAAGAGAAGATGCGCGAGGCGCTCGGCCTTGGCCAGCCGATGCATATCCGGTTCTGGAAATGGATCGTGCAATTCTTCTGGATCGAACCGCAGGTTCTGATCGACCACATCTTCGGCACCAGTTTTTCCGCAGGCGACCTGCGCGTGATATCTTGGCAGACCCGCTCGCCCGTCATGGACATCGTCGTTCAGCGTATCCCGCAGACCCTGTGGGTTGTCGGCACCGCCTACGTTGTCGCCATCCTGATCGCGCTGCCCATCGGCATCTATTCGGCCTATCGCCAGTATTCCTGGTTCGACCAGATGGGCACCTTCGTGTCGATGGTCGGCTTCTCGGTCCCTCCGTTTTTCTCGGGCGTTCTGGTGATCGTGATCTTTTCAGTCCAGTTGGGCTGGTTCCCGTCGATCTATGACACCACGCATGTGGTCAACAGCTGGGACAGCTTCGTCGTGCAGCTGAAACAGATGATCATGCCGGTCATGGTGCTGGCGTTGCAGATCACGGCACAGCTCAGCCGTTTCATGCGCGCCTCGATGCTGGACAATCTCAACCAGGATTACGTCCGCACCGCCCGCGCCAAGGGGCTCAGCGAATACACGGTCGTCATGGTCCACGTCCTGCGGAACTCGATGATTCCCGTGGTCACGGTCATTGCACTGGGTATCCCGGCCATCTTCGGCGGCGCCATCATCACCGAGCAGGTTTTCAAGGTGAATGGTATCGGCCAGTTGCTGATTGGCGCCATTCAGGCCAACGACCTGCCGATGGTACAAACCCTGACCTTCATCTTTGCCGTGCTGATCGTGCTGTTCAACCTGATCGCCGACGTCCTGTATGGCATTCTGGACCCGAGGATTCGCTATGACTGATCACGACAAGTCAGACACGCTGATCCCCGACGAAGGTCTGGCCCCGGCATCCACCGCGCTGCCAACCGCTGATGTGATGGAGGAACTCACGACCCCGCCGCGCAGCCAATGGCGCGACGTCTGGGATCAGTTCAAGACGCACAAGGGCGCCATGGTAGGTGCGGTGCTGTTCATCCTGATCGTGGCGGGCGTCTATCTGGGCCCCTATCTCTGGAGCATTGATCCAACGCAGATCGATATCCGGGCCCGCAATCAGGGGCCAAGCTGGGCGCATCCTTTCGGCACCGACCAACTGGGCCGGGATATTCTGGCGCGCATGATGTCGGGCGGTCAAACCTCGGTATCGGTGGGCATCACCGCGATGCTGCTGGCACTGTTCCTGGGATCCTTTATCGGCGTTCTGGCCGGGTTCTTCAAACGGCTGGATGGTCCGCTTATGCGTCTGACGGACCTGTTTCTGGCCCTGCCCCTGCTGCCCTTGCTGCTGGTCATGATGCTGCTGTTCCGTGAACCCCTGTCGGCCGCGTTCGGGCTGGAGCGCGGGATCTTCATCCTGATCGTCTGCGCCATCGGTATCACCTCGTGGATGCCTACGGCGCGGATCGTACGGGGTGACGTGCTGGCCATCAAAGAGCGTGAATTCGTTCTGGCGGCCCGGTCCATCGGCACCAGCAACACTCAGATCATCACGCGGCATATCCTGCCGAACGTGTTGTCTCCGATCATGGTATCGGCGACGCTGGGGATTGCGACGGCGATCATTACCGAAAGCGCGCTTTCCTTCCTGGGTCTGGGCTTTCCGCCCGACTTCCCGACATGGGGCCGCCTGCTGTTCGACGGAGTCGATTATCTACAGCAATACCCCGAGCGTGTGTTCTGGCCTGGTCTGGCAATCTCGCTGACTGTCCTGAGCGTCAACTATCTGGGTGACGGTCTGCGCGATGCGCTGGATCCCCGCATTCGCGGACGCTGAAACAAGTTCAGTCGGCGCGCCTCAGCGCGCCGGCCAACAGCACGATCAGAACGGCCAATGGCAACAGCACAGCGAAGGCCAGACGCAGGCCGAACACTTCGGCCAAAAAGCCGATCAACGGCGGACCGATCAACAGCCCCCCATACCCCAATGTCGCCACACTTGCGATGGCTTGCCCCGGTGGCACATTCGGATCGCTGGCCGCCCGGCTGAATGCCAGCGGCATGATCACGGCATAACCTATTCCCATCAATGCAAAGCCGGCCAGCACGGGCAAGATCGTTACTGTTGAAACCACCGTGAAAACGCCCAAAGCCGCGCAAATACCGCCGAACCGGGCGGAAACGACCGGACCGAACCGGGTGATGACAAGCGCGCCTGCAAGTCGAAACGCCACCATGGTCACTGAAAACACCGCATAGCCCAAGGCAGCGACGCTTTCGGACGCCCCCGTGATGTCACGCAGATATATCGCGCTCCAGTCCGCGACGGCCCCTTCGCCCAATGCCCCGCACAAGGCGGCTATGCCAACCAGTATCAACGCACCGGATGGCAAGGCGAAAACCGTACTCTGAGGCCCTTGGGATCGGCGCGAGGTCCAGCTTACCCAGGATGACGCAAGCGCAAGGCCAACAACCACGCCACCCGCCAACAGGAAGTGCACAAGAACCGTCAGCCCCATCTGAACCGCGGCATATCCGCTGAGCGCGCCAAGTCCAGCACCAAGGCTCCACATTGCGTGGAACGAGGACATAACGGGTTTGTCATAGGCCTGCTCTACCTCGGCGGCCCATGCATTCATCGCAACATCCATCGACCCGTGAAAGGCGCCAAAGACAAACAGAAACACTGCCAGCCCCCAAAGCCCATCAGCCATGGCAAGCAGGATCAGCGACCCCGTATACAGAACCGCAATGATCCGGGTGATTGCAACAGCGCCGAAACGATCCGTAAGCCGCCCGGTTATCGGGAACGAGCAGACAGCCCCCGCAGCCATGAACAACAGGCCATATCCAAGCGCCTCATGGGACAGTTCCAGGCGGTCACGTATGGCGGGAATGCGCGACGCCCAGATTCCGAACAGGGCACCATTCAGAATGAACATGGCGGCGACAGCGCGCCATGCTGCAACTATGCTTATCATCCCAAGCCCTCGCTCTGCTTGCCCAATGCCCCTGTTCTACAGGTCAGAGGAAACTTGGCAATTGCCACTCAACCAAGCCGCTTGCGAATGCGTCGCACCGAGTACCACACCCCGGCGACAACCGGGATCGTAACCGCCGCCGTCAGCATGCCCTTGCTGATGCCCGAGGCCGTCAGCGGATACAAAAGATAGCTGACCAGCGAAACCGCGTAATAGCTGATGGCAACCACGGAAAGCCCCTCGACCGTATGTTGCAAGCGCAGTGCCAGATCAGCCCGACGGTCCATGCTTTCCAGCAACGCCTGGTTTTGCGCGCTGCGTTCCACATCCACTCTTGTCCGCAGCAACTCACCCGCGCGGATCGCCCGATCCGACAAAGCCTGAAGCCGGCGTTCCGTGGATTTCACGGTGCGAATTGCAGGGTCATATCGGCGCATCATGAAATCGGCGAAATTCTGACCACCTTCGAAACGCTCTTCTCGCAACACTTCGATCCGCTGGTTGACGATGGCCTCATAGGCCCCGGTGGCCCCGAACCGGAAGGAACACCGGGCCGACAAAGTTTCGAGCTCGATCGACGTTGCCAGCAAATCCTGCAACAGCGCGTCAGGCTGCGTCGAGTTGCCAGTCATCTGCCCCATCAATCGGGTGAGTTGCCCGTCCAGCTCTCCGATACGCGGCATCAGCTGCTTGACGCGCGCGAAACCCAGCATCGACATCGCCTTGTACGTTTCAATTTCGCAAAGTCGCTGAATGATCCGTCCCGTCCGGCGCCGTCCGGTGCCCTCGGCCACGAACAAGGCAAAGCGCATGTGACCGGCCGGATCGATCCGAAAATCACTGGCACAAACTGCGGCATCGTCCAATACCCTGGACACGGCCAGACTTTCCGGCTCGAACCAATCCAGCAGTTTCGACTTCACCACGTCGTCACTGTCGCGCTCAACGACGCGCAACAATACTGATGTAACCCTCTGGCCCGGACTGGCGATCAACCAATCGGGCGGAAAGACCTCAAAGTCAGCCGGATCAAAGGCGCGATCACTCACATTCTGCGCGATCGCCGTGTAGGTCACAAATTCGGTATGCTGCTCCCACTTCAACCAATGGCGGCCAATCTGGCCCGCGTAATGCGTGGCATCCGGCCGAGGGTGCTGCGCACCGTGGCGATCCAGCAGGTCGATCAAATGAGCCAAATCCTCACGTCGATCGCGCGCCACGGCGGCCTCGGGCTTTTTGATCGCAAGAAAGACCACCGTACAGGGCATTGACGCGACCGGGAAGGGTCGCGCATGCAGTTCATTTGCCAGCGCATAGCGAAGGGGATGGTCGTCTATCGGTGTCATGTATGGCTCCGCCTCGTCACGCGCACTATACGGCACATAATTGATACATCAATTCTCTTTTTATTTCATATACTTAGAGGGATACAACGGTATACAACCCTGCTATCTCATTGATTTGGCTGCCACAGCTCGATGGGGTTGCCTTCGGGATCATGGATGCGGGCAAATTTTCCAACTTCGCTGTCCCAGTCAGGATTGGTTTCCACCGTGATTCCAGCCTGCTCAAGCTGCGCCGTCAGCGCGCCCAGGTCATCGACACGAAAATTGATCATCCACTGCTGATCGGCCCGTCCGAAATATTCGGTGTCCTCCGCGAATGGCGCTAAGACCGTATAGCCTTCTCGCTGCTTCCGGGGCACGGGGTCATAATGATTGACGCCCAGGTGCTTCTCATACCAGGCGCTCAGCGCTTCAGGGTCGCGGGCGCGAAAGAACACACCGCCAATACCATTCACTTTCTCCATCCTCGACCTCCTGCCATCTGTGCCGCCACTCCAGACTACCACACTCCGCCTGCTTCATCTGGCTGGAAATATCCTGGGGGTTTGGGGGCAACGCCCCCATGCACACTCAAAAAGAAAAGGGCGCCCAAAGGCGCCCTTTGCAATCTGATCAAACGCGACGATCAATCGATCATCGGCAGCAGCTTGTCCAGCGACTCCTTGGCGTCGCCGTAGAACATTCGGGTGTTCTCTTTGAAGAACAGCGGGTTTTCGATGCCGGAATACCCGGTGCCCTGACCACGTTTCGAGACAAACACCTGCTTGGCTTTCCAGCATTCCAGAACCGGCATTCCGGCGATGGGGCTGTTGGGATCTTCCTGCGCCGCCGGGTTCACGATGTCGTTCGAACCGATGACGATGGCCACATCGGTGTCCGGAAAGTCGTCGTTGATCTCGTCCATTTCCAGAACGATATCATACGGCACCTTCGCTTCGGCCAGCAAAACGTTCATGTGGCCCGGCAAGCGGCCCGCCACGGGGTGGATTGCGAAACGAACGTTCTTGCCCTTGGCCCGCAGCTTGCGCACCAGTTCGGAAACCGATTGCTGCGCCTGTGCCACGGCCATCCCATAGCCCGGAATGATGATCACGCTGTCTGCGTCGTTCAAAGCCGCAGCAACGCCATCAGCCTCGATGGCGATCTGTTCGCCTTCAACGGCCATTTGTTCGCCCTGCGGGCCACCAAAACCGCCAAGGATCACGCTGACAAAGTGGCGGTTCATCGCCTTGCACATGATGTAGGACAGGATCGCACCCGACGAGCCCACCAGCGCACCGACCACGATCAGCAGGTCGTTGCCCAGCGAGAAGCCGATCGCCGCAGCCGCCCAGCCCGAGTAGCTGTTCAGCATGGACACAACCACCGGCATGTCGGCGCCGCCGATACCCATGATCAGGTGATAGCCGATGAACAACGCCGCCAGCGTCATCAGGATCAGCGGGAACAGACCGCCTGTCGATGTGTACCAGATCAGGCAGATCAGCGAGAGACCCGCCGCCGCCGCGTTCAGCGCATGGCCACCGGGCAGCTTTGTCGCTGCCGAGGTCACCTTGCCCGCCAGCTTGCCATAGGCGACGACCGACCCGGTAAAGGTGATCGCACCGATGAAGATGCCCAGGAACAGTTCCACATGCAGGATTGCCAGCTCAGCCGGGGTTTTCTTGGCAATCAGCTTGGCAAAAGACCCAAGGTCGGACAGGTCCGCCTGGCTGGCGCTGTCAGCAATGGCCATGACCTGCGCCACGTTTCCGATCTCGAAATGCGCGTTGAAGCCGACGAACACGGCCGCAAGACCGACCAGCGAGTGCATCGCCGCAACAAGCTGCGGCATCTCGGTCATCTGCACGCGCTGCGCAACATATTGGCCGATGAAACCACCGCCCGCGATCAGCAGCAGCGACAGAAGCCACAGACCCGAGCCCGGGCCAACCAGTGTGGCAAAAACCGCCAGCGCCATACCGACGATGCCATACCAGACCGCGCGCTTGGCGCTTTCCTGGTTCGACAAACCGCCGAGCGAAAGGATGAAAAGGACAGCCGCAACAACATAGGCGGCAGTGGTGAAGCCATAATCCATGTGCCCGGCCTCCTTAAGATTTCTGGAACATGGCGAGCATGCGCCGGGTTACGAGGAAGCCGCCGAAGATGTTGATCCCGGCCATGAAGACGGACAGTGCCGCCAGCAGAATGACCAGGAACGACCCCGATCCGATCTGCATCAAAGCCCCGACGATGATGATCGACGAGATCGCGTTGGTGATCGCCATCAGCGGAGTGTGCAGGCTGTGCGCGACGTTCCAGATCACCTGGAAGCCCACAAAAATGGCCAGCACGAAGACGATGAAGTGCTGCATGAAACTGGCCGGAGCGATCAGCCCCACCAGCAGCATCAGCGCGCCACCGACACCCAACAGGGTGAACTGCTGCTTGGTCTGCGCTTTGAAGGCCGCGATTTCCTGCGCCTTCTTTTCTTCCGGGGTCAGTTCCTTGACCTCGGGCTTTTTCTGCGCCGCGATCGCCTGCACCTTGGGTGGCGGCGGCGGGAAGGTGATCTCACCCTCATAGGTCACGGTCGCGCCGCGGATCACGTCATCTTCCATGTCGTGGTTGATCTGGCCGTTCTTTTCAGGCGTCAGATCGGTCATCATGTGACGGATGTTTGTCGCGTACAAAGACGAAGACTGCGCCGCCATCCGGCTGGGGAAGTCGGTATAGCCGATGATGGTCACGCCGTTGGGCGTCACGACCTTTTCGTCCGGCACGGTGCCTTCGACGTTCCCGCCGCGCTCGGCCGCAAGGTCAACGATGACCGAGCCCGGCTTCATTGCCTTGACCATGTCTTCCAGCCACAGCTTTGGCGCCGGACGGTTGGGGATCAGGGCCGTCGTGATGACAATATCCATTTCCGGGGCCAGCTCTCGAAACTTGGCCAGCTGCGCATTGCGGAACTCTTCTGACTGGACGGACGCATACCCACCGGTGGACGCACCATCCTGCTGTTCTTCTTCGAAGTCCAGATAGACGAACTCAGCCCCCATCGATTCGACCTGCTCGGCCACCTCAGGGCGCACATCGAACGCGTAGGTAATTGCACCCAGCGAGGTCGACGTGCCGATCGCGGCAAGCCCGGCAACACCGGCCCCGACGATCAGAACCTTTGCAGGCGGCACCTTGCCAGCCGCAGTCACCTGACCGGTGAAGAAACGGCCAAAGTTGTTGCCGGCTTCGATCACGGCGCGGTAGCCGGCAATGTTGGCCATCGACGACAACGCGTCCATCTTCTGCGCGCGTGAAATACGCGGCACCATTTCCATGGCGATCACATTTGCGCCCTTGGACTTGGCAAGTTCCATTCCTTCTTCGTTGCCGGCAGGATTGAAGAAGGAAATCAGCGTCTTGCCCTTGGTCAGACGCTTCAGTTCCGTCTCGGTCGGGATACGAACCTTGGCGATGATATCTGCGGCCTTCCAAAGCGATGCCGCGGTCTTGACAACCTCAACGCCCACGGCCTCATACGCCGCGTCCGAAAAACCGGCGGCAGCACCTGCGCCTTTTTCGATCAGGCACTCATAGCCCAGTTTTTGCAGTTGCACGGCCGAGTCCGGTGTCATCGCGACCCGGTTCTCGCCGTCCAGTATTTCCTTTGGCGTGCCTATCTTCACTGGCAGTCCCCCTAATTCTTACTCGGTCTGAGCGGGTGATCGGTATTCTTTGTTAAGCAAAGATGTATCCTGCGCAACATTATTTCGCAAGCGCAGCATTTTTGACGTGATGTCATTGCGGACTCCACCCTAGATCCAGCGCCGTGTCTTGCGTTCGTAACGCGCGAAGTCGGCGCGAAAGGTACGACGCAGGCGGTCTTCTTCCGGCAGGATGAACCGACGCTCCAACACCCAGACGAAGACTGGCACAAGAACCAGGGACAGGACGGCATCAAACCGAAGGACAAGACCCGCAAGAATCAGAACGTCGCCCACATAGATCGGATTGCGACTGCGCTTGTAGATGCCGGATTGCACCATCGTTGACGGGGTTTCGTGCGGGATGACGGTTGTCTTGTGACGGCGGAATTCGACCACCGCCAGAACAGCCATCAGGATTCCGCCTCCGATCAACACCCCGCTCAGAAGATCCGTCAAACCACCCTCAAGCGACAGGCCCAGATTCAGATACCTGGCCTGCAACCAGGCAAGAGCTGCAAAAGCAATCAACCAAACCGGCGGAACGTCCATCCAGCGCATGCAAAGCCCTCATTGAATGACGACAAGATCAAGCACATGTCGCTTCTGTGCGATGTCCTACCGCTTTTGAGCCAAAATGGCAAAAGACCAGTATGTCGCATCGCATGGACTCATTATCGCGGATCGACTACCTCAAAAGCAATCACCGACGTTCACACGAGTTAGCGAGCCTTCATGACTGATTTTGCGGCAACCAAAGCCATGTTCGACCTGCCAGAGGGCGTCATCTATCTGGATGGCAACTCTCTGGGCCCCCTGCCGAAATCGGCAGGTGCCCGAGTGCAACGGATGCTGACGGAAGAATGGGGCCAGATGCTGATCACCGGATGGAACAAGGCTGGTTGGATGGGCCTGCCCACCGCGCTTGGTGACCGGATTGGCCGCCTGATCGGAGCAGAGCCCGGCAGTGTGGTGACCGGAGACACCTTGTCGATCAAGGTCTATCAGGCCGTGGCCTCGGCCCTTGAACTGAATCCGGATCGCAAAGTGGTTCTGTCGGATAACGGCAACTTTCCTTCGGACCTGTATGTGGCGGATGGCTTGCTGCGCTCGCTTGGGGACGCGTATGAGTTGCGCGTCGTTGATCCCGAAGCCGTGGCCGGCGCAATCACCGAAGAGGTCGCTGTTCTTATGTTGACCGAGGTGGATTACCGCTCGGGTCGGATGCACGACATGAAGGCGCTGACCGAACTGGCGCATGCCAACGGCGTGATAACGGTCTGGGATCTGGCCCATTCCGCGGGGGCCATCCCCGTGGACCTTTCAGGGTGCAACGCAGATTTCGCGGTCGGGTGTACGTACAAATACCTCAACGGCGGCCCCGGCGCTCCAGCCTTCATCTATGTCGCGCCGAGGTTGGCGGAACGCACCCGCCCCGCCCTGTCCGGATGGCTGGGGCACGAAGCGCCGTTTGCCTTCGATCTCGACTACCGCCCCGGCAGCGGCATTGAACGGATGCGGGTGGGAACGCCCCCCATCATCCAGATGACGGCCTTGTCGGCTGCGATGGACATCTGGGATCTGGCGGACATGACCGACGTCCGGGCCAAATCGATTGAACTGACCGAGCTTTTCATAGAACGCGTCGAGGCAACCTGCCCGGATCTGCAACTGGCCAGCCCCCGTGATCCGCAGCAGCGCGGCAGCCAGATCTCGTTCCGTTTCAAGGACGGCTATGCCGCCATGCAGGCCCTGATCGCCCGTGGCGTGATCGGAGATTTTCGAGCACCCGACATAATGCGGTTCGGCTTTACACCTTTGTATATCGACGAATGCGATGTCGAACGCGCCGTCGGGATTATGGCCGATATCATGCAGAACCGCCTGTGGGACACGCCCGAATACAGGATCCGTCAGCGCGTTACCTGACTTCGAGTCCGGCGCCGAAAAGCGCCGCGACCTGTGCGACCTGCTGTTCATAGACCTCGGCCCCGGCGCCAATCAGCTTCAGCCCCTTGAGCGTGGCGGTGATCGTCCGACCGGTCTCTGCCGCGTCAGCCAGCAGGCGAACCCGGCCCGCCTTTTCCTGTTGCGTCAGCCAGTCCGCATAGAGCGCGGCCAGCTTGGCCTCACCCGCCGCGATGATTTCCGCAGACAGGGATTTTGTGTTGTCGAGCATTTCAAGCCCGTGGGGCGAGGCCAGAATTTTTGCCATCCCCTCGGTCTGCGCCTGAATTGCGCGGGTCAGAACCTCGGGCACGGACCCTTGCGTCGCCAGCGCTTCGGCCACCGCAACGCTCTTTTCGGCATAGTACAGCTCGGTCAGCTTGCTGACGATCGCCTCTTTGTTCTTGTAATGCAGATACACCGCCGGCCGAGACATCCCCGCGCCGCGCGCGATATCGTCCATCGAGGTCTTTCTATACCCATAAGTGGAAAACGCCTGAAACGCCGAGTTCAGGATCGCCTGTTGCCGTGAGCCGTCACCATTGTCTTTCATATTCGAAGCCCTGACATTTTTTGTTCAATTTGTCAATTGACATCCTGACACTTTCGTACAATTATGTCAGAAACCAGCCACAGCAACACGAGGTGCGCCATGGCGACGACCCTGAAGATCAACGGCAAGCAACATCAGGTGGATCTGCCTGATGACGTCCCCCTTCTTTGGGTTCTGCGGGACGAGGTCGGGCTGACCGGCACCAAGTTCGGCTGCGGCGTGGCCGCATGCGGGGCCTGCACCGTGCATATCGATGGCGAGGCCGTACGCTCGTGCCAGGTGGCGCTGTCGGATGTCTGGGGTGACGTGACCACGATCGAAGGGCTCGGCTCGCCGGACGCGCTGGCCACGATCCAACAGGCCTGGATCGATCATCAGGTCGCGCAGTGCGGATACTGCCAGTCGGGCCAGATCATGCAGGCCGCGGCATTGCTGGCGGAAAACCCGGACCCCACTGACGCAGACATCGACGAGGCGATGCAGGGCAACCTGTGCCGCTGCGGCACCTATCCCCTTATCCGCGCAGCAATCCATGACGCGGCATCCAAGCTGAAGGAGGCGTAAGCAATGGCTTCCGTTGGAAAAATCCTCCGCCGTACGTTCCTGATCGGCTCTGCCGCGATCGTTGGCGGCGTGGCCTTCGGGGCCTATTACGTGACCCGCCCCGCGGCCAACCCCTTGAAACCCCGGGAAGGCGAGGCAGCACTGAACCCGTTTGTGCTGATTGACCAGAACGGCGTCACCGTGTTCGCGCCCCGCGCGGAAATGGGTCAGGGGGTCCGAACCACATGGGCCGCGCTGATCGCCGAGGAACTGGATGTCGATCTGGATCAGATCACCGTTCTGCACGGCCCCGCAGCGGCGGCCTATTACAATTCGGCCCTTGTGGGCGAAGGCTTGCCGAACAAGGGATACGATATCTCGAATTTCCAGCACAATCTGGGCGAGGCGCTGGGTGTTCTGGGCAAGACGCTCAGCCTGCAAGTCACCGGTGGCTCGACCTCGATGAAAGATGGGTTCGACCGGATGCGGCAAGCCGGTGCTTCGGCCCGTGAAACACTCAAACGCGCTGCCGCAGACCGGTTGGGCGTCGATCCTTCGGATCTGAAAACGGCGTCAGGCCATGTCATTGCCCCCAACGGCGACAAGATCGCCTATTCAATGCTTGCCGAGGATGCCGCCGGGCTGGAACCGGTTGAGGTACCGTTGCGAGACCCGTCTGAATGGCGCTATCTGGGCCGAAGCCAACCGCGTCTCGACATGGTGGGAAAGGCGACGGGCACCGCTGAATTCGGCGTCGATGTCCGCCTGCCCGGCATGAAATTCGCCAGCGTGCGAATGAACCCCAAACTGGGCGGCGCGATGAACGGCTTTGACGATAGCGCCGCAAGATCCATGCCCGGGGTTGAGAAGGTCGTCGATCTGGGCACAGGCGTGGCCGTGATCGCAAGCAACACATGGTTGGCCAACCAGGCAGTCGAGGCCATTGATGTCGATTGGGGCGACGCGCCCTATCCGCCGGAAACCGAAGAGATCTTTGCCAGGATCGCCGAGGCGTTTGACGACGCACCGAATTCGACCATGCGCGACGACGGCGATGTCAGCGCAAGCCCGGAGAACGCCACTGAAATCACCGCCGAGTATCGCGTGCCCTATCTGGCCCATGCAACGATGGAGCCAATGAATGCCACCGCGCTCTACACGGGAAATGCGTTGGAACTCTGGTGCGGCAACCAGGCCCCCACACTGATTCAGTTCCGCGTTGCCAACACTGCCGGTCTAGATACCGAAGCCGTCCAAATCCACACCACCTATCTGGGTGGCGGGTTTGGTCGCAGGGGCGAACTGGATTTCGGCGAAATCGCAACCAAGGTTGCCATGGCCATGCCCAGCACACCGGTTCAGACAACCTGGAGCCGCGAAGAGGACATGCGTCACGACTATTTCCGCCCCGGCGCCATCGCCCGGATGCGCGGCGCGGTTCGGGACGGCAAGGCCGTGGTCATTGACGGGAAAGTCGCGGCCCAATCTCCGACCCAACAGGCGGTCGAGCGCTACACCGGGTTCCCCGGCGGCGGTCCTGACAAGGTGCTGGTCGAAGGTTTCTTCAACCAGCCCTACGCGGTACCCAATTACCGCATGAGCGGCCACATTGCCGATTTGGCTGTTCCCGTGGGGTTCTGGCGTTCGGTCGGCAACAGCCATAACGGCTTTTTTCACGAGACATTCATGGATGAGATGGCTCATGCCGCAGGCCGTGACCCGCTGGAGTTCCGGCTGGACCTGATGAAGAACGAACACGCGCCGTCGGCGGGATGTTTGGAAGCGGTGAAGGAAATGTCAGGCTGGACGGGTCAGACGACCGAAGGCGTCGGCCGGGGCGTGGCCTTCACATACAGCTTCGGCACCCCGGTGGCCCAGGTCATCGAAGTGGTCGACGAAGACGGCACCATCCGCATCAGCAAGGCCTGGATTGCCTGCGACATGGGGCTGGCGCTGGACCCGGAAAACGTCAAGGCACAGATGTTCGGCGGCATGATTTACGGCCTGTCTGCCGCATGTTTTGGCGAGATCACCTTTGCGGAAGGCGAAGTCGAGCAGTTCAACTTCCCCGACTATGACGCGATGCGGATGCACACAGCCCCGCAGGTCGAGGTGCGCGTGCTGGAAACCAATCGGCATATGGGTGGTGCTGGCGAGCCCGGAACACCGCCTTCGATGCCGGCACTTGGCAATGCGCTTTTCGACCTGACGGGCAAGCGCGCACGTTCCCTTCCGCTGATCAATCAGTTCAACCTATTGATCTGATCGTCTTGGCGCCGCCTTTTGACTTGAGGCGGCGCTTTCCTTTTTCGCCCCTTGAGGATCAGAAGCTGACAGAAAGAAAAATGGACGCTTCGGCCGTATCCAAATCATCTTCGAACAAACTCAGATATCCCAGTGTCGCCTCGACAAAAACGGCCTCACTCGCGCGCGCGCGCACCCCCACGCGCGATGCCCAAGTCAAGTCGGTCTGCGATCCAGCGCCTAATCCAACATTTTCACGGTCGAACCAGTAGGTCGCGCTCAGCGTCGCAAACGGAGACACAATCGATCGCGAAGTGACAAATGGCCTGCTGATTTCCAACTCAGGTGTTAAGGCGCTGTAACTCGCTGAAGCAACTTCGCCAACTATGTTGACCGGAACACCTGCCACAGTGCCGCTCAGATCATAGTCTTCTGCGCTGTAGTTGTAATAGTCATAGGCAATCGACGGACGTAACAGGAAATTCCCGGCCTCGTACTGACCGATCGCCTCCAGATTGGCTCGCCACCGGGTCCGGTCGAAATCGCCACTTAACCCCAGCACGTTCACATCCGTCGAAAACTCGCCGAAGGTCGCCAGTCCATTCAGCACCCATCTCTCGGACATGCGCCAGGCAAAATAGGGTCCCGCAGCAAGCCCTTTAGTGTCTTGTCTGAATTGACCCTGAAAGCCTTCGACATCAAGGTTTTCATATTCAACCTGAAATCCAACGACCAAGTCCGGCCTGACAAGCCTGTCGAACCCCGCCGCGAAATAGTTGTCATTTATGTCGACTTCTCTGACCCCGCGCGTGTCTTCGATTTCGGTATAGGTGAAATCTGTCCATACATTCCATGTGGACGGCGGCGCGAGATCTCGGCCTTCGGTCAAAGGAGGGCCCACAATAGGAGCAGTAACAGAGGGATCACATAATGCCGCGTCTAATTTACCCGTCGCTGCGTCAACACACTCAACACCGACAGCGTATACCCCGTCAGCAGCACTTTGTGGTCGAGTACGAGGTATAGCGGCCGCAGTTCCACCTCCGGCAAAACCACCACCAGAGCCACCGGAACCGCCACCGGAGCCACCTGAACTTCCACCGCCGCCAAAGCCGCCACCGGAGCCGCCTGAGCCCCCTCCACCGCCAAAGCCGCCGCCAGAGCCACCTAAACCGCCTCCGCCGCCAAAGCCGCCGCCAGAACCACCTGAACCGCCTCCACCGCCAAAGCCGCCGCCAGAGCCACCTGAACCGCCTCCGCCGCCAAAGCCGCCACCAGAGCCACCTGAACCGCCACCACCGCCAAAGCCGCCGCCAGAGCCACCTGAACCGCCACCGGAGCCGCCTCCGCCACCACCTCCACCGGGCAAGCTCCAGTTTCTCTGTTGGTTTTGAGTATCGATCAGGCAATCCTTGCCATTTGGCGCTCCACCGATTTCGAACAATCGGTGTACTCCACCATTTCCGTTTGAGACAAAGGGTGAAAAGCTTAGATGAACGCCTCTGCGAGGCTTGTTCCACGTGTCCACCGTTGTGTTGCCTTGCGCGGCTTCCAAACGAAAACCGCCTTGCTCAGTCGCAGACAACCAAACGGAGGATGCTGAATCACGCGTGCGTCCGATGTAGAGCAACTCACCTAAAGAACCACACTGCTGCGCCATCACGTCAGCTGAAAAACCGGAAGTTGCGCAAAATGTCGCTGCGAGAAACCTAACTGAACACAGTCGTCTTTGGGTTGATCCTTGCATATCTCAATCTCGCACCGTTTCGTAGCATCGGGGGCAAGCATTCAGACCTGCTGGCGGATAAACAAGGGTATTGGGCTCGTCTCATAAACAATTATTCGAATGTTGCGATTCAGAGACGGGGAAGCGAGGGCAGCCCGCTGGCGCCGGTCAAGCAGATTGCCTTAGCCTTGCAGAACGATTTCTACAATTCCAGTTTCTAACCGCATCGCCGAAGGCTTCGAACAGGGGGCGAGAGACCGGGTCATTGATCGCGTCCCATTCCGGGTGCCATTGAACCGACAGGGTAAAGCCGGGCGCATCCTTGATGTAAATCGCCTCGGGCGTCCCGTCCGGTGCATGGCCATCAATGACCACGCGCTGCCCAATCGTTTTGATGCCCTGACCGTGCAAGGTGTTGGTCATGACCTCGGTTGCGCCGAACAGTTTGTGGAAAACGCCGCCGTTTTCCAGTGTCACCACGTGGCGCAGGGCAAACTTTTCCTCCAGGGTTCCATCGGGCGGCATCCGGTGGTTCATCCGCCCCGGCAGATCGCGGATCTCGGGATAAAGCGTTCCGCCCATGGCAACGTTGACTTCCTGAAACCCCCGGCAGATGCCCAAAAACGGCTGTCCCCTTTCAACGCAGGCGCGAACCAGCGGCAGAGTTATGGCGTCTCGTGCCCGGTCGAATTCGCCATGGGCATCGGTTGCAGGTTCCCCGTATTCTTCCGGGTGCACATTCGGGCGACCGCCGGTCAGCAAAAAGCCGTCACAGACCTCCAGCAACTCATCGACCGACACGTAACGCGGATCTGCGGGTATCAATAACGGAAGACATCCTGACACGTTGGCCACGGCATCCGAATTCATCGTTCCCCCAGCATGTGTGGGGTATTGATCGTTCATGAGGTACGAGTTGCCGATGATACCGACGACAGGCCGAGACATTCCGCTTTCCCTGCTGTTGTTGTGCCTGTCAAGGAAGCTAGCGGCAGCGGTTTTAACGTGCAAGAATACACGCCCTGCATGAAAGCGCAGGGACGTGTTCGAAGACGCACTGTACGTTCTGGTCTGCCCAGCTTAATTGGAAAAATTTTCCAACAAACAGCTACGCGGGGGAATAATTTCCCCACTCAGATGGAAAGACGTATAAATACAACGCTCTCGTTAAATCTCGCCGATCAGGCCGGCTGCCTCGATCCCCGCCATTGCGGCCAGCGCATCATTGTCTGATGTGTCTCCGGTAACCCCGACGGCGCCGATCACGGCCCCCTTGCGATCACGCAACAGCACGCCACCCGGAACAGGCACGACCTGACCACCATAGACGCCATTCACAGAGGCCATGAAATAGGCCTGTGTTTCAGCGCGCTGCATCTGCGCGGTGCCCGCCATTCCCAGCATGACCGACCCATAGGCCTTGCCCTGCGCAATCCCGAACCGGCCCGGTGCTGCACCATCCTCGCGCTCGAACGCAATAACATGCCCACCGGCGTCCAGAACCACGACGGAGAGCGGCTTCAACTCCATCTCTCGGCCCTTTTCCAGGGTTTTTCGGATGATGGTGCGGGCCTTGCGTAGGGAAACTGACATCTGAAGGTCCTCTCGTCAGATTGAAGTTCGACAAAGCCCGCAAACGATCAGTCTGTGGGCTTTTGTCGGTGTTATCTTTGGCTGGCTTTCAATTCCAGACGGCGCGCATGCAGGACCGGCTCGGTATAGCCCGAGGGCTGAACCCGGCCCTTGAACACCAGATCGCATGCGGCCTGAAAGGCGATACCGTCAAATCCCGGCGCCATCGGCGTGTAATTCGGATCGTCTTCATTCTGGCGATCCACGACGGCGGCCATCTTTTGCAGTGCGGCCATAACCTGAGCTTCATCCACGATGCTGTGATGCAGCCAGTTGGCCAGTGCCTGCGACGAAATCCGGCACGTCGCGCGGTCTTCCATCAGGCCGACATCGTTGATGTCGGGCACCTTGGAACAACCCACGCCCTGATCGACCCAACGTACGACATAGCCGAGGATACCCTGCGCATTGTTTTCAAGTTCACGCGTGATTTCCTCGTCACTCAGATTGCGCCCAGCCAGCAAGGGGATGGTCAACAGATCCTTCAACGCACCGCGTGCGCCGCCTGCGGCCAGCTCGTCCTGACGGGCCAGCACATCGATCTTGTGGTAATGCGTTGCGTGCAGGGTCGCGGCCGTGGGCGACGGCACCCAGGCACATGTCGCTCCGGCCATTGGGTGGCCGATCTTGGCCTCAAGCATATTGCCCATGCGATCCGGCATGGCCCACATGCCCTTGCCGATCTGCGCCTTGCCCTTCAGGCCACAGGCCAGACCAATATCGACATTGCGATCTTCATAGGCCGCAATCCATGGCGTATTCTTGATGTCGCCCTTGGGCAGCATCGGACCGGCCTCCATCGAGGTATGAATTTCATCGCCGGTCCGGTCCAGGAAACCCGTATTGATAAAGGCGACCCGTGATTTTGCGGCGCGAATGCACTCTTTGAGGTTGACCGAGGTGCGGCGTTCCTCATCCATGATGCCCAGTTTCACCGTGTTGCGCGGCAGGCCCAGAATGTCTTCGACCATGTCGAATATCTCGACCGAGAACGCAACTTCCTCAGGTCCGTGCATCTTGGGCTTCACCACATAGACTGAGCCCTCGACAGAATTGCCCCCGTCTTGCTTCAGGTCGTGCATGGCGATCAGGGTGGTGCACAGAGCATCCATCAGGCCTTCGCCGATCTCGCGCCCTTCTGCGTCAAGCACGGCCGGGTTGGTCATCAGGTGACCCACGTTGCGCACGAGCATCAGCGACCGGCCTTTCAGCTTGGCCTGATCACCCGACGGAGTGGTAAAGCTCAAGTCCTCGGCCAGTTTTCGAGTGAACGTGGTGCCGCCCTTGGTGACCTCTTCGGTCAGGTCGCCTTTCATGAGGCCCAACCAGTTGCCATAGGCCACGACCTTGTCGGCAGCATCGACGCAGGCAACCGAGTCTTCGCAATCCATAATGGTGGACAGCGCGGATTCCAACCGGACATCTGCGATGCCCGCGGGATCGGTCGCGCCTATGTTGCTTGTAGGGTCGATTATGATCTGGATGTGCAGACCGTTGTTTTTCAACAGCACGAAGTCGGGCTTGTCCGCCGAACCGCCGAACCCGGCAAATTGGGCGGGATCGCCCAGCGCAGGGGTCAGCGCACCGTCGGTTACACCCAATTCGCTGACATCCGCCCATGATCCCGACGCCAGAGGCACGGCATCATCCAGAAACGCCTTGGCCCATGCGATCACCCGCGCGCCCCGCGCCGCATCATAGCCACCGCTTGCCGGCAGATCCCCCATTGCATCCGTTCCGTACAGCGCATCATAAAGGCTGCCCCAGCGCGCGTTGGCCGCGTTCAGGGCAAAGCGTGCATTGGTAATCGGAACAACCAGTTGCGGGCCCGGGGTCAGGGCGATCTCGGGGTCGACATTGGCCGTTTCAATCTGGAATTCGTCGCCTTCTTCGACCAGATACCCGATCTCTTTCAGAAAAGCCTCATATTCAGCGGCATCGGTGTTCTGCCCCTTACGGGACATGTGCCACCCATCGATGCGGCTTTGGATCTCGGCCCGTTTGGCCAGCAGCTCACGGTTTTTCGGCCCCAGTTCGTTCACCATCCGCGCCATGCCGGCCCAGAACTTCTGCGAAGAGACGCCCGTGCCCGGCAGCGCTTGCGTCTCGATGAACTCAGCCAAAACCGGATCGATTTGCAGTCCGCTCAGGGTCTGTCTGTCCGTCATATTCCTGCTCTCCTGCGATTGTGCGCCATTGTATGCACTGTGACTTAGGCGGAAAGTTTCCGATAGGCAACTTTCATCCCGTCATTTGGGGCATTCGCTTCGGCTTGAAGCTGTTTCAAAAACCTCAAGGCAATGGCAGGGCCGGTTGCAGCGCCCGAACGAAGCCCCTAACGTCGCGCCAGTCCCGAACAGATACGAGGCCCAAGATGCGCGACGCTGCCCCCACCACGATCTACCTGAAAGACTACACACCGTTTGGCTATTTGGTGGACAGCGTACACCTGACCTTTGATCTGGACGCGCACGCCACGCGCGTCACCTCGCGCATTGCGTTCCGGCCCAATCCTGACGCCACTGACCGCACCTTCTTTCTGCACGGGGAAGAACTGAAACTGATCCGCGCCGCCATTGACGGGGCCGAGATCACGCCAGACGTGACCGACAAAGGACTAACCGCAGATGTCCCGGACGCACCGTTCCTGTGGGAAGCCGAGGTTGAAATCGACCCCGGCAACAACACCGCGCTGGAAGGTCTGTACATGTCGAACGGCATGTACTGCACCCAGTGCGAGGCCGAGGGGTTCCGCAAAATCACCTTCTACCCCGACCGGCCGGACGTGATGTCCACCTTCACCGTTCGGATCAATGGCGACCTGCCGGTTCTGCTGTCGAACGGCAACCCGTCGGGCAAGGGCGATGGCTGGGCCGAATGGGTCGATCCATGGCCAAAACCCGCCTATCTGTTCGCTCTGGTCGCCGGAGACCTGATCGCACATCCCGGTCAGTTCACCACCAGATCAGGTCGCACCGTAGAACTGAACCTCTGGGTCCGTCCCGGAGACGAGGGGAAATGCGCTTTCGGCATGGAGGCGTTGAAGAAGTCGATGAAATGGGACGAGGATGTCTATGGCCGTGAATACGATCTGGACGTCTTCAACATCGTGGCCGTCGATGATTTCAACATGGGCGCGATGGAAAACAAGGGGCTGAACATCTTCAACTCTTCGGCCGTTCTGGCCAGTCCCGAAACTTCGACCGACGCCAATTTCGAACGGATCGAGGCGATCATCGCGCATGAGTATTTCCACAACTGGACCGGCAACCGCATCACCTGCCGCGACTGGTTCCAGCTGTGCCTCAAGGAAGGTCTGACAGTTTTCCGGGATGCGCAATTCACCTCAGACATGCGCTCGGCCCCGGTGAAGCGCATCCACGATGCCATAGACCTGCGTGCCCGGCAGTTCCCCGAGGACAACGGTCCGTTGTCGCATCCTGTGCGCCCCGAAAGCTTTCAGGAGATCAACAACTTCTACACCGCCACCGTCTATGAGAAGGGCGCCGAGGTGATCGGCATGCTGAAACGGTTGGTCGGGGATGCGGCCTATGCCAAGGCGCTTGATCTGTATTTTGATCGCCATGACGGTCAGGCCTGCACGATCGAGGACTGGCTGAAGGTTTTCGAAGACACCACTGGGCGCGATCTGACACAATTCAAACGTTGGTACAGCCAGTCGGGCACTCCGCGCATAAGGGTTCAGGAAGACTGGGCCGACGGCACCTATACACTTACGCTGAAACAGCGAACCGATCCCACGCCGGGACAGGAGGAGAAACTGCCTCAGGTCATCCCGGTTGCAGTCGGCCTGCTTGGGCCCAACGGCGATGAGGTTCGCGCGACCGAGGTGCTGGAACTGACGCAGGCCGAACACAGCTTTGCGTTCACTGGTCTCGCGGCGAAACCCACAGCATCGATCCTGCGCGATTTCTCGGCACCTGTCATTCTGGAACATGACCAGTCGAACGCGGAACGCGCGTTTCTTCTGGCGCATGACACGGACCCGTTCAACCGTTGGCAGGCAGGACGGGATCTGGCGCAGGACACCCTGATGCGGATGATCCTTCAGGATGCGGCACCGGATACCGATTACCTTGACGGATTGTTGACTGTGCTGCGCAATGACGAACTGGACCCGGCCTATCGTGCGTTGATGCTGGGATTGCCGACACAATCGGAATTGGCAGCGGCCTTGCATGACCGTGGCCACACACCCGACCCCATGGCGATCTGGACCGCGGTGGAAACGTTGCGGCAGGCAACAGCCCAGAATGTACAGGATTTGTTGCCCCGCCTGCACAGTGAGGCCTTTGTGGACGGCCCCTACAGCCCGGACGCCGAGCAGTCCGGCAAACGGGCACTTGGCAGCGCTGCGCTGGCATTGACCTCTCGTCTGGATGGTGGGGCGATGGCGACTGAGGTGTACGACACAGCCGACAACATGACATTGCAACTGACTGCGCTGTCTTGCCTTTTACGTGCCCGCAAGGGTGAGGCGCAGTTGGACGCATTCTACGAACAGTGGCAGCATGACCGGCTGGTCATGGACAAATGGTTTGGCCTGCAAGTCGCGATGGCAGCACCCGAGGCGACACCCGCGATTGCCGCGACCCTGACCGAGCATGCGGATTTCAACTGGAAAAACCCGAACAGGTTCCGCGCCGTCATGGGGGCCTTGGCGTTGAACCACGCAGGGTTCCACCAACCGGATGGCGCCGGATACGCCCTGCTGGCCGACTGGCTGATCCGTCTGGACCCGGTGAACCCACAGACCACGGCCCGAATGTGCTCGGCGTTCCAGACCTGGAAACGGTATGATCCGGATCGTCAGGCCCTAATGCGTGCGCAGCTTTCCCGCATCGCGGAAACACCGAACCTGTCGCGGGACACGACCGAAATGGTGTCCCGCATCCTCGGCGCATGACGCCTTACAGCTTTGCCCGCAGCAACCGGAATTTGCGAACGCTGGCCATCTTGGTCGGTGTTTATGCGGCGTTGCTGGCGCTGGTTGTCCTGTTTGACGCGGCCTGGTGGATCGCGGGGCTGCTGTCTTTGGCCACCCTGCCCGCGCTTTGGGACGTGGTTCAGAACACCAGCGCGGGCATGCAATTGGATCAGGATGCGCTAAGCTGGTTCACGGGGAACCAGCAAGCAGAGGTCGCGCTGCGCGACATTGACCATTTCCGGTTTGACACCCGTTGGGATTTCTCGGTTCGAGTGTCGATTGTTTTGCATTCCGGCAAACGAACCCGTCTGCCGGATGAGTCGCTTCCGGCGCATCTGGATTTGGAAACCCTTCTGAAACAAGCCGGATTTCGCGTAGAACGGCATCATTTCACTGTTTTCTGAAACACTGGACCTTTGAGGGGCGAATTGGACACAAAAGAAAGAAATTAATAGGCAATTTACTTGATTTGAACCCGATATCCCGCCAGACTTCGGTGTCAGTTATACGTTTTTACAGTTTTGAGTATCGCCATGTTTCGGTCGCTAAGGGCACTGTTCGCCCCATCCACAGCTACTCCTACAAATGCTTCAGCAGACCTGTGCGCGACGAAATCCGCGCTTGCGGCCGCCTTGCCCGAGCAGGGTCAGCTCAATATTCCCGTTGCAAAACCCGACCACGATGATCTGATCGGACATTCCACGATCGAACATGGCCGCTACCTCGCCCGGCAGGACCGCTGGGCAGAGCTGTCGCAGGAAATGCGCGTGGCTGATCAGGATCGCGCCGCCGTTGCAGATGGTATGCCGGTGGCCGATCTGCTGGCGTTCGGTGCCAGATCGGACGTTGTTCTGGCCGCTGAACATGCGCTCTCGGATGGCGCGGCCATCTCGGATTACGACCTGTTGGGTGGCATCTCGGAACTTGAAGGCGAGATGGCGGACAACCCTGATGACCCGATGATCGCCACCGTCGTTGCCCTTGCCCATATCGATTTGGCTTGGGCATGGCGCGGAACGGCCTCGGACGCGACGCTGCCACCTTTGCACCGGTCACGCTGCGCCGCGCATTTCGACCGGGCCGCAGCAATCCTGCCCAAATGCAGAAAGGATGCTCCCGACAGCCCCCTGATTGCAGCGACCGGATGTGCGCTGCTGGCTGGTCAGCGCAAATCCAACGCGCGGGTGGCCGAAGAATACGAACGGCTGATCACGCTGGATCCATGCAATCAGCGCCACATGCGCGCGATGGGCAGCCACCTTCTGCCCCGGTGGTTCGGCAGCTACGAAGAGCTGGAGCTGCAAGCCTTGCGTACAGCCGCCAGGACACAGGATATCTGGGGCGCGGGCGGATACACATGGGTTCAGTTCGACGCCATTGCATTGGACGAAGAGGCCTGTGCCCGCGTCGATATCGAGTATTTCCTTGAAGGTCTGCGCGATATCCTGCGCCTGCGGCCCGATCAGCAGATGATCAACATGCTGTCATCCTACTGCGCGATCACTGTCCAGAACGGATTTGGCCTGAACGATCAGGCCGACCTTGTCCGTTCGCAGATGCGCGACACGGCAAACCGGCTTATCCGCGATCACCTGACGGAATTGCACCCGTTGATCTGGGCGCATGCGGCCAACGGTTTCAACAATTCCGTCCGCATAAACTCTCCCGAACGATTTGCAGCACGCGGTCAGCGCGATGCCTTGCGCGCCATCTCGGATCTGTTCCGGGAAGAACTGCGCAGCGGAATGGATGTGACATTCACACCGTCGGGCCTGCGGTTTTCCCAGAACTGAACACGACAGGATTCCCCCTTGCCCCTAGGCCCTCCCGGGCCTAATACGCAGGCTTAGACTTCTGCGGAAATGAGGCGCGCCATGCTCGATCTGACATACGAAATGCCCAAACCCAAAACCATTGCCGGGGCCAAGCACGATTGGGAACTGGTGATCGGGATGGAGGTGCATGCTCAGGTCTCATCCAATGCCAAGCTGTTTTCGGGTGCATCCACCCAATTCGGGGCCGAGCCGAATTCAAACGTGGCCTTCGTGGACGCGGCGATGCCGGGGATGCTGCCGGTGATCAATGAATACTGCGTGGAACAGGCCGTGCGCACCGGGCTGGGCCTGAAAGCGGATATCAATCTGAAATCGGCCTTTGACCGCAAGAATTATTTCTACCCCGACCTGCCGCAAGGGTATCAGATTTCCCAGTTGTATCACCCGATCGTGGGCGAAGGCGGAGTGCTGGTCGAACTGGGCGACGGTACCGCGCGCAAGGTGCGGATCGAGCGTATCCACATGGAGCAGGACGCGGGCAAGTCGATCCATGACATGGATCCGCATATGTCCTTCGTCGACCTGAACCGCACCGGTGTCTGCCTGATGGAGATCGTCAGCCGCCCCGACATCCGCGGGCCGGAAGAGGCCGCGGCCTATATCGCCAAGCTGCGTCAGATCATGCGTTACCTGGGCACCTGCGACGGCAACATGCAAAACGGCAACCTGCGGGCCGATGTGAACGTCTCGATCTGTTTGCCGGGTGCTTATGAGAAGTATCAGGAAACACAGGATTTTTCGCATCTGGGCACGCGCTGCGAGATCAAGAACATGAACTCGATGCGCTTCATCCAGCAAGCGATCGAGGTTGAAGCCCGTCGTCAGATCGCCATCGTCGAGGCCGGCGGCGAGGTCGAGCAGGAAACGCGTCTGTACGATCCGGACAAGGGTGAAACCCGTTCGATGCGGTCCAAGGAAGAAGCGCATGATTACCGCTATTTCCCCGACCCCGACCTGCTGCCTCTGGAAATCGAGCAGGCCTGGGTCGATGATATCGCCGCCAGGCTGCCCGAGCTGCCCGACGAGAAAAAGGCGCGTTTCATCAATGACTTCGGCCTGACCGACTATGACGCATCCGTGCTGACCGCCGAGGTCGAATCCGCCGCCTATTTCGAGGAAGTGGCCAAGGGCCGCAACGGAAAACTGGCGGCGAACTGGGTCATCAACGAGCTGTTCGGCCGCCTGAAGAAAGACGACCGCGACATCACCGGCTCGCCGGTTTCGCCCGCGCAGCTGGGCGGGATCATCGACCTGATCGCCTCGGACGCGATTTCGGGCAAGATCGCCAAGGAGCTGTTCGAGATCGTCTATACCGAAGGCGGCGACCCGGCGCAGATCGTCGAGGAACGCGGCATGAAGCAGGTGACCGACACCGGCGCGATCGAGGCCGCGCTGGACGAGATCATCGCCGCCAACCCGGCGCAGGTCGAGAAGGCCAAGGTGAACCCGAAACTGGCGGGCTGGTTCGTGGGTCAGGTCATGAAAGCCACCGGCGGCAAGGCGAACCCGAAAGCCGTCAACGAACTGGTCAGCAAGAAGCTGGGCTCGTAAACCTTTCTTTTTGTACAAGCCTGCCGGCAATCTTTGGCGGGTTTGTACAATCCGGTTTCTCACGAAATCTCAAGACTTGGGGTCAAGCCATCGGCTTGACTTCCTGCTGTTCGCGCCCTTTCCTCCGCCACAGAGAGGTGAGGTATTATGCAAAGCAGATTTGATCAGGAACTCGAAGACCGGCTGGTGCGCTATGCCGCCATCGACAGTCAAAGTGACGAGACATCCCCGACGACCCCGAGCACTCAGATCCAGTTCGACATGCTGAACCTGTTGCGTGATGAGCTGATCCAGATCGGCGCGCAGGATGTTGAGATGACGGGCGACAGTGTTGTCGTCGCGACCATTCCCGGAACGGCGCCGGGGCCGACCGTGGGCTTTCTGGCCCATGTCGATACGGCCCCTCAGTTCAACGCAACCGGCGTCAAGCCGCGGGTGATCAAGGGGTATAACGGTGGCGACATCACCTTTCCGGACAACCCGGATCTGGTTCTTTCTCCGGATGACCACCCCTATCTGGCCGAAAAGATCGGCCACGACCTGATCACCGCGTCGGGCACATCCCTGCTGGGCGCGGACGACAAGGCCGGTGTATCGATTCTGATGACGATGGTGCGGCACCTGATCGAAAATCAGGATATTCCACATGGCCCTATTCGTATCGCGTTCACTCCGGATGAAGAGATCGGCCGGGGCGTCACGGAACAACTTCCCAAGGATCTGGGCGTGGATTTTGCCTATACGCTGGATGGGCAGCAAGTGGGTGAGATCGAGTATGAAAGCTTCTCGGCCGACCGCGCCGTAATCCGGATCGAGGGTGTTTCGATCCATCCCGGCCTGGCCAAGGAAAAGATGGTGAACGCCACGCATCTGGCGGCAAAGATCGTGCAGACATTGCCTCAGGCCACCATGACGCCGGAAACCACGGACGGGCGCGACGGCTTCATCCATGTCACTGACATGAACGGCGGATCATCCGAGATGGAGATCAAGCTGATCCTGCGTGATTTCGAGATGGACGGGCTGGAGGCGCAACGAAACATCGTGCGGCAGGTCTGCGCCGCCGTGCAGGCCACGGAACCGCGCGCGACCATCACCTGCGACATCAACCACCAGTACCGCAACATGCGGTATTGGCTGGAAAACGACATGACTCCGGTCGAGCTGGCGCGCGATGCGTGTCGCGAACTGGGGGTTGAACCGCTGTCGGTACCGATCAGGGGCGGCACGGACGGATCCCGCCTGACCGAATTCGGCACCCCCTGCCCCAACATCTTCACCGGGATGCAGTGCGTTCACGGCCCGTTGGAATGGATTTCAGTGCAGGACATGGCGCTGGCGACGGAACTGTGCCTGTCGGTTGTGGCCAAGGCGGCACAGGCCGAAGCGAATGGTCAGAGCTGAATTCCGCCGGATGGGCAAGGGCTCTTTCACCCGGGGGGCAGCGTGTTAAGTTGGCGCGGAAACGCATTTAGGAACAGTAGATGAAGCGCTACGAATACAAGGTCATCCCCGCCCCGCAAAAAGGTGTCAAAGCCAAAGGCGTGAAAACGGCCGAGGGCCGCTTTGCCGTCTCGGTCGAGCAACTGCTGAATCAGATGGGTCAGGATGGCTGGGAATACCAGCGGGCCGAGCTGTTGCCCAGCGAGGAACGCTCGGGTCTGACCGGATCGACCACGAACTGGCGCAATGTGCTGGTGTTCCGCCGCGTGGTGGAAGAGGAAGTCGATGCCTCGTGGGTCGGCGCAGTACCTGAGATGGATGACACCCCGCTGGCCCAGCCGATTCCGGGCCCCGACGAGGTACAGGCCCCGAAACCAATTGCCGCAGAGACGGACGAGCCGCCTTTGTCGTTGAAGCGGTCTGATGACGCCGTTGATGAAAACGGCCCTTCGAAAACATAGGCTTGGGGGCTGGTACGACCGCCAGAACGATTGCAAATGCCCTGTGGCCTTGTGCAGGACATCCGTGTTCGCTCTGACATACGTCAAGTCGATCTGGGACGGCCCAACCACATTGGAAAGCAATAAGGGCTACACCCTCGGGAAATCTGTGGCATGTTAGCCGGATATTCTGGAGGGACATCGAAATGGCTATTCGGCAGACACAAGGGCGGACACGCCTGTATGACAGCATTCTCGACACGGTCGGTGACACGCCCTGCATTCGGGTCAATCGGATCGCGCCAGAGCATGTGACCGTCTATGTGAAATTCGAGGCCTTCAACCCGGCAGGCTCGGTCAAGGACAGGCTGGCGCTGAACATCATCGAGGCGGCGGAACGTGACGGGCGGCTGAAACCCGGACAAACCGTTGTCGAAGCGACATCCGGCAACACCGGGATCGGGCTGGCCATGGTGTGTGCGGCCAAGGGATATCCTCTGGTCGTGACAATGGCCGAGAGCTTCTCGGTCGAACGGCGAAAGCTGATGCGGTTTCTGGGCGCCAAGGTTGTTCTGACCCCCAAGGCGCAAAAAGGGTTCGGCATGTATACCAAGGCCAAGGAATTGGCCGAGGAAAACGGATGGTTCCTTGCCAGCCAATTCGAAACTTCTGCCAACGCCGATATTCACGAAAACACGACGGCGCGCGAAATTCTTGCCGATTTCGAAGGGCAACGGCTGGATTATTGGGTGACGGGCTACGGGACCGGAGGCACCGTTTCAGGTGTTTCGCGTGTCTTGCGGAAAGAGCGGCCCGACACCAGGATCATCCTGACCGAACCGGCAAATGCCTCAATCGTATCATCAGGTTACGTCAATACGCGCAACGCTGACCATCAGCCGACCGAAAGCCACCCCGATTTCGAGCCCCACCCGATTCAGGGCTGGACACCGGATTTCATCCCCTGGGTTCTTCAGGAAGCCATCGACAATTCATACTATGACGAGTTGATCCCCATTCCCGGACCCGAAGGGATCGCATGGTCGCGCCGGCTTGCCGCTGAAGAAGGGATATTCACCGGGATTTCAGGCGGATCGACCTTTGCGGTGGCCATGAAGCTGGCCGAATCCGCGCCGGCAGGCTCTGTCATGCTGGTCATGTTGCCGGACACCGGCGAGCGATACTTGTCGACCCCCCTGTTCGAGGGAATCGAAGAGGTCATGACAAAAGAGGAATACGCCATCTCGGCATCGACGCCGTCCGCGCAGATGGAGATGGGTTGACGCGCAAAGGTCTTCAGACGCCGATATCCAGGGCCAGCGCGTGGATGCGCGGCACGATGTCGCCCAGCGCCTTGTGTACCGCGCGGTGGCGGGCGACGCGGGATTTGCCTTCGAATGCGCTGGCCCGGATACGAACGTTGAAGTGGCTTTCACCACCTTCCTGATATCCCGCATGGCCCCTATGGCTTTCGCTGTCGTCGATCACTTCAAGCTCGCGCGGATCAAAGGCGGCTTGCAGGCGGGTTCGGATCTCGTCGGTCACGCTCATTTTTTTGCTCAGCGGCAAAAATATTGCCGCACCCCTCTTCTACTTTCGGCTGCTTAGATTAAACTGCTGCCTCCGAGTCGAAAAGACGCGTTCTTGAGGATTAGAGCATGGCGAAATCAGACCCCTTCGGATTCGATATGTCCGTTTCCAGCGCCAAAAAGAAGAATCCGCGGGGGCGCCGGGGCATGTCGGGTGCGTCCGAAACCTCGGTCCGGATCTGTGACCACGAGGGATGTGACGAGCCGGGAAAATTCCGCGCGCCAAAAGCACCGGATGTCCTGGATGATTATTTCTGGTTCTGCCAGCAACACGTGCGGGAATATAATCAGAAGTGGAATTTCTTTGACGGCACCACCGAAGCCGAGCTGAACGCACAGCGTTCGAAAGACAAGGTTTGGGAGCGCGAAACCAAGCCGATGGGCGACCCCGAAGCACGTGCATGGGCCCGTTTGGGGATTGAGGATCCGCATCAGGTTCTTGGTGCCAACAGCACGCAGAACAAAGGCCGCACGACGGGTGGCGGCGGACGACGCCTGCCGCCGACCGAACGCCGTGCGATCGAGATTCTCGAGGCCAATGACAGCTGGACCAAGGCCGAGGTTCGCAAAGCGTACAAGAAGCTGATCAAAGTGCTGCATCCGGACATGAACGGCGGCGACCGCTCGCAGGAAGAGCAGTTGCAGGAAGTTGTCTGGGCCTGGGATCAGATCAAGGACAGCCGAAACTTCAAGTAAGGGCACGGCTTTCCCTGCTTTGCGTTCGCGGCGCGCACCGCCTGAATGGTTGGGTGCCGCAGACGACACAACCTGAAAAAACTGCGCAAGCTCCGTATGGAACCCTGTTTCATTCCACACGAAAGTGGTGGAGGATTTGGGACAGGAGTTTCCAGGGATCAGTTTCGTTGCGCACATCCATTTGCCTGTTGCTCGTCTCGCTAAGCGGGCTCATCGCTGCCAGTTTCATTCCGACTGACGCAGATTGGTTGTTCCTTTTGGCGCTGATTTGCGTGATGGCCAGCACAATCCTGTTCATACGGGCCTGGTTCAGGTGGCGCCGGGCCAATACATGGATCATCGTGGACGGCTCGAACGTCATGCACTGGAAAGATGGCACGCCGGATCTGGGTACGTTGAAGAAGGTCCTTGAGACGTTGAAGCGCGCAGGGTTCAAACCGGGCGTCATGTTCGATGCGAATGTCGGGTACAAAGTCGAAGGCCACTATATGGACGACCGGAAGCTGAGCCGCGCCCTGGGCCTACGATCCAAGCAGGTCATGGTGGCCCCCAAAGGGACACCTGCGGACCCGCTGATCTTGCAGGCGGCGCGGGATAGCAAGGCACGCATCGTCACAAATGACCGGTTTCGGGATTGGGTAGACGAGTTTCCGGATGTGTTGAAAGCTGACCGTCTGGTAAAAGGTGGCTTTCGCAAAGACGAGCTTTGGTTTTCGCTATAGTCAAGCAACAGTTGACCCAAGGCACAGATGTGTAAGGCCATCACAACGGTGCTGCACTGAGAAATTGCCTAAGGCAACTGATCCGAGAGAACACATTTGAAGGGGTTTGTTGAGGCCAGGGATCAAACCAGGGGCGGTTCGGATTACAACTATTCGCGCTTTAGTCCGGGTATGAGCTTCGCCATGCAATTGCTTCCCGGCGCTTCAAACAACTTAAGCGAGTTTGTTGCGACTCTGCAGTGCCGTCACGCAATTCGGGGAACAGTGCGAGCAGTTCTTCGACGTCTTCACGACAGAAAGACTTCAGCGCTGTGTCGCCCAGAAAAAGACTTTCGCTACGTAGCCCCTGCGAGTGCAGTACCGCGTGTCGAGAGCAGGCAATGTGGTAATATGTGATGTCTTCACCTGTGTGCACCTGCTGAATTGTTCCGTCATTCACCAAGTGGATTGCCGCAACAAAGACCCGATCTTGTCCGAACAACAACTCGGCGCGCCAGCCTTCCAGCATGATCCGATGTTGCGGGGACACAAAAACATCCTGGTTGGGTTGACCCTTGCAAATCGCGTCGCGCCGAATGCGAACGGGTCTAAATTTTGGTTGCAAAGCCAGTGTTTGTGCACTCAGCACTTTTTTCCCGATCCACAAAATCGGCAGCGTTTTCCCACCTGACACGCAAACTCTGTCACCGATCATCAGGTTCTCGACCGGGCGTGGACCGGCCTCGGTCTCTATCAGGGTTCCAGCAACAAAACAGGGCGGATTGTTTGGATCAAGATCTCCGGTTGTGATTTGCCAGTTTCCGGTTGTCATTGGCCCGGTGGGGTTGTTGGTGTCCCAGGCATAGATTTCGGTCCCAACCTGAATAAATTCACCAGATTCGCCGGTACCTCTGTAGTTACCTTGTCCGAGATACGTGTAGGGTACGAACGGACCACCGTTGATCGAAATCGTTTGACCCGAGACCGTGGCTGGATCGGTCATGTTTTGGACGATCAAGTCGCCTTGCCCGCTTGTGTTGACCGAATGAAGTAAGACATCAAACGACATACGTTGTATCCGCCAAGCAGGTTGGACCAAAAGGGAACTCGCAATGAACAAGTTCCCTCCGTGTGTTGACTGAACAGAACACCACAGACCTCACAAACTCACAAAGAACGCCAAAAACCACATCTAAAAGTCATGTTAACGCGCCGAAGTAGCATTTCAATGATAGTATGTTAATGTTTGCATTTGAACGAGGCACAAAGGTTGTTGCCAGCCTTTCACCGAGGACTTCTGGGTTATGCGCAATCGGTCTCAAAGCTTGTTAACGCGAGGTGCCAAATCGTAGCGTGGGTCATCAATCTGGAATGACACCCCACGCGCAACGATAGGGCCAGTTTGCAAGAAAAACATGCGCACCTTTGGGCGTCTTTCGCTTTCCCTTGCCCTTGCCCGCAATATGTTGCACCACACACGGGTTCATACCCGGTGAACGGGCCAAAGGATAAGGACTAGGCGCATGGCTGACGGATCGATCGATATCAACGCAAAACCTACCGAGGATATCTCGGTCCGTGACGTGTTCGGCATTGACAGCGACATGGCGGTCAAAGGTTTCGCCGAGCGCAGCGACCGGGTGCCGGTGATCGATCATACCTACAAGTTCGATCCGGAAACCACGCTGGCGATTCTGGCGGGCTTTTCCCATAACCGTCGCGTGATGATCCAAGGCTATCACGGCACCGGCAAATCGACCCACATTGAACAGGTCGCTGCCCGTCTGAACTGGCCCGCCGTTCGTGTGAACCTGGACAGCCATATCAGCCGGATCGACCTGATCGGTAAAGACGCGATCAAACTGCGCGACGGCAAGCAGGTGACCGAGTTCCACGAAGGCATCTTGCCCTGGGCGTTGCGCAACCCGGTTGCCATCGTGTTCGACGAATACGATGCGGGCCGCGCAGACGTGATGTTCGTGATCCAACGTGTGTTGGAGCATGACGGAAAGCTGACCCTGCTGGACCAGAACGAGATCATCACCCCGAACCCCAATTTCCGCCTGTTTGCCACCGCCAACACGGTCGGTCTGGGCGACACCACGGGTCTGTATCACGGCACGCAGCAGATCAACCAGGCGCAGATGGACCGCTGGTCGCTGGTGTCGACCTTGAACTATCTGAGCCACGACGCCGAGACGATGATCGTTCTGTCGAAGGCGCCGCATTACAACACCGCCGAGGGACGCAAGACCGTCAGCCAGATGGTCACCGTCGCCGACCTGACACGGACCGCCTTCATGAATGGCGATCTGTCCACCGTCATGAGCCCGCGGACCGTCATCAACTGGGCCCAGAACGCCGAGATTTTCCGCAACGTGGGCTATGCGTTCCGCCTGTCCTTCCTGAACAAATGCGATGAGCTGGAGCGTCAGACCGTGGCCGAGTTCTATCAGCGCTGCTTCGATGAGGAGTTGCCTGAAAGCGCCGCGAGTGCAAGCTTGGGGTAAGCACCCGAATTGCGCCCGGAGCGGGCGCAATGCCTCCGGCGGGGATATTTTTGGCCAGATGAAGACGGATCCGTTACTGTTTTCGACGCCGGGCAGGCCAGTACTATGAGGGCTTAAGGACATGGCACAGAAGAACGACAACCCCGCCGATCCGTTCAAGAAGGCCTTGGCCGAGGCGACCAAAGTCATGGCCGATGATCCCGAACTGTCGGTGACCTATACAGTGGACCCTTCGGGCATGACGGGCGAGTCGATGCGGCTGCCTCAGGTCTCGCGCCGGATGACGCGCGAAGAAGTGCTGTTGGCGCGTGGCACGGCAGACGCCTTGGCATTGCATCGCAAGTATCATGACGACGCGACCCATGCGCGCTATGCGCCCCCGGGCGATATGGCGCGGGATCTGTACGAGGCGATGGAGACCGCCCGCTGCGAGGCAATGGGCGCGCGGGACATGCCGGGCACCGCCAGCAATATTGACGTCAAGATCGGGCATGAAGCAATCCGGCGTGGGTATGATCAGTGCAAGCAACCCGCCGATGCTCCTCTTTCGGTTGCGGCAGGCTACCTGATCCGGCATCTGGCCACCGGGCGTGATATGCCCTCTGCCGCCGAAAACATCATGAACCTGTGGCGTGGGTTCATCGAAGAGCAAGCGGGTGGGACGTTGGAGAATCTGGACGAGATTCTCTCGGATCAGGCGGAGTTTGCCAAATTCGCCCGTCAGGTGATCAAGGACCTGGGATATGGCGACCAGCTTGGGGATGACCCCGATGAGTTGGACGACGAGCAGGAAGACCAGGCCGAGGAAGACGCCGAAGAACAGCCCGATCCGGACAGCACCGGTCAGGATGATCAGGACGAACAGGACGCCGACGCGACCCCTGAGCAGACGCAGGAAGAGCAGCAGGATCAGTCTCAGGCCCAGGTCTCGATGGACGAAATGGCCGAAGACGAGATGGGTGACGAGGCTGAGATGCCGGATGGCGAGGCGCCTCTGGAGCCGCCTGCCCCGCCGCCGGCATCCGAAGCGGACCCGGATTACAAGGTCTATCTGGACACCCATGACGAAGAGATCGCCGCCGAGGATCTGGCCGAACCGGCCGAGCTGGAACGTCTGCGGGCCTATCTGGATCAGCAGCTGGAGCCGTTGAAAGGCGCGGTGTCGCGTCTGGCCAACAAGCTGCAACGCCGGCTGCAGGCGCAGCAGAACCGCAGCTGGGAGTTCGACCGCGAAGAAGGCATTCTGGACGCGGGTCGATTGGCACGTGTGGTCGCGAACCCCACCACTCCGCTGAGTTTCAAGGTCGAGAAAGACACCGAGTTCCGCGACACGGTGGTGACGCTGCTGCTGGACAATTCGGGGTCGATGCGCGGACGTCCGATTTCGATCGCCGCCATCTGTGCCGATGTTCTGGCGCGGACGCTGGAGCGGTGCAATGTAAAGGTCGAAATTCTGGGCTTTACCACGCGGGCGTGGAAAGGCGGTCAGGCGCGCGAGGCATGGCTGAACGATGGACGTCCGCAGCAGCCCGGCCGTTTGAACGACCTGCGCCACATCATCTACAAGGGCGCGGACGCCCCTTGGCGTCGCGCGCGGCCCAATCTGGGTCTGATGATGAAAGAGGGCCTGCTGAAAGAAAACATCGATGGAGAAGCCCTGGAATGGGCACATCGCCGGATGCTGGCACGCCGCGAACAACGCAAGATCCTGATGGTGATCTCGGACGGTGCGCCGGTCGATGATTCGACACTGAGCGTGAACCCGGCCAACTATCTGGAAAAACACCTGCGCGACGTGATCGCGATGGTCGAAAAACGCAAGATGGTCGAACTTTTGGCCATCGGCATCGGCCATGACGTGACACGGTATTACGACCGGGCGGTGACGATTACCGATGTCGAACAACTGGCCGGCGCGATGACCGAACAACTGGCAGCTCTGTTTGACAGTGACCCGCGGGCGCGGGCGCGGGTCATGGGGATGAGAAAGGCCGGCTGAGGCTGATCTTCTGCCCGGCGGGCGTGTTTCCCCGAGGGCGACATGTTTTTCGTTGCTGATCATCGGCTTGCTCAGGCGGGGTGTTCCCGTCTGGACATTTTTTGAAATGCGCCTCAGGGTCACGCTCAAATGCTGTGAATGAGGCCGCCCATGTTCCAATCCTTCGAAGTGACCGCCCGCCCGGAACAGGGGCCACCGCGGCTGGCCGCCTTGCGCGAACAGATGGTGCAAGAAGGGCTGGACGGGTTTCTGATCCCGCGGGCGGATGCGCATCAGGGAGAGTATGTCGCAGCGCGCGATGAACGTCTGGCTTGGCTGACCGGGTTCACGGGCTCGGCCGGGTTTTGCGCCGCCCTGCGCGACGTGGCCGGAGTTTTCATCGACGGGCGGTATCGCACCCAGGTCAAGGCACAAGTTGCCGCAGATTTCACCCCGGTCCCCTGGCCCGAGGTAAGCCTGAGCGCCTGGCTGAAACAGCAATTGCCCAACGGCGGCAAGGTCGGTTTTGACCCGTGGCTGCATGCGGCGGGGCAGATTTCCGGCACATTGAGTGATCTGGAAGGATCGGACATCGAACTGGTGAGATGCGAAAACCTTGTGGACCGGATCTGGGCCGATCAACCCGCACCGCCGATGAACCCGGTCAAGGCGCATCCGATCGAATTTGCCGGGGAAGGTGCGGACAGCAAGATCGCCCGTCTGGCCGAAGACCTTCGGCGGGCCGGGCACAAGGCAGCGGTGATCACCCTGCCGGATTCCATCATGTGGCTGTTGAATATCCGTGGGTCGGATATCGCCTATAACCCGGTGGCCCACGGCTTTGCCATTCTTCATGCCGGTGGTCAGGTCGATCTGTTCATGGCGGCAGAAAAACTGGCCGGGGTACAGGATCATCTGGGCTCTCAGGTGACTTTGCGCGCTGTGGGCGAATTTCTGGATGCGGTTGCGGCTCTGGCCGGTCCGGTGCAGGTGGATGCCGCTTCGGTACCTCAGATCGTGGCCGATGCGCTGGGTGACGCGATGACGGATGGCGGCGATCCCTGCGCCCTGCCCAAAGCCTGCAAGAATGCGGCTGAAATCGCAGGCAGCGCCGAGGCGCATTTGCGCGATGCGGTTGCGGTCATCGAGACGTTGTGCTGGCTGGACCAACAGGCCCCGGGCAGCGTGACCGAAACACAGGTTGTCACCCGGCTGGAGGAAAACCGGCGCAAGGACAATGCGCTTCAGGACATCTCGTTCGATACCATTGCAGGCACGGGTCCGAACGGCGCGATCATGCATTACCGCGTGACGGAAGAGACCGACAGCCGCCTGGAAAACGGCCATATTCTGGTGCTGGACAGTGGCGGGCAGTATCTGGACGGCACCACCGACATCACCCGAACCATCGCCATCGGTGACGTCGGAACCGAGGAAAAAACCTGTTTCACCCGGGTGCTGAAGGGCATGATTGCCATGTCGATGCTGCGCTGGCCTGCGGGCCTTGCCGGGCGGGATATCGAATGTGTGGCCCGCGTGCCGCTGTGGTCTGCGGCACAGGATTTCAACCATGGGGTCGGACATGGGGTCGGCGCCTATCTGAGCGTGCATGAAGGGCCGCAGCGACTGTCCAAAGTCAGCCATGTACCGCTGCAACCCGGCATGATCCTGTCAAACGAACCCGGGTATTACCGGGAAGGCGCCTTTGGCATTCGCATCGAAAACCTTGTGGTGGTGGAAGACGCTCCTCTGCTTCCCGGTGGCGATGCCGAACGCGCGATGCTGAACTGGCGCACGCTGACCTATGTACCGATTGACCGCAGACTGATCATGGTCGATATGTTGACGACCGACGAACGCGACTGGCTGAATGCCTATCACCGCGACGTTGCGGAAAAAATCCGCCCAAGGCTGGGACATGACGCACAACTGTGGTTGGATGCCGCAACTGCCCCAATCTGACACGGGTCTGTTACATAAAACAGGCAGAGGGGTGGCCCTGATACGACGACGGAAGGAAGAGGAATGGCTGAGATCACGATCCGGAAAGCGCCGGGCAAATGGACTGTCCGCTCGGGCGGTGCGATCCTGGGCGAAACGAACAATGCGCTGGAACTGCTTGAAGGCGACAAGGATCCGGTGATCTATTTCCCGCGCAACGATATTGCGATGGCGTTTCTGGATCGGACCGACAAGGTGACCCACTGCCCCGGCAAGGGCGACGCGACGCATTTTTCCATCGTCAACAAGTCATCCGTGACCGACAACGCGGTCTGGAGCTATGAGGAACCGATTCAGGCAGTGGCCGAGATCAAGGACCATCTGGCATTCTACCCGGCTGAATCGGTGAAGGTGGAGCAGATTTAACGCCAGCCCCCGCGCCCACCTCACGCAGCTGTGGCATGCATGTGAACGGCATTTGCGGCACACTTGCTCCGGGGTAACACCGGAGGCTTCCATGTCGATGTCACGTCGCGGTTTTGCTGGGATGATCGGGGCTGGTGCAATGGCACCCGGTGTGCTGTGGGCGCAGCAGGATCCGGTTCTGGACGCGTTGCGCAGCACGCTGAGCGGGCGTCGGACCGCATTTGAGGCGCAGATGGCGTATCTGAAGGACCGCGACCAGCCGGATGTCGTGGCCGGGTTGCTGACTGCGATGCGTTATGCCGACAGGCGACGGGGTGAGATTGTCGATGTGATGGAGGCCTTGACCGGGCAACGGCACGGCAATGACTGGTTCGAGTGGATGCTGTGGCAAGAACGAAACCCGCAGATTACCCCTCATCCGTCGCTGATCCCCTTCAAGCGCGAGGTTCTTCTGGGGATCGACCCGAATTTCGATCTGTTCCTGCGGCCCGAATATCTGCAACGCGACAAGATGAAGATCCGGCTGGAAGAGATCGCCTGGGGCGGTGTGTACAAGGATGGCATTCCGTCTCTGGACAATCCCACCCTGATCTCTGCTTCGAATGCGGGGTATCTGAAAGGCGATGATCTGGTATTCGGCGTGGCCATCAACGGGGATGAGCGTGCCTATCCCCTGCGGGTCATGGGCTGGCACGAGATGTTCAACGAGGTGATCGGAGGCGTGCCCGTGGCGCTGGCCTATTGCACGCTTTGCGGGTCGGGCATCCTGTTTGAAACCCGGGTGGCGGGGCGGCGAAAGCCGTTCATTTTCGGGTCGTCAGGTTTCCTCTATCGCTCGAACAAGCTGATGTTTGACCGAGAGACGCATTCGCTGTGGAACCAGTATACCGGCAGGCCTGTTGTGGGGCCTTTGGCGAACAGCGGCATCACGTTGAAACAGCGCCCTGTGGTGATCACGACATGGGACAGTTGGAGGACCTCGCATCCCAAAACCCGTGTTCTGTCGCTGAACACCGGGCATCGGCGCAATTACGGATCAGGGGTCGTTTATCGCGACTATTTCGCCTCGAGCGAGCTGATGTTCCCGGCGGTTGTGGATCAGTCCCGGCATCGGCAGAAGGATTACATCTTTGCCGTGCGCCAGTTTGGTGCAGCCCGCGCCTGGCCTCTGGATGCGTTCAAGGGCAAACCGGTGATCAACGATGCAATCGGTCGGACACCTCTGGTTCTGATTGGCGATCCCAAAGAGCGCAGCGTGCGGGCCTATGAGCGAAAAACGCATGCGTTCCGGGCGACGCAAGGCGGGTTGCAGGATAGCGCGGGGAACGGTTGGACCGTCACGGAAGAGGCTTTGATCGGGCCGGATGGAACGCGTTTGCCACGAGTCGCCGGTCATGTTTCCTACTGGTTTGCGTGGGACAATTATCTGGGCGACGCAGCCAGCGTGTATGGTGAGTGAAACTCAGGAATGCTCTTCGGCAGCCGTGGCCGCAAGCGCCCTGTTATATGCCTTGAGCGCATCGACGTGATAGAGCGCCCCAACCGGAGTTTCAGAGCCGTCGTTTTCCAGAATGACAACCGGAATGCAGGGGATGTCGTCACGATCAAAATAGGGCATGGCGGCTTCCAGCGTGGCGCTGGCCTGAATGCACAGGCCCTGGTCGATCAGCCCCTGCGCCTCTTCCTTCGTGATCGACCGCGGATCCCCAAGCGGGCGCATCACCGCTCCGGCGCGAAGCATTGCCAGCAGATAAGCCTGCGGCCCCGCGGCCAGGTGGACATCACGCCGTTCCAGCTGCGTCAGGAAGAAAGACCGGTCCACAAGTCTCGAGGCCAAGGCCGTGGACATGGACACGCTAACCATCACGGCAAGGCCGATCTGCCAATCGCCGGTCAGTTCAAAAACGATCAAAGTGGTCGAGATGGGCGCGCCCAGCACCGCCGCAGCCACGGCGCCCATTCCGGCAAAGGCATAAAGCGTATGCGTGCCCGACACATCCGGCAGCAACCCGGTGGCGATCAGACCGAAGGCCAGCCCGGTCAACGCCCCGACCATCAGAGACGGAGAGAACACCCCACCGCCCATGCGCCCGCCCATGGTAATCGCCACCGCGACCGTTTTGATCACCGCAAACAGGATGGCCGTGGTCAGCACCAGATCACCGGTCAGGGCGCGAATTGTCGTCTCGTACCCCACGCCGATGATATGCGGAAACCAGATCGCCATCAGCCCCAGCATCGCCCCGGACACCGCAGGGCGCAGCCAGGCCGGAATCGACAGGCGGTTTTGGATATGGCTGCCAATATCCTCGGCAAAGAAAATCGACCGCATCAGCAGCAGCGCGACAAGCCCGCAGATCAGGCCCAGGATCAGGAAGGCCGGAAGCTCGACATAGAATTGCAGCGATCCCGGCGTCTCGAGAGTGAACTCGGTAACGTCGCCATATTCCAGCCGGTTGATCACCGTTCCCGCGACCGAGGCGATGACGATCGGGGCAAAGGCGTGAACGGCGAAATGGCGCAGCACGACCTCGAGCGCGAACAAGGCCCCCGCAATGGGGGCGTTGAAGCTGGCCGACACGGCCGCGGCAACGGCACATCCCAACAGGTCACGCCCCGTGATCCCGTCCGCGTGTATGCGGTTGCTGACCCATGTGGAAATCACTCCGGCCATATGCACCACCGGCCCCTCGCGGCCTGTTGACCCGCCCGAACTGAGCGTGATCAGCGAGGCGAAGAACGACGCGATGCCCGCCTTGACCTCGACCCGCCCGTCGGTGATGGCCGAACCTTCGATCACGTCGGCAACCGACCGGACGCGGCCGTCATTGGTGAACCGGTTCAGGATGATGCCGACGACCAGGCCACCGAAGATGGGAATGATCAGAACCATGAACCATGGCAGTTTCTCGGCGTGGCTGTGCAGCAGCAGGATGTCATCGGTATCGTAAAGATAGGCTTGCAGCGCGCGGATGGCCTTGCGGAAGCCAAGCGCCATGAAACCGGCCGCGATCCCGATGGCCAGCGCAATGAACCAGAACTGGATCTGGCTTGGCCCCCGGCGCAGCATGACCCGCCACGCATCCTTGATCGCGGCCAGAGCCTGATTGAACTGGTTGCGCAGAACGGTGCGGGTCGATTGGGTCATTGGCCCTCGGGGATCATCACTTAACCCTTAGTAAGCCACGGAGCGCCCATATAAAAGTGAGATAGCGACAGTGTGAGCACCAATTCACGCCATCGCCGCGTCAGGCCTGCAACAGAGCCCGGGCGGCGGCTCGGGCTTCTTCGGTGATGGTGTCGCCGGCCACCATGCGCGCGATTTCGTCCACCCGATCCGGTTCGGCCAGAGGAATGACGGTGGATAGGGTTTGTCCGTCGGTGACCTGTTTCTGCACCCGCCAGTGATGCGCCGCCCGTGCGGCGACTTGAGGGGAATGGGTGACAACCAGAACCTGCCCGCCCTGCGCCAGCGAGGCCAGCCTGCGCCCGACGGCATCGGCTGTTGCCCCACCGACACCGCGATCGATTTCGTCAAAGATCATCGTTCGGGCACTGTCGTCGCCAGACAGGCAGACCTTGAGGGCCAGCAGAAAGCGGCTGAGCTCACCCCCCGAGGCGATCTTGTTGAGCGGTCCTGCCGGCGCACCGGGGTTGGTGGCCACGGTGAAGGCCACCGCGTCGGTGCCTTCGGGGCCGGCTTCAGCCGGGGTGATCTCGGTCTGGAACACGGCGCGTTCCATCTTGAGCGGGGCCAGTTCCGCCATGACGGCCGCGTCAAGCCGTCCGGCGGCGGCCTTGCGCGCGGCGCTGAGGTCGGCTGCGGCGGCGTCATAGGCCTGTTGCGCCGCGTCCACGGCCGCTCGCCTGTCTGCCAGGTCGGCATCCCCTGCCTCCAACCGGTTCAACCGGTCACGCAGAGTGTCGGCAAACGAACCCAGATCATCCGGGGCCACGTCATGTTTGCGGGCCTGCGCACGGATGGCAAACAGGCGTTCCTCGGCCTGTTCCAATTCTGCCGGGTTGAAGTCCAGCGCCTGAAGGCAGGCATTCACGCCATCCTGCGCCTCGCCCAACTCTATCATCGCGCGCCCGAGCGCTGCTATCGGTTCTTCCAACTGGCCGCCCGCATTGTCCGAGACGCCTTCCAGCCAGCGGATGGCGTCGGACATGGCCCCTTCCGCCCCGTCCACGGACAACAGGGCAAAGGCACGCGCAACATCGTCGCGAATCCGCTCGGCCCCTTGCATCATGCGGCGGCGGGCATCCAGCTCGGCATCCTCACCGGGTTGCGGGTCTAGCTGGTCAAGTTCGGCGACCGCGTGACGCAGGAATTCTTCCTCGCTGCGGACGGCAGCCAGAGCGGCCTCGGTCTCGGCCAGCGCCTTGCGGGTACGGGACATCGCGGCCCAGGCGGTTCGCACGTTTGTCAGTTGCTCTGAAACCTGTGCGAATTCGTCCAGCATTGCCCGATGACCACGTGGGTTCAGCAAACCGCGGTCATCATGCTGTCCGTGCAGTTCGATCAGAGTCTCAGACAGCGCCCGCAGAACTTCGCCCGAGCAACGGCGGTCATTGACCCAGGCGGTCTTGCGCCCCTCGGCCGTGTTGACGCGACGCAGGATCAGTTCCTGGCCCCCCGGCAGGCCGGCTTCGGCCAGAATCGCATGTGCGGGATGATCGGCAGAGAGCTCGAATTCGGCGACGACCTCACCCTGCGCGGCCCCCTGCCGCACCAGTTCCGCGCGCCCTCGCCAGCCCAACACGAAGCCAAGCGAATCCAGCAGAATCGATTTGCCCGCACCGGTTTCGCCGGTCAGGGCGTTCAAGCCCGGCTGAAAGCTCAGTTCCAGCCGGTCGATGATCAGCATATCGCGGATATCAAGGGCGCGCAGCATGTGGTCTTCAGCGTCCCGGACCAAAGGCCATCGCGATTACAACCATTCACCTTTGATGGTCTGACGATAAATCGTGCTGAGCCAGTTGTTACCGCGGCTCTTGAGATCGAGCCCGCGAGAGGTCAACAGTTTGTACGCATCGTCATACCATTCCGAGGACTGGTAGTTGTAGCCAAGAATGGCACCTGCGGTCTGCGCCTCGTCCAGCAGGCCAAGCGACAGATAGGCCTCGACCAGACGATACAGTGCTTCGGCGGTGTGGGATGTGGTCTGAAAGTCTTCGACCACAACTCGGAACCGGTTGATCGCCGCGACATAGTGATCCTGACGCAGGTAGTAGCGCCCGATCTCCATTTCCTTGCCTGCCAGATGGTCGAAGGCCAGATCGAACTTCAGAACCGCCGATGTGGCGTATTCGCTGTCGGGATAGACCTCGATCACGGTCCGCAGAGATTGCAGCGCCTGGAAGGTCAGGCCCTGGTCACGACCGACTTCGTCGATCTGATCATAATAGCTGAGCGCCAGCAGATACTGCGCATAAGCAGCATCTTCATCCGTCGGATAGAAGTCGATATAGCGCTGCGCCGCCGCGCGGCTTTCTTCGTAATTCTGGTCCGAATGGAACGAAAACGCCTGCATGATCAGCGCGCGCTTGGCCCAATCCGAATATGGATACAAACGTTCTACTTCCGAGAAATACCACGCCGCATCGTCCGAGCGATTCTGCGACAGTTCGTATTCACCTCGGGTATAGATCTGTTCCGGCGTGAACCCTTCCAGATTCTGTTCACGGTCCGCGCCCTTGTTGCCAAAAAGGCCGCCGGCGTTGCCGCATGCCGTCAAAACTGCTGCCAGAAGAATCGCACCCGCGAATCTGACTGCCGCTTTGCTGCCAACCATACCGCCCATCCTTGTCGTCTTGCTTAATGGGGTTTGCCCCGATTTGAGCCATGGTCTAGCACAGAAAATTCCGGTGCAAAACGCCTTATGCGACTTCTGGCGCAAATGTCGTCAGAGTTGATCTGATCAGGCCACTTCGGGAATTTCGTTGACAACAAGCCCCTGCCCCGGCAGGCGCGCGGCCTGTTCCGGCGTGCACAGTACCGGACGTACGGCGCCCGGCGTTTCGAACAGGTTGCGCAGCAATGTGTTGGTCAGCGAATGACCCGACTTGTTTCCGGTGAAGTGACCCAAAATCGGCCCACCAGCCAGATAGAGATCACCCAGAGCATCCAGCATCTTGTGACGCACGGCCTCGTCGACCCGGCGGAAACCGCCCGGTGTCAGAACTTCGACGCCCTGAACGACCACGGCATTTTCAAGCGTGCCGCCCAAAGCCAACCCGTTTTCGCGCATCGCCTCGACATCCGTGCGACGGCAGAACGTTCGACAATCGCTGAGTTCACGCGCGAAGGAACCGTTGCGCATGTCCAGCGTTTTGCTCTGGCTGCCAATGGCACCGTCTTCGAAATCGATATGGAAGTCGATGATCAGCCCGTCAGCGGGCGCAAGGCTGGCGCTCGCGCCTTCGCGGGATGCGGTGACGGTTTTCAGAACCTCATAGGCCAATACCGGGCTGGCCTGACGGCGCACGCCTCTGGCCATAATGCCACGCACAAATTCGATCGAAGAGCCGTCCATGATCGGAACTTCCGGGCCGTCGATCTCGACAAGCGCGTTGTGCACGCCACATCCGGCCAATGCAGCCATGATATGTTCGACGGTGGAAACCGAAACACCGGCATCATTCACCAGACGCGTACAAAGCGGGGTCCGTTCAACCGCATAGTAGATCGCCGGGATCATCGCGTCGCCCAGTTGAATATCCGTCCGCTTGAACCAGATGCCATGACCAGCCGCCGCCGGTTTCAGGACCATGGTCGCCGGCTTACCACTGTGCAGCCCGACGCCTTTAAACGTGACCGGAGATTTGAGCGTATGTTGCAAAATGGGCCTCGGTGAGTAGTGTCCAGCCTGCTTGGGCCGTGTTGGACACTGAGTTAAGGAAGCCCGCGTCAAGGCTCAACTCACTCTTTGCAACCGATTGAAACATGTATGTAACAGATCGGCAAAACCCTGCTCACATAGTTGCAAGTTACTGTTAATAAACAATTAAGGGCCGCCAAATGGCAGCCCTTTGAGTGGATTTTGTTACCGTGATCAGTTGGCTTGACGGCGCAGGAAGGCCGGAATTTCGATGCGGTCCTGATCCGGATCGGCCTCTTCCTGAAGCGGCGCGGTCGCCTCGGACTGTCGCAAAACGGGTTGCTGCCGCGGCGGTTGGGCCGGTGTATCCGAGGCATGACCTGTCATCCGATCGATCAGACGATTGAAGCCAAAACGCGACCGCTCCTCGGGTTCCGGTTGCGAAACCGCTTCGGGCTGGCGGGGCGCTGCCGGTCGCTGTGGCGCCGACGGAACCTTCTGCACAGCAGCCTGCAAACGCTGCAACGCTTCGGGCGACGGGGTGCCGGCAGCATGCCCGCGTGGTGCCACAAATGCCTCGGGCGCGGGCTCAACATGCTCGGGCTGCGGTTCGAATTCGGCCACACGCGGCTGATAAGCAGGTGGCGGCAGGCCATCATCGTCTCGCTCGTCGCGCGGCTGGAATTGCGGCTGCGCCGGTTCTTCGGCGGCTTCGAACAGTGAAGGTTCGCGGTTTTCTTCCGGCTGCGGGGCGGGCTCTGCTGCGTCGGCAGCTACGCGCGCTTCTTCCTGAACATGCTCTTCAGCCGAAACCGTGCGGGTCAGCGGTTCGGACATCGAACGGCGGGCCACCGGGACTTCGGTCGTTTTTTCGCTGGCGTCGATGCCGGTCGCAACAACCGACACGCGCATTCCGCCTTCCATGGCGGTATCCAGCGTCGAGCCGACGATGATATTGGCCTCGGGGTCCACTTCCTCGCGGATGCGGTTGGCGGCTTCGTCCAGCTCGAACAGGGTCAGGTCGTGCGAGCCGGTGATGTTGATCAGCACGCCTTTGGCGCCCTTGAGGCTGATTTCGTCCAACAGCGGGTTTGCAATGGCCTTTTCCGCCGCCTGGATGGCGCGGTCTTCGCCTGTTGCCTCGCCGGTGCCCATCATCGCCTTGCCCATCTCGTCCATCACGGCGCGAACGTCGGCAAAGTCGAGGTTGATCAGGCCGGGGCGCACCATCAGGTCGGTCACGCCTTTGACGCCCTGATACAGAACGTCGTCAGCCATCGAGAATGCCTCGGTAAAAGTGGTCTTTTCATTGGCCAGACGGAACAGGTTCTGGTTGGGGATGATGATCAGCGTATCGACGACCTTTTGCAGCGCCTCGACGCCGTCTTCGGCCTGACGCATCCGCTTGGCACCTTCGAACTGGAAGGGCTTGGTGACGACACCGACGGTCAGAACACCCAGCTCACGCGCGGCCTGCGCGATGATCGGAGCAGCCCCCGTTCCGGTACCGCCGCCCATACCGGCGGTGATGAAGCACATATGCGCGCCGGCAAGGTGGTCCACGATCTGTTCGATACTTTCCTCGGCGGCGGCCGCGCCTACGGTCGGGCGGGCCCCTGCCCCCAGACCTTCGGTGACTTTCACGCCCAGCTGCACCCGCGCCGAGGACTGGCTTTGTTGCAGTGCCTGTGCGTCGGTGTTGGCGACCACGAAATCAACGCCGTCCAACTGTTTTTCAATCATGTTGTTGACGGCGTTCCCGCCTGCACCGCCAACGCCAAATACTGTAATCCGAGGCTTCAGTTCGTCGTGCCCGGGCATCGAAAGATTCAATGTCATGCTCTGTCCGCCTGTATTTATGTCCCGCCAAAGCGGTGTTTTTCTTACCTATCCTTGTTCGATTCTAACGGCCTGATGCCAAAAGGTCACGTCAAAAATCGCGTTTTCCCACAAAATATGGAGGAAATAAGGCATAAACCGGCGGCATTTCGCAGGCCATGCCAGATATAGCGGAAACAACGGCGACCATCACTAGACAACCGGCATGAACGCGAGGACACATTCGTTCATCGCGCTCTGATCGACTGTCATCTACATTGCGGAAAACTGCTCAGGTCCTGCCGCGAGGCCTCTTTCGGGCCTTGTGGATATCTTGCGGGATAAATCGAAACGCTGCAACCGGTTTCTTCAGCTGAGCGGTGCATTTGGACAGTCCAGGCCGCGGTCAGTCATGGAACGCACTTCCTGTATTTCCCCATCGACGAATGAGGCAAGCCGCACCATCAAACGACCTTCATGCAAAAATGGCCACCAACAGACCGGAATGCCGTCCGGGTCATTGTCGTACAGAAAACACAACTGACCGTTTGGCGTCGTGATCTGCCCGTAGACACAGCCCTGCCCCTCTTCGCGCCAGACCGACATGCGGCGATTCAGGAATTGTTCGGTTCCCACCAGGCCACCGCTGCGGATTTCGTAGAATGTCAGAGTTTTGCCGACCGCCGCGTCCAGAAACGCTTCGGGCGTGATCATGGTCTGGGCCGAGGCCCAGCAAGGCAGCAGCGCCGCGCACAGAGCACCCCCGCGCAGGACTCTACCAGTTGTCACGGAACCACCGTACGGCGCGCTTGAATGGGCGCGCGGCATAGGTGTCGACCGGGATTTCAAAATCCCACCATTCATCCTGAGGATGGGCCGCAAACAGGCTGAGGCCGACAGCGGACGAGAACCCGGGCCCGGTGGCTGATTGCGGCAGCCCATGCACGCGCAACGGGCGGCCCAGGCGAACGCGCTGACCAAGGATGCGCGTGGCCAGCCCGTCCAGCCCCATGATCTGGCTGCCGCCGCCGGTCAGTACGATCTGCTGGCTTGGCATATGTTCAAACCCGGCGGCGTCCAGCCGGACGCGGACCTCTTCGAGAATTTCCTCGACACGCGGGCGCATGATACCGATCAGTTCGGCACGGCTGACGGTGCGGCGGTCGTGTTCCCAGTCGCCGGTATCACCACCGATATCAATCATATCCCTGTCGTCGGCCCCGGTGGCATGAACGCCACCATTGAATGTCTTGATCCGTTCCGCCACGGCGGCAGGCACACCCAGGCCCATCGAGATATCGGCGGTCACGTGATCGCCGCCCATGCGCACGCAATCGGCATAGATCATGTGCTTTTTCATGAAGATCGAAACGCTTGTGGTGCCTCCGCCCATGTCGATACAGGCCGCGCCCAGTTCCTGCTCGTCTTCGACCAGCGCCGAGATGCCCGAGACATAGGCCGAGTTGGCAATACCCGCAAGTTCAAGATCGCAGCGCTTGATACAACGCACGATGTTCTGGATCGCTGACGAATCCACGGTCAGCATATGCATGTCGACCGCAAGGCTCTGGCCCATCTGCCCACGCGGGTCGATCAGGCCCGACCGGTTGTCGAGCGCGAAATTCACCGGTTGAGCATGCAGCACTTCGCGCCCGTCACCATAATCCGGCACGTCGCAGGCGTTCAGAACCCGGCCCACTTCGGCCTCGGTCACGATCTGACCGTCCAGATCGACTTGCGCATCCAGCCCGTAAGAGCGCGGGTTCGCGCCCGAGAAACAGGCGATCACATGATCGACGCGGATGTCGGCCATCTTCTGTGCGGCCTGAAGCGCGGTGCGGATGGCACGTTCGGTTTCCTGCATGGCTGTGACTTCGCCGAACTGGACACCCCGCGACCGGGTGGTCGCGGCACCGATGACGCGAAAACCGGTCTGCCCCGCCATGGAACCGATGGTATTGTCCTCGCTCAGCCGACCGGTTCCGTCAAAGCGCAGCACAAGACAGGCGATTTTCGAGCTGCCCACATCCAGAATCGCAATCACACCGCGTTGCAAAGCCTGCCGCCGCATCTGACGCATGGCACGTTGGGACTGATAAAGATCGGTCATCATGGTCGTTACTGCCCGTTACTCACTGTCACTTTTGTGTTCCACCAGTCTTCGCTGGCGGCTTTGGTCATTCGGATGGTCGGACGCTGCCCAAGGCGCATGTCGACCACGGCCACGTCACGTTCCAGAAGGTCCTGTACCTCGTTCACGGCAAGCACGCGTTCCAACGCACGCACCGGGCGTTCGGTCGGCAGCATGATGCGCTGACCACGGTCCAGCACCAGATCCCAGCGCCGCTCTCCCACGCGCACCAAGCCGCGCACGCGATTGCCCAGGCTGCGCGAAGTCCGCAGAAGCTCCAGTGCTTCTCCGACGTGATCGTCGGCGCCTGTCCCCGCGATCAACGGCAGATCGGCGTGGTCCTTGCGAGAGGTGGCTTCCTTGACATGCGCGCCTGTCTCATCCAGCAGCTCAAGCCCCTCGCGCGTTCGCCAGACGATCACCGGCTGACGCTCGACGACATCGACTTGCAGGATGCCTCCGGGGCGGATTCTGACGGTTGCGGATTTTACCGGGTCCAGCCCGGTTATCGTGTCGCGGATCTGTTCAACATCCAAATCCCAGGAACTGATCGGGAAATCCAGTGGCACGATTTCGCGGATATCCTCGGACAGGCCGGTTCCCGCCCCATCGATGGCCATCAGGTTGACCATGAATTCGGGGCGCTCCTGAATCGAAGTGCGCACGTCGGCGATATAAGCGGCAAGTGCGTCGCGACGGTCCTGCGAGGCAAAGAAGATGCCAAGCGCGGCAGCGATGGCGCAGATCGGCAGGCCGACCTTGACACCAAGGCGAATGCCCGGCGTCAGCATCCAACGTTGCAGCCGATAGCTGAGACGGGACGGCGCAGGGTCACTGCGTCTTGCAGAGCGGGAAAACACACGCGCACCGCGCAGGCGCAAAAGCGGTTCGGCCTCGTGCGAGTCCGTGTCGGCCGAAGCGAAATCCGCATCCGGCCCTGCAACAGGTTTGGTTCGATGGATTTCCAACGCGCGGCTGGCGGTCAGCGGTCGCATGAGGCGTCCTCCACCATCCAGGCGCAGAGCTGGCCGAATGTCATTCCAAGATGAGCGGCCTGTTCCGGGACCAGAGAGGTCGGCGTCATGCCGGGCTGGGTATTGGTTTCCAGCAGGAACAACCCATCGGCACCCATGCTGTCATCCCAGCGGAAATCGGTGCGGGACACACCCTTGCACCCCAGCACATTATGCGCCCGCACGGCATAGTCCATGCAGCGGTCAAAGATGTCCTGCGGGATGTCGGCGGGCAGGACATGCCACGAGCCGCCGGGCTTGTACTTGGCGTCATAGTCGTACCAGCCGCCATCGGTCATGATTTCGGTCACGGTCAGGGCGCGGTCGCCCATCACGGTCACGGTCAACTCGCGGCCCGCCACGTATTTCTCGACCATCACCAGATCGGGCATCGCCTCGTCCAGCTGCGGCGGGCCGTTGGCATTTTCGTGGACGATGTAAATCCCAACGCTGGAGCCTTCATTGTTCGGCTTGGCCACATAGGGCGGCTCCATCACGTGAACTTCGACCACCTCGACCTTGGGCACGATCACGCTCGGTACGACGGGCAGCCCTTCGGTTTGGTAAATCTCTTTGCTGCGCTGCTTGTCCATTGCCAGCGCCGAGGCCAGAACACCGGAATGGGTGTAAGGGATACGCATCCACTCCAACAGGCCTTGCACACACCCATCTTCGCCCCAGCGGCCATGCAGGGCGTTGAAAACCACATCCGGTTTGATGTCCACAAGGCGCGCGCAGAGGTCGGGACCTGCGTCCAGTTCGACCACTTCAAAGCCTTCTCCCACAAGGGCGGCCGCGCATTCGCGCCCAGAGCTGAGAGACACCTCGCGTTCCGCCGAGGGTCCACCCATCAATACCGCCACTTTGGGGTTTGTCCTGCTCGACATACCCAATGTGCGCCTCAATGTCCCCGGACCTTACGTGGTGGTCCGTACTGCGTTTATGCCTTTGATCCGTCGCCTGAATTTGCCTGTTATGGTCTGACGGTTGGGGCTTTATTCTGTCAGCGGATCACCGACCCGCATGATTTCCCACTCTAGCGTGATGCCGCTTGTTTCGTAAACCTTTTTTCGCACCTCTTCGCCAAGACCTTCAAGGTCGGCTGCGGTGGCCGAGCCGGTATTGATCAGGAAATTCGAGTGCTTCGGGCTCATCTGCGCACCGCCAAGCGTCGCGCCGCGCATTCCGGCGTCGTCGATCACTTTCCACGCCTTGAGGTCATGCACGTCATCCGCCTGCCCGGTCGAAGAAAACCCGGCTGGATTGCGAAAGGTCGACCCTGCGCTGCGATCTTTGGTGGGCTGGGTTTCGTCGCGCTTTTTCAACTGTGCCTCCATACGGGCATGGAGGTCTTGGGGATTGCCCGAAGGGCCCTCGAACGTGGCCGAAACCAGCACTGCGCCTTCCGGCAGGTCGGTCTGGCGATAGCGAAAGTTCAAGTCTTCGGGCGTCAGGTCCACAATATCCCCTTGCCGGGTGACAATCGTGGCCTTGCGCAGAACATCCGCCGTATAGCTGCTATAGCAGCCCGCGTTCATCCGCACCGCGCCGCCGATCGAGCCCGGAATGGTGCGCAGAAAGGTCAGGTCGACACCGGCATCTGCCGCCTTGCGCGCAACATGCGCATCCAGTGCCGCAGCCCCTGCCGTTACCGTGTTGCCGTCAACCGAGATCGCGTTGAACCCGCGCCCCAGCCGGATCACCACGGCCCGCAGCCCCCCATCCCGAACGATCAGGTTCGAACCGACACCCATCGGAAAGATCGGGGTTTGTGCCGGCAGTTCTCGCAGGAAGGCTTGCAGGTCTTCGATATCGGCAGGCTGGAACAGGTAATCGGCCGGGCCGCCAACGCGAAGCCATGTGAGCTCAGAGAGAGGCCGCGCCCGAGACAGGCGACCTTTCGGAACGGGAAGCGTTGTCATGCGTCTGCACGCACCGCCAGGCTGCGTCCGCCCACACCGCCCATGATCGCGGCGAACAGAAAGGGAAGAACGCCGGCGGTCAGCCAGACCAGCGGGCCGAACGCCTGTTCTTCTTCGCCGGTGCCAATACCGGCCAGCACCACGATCAACGCCAGCCCGACGGCCGAGGCCAGACCGATCAGCCACAACAAGCCGCGCAGGCCCAGCCAACGGCCCGCCGTGAAACCAGCGGCGACACCTAGCAGGAAAGAAAGAATTGGCAGATAGGCAAATGTGGCGACGGACGCCATGGCGGACCTCCTGAAACTGGCCGGTTATTCGTCAGCCGCCTTCATGCCCTGCATTTTCATCTTTGTCCAACGGGTCAGATAAATCACGGGCCAGCGCAGCACGGACATACCCATGGCCAGCACCAGCAAGCCGATCCACGGGCCGTTCTGATAGGTGACATACCCCAGAATCGGAATGCCCACGGCGATCAGGATATAGGCGCGTGTCCAGTGGTTGTCTTTGCTCGGGATCATTGCCAGCAGATTCGCGGAAACGCCCCACAGACCGGCAAGGACGATGGACCAGTTCATTCCATGACCTCCCCGCGCACCCATTTTTTCCAATAATACCGGATGGGGTTGCGGAACATCGAAACGAATCCGCCGAAGGCGAAAACCGACCAGAACCAACCGTGATCATAACCCAGCCAGACGATCAGAACCGGAGCGCAGATCAGCAGGGTCACGCCCGGCGGAAACTGCATTCGCATCGGCAAGAACGCCACGATCGTGGCGCAGATCACCCAAAGGGCGGCAAGGATCATCGAATAGTCCATCTGTCCCCTCTTAGGACATGCGGCGGCTGCGGGCATTTGCTACACTTTCAGGTTGTGCACCAAACAGAAGCGAAGTCAAACAGCTTGTTTTCGTTGCAATCTCTCAGGCAGACCATTGGCCCAGGCGCTGATCGTACCGGCCCCGAGGCAGACGACGATATCGCCCGGGCGGGCCTGCTCGCGCACAAGCCGTTCAAGCTCGTTTTCGTCAAACAGCGCACGGGCGTGGCGGTGGCCGTGACGGATCAGGCCCTGTACCAGATCGTCGCGCGATGCGCCTTCGATCGGGTCCTCACCGGCGGCGAAGATATCAGCGATGGCCACGACGTCGGCGTCATTGAAGCAGGTGCAGAAATCGTCAAACAGGTTGGACAGGCGCGAATAGCGGTGCGGCTGGTGCACGGCGATCACGCGGCCTTCGGTCGCCTGTCGCGCGGCTTTCAGGACTGCGGTGATTTCGACCGGGTGGTGGCCATAGTCGTCGATGATGGTGACGCCGTCGACTTCTCCGACTTTGGTAAAGCGGCGATTGACGCCGCCGAAATTGGCCAGCGCGTCGCGAATTTCCGAGGCTTTCATGCCCAGATGGCGGGCAACGGCCACGGCGGACAAAGCGTTGGAAACGTTGTGGTCGCCGGGCATCGGCAGGGTGCAGCCTTCGATCACCTTGTCTTCGTATTGCAGGTGGATGTCGAAATGCGCAACGCCGCCCTTGTAGGTCAGGTTCTCGGCCCGCACATCGGCCTGCGCGTTGAAGCCATAGGTGCGCACGCGGCGGTCGGTGATGCGGCCGACAAGCGCCTGCACCTCGGCATGGTCGGTGCAACACACAGCCAGCCCGTAGAAGGGGATATTCGAGACGAATTCATGGAAACCCGCGCGCAGTTTGTCGAAATCGCCCCAATGCTCCATATGTTCGGGGTCGATATTGGTGACGATGGCGATGGTCGCGGGCAGGCGGTTGAACGAGCCGTCGCTCTCGTCGGCTTCGACCACCATCCATTCGCCCTGCCCCATCCGGGCGTTCGAGCCGTAGGCATGGATGATGCCGCCATTGATCACGGTCGGGTCAAAATCCCCCGCCACCATCAGTTCGGCCATCATCGTGGTCGTGGTGGTCTTGCCGTGAGTCCCGGCGATGGCGATGTTGGATTTCAGCCGCATCAGTTCGGCCAGCATGTCAGCCCGGCGCACCACCGGAAGACCGCGGGCACGGGCGCCGTCAAGCTCGGGGTTGCCCGGTTTGATCGCGGTCGAGACCACCACAACGGCCGCGTTTTCAAGGTTTTCCGCGCGCTGACCGACAAAGATTTCGGCCCCCAGACTCGCCAGCCGGTCGGTGATCTTCGATGCCTTCAGGTCCGAGCCCTGAACCTGGTACCCCAGATTGAGCAGCACCTCGGCGATACCTGACATCCCGATCCCGCCGATCCCCACAAAGTGAATCGGCCCTACGTCCTGCGGCAGTTTGGTTGCTGGGTTCATGTGGTCTCCTTCTGCGCCAATTGTTCGACAAGAGCGGTCAGACGCTCGGTGGCGTCAGGTGCCCCGACGGACAAGGCGGCATGGGCCATTTTCTGTGAGGCTTCGGGGTTCGTAAGAACCGTGGTGATTTGCTGTGTCAGCGCAGGAACGTCAAGAGCCTTTTCCGGGATCATGATGGCCCCGCCCGCCTGCACCAAGCCCCGTGCGTTGGCTGTCTGGTGATCTCCGGCGGCGGCGGCAAAGGGGATCAGAATCGACGGGCGCCCGATGACCGAGATATCGGCAACACTGGACGCGCCAGACCGCGAGATCACCAGTTGGGCATCCGACATGCGACGGGGGACATCATCAAAGAAGGGCTGCACATCGGCGCGGATGCCGTGTTCGTTGTAGAAGGCTGTGACGCGCTCGCCATCCTCGTCCCGGGCCTGATGTGCCACGCGGATATGAGTGCGGATTTCTTCGGGCAGTGCGGCGATGGCACCCGGCACCACATCGCTGAGGATGCGTGCGCCTTGCGAACCGCCCATGACAAGGACCGACATCGGATAATCACCGGGTGGAATATAACCGGCCGCGGCGCGGTCCAGAACGGCGGACCGGACCGGGTTGCCCGTGTGGATGCCATGCGCGCCCTCGGGCAGGTCCGTGGGCCACACACCGCAGGCCACCTGCGCGACACGGGTGGCGAACAACTGGTTCACACGCCCCAGCACCCCGTTCTGTTCGTGGATCATGCGGGGGATTTTGAGCATGGTCGCAGCGCTCAGCGCCGGGATCGAGGGATACCCGCCGAAACCGACAACGACGTCGGGCTTGTCCCGCATCATCTGGAACACCATGCCAGCCACGCCACCGGCAATCTTGGGGCCGGCCATGGCCTTGGCCGCCAGACCGCCACGCGCGAAAGTGGCCGATGATGCCTCGACGATCTCGGTCGAATGCGGGAAACCACCGGTATAGCGGGCGCCGCGCGGGTCGGTAGACAGGCGTACACGCCAGCCCTCGTTCAGCATCGCCTCGGCCAGCGCCTGAGCCGGGAACATGTGCCCCCCGGTCCCGCCAGCAGCAATCAACAGGTATGGAGTCCCCATTATCCTCGTCCGCGCAGAATTTCGCCAAGCTCGCCCTGTGGGCGGGTTCGGGTGAAGGCCAGCAGCATTCCGATCGCAATACCCCCTGCAATCAGGGATGAGCCGCCATAGCTGACAAAAGGCAGCGTCATGCCCTTCGCGGGCAACAGACGAACCGCAACACCCATGTTGATCATCGCCTGCACGCCGAACATGCAGGCCAGACCGGTGCCCGCCAGACGGATGAACATGTCGCGTTCCCGCATCAGGCGCAGCAACGAGCGTACCACGACCAACGAATAAAGCGCGATGATGATCAGTACCAGGATCAGGCCGTATTCTTCGGCCGCGACCGCGATGATGAAATCGGTATGCGCGTCCGGCAGCGACCACTTGACCTGCCCCTCACCCACGCCGACGCCAAACAGCCCCCCTTCGCGGATGGCGTTGGTGGCATAGCCCAACTGGGTGGTCGGATCGACCTCTTGATTCAGAAAGCCATCGATTCGGCGGGCAAAATGTTCAGAGTTGGAGTAGGCGAACATACCGCCCAGAACAACAAACCCGGCCATTCCAACCAGCAGCAGCATTGGCGCGCCGGCGACAAAATACATCACCCCCCAGCCGAACAGGATCAGGCAGGCCTGACCGAAATCAGGTTGCATCACCAGCATGCCGACAATCGCCATGCACAGGGCAAATGACCAGATCCGCCCCGGCGGGCCGTTGATCTCTTGTGAGGCCGCCAGCAGCCATGCAGCAACGACGATGAAGCCGGGCTTCAGAAACTCGGACGGCTGAAGCGAAGCGAACCCCAGCGAATACCAGCGCACCGCGCCCTTGCCGAAATCGGTCCCGAACACGGGCAGGAAAACCAGTGCCACGAAGGCCCCCAGGAAACCCAGCACCGCCAAACGACGCACCAGCGTCGGCGACATCATCGAGGTCAGCAGCATCGCAATCAGCGCCAATCCGCCGAAGACGGCCTGACGTTCGACATAGTGGAAGGGATCGAACCCGTTTCGCCCGGCCAGCGGCGGCGAAGACGCCAGCCCCAGCAACAGACCGATGGCAAACAGGATCAGAACACAGGACATCGTCCAGCGATCGATTGTGCGCCACCATTTCGGTAGAATCGGTTCTCCGCGCTGGTCCTGGACCGCGCCATACACCATCTCAGTCATGAGATACCGCCACTCTCTGCCTCGTCAACGCCCCGTTTTCGGGGTCTGATTGAGACTCTACAGGGATTTTTGTGTTTGGGCTAGTAGGATGAAGCCACAAGGCATAAATCGACCTTCCAGGCCCGATGCACCCCCAGCTTCACGTGGCGGCCTGCGGTTATTGCAGCTTTGGACACGCCGCTCAGCGGAGTGGCGCGCGTTGATCCACAAGGCGGGTCGCTATGCATTATTCCTTGATCGGATATCGGTCGGGTTCCTCAAACACGTCAATGACACGAGACCCCGCCTTGATGGTCCCTCCGTGCTCAACTCCACTTGGGATCGAGTAGCTGTCGCCGGGGCGGTAGATGCGGGTCTGGCCACCGATCGTGAGTTCAATTTCACCCTCAACCACCGTCCCCCATTGGGCACCATGCGAATGCAGGGGAAGCTCCATGTCTTTGAGAAAAGTGAAGAAAGCGACCAGCCCTGCATCTGATCGAATGACGGCCGTCTGCACCACATCTTCAGGAAAAGGCACATCCAGTTTTGGAAATGACGAAATAAATTCGGGGAATTGCATTCAGAGTTCCTTTTGCCAGTTTGTCTTGTCAAAACATCTTTGCGGTATGGCCACAGCATGTCAGTGCGCTGAAACTCTGGCAATCGCCCTGTCAGCCGACCTGAGATTTGCGAGAACGCGGCGAGCGCGCGCCGCGCGACTTCGGCATGGGCTCTTGCCATCTTGTTTAATCCACGCCATCCCCCGCGCATGACCTACGACACGATCATCCTTGGGGCCGGGGCTGCCGGCATGATGTGTGCGGCCCATTGCAGTGGGCGCGTGCTGGTGATTGACCACGCCAAGGCACCCGGCGAAAAAATCCGCATCTCGGGCGGGGGGCGCTGCAATTTCACCAACATCCATGCCGGGCCGGGCAACTTCCTGTCGCGAAACCCGCATTTCTGCAAATCCGCCCTTGCACGGTACACGCAATGGGATTTCATCGATCTGGTCGGACGTCACAACATCGCCTGGCATGAGAAAACCCTGGGCCAATTGTTCTGCGATGGCTCTTCGAAACAGATCATCCGGATGTTGCTGAATGAAATGAGCGGTGCAGGAGCAGAGCTGTGGGTTCAAACCTCGCTGCGCGATCTGCGCAAGACCGAAAGCGGCTTTGCGCTGGAGGTGGAGCGTGAGGGGCAACGGCAGCATCTGACCTGCACCAATCTGGTGCTGGCAACAGGCGGGAAATCGATCCCCAAGATGGGCGCTACCGGGCTGGCCTATGACATCGCGCGCCAGTTCGGGTTGCGGATGACCGAGACTCGGGCGGCGCTGGTGCCTTTCACCTTCTCGGACGGGCGGTTCAAGGACCTGTCCGGCGTTTCACTGCCCGTGCGACTGTCGAATGATCGCGCCAGCTTCGACGAGGCGCTGCTGTTCACCCATCGCGGCCTCAGCGGACCGTCAGTGTTGCAATTGTCGTCTTACTGGCGCGAAGGTGAGCCGATCCGGGTGAACCTGATCCCCGATCTGCCTCTGCTTGATCTGTTGCGCACACAGCGGCAAAGCGCAGGGCGCAAGGCGCTGACCACTGAACTGGCGCGGCATCTGCCGGCCCGGCTGGTCGATCACCTGTGCCGGATCATTCCGATGTCCGGGAAGCTGGCGGATCAGTCGGACGCGAAACTGGCCGAGCTGACCGCGGCCTTGTCCGCGTGGCAACTGGTGCCGTCGGGAACCGAAGGGTATCGCACCGCCGAAGTCACCTTGGGCGGGATCGACACGGATGACTTGTCCTCGAAAACGATGGAGGCCAAGGATGTCCCCGGCCTCTATGCGATTGGTGAAGCGGTGGATGTCACCGGCTGGTTGGGCGGCTACAACTTCCAGTGGGCATGGTCGTCAGGCCATGCCGCAGGTGTTGCAATTGCCGCAGGGTGTTAGCCTACGACGTTGTAGCCGCGCCCGCGCATGCAGTTGCGCACGATCACTTCCTTGTTCTGGTTTTTATTGATGACGTCTGCGCCAGCGCCAACCAGGGCACCTGCCACAGCCGCGCGACCAAGATTGTCGCTGCTGTCCTGAACGATCCCGGTAACGGCCGCGGCACCCGCTGCGCCAATTGCTGCGTTCCCTGCGGTAGAGCCATCAACGCTGCTCTGCGATGCCGCCAGTTGTTGGCATTGCTGCAGGTCCACGTTGTAGTTCGGACCGACCGGGCCGTCCACGATGGGCTGATAGTTGGCACCCGTGTTCGTACAGGCCCCAGCAACAAGAATGGCAGGCAGGATCAGAGAAAGTCTACGAAATGGCATGGTCATAACCTCGTGTTGAATCTGCTGGCAGGCAAAACCAATAATGGTGCCGCGTCAAGCTGATAGCATCCAAGCTTGGCCCAGCCGGCGGTCTATTGCAAATGGCTATTCTGTCAGCCTGCGCTTGACCTGCGCTGCAAAATCCTCGCCGCGCTGTTCGAAATTGTCATATTGGTCGAAACTGGCAGCAGCCGGGGCCAGCAGCACAGTGTCGCCTGCCTCGGCATCTTCCATGGCCTGCGCCACGGCGGCCTCCATCGTCGTACAGACCTGCGTATCAGCCTCGAGCTGCATCGCAAAACTCGCGGCTTCGCGTCCGATGACATATGCCTTGATGACCTCGCCCGTCGCCGTGTTCACGGCTGATATGCCGCCCTCTTTCTCAAGACCGCCGCAAATCCATCGGATCTTTTTGAACGCCATAAGCGCTTTCAGGGCGCTGTCGACATTGGTCGCCTTGGAGTCGTTGACATAGGTAACCCCATCGGCCTCGGCGATGATCTGGCTGCGATGCGGCAGGCCCGGATAGGAATGCAGCGCATCTTCGATCACGCGCGGCGCAAGGCCCAGCGACCGGCAGGCCGCGTAGGCCGCGCAGGCATTCTGGTGGTTGTGTGCACCGGGCAAACCTTTGATCGCGCGCAGGTCGATAGACCCCGCCTGCCGCCCCTTGCGGTATTCCGACAGGAACCCTTTGCGCGCAAAGACCTGCCAGCCCGGCCCGGTCAGCTTCCGCGCCACCGAGATACGGATCACCCGGTCATCCGATGGCCCTTCGGACAGTTGCCCGGCCAAAAACGCACCTTCGGTTTCGTCGACGCCAATGATCGCGCGATCCGGGCCGCCTTCGGCAAAGAGGCGCCGCTTGGCCGCGAAATATCCACCCATGCCGCCGTGGCGGTCCAGATGATCGGGCGACAGATTGGTGAACACCGCCACATCGGGGGTCAGAGCGCGGGCCAGCTCGGTCTGATAGCTGGAAAGCTCCAGCACCACGACCGAACCATCACCGCCCGGATCGATATCCAGAACCCCGCGCCCGATATTGCCCGCCAACTGCGCCTCGCGCCCGGCCTCGGTCAGGATATGATGGATCAAAGCGGCAGTCGTCGATTTGCCGTTCGAGCCCGTCACCGCGATCACGCGCGGAGGCGTGTCGTAGTTGTTCCATTCCGGTCCGGCAAAGGAGCGGAAGAACAGGCCGATGTCATTGTCCACCGGCACGCCTGCATCCAGGGCTGCCGCCACCACGGGGTTCGGTTCAGGATAGAGATGCGGAATGCCCGGTGAGACGATCAGCGAGGCGATGTCGTCAAATGCCCCATGCTTGCGCAGGTCGGCGCAGGTGAAACCCTCGCCTTCGGCGGTTTCACGGGCGGCCGGGTTGTCATCCCAGCACACCGGTTCCGCCCCGCCCGCGCGCAGCGCACGTGCAGTGGCCAGACCGGACCGGCCCAGCCCCAGAACGGCGACTTTCTGTCCTGAAAAGCCTTTGACCGGGATCATTTGTTAGTCACCGAAGTACCTGACGAGTACGATTACTATGGAAATAATAGTAAACACTACTATCGCGAGCGACCTCCACCCCATGTAGTTCACGAATTGCAGTTCTAAGCTCTCGCCTTTGCTCAAAACTTTCAGACCGGAATCATAAGTATAGGCAAGGCTCAAAAGAAAACCGGCAAAACAAATAAAAGCGCCAAACGCACAAGCCGCACCATACAAAGAAAAGGCAAATTTTTCAGCAAACCAAAGCGTTGCTATGCCGAACCCCAGCATTCCCCCAAATCCACGAGCGAAATTTGCAACCCGGCCTGAGTTTGTGCTCGAGTCTGTGAAGTCAAAATGCATCTTTTGTATTCCTCTACCTTACCTTCAACGTCGCCAAACCGATCATCGCCAGGATCAGCGAGATGATCCAGAAGCGGATCACGATGGTCGGCTCGGCCCAGCCTTTTTTCTCATAATGATGATGGATCGGGGCCATCAGGAAGACCCGTTTGCCCGTGCGCTTGAAGTAGAGGACCTGAATGATCACGCTCAGCGCCTCGACCACGAACAGGCCGCCGACCACGGCCAGAACCAGCTCGTGCTTGGTGGCTACGGCGATGGCACCCAGCGCGCCGCCCAGGGCCAGCGATCCGGTGTCACCCATGAACACCGCCGCCGGGGGGGCGTTGTACCAGAGAAACCCGAGGCCGGCTCCGAACAACGCGGAGGTGAAGATGAAGATCTCACCGGTGCCCGGGACGTAATGCACATCGAGATATTCGGTAAAGTCGACCCGACCCACCGCATAGGCGATCACGCCCAGGGTCGAGGCTGCGATCATCGCTGGCATAATAGCCAGCCCGTCCAGACCGTCGGTCAGGTTCACCGCATTGGCGGCCCCCACGATCACGACAATCGCAAAGGGGATATAGAAGATGCCCAGATTGACCAGCGTGTCCTTGAAAACGGGTACAGCCAGTTGGTTCTGCAAGGCTTCGGGATGGTGCAACGTCGCCCAAAGCGATGCCAGCACGGCGATGATTACGCCCAACGCCAGGCGCATCCGGCCCGAGACCCCTTGCGTGTTCTGTTTTGAAACCTTGGCATAGTCGTCCGCAAATCCGATGGCCGCATAAGACAAGGTTACAAAAAGAACCATCCAGACATACGGATTGTCCAGCCGTGCCCAGACAAGGGTTGACGTGACCAGAGCTCCGACAATCAGCAATCCGCCCATCGTCGGCGTGCCTGCCTTGGAAAAATGCCCTTCGGGGCCGTCGTCACGGATCGGCTGGCCTTTGCCCTGTTTCTTGCGCAGCACGTTGATCAGGGGTTTTCCGAAGATGAATCCAAAGATCAGCGCGGTCATGAAGGCGCCGCCTGCGCGGAAGGTGATATACCGGAAGAGGTTCCAGAAATCCCCTCCGTCCGACAGAGCGGTCAACCAGTACAGCATGACAATACCTTTCTCACACGAGGCGCGCGGGCAAGTTCACCCATCAAGCGCGCCCCCTTGCCCCATTTTGCGCAGACCGTCAACAATCGCGGCCAACGCCATGCTGAGTGAGCCCTTGGCGAGCACCGTGTCTCCATCCCGGATCAAAGCAGGCAGATGTTCCGCCATTTGCGCACTGGTTGCGAACCAGAGCCCACGTTTCTTCTCGGGCAGCGCGCGGTGCATCGCCTGCATCAACGGCCCGATGCAATGAACCTGATCCACCCGCGCCATCGCCTCGATATCCGCCATGGCGGCATGCATGGCCTCTTCCTGGGCACCCAGTTCCTTCATGTCACCCAGAAACGCAATGCGGCGGGTGCCTTTGGAGGCGGCCAAGACATCCAGCGCAGCCTCCATCGAGGTCGGGTTGGCGTTGTAGCTGTCATCCAAAAGCTCGATCTGCCCACCCCCTGACAATGGCAAGCTTTCGCGTACCCCACGCCCCTTGACGGGTGACCACGCTGGCAGGCCCGCGATGGCCTGATCCAGATCGACCCCCAATTCGACGCAGGCCGCCAAAGCGCCAAGCGCGTTCATCGCGAAATGCGTGCCGGCGGAGTTCACCTCGAATTGAATCACCTGATCACCGACCAGTGCCCTGGCCTTCACTGCGTTGGACTCGGGTTGAACATCGGTCAGCCGGTAATCCGCCGCGCTGCGCCCAAAATCAACAATCCCGGCCCCCTGCGCCTGCGCTGTCTGGCGCAGGATGTCCGCGTGGTCGATATCTGCATTGACGATCGCAGCCCCGCCAGGTTCAAGCCCTTCAAAGATCGCCGCTTTTTCCCGGGCAATACCAGCCACCGACTCGAAAGCCTCTAGATGCACTGCCGCCACGGTCGTCACCAGCGCCACGTGCGGGCGGGCCTGTTCGGCGAGCGGGGCAATTTCACCGGGATGATTCATGCCGATCTCGATCACCGCAAATTCCGTATCGCGAGGCATCCGCGCGAGGGTCAGGGGCACGCCCCAATGGTTGTTGTAACTGGCGACGCTGGCGTGGGTTTTCCCTTGGGTTTCCAGAATTGTCGCCAGCATTTCCTTGGTCGATGTTTTACCCACACTGCCTGTCACGCCGACCACGCGCGCATCCGTTCGGGCCCGTGCTGCTTTCCCCAGGGCCTCTAGCCCCGCCTGAACGTCTTTGACGATCAGCAGGGGGGCACCTTCGGGCACATCGTCCGGAACACGGGAAACCAGTGCGGCGCCTGCTCCTTTTTCCAGCGCCTGTGCGACGAAATCATGCCCGTCCCGCGCCGCTTTCAGCGCCACGAACAGATCGCCGGGTCGAAGAGTGCGGGTGTCGATGGATACGCCATTTGCGGTCCAGTCGGTCGTCGCCTGACCGCCCGTCGCCGCGGCCGCTTCGGATGCAGTCCAGAGCGTCATGCGACCCTCCCGTCCAGCGCTGCAACGGAAATGCTGGCCTGTTCCACATCGTCGAAGGGCAGAACCTGATCCCCCACGATCTGACCGGTTTCATGCCCCTTTCCGGCGATCAGCAGCGCATCACCGGGTTGCAGCGCATCGATGCCGCGCAGGATGGCCTCGGCGCGGTCGCCGACTTCGGTCACGCTGGCGTCACCTGCTGCCTCTGACGCGCCTGCCATTACGGCCGCGCGGATGACTGCGGGATCTTCGCTGCGCGGGTTGTCATCGGTGACAAAGACCACGTCTGCATGGTTGGCTGCCGCCCTGCCCATCAAAGGTCGTTTGCTGGCGTCGCGATCCCCGCCCGCACCGATAACGGCAATCAGACGGCCCATCACATGCGGGCGCAGCGCCTTGAGTGCCGTGGCAACAGCATCAGGCGTGTGGGCATAATCCACAAACACCGCCGCTCCATTGTCACGCGTGGCTGCCAGTTGCATCCGCCCGCGAACCGTCGTCAGATGGGGCAGAGTTTCGAACACCCGTTCGGGGCTGTCCCCGGCAGCGATCACCAGCCCACAGGCCAGCAGGATGTTTTCGGCCTGAAACCCGCCGATCAGGTTCAGGCGGGTCTGGAGCGTTCGGCCCTGCCACGCAAAGCGCAGGTCTTGCCCCGTGGCGTCGAACCGCTGGTTGATCAGACACAGGTCGGCATCGCCCAGCCCCACCGTCAGCACCGACTGGCCGCGCATCTCGGCGATCCGCCGGACCTGGGCCCCTTTAGGGTCGCTCAGGTTGACGACGGCCGTTCCATCCTGCGGCAAAACCCGGTCGAACAGACCAGCCTTTGCGTTGAAATAAGCCTCGAAGGTTTCGTGGTAATCCAGATGATCCTGCGTGAAGTTCGAGAAACCGGCGGCGGTCAGGTGAACGCCATCAAGACGGCGCTGTTCAAGGCCGTGGGACGACGCCTCCATTGCGGCATGGGTCACGCCGTTCTCGGCCGCCTCGGCCAGACAGCGGTGCAAGGTGATCGGCTCGGGCGTGGTATGGGCCAGTGGCGCTGTCCACGCACCTTCAACCCCGGTGGTGCCGAGGTTGACGGCGGCGTGACCAAGCGCGGACCAGATCTGCCGGACGAAGGTGGAAACAGATGTTTTGCCGTTCGTTCCCGTGACGGCCACGATGGTTTGCGGCTGCGCGCCGAACCACAGCGCCGCGGCACCGGCCAGCGCCTGACGCGGGTCTTCCACCACGGCCAGCGCTGCGTCCGAAGCTGCCAGTTCGGCCTCGGCGATCTCTGCCCCTTCGGCATCGGTCAGGATCGCAGCGGCCCCCATGCGCAGGGCAAACTGAATGAACTCTGCGCCATGAACGCGGGACCCGGGCAGCGCGGCAAACAGGAAGCCCTCTTTCACCTCGCGGCTGTCAACGGCCAGACCAGTGATATCCGGGTTTGCGCCCTCTCTTGCGGTCAGGGCCAGCTGGCTGAGTTTCTTCGTCCTTGTGCCCATGACCCACCTCTTGCCGGACAGCCTAGTTTGAGGTCAGCGTTATAGCAGCGCCCGCCTCAGGCTCAAGCCGGGGACGCAACCCCAACAACGGTGCGACGCGGCCGATGAGTTCGGCGGCAACAGGCACGGCGGTCCAACCGGCCGTGCGGCGTTTTTCACCGTAGGCCACGATCGAAGGTTCGTCCAACGTCACGATCAGAACGTATTGCGGATCGTAGGCCGGGAAGATCGTCGCGAAGGTGGCAATGACCTTGTCATCATAGTACCCGCCGCGCGGTTTGGGCTTGTCGGCCGTACCGGTCTTGCCCGCCACGTCATAGCCCTTGACCTCGGCGAAGCTGGCGGTGCCGTCCGTTACCACTTTGCGCAGCATCTTTTGCGCCTGCCGTGCAGTGTTCTGCGACATGACACGAGGCCCGTATTGCGGACCGTTCCGGCGCAGAATGGTCGGGCTGACGTAATGCCCGCCATTGGCAATCGCCGCGTATCCCGCGGCCAGATGCATCGGGCTGGTCGACAGGCCATGGCCATAGGAAATTGTCACGGTACTGAGCTCGCCCCATTTCTTCGGTTTCAGCGGCACACCGCCCTTGGCCTCGACGATCTCGAAAGGGGTCGGATCGAACATGCCAAGCGCGTCCAGAAACTCCTGCTGCCGTTTGGCGCCGATTTGCAAGGCCAGACGCCCCGTGCCTCGGTTCGAGCTGTGGACGATCACATCCGCTACGCTGATCTTGCCGTAATTCTTGCCGTTGAATTCGCCGATGGGAAAGCGGCCGATCTTCATCGGCCCGGACGTATCGATGATGGTGTTCGAATTCACCAATCCAAGCTCAACGGCCTGGGCCGCGGTGAAAATCTTGAAAACAGATCCCAGTTCATACACGCCTTGCACATAACGGTTGAACAGCGGGCTGTCCGAGGGGTCAAAGCCCGAGGTCGGCGGGCGCGGACGGTCATTCGGATCAAAAGAAGGCAGCGAAGCAGCCGAAATAACCTCGCCCGTATGCGCGTTCATCAGAACGGCCGAAGCCCCCTTGGCGTTCATGATCTTCATACCGCCGTAAAGAACCTGTTCAACTGCGGCTTGAATCGTCAGGTCCAGCGACAGTTGCAGCGGCTTGTTACCGTTGGCCGGATCGCGCAGATAATCGTCGAACTGCTTTTCCACACCAGCCACGCCGATCACTTCGGCGGCGCTGACGCCTTCACGACCAAAACCGGACCCGCCCAGGATATGAGCGGCCAGCCGCCCGTTGGGGTAAAGCCGCATTTCACGCGGACCGAACAGGATGCCGGGATCACCGATGTCGTGCACGGCCTGCTTCTGCTCGGGCGAAATGCGTTTCTTGATCCACAAAAACTTGCGGTTGCCGGTGAAGTCCTTGATCAGCCGCTCTTTGTCCAGATCAGGAAAAATCGCAACCAACTGCTCTGCGGCTGCGACGGGATCGATCATCAAAGGGGGCTGCGCGTAAACGGAATAGGTGTCCAGATTGGTGGCCAGTATGCGCCCTTCGCGATCGACGATGTTGGCGCGCTGCATGGCAATCGCTGCGCCCGGCGCGCTGGCCAGAGGCTCTTGTGCTTCCGAGGTCGCCAGCATGCCCATGCGGAAGCCGACAACGGAAAAAGCGCAGAAGAAGAACAGGCCCAGCACCAGCAGACGCCCTTCGGCACGAGCGCGAGCGCGATCTTTCATATCCTCGTGACGCTTGCGGATGTTCTCGCGCTCGATTGCCTTGGGGTTTTCGCCCCGCGCGCGGGCATCCAGGATTCGGGCCAGGGGGCGCAGAGGGGTGCGTGTCATGGAATTTGCACCTCGCCCAAAGCCTGAATGTCAGTGATGGCCTGCAATTCAATCGGATCGACGACGGGCAGGTCCGGGTCTTCGGCATAGGCGATCTGATCCGCGCGTCCGAACTGCTCGGCCCGCAACGGCAGCAGACCAAGGCGTTCAAAGTTCAGGTCGGCCAGTTCGCGCAGCCTGTCCGGGCGGTTCAGATAGGCCCATTCCGCGTTCAGAACGGCCAATCGCACCTGTGCCATTCCGATCTCGCGCTGCAAAGACTGGGTTTCCTTTACCACTTGCTGGGTCCGGTAGTTTTCCTGATAGGCCCACAACGCCAACCCGAACACGGACAGAGCAGTCAACACATACAAAACACTCTTCATCTTGCCCTTCCCCCCAGTTGCGGCATCCCGATGGCCCGCGCTTCAATTTCCCCTGCCGGAGCATCGGTTCGGATCGCCACGCGCAGTTTGGCCGAGCGCGCGCGCGGGTTTTCCTGCAATTCCTGTTCGTCAGGCCCCACCGCCTTGCGGGTCTTCAGTGTGAATTGCGGCTGTTCCTGTTCAATCTCGGGCGCATAGCGGTTCGCGCGCCCCGTCTTGCCCGCGCGGGACTGGAAAAACCGTTTCACCATTCGGTCTTCAATGGAGTGGAAAGTGACAACGGCCAGTTGCCCGCCGGGCTTCAAAGCACGTTCAGCGGCCATCAGCCCCTGAAACAGCTCTTCATATTCTGCATTCACGGCGATCCGCAGCCCTTGAAAGCTGCGCGTGGCCGGGTGGGATTGACCCGGTTTAGGACGCGGCAGGCAGGATTCGATGATCTCGGCCAGACGCAGGGTCGTGGTGATCGGCTCTTCCGCGCGCTCTTTGACGATCGCCCTGGCAATCCGGCGGCTGGCGCGCTCTTCACCATAGTGGAACAGAATGTCGGCCAGTTGCGCCTCGGTCGCGGTATTGACCAGATCGGCGGCACTTTCGCCGTCCTGGCTCATGCGCATGTCCAAAGGGCCATCCTTCATGAAGGAAAATCCACGGTCGGCCTGGTCCAGTTGCATCGAGGAAACGCCAAGGTCCAGAACAACGCCGTCCAGGTTCTGCGCATATTCATCCATACGAGAAAACACGCCGGGCTGCATCACCAGCCGATCACCATAGGCGCCCGCCCAGTCTGACGCCATCTCAAAAGCCAAGGGATCGCGATCCACGCCGATCACCTTGTCGGCCCCGGCCTCCAGCAATCCGCGGGTGTACCCGCCTGCGCCGAAGGTGCCGTCCAGCCAGACGCCCGTGACCGGCGCCACCGCCGCCAGGAGCGGGCGCAGCAAGACAGGGATGTGAGGCGCGTCCGGTTGTGGGTGATCCGCGGCCGCCATGCCGTCACCCGCCCTCGACTTCATCGAGGAATTCCAGCGGATCAACATCGTCGCCAAGGCCGTCCAGCCATTCCTCGGTCGCCGCTAATTCCTCGGATTCGTAGGTCTCGGGCTTCCAGATCTGAAAAGTATCCCCGGCGGCGATAAAAAATGCCTCGCCCTCAAGACCGATCTTCTTGCGCAGCTTTGCCGGCAGGACCAGCCGCCCGGTTTCATCGACATTGGTCGGGAAGGACTGCCCGTGGAACAGGCGCTGCAACATTTTGCGCTTCATCGAGCCGCGTGGCAGCGCGTCGATCTTGGCATCGACCTCGTCGATGGCCTGCATGGTATAGCATTCCAGGTATTTGCGGCGATGATCCCCGTAGACGATCACAAGCTCTGGATTGTCGCCGGGTTGCCAGTTGGGATCGGAGGATTCAAGCACGCGGCGAAACGAGGCCGGGATCGACACCCTGCCTTTCGCATCCACCTTATGGTGGCTTTCACCTCTAAACCTGCGCGCCAAGACGACTGTCCCTTTCGCTTGCGCCCCACTTGAAATTCGCGTTCCCCCGGATGAAAAACGGCGGGTTGATCTGCTGCCACTGATCAACCCGCCGCATTGACCCGCTTTGCGGGATGTCCAGCTGCACGCGCCACCTGGGGGGATGTCTGCTCGCCCGCGCGCCGGATCTCTTGATTGATGAAAGCGAGATGCCTGTATGAAACCTGATTATTTTTGGTCGGGGTCGTTTGGCGCCCCTGCTGCCTCGTCCTCATCGGATGTATTAGGGATGCCATGGGAATTCATGGAAATCAATAGGAATTTTGCGAACCGTGTTCCATGAATCACGCTTCAGGAACAATACCACCTGAAACTTGAACGCAACAACACTAACTATAGGCCGGATTAACACGCTACCCTCAAGATATAGATAATTTGAGGCTAAAATTTTTTTCCCACGATTTCCCAAAAAACCTAAAGAATTTCCGTTTTGATTGGAAAAACCCAGCATCCTTGGGCAGCGATCTCGCAGAATCATTCGCTTTTCGCGCGCAATTCCGACAGGACTTCGCCCCCGACAACCGCATCGGCCCATGAAATCCCGTGGCGTTCAGGCAATAGGCCCTACGACTTGCGAAACCGGTAAACTGGGCAACAGGGAATAGTTGAACCGCCGCGCTTTGCCTGACGCTTCGGTCACGCGCACGCCTAGAATTGTTTTATTGCGCACAAATTCCAGCCAACACCGCTCAATTAGACGGCAAGCCATCAGAAGGCCATGTTTCCGCTGTCACCCGTGACCCAAGGGAAGACCCAATGTTTCAAGGCGCAATTCGAGTTGAAGGAAAAAACTGAACCAATCTATGCGCTTGCTGCATAGCAGCATTGACGACGCGACCTATTGTGCAATCGCAGCATTTGCCTATTTTCAACCTCAAGCAAGGGCCGAGCGTAATCGGCAAAGCAAATGAATACGGATGATGAGCATGGCAGTCGCAAGCACACATACAGCCTCGAAGAGCGCACCGGCGTTCGGAATCGCAACTTTGATCGAAAACGCAAAGGCGCGTTTTGCCCGCTATCGTATGTATCGCCAGACCGTCAATGAGCTGGCAGGACTGTCGGACCGTGAACTGGCCGATCTGGGCCTGCATCGGTCCATGATCCGTCGGGTGGCCATGCAGGCCGCCAATGATCACATCGCGCAATAAGCGCGCCACGAATACCGAGATCAGGCCCTTCCTCCTCCCTTAGGGTCTGTTATCAGCGGCAACGTCTCTCCTCCTCCCTGACGTTGCCGCACCAAATACCGGCCTCAACCCGCCGGATCCTGATACATCGAGGCTCTCCTCCTCCCTGCCTTGATGTTGAAAGCGCGCGGCGACGCCTTCCTCCTCCCTGACGTCGCCGCGTCTTCTCCATACCGGGCTCAACCCCGGGTTCAAATACATCGGGGCTCTCCTCCTCCCTGCTCTGATGTTGACAAGACGGCGGTTCCCCTTCCTCCTCCCTGGGAACCGCCGTTTTTTTGTTTTTCTGACATAGGTGTAAGAAGGCCCTCTGATTTCTGATCCGGAGGAAACAATGGCCGCCTATTTCATCGCGCAGATCGACATCCACGACCCGGATGGGTATCAGGATTATCTGGCGGGTTTCATGCCGATCTTCGACCGCCACAAAGGCCGCCTGCTCACGGTCTCATCGAAACCGGTTGAACGGATCGAAGGCGATTGGCCCGAAGGTGGCATTGTGCTGATGGAGTTTCCGGACCTTGCCGCGGCGAAAGCCTGGAAAGACGACCCTGATTACATCGAGCTGGCGAAGATCCGGCAAGTTACCGCCTCGATCAATCTGGTTCTGGTCGAAGGGATAAGACGCCTCAGAACGGGACGTTATCCTTGTTGGTCAGAAAACGTGAGACCACTTTCTTTGTGCCTGCCTTGTCGAACTCGACTTCGACCTTGTCGCCCTCGATCCCGACAACCGCGCCATAGCCGAATTTCTGGTGGAACACCCGTTCCCCCAGCGTGAAACTGGCCACGGCGGTCGCGTCGATCACCGTGTTGCGGGATTCGCGCGGCTGAGACATACCGTATTGCCCCTGCCGCGCCTGCATCCGCCTCCAGCCCGGCGAGTTGTAGACATTCGCTTCGGCCGCGCGGGTCTCGATACCAGCCGACATCTGACTGTTGCCGTGTAACCCGGCCCCTTGCAAAACCTCAACGTGATCGTCCGGCAATTCGTCGATGAAGCGCGAGGGCATGGAGTTCTGCCACTGCCCGAACACCCGCCGGTTGGCGGCAAAAGAAATGGTACACACTTCTTCGGCACGGGTGATGCCGACATAGGCCAGGCGCCGTTCTTCCTCGAGCCCCTTGAGCCCGGATTCGTCCATTGACCGCTGCGAAGGGAACAGCCCGTCTTCCCAGCCCGGCAGGAAGACGGCGGGAAACTCCAGCCCCTTGGCCGCATGCAGGGTCATGATCGAAACCTTGGCGCCGTCGCTGTCCTGTTCGTTGTCCATGACCAGACTGACATGTTCCAGAAATCCTTGCAGGTTCTCGAAATTGTCCAGCTGGTTCACCAGTTCCTTGAGGTTTTCAAGGCGCCCCGGCGCTTCGGGCGTCTTGTCGTTCTGCCAGTGGGCGGTATAGCCGGATTCGTCGAGAATGATCTGCGCAAGTTCGATATGCGTATGCTCGGGTGCGCCGAACCGCAGGGGTGAACCGTCATCGATCACCGAATCGTCGTCCACCTCGATCCGTGGCCCACGCGTCATCGCATTCCAACGCGCCAGACCGTCGATCAGTTCGCGCAGCGCCTTGCCGCCCTTGCCCTTGATCAGCCCGTTATCGACGGCAATCCGAGCCCCTTCGACCAGTGACACCCCATTTTCGCGCGCGGTCATCTGGATCGTCTGCTGCGCCTTGTCGCCAAGGCCGCGTTTTGGCGTGTTTACGATTCTCTCAAACGCAAGATCATCCTCGGGGCTGACCACCAGCCGGAAATAGGCCATGGCATCGCGAATCTCCATCCGCTCATAGAATCGCGGGCCGCCGATCACCTTGTAGGGCAGACCGATGGTCAGAAACCTGTCTTCGAAGGCGCGCATCTGGTGGCTGGCGCGGACGAGGATGGCGATCTCATCAAGGTTCATCGGGCGAATACCGCGCGTACCGCCCTGCATCGCGTCGATCTCCTCGCCGATCCAGCGGGCCTCTTCCTCGCCATCCCAATGGCCGATCAGATTGACCTTGTGGCCTTCCTCGGCTTCGGTCCACAGCTCTTTGCCCAGGCGGTTTTCATTGCCGCGAATGACGTTCGAAGCAGCCGCCAGAATATGCGGGGTCGAGCGGTAGTTCTGTTCCAGCCGCACCACATACGCGCCGGGAAAATCCTTTTCGAACCGCAGGATGTTGCCCACCTCGGCCCCGCGCCAGCCATAGATCGACTGATCGTCATCGCCGACGCAGCAGATGTTCTTGTGCCCGCCCGCCAGCAGCCGCAGCCACAGATATTGGGCGATGTTGGTGTCCTGATACTCGTCCACCAGGATATAGCGGAACCAGCGTTGGTATTGCTCCAGCACGTCTGGGTGGGTCTGGAAGATCGTAACCATGTGCAGAAGCAGATCGCCGAAATCCACTGCATTCAATTCGCGCAGGCGGGTCTGATATTGGGCATAGAGCTCAATGCCCTTGTTGTCATAAGCCCCGGCATCGGCGGCTGGCACCTTGTCGGGCGTCAGCGCACGGTTCTTCCAATCGTCGATGATTCCCAGCAACATCCGCGCAGGCCAGCGTTTGTCGTCGATATTTGCGGCCTGCACCAACTGCTTGAGCAGGCGCAGCTGGTCGTCGGTATCCAGTATGGTGAAGTTCGATTTCAAATCGACCAGTTCCGCATGGCGGCGCAGCAGTTTGACGCAGATCGAATGAAAGGTGCCCAGCCATGGCATCCCCTCGGCGGGCTGTCCCAGCAGGCGGCCCACCCGTTCCTTCATTTCGCGCGCGGCCTTGTTGGTGAAGGTTACCGACAAAATTTCGTTCGGGCGCGCGCGCGCAGTGTTGAGAAGATGCGCGATCCGGGTGGTCAGAGCCTTGGTCTTGCCCGTCCCGGCACCTGCCAGCATCAGAACCGGGCCATCCAGCCGCTCGACCGCGTCCCGTTGCGCCGGGTTCAGATCATCCAGATAGGGCGAAGGGCGCACGGCCATGGCCCGCGCCGACAGCGATGCGCCCTCGAAGGCGTCCATTTCGTCAAAACTGCTCATGGCCCCAAACTACGCCGGATAAGCGCGAAGGGAAAGGGTTTGTTCACGGCTTGTTCACAGACTTTTCGCACTTCTTCTTACATTCAATTCTAAACAAACACGCCACCGCGCTGCACCCCCGTTAACTCTCTGTCAAATCCTGACTGGGATGTTTGGCAGAGTGTTGTGGGAGCGGACAAATGAAACAGGCGGAACTGACGGGTCAATCCTCGAGGCTTAAAATGATGGGCGTGGCCCTGATGCTGCTTGCGCTGACGGCAGCAGCGTGCTGGGGGATCTACGCCGCCCCGGCGCCAGTGGTTGATCGCATGCTGGAAGCAGACCTGCGAAAAAACGCGATGCGGATGAGCCGCCAGGTCGAAAGCCATCTGAACGATCTTGAACAGGCATTCCGTTTTCACGCATTGACCGATCATGACCAGGAGTTTCTGGAGCTACTGCCCGAAACCACGGACATTTACCGCTTCAAGCTGTTTGATGCTTCGGGGCAGGTGTTCTGGTCGACCCGAGCCAGCGACATCGGGTTCGTGAATACGAAACCCTATTTCCAGTCGATCGTCGCCGCCGGAGGGCTTTTTTACAAACACGAAGAGAAGCCGGTTACCGAAGTTGATTCCTTTGTTGTCGACAATTCCCGGGATACGGAACTGAGCAGCCGCCATGTGGCCGAGGTCTATACGCCGATCATCAAGGACGCGACGTTCCTGGGCGCGATTGAGTTCTATTCCGACATAACCGACCTGCGGAACCTGTTCATCACGCGCGTTCGCCTGTCTCTGGCGCTGCTGAGCGGGGTCGCCCTGCTGGCACTGACGACTGTCATCCTGATTGTCCATCGCACCAACCGTCGTCAGGTTCGCGACCTTCGCAAACGGGCCCAGAAAGAGAGGGAGCTGATGGACGAGCAGCTGCGCCTGGCCCGAGAGGTCCGCCTGCTGGGTGAATTGAACGAATGGCTGCAATCAAGCCGGTCGCTGGATGAACTGTTCGACATGGTGTCTCGCTTCATGACCCACATCCTGCCAGAGGCCGAAGGCAGCGTGTATGTCTATTCAAACTCACGCGATGTGCTGGATGGCTGCGCCAGCTGGAACGGTGGAACTCATAAATCCCACATTCACCCCGAAGGTTGCTGGGGCTTGCGGCGCGGCCGGACTTACGAGTTCGGCGCATCCGAGATTGATTTTGTATGCGAACACGCCGAACCGCATGACGGGCGGCCTTATTTCTGCTTTCCCATTCTGGCCCATGGCGAAACCGTTGGTCTTTTGCATCTGCGGGCACTGGAGGGGCGCGAAGACTGCTTCAACAAGAGCCGCAAGCTGGCACAATTATGCGCCGAACAGATCAGTATGGCGATCGCCAATGTCCGCATGCGGGATCAGCTTCACGACCAATCGGTACGAGACCCCCTGACCGGGCTGTTCAATCGCCGCCATATGACCGAGACGCTGCGCAAGTCCATCAGCCGCAGCCAGCAGACGGGCGCCGCGCTAAGCCTGATCGCCGTGGACGTGGATCACTTCAAGAAGTTCAACGATACTCATGGGCATGATGCGGGCGACATGGTGTTGCGCGCCGTCGGCGCCGCCCTGGAACAAGGGTGCGACCGGGACGAAGTCGCCTGCCGCATCGGGGGTGAAGAGTTCATGCTGATCCTGCCTGACAACAGCCCCGAAGATGCCGTGACCCGAGCCGAACAACTGCGCCAGGCGGTTGAAGCCGTCACCGTACGATATGGCGAGAAGGCATTGCCGCGCATTACGATATCGGTCGGGGTCGCACATTACCCGGCCCACGGCACCATGCCGCAGGACCTGATGCGCGCGGCAGACGATGCGCTTTATGTCGCCAAGGACAAGGGGCGCAACCAGGTGCATGTTGCAAGCGGCACCAGGAACCAGACCAAAAATGCGCCGCCTGAACACCGGCAACCACCTAAGGATGCAGCTTAAAAAACTTGCCGAATCGCATGGCAGGTCGGATCAATCTGCATGGACTTGCACAGCACCTATCCCGGCATACCGGATCTGAAACACCGTGCGCGCCGTCGTCTGCCGCATTTCGTGTGGGAGTATATCGACAGTGGAACCGGGATTGAAACGACACTGCACCGGAATCGCCAGGCGCTGGATGAGGTGCGCCTCTGCCCGTCGATCCTGCATGGCGAGCTGAACTTTGATACGTCAAAGTCGTTTCTCGACGCTTCGTATCCGCTGCCGTTCGGAATCGCGCCGATCGGAATGTCCGGGCTGGTCTGGCCCCGCGCCGAGCAACTGCTTACCAGCGCGGCCGCAAAGGCGGGTATTCCCTATACCCTGTCGACCGTAGCCAGCCAAAGCCCCGAAGACATGGCACCGCATCTTGGGGACAATGCCTGGTTCCAGCTTTACCCGCCCCGGGATCCGGATATTCGAAAAGACCTGCTGAACCGGGTCCGCAAGGCCGGGTTCAAGACCCTGATCCTCACTGCGGATGTTCCCGTCGCTTCGCGCAGGGAAAGGCAGACACGATCGGGCCTGCGGCAACCGCCAAAGCTGACCCCGCGCATTCTGGCGCAGATCGCCCAGAGACCTGCCTGGGCGATGGGCATGCTGCGCAACGGTGTGCCGCATATGCGAACGCTGGACAAATATATCGAAAACCCCGGAAATCTGCCGCCCACGGCTCATATCGGTTACCTGCTTCGAACCTCGCCGGATCTGGACTATGTCAAATGGCTGCGCGACCATTGGGACGGGCCGCTTGTCCTGAAGGGTGTCCTGCGACCAGAGGATACAAGCAGGCTGGAACAGGTCGGTGTCGATGCCTTGTGGGTGTCGAATCATGGCGGCCGTCAATTTGACGCGGCCCCGGCCAGCATCGAGGTTCTGCCCTCTGTCCGGGATGCAACCCGCCTGCCCCTGATTTTCGACAGTGGTGTCGAAGGCGGTCTGGATATCTTGCGGGCCATGTCGCTGGGCGCAGACTTCGTCATGCTCGGGCGGGCTTTTTTGTATGGTCTCGCGGCACTTGGCGCGCGGGGGCCTGCACATGTCATCGAGATTCTCAGGCAGGACCTGCATGCAAATATGGGCCAGATGGGCCTGGCAAGCCTGTGTCAGATTGAGAGTTAACGTTAAACATTTGATGCTGCGGCGCAGCAAAAGTATAAGGGCGCTGCGATCATAGGGCGTTTGCGAGCGATAACATGCCGGTTCTACCCAGAAGAACGGATATACCTGCGCGTATTCTCCGCCCAATAAGACGCCCATACACAAAAGACCGGGACCTATCATGACAGACTTCAACAAGATCCTGATCGCCAACCGCGGCGAGATTGCCATCCGCGTCATGCGCGCAGCAAACGAGATGGGAAAACGAACCGTCGCCGTCTACGCTGAAGAAGACAAACTGGGCCTGCACCGGTTCAAGGCGGACGAGGCGTATCAGATCGGTGAAGGCATGGGGCCGGTTGCCGCATATCTTTCGATCGACGAGATCATCCGTGTTGCCAAGCAATGTGGTGCCGACGCGATTCATCCGGGCTATGGCCTGCTGTCCGAGAACCCGGATTTCGTCGATGCCTGCGTCAAGAACGGCATCACCTTCATCGGCCCCAAGGCGGAAACCATGCGCGCGCTTGGCGACAAGGCCAGCGCGCGACGCGTAGCCATCGAAGCCGGCGTTCCGGTCATTCCTGCCACCGAAGTTCTGGGCGATGACATGGACGCGATCCGCAAGGAGGCCGCCGAAATCGGCTATCCGCTAATGCTCAAGGCGTCCTGGGGCGGCGGCGGGCGCGGCATGCGCCCGATCCAGTCGGAAGAAGAGCTGGAAGAGAAAGTGCTGGAAGGCCGTCGCGAGGCCGAGGCCGCATTCGGCAACGGCGAGGGTTATCTGGAAAAGATGATCATTCGTGCGCGCCACGTCGAGGTGCAGATCCTGGGCGACAAGCACGGTGAAATCTATCACCTGTATGAACGCGACTGCTCGGTCCAGCGCCGGAACCAGAAGGTCGTGGAACGCGCCCCTGCCCCGTATCTGAGCGACGAACAGCGCGCCGAGATCTGCGAGCTTGGCCGAAGGATCTGTGCGCATGTCAATTACGAATGTGCCGGCACGGTCGAGTTCCTGATGGATATGGACACCGGCAAGTTCTATTTCATCGAAGTCAATCCGCGCGTACAGGTCGAACACACCGTGACCGAAGAAGTCACCGGTATCGACATCGTGCAGGCGCAGATCCTGATCGCCGAGGGCAAGACGCTGGCCGAGGCGACCGGCATGGCCAGCCAAAAGGATATCCAGCTCAACGGTCACGCGTTGCAGACACGGATCACCACCGAGGACCCGCAGAACAACTTCATCCCCGATTATGGCCGGATCACCGCCTATCGCTCGGCCACCGGTATGGGCATCCGTCTGGATGGCGGCACGGCCTATGCGGGCGGGGTGATTACGCGCTATTATGACTCGCTGCTGACCAAGGTTACGGCCTGGGCCCCGACGCCCGAAAAGGCGATTTCCCGGATGGACCGCGCCCTGCGCGAGTTCCGCATCCGCGGGGTTTCGACGAATATCGACTTCGTCATCAACCTGCTCAAGCATCCGACCTTCCTGTCGAACGAATACACCACCAAGTTCATCGACACGACGCCCGAACTGTTCACCTTCAAGAAGCGGCGCGACCGCGGCACCAAGGTTCTGACCTATATCGCGGACATCACCGTGAACGGGCATCCCGAAACCAAGGACCGCCCGCGCCCGCGCGCCGACCTGAAAGAGGCCAGGCCTCCGGCGCTGAAGGCCGAACCGCAGATGGGTACGCGCAACCTGCTGGAGCAGAAGGGCCCGCAGGCGGTGGCCGACTGGATGAAGGCGCAGCGCCAACTGCTGATCACCGACACCACCATGCGCGACGGGCACCAGTCTCTGCTGGCGACCCGAATGCGCTCGATCGACATGATCAAGGTGGCTCCCACCTATGCGGCGAACCTGCCGCAGCTGTTCTCGGTCGAATGCTGGGGCGGCGCGACTTTCGACGTGGCGTATCGGTTCTTGCAGGAATGCCCATGGCAGCGCCTGCGGGACCTGCGCGAGGCGATGCCGAACCTGATGACCCAGATGCTGCTGCGCGGCGCAAACGGCGTGGGCTATACGAACTATCCTGACAACGTGGTGCAGGAATTCGTGCGCCAGGCGGCGACAGGAATTGACGTGTTCCGCGTCTTCGACTCGCTGAACTGGGTCGAAAACATGCGCGTGGCGATGGACGCGGTCGTCGAGAGCGGCAAGATTTGCGAAGGTACCGTCTGTTACACTGGCGATATTCTTGACCCCGATCGCGCCAAGTACGACCTGAAATATTATGTCGGCATGGCGAAAGAGCTGCGCGACGCCGGCGCGCATATTCTGGGCCTCAAAGACATGGCGGGCCTGCTGAAACCGGCCGCGGCCAAGATCCTGATCCGTGCGCTGAAAGAAGAGGTCGGGCTGCCGATCCATTTCCACACCCATGACACCGCCGGTATTGCCAGCGCGACCATTCTGGCCGCGTCCGAGGCGGGTGTGGATGCAGTTGACTGCGCGATGGACAGCTTCTCGGGCAACACCAGCCAGGCGACGCTGGGCACCGTGGTCGAGGCGCTGCGCCATACCGACCGCGACACCGGGCTGGACATCAAGGCCATTCGTGAAATCAGCGATTACTTCGAGGCTGTGCGTGGCCAGTATGCGGCCTTTGAATCCAGCCTTCAGGCCCCCGCGTCCGAGGTCTATCTGCACGAGATGCCGGGCGGTCAGTTCACCAACCTCAAGGCACAGGCACGCAGCCTGGGTCTGGAAGAACGCTGGCACGAAGTGGCCCAGATGTATGCTGACGTGAACCAGATGTTCGGTGACATCGTGAAGGTCACGCCGTCTTCCAAGGTCGTTGGTGACATGGCGCTGATGATGGTCAGCCAGAACATGACACGTGAACAGGTCGAGGACCCGAATACCGACGTGGCCTTCCCCGATTCGGTCGTGGACATGATGCGCGGCAATCTGGGTCAGCCTCCGGGCGGTTTCCCCGAGACCATCATCAAGAAAGTGCTGAAAGACGAGGTTCCCAACACGCAGCGCCCCGGCAAGGACGTGCCCCCGGTCGATCTTGAAGCCACCCGCGCCGAGCTGTCCAAGCAGCTGGAAGGCAAAGAGGTCGATGACGAGGATCTGAACGGATACCTGATGTATCCCAAGGTGTTCCTGGACTACATGGGTCGCCACCGGATCTACGGCCCGGTTCGTACCCTGCCGACGCGCACCTTCTTCTACGGCATGGAGCCGGGCGAAGAGATTACCGCGGAAATCGACCCCGGCAAGACGCTGGAAATCCGGTGTCAGGCCATCGGCGAAACGGATGAAAAGGGCGAGGTCAAAGTGTTCTTTGAACTCAACGGCCAACCGCGCGTGATCCGGGTTCCGAACCGGCTGGTCACCTCGGCCACGCAGGCGCGGCCCAAGGCCGAGGTCGGCAACCCGGATCATGTCGGTGCGCCGATGCCCGGTGTTGTTGCCACCGTCGCCGTAACAGCGGGCCAGCAGGTCAAGGAAGGCGACATGTTGCTGACCATCGAGGCGATGAAGATGGAAACCGGCATCCACGCCGAGCGCGATGCGACCGTAAAGGCCGTTCATGTGCAGCCCGGTGGCCAGATTGACGCAAAGGACCTTCTGGTCGAGCTGGAATAACCTGCCGAACCGGTTACAGTTCAAAGGGCCGCGCGGGAAACCGCGCGGCCCTTTTTCTATGCTGGAACGGAGACCCACTATGCTTGCTATCACCCCGATCTATGCGGCCCTGATCGCTATTCTTTACGTGGCACTCAGCGTCAAAGTGATCCTTCTGCGCCGCAGCGACAAAATCTCGGTCGGGGATGGGGGCAGCAAATTGATGATCAAGGCGATACGGACACATTCCAATTGCGCCGAATACGCCCCTATCGCCCTTTTGCTGATCGCCATGGTGGAATTACAGGGCGCCGGAGGGTTGCTTGTGCATATACTGGGTTTGATGTTGCTGGCTGGGCGTCTGCTGCACGCTTACGGATTCGGGCGCACGCCCCAGATCGTCATCCTACGGCAGGCTGGCATGAGCCTGACGTTCCTGGCCATTCTGGTTGCGGCCATCGCCAACCTGATTCTGGCGCTGTAGCTCGGTTGGCGGGTGTTATCCGGTCAGATCCGTCGTCATCACAAGGGGCGCTTTCAACAAAACGGGCGTGATCCGGTTGTGTTCGTGATCGTCCGATTTCGGCATCGCGGTGACCAGCAAGATCATTGCGGCCAGCGCCATTATCTTCATGTCTGCAACAGAAATCATGAAAGCCCCTCTGCCTGTGTCCTTTTTTGATCCGTGTTTGAGATTGAACGGGCCGGATGCCCAGTTCCGTCGAAATATTTTTCCTCTTTTTTGTGTTTTTCCGCTTGCAGCCCCGCGTGGGAATTTATAAATCCCTCCTCACTCAACGGCGCGGGCGTAGCTCAGGGGTAGAGCATAACCTTGCCAAGGTTAGGGTCGGGCGTTCGAATCGCCTCGCCCGCTCCATTGAGAGGTCTTCGGACCACATATGTATCTGATGCGGGCGTAGCTCAGGGGTAGAGCATAACCTTGCCAAGGTTAGGGTCGGGCGTTCGAATCGCCTCGCCCGCTCCAGATACCAAACTCTCCATACATGCTGGCTCTTCACAAGACATTGCGTCATTCTGGTTGCATTGCCCAACGCAGGATTCACCCATGTCTGATTACGTCATCCGCCCTCTTACCGTTGACGAGGTGCAAAAGGCCGTTGATTGGGCCGGGCGCGAAGGGTGGAACCCGGGGCATCACGATGCTCGTTGCTTCCACGGCACGGATACTCGCGGGTTTCTCGGGGGATTCCTGGATGGCGAAATGATCGCTTCCATCTCGGTCGTTCAGTATGATGACGCGTTTGCGTTCCTTGGCTTCTACATCGTCCGGCCCGCGTTTCGCGGATCGGGCCACGGGCTGAAAATCTGGCAGCACGCCTTGGAAAACTGCAAAGCGGGCAATATCGGCCTGGATGGGGTCGTCGACCAGCAACACAACTACCGCAGCTCGGGGTTTTCTTTCGCCTATAACAACTATCGTTTCACGGCGACCGTGGAGACGTTGCAGCAGGCTCTGACCCCATCAACCGGCGTTGAGCCACTGACGGCGGCGTCCGAGGCTTTGTTCGCCTACGACCGGCACCTTTTTCCGGCCCGCCGCGACGCATTCTTGCAGGGCTGGATCAGCGCACCTGGCCATGTGTCCCGCGTGTATTCCGAGGATGGTAAGATCAAGGGGTATGCAACGTTGCGCCCCTGCCGGACAGGGTACAAGATCGGGCCGCTTTTTGCAGATCGCGAGAGCATCGCCCAAGCCCTGCTGGCCAGTTTGCTGGAAACCGTACCACCCCATCATTCACGGGACGCCGTTTTCATCGACATGCCTCTGCCCAACACGGCCGCGTTTGCGCTGGCCGAAAAGCTGGGGTTGGAAAAGGTGTTTGAAACGGCCCGGATGTATTCCGGCCGCGCGCCGGATATCGATCTGAGCCGTGTCTTTGGCGTCACCTCATTCGAACTGGGTTAAAACGCCTTGAACGTCATTGTGGTCAGCGAGCGTTCGATATTGGGAATCACCAGCAGGTGTTCGTTGATGAAATGGCCCACATCCTCGGTCTCGGGGATATAGAGCTTGAGCAGCAGATCATATTCACCGCTGGTGGAATACAGTTCAGAGTGGATTTCGCGCAGGGCGATTTCCTCGGCGACCTTGTAGGTGGTTCCGGGCTTGCAACGGATCTGGATGAAAACGCAGGTGGACATGGTTTGACCCTATCGGTTCGTGTTGTTGGCAAGCTGACACGGGGCCAAGCCGGGTGCAATCCCCTGCAACAGTTTGCAGCGATCGCAACGCGCGGTCTGGAAAACCCCGACCTTCCCCGTCTATAAGCGCGCCTGTAGCAAAAGGAATTCGCCCATGCGCAGCGCAAAGATCAGCCGCCAGACTGCCGAAACCGAAATTTCGGTCGAGATCAATCTGGATGGCACCGGCATGTATAACAACCAGACCGGAGTTGGCTTTTTTGATCACATGCTGGATCAGCTGGCGCGCCATTCGCTGATCGACATGACGATCAGCGCCAAGGGCGATTATCACATTGATGATCACCACACGGTTGAAGATACCGGCATCGCGCTGGGGCAGGCTTTGACGCAGGCTCTGGGCGACAAGAAAGGGATCCGGCGGTACGGAGAATGCCACCTGCCGATGGACGACGCCCAGATACGCTGTGCGCTGGACCTGTCGGGCCGCCCCTATTTGATCTGGAACGTGGACCTGCCGACGCAGAAAATCGGTGCGTTCGACACAGAACTTGTGCGCGAGTTTTTTCAGGCGCTCAGCACCCATGGCGGCATCACGCTGCATATCGACCAGTTGCACGGTTTCAACAGCCACCACATCGCCGAGGCCGCCTTCAAGGCCGTCGCGCGCGCGCTACGCGACGCCGTTGAAACCGATCCGCGCAAGGCAGACGCGGTTCCGTCGACCAAAGGCGCGTTGTAAATGCTGACCGCCATTATCGACTACGAAAGCGGCAACCTGCACTCGGCGGAAAAAGCGTTTCAGCGCATGGCGCAAGAGGTCGGCGCCGGTGAGGTTGTCGTCACCTCGGACGCGGATGTTGTGGCACGCGCCGATCGCTTGGTTCTGCCCGGCGACGGGGCGTTTCCGGCATGCGCTGCCGAATTGCGTGGGCACAAGGGCATCTATGACGCGATGGTCGAGGCGGTCGAACAGAAAGGCCGCCCGTTTCTGGGCATCTGTGTGGGCATGCAGTTGATGGCAACCAAAGGCCATGAATACAGCGAAACGGATGGTCTGGGCTGGATTGCCGGCGATGTCGTCAGGATCGAACCGTCAGACACATCGCTGAAAGTGCCGCATATGGGCTGGAACGATCTTGTTCTGGACAGCGATCACCCGGTGTTCGACGGGGTGAAAACCGGCGATCACACCTATTTCGTCCACTCGTACCATTTCCGGGTGTCCGACCCGGCACAGCGATTGGCTTATGTGGACTACGGGCAGGAGGTCACGGCCGTGATTGGCCGTGACACGATGGTTGGAATGCAGTTTCACCCCGAGAAAAGCCAAGACGTCGGCCTGCGCATGCTGGGCAACTTCCTGACCTGGAAACCCTGAGGCTTACTGAACACGCGTCCAGGTTTGACCGCGACAGATCAGACCGCCCGCCACGCATCCCTTGACGGTCAGTTTGTTCTGGCCGTCCAGTGACATTTTAGAATTGTAGGTTTTGTCCCGGTCCGGTGCCCAGATCTTGCCGCTGTCATAGCTTCCGCCGCCATCGGGCACCATGTCCCAAATGATCTGCTTGCCCAGGTTTTCATATTCCAGCTGCTCGTTGCCATCCGCATCAAAGGCGCTGTCGATGGTTCCGCAGATCGCACTGCCGCATCCGGAAATCGTCACGTGCAGATAGCCGCCGGTATCACCGGGTGCAGTCTTCCACAGACCGTCGACGGGATCCGCAGCCATCGCGCTGGTCGCAAGAAACATCAAACCCGCTGCAAACGTAAATTTCTTCATGATTGTCTCCCTGTTCTGATGGCAGTCTGACCCGGCAGCCAGCTGCGGGCAAGAATGACCCAGCGTCGCGTTGCATCCCCTGCCCCGCCTGTGCGATATCCCGCGCGTGCAACACAGATATAGGGCCGCCCGACATGATCCTCTACCCCGCCATCGACCTCAAAGACGGCAATGCCGTGCGCCTGCTGCGTGGTGAAATGGACAAGGCCACCGTGTTCAACGAAGACCCCGCCGCACAGGCCCGCGCCTTTGTCGAGGCCGGGTGCGAGTGGCTGCACCTGGTCGATCTGAACGGCGCTTTTGCAGGTGAGCCGGTCAACGCCGCCCCGGTCGAGGCGATTCTGAAAGCCTGCGCCGTGCCCGCGCAATTGGGTGGCGGCATCCGCGACATGGCCACCATCGAGACCTGGATCGACAAAGGTCTGGCCCGCGTGATTCTGGGCACGGTCGCGGTCGAGAACCCCGATCTGGTGCGCGAAGCGGCCAAAGCCTTTCCTGGCAAGGTCGCCGTGGGCATCGACGCGCGCAACGGTCTGGTTGCCACCAAGGGTTGGGCCGAAGAAACCGACGTTCAGGTAACGGATCTGGCCCGCAGCTTCGAAGACGCAGGCGTCGCTGCGATCATATACACCGACATCAACCGGGACGGCGCGATGCAGGGCCCCAATGTCGAGGCCACCGCAGAGCTTGCCAAATCGGTCGATATTCCGGTCATCGCATCTGGCGGCGTGTCCTCGATCGCCGATCTGATCGCGCTGCGCGATTGTGGCGCAGCTTTGAACGGTGCCATTTCCGGCCGCGCGCTTTATGATGGAGCGATTGATCTGCAAGAGGCTCTGACCACGCTCAGAGGATAGCTTTATGTTTCATTCGCCGGTAAAGCGTTCCGAACTGTCCGCGCACAGCCTGCTGAACGAACGGTTCAAAACCGGCGACTTTCTGGACTGCTTCAGTGTTGAATCCAATCTTCCGCCGCGCCGGGCCGCGGAAATCATCACCGCGTTCCCCGGATGGGCGATGGCACTGGTTCGGCTGCGCGGCCTGCTGGTGACACCCTTTGGCCTCAGCACGACAGGCCCGGATGCCGGCGACAAGCTGGGGATCTTCCCGGTCGAACATGATGGCAGGACCGAGGTGATCGCAGGATTCAATGATCGCCACCTGGATTTCCGGGTTTCCGTCCTGTCGGAAAACGGCCGCATCTCGCTGGCCACGTGGGTCCGACGCCATAACCTTGGCGGGCGCCTGTACCTGGCTGCGATCCTGCCATTTCACATCCTGATCGCGCGAAACGCGCTTGCACGTGTGAAAAGCGCAAGCGCATAACCCAAAAGGTCTTAGCCCGCGGCCGCAGCAGTCAACTTGGCGAGCGCACCGCGCATCTTCTCGATGACTGGTGACTTTTCGACGTCATCCAACTCGTCCATCGTTTCCTTGGGGTCTTCATAGGCCAACCAGACCTGACCGTTCCCATCCTCATACGCCTGCACTTTGAGCGGCAGGAACAACCCTGCTCGCGGATCGATCTGCATGGCCGGCGTGCCCAGCGCAGGATTGCCGAAAATCAGCACTTGATTGGCCGGAATGGGCGTACCGACCTTTTCCGCCCCGGCCGCGTGGTCGATGCGGGCAAAGACGGTGGCCCCTGCGTTGCCAACCGCCGCTTCCAGCGCATCCAGCGCTTCGGCTACGGATTTGTTCGTTTGAACTTTGATGATGTCGTCAGCCATGGCGGCCCATGCCGCTCCGAGCGAAAAAATTGAAGCAAGTATCAAGCTACGCATGTCGGTATTCCTTCTGTAATATTCACTCCAATTCTCACAGGTTTTGGAAATCTGACAATCACAAGTCTGGCATCAGCAAAGCTTTGCCAGAATTGAAGGCGCCCATTTTACCCTTGTTTTCGAGAACAATCCGACCAGAAGCCAAACATTTTACTGTGTTGAGCCATAATTCGGGCGGAATCCCCGCTTAACTCCTTCGTCAAACACAACAACCCGGGTGGCAAACGTGAGTATTTCCAACCTAGACGTTCCCAAGACGTCCAGATTCGGATCAGCAACCATTGCGATCTTCTGCGCGGCGATTTTCACGAGCGCCAGTCTGCTGTTCTTTGTCCAGCCGCTTTTTGCCAAACTGGTTCTTCCAAAAATCGGCGGCGCCCCGGCGGTCTGGACGACCGCAATGCTGTTTTTCCAAGTGGTGCTGATACTCGGGTATGTTTACGCGCACCTGTTGACCAAGTTTCTGCCCTTGCGCTGGCAGATCATCACCCATTTTGCCTTTTGGGTGGCGGCGCTGACTTTCCTGCCGCTGTCCACCAGCGAAAGCTGGAGCTATGACGCCTCGACCTCGACCGCGCTGCAAACGCTTGGCCTGTTCGCCGTGGGTGTGGGTGTACCCTTTGCAGTATTGTCGGCAAATGCGCCCCTGTTGCAGGCTTGGTACGCCAGGTCGGGCGGGCCTTCGGCGGATGATCCGTATTTCCTTTACAGCGCCAGCAATGTCGGATCCTTGCTGGCGTTGTTGGCCTTCCCCCTGGTTGCGGATCCATTTTTTGGCGCGGCCGAGATCAGCCGTGCCTGGCTGGTCGGCTTCGTGCTGTTCGGCGCGCTTTTGCTTGGCAGTGGCATGATCGCCTTGCGGGGATCACGGCACACGAAGCCGTCGGCCCAAACGGCGCTCAAGGCCAGTTTCCCGACCCTGCGGCAGATCGCTGTCTGGGTGTTCGTCGCCTTCATCCCCTCTTCCTTGATGCTGTCCTTCACAACGCGGGTCAGCACGGATCTGGGTGCTCTCCCGTTGATCTGGGTTGTTCCGCTGGCGGTCTATATCCTGTCCTTCATCATCGCGTTTGCCAAATGGAAACACCTGACGCTTGACGCCTTGAACCTGCCCATGCTGGCGGCGCTGGCGGCGGGTGTCGTACTGGTGTCCAAGGTGGTCAGCGAGCATGACGCGCCGGTGGTTATTCTGCTTTATGTCCCGGTGTTGTTCATCATCGCCCTTTTTGCGCACCGCCTGCTGTACGACATGCGCCCATCCGCCGAGCAATTGACAGTGTTCTACATCGCCCTTTCCGTGGGCGGAGCAATTGGCGGGTTGTTCAACTCGATCGTTGCGCCGATTGCCTTCACACGTGAGTTGGAGGCACCAATCACCATGATCCTGGCCGGAGGATTGTTTCTTGTCCGCGCACCGGGATTTGCCCTTCGCCATGTCATAATGGGCATCGCGGCAAGTGTTTTCATCCTCGTCATCGCAGGTGCGACACGCGGCGTCGCGGCGCTGAGCGCGGACATCCCGCGTGCAGGTGCCCTGTTCGCGCTGATATTCGCGGTGCTGTACCTGTTTCGGGCACAGGCCATGCGTATCCCTGTGGTTCTTACCGTCGTTCTGCTGCCCGCATTTGCGGTAAAGAACAATCCGGTGTTTGAAGATCGCAGCTTTTTCGGCGTGCATTCGGTGTATTCAAGCGAGGGCTACCGTGTCTACAAGAACGGCACCACGGTGCATGGCTGGCAACGCGAATCCGAATATGGTACTCGGCCCACTCCGCTGTCCTATTATCACCCCGAAGGACCGATGGCGCAGGTCATCACGTCGGACTTCGGCAAGCAATCCGACAGCATCGGAATTGTCGGTCTGGGAACAGGTGCACTGGCCTGCTATCGGCAGCCTGCGCAAAACTGGGACTTCTTCGAGATCGACGCGACCGTTGACCAGATCGCACGCGACTCTTCGCTGTTCACCTATCTGTCGGAATGCACGCCCGATTCCGAGACCCATCTGGGTGATGCCCGGATCGTTCTGAAGCAAAAGCCTTTTGCCTTCGATATCCTGGTTTTGGATGCGTACAGCTCAGACGCGATTCCGCTTCACTTGATCACACGCGAGGCGGTAGAGATGTATACCAGCCGCCTGGCCGATGATGGGGTTTTGGTGTTCCACATCACAAACCGGTTCTACGATCTGGTCCTGCCTTTGGCCCGAATTGCCGACAGCCTGAACCTGACCGCTGCGCATCAGCGGCTGGCCGTGGGTGAAGAGCAGGTTGAAACCGGAGCCGCCACCAGCAGCGTTGTGATCCTGAGCCCCGACAAATCCCGAATTGAGAGTTTTGCGCAGGATGGCAACTGGCAAATCGTCGAAACCGACGGCGCGCTGCCATGGACCGATGACAAGGCAAACCTGCTTTCGGCACTGAAGCTGCTGAAGAACCGGGATCACTAAGCCCCCCGCTCCGCCCATGGCCCGTGCTACCAGGGCCGTGGGCGGCAAAACGTCTGTGGCATCGGCGGCGCTTTGCCGGTAAAGGTCCGGCAACGAAGGACGATCAGATGCTGAAAACCCGGATCATTCCCTGCCTTGATGTTGCCGATGGCCGCGTGGTCAAAGGCGTGAATTTTGTCGGTCTGCGCGATGCGGGCGATCCCGTGGAATCGGCCAAGGCGTATGACGCCGCAGGCGCGGACGAAGTCTGTTTTCTTGATATCCACGCAACCCACGAAAACCGCGGCACCATGTTCGATGTGGTACAGCGCACCGCCGAGCAGTGCTTTGTACCTCTGACCGTCGGCGGCGGGGTTCGCACCAAGGATGATGTCCGCGCCCTGTTGCTGGCGGGGGCAGACAAAGTCAGCTTCAACTCGGCAGCCGTTGCCAATCCCGACGTGATCGCGGAATCAGCAGATCAATTCGGCAGCCAGTGCATCGTCTGCGCCATCGACGCAAAGACGGTCAGCCCCGGAAAGTGGGAGATTTTCACGCATGGCGGCCGCAAGCCAACAGGCATTGATGCGGTCGCGTTCGCAAAAACCGTTGTCGCCAAAGGCGCCGGAGAAATCCTGCTGACCTCGATGGACCGCGACGGCACCAAGGCTGGCTTCAACCTGCCCCTGACCCGTGCGATTTCCGATGCAGTGGACGTGCCCGTAATCGCAAGCGGCGGTGTCGGCAATCTGGATCATCTGGTCGAAGGCGTCACCCAAGGTGGCGCAAGTGCGGTGCTTGCAGCCTCGATCTTCCATTTCGGAGAATACACGATCCGCGAAGCCAAGGAACACATGGCCGCCGCAGGCATTCCGATGAGGCTGACATGAGCATTCTGCACGACCTTGCTGCCACGATTGAGGCGCGTAAAGGGGCTGACCCCGATTCAAGCTGGACAGCCAAGCTGCTTGCAAAGGGTCCCGAGAAATGCGCCGAGAAATTTGGTGAAGAAGCCATCGAAGCCATCATCGAAGCCACGAAGGGCGATCAGGCCAAGCTGACCGCCGAAGCAGCAGACGTGCTGTATCACCTGCTGGTCATGCTGGCCGCCCGAGACGTGGCGCTGGAGGATGTTCTGGCCGAACTTGCGCGCCGTCAGGGCATCAGCGGCATTGCTGAAAAGGCCGCCCGCCCCAAAGGGTAACGGCCGGGTTCCGCGCCGCCGCAACGGCCGCTATACTCGGGCGTCAGAATGGCAGGCCGAGGGCGCGACATGATCCGAATTTTGATGCTTGTGGCAACGCTTGCCATCGTTGCGGCATGTGCGGCGCCTCCCCCCTCGACCGGGGATGAGGTACAACGCCTGACAGCCGAGATTCAGCGTCTTGGCCCGGATATCGATCCGGAAGAAGCCCGCCGGGCAGCGCAAGTCGCCTATTCCTATACCGCGCAACTGGTGGACGAATACCAGATCACCGACCCGCCGCTGATCCACAATGCGAAGGTCAACAAGGGATTGCGCCCGCGTGGTCTGTGCTGGCATTGGGCCGAGGATATCGAGCGTCGTTTGAAAAAGGAAAACTTCCAGACGCTGGAATTGCACCGCGCCATCGCCAACGCCGACAATCCGCTGAGGATCGACCACAGCACCGCGATTATCAGTCGCAAGGGAGACTCGCTGTATGAGGGCGTCGTGCTGGACCCGTGGCGCTATGGCGGGGTGTTGTTCTGGTCACCTCTGGTCGAGGATACCCGATATGAGTGGGTCCCTCGGGACGTGGTGCTGGAAAAACGACGACAGGAACAGGTGGCCCGCCTGAAACCCTATCAGCCAGCAACGCCCTAAAGCTTGGACGAGATGATCCCGGTGGAAAACCCACCCATGCGCAGCTCGCCAAACAGGCGCTGATACTCGATCTTCGGACAGCGGTTCATCACGACGTCCACACCGCGGGCCTTGGCCTTGGCTGCCGCTTCAGGGTGTTCAACCCCGATTTGCATCCAGATCGTTCCGAGGGACGGGAACACCTCCAACGCTTCGTCCACAATGGGCGGCACGGATTCGGACCGTCGGAAGATGTCTACCATGTCCACGGGTTCGGATATCTCCGAAAGGCTGCCGCGTACCCTTTGGCCAAACAGGTCTTTCCCGGCATGGCCCGGATTGACCGGGATCACGTTGAACCCTTTCAACGACAGGTAGCGGGCAACGTAATAGCTGGGCCGCACCGGGTTCATGGACACCCCGACAACGGCAACGGACTTGGTGCGTTGCAGAATGGCTCTCAGCTGCTGATCGGAATAGTCTGGCATACCCTATCCTTAGCAGGGTTCCAAAAAGAAAAAAGCGCCCAAGAAGCCTTGGGCGCCAGTTGTTGGAACGAGGGACAGTGAAATGACCCGCGGCAGTTCCATTCCGCGGTCATTGTGACATTTAGGCATATATTTGGTAAAAAAAAGAGGGGCAGCGCATTTTTGTGATGACTCTTCACAAATAGCTGATTCTCGCTTACTCTCGATAAAGGATTGCCGGCCAGTTTTCTTCAGCCAACTCAATGTATTCTGTCTGATCCTGCTGCCAGATTTCCTCGATCTCGATCGAATGCGTCAGGTACAGACGACCATCCACGACCTTCCAGGCCTTGGGGTCCGAGCTCTTCAGAACTCCCATCGCCATCGCATATGAACAATACCCGCCGAACTGCGGTGCGAAAGCACGGGGATTGCTTTCGAACAGCTCGCGGTTTTCCTGCGAGGTGAAATGCCACCGCGCCCCTTTCCACATCACGGAATTCTCGGGCATGCCCATGATCGGCGCAGAACCGTCGAAAAAGGACACGGCATCATACCCGGCCAACGCCACCCCTTCGGTGGTGTAGTAAACGGGCCTTTCCTGCGCATACGTGGCAGGCGCCAGAAAAAAAGCGCACAGCGCGCCAAGTGTGGAACGTCGGGTCAGCATTGCCATGTCAGAATCTGAATTCACTGGGGTATCAAGATGCAATTTTTTGCTGCATGCGGAACCCCTGTTGACGTGGATGTGAACGATCTTCACCCAAAAACGGTCAATCGAAAATGTCTTCGATCACATCCCAGGCTTCATCGAACACGCGCGAGAACATGCTCTTTTTCTTCTTTTTTCGCTTGGTCTTCCGCGGAGGGGCATGAGAAACCGCAGATCGCACCGTTTTGGCAGGCGCAGCCTTCCGCTTGGGCAGCATCTTCAGATCATGCAAAGGTGCGCCACAACTGGAACAGCTCAGCTCGTGCCGTTCTTTGCCCCTCAGGACCAGCGCAGCCCGGGTCCCGCAGTAGCAGCAGGTCGCAATTTTGGATGGACCGGAAATAACGCTCTCCTTTTTGTCAGGGCCGGGATGCATATAAGGCGATTGCCGCGGCATTTGAGACGTTCAGCGATCCGAATCCCCCGGCTGCGTCAATTTTCACCAATTGATCCACGGTTTCCTTCGTCTTTTGGCGCAATCCCGGGCCTTCCGCCCCCAGAACAAGTGCGACGGGGCGGTCCCGACCGTCGCTCAGCGCGCCTTCGATCGTTACCTCTGCTTCACCGTCCAGCCCAAGGACCAGAAATCCCATATTCTGTAGTTCAACAATTGTGTCGGCAAGGTTGCGCATCCGCAGATAGGGTTGACGCTCCAGCGCGCCGCTGGCGGTTTTTGCGAGGGCCCCAGTCTCGGGCGCGGAATGGTGGCGGGTGCCTATGACGGCACTGGCACCCAGAACTTCGGCCGAGCGCAGAATCGCCCCGACATTGTGCGGGTCCGTAACGCGGTCCAGAAGGATGACGCGTGGATTTTCACGACCGATGCAATTTTCGGCCAGACCGCCCCAATCCAGCGGCTTTACCTCCAGCGCGGCACCCTGGTGCACCGAGCCTGCATCGATGGGCGCCGTAAACTTGCGCGGATCAGCCAACTCGGGCTCGATACCAGAGAATTCAATCGCTTCCGCCAGTTTGTCCCGCGCGTTGCGCGTTACGATCAAGCGCAATTTCTGCCGATTGGGGTTCATCAAAGCGTCGCGAACTGCATGCAGACCGAACAGCCAAACGGTTTCAGCAGCCGCGGCCTTGCGCGCCTGTTCCTTCTCAACGACCCATTTGGGTTTCTTCATTTTGCGGGCCTCCGGGCCGGGAATTCGGTTTCCTGCGCCAAAGCGAAATTTTCCTGTTGACGCTCCTTTGGTGCGCTAGTAATCACGCCTCCACGTCAGGTGCAACGCCTGACAGTGGGCGACAGGCCGCAAGGTGTGGCAGGGGACTGTAACTCCCTCGCGGAGACGCACGCCTGGTTCGATTCCAGGGTCGCCCACCATCTTTCCAGCAGGTTGCAAAGATGGTCAGAATGCATTGCCCGCGCGTTCTCAATTGCACGTATTCGCACAATGACGGCTGCAAAGACTCGTAAAAGTTGCGAAACCGGGCATCGCCCGCTAGTCTGTTAACGTATTTGCGAGGGACATGTTATGAGACTGCTTTTGGCGGCACTTGCCGTTTGTGTCGCAGGCGCAGCGAATGCGCTGACCGTTACGTTCGATATTGATTTAGCAAATGACCAAACTGTTGGCCCCAATATAAATCAAGGCACAAGCCAAGGTTACACATTCAACTACGCGACGGTTTACAACTTCGGAAACTTCATAAACCTTCACGATGACAACGGGGTTCTTTCTACAACAATCAGGCCGGTTGATGGAAAAAGGTTCGCGGCGCATACCGTAGACTTGGTCGGGTGGTCCCTAGCATACACAACTGGATCCGGCCCCGCGCCTACTTTTGGGACTTCAGCTTATTACCAATGGCTGACAGGAGGCCCTGCCGCTTTTCCGACACTGACTTTTTCCGGGTTGAGGAATGGTGCAGTCGTGGCAAGCCAAACCTTCGCACCTATGGCGTTAAGCACAGTTGGCCTCAACGGCGCGTTCTCAGCAATTGATGCGTTGCAGATCACATTTAACAGCCCGGCACCGACCTGGGGAATTTATCCTACCACACCAAACACTGCTTGGTGTAGCCAATGGTGCGGTGAATTTCATGTGGACAATCTTGTTGTCGCACCGGTCCCCCTGCCCGCAAGCGGGCTGCTTTTGATCGGGGCCGTTCTGGGCCTGTTCGGATACCGCAGGCTTAAGACAACCTAATTGCACCCAACATCAAAAAACGGCGCTGCTTGTTGGTCAGTGCCGTTTTTTGTCTCTTAACCAACTGTTTGGAAGGTTCTATTCTGCCGCCGGGCGCAGTTCCGAGACCTTGTTGAACCACGCCTCGATTGCATCCAGATCCGCCGGCAGGGCTTCCGCTGCACCATCCGCGAAGGTCTGGAATTTCTCTTCGTTCAAACCGTTCACGCCGACCAGAACCGGGATATCCATCGCCAGCGCTTCGCCGATCACGGGGCGGAATCCACGCCCATCGGACTCATGCTTGCCGAATTTGTTGATGATCAGCAATTGGGGGGCGCCCTCCAGCGAGGCAGTCACATATCCCACCGCCTGTTCCAGCGCAGCCGGGTCCAGACGGCAGCCGCGCGACTGGGTGCCCAGCGACTGCGAAATGCGGATGGTTTCACCGTCGGGCAGCACGCGCAAGTCCATATCGCATTTGCTGCTGTCGGCGCACTCCGTGTTTGTTTGCACGACACCGGCCAGTTTTGCTCCGGAGGCCAGCAGACGGTCCGCAACGGCGCTCAGCAGGCGGTCCGTCGCGCCGCGATCGGTGGTGGTGACATAGGCCAGATGCATCTTGGACCTCTTGTAATTCGTTTGTGACGTTTCAAATAGCACGCAAGGCACCGCCCGGCCACTCCCTCGTTCACGGAAGCGGGGACAGGCCAATCACAGGGGCGTGCAGGTGAAGCAGAACCGCATAGGCGGCGAGCGCGGCCAGCCACACCCCGGGACGCGGCCAGGGGCGCGGAGCGCGCAATGAGAACCGCGCCGTGTTGCGGGACAAGCGGACCCATTCAAAGCCCATTTCCCGCGACTTGCGCCGGTCGACAAGGGCCATGCCCATGGCTGCGAAACCGGCAAACAGGCCGAACAGAATCACATGAGACAGGCTGCCATTGGAAATTAGATGTGCCACCGCCCACAGCATCAGCGCGGCAAGGATCGGGTGTCGGGTGGTGCGCAGGATACCGGGCTGTTCTGGGTCAAATGGCCGATTGCCCAGCCCCCCGAATGAGAACGGGTTCTGAATGATCAGCCCCGCGACAGCCAGCCAGCAGACCACCGGCATGATCAGAACCGGCGCCCAGCGCAAAAACGCAAATGGCGGGATGACCTCGACATAAGGAGCGTTGGCAGCGGCGATGATCAACCACGCCAGGACGGCCAGCGACAGAACCGAATAGGCCGTGAAATACCCCCGGCGTCCGAGTGTATCGATCAGCCGTCCGCGTATAGCAGGCCGCACCGGAATCGCGTGGCTGAGAAGGAATGTGACGAGCGCTGCAAGGAATAGGACCCAACCGGTCATGGTGATCTCCGCGTTATTGGGATCGGTCTAGATCAGGACGGCACGGGTATCCTTGTCCAAAATCAAGTTCGGCGCAGGGGCTATGCATCGCCCCTGCCCTGTTTACAACCCAAGCGCCGCGCGGCGTTCTTCGGCAAAGCCCTGCACGATGCGGTCGGCAATCAGCGCCAGAATCGCCATCGCGGCCCCGGCGGAAATGCCAAGCCCCACATCCGCCTGACCTAGCGCCAGATAGATCGACTGCCCCAGACCCGTGGTGCCGATCAATGCGGCGATCACCAGCATCGCAAAGGCATAGAGGATGGTCTGGTTCAACCCCAGCAGGATCGTGGGCGCGGCATAGGGCGCGCGCACGTCGCGCATGATCTGCCACTCGGTCGCACCGCTGGAGATCGCGGCCTCCATCATCTCGTCCGGCGTGTTGACCAGCCCGTGCCGCGTGTAGCGGATCATGGGCACGATCGCATAGGCACAGATCGCCAGAAAGGCCGAGAACTCTCCGATCTGGAACACCATTAGGACCGGGATCAGGAACACGAACAGAGGGATTGTCTGCAACATGTCGCAGATCGGACGGACCACTTTCCACACCGGCTCCCAAATCGCGCTGGCAAGGCCGATCAGGCCTCCGACCACGGCACAGGAAAACACCGCCGCACCGCTCAGGTAAAGCGACAAGAGCGCTCTCTCCCACAGGCCCGAAACGAGGATGGTGCACAGCAGCCCCACGCACAGCGCCGCCAGGCGCCAGCCCCCCGCGACCCAGCCCAGAGCAGCGGCACCGGTCAGGACAAAGGGCCACGGCAGGTTGGCAATGCCGGTTTCCAGCATTCCAATCAGGATCAGGACGATCAGACCACCCGTCAGCCGCCCACGCCATGCCATCAACAGCGCGATCCCGGCACCTGCGGCAAACAGGCCAAAGCTCATGCCCGCCGTCCACTGGAAGCCCCAGGTGAAGGGCAGCACCGCCTGATCCAGACCGATCCGCAAAGGCAGCAGCACATAGAACAGTGAGTTGTTCTTGAGCGCATCCAACCACGGGCCATTGGCCTGAGTGAACGCGGTCAGACCGCTGTCCACGGCCTCGGCCATCGGATCCAGCAAGGTCAGTTCGGATGGGTTCGGCAACCACGCCCAGAAGGCGGCGGTGAAGACCACGGCGAAACCCAACATCGCCCAGACAACCCGGCTGTCATAACGTTTGCGCTCGGTCGCCAAGGTGCCGCTCATCCGGTCGATCACCACGGCAAAGACCACGATGACCAGACCCGCCATCAGAGACTCCCCGAACTGCGCCTTGCGCATGGTCAGCAGAACCTCCCAGCCGATGTCGTTGAACCCGCCGATGACGGCGGCAATGATGACCATCGACAAGGCCGCCATCAGACATTGGTTCACACCGACCATGATCTGCGTCGTGGCGGCGGGAATTTCGACCTGAAACAGTTGCTGAAACCGCGTGCCACCGGACATGATCGCGGCCTCTTTGATCTCGGGCTCGACCCGTTCCAGCCCCAGCATCACGTTGCGCGCCATGGGCGGCGCGGCATAGATGGCCGAGGCGATCAGACCGACGACGGGGCCAAAGCCAAAAAGCAGCAACAGCGGTGTCAGATATGCGAAGGTCGGCACGGTCTGCATGACGTCCAGAACCGCCTGGACGAAGGATTTCACCCGCGGCACCTCGTTGGCGAGGATGCCGATGCCACCACCCAGTATCAACGCCACCGGAACGGATACTGCGACCAAGGCCAGAGTGTTCATGCTCTCAGCCCAATACCCCGACGCCAGTACAAAACTGAGCCCCAGAAAACCCAACGCCGCCATGGGCAAGCCGCCCAGATACCACCCCAACGCGGTCACAATTCCGATCAGGATGGGCCATGGTGTATTGCCCAGCACGAAATTCGCCCAGTTCATTGGATAGGTCATCATGTCCGAGAACAACCGCATCGCCGGTTTGATCAGGTTGAGAAACCAGTCAAAAAATGCACCAACCCATTGGGTTGCAGGCAGTTCCCATGCGGCAGGCCATTTGACCAGCCATGGGGCGATGCCCTCGAGTGCAAGGCAAACCGCACCGACGACAACCGTGATCAGGGCGGCCTTGGCGCCCGCCGTCAGCCGCGCGCCGTGCTGCGTCGGAACCTCAGTTAAGGCGGTCATGTTTCGTCCACCTGAAGCGCGGCAGCCAGATCGGACGGGTGCACCGTGCCAACGACATTGCCATCGGCATCCCGCACCGGCACGGGTTCATATAGTTCCATGCAATGGGCCAGGGCCGCGTCCAGTGTCATCGACGTGGTCAGGCCGGGATCGTCCGGGCCGCACTCTGCCTCGTTTCGCATGACCGAGGCGACCTTGGCATGCTGGCCCTTGGCGACATCCTTCGAGAATTCGCGCACATAGTCATCGACGGGTCGCAGGACGATATCCGTGGGCGTGCCGATCTGCACGATCTTGCCATCCCGCATGATGGCGATGCGGTCTGCCAGCTTCAGCGCTTCCTGAATATCGTGCGTGATGAAGACGATGGATTTCTTCAACGTCGCTTGAATGCGCAGGAATTCATCCTGCAACTGGCGACGGATCAGTGGATCAAGCGCCGAGAACGGTTCGTCCAGAAACCAGATGTCAGGGTTTACGGCAAGACTGCGGGCAATACCCACCCGCTGCCGCTGCCCGCCGGAAAGCTGTCGCGGGAAGCTGTCTTCGCGCCCTTCCAGACCGACCAGCGAGATCACTTCCTGCGCACGATCAAGTCGTTCCTTTTTACCCACGCCCTGAACGCGCAGAGGATATGCGACGTTTTCAGCAACGGTCATGTGGGGGAACAGGCCGAAATGCTGGAACACCATGCCCAGTTTTTTCCGGCGTAGCTCGGTCAGGGCCTTTTTCGAGGCGCCTATGACATTCTCGCCATCCACCCGAATTTCACCACCGGTGCCAGGCAGCAGTTGCGAGATACAGCGGATCAGCGTGGATTTGCCCGAGCCCGACAGGCCCATTATGACGAACAATTCGCCTTCCCTGACCTCGAAATTGGCATCTTGAACCGCCGGAATGAACCCGTTTTCCCGCAGGTCTGCGGCGGCCTTGTCAGCGTCATTCCCTGACCGAGACAGCGCGTCGGTCAGGGCTTTGTCAGCGCCCGGGCCAAAGACCTGCCAGAGATTCCGGCAGGCAATGGCTGGCATAGTCGTGTTAGTCACCTAAGTGGCTCACTTGGTCGCCGCGTCGACAACAGGACGCCATTTGTCTTCGTTCTCGGCTATCCATGCAGCGACAACTTCTTCGACCTGGCCGCCGTCAACATCGATCGCGCCCATCATCGGCTGCTGGTCTTCGACCGCCAGTTGATAGTTGGACAGGATTTCATAGGCGGCCGGCCATTTTTCTTCCAGGCCGCTCCAGCCGGCTTTGAAGATGCGCGATGGCGAAAAGTCGCAATCGTTTACCGCGTTCGGGTTCGGGCCCCACGCCGGATCGTTAAAGCACGCCTCTTCACCTGCGGGCAGTTCAACGAACTGCACGTCATAGGCAGACATCGCCCAGTGCGGCTGCCAGAATGTGATCAGCAGCGGCGATTTACGCTCGGTCGATGCGCGAAGTTCAGCGATCAATGCGCCTTCGGAACCGGCGGGGACAGCCTTGAACGGCAGCTCAAGGCCGGCCATGCGATCCGCACCAGGTGTGCCCCAGTCGGCCGGATAGTCGACCAGACGGCCACCGGGCAGAGTTTCCGCCGTGGCGAACACCTGCGCGCAGTCTTTCAGCGCTTCCCACGCCGGCAAGCCGGGGCACAGATCAGCGACATGCGCCGGGTATGCGATACCTTCCTTGGCATCCAGGCCAAGATCGCCGATTTCGACAACCGTGCCTTCCTCGATCTTCTTGGCATATTCATCCGAAACATTGGACGACCAGATTTCCAGCGTCGCGTCGATGTCTCCATCGGCCAGCGCCTGGAACTGGTTCATCATGCCGGCGGTCACATATTCCACTTTGTAACCGGCGGCCTTGAGCATCTCACCCGCCACATGCGTGGTTACGTGCTGACCGGTCCATTCGTTGATCGCCAGTTTGATCGGCTCGTCCACGGCCCCCATATCCGCCGCATGCGCCGCACCGGCAACGGTCAGGGCCATAAGGCTTACACTCAGTTTTTTCATGGATTTTCTCCCTGTCTTATTTGTTTTGCCCACCCCGGCAGGGGTTTCCCGCCGGTATCTTTGTCTGATGACAATACCATGCCGCAACATGCACAAAATTGGTCGGAAAAGGAAAGTGATCAGTTTGTAACAGCGCAGCTTTCTTGCCGCTGATGCGTTGATTTTCCCCCGCAGGCGCCGCAAGGGCCCCTGCCCGACCCGCCAATATCCCCTGCCCCGGGGCACGGAATGTTGACTGACGAGTCAATCACAAACCGTTTTGAACCCGTTTGTCGAGGATTTCTTTGACAGTTCAGTGTTTTTTCTTGTTCGGGCCGAGTTTCATTTCCGGTCGGGTGGCTTTCGAACACCGAAAATTCCCATTGCAAAAGGAAGGCAAAACAAAACACTCTTCCTAAGACAGCTTTTAGGTTGGGTTCATGCGTTCATTTGACGAGATCTTTGATATTGCCGCCTCTCGCCACGGTGGGGTCGAAGCCTTTGAAGCACAGCTGACCAAGCCCAAAAGCCACGAAGAACTGGCGGCGATGCCCGACGACCGGTGGCTATCGATCATCACGAAATGCGTCTTTCAGGCCGGTTTCAACTGGAAGGTCATCGAAAACAAATGGGATGGATTCGAGGCCGCCTTTGACGGTTTCGATGTGGGCCGGTGTGCGTTCATGGATGATGAAAAGTTCGATTCCCTGCTGCAAGACACACGCATTGTCCGCAATGGAACCAAGATCGCAGCAGCGCGGGACAACGCGGCGTTCCTTTTGGAACTGCGCAACGAAGGCGGCGCAGGCCAGGTTCTGGGGGGCTGGCCCTCTGATGACTATGTCAGCCTTCTTGCCATGCTGGCCAAACGCGGGTCTCGTCTTGGCGGGGCTTCGGCGCAATATGCGATGCGATTTGCGGGGCGCGACAGTTTCATTCTGTCGCGGGACGTCACCGCCCGTCTGATCGCCGAAGGTGTGATCGACAAACCCGCCACGTCGAAAAAAGCCATGGCGGCGGTGCAACGGGCCTTCAATTCCTGGATGGATCAATCCGGGCGGTCTTTGACGGAAATCAGCCGGGTTCTGGCCATGAGCCTGTGAAAACGGTTTGAGGATCGCAAGCAGAGGACTAGGATTCACCTCATGGTTCTGCGCGTATTCCTGTGTGCTCTTTTATTGCTGTCCTCTTGCGGCCGTCCATTGACAAAGCAAGAGCGCAACTTTGCGGATGCCATTCAGGGCGAAACCCTGAATCTTGACAGCGTGCGATTGGTCCAAGGTGCGCCGGTTGCCAATGTGACGTATTTCCGCGAAGAGCGGCCACGTCTGGCCTGTCGCGAGCGCATCCTTCCTCCGGTAGAGCCCGGGCCCGTGACCGGCAGGCCCGCGGCCGTGGCCCTGTTCAACAAAGTCTACTTTGCGCGCGATTGGTATCTTGAAGACTACATGTCCGATTTTCCGGATCAGATGAATCTGGTGGCTGCGATGCTGCTGGCCCATGAACTGACGCATGTCTGGCAGTGGCAGAATCGCCGGACCACCGGTTACCACCCGTTGCGAGCAGCGGCGGAACATGGTGGGCGCAGCGACCCGTATCTTTTTGACCTCGAAACCTCGCCGGACTTCCTGTCCTACGGGTTTGAACAGCAGGGCGCCATCGTCGAGGAATACGTTTGCTGCCGTGCGCTGGACCCTCAGGCCACCCGAACCAAACGGCTGCACAGGATGCTGAGCGCGCATTTTGATCTGTCCCCGCTTCCGCAAAAAGGGCGAGAGCGCGCAATCCTGCTTCCCTGGAGCGAGGCCGAGACCGACGGGATTTGCAGCGGAACCTAATTCCGCTGAAGGGTCTCCAGATAGGCCACCAGATCCACGATGGGTTGGCTCGTCAGAATTGGCTGACCCTGCGGCGTTTTCATGGATGTGTCCTGCCCGTCAAAATAAGGACCATAAACCGGCATAGGGCTACCATGGCTGACCAGCGGCTCCCGACCATCAATGCGGGCGACAACGCGGGCAGTCGGGAACACGCCCTCTTCGTTGGACAAAGCGGTCAGATCGCTCGGTTGAACCACCAGCACGGCTGCCATCGGACCTTTGCCCATCGCATCTATTCCGTGGCAGGTCGCACAATGGTGCATATAGAGTTCCTCTCCTGTCTTCGCGTCCTGAGCCCAGGCGGCCTGCGAGGCAGCAGCCGAAACCCCAAGAACCATTACACTGATTGTTGCCTTGAACATCGTATCCTCCTGCCTGGATTGGCATTTGCAGGGTTGCCCGATGACCGTCTTGGCGCAATGATCCAGATCAACGAAAAAGGTACAGAGGTTTCGGGCAATGACACAATACGCCGCCATCATGCTGGCAGCCGGATTTGGAATTCCGATCCTGGCCGCGCTCAACGCGGCGCTGGGAAAGGTCATCGGGTCGCCAACTGCGGCAGCTGTAGTGTTGTTTGCCATTGCCTTCGCCGCCTCGGCCTTGGTCATGGCGCTGTTTCCCGGATTTGCGGCCTTGTCCAAGATTGCCAATGCGCCGAAACACCTGTTGCTTGCAGGTGTCCTGATTGCGTTCTATGTCCTGTCGATCACCCACGTCGCACCACATTTCGGAGTGGGCAATGCCGTGTTCTTTGTGCTGCTCGGGCAATTGATCAGCGCTGCGGCCATCGACCATTTCGGCCTGTTCGGCGCACAGGTCGAACCGCTTACGCTCATGCGGATGGGCGGGATCGCCGTCATGGCCATTGGCGTTGCGATCACTCAACTGGCCTGAGCACTCCGCCCTCAAGCCGGACCATCCGGTCCATGCGCGCCGCCAGGTCAAGATTGTGCGTTGCGATCAACGCCGACAACCCTTCGTCCCGCACCAGCTTCATCAATGTATCAAAAACCTGATCCGAGGTTTCGGGGTCCAGATTGCCCGTCGGTTCATCCGCCAACAAAACACGGGGCGCATTGGCCAAGGCCCGGCAGAATGCCACCCGTTGTTGTTCCCCGCCAGAGAGCGCTGCGGGGCGGTGGCTGGCGCGTGCGGCCACACCGACACGGTCCAGCAGATCCAGCGCCCGGGCCTGCGCGGCCTTGTCCGGCACACCATTGGCCAGTTGTGGAAGGGTGATGTTTTCCAATGCGGTGAATTCCGGCAGCAAGTGGTGGAATTGATACACGAACCCGACATCCTGCCGACGCAGTGCGGTTCTGGTCCGATCGCCCTTGCCCGATACGTTCTGCCCGCCGATTTCGACGGTTCCTTCGTCGGGCATGTCCAGCAGACCGGCAATATGCAGAAGCGTTGATTTACCTGCCCCAGAGGGCGCGACCATCGCTACGGCCTCACCCGCGCGCAGATCCAGATCAACTCCGCGCAGGACCTGCACCTCGCCCGGTTTGCCTTTCAGATAGGTCTTGGTCAGACCTTTCAGACGCAATGTGACATCATTCATAGCGCAACGCCTCGACCGGGTTCAGCCGCGCCGCTCGACGGGCAGGGAAATAGGTGACGACAAAAGACAGGCCAAGCGACAGGCCGATCGCCTTGAGCACGTCGCTCAGATGCAGCTCGGCGGGCAAGGTATAGATGCCCCGGATCGACGGATCCCAGACGCCGCCGCCCATCACGTAATTCACGAAGGAAAAGATCGGATCGATATAGATCGCAAAAAGACACCCCAGGATGACCCCCATTGCCGTTCCGATCAGGCCGGTAAAAGCGCCGCAGATGAAAAAGACACGCAGAACCGATCCTTCGCTCAAGCCGATGGTGCGCAGGACGCCGATGTCGCGGCCCTTGTTCTTGACCAGCATGATCAGGCCCGAAACGATATTCATCGCGGCGATCAGAACGAGGATCGAAAGGATGATGAACATCACGTTGTCTTCAACTTCCAATGCCCGCAGGAACCCACCGGATGCATCCTGCCAGGTCCATATCTGGCTGCGCTCGCCCGAGGCCTCGAGAATCGAAATCAGGATCGGGCCCAGGTCTTCGGGGTTGTCCACCATCACTTCGATTTCGTCAGCCACACCTTCGCGATTGAAAAAGCCCTGCGCCTGCGAAAACGGCATGTAGACGCGGGTGCGGTCGATGTCATAGCGCCCGGCCGAGAACACATGGACAACGCGATAGGCATTCACGCGGGGCGACGTACCAAAGGCGGTTTTGACGCCGTTGGGCGACGTCAACTTGACGACATCCCCGACCGTTGCCCCGATGCTGCGCGCCACGCCTGAACCAATTGCGATGACATCCTCACCCGTCTGGAATTCAGACAAGTCCCCTACAGCCTGCTCTGCCCGGGCAATTCCGGGCAGATCACGCAGATCGTCGGGTCGGATTCCAAACACTTCAACCCCGCTGCTGCGGTCGTGGTTGGTGATCAGAACCTGCCCCTTCACCAAAGGAGCCGCGCGTTGAACACCGGGCACTTGTGCGATCCGGGCCGCGCGCTCTTCGTAGTCGGCGATTGTGCGATCCACCCGCCCCTGCGCGTCAATCTCGCCTGACGAATAGACCGTTACATGCGCGTTGGCGCCCAGGATGGTGCCGACGAATTCGGAACGGAAGCCGGACCGGACCGCCAGTGTCGCGATCAGGGCAAACACTGCCAATGTGATCCCGATCAGAGAAATCCAGGTCATCACACTGACGCCGCCCTCGGCCCTGCGGGCCCGCAGATAACGCCATGCGATTTTCCATTCAAAAGGGGCAAAGGGCGGGGGTGTGTTGGCCATGCCTGCTCCGGGGTGTTCATGTTCGCGGGGACAGTTTCGGCATTTCACCCGATGGTCAAGCCGGTTGTCGCTTTGAACACGTTCCTCAGCCTGAACGAGCCGAATCAATCCGGTTGCCCAGCACGGCGGCTGGGCCAAACGGATGACTTGGAAATCTGGTGCTACACCATGAGTTGTGAAGCGCATCACAGACAAACCGGTATTGTTTCATGTATGAAGTTAATCATCGCGCTTTGTGAGCTCCTGAATCGAAAAAGCAACAATGGGCGCGAAATTTTATTACTCTTTTTGATTATTTTCAGAAACTTTGTCACCCTGTATGTGGGGGAACACATTTAAGGAGCGGGGGTCGCTCAATGAATTTTCAAATTTCAACCAACGGTGCGGGGGTTATTCCGTCTCGCCAAGCATCAAAAGAACTGGATTGTGAAACAGCGGCGCTGCTGCGTGCGGCCATTCGGCCGATCTTTGCCAGCGCGGCAAGCTGGGGCAACTTGACGGATATCCTGAAAGACAAAGGGTACCGTCTGGTTTTCCGGCAAGGGCGTCTGTGTATCACGGATCGCACTACGGACGCGCGGGTTTGCGGGTTGCGGTTTCTAGGTCTTGAGTTTCGCGACCTGGTCAACCGGCTGGGCCGTCCGATCGTGGTCGCACGCGGCGATGGCGCCAACGGAGATATCCTTGCAACGCGCCCGACGGCAGACCAAGACTGACGTCTCAACCGATCGAATTGGTCAGATCACATTTGGTGGCCAAGCCAATCGCATGGCCACCTTCGCGAAATGGATCTGTGTTGCGTGACAGCAAGACCCGTCACCGGTGACGGTGCTCAGGCAATCTGCTGGTAGATTTCAGCAACTTTGGTAACGGCCGCCTCGGGGCTCAGTTCCTCGCTTTCGCCGGTCCGGCGGCAAGTCAGTTCAACGACACCATTCTTCAGGCCACGCGGCCCGACCGTGATCCGCCAGGGCAGACCAATCAGATCCATGGTCGCAAACTTGCCCCCTGCCCGTTCATTACGGTCATCATAAAGCGGCTCCAGCCCCAAGGCTGTCAGAGCATTGTAGATTTTGTCACAGGCCGCATCCGCTTCTTCATCGCCCTGCTTCAGGTTCACGATGCCGCAATGGAACGGGGTCACGCCCTCGGGCCAGATAATGCCTTTGTCGTCATGGCTGGCCTCGATGATCGCGCCGACCAGGCGGCTGACACCAATCCCGTGACTGCCCATATGCACCGGAACCGGTTTTCCATCCGGGCCCTGCACGGTGGCGCCCAGCGGCTCGGAATACTTCGTGCCGAAGTAGAAGATCTGTCCAACTTCGATACCACGCGCCACGCGGCGGCGTTCTTCGGGGATCTGATTGAACAGCGCCTCGTCATGCGTTTCATCCGTGCGCGCGTATTTCGAGGTGAACTCTTCCAGGATCGCCTGACACTGTTCGCGGCTGTCATAGTCAATCTCACGATCACCAAAGGTCAGATCGGTGACGGCGCTGTCATAGAAGACCTCGGATTCACCAGTGTCAGCCAGCACGAGGAACTCATGGGTGTCATCGCCGCCGATGGGCCCCGAATCCGCGCGCATCGGGATCGCCTGAAGGCCCATACGCTCGTAGGTACGCAGATAGCTGACAAGATGGCGATTATAGGCGTGCAGCGCATCTTCCTTGGTGAGGTCGAAGTTGTAGCCGTCCTTCATATAGAACTCGCGGCCCCGCATCACGCCGAAACGCGGGCGGATTTCGTCGCGGAATTTCCACTGTATCTGATAGAGGGTCAGCGGAAGGTCTTTGTAGCTGTTCACGTGGCCGCGGAAAATATCGGTCACCAGTTCTTCGGCCGTGGGCGTGAACAGCATGTCCCGGTCATGCCGGTCCTTCATGCGCAGCATTTCCTGCCCGTAATCGTCATAGCGGCCGGATTCGCGCCACAAATCCGCCGATTGGATGATGGGCATCTGGATCGCGATGTGACCGGCCCGGGCCTGTTCTTCATGGACAATGTTTTCCAGCTTGCGCAGCACTTTGAAACCCAGCGGCAGCCAGGAATATATCCCGGCAGAAGCCTGCTTGATCATCCCGGCACGCAGCATCAGCCGGTGGCTAACGATCTGGGCCTCGGACGGGTTTTCCTTGAGAACGGGCAGAAAGTAACGGCTGAGGCGCATGAACGATCCTATTTGTCTAGCGAAAGCCCGAATGCTCTACGCGATCCACAAAGGCTAGGCAAGGCGGCGCATCATTCAGGCTTGCGCAGCAAATAAGTGTAATAGTTGCACGAGCCGAAGAACGTGCCTTCCCGCGCGGCTGTTTTCTGACCTTCGGCCCATTTCAAGGCAGTCTCGGCGTCGATTGCGCCTGCCTGAATGCAGGGGCCGACATAGGCGTTGATCATATTTCCGAAAAACGAGGTCTGGCCAGCCTCGGCCAGCAATTCCGGGATGAAACCGGCAACTTCCAGCCCCGCCTGCCGGGCCAGGAACGGAAGATGCCGCAGAACGAACGGATTGCCGACAACCGTCTGCAAGATTGCGTCCACCGCCATCGCGTTGGCGCAAGGGTCGCCAGCGCCGATCGTCAACGACGCATAGTCGCCATCGAAAATGGCGATCATGCCGCCGGGCCGCGTCAGCCGCGCGGCTTCCTCCAGCATCGCCGCCGGGTCCGCCACATGGCTGATCACCGTATGCGCGATGACGATATCAAAGCTGCCTTGGCCGTCACCGGTGTTTCGGGAATCCGCAACCTCGTACCGAATGCGCCCCGCCAACCCCGCGGCATCCGTCTTTTCCATTGCTACCTTGATCAGTTCCGCTGCCAGATCCGACCCGACAATCTCGCATTCCGGGCCGACCCGGTCAGCCAGCGCCCGTGTCACGACGCCCGTGCCACAGCCCAGATCGACAATGCGGTGGCACGAGGCCCAGTCGAGCCGGTCGAAATAGCGTTCGCGCATTTTCACGAAATCCGGCATTTCGCCGCGAAACTCCAGACGGTCCGCGACGACGCGAACCGTGTCTTCCCCCTGTTGATCCAGGCTCTGATAGATGTCGGGCATTGCTCCGTCCCCCAAGGCAGGGCGTCAGTATAGCACGTTTCGGCCCGGCACGTCGGCTCTCTGCGCTGGCGGGCTGTGAAAGCGACGCCGGACAATGGCGCATTTGCGACCCAAGGTCAGTCGGGTTTTTGATTGACCCGCCAATTGGGAATTTCAATTGTGGCGGGAACACAAACACCAGGAGGCGCTGTTGCAGACAATTCAGGAACCCGCCCGGCAGATACCTGTCATCCACCAGACCGATATTCTGGTCGTGGGCTCTGGCCCGGCCGGGTTGGCAGCAGCGCTGGCAGCGGCCCGCGCAGGCGCAGACGTGTCGCTAGTTGACCGGTTCGGCTGTATGGGCGGCAACATCACTGCCGTCGGCGTCGAAGGATTCGCCTGGTACCGGCACGAGCAAACCGTCGAGGCCGGCGGCATCGGGATGGAGTTCGAAACCCGCGCCAAAGAGATGGGCGCGGCGGTGCCCGAAAGCCAGTCGCTCAGCTATGAACTGGACAGCGAAGGGTTCAAGCTGGTGGCGGACAAGCTGGTCGAAGAGGCGGGTGTTCATCCGATGCTGCACCGGCAATTCGTCGCCCCGATAATGGACGGCGACCGGATCACTGGCATCATCACCGAATCCAAGGCCGGGCGCGAGGCGATACTGGCCAAGGTGGTAATCGATGCCACCGGCGACGCCGATGTGGCCCATCGCGCGGGGGCCCCGACGCATAAAACACCACGAGAGGACATGATGGCGGCCTCTGTCATGTTCCATCTGGCCGGGGTGGACAAGCGCGCCTTTATGGAAGGCGTCAAAGCCGATCCGCAGACCTACAAGGACTGGGGCGGCGGCGGTGAGTGGAACATCGAAACCAGCGGCAAAGAGGACGACATGTTTTCGCCCTTCGTGCACAAGCCCTTCCAGCAGGCCATCGATCAGGGGCTGATCCCGCCGCATCTGAATACCATTGCCGGCACCTGGGGCGCAATGCATGACACGGGCGAGCTGACCTACATGAACCTCATCCATCTGGCCGAGATTGATGGGACCGACCCCGACAGCCTGACACGTGGCGAGATCGAAGGCCGCCGTCAGACTATGCTGGCCATCGAGGCGCTGCGCCGGTTCATGCCGGGATGCGAAAACGCGCGGCTTCGGAATTTCGGGATGACCATCGGTATCCGCGACACCCGCAAGATCGATGCGGTCTACAACATGACCGAAAACGACGCCCGTCATCAGGGCCGGTTCGAGGACACGATCGGCATCTATCCCGAATTCATCGACGGCTATGGCATTCTGATCCTGCCGACCACGGGGCGGTACATGCAGGTCCCCTACCGCTCGATGCTGCCCAGGGGCGTCAAGGGCCTGCTGGTCGCTGGGCGGTCGCATGGTGCGGACCGGGTGGCCCATGCCGCCACGCGCAACATGGCCTGCTGCGCCGTCATGGGTCAGGGCGCGGGCGTTGCGGCGGCCATGTCACTGAAAAGCAATCAGGGCCTGGATCAACTGAACCTGGCACCTGTACACACGGAACTAGAGCGTCAGGGGGTCAGGATTCACTGATGGACAGAATTCCGACAATAGACATCTCGCCGCTGTCCGATCCCAGCAGCGCAGCCTTTGCCGAAACGGTACAAGGCATAATTGAGGCCTGCACAGGAATCGGGTTTCTGTCCATCACCGGGACAGGTGTGTCCCAGCAGACGGTGGATCAGGTCCGTCAGACCACACGAGAGATCTTTGCCATCAATGAATCCCGCAAATGGGATCAGGCCATCACGCGCGAGAATTATCGCGGTTATATCCCGATGGGTTTTTTCACTCCCAACGATGGATCCGGCAAAGCCGACAAATACGAGGGGTACAAGCTGCACCACGAGGTTGCCGCCACCGACCCTGTGCGCGCTGAATGTGCCCTGTACGGCCCGAACCTGTGGCCCGCCGAAGTTCCCGGCGCCAAAGAGGTCATCCTGGACTATTGGCGTCAATTGGATCAGGTCACTGATGTATTGTTGGGCGCATTGGAATCCGGCCTGAACTTGACCTCTGGCATTTTGCGCGACGCGTTCCGCTACCCGATGACCAATATGACATTGCTGCACTATCCCCCGCAGGCCGCGGAAGAAGCGGGCTATGGCATCCATCCGCACAAGGATACGGACGCACTGACCATCATCGCGCCCGATCCGGTGGGCGGGCTCGAGGTGCAGACCCGCAGCGGCAAGTGGATTTCACCAGACTGCCCACTCGGTGGTTTCGTGGTGAATATCGGCGACATGCTGGAGCTGTGGTCAGGCGGGCGGTTGAAATCCACGCCACATCGGGTGGTCAACCGGTCGGGCAAGGAACGATATTCTTTCCCTTATTTCGCCGTACCCCGCCATGACGTCATTGTTGAACCCTTGTTGCCCGCCCTGCCCGGTTTCGACCGCCCGGCGGTTCATTGTGGGCACTGGTCGGCAGAAATCTGGCGCACCAACTGGCCCGATGAAGCCGCAGAAGAAGACACCCCTGAACTGGGGACGTTGCACGATTGAAACGGGCAAAGCCCTTGCCCATGAAGCGCTTGCATCATGGGCTTTGATGCGCCAAGAACGCCTCCAAGGGCCTGAACAAGGGGATCACCATGGCTTTGCCGGTAAAGGATCAGCTGAGATACTGGGGCGTCGCCGCTGCGGTTTTTGTTTTGATCCTCTGGGCTTTGGGGGATGTCCTGCTGCCCTTCGTCATAGGCGGGGCAATTGCGTATTTCCTTGATCCCGTTGCGGATCGGCTGGAGCGGTTGGGCCTGTCGCGCATCGCAGCCACAGCCATCATCACCGTCATCGGGATTTTGGGGTTTATATTGGCGATCCTGATGGTCGTGCCCGCCCTGATTACTCAATTGCTGGATCTGATCGACGTTCTGCCTGACCTGTTCAAGCAATTGCGCGGGTTCATTGAAAAACAATTCCCGTCGCTGCTGGACCGGGAATCAAACACCCATCAGATGCTGGTGTCCTTCGGCGACATGCTGAAGTCCAAGACCGGGGATGTTCTGCAAACGGTTCTTGCCTCACTCGGGTCCGCGATAAACATTGTTGTCCTTCTGGTGATCGTGCCCGTCGTGGCTGTTTACCTGCTGCTGGACTGGGACCGCATGATCGCCCGCATCGGAGAGCTTCTGCCCCGCGATCACGCCCCCACAATCAAGCGGCTGGCCGGTGAGATTGACGCCGTGCTGGCCTCTTTCGTGCGCGGGATGGGAACGGTCTGCCTGATCCTAGGTACCTACTATGCCGTCGCGCTGATGCTTGCCGGTCTGCAATTCGGCCTGATCGTGGGGTTCATCGCGGGGCTGGTCACGTTCATCCCCTATCTGGGCGCCCTGATCGGAGGCTCATTGGCCATCGGGCTGGCGCTGTTTCAGTTTTGGGGTGATTGGGCACATGTCGGACTGATCGCGGGGATCTTTGCCATCGGGCAAGTCACCGAGGGGAACTTCCTGACACCCAAACTGGTAGGCAGCTCTGTCGGGCTGCACCCGGTCTGGCTGCTGCTGGCACTGTCGGTCTTTGGGGCCTTGTTCGGCTTTGTCGGCATGCTGATCGCCGTGCCCGTGGCCGCAGCATTGGGCGTGCTGGCCCGATTTGCCACATCGCTGTACCTAGACAGCCGACTTTATACCGGTCTTGAACGTCAGGATCAGGAAACCGAGTAAATGGCCCGACAACTCAGCTTTGATCTGCCCGCCAAAACTGCGCTCGGGCGAGAGGACTTTTTTGTGTCGCCTGCCAATGCCTTGGCCGTGGCGATGATCTCGGCCACATCCTGGCCGGGAAACAAGCTTGTTCTGACCGGCCCGGCCGGTGCGGGCAAAACCCATCTGGCGCATGTCTGGGCCGCGGAAACCGGCGGGCGCATCATTCAGGCCGCTGATTTGCGGTATGACAACGTGCCGGATCTGGCACGCAGGCCGATTGCCGTCGAAGACGTGCCCATGATCGCCGACGATGCCGACCAGCAGAAAACGCTGTTTCACCTGCATAATCTGGTTCTGGCCGAGGGGAACGCCCTGCTGATGACTGGTCGGCTGGCCCCGAAGTTCTGGGAATTGCCACTGGCCGACCTGCAAAGCCGGGTCGAAGGCGCCCATCACGTGGCGCTGGATCCGCCCGACGATGCGTTGCTGGGTGCGGTTCTGGCCAAACTGTTCGTTGATCGGCAGCTGAACCCCGGCCCCGAGGTAATCGCCTATCTGGTCAAACACATGGATCGTCGATTTGAAACTGCGGCCGACGTAGTGGAGCAACTGGATCAATTGGCCCTTATGGAAAAGCGCGACATCACCCGTTCCCTGGCCGTGCGGGTTCTGAACATGAGCCCGGACGAGATCGAGTCGGGTGATTGACCCGCACCCGCCAATTTCGCATCCTCACACAGCATTATCTGGAAGACACATGGATCAGACCGCTGCAACCGACATCCCTGATTGGGGGCCTTTCGGAAAGCCACTGTTCGACGAGCCTGGAACCCGGGCATTGTCGCGTGTCGGAGTTGTCGATGTCGGATCCAACTCGGTCCGGATGGTCATCTTTGACGGTGCGGCCCGATCGCCGGCCTATTTCTACAATGAAAAGGTCATGTGTGAATTGGGCGCGGGCCTGTCCGAGACCGGGCGACTGAACCCGCGTGGGCGCGAACGGGCACTGGCGGCGCTGCGACGGTTTCAGAATCTGGCAGTTGATCTGGAATTGCCGGGCCTGCATGTCGTGGCCACGGCAGCGGTGCGCGAGGCCAAGGACGGGCCGGATTTCTGCGATCAAGTCAAGGCAGAGACCGGGCTGCACGTGGAAGTCATCGACGGGGAAGAAGAAGCCCGTTTATCAGCTCAGGGAGTGCTGCTGGGATGGCCTGGAGCCTATGGCCTGATCTGCGACATCGGCGGGTCGTCGATGGAACTGGCCGAGATCGGAGACGGTCAGGTCGGCCGCCGCCTGACTTCGGCCCTCGGGCCGTTGAAACTGCGCGATATCAAGGGCGGGCGGCGCGCACGCAAGGCCCATATCAAAAGCACGATGGAACAGCTGCGCGATCAAATGGGTCCGCAGCGGGATCGTCTGTTTCTGGTTGGCGGCAGCTGGCGGGCCTTTGCCCGGCTGGACATGCTGCGGCGCGGCTATCCGCTGAACGTGCTGCATGAATACCGGATGACGACAAAACAGGTTCGTGAAACGATCAAGTTCATTGAAAAGAACGATCATGAAAAGCTGCGCGGCCAGGCCGGTGTATCCAGCTCGCGGATGTCGCTCATCCCCTACGCGATGGATGTTCTGGCCCGGTTGATCCGAACGTTCAAACCGAAGGACATCGCCATATCCAGCTATGGGATCCGTGAGGGATTGCTGTATGAACAGATGTCGCAGGAGTTGCGCGACCGGGACCCGTTGATCGAAGCCAGCCTTTTTTCCGAATCCAAGGATGCCCGCCTGCCCGGATTTGGCCGAAACCTCTATGATTTCGTGATGCCGCTGTTCAAATCAGCGCCCCCCAGCAGCGTTCGACTGATCAAGGCTGCGTGCCTGCTGCACGATGTCAGCTGGCGTGCTCATCCCGATTACCGGGCCGAAGTCTGTTTCGACAACGTCACCCGCGCCAATCTGGGTGGCTTGAAGCATTCAGAACGTGTCTTTATCGGGCTGGCCTTGCAGCACCGGTATCGCAACAAACGCGAGGGCAACCGCTTTGCACCCCTGTATGATCTGCTGGACGAAAAAGGCCAGAAAGACGCCGAGATTCTGGGCAAGGCCATGCGCTTTGGCGCGATGCTGTGGATGCACAATGACGCCAATATGGGGCGCCTGAAATTCTATCCCAAAAAGCGGGAGTTGGAGCTGTACCTGCCCGAAGCAGCAGCCCCCCTGTTCAGCGAAGTTGCCGAAGCGCGCCTTAATTCACTGGCGAACGCCCTGAAATCCGATACGCGCGTGATCATCAAGGGCTGACCCTCGATCCGATCAGATATCAGTTGCCCCTTCGGGCAATTCTTCACCTTCATTTTCAGGCTCCGGCGGATCCTCGGCCTGTTTCCTGCGGATGATGATATCGCCATTGGGCAAGATCTCGGGCGCTTCATAAGCACTCCAATCCTTGATCTCGGCCCCCAGCTCGGCCAGTGCGGGGCCCATTTCCCGCAAGAACGACTGCATTGCCGGGCCAAACTCATCCGCAAGGCCCAGCAGATCATCCAGCGCCGGTTCCATTTCCTTGCGCAGACCTTCGAAAAACAGCTCGGCCCCCTGCTCCATCAGGGATTTGCTGTTGTCTTCCTGCGAAAGGGCGGGCGCGGCGATGCCGGCAGTGATCATGCTGATCAGCAAAACGTGTTTCATACCTAGAATATAGCGCCCCAGCCGCAGGCGTGAAAGGTCACAGGTCGATGTCCAGTGTGACCGGGAAATGATCCGACGCCGTCAGCAGCGCCTGTCGCAGGTCCGGTGCGGACCAACAGGCCGCGTCGCGAAACGGATGCCAAATGCGCCAGGCCGGGCGGTATGCACGCAGATCCTGGGTTATCATTATGTAATCCAGAAGAGCCTCGAGAAACCTGCCTTCTTCCGGGCGGGCAAAACGCGCCGTGGAAGGTATCGATCCCGGCCGAAAACCATGAGCCGTCACCGCGTGCGGGTCGAACAAACCTGCCTCCAGCAAAATCTCAACCGAAGAGCGGCCGAACAGATGCTCGAACTCATCCAGCCCGGGGCCGTCGTTCAGGTCTCCCAGCAGAATGACGGGTTCCTGGCTGGCAACGTGCATCTCGACCCGCCTGGCCAGCCAGACCGCCTGCGCCAGTTGCTTGCGGCGGTTGGCAATCGAGATCCGGATCGCCTCATCCCGCGACCCGGCCCCATGCGGAGCCTTGGATTTCAAATGAGCTCCGATCAGCCGGACGTCGTGTCCCGACTGCGTCGTCACCGCCAATTCCATCGGTGGTTTGGAAAACCGCACGACATCCTCGGTCGCATCAATATCCAGATCGATTCTGAACGCACCATCGAACCGGGGGGCCAAGGGGTCGTCGATGTCACCCTTGGGATCATGGCGCACGGTGAGAATGGTCCTGTCGTAGAGCAGCGCCAGCTCTTGATGGGTGTCGTTGGCAAATCCCATCACCGCGTCAGAGATGCGCAGATCGAACGCCTCGGCAAAGGTTTGCAGGGCCCGCACCGTGTTCTGGCGTTTGCCGGTGTTCGGAGCCTCGACAATCAATACCGCATCCGCGTCAATCGCGATCAGCACTTTTGCAATCGCCTCGACCTGCTGCGACTTGGTGACATCATGCCGACCGGACCAGGTGTCATCGACGATCAGATTGTCATTTTGATCAAAAAGATTGGCAAACCATTCGATATTGTAGGTCGCCAGCCGCATCCTGTCAGGCCCGCGCGCCGTTGATCTCATCCCAGGCGCGGTTGATGTCGATCATCTTTTTCTCGGCCAGTCTGATCGCCTCTTCCGGGACACCGCGCGCCATCATGGCGTCCGGATGCGTTTCGCGGACCAGCCTTCGCCAGACTTTGCGGATATCGGGCAAGGGCATGTCCTGCGGCACGCCCAGAACCGTGTAAGGATCTTTTGGCGCATCCGGCACAAATCGCGCCCGCAATGCTTTGAATTGAGCGTCGGACTGCCCGAAGATCTTGCTCACTTCCTCCAGGAACGCGTTCTCATTGGGATGGTAGAACCCATCGGCCATGGCGATGTGAAACAGCCCCTCCATCAGGTCGCAAAGCGTGGTGCTGTCTTCGGCGAACATCCGGGCGATCTTGCGGGCATAATCCTGGTACCCCGCCACATCCGTGCGCGCCATGTTGAAGACCCGCGCAGCGTCTTCTTCGTCTTCGCGCGCGATCTGGAACACATCGCGGAATGCGGTGACTTCATCTCGTGTCACCTGGCCGTCTGCCTTGGCCATTTTTGCGCCCAGGGCAATCACCGCAATCGTGAACGCCACCGATCGTTCCGGAGGTGTTCGCAGCTTTTCAAAAACTGCGGCCAGGCTTTCGCCTTGGGCCAGCGCGCTGAGCGCATCGGATATGCGGGTCCAGATCGACATGGGCGTACACTAGCGTCACAATTCAGGACTGTCAGGTGCGACAGATCATTCAGGCGAAAGAATTTTCTGCATCAGCACAAGATCCAGCCATTGACCCCATTTGAACCCAACTTCGGGCATGCGACCAACCTGTGAAAAGCCCAGCGCCGCGTGAAACGCCACGGCGCCCGGATTGGCCGAGGAAATGCCTGCAACCAGCACATGCGCCCCGTCGGTTCGTGCGGCCGCCTCAAGCGCTTGCATCAAAGCCCGCCCAACGCCTTTTCCGCGCGCGTCCGGTGACAGCTGGATCGAGTGTTCGCGCGTCTGCGCGTATCCGGGGCCCGCACGAAACGGGGCATAGGTGGCAAAACCAACAACGTGCCCATCATGTTCGGCGACCAGGAAGCCGGTGCCCCGCGCCGTAATATCCTCGGTGATTTGCGTCGCGCTGCGCTCATCGGTCGTGAAGGTGATCAAGGACTCGCGGATGATCGCATTGGTGATCCTGGCGATTGCGGGCGCATCCGCCGCCATGGCCGGGCGAATGATCATTCCAGCACCCGGACCCCATGAGGTGTCTCGAACTCCGCCCTGAGCGCGGCCGGACCGGTGTCGAACACCACCTGATCCAATGCACCAAGATGTCTGGCCAGCGTCAACGCATCCGGGTGGTACACAACCAAGCGCCGCAGCCGACAGCCGCTGTTTTGCAGCATGTCGGCCGGGTGAAGGTCGCCCTGCCATTCGATAAGTGCGGGAAACAGGTTGTCGAACGGCAAGCGCCCGGTTGGTGGAACCGCCATGCGCCACCGCAGCGCGCCCCGGGTCAGATCGATCGGTTGTCCGACACCATCGGGAAACAACGCAAGCGAGGCTTCGATATCCTCGACCCGGCAAATCCAGTTGGTCAGACGCGGGCTGCCCTCGAAACGGTCCAGATCGAACCACCGCGTTCTGCCAGGTGTTTGCGCCTGCGGGTCGATCGCAATCGCCTCCAGATAGAGCCCGCCCCTGAGGCCCAGCAACTTGTTGTATGTCCCGAACGTCTCGTGCTTGCCGCCGGGTTGCAGCGCAACGCCAAGCGCTTGTTCGATATGGGCAGATGCGTCTTCCAATGTTTCACCCGCGACGGCCAGATGATCCAGTAACATGTGCCACCTCCTGCAAGTTTACGGCCAGACCCTTGCGGATCTGGCCGTATGTTTCCGCCAAAGAGGCGCGATCACAAGATGTTTCGACGAATAACCCGACCTTCGTCAGCCGCGCGCTTCGCTGATCAGGCGCAGGATGTCCTGAGCGGCCTCGGGAATGTTGGTGCCCGGGCCAAAGATGGCCTTGACCCCATGATCATAAAGGAACTGGTAATCCTGCTGCGGGATCACCCCGCCGCAGATCACGATGATGTCCTCGGCCCCGGCTTTTTTCAGCTCTTCCACCAGTTGCGGAGCCAATGTCTTGTGCCCTGCCGCCTGCGAGGAAATACCGACCACATGCACGTCATTGTCCACCGCGTCCTGCGCGGCCTCGGCCGGGGTCTGGAACAAGGGGCCAACGTCTACGTCAAACCCGATATCGGCGAACGCGGTGGCAATCACCTTGGCCCCACGGTCATGACCGTCCTGCCCCATCTTGACCACCAGCAGACGGGGGCGACGGCCTTCGGCCTCGGCGAATTCCTCGATGGATTTCTGGATCGCGGCAAAGCCTTCGTCGCCCTCATAGGCCGCGCCATAAACGCCGGCCAGGGTTTTCACTTCGGCGCGGTGGCGGCCGAATTCCTTTTCCATTGCCATGCTGATCTCTCCTACGGATGCGCGGGCGCGGGCGGCCTCGACCGCAGCAGCCAGCAGGTTTCCGCCCTCTTGGGCAGCCTTGGTCAGGGCGTCCAGCGCCTGTTGGCAAGCAGCCTCGTCACGGGTTGCACGGATACGTTCCAATCGCGCGACCTGCGCTTCGCGTACGGCCACGTTGTCGACGTCCAGAATGTCGATCGGATCTTCCTGTTCTTTGCGGTACTTGTTGACCCCGACGATCACCTCTTCGCCGCGGTCGATCATCGCCTGGCGGCGCGCGGCGCTTTCCTCGATGCGCAGCTTGGGCATGCCGCTGGCCACGGCCTTGGTCATGCCGCCCATTTCCTCGACCTCTTCCATCAGGGCCCAGGCTTTTTCGATCAGCTCATTGGTCAGGCTTTCGACGTAATAGGACCCCGCCAGCGGGTCGACCACATCGGTCACGCCGGTCTCTTCCTGCAACACCAGCTGCGTGTTCCGGGCGATACGCGCCGAAAAGTCGGTGGGCAGCGCAATCGCCTCGTCCAATGCGTTGGTGTGCAGCGACTGGGTCCCGCCCAGAACCGCGCTCATCGCTTCATAGGCGGTGCGGATGACATTGTTGTAAGGGTCCTGTTCCTGCAACGAAACACCTGACGTCTGGCAGTGGGTGCGCAGCATTTTTGACCGTTCGGATTTCGCGCCGAAATCGGTCATCACCCGGTGCCACAGCGTGCGCGCGGCGCGCAGTTTGGCGATCTCCATGAAAAAGTTCATGCCGATGGCAAAGAAGAACGACAGCCGGCCTGCGAACTTGTCCACGTCCATCCCGGCCTGTGTCGCTGCACGGACATATTCGCGCCCGTCGGCCAGGGTATAGGCCAGCTCCTGCACCAGGTTCGCGCCGGCCTCTTGCATGTGATAGCCCGAGATCGAGATCGAGTTGAACTTGGGCATCTCGTTCGAGGTATACTCGATGATGTCCGAGATGATCCGCATCGAGGGCTCGGGCGGGTAGATATAGGTATTTCGCACCATGAATTCCTTCAGAATGTCGTTCTGAATGGTGCCGGACAGAACCGATTTGTCGTGCCCCTGTTCCTCTCCTGCCACGATGAAGTTCGCCAGAATCGGGATCACCGCGCCGTTCATGGTCATCGAGACCGAGACCTGATCCAACGGAATGCCGTCGAACAGGATTTTCATGTCCTCGACACTGTCGATGGCCACACCGGCCTTGCCCACGTCACCGACGACACGCGGGTGGTCGCTGTCATAGCCGCGGTGGGTGGCCAGGTCGAAGGCAACCGAAACACCCTGCTGGCCCGCCGCCAGGTTGCGGCGATAGAAGGCGTTGGATTCTTCGGCAGTCGAAAAGCCCGCATATTGACGGATCGTCCACGGACGGCCCGCATACATCGTGGCCTTCACACCGCGTGTAAACGGACCAAAGCCCGGCAGCGAACCCATATGCGGCAAACCGGCGGTGTCTTCCTGCGTATAGAGCGGTTTGACCGCAATGCCTTCCAGCGTCTCTTTGGTCAGGTCGTCCAGCGGACGTCCGCGCAGCTCTTTCTCGGCCAGCGCTTTCCAATCCTTGGTGTCGGTCATTTCGGTTTCCTCTTGTCAATTCGGATGGCGGCAGTCGAAAGCTTCCGCATTGAGGTCTTGCGCTTGGCCGTTTCATTCAGCCGCAAGCGCGACATTTTGAGTGTTTGGTACAAATCGTCGGTCGCAATCGGTGTCACAGAGGCTATATTCGAAGGAACAGGAGGCCACATGACACGCACGCTTGCCTTTGTTTTCTTGGCACTAATCCCGATGTCTGTCTGGGCGGCGGATGGCACGGCGACGACGGATGACAGTTTTGTCCGCCCGGTGGGTGACAGCGAACTCAGCGAGTTTCTTTGGGTCAACCGACCCATCGTGGTCTTTGCCGACACGCCAGCGGACCCGCGGTTCCAGCAACAGATCGACATGCTGCTCGAAGGCGAAGCCGCAATGCGTGAGCGTGACGTGGTGGTTCTGACCGATACCGACCCATCGGCGCGGTCTCCAATCCGGTCACAGCTGCGCCCGCGCGGGTTCCAGATGGTATTCGTCGACAAGGACGGCGTGGTCAAACTGCGCAAACCTTCTCCGTGGAGCGTGCGCGAGATTGGCCGGTCCATCGACAAGACCCCCCTGCGCGAACGCGAAATCCGCGATCGGCGCGAAGGCGGCTGACCGCTTTCGCCACCCCGAAAGGCCCCGGCACAGAATGCCGGAGTCTTTGACGGGTATGGCAAAAGCGCGGTCATGATCACTCGAACTCGATGATCACTTCGTCCACGGCGAGGCTGTCGCCGGGGCCTGCATTGATCTTGGCAACGATGCCCTTCTTCTCGGCGCGCAGGATGTTTTCCATCTTCATCGCCTCGATGGTGCACAGCGCTTGACCTTCCTGCACCTCTTGCCCCACTTCCACGTCGATCTTCACGACCAGGCCGGGCATCGGGCACAGCAGCATTTTCGAGGTGTCGGGCGGCAGTTTTTCAGGCATCAGCCGCGCCAGTTCCGCCTGACGCGGGGTACGTATCTGCACCTTGAGATCCGCGCCGCGGTTACGGATGCGGAACCCGCCCGAGATCTTGCCCACCTTCATGACCAGCGGCGCGTCATCGACCGTCATGACGGCAAGCTGATCACCCGGTGTCCAATCACCCGTCACCCGCATTTCCTGACCGTCGTCAAACCTGATCGTGGCCCCATCCTGATCCGCGTTGACCTTGACAGGCCACTGGATTTCGCGCCCGAAGGAGACAACCCAATCGGTGCCGACCTTGCGTTCGTGATTGTCCATCCGACCCGACACGCGGGTCCGGCGAATTTCTGCGACGCGATGCATGGCTGCGCAGGACGCTGCAATCCGGCGCAGGTCTGCCTCGGCCAGTTCGACGCCCTCGAACCCGTCGGGGTATTCCTCGGCGATGAAGGCAGTGGTCATATCGCCGCTGATGAATTTCGGATGATCCATCACGGCGGACAGGAACGGCAGGTTGTGGCCAATGCCTTCAACCTCGAAACTGTCCAGCGCCACGCGCATCGCCTCGATCGCCTGATCACGGGTCGGAGCCCAGGTACACAGTTTGGCAATCATCGGGTCGTAATACATGCTGATCTCACCGCCCTCATAGACGCCGGTGTCATTTCGAACAGCAACATCGCCTTCGGGCGCATCCCCCTGCCATTTGCTGTTGGCCAGCATCGGTCCGGCTGCCGTCTCCTGAGGCGGGCGATACCGGGTCAGACGGCCAATCGAGGGCAGGAAGCCGCGATACGGATCCTCGGCGTACAGGCGGTTTTCGATCGCCCATCCGGTCAGTGTCACGTCGTCCTGCGTGATCGACAACTTTTCACCCGCAGCCACGCGGATCATCTGTTCGACCAGATCAACGCCGGTGATCAATTCGGTAACAGGGTGTTCCACCTGCAAACGCGTGTTCATTTCCAGGAAATAGAAGTTCTTTTCACCGTCAACGATGAATTCTACCGTTCCCGCGCTGGAATAGCCCACGGCCTTGGCGAGGGCCACGGCCTGTTCCCCCATGGCTTTGCGTGTTGCTTCGTCCAGAAACGGCGACGGCGCCTCTTCCACGACTTTCTGGTTCCGGCGCTGGATCGAGCATTCGCGCTCGCCCAGGTAGATGCCGTTTCCATGACTGTCGCAAAGAACCTGAATTTCGATGTGACGCGGTTGGGTCACGAATTTCTCGATGAAGATCCGATCATCCCCGAACGAGCTTGCGGCTTCGTTCTTTGACGACTGAAAGCCCTCGCGCGCCTCGTCGTCATTCCACGCGATCCGCATGCCCTTGCCGCCGCCGCCGGCGCTGGCCTTGATCATGACAGGATAGCCGATCTCGTTCGAGATTTTGACCGCCTCATCGGCGTCTTCGATCAGCCCCATATATCCGGGAACCGTCGACACATTCGCGTCCTGCGCGATTTTCTTCGAGGTGATCTTGTCGCCCATCGCCTCGATCGCGCCTTTCGGAGGACCGACAAACGCCACGCCTTCGGCTTCCAGCGCCTCGGCAAACTTGGCGTTTTCGGACAGGAAGCCATAACCGGGATGGACCGCCTGCGCGCCGCTCTGGCGGATGGCGTCCATCACCTTGTCGATCACGATATAGGACTGGTTTGCAGGTGGCGGGCCGATATGGATGGCTTCGTCCGCCATCGACACATGCAGCGCGTTCTTGTCCGCGTCCGAGAAAATGGCAACGGTGCCGATACCCATCTTGCGGGCGGTCTTGATAACCCGGCAGGCGATCTCGCCCCGGTTGGCGATCAGGATCTTATTGAACATGGAACGTCCTTTGGCTTGGTGTTCTGGAAACGCAAAACGCCGCCGCAGGGAACAATCCCCACGGCGGCGTGATGCGCGATGACGGGCGGAACGACATGCGCCCCGCAAAATATGCGTTAGTTACAGGTGTTCTGTGTCTTGCAGTACAGCACGTTGCCCGCCGCACCGACGGCTGCGCCAAACAACGGGTCCGCGTTGAGGACGGCCGCCCCCACTGCCCCGGCACCGCCGCCGAGGATTGCCTGTTCGCCCGTGGTGTCTCCGCAGGCGGCCAGACCCGCGCAGGTCGTCGCAACAAGGATGAAGCGTGAGAATCGCATAGTATCTGCCCTTTTTGGTTTCTTGATCCTTTTCGGGTCAGATGCGCGAAACACGCCCTGTTATTCAATATCAACGGGTGCGCCGGCGATTTTTGTGCGGGATTTTGCCTCTTTCTGTCCGCTACAGGCAAAAAGAAAAACGCGGACAGGACTATGTGGGGAACACAAGCCTGCCCGCGCAAGGAAGGGGTACGGAATAGTAGGTGCATGTGCGGCGCAGGCAAAGTAGAGCCGCACGGCCTATCCAGTTTGCACAGCACAATATTGGCGGCAAACACAGTATTGTTTCCAATCGGGATTTCGGCTGGAATCTGCCCACACCCGGAAATGCCGCGCAACTTCGCGCCGATACCGGTTCGATACTGCTCGGGTGTTTGAGGCCGCTTTGCCGTCACAGTTTCGTGACAGATCAAGCCGCTTTCCGCGCGTTTCGCGGTTGCAGCATCACGACTCTCGGTCAGCGTTGGACATACAGAACCGCCTTGCGCCAATGCGTTATCCAAGCGGCTCAAGACGTCGTGTTTCAGCGCAGTGAAAAACACACATTTGCTTGAAAAATCAACATCTTCACTTCCCATTCTCGTGATTTCCCAAGGTTTGGACCTCGTGAAACGGTCTGTGTGCACACTCGCACTCAAAGGAATACCCACATGACGAAGACTAGAAAAAAGGCACTCCTGCTTGCTGCCTCTGCGCTTTGTGTGACCAGCACGCTTGCATTTGCCCAGGATGCCCAAACCCAAGCCGAGCTGGATGCCTTGCGCGCCCGGGTCGAGGCGCTGGAATCCGCCAGTGCCGGCCCTGCCAACGGTGACTTCCGCATCGGCAACACCGTTCTGGACGTTTACGGATATGTAAAGGCCGACTTCTTCTACGATTTCGAGTTCGATCAGGGCGACACGGCGTTCGTGAATGTCATCGGGGAACCGTCGGCCGCGACCGATGGCACATTTGGTGCCACCGTCCGCCAATCGCGGATCGGTCTGCGCACCACCACCCCAAGCGGTATCGGCGATATCGGCGGACAACTGGAACTGGATCTGTTCGGTTCCGGCTGAACGGCCGAATTGCGTGTACGCCACGCCAATATCACCATCGGTGACAACTGGTTGATCGGACAGACCTGGACCAACTTCATGCCGCTGGACACCTACCCGACCTCGGTGGAATTCAACGGCCCCGTTGGTATCCCTTTCGCGCGGGTTCCGCAGGTTCGCTATACCAACTCTTTCGGAACGAACACGTCCTTCGCCGTTTCGATCGAAGAGAATGTCGGCGGTTCGAATTCGGACGATCCGGTTTTGACCGCATCCGCCGAATACAATGACGGGACTTATGTCGCACGTTTGTCCGGCCTTTATGGCAAGGCGGAATCCGGCAATGTCGAAGTTGATCAGACCGGGTTCACGATATCCGGCTCGGTTCGCCCATGGCAGGGCGGTCTGTTCCAGGTCAACTATGTGAACGGCGAGGCACTCGGCCCGTACCTGATCGGCCTTGGTGATCCCATCGTGAACGGCCAGGCCAATGACGTGGATGGATACACCCTCGAATTCCGGCAGGATCTGAGCCCGAAATGGAATGTTGGCATTGCATACGGCAAAGAAGACTATGACCTGCCGACCTCGACCGGAACCCTGTCGTTTACCGAACTGGAAACGATCCACGTCAACGCTTTTTACAAGGCAACCGAGGATCTGACACTTAGCGCCGAGTACATCTATGGCGAACGGAACGACGCGCCGACCGGCAGAACCTTTGACGGAAACCGCGTTCAGCTGGCCGCTCAGTTGAACTTCTGATGCCGCAAACGGATCCTGCCCGGTTTCGGGCAGGGTCATCCCGGAACCGGTCTTGAAGGGCTGATATGCGGCGGCTTGGATCACGATTAGCCTGTCCCGTCGATTACGTCGGGAAAGGACGCACGGGCGGCGTCCACATCGATTACCAGCATTGCGTCATAGCTGGCCGGATCAAAAGGATCTTCCGCCGGGATGACTTCGCGCCCGAAAAGCCAGCTGAGACGTCCGGCATCCAGATTGCCCCGCTCGAACGGCTGATCGCCGAAATGCGCCCAAAGGGCCTCCATGAAGGCGACATCGGCGCGTTTGTCCGCTGGTTTGCGATCCCGGAACCGTTCCCGCCGCGTAAGCGGCGTCACACCCTTGGGATTGGCGCGGCGAATAGTGAACTGAAAATCGGTGCCTGAAAGACGCCCCGGAAACCCGCGATGTTTCAGCATGGCGACACTCCACAGCTTTGTTTTGCAGACAAAAATAGTTCGAACCCGAACTTGGATGGGATCATGTTGCGCACCTCCAAAGCCGCACCGTTGGTCTGAGAAGCTTTGACGTCATGACAGCGTAAGTTCATGGTCAAAGCCCTTCCCAGATACACCGGGACTGCTCCAGCCGGTAGGCTTCAAAATACTGTGTCGCGTCCGGAGCGGTGTCGCCAAATTCCACCGGGCGATCAGACAGGGAAATGACAACTCTGGATGGCTGCAATTCGTGCAGAGCCACATAAGGAACGGCTAGAACCTGGCACAGATGCTCCATATCCTTGGACGCCACGTCATAGCCGATCCGTCCCACTGACGCTCCGATCTTCGGGGCGACAAATCGAAAGCGCACCCATAGCTCACCGGGGTTGTTGTCCAGCAGGACATCGCTCAGATGCACCGGCTGACCGGACGGCACCGGCAATGAACTGTCTGTCTGGGCAAAAACAGGAACGCCGAGCGCACACAACACCAGACATATGGCACGATCCCGGACCCACCGAAGGCAGGCTCCTCCTTCCGGGATCGCGCGCGCAGTGCTTTTGGCCTGCGCGGTTCTATGTCTGACGGGTCGGATCATTCAACTATTTGTCGCTTTTTGTCAATTCCGCCGCAATTTTGAGCATTTTCGCTAAAAATCGGACTGCCAGTGCCAACAACCGGGGCGGACAACGCCGCCCCGAATGGGTCAAAGCGGAATATTGTCGTGCTTTTTCCAAGGGTTCTTCAGCTGTTTGCCGCGCAAACTGGCAAAGGCTCTGGACACGCGCCGGCGGGTCGAATGCGGCATGATCACCTCGTCGACGAAACCGCGTTCGGCCGCGACAAAGGGGTTTGCAAACCGATCTTCGTAATCGGCGACATGCTGTGCGGTCTTTTCCGCATCATGCAGATCTGCCCGATGAATAATCTCGGTTGCACCCTTGGCACCCATCACCGCGATTTCGGCTGTCGGCCAGGCATAGTTGAAATCGCCGCGCAGATGTTTGGACGCCATAACAACATAGGCACCGCCATACGCCTTGCGCGTGATCACCGTGACCTTGGGCACGGTCGCCTCGCCATATGCATAAAGCAGCTTTGCGCCGTGCTTGATCACGCCGCTATATTCCTGCTGTGTGCCCGGCAGAAAGCCCGGAACATCGACAAGCGTCAGGATCGGAATTTCGAAACAGTCGCAGAACCGCACGAACCGCGCCGCCTTGCGTGAACTGTCAATATCCAAACATCCCGCCAAAACCATCGGTTGGTTCGCCACGACACCAACGGTCTGACCTTCCAGCCGAATAAAGCCGGTGATGATGTTCTTGGCGAAATCTTCCTGAATTTCGTAGAAATCGCCTTCATCGGCTATTTTTGTGATGAGTTCCTTCATGTCATAGGGCGTGTTTGGATTGTCCGGAACCAGAGTGTCCAGCGAATCCTCGATCCGGTGAGGGTCATCAAAGAACGGACGCACCGGAGGTTTCTCGCGGTTGTTGAGCGGCAGGAAGTCCACCAGACGGCGCACTTCTGCCAATGCTTCCACATCGTTTTCGAACGCGGCGTCGGCGACCGAGGATTTCTTGGTGTGGGTCGAGGCGCCACCCAGTTCTTCGGCCGTTACAACCTCGTTGGTAACCGTTTTGACCACGTCGGGGCCCGTCACGAACATGTAAGACGTGTCTTTGACCATAAAAATGAAGTCAGTCATCGCGGGGCTGTAAACCGCTCCGCCAGCGCATGGGCCCATGATTACGCTGATCTGCGGAACCACACCCGAGGCCGTGATGTTGCGCTGAAACACTTCGGCATAGCCGGCCAGCGAAGCCACGCCTTCCTGGATTCGTGCACCGCCCGAGTCGTTGATTCCGACAATCGGTGCTCCGTTTTGCACCGCCATATCCATGATCTTGCAGATTTTCTGGGCATGCGTCTCGGACAGCGACCCACCAAAGACCGTAAAGTCCTGGCTGAACACATAGACCATGCGGCCGTTGATGGTGCCCCAGCCGGTGACAACACCATCACCCGCAGGTTTTTGATTTTCCATTCCGAATTCGGTGCATCGATGACTGACGAACATGTCGAATTCTTCAAAGCTGCCCTCATCCAGCAGCAACTCGATCCGCTCTCGCGCCGTCAGCTTTCCGCGCGCATGCTGGGCATCAATCCGCCTCTGCCCGCCGCCCAGTCGTGCGTCGTTGCGGCGGTTTTCCAACTCGGAAAGGATGTCTTTCATGACGATTATCCCCTGTAAAATTTGCGGGGACCCTACCCTTTCGCGCCTCTCATCCAAAGCTCTTTTCGGCAAATTTGCAAATATTCAGCAACAACAATCTGGATAACTGTAAACTTGCAAAGTCTCTTGTTGAGATCGCTGGATGGCTGGCAATCCAAAATTCCATGACTATACATGTGAACTATGCAGTTCAGCTCTCGCGCGGTTCGCCGCACACCACCCACATTGGCGACACTTGTATTGCTCGCGGGCTTGTCTGCGCTGAGCATGAACCTGTTTCTGCCGAGCCTGCCGAACATGGCCGCGTATTTTGGCGCCGATTACAAGGTCATGCAGCTATCGATCGCGCTGTATCTTCTGGTCAACGCCGTTCTGCAAATCCTGATCGGGCCGCTCGCGGACAAGGCAGGTCGCAGGCCAGTTCTGCTGTGGGGGATCGGCTTGTTCCTGCTGGCCACGCTTGGATGCATCTATGCCCCCAACGTTGAAGTCTTTCTGGCGTTCAGAATGTGCCAGGCGGTCGTGGTTGTCGGCATGGTTCTCAGCCGGGCTGCGGTCAGGGATATGTACGATCAGGATCAGGCGGCATCGATGATCGGTTACGTGACAATGGGTATGGCCGTGGTCCCGATGATCGGCCCGGCGATCGGCGGCCTGCTGGAGGAAAGCTTTGGCTGGAAAGCGAATTTCTGGCTGCCTTTCGCCCTGGGCGCCCTGACGCTTGCCTTGACCTTCGCGGATTTTGGGGAAACGTCAGCCAAAAGCGGCAAGACCCTTGTTCAGCAGTTCAAGGAATACCCTGAACTTCTGACCTCGCCACGGTTCTGGGGCTATTCACTGTCCTGCGCGTTGTCTTCGGGCACATTCTTTGCCTATCTCGGTGGCGCGCCATTTATTGGAACCGAACTGTTCGGACTAAGCGCGGCACAGGTCGGCATATATTTCGGCGCCCCCGCAGTGGGCTATTTTGTTGGCAACTTTCTGAGCGGTCGCTTTTCCGTACAGATTGGCATCAACCGGATGGTGCTGTGGGGCAGCCTGCTGAACGCCTTGGGCGTTGCGCTTTCGGCATCCTTGTTCCTCACAGGTCTGGGCACCGCACTCAGCTTTTTCAGCTTGATGACCTTTGTGGGCGTCGGAAACGGCATGGCCATTCCCAATGCCACCTCCGGCGCATTGTCCGTTCGTCCGCATCTGGCCGCAACCGCCTCAGGGCTGAGCGGCGCAATCATGCTGGGCGGCGGCGCGGGCCTGAGCGCGCTGGCAGGCACCCTGCTGACCCGGGAAACCGGCGCCATGCCCTTGCTCTGGCTGATGCTAACCTCTGCAGTTCTGGCGATTTTCGCAATTGGATCCGTCATTCGGCGAGAGCGTCAATTGGGGCTGTAACGACTTGCTCCGAAAACTTTGCAAAGTTAATCTTCCAAAACAGAAAACTTGCAAAGGCACCTCATGGCCACCCAAAAGCTCTATGCCGGCGCGAAACTGCGTGAAATGCGCACGCGACTGGCCCTGACACAACGCGAATTCGCGGCGAAACTGGGTGTTTCACTCCCATACCTGAACCAGATGGAGAACAACAACCGGCCGATCTCGACCACGGTTGTGTTGGCTCTGGCACAAGAATTCGGCTTGGATGTCACCGAGCTCAGCACCGGCGACAGCGAGCGACTGGTGTCGGATATGCGCGAAGCTTTGGCCGACCCGGTTTTTGCGGATATTCTGCCGCCACTTGCCGATTTACGCCTGACGGCATCAAACGCTCCGGCATTGGCCCGCGCATTTATCGAGCTGCACAAAACCTACCGGCAAACGCATGAACGCCTCGCCTCACTGGACGAAGCCCTGGGGCGAGAGGACGCCCGAATGCAGGCCAGCCCCTGGGAAGAGGTGCGGGACTTCTTCCATTATTGCGACAACTACATCGACGCCGTGGACCGGGCGGCAGAGCTGTTCGCCAATCGCGCGGAAAACCCGGGGAGCATCCGGCAGGCGGCTTTGAACAGCCTGACTGAGCGTGGCATTCAAGTGATGTTCTCTGACATCGCCCCTTTGCGCACCTATGACGCCGAAAGCAAAATCCTGCGCCTTTCCTCCCGCTCGACCCCGCAAACGCAAGTGTTTCAACTGCTGTTGCAGGTCGCATTGATCAGTCAGGACAAACTGCTGGAAGCGACACTGGATTTTGCCAAGTTCCAAAGCGACGAGGCACGGTCCATCGCAAAGATCGGCCTTGCCAATTATTTCGCCGGCGCTTCCTTGATGCCCTATTCCGCATTCCTGACCGCTGCTCAGGAAGAGCGCCACGATCTGGAGCTACTCAGCAACCGGTTTGGCGCATCGATTGAGCAGGTTGCGCATAGACTGTCGACGCTGCAACGCCCCGGTGCAAAAGGTATCCCGTTCTTTTTCGTCCGCGTGGATCAGGCCGGAACGATCACGAAACGGCACTCGGCCACGCGTCTGCAATTTGCACGGTTCGGTGGCGCCTGCCCCCTTTGGAACGTGCATCGGGCCTTTGAAACGCCGGGCCATTTCCTTCGGCAACTGGCAGAAACGCCGGATGGTGTGCGTTACATCTCGCTGGCTCGGGATGTGTCGAAATCAGGTGGTTCATTCGGCGCACCGGTCAGGCGGTACGCAATTGCGCTGGGGTGCGAGGTGCGCCACGCCCCGGCGCTCGTGTATGCCGACAACCTCGACATAAACAACGCCAGCGCTTACGAGCCCATCGGCATTTCCTGCCGCATCTGCGAGCGGCAAAACTGCCATCAGCGTTCAGTCCCGCCGCTGGAACGCCGTCTCAGCATCGACACCCATACGCGCGGCACCCTGCCATACGAAGTCACCTGATTTCGTATGGCCAGAAATTAACGGGGGGAGCCCCGACCCGGGCCGGGAAAGGACAGGGACAGTATCCCCCAGCCATAATGTTCAGGCCTTGGACAAAATCGCCCAGATTTCGTCTTTCAGCGCTGCCCGTTTCTTGCGCAAATCAACTTCGGCCAGGTCTTCCATGGGCTCGACGTTGGTTTCAGCCCGATGCACAACGCGATTGACCTCGTGATACTCATCAGCCAGACGGGCAAAATGCGCGTCCGTTTGCTTGAGCTGGCTCATCAGTTCAACCTTGTCCGGAAACTCTTCGGCCAGTTCATGCGGGGTGTGGGACATGTCTGTTCGCTCCTTCATATGTCGTTGCATATCAGTGGTAGAAGCGTGACGCGCCGCCCACTTTGACGCGGATCAATTTCATACAGGAAAAATTCAGAATTCAGCGTCGCGCAGCACGCCAACCCGCTGCACGTGCTTCGGCAGCAGAGCAGAACCATCGCTCGCCCTTGGCTGCACTGATCCGGGTTTTGGCATAGTACCTCTGGCCCGGTTCGTGAAAGATCTTTTCGCCCTTTGACGAAACATTTCCTTTGATTAGGCATGTTTCAGAGGATTTCGGTTTCTTGCGTGCCCTGTGCACCCAAGGCACCTGTATCTGTGTCTTGTGCAATCCCCTGTTTCCAATCCTCGCGACCTGTTCGGCACCTGCATACGTGTCCGAATATTTGCGGTACGCAAAGGCCAAGCCCTGCTCTACAATCCGGGTGGCGACGTCTTCGCGTTCCACGCTGCACCGAGCAACGATGCGACCGTAGCGATCCCGATCCACCGGGACACAAGTGGTCATCCGTCCCTGAAACTGTTCCCGAACCATATGAGTGGCCCACGTCCCGCATGGCCAGCTTGATCCGTCGGAATCCTGACAGGTCTGATCCAGTTCGGGCGCATCGATACCGTGCAGCCGCACCCGAACACCACCGACATTCCAGGTGTCCGCATCGATTACGTGAACCCGACCTGCAAGTTGCTCTGCGGCATGGGTCAAACCTGGAAGCAGAAGAACAAAGGCTAAACAAATCCTTAACATGCCCCCGATATGCGCGGTATTTCACGCGCATTCAACCGGGGGCCGTTTGGAAAGGTTAACGTTGAGCGGTTGCCCAGTTGGGGTGAATCCACGGACGATCATTGGCTTTCGGCAACGGATCTTTGCCCAAAAGCGAATCCGACACTTTTTCACCCACCATGATAGACGGCGCATTCAGGTTGCCGTTGGTGATCTGCGGAAAGATTGAACTGTCCGCAACGCGCAACCCGTCCACGCCGATGACACGGCCTTGGGGGTCGACTACCGCATTCTTGTCATCCGCGCGCCCCATCCGGCACGTACCGCAGGGGTGATAGGCGCTTTCCGCATGCTCCGCGATAAAGGCGTTCAGATCTTCATCCGTTTGGACAGCGGAACCGGGCTGAATTTCCTTGCCCGCAAAGGGCTTGAAGGCGGCTTGCCCAAAGATTTCGCGGGTCAGCCGGATACAGGTGCGGAAATCCTCCCAATCCTTTTCATGGCTCATGTAGTTGAACTTGATCACCGGCGCGTCTGCGGCTTGGGCAGAGCGCAATGTGACCGCCCCGCGTGACGGCGACCGCATCGGGCCGACATGCGCCTGGAACCCGTGCCCCTCGGCAGCGGCCTGCCCATCATAGCGCACGGCAATCGGCAGGAAGTGGTATTGAATGTCGGGGTATTCCACGCCCGGTTTCGACCGGATGAACGCCGCGCTTTCGAACTGGTTCGATGCGCCCAATCCCGTTTTGGTAAACAGCCATTGCGCCCCGATCAGGCCCTTGCTGAACAGGTTCCAGTGCTTGTAGAGCGTGATCGGTTGCAGCGACGCCTGTTGGATATACAGCTCCAGATGGTCCTGTAGGTTGGCACCGACCCCCGGGCGATCCGCCACGACGTCGATCCCATGCTCGGCCAGATGCGCCGCTGGGCCGATACCGGACAACATCAGCAGTTTGGGTGAATTGATCGACGATGCAGCAAGAACGACTTCGCGCCGGGCCTTGATGACCTCTTTCCTGCCGCCACGGATCAGTTCGACCCCTGTGGCGCGGCCGTTTTCCATGACAACCCGAGACGCAAGACCGCGCACGATATCGCAATTGTCGCGCTTGAGCGCGGGTTTCAGATAGGCATTCGCCGCAGACCAGCGCCGCCCTTTCCAGACGGTCTGTTCCATCGGGCCAAAGCCTTCCTGCTTTTCACCGTTGTAATCGCCCGTGACTTCGTAACCGGCCTGCTGACCGGCGTCCACAAAGGCCTGAAACAACGGGTTCTCGCGCGGGCCGCGCGACACGTGCAACGGACCGTCAGTGCCGCGCCATGCCGGATCGCCCCCATGGCCGCCGTCGTGCCAGGTTTCCATCCGTTTGTAATAAGGCAAAACATCCGCGTAAGACCAACCGTCAGCCCCCATCTCGGCCCAGGTATCGAAATCGCGCGCGTGGCCACGAACATAGACCATGCCATTGATCGAGGACGACCCGCCGATCACCTTGCCGCGCGGACAGGCCAGGCGACGGTTGTTCAGGTGCGGCTCGGGCTCGGACTGATAGCCCCAGTCATAGCGCGACATGTTCATCGGATAGCTCAGCGCCGCCGGCATCTGAATGAACGGCCCCATGTCGGTGCCGCCGTGTTCGATCACCAGAACCGAGGCCCCGGCCTCGCTCAGACGATATGCCATTGCGCAGCCTGCGGACCCTGCGCCGACGATGACAAAATCTGCTTCCATTTCCACAACTCCTGCCCCGCCGAGAAGGTTGGATGCCTCCGGCGGGAGTATTTTCGAAAAGATGAAGAGGTTATTCGCCGCGCGGGAACCGGGCGCTTTCCTCGACGATGTTCAGATCCATGTGATTGCGCATGTAGCGTTCCGACGCTTTTTGCAGCGGCTGATAATCCCACGGGTAGTATCCGCCCTGCCGCAGCGCTTCGTACACAACCCAACGCCGAGCCTGGCTGGCACGGACTTCGGCATCGAAGCGATCCAGATCCCAACGGGCCTCGGATTTGGCACGCAGTGTTTGCAACGTGCCTGCGTGTTCGGGGCTGTCTGCCAGATTGTTCAGTTCGTGCGGGTCGGCCTCAAGATCAAACAACTGATCAGGGTCCAGCGCACAGCGGTTGTATTTCCACTTGCCATATCGCAGCGAGACCAGCGGCGCGTAGGATGCCTCGGCCGCGTATTCCATGGCCACCGGTGTGGTTCGTTCTTCGCCCAGTGCCAACGGCACGAGGTTTTCGCCATCGGTCCAGGGGGCGATCTCGGCCATGTCTACGCCGGCCAGCGCCCCCAGGGTCGGCGTTACGTCTATTGTCGATACCGGAGCATCTATCCGGCCGGCGGGCAGATCAGGCGAGGCGATCATCAGCGGCACACGCGCCGAGCCTTCGTAGAAGTTCATCTTGAACCACAACCCGCGTTCGCCTAGCATGTCGCCGTGATCCGAAACGAACAGGATGATCGCCTCTTGCCGGGTGGTTTCCAGCACTTCGAGGATTTCGCCGATCTTGTCGTCCAGATAGGAAATATTGGCGAAATAGGCGCGACGCGACTTGCGGATATCTTCTTGGGTAATGTCGAAACTGCGCCAGTCATTGGCATCGAAGATGCGCTTGGCGTGGGGGTCCTGATTGTCATAACCCAGATCGGCGACCTCGGGCAGCAGATGTGCGCAATCTTCGTAAAGGTCCCAGTATTTGCGGCGGGCAACATACGGGTCATGAGGGTGCGTGAAGCTGACGGTCACGCACCACGGGCGGTCATCCTTGCCGCGCGCCAGATCATAGAGCTTGGCCTTGGCGTTATAGGCGACCTCGTCGTCATATTCCATCTGGTTGGAAATCTCGGCAACGCCCGCGCCAGTGACGGACCCCATGTTGTGATACCACCAGTCGATGCGTTCACCCGGCTTGCGGTAATCCGGGGTCCAGCCGAAATCGGCCGGGTAGATGTCGGTGGTCAGGCGGTCTTCGAACCCGTGCAACTGATCGGGGCCGACGAAATGCATCTTGCCCGACAGGCAGGTGTAATAGCCCGCGCGGCGCAGGTGATGTGCGTATGTGGGGATGTCGCTGCGAAACTCGGCCGCGTTGTCATAGACCCCTGTGCGCGACGGCAATTGACCGGACATGAAGCTGGCCCGCCCCGGCGCGCACAAGGGCGACGCCGTGTAAGCGTTGGCAAATCGGGTTGACCGTTCCGCCAGTTTCTTCAGGTTCGGAGCGTGAAGCCAGTCAGCGGGACCGTCTGGAAAGAGAGTCCCGTTGAGCTGATCCACCATCAGGATCAGAATGTTCGGTTTTGTCATTTTTCAGCCTCGAGCAGAGTGTTGAGCACACGCATCGCGTGGTTCACGGCCAGTTGCGGTTCTTCAGGGGCGCTGAGTGCGGCACGGATGTACAGACCGTCAATCAGGGCAACCATGTTCTCGGCCGCCTCTTGCGGGTCAGCCAACTTGTGCCGCAGGGCGTGGGTCAAATTGGATTTGATGCGGGCCTGATAGATCTGCCACAGGCGCAGGGCATCATCATTGGTCTGAGCCAACACATAGAAGGTCATCCAGGCCGCGATCACATCAGGTGTGAAACAAGAGGGCGCAAAACACGCCCTGACGATCGCCTGCGCCCTTTCGTCCGCCGCCGCCGCTTTCAACTCGCCCCTTGCTTCTTCGCCGAAGTCCGACAGGATCCGGCGCATGGCGGCCAGAAAAATCTGATCCTTGCCGCCGAAATAGTGGTGCGCCAGCGCGCTGGACATGCCGGCACGTTTGGCAATCTGACTTACGGTTACATCAAGGGATTTCTTCACGCCCAGCTCAGCGATTGTCGCGCGAACAATCGCATCCCGGCGGATTGGCTCCATTCCGACTTTTGGCATCGTTCTCCCCTTGAACAGGCGTCACGGAACCACGCTAGGGGGTTTTTATTGACTCGTCAATTAATGAAAAATCAGGGAGCGATGTCGTTACAGCTTCGGCGCAATACTCGGAGGCGTCAAGTCCTTGCGGTTCAACACGAATTCGCGCCATGAAATAAAGCTTACGGCGGCAAGGATCAGCGTGCCGCCCGCGACAACCCACACGTCAACGCTTTCATGGAAAACCGCGGCGCCCAGGATCGTGGCCCATATCAGCTGAAGAAACGTCACCGGCTGCGTGACGGCCACCGGCGCCGCCTGAAGCGCCAGGGTCATGAAATAGTGCCCGGCGGTCGCAAAGCTGGCCACCAGAAAAAGAACCCCGATATCCCGCAGGCTTGGCTGCGTCCAAACGGCGATCGCAAAGGGTATCAGGGCAATGGTCACCCAGATCGACAGATGTGCCACAACGACGGCGGGCGGTACGTCACGCACCAGAATTTTGGCCAATAAATACGACCCCCCAAGGGTCAGGGCCGTTCCCAGCATGGCCAGATGGCCTGATGACACTTCGCGAAACCCGGGCCGCAGGATGATCAGGACGCCAACCAGAGCGACCAGAATCGCCGCAATCCGGCGAAAGGCCAGCTTTTCGCCCAAAAACACGGCCGCCCCCAATGTGACGTAAACCGGCGTCATGTAATTCATGGCTGTAACTTCGGCCAGTGGGATCTGCGTCATCGCAAAGAACCAGAGCATGACCGCAACCGCATGCACGACGCCTCGCAGACCGAACAGCGTCAGCAGTCGGGGGGTCAGATGCGTCGCCATGATCGACCGCATGGCCGGCAACAGAAACACCAACCCCAGCACATATCGCAGAAAGGCGGCCTGGATGGAATTCATCGATGTGCCCAGCGACTTCACCAGCGCGGTCATCACGACAAAGGACAAGCCGGCGGCGAACATCCAGAACATGCCGGCAAGCGGGCGGGACGATACGGTGGATGAAGTCATGTTCAAGGTTGAACACCGAAACCCGGCCGGGAACAACCCTTCACATGGTAACAAGTTTCAGCGCGATACCCAACATGACCACGCCAATCCCTGCATCCAGCACCTGCCACGCCCTGGGGCGCGCAAAAACAGGCGACAGGATGCTTGCCCCATAGCCAAGCGAAAAGAAGAATACAAAGCTGGATGACATCGCACCGAGGGCGAATCCAAGCCGGTCGTCATATTGGGCCGAGATCGAACCGATCAGCACGACCGTATCCAGATATACATGCGGGTTCAGCCAGGTGAACGCGAAAACCGTCAGCAGCGCGGCCTTGAGGCTGGTTCGCTTGCCATTGCCGATTTCCATCACCGAACCACCCAGCCAGGACGACCGGAGACTGCGCAGGCCATACCAGATCAGGAATGCCGCCCCACCGTATCGCATCACGGTTTCGAACCAGGGTGCGGCCTGTGCCAGGGTGCCAAAACCCGCTACCCCTGCTCCGATCAGGATGGCATCAGACACCGCGCAGGTCAGGCACAGAAAAAACACATGTTCGCGCCGCAGGCCCTGCCTCAGAATAAAGGCGTTCTGCGCCCCGATGGCGAGGATCAGGCTGAAACCCAGCGCGAAACCGGCGATCACGGATGTAGGCATGGTACCTCCTGCGTTGCCATTGCGTTGACTAATGGCCGCGATACGATCTATCAAATTAAAGATGTTGCCCTCAGTTAAGTTTTGCTAATGCTGCTGGACCCTCACCAATTGGCTGCTTTGTCAGCCATTCTGCGCCATGGCAGCTTTGATGCGGCGGCGGCGGAACTGGCTGTAACCCCTTCGGCGATATCCCAGCGGATAAAAGCGCTGGAGGATCGCGTGGGCGCCTCGCTCATACATCGGGGAACCCCTTGCACCGGAACGCCAGCCGGGCAGCGCATCGCACGTTACGCCGAAGATGTCGGTCTGCTGGAGGCGCAGCTGGCACGGGAATTGGCTCTGGTACAAGAACCCGATTCCGCAAGGGTTCGCGTTGCGGTACCCGCCGACATTCTGGCCACCTGGTTCATTGACGCGATGGCGCAGGTGCCCGACATGCTGTTCGACCTTGTGATCGACGATCAGGACCATTCGGCAGACTGGCTGAGGCGCGGCGAGGTCAGCGCCGCCGTCACCGTCGGCGGACAAACCGTAAGCGGTTGTGACGCGATTGAGCTGGGCGTGTTGAGGTATCTGCCCACCGCCAGCCCGAAATTTGTCAACACCTGGTTCAAGAACGGCGTGACCGAGGAAACCCTCGGCAAAGCGCCTTGCCTTGTCTTCAACAGGAAGGACGGTCTGCAAAAAGCGTGGATCGCACATCACACCGGCAAACATCTGTCACCGCCTTTCCACTTCCTGCCATCTTCGCAAGGGTTCGTTGATGCCGCAGTCGCCGGAATTGGCTGGGGCATGAACCCCGCAACCCTAGTGCAAGACGCCATAGCACGTGGGCTGCTGAGCCCGATCGTGCCCGATGCGCCACTGGACATCGCGCTCAGCTGGCAGGTCGGGCGGGTTCTTGCCCCGGCGCTCAAACCCCTTACACAAGCGGTCCAGCATGCTGCGCAACGGGTTTTGCTACCATCACAAGGCAAATAGTTAGACTTATTCGATTGGAGGAACCAATGTTCTCGCGCGACGCCCTCAGTTATGACCCCATTCCCCTGCCCGACCGATGCGAGATCAGTGATGCTGACATGCAGGACGCGGCTGTGGCTTTCTTTGAAAAGATGCGGCGGCGTCATACCGTTCGGGATTTCTCTACGCGCCCGGTGGCTCGTGATGTGATCGAAACCTGCCTGCGCACCGCGGGAACGGCCCCGTCAGGTGCAAACCACCAGCCCTGGCATTTTACTGCCGTCTCGGACCCCAAGCTGAAACTGCGCATCCGCGAGGAAGCCGAAGAAGAAGAGAGTCACTTTTACGCGGGAGGGGCTGGCGATGAATGGATCAAGGCTCTGGAACCCATCGGGACAAACGCGGTCAAGGAACATCTGACCGTCGCCCCGTGGCTGATCGTGGTCTTTGCCCAACGCTGGGGGCAATTCGAAGACGGGACGCGGTACAAGAATTACTACGTGCCGGAAAGTGTGAACATTGCCACCGGCTTTCTGCTGGCGGCATTGCATCACGCCGGTCTCAGCACGTTGACACATACCCCGAACCCGATGCGGTTTCTGACCGATGCGCTGGGTCGGCCCGCTTCAGAGAAACCGACAATGATCATAGCAGTTGGACATCCCTCGGAAACCGCGACCGTGCCGTCCGTTGCAAAGCTGAAAAAGCCCCTGGACGAGATTTCTTCCTTTTTCTGAGCGGAGCCGCATCAGCCCTGTGTGCCAGAGGCGTCCTTTCGGTCCGGCAACATTGTCAGGTAGCATGTCACGCAGGCCACCAGGCTGGCTGCGACTATGAACGCGACGGCCAATACAACCTCGTGCATATGGGCGACTGCGGCCAAGGCCGCCGAAAGCAGCACCGCCAACAAACGGGTAAAAGACTTGATCGCGGCTGATCCCTGAACGCGCTGTTCCTTGGGCGCGACGTCCAGGAAATAGAGCTTGCGCGCGCTGCTGATCCCGGTCACCGCAACGGTGACGACAAACAGCGCGATCGCGTGCAGATGCACATCGTGATCGATACCCAAGTAGTGAAATGCCAGAAGTACACCGCCGGTTGCGGCCACCATCAGTGTCCCGACCACCATGACGGCACGATGAGACTTCATGTTCACGACCTGCCACAAAGGCCCGGACACAAGATAGCCCGAAGCAGATGAAACAATCATCGCGGTCAGTCCCCTGGCCGAGCTGTGATGCGCTTCGGCCGCGATCAGCGCGAAGAACGGGACAGAGAGCGAAACAGCCACCAAAAGCATTCGCATGACCATGTAACGCCGAAACCACGAGTATTCGAACATGCCAAGAATACCCTGTGCATTGGCCTTGAACGACAGCTTTGCTTTGGGTCCGGTCTTGTTTGCCGGCTCCGCCGAGCGGGCATTCTCTGTCATGGCCAGCATCAAAAGCCCTGACAGCATGAAAAACGCAACCGATACGCCGATCATGGTTGAATGGCGCGAAAAAGGTGGGTTTTCCTTGGTGATCTGATGCACCAGCATGGCAAGACCGATGGCACACAGGCCTCCGCCCCCAAGTTGCAGGTAATGCAGGACCATGCGCGAACGCGAGTGGACATGATCGCCCAGCAGATCGGTGAACATCAGGTTCTGCACCTCGTCCACAAGACCGATCACGAAAAAGACCGCCACGAAAACCACTGCGATCAACGGAACGACCCCGGTCGCGGCGGCCACCATTGCCAGGACCAGACAGGATCCGATGATCGCTTCGGTCAGAGCGATTGCGCGTTTCTTTTGCGATTTCGCCGCGACGGATTGCGCCAGAAAGAAATCGGAAATCATGCTGCCAATCATTCGCACCGAAACCAGCGCGCCCGCCACGAACATCGGCAGTTCGAATGACACGGCCAGAAACGGCAAAACCACCGATGGGCTGCCCAGAGTCCACGCGACCTGAGACACGATACTCTGCCCAGCAAGAACCGGCACGTTTCGCTTGGCCTTTTCAGCAGTCGCATCCATCGTGGATCTTTCGGTGGCGTTGTCTCGGAAATTCCGGGTTTTTCCAGCCTATGCGTTTCGAAGGGTTCAGCCAACAACTCTTCGAAACTGTCCGAAAACGAAAAAACCCGGCGGTTGAGCCGGGTTTTGCCGTCAAGATCCGCAACAGATCAGAGCTGTGCCATCACCTCATCCGAGGCTTCGAAATTGGTCGTGACACGCTGTACGTCGTCATCGTCTTCCAGCGCATCCACCAGTTTCATCAGCTTTTGCATGTCTTCCAGACCCAGCTCGGTCGTGGTGGTCGGCTTCCAGACCAATTTGGTGGATTCCGATTCACCCAGCGCAGCTTCCAACGCGTTCGAAACGTCGTTCAGATCCGTATCCGCACACCAGATGATGTGTCCATCCTCTGAACTTTCGACATCTTCCGCGCCGGCCTCGATGGCGGCTTCGAATATGGTGTCTGCGTCACCCGCCGTTGCCGGGTAAATCACTTCGCCCTTGCGCTCGAACATGAACCCGACCGAGCCCGTCTCGCCCAGATTGCCGCCGTTCTTGGAAAAGGTCGAACGCACGGTCGACGCGGTGCGGTTGCGGTTGTCCGTCATGGTTTCAACGATCACGGCCACGCCGTTGGGGCCATAGCCCTCATAGCGGATTTCTTCGTAATCGTCGCCTTCACCGGCGGTGGACTTTTTGATCGCGCGGTCAATCACATCCTTGGGAACCGAGTTCGACTTGGCCTCTTTCACGGCCAGACGCAAGCGCGGGTTCTTGTCGGGATCGGGGTCGCCCATCTTGGCGGCAACGGTGATCTCTTTCGACAGTTTGGAAAACAGTTTGGACCGCGCGGCGTCCTGACGCCCCTTGCGGTGCTGGATGTTGGCCCATTTTGAGTGGCCTGCCATAATGCGTCCTCGTCATCGTGATTGCGTGTTCGGCGCTCATATAGACGTTTGCAGGGGGCAGGATCAAGAGAGCGGCTTGCGACGGCTTCACCGGCTAGTATGGTGACGGCATGACGACAGACCAGATCATTCTTTTTGCGCTTTTCATCACCGTCTTCGGAATGCTGCTGTGGGGCCGGTTTCGATACGACCTTGTGGCCTTTGCCGCGCTGATGATCGGCGTCGTGCTGGGTGTCGTGCCCGTGGATGGCGCCTTTGCCGGGTTCGGCCATCCGGCGACCATCATCGTGGCGCTGGTTTTGGTGGTTTCCGCCGGTTTGGTCCGATCAGGCGCAGTGTTTCTGATCACCCGCACGCTGGTTGATGCCTCGCGGGGCTTAGGTGCGCATATCGCCCTGATGGGCGGGATCGGCGCGGTTCTGTCGGCCTTCATGAACAACGTGGCGGCGCTGGCGCTGCTGATGCCCGTGGACATCCAGACCGCACGCAAGGCCGGACGATCGGTGGGCCTGTCGCTGATGCCGCTGAGCTTTGCCACCATTCTCGGCGGGATGGCGACGCTGATCGGGACCCCCCCGAACATCATCATCGCGTCGATCCGGGCCGAAACACTGGGCGAGCCGTTTCACATGTTCGATTTTGCCCCGGTCGGTGGGCTGGCCGCAATCACCGGTCTTGCCTTTGTCGCACTGGTGGGCTGGCGCCTGATCCCCGATCGCGGACCGCAGGCCGAGACATCGGAAACCTTGGCCGAATACATCGCCGAGCTGACCGTTCCCCCGGAATCCGCCCATATCGGCAAACGGGTCAGTGAACTTTATGAGGTGGCCGAGAAATCAGACGTGGCCATCATCGGTTTGATCCGGGATGGCAAGCGTCGCTATGGCCGGTCGGCGCACGCCGTTTTGCAGGAAGGTGACGCGCTGGTTCTGGAAGCCCGACCCGAGGCGCTGGACGAGTTCCGCGCGGCGCTCAATCTCGACTTCTCGGACACGCGCCGGCAGGAGTTGCTGACGGCCGAGGGTGACGGGCTGGAAGTGATCGAAGTTGTCGTGCCGGAAAGCGCGCGCATCACAGGTCGCACGGCACAAGGGCTTGGGCTGGCCTGGCGGCAAAGCACCGTTCTGATGGGCATCTCTCGCCAGGGGCGCAGGATCACCGAGCAGGTTCGCAAGACCGAGGTTGAACCCGGTGACATCCTGCTGCTGCTCTGCCCGCGCGACCGGGCAGCAGATGTCACGGATTGGCTGGGCTGCCTGCCCCTTGCCGGACGCGGGCTGAACGTCACTGCAAATGACAAGGCATGGCTGGCCATCGGTCTGTTTGCCGCTGCCGTTCTGGCCGCCAGTGTTGGTCTGATCTATTTGCCCATTGCTTTGGGGCTGGTCGTGATTGCTTATGTGCTGACCAAGATCATGCCGATCACCGACATTTACAATCACATCGAATGGCCGGTGGTCGTACTGCTGGGGTCTATGATCCCGCTGGGCAGCGCCTTGGAGACCTCGGGCGGCACCGAACTGATCGCAAACGCCCTGATCCAGCTGACCGATGGTCTGCCCGCCTGGGCCATTCTGACCGTATTGATGGTTGTCACGATGACTTTGTCGGACGTGTTGAACAACACCGCCACCGCCATTGTCGCCGCGCCGGTCGGGATACAAATGGCACGCACGCTTGAGGTGTCACCCGACCCGTTCCTGATGACCGTGGCCGTTGCGGCCTCGGCTGCGTTCCTGACCCCCATCGGGCACAAGAACAACACGCTGGTTCTGGGTCCCGGAGGCTATCGATTCGGAGATTACTGGCGCATGGGATTGCCGCTGGAATTGCTGATCATAGCCGTTTCTGTTCCCGCCATCCTTGTATTCTGGCCGCTGTGACGGGTAAAGGCTGCGCATGAAACCGTTTTTGATCCTGCAACTGCGCCCCGAAACAGATGCGTCCGACGCCGAATATGCCTCGATCCTGAACCGGAGCGGGTTGTCTCCTGAACAGACGCATCGCATTCGTTTGGATTGCGACGACCTGCCAGAAGGGTTGGATGTCACGGACTATGCCGGTGTCATCGTAGGCGGCGGACCGGGATGCGTCAGTGACGACCCGGCGACCAAATCCCCGCTGGATGCCCGGATCGAGGCTGCGATCATGGGGTTGATGCCGCAGATCATCGCGCAAGATCACCCGTTCATGGGCTGCTGCTATGGCCTTGGCATTCTGGCGGCGTATCTGGGCGGCGACGTCAGCAAGGCGCGGTATGGCGAACCCGTTGGGCCATCCACGTGCCATTTGACCCCGGAAGGGCAGCGGGATCCGTTGACCGCCGGGTTGGAACCCACCTTCGACGCTTTCGTTGGCCACAAGGAAGCGGTTCAGGCTCTGCCAGAGGGATGCGTGCACCTTGTCGCGTCAGACCCCTGCCCGTTCCAGATGATCCGTTGGGGGCAGAACGTATACGCCACGCAGTTCCACCCCGAAGCCGACGCTAGGGATTTTGAACAGCGCATCAATATCTACAAGAACCACGGCTATTTCCCGCCTGAAGACGCGCAAAAACTAATCGATCACTGCCATTCGGCCGATGTCACACAGCCGGGCGAGATCCTGCGCCGGTTCGTCCGACGATACGAATGACCCAACGGCGCGGTTGCCTGCGCCTTGCCCCCTCGCATAGGCTGATCTGACGCAACTTTGGGAGGAGTTGTCCTTGGATTTGCTTTTGAATGTCGGCTTGCCGGTGTCGCTTGCCATTATCATGTTGTCTCTGGGCATCGGGCTGGAAGTGGCAGACTTCCGTCGTGTCCTGAGCCGACGACGCGCCTTTGCCATAGGGGCGGCAAGCCAGATTGTTCTCTTGCCAGTCGCGGCCTTCGTGACGGTCACAATCTTAGCATTGCCCCCCGAGATCGCGGTTGGTTTCATGCTGCTCAGTTTTTGCCCGGGCGGCGTAACCAGCAACATCCTCTCCAAGCTCGCCAAAGCCGATGTCGCGCTTTCGGTCAGCCTGACCGCCGTGATCAGCCTTTTGTCGATGGTGACCGTGCCAATACTGGCCGCGTGGTCGATCGCGCATTTCATGGGCGACGAAGCCCCCGAGGTTTCGATCACCGGGCTGGCTGTTGCATTGTTTCTGATAACAACGCTTCCCGTGGGCATCGGGGTCGGAGTTCGCAACTTTGCAACAGGGTTTGCAAACCGCGTAGAGCCGGGATTGTCGACGCTCGCGACCGTTTTGTTCGTGCTGATCGTTGCCGCGGCACTGGCCGGGAACTGGCAATTGTTCGTCGACAATCTTGGCATCATGGGCGCAGGCTTGATTTCTTTGAATATCGCCCTGCTGTTCATCGGGTTGGGGCTGGCGCGGATATCAAACCTGTCCTGGAATGAGTGCAAGACGATCTCGATCGAAACCGGAATTCAAAACTCCACGCTGGGCATTACACTGGCGGCGCTGATCACGAATACCGAAAGCGGGTTCAGCCCGCTGGCCCTGCCCTCGGCGGTTTATGGCATTACGATGTACGCCGTGGTTCTGCCGTTTCTTGTCTGGTTCCGCAGGCGCTGAAAGGACCGTTATGACAAACAACACTGCTGATGCGATCGTAATCGGTGCTGGTCTGGCCGGATTGGCCGCCGCAGCCGAACTGGGCGACCGAGGCAAAAAGGTAATAATACTCGATCAGGAACCAGAAGGTTTTCTGGGCGGTCAGGCCTTCTGGAGCCTGGGTGGCCTGTTCATGGTCGACACGCCTGAACAACGCCGCATGGGTATCCGCGACAGCCACGATCTGGCGTTGCGCGACTGGATGGGAAGCGCACAGTTTGACCGCGAAGAAGACACCTGGCCCCGCAAATGGGCCGAGGCCTATGTCGAGTTCGCCGCCGGTGAAATGCGCCCCTGGCTGCATGACATGGGCCTGCGCTGGTTTCCGGTCGTGGGCTGGGCTGAACGTGGCGGGTCTTATGCAAACGGGCATGGCAATTCCGCCCCGCGCTTTCACATCACCTGGGGCACCGGACCCGGCGTGCTGGAGCACTTCATCCGCCGGGTCCGCGCCCATGTCAGCGCCGGTCTGATCCAGCTGAAGTTCCGCCATCAGGTCAGCCATATCATCATGCAGAACGGCGAGGCCAAGGGCGTCTCGGGCGAGGTTCTGGCCGATGACGCGGCCCCGCGCGGCGCCAAGACCAACCGTGACGAGGTGGGCGAGTTCGAGGTCTATGCACCCTCGGTCGTCGTCACCTCGGGCGGGATTGGTGGCAATTTCGAAATGGTGCGCCAGAATTGGCCCCGCGACCGCCTGGGCGAACCGCCCAAGGACATGGTGGCGGGTGTGCCCTTCCATGTGGATGGTCGGATGATCGCCATCAGCGAAAAGGCCGGTGGCCATGTCATCAACGGCGACCGTATGTGGCATTACACCGAAGGTGTGTGCAACTGGGATCCGATCTGGCCCGCCCATGGCATTCGCATTCTGCCCGGCCCCAGTTCAATGTGGTTCGACGCCAAGGGAAACCGTCTGGAACCGCCCTGCCTGCCGGGATTCGATACGCTGGGAACGTTGAAGGAAATCCTGAAAACTGGATACGAATACAGCTGGTTTGTTCTGACCCAAAAGGTCATCAAGAAGGAATTCGCTCTGTCCGGGTCCGAACAGAACCCCGATTTCACCTCGGGCAGCTGGAAAGAGGTGATCCGTCAGCGCATTCTGTCCGGTTCCAAGGCAACTGCACCGGTCGAGGCGTTCAAGGAACACGGCGAGGATTTCGTCGTGGCCAACACGCTGACCGAACTGGTGAGCGGCATGAACCATCTGGGCGGGGGTCTGATCGACGAGGCGCATCTGCGCGCCCAGATCGAAGCACGGGATTCACAGGTGGACAATCCGTTCTCAAAAGATGCGCAGATGATGGCGATCCTGGCGGCGCGCAACTATCGCGGCGACAAGCTGATCCGCACCGCCAAACCGCACAAGTTCCTGGACCCCAGGAATGGCCCGCTGATCGCGGTCAAGCTGCACGTGCTGACCCGCAAGACACTGGGCGGTTTGCAGACCAATCTGGACAGTCAGATGATTGGCACCGATGGTCAGGTTGTGCCGGGCCTGTTCGCAGCCGGCGAAGTCGCCGGGTTCGGTGGCGGTGGCTATCACGGCTACAACGCGCTTGAGGGAACTTTCTTGGGCGGCTGCATCTTTTCGGGTCGCAACGCCGGGCGATCGAGGGCCATCGCGTGACGGCCCTGCCCTATTACTTGCGCATCATTTTGATCACCGGCTCACCCTGAGCATCCAGCAAGGCCAGCGCGTTGCCTTGCATTGCGAAGGTCGTGACACTTTGCATCGCCTTAAGAAACTGCCGCTCGACCTCATCCAGCGGGGGTGGACAAGCCATGAGCGTTGCAGCCATATTGTCCGGGAACGCGATCCGATTGTCAGAAATCTCGGCCTGGCCACTGAACCGGTTGCAACCGCCGCTGCCTGAAAATGCCCCGCCCTGCCCAAAAGCAAGTTCAGGTCGTTTCTCTGTCTCGACAGCCGCACCATTGAGGCCCGAAGCGACCCATTCGGTGTTTTCCAGCATCGCGGCACCTTGGTGTTGCACCTGTATCATCAGCAGGTCAGCAGAATTCTCGGCCCCATGTGTCAGTACCGGATAAACGGTATCGGTGGTGAACAACAGCTTTTGCCCCTGCATGACCGAAGCACGCACGGCGTATCTGCGCCCGTCCTGAATCAATGCGTCATCATAGGTCAGTTCGAACTGCGCCGGCACACCGGTCAGGGCATATCTCTGCGCGGCAAGCGTTTCGGCCGGCGCATCCGCCAATGAGATATCCTGAAGCTCGACGAACAAGGTCGTGTCAGGCGGAAGCGCAATACGCTCTCGGTAGGTTGCAGTTCCTTCGACGGTTCCGGCAAGCGATGCGCCGCTCAACACGGTGGCGAAAGCAACCGCAGGAAACATGGTGCGGCCGAGTGTCAGCATGGCAGTACCCCTTAAAGTAATATTTCTACAAAAGATTGCTGTTCATCCGACATTTACAAGTACGCCGCGGATAAAGCGGCAAATCTGTGCCGATGTCATAACGGCCAGATCAACGGGATCAGCAGAGACGCCAACAATCCGACCGTCAGGTTCAGCGGCACACCGACCTTCATGAAGTCGGTGAACCTGTAGCCCCCGGGGCCATAGACCATCATGTTCGTCTGGTATCCGATCGGAGTAGCAAAAGATGCCGAGGCCGCCACCATGACCGCGACGACCAGCGGACGCGGATCTATTCCGACCGCCTGCGCCAGACCGATGGCGATCGGGGTGACCACAACCGCCACGGCGTTGTTGGAAACCAGTTCCGTCAGCACCGAGGTCAGCAGGTAAATCGCCCAGATAATAAGGAATGGTGGCAAGACACTGAGCCCCGGCGCAACGGCCTCGACGATCAGAGAAACCGCGCCCGAACTGTCCAGCGCAGCCCCTATGCCCAGCATCGCGAAGATCAACGCCAACAGGCGACCTTCCACAAAAGAAAACGCCTCATCCGCATCGATACAGCGGGTCAGCAGAACCACGGCGCAGGCCACGATCGACAACAACAGGATGGGCGCAATGCCCAGCGCGGCAAGGGCAACAATCCCGACAAGAGCCCCAATCGCTATCGGTGCATGGCTGCGACGGAAGGCACGAGCCGATGGCTGGGTGACGTCCACCATGTCCATTTCCGCCGCCAGCCGCTGGATATCCGCCGGGGCACCTTCCAAAAGCAGCGTATCCCCAACCCTGACCACCAAGTCATCCAGCTGACGGCCGATATTCTGGTTGCGACGGTGCACCGCCAGCACGTAAACACCATAACGACGCCGAAGCCGCATCATCCCAAGGGTCCGACCCACCAGACGGCATCCGGGCGTGATCAACACCTCAACCGTCTTGGTTTCAACGGCCGATACCTGATCCACACGTTTGAGTTCCCTGTTGCGCTGAAGGCTCAGAAGTTCGGTCATCTCGGTTCGTAGAACCACCCGGTCGCCAACCTTAAGTTCGACGCCTTTCAGGTTGCGCCGCAACGACTCATCCCCCCGGATGACATCGATCAGGCGCACGCCGGGGCGTTTGAACAACTGCACGCCGGTCACTTCGCGCCCGATCAGGTTGCTATCCGGCGGAATGACGGCCTCGGTAAAGAACTTCATCTTGGACCGATCACTGAGCAGCGACGCCATGCTGTCCCGCTCGGGCAACAGTTTGGGCGCGATGAACCGCAAATAGATCATGCCATAGATCACCAGCGCGATCCCCAGCGGTGTGACTTCGAAAATCGTAAAAGGTTTCATCCCCTGCGCGCGGGCCACACCATCGACCAGCAGGTTGGTGGACGTGCCGATCAATGTCAGCGTGCCGCCCAGAATGGCCGCATAACTCAGCGGAATCAGCAATTTGGACGCGGGAACATTCAGGGTGCGGGCGATTTGCACAAAGACCGGTATCATCACCACGACCACTGGCGTATTCGAAACCACCGCCGAGGCCAGCACAACAAACCCCATGAGCAAAGCGATGGCGATACGCGGATTCACCTGAGCCTGCTTCTGCGCGGTCGATGTGAACGAGTCCAAGGCTCCGGTCCGCACCAAAGCGCCCATGATGATGAACATCGCGGCAATCGTCCAGGGTGCCGGGTTGGACAGAACTGCAAGCGCATTTTGATAGGGCAGAATGCCGGTCACAAGCATCAGTGAAACACCACCAATGGCCACGACCTCGGTCGGATAAACCTCGCGCAGGAACATGATGAACATGCCCGCAACTATGACCAGCGCCAGAACTGCGCTTCCGGTGTCTGTCAGTGAAAGGAAATTCATTCGTGGTATTCTGTCCGAACCCGGGCCCAAGCGCCTGATGACATGCAGTTTCACGCATTGCGCCCGACAGAGCAAGCCTGACGATGACTATTCGGGCCCGGCTTGTTCCAGGCGCCCTCCGACGCGCACCATGCGCACGGTTTTGGCCTGTCCGTCACGATCATCGGTTTCCACGAACACGCCGCTTAGTGTGGCCTCGCCGTTTGCAGGAGTAAAGCGCGCCTTGGGCATACCGGTGATGAACCGTCGCATGGGCTCCTGCTTGTCCATGCCGATGACCGAATCGTAATCTCCGCACATGCCGGCATCGGTCAAATACGCGGTGCCGCCCGGCAGAATCTGGGAATCAGCCGTCGGGACATGAGTATGCGTTCCCACCACAAGGCTTGCACGTTTGTCGCAGTAGTGCCCCATCGCCATCTTCTCGGACGTGGCCTCGCAATGCATGTCCACGATGATCGCCTGCGCCTGCCCGCCTCTGGGATGGGATTTCAGGATCGGTTCGATAGCCGAGAACGGATCGTCGAACGGGCGTTTCATAAAGACCTGACCCAGCACCTGAACCACCAGAACCTTGCGCCCACCCGGCGCCGTGAACAGCCGATGACCCCGCCCAGGCGCGCCTTTGGCGAAATTCACAGGCCGTATGATGCGCTGTTCCTTCTCGATGAATTGCAGCATGTCTTTCTGGTCGAAAGCATGATCGCCCAGCGTCAGGCAATCCGCTCCGGCGTCGAGCAACAGCCTGGCGTGATCTCCGCTCAGCCCCATGCCGTTCGACGCGTTTTCGCCATTGACCACGACAAAATCCAGCCGCCATTCGTCGCGCAGGCGCGGCAAATGCTGCTGAACGGCAGCGCGGCCCGCGCGCCCCATGACATCACCAAGAAACAGAATCCTCATGATCCGGGTCGTAGGGGCTGTACTGGGCAATAACAAGGCGGAAGCGTGAAATTAACGGCAGACTTGGGGGTTGAAATCAAATTCTGCCGTGGCAATGTTTCGATACGCCTCTTGAATACAGAAGGAATTCTTCGTGAAGTCGTCAATTGTTCTGACCGGCTGCCTTTTGGCGGCAACTGCTGCCGCTGCCGAAGGCACCAAGACATCCATGCCCAACCCCGCCGCGACCTTTTGCATTGAAAACGACGGGACCTACCAGCTTCGCAAAAACGAAGACGGCAGTGTCTATGGCGTCTGCATCCTGAAGGACGGCACCGAGGTGGATGCCTGGGATTACTTGCGCAGCCATTTCGAACAGTAGCAGCTAGAAGGTCAGCACGCGGCTTTCCGTGACAACCATGTCCAGCGGTTGGTCGGTTGGCTCAAGCGGCAGGTCCGCAGCCTCTTGCGCATCAAAAGCAAAACCGATGGCAAGCGTCGGGCGTTTGGCGCGCAAGCCTTCCAGCGTTCGGTCATAAAACCCGCCGCCATACCCCAGGCGGCCACCATTTGCGTCGAAGGCGACCAGTGGAACGATCAGAATTTCGGGGTCGAAGTAATCATCCACCTGGGGCACTTTTGCACCAAACGGGCCATCCTTGAGCACACAGTCCGGCGCCCAGCGAGAGAATTTCAGCGGCTGACCGGCTGCCTGGATGACAGGCACGCCCACCGGGCCATAAGCCGATGCTTCGGCCATCGCGGGCACCGGGTCGATCTCGGTTCGGATCGGCATGTATCCTGACAGGGGCACGCCGCGATGTCCTGCCAGAACCTCGGACAAGCGCCCGGCTGCACCCGGCAGGCGGGCATCAAACGCGGCCTTGCGGCGGGCAAAGGCCGCTTTGCGCGCTGCGGCTTTGATGTCGGTCAGATCGGTCACAGTAGCACCACGCTGGCAAGCCCAAGAAATATGAAGAAACCCATGACATCCGTCGTGGTTGTCACAAAGGTTCCCGATGCCAGCGCAGGGTCGATGCCCAAGCGGTCCAGCAAGACAGGTACTACCGTACCTGCGAACCCGGCGATGATCATATTCACGACCAAGGCCGCCCCGATCACGACACCCAGCAGCGGGGAATCGAACCACAGCATCCCCACGGTCCCCAACACGATGGCAAAGCAGAGCCCGTTGAGCATGCCAACCAGCAATTCCCGTCGGATCACTCGCATAACGTTTGCATTGGTCAGGTCGCGCGTCGCCAGCGCACGCACGGCCACCGTCAGCGACTGCGTGCCCGCGTTACCGCCCATCGACGCGACAATGGGCATCAGGATTGCCAGAGCAACCAGTTGATCAATCGCAGCCTCGAATTGCGAAATCACCAAAGAGGCACAGATCGCTGTGCACAGATTCACCGCCAACCAGGGCAACCTTCGCCGGCTGGTCGCCGCCACGCTGTCAGACAGCGAGCTTTCGTCGCCAACACCGGCTAGACGCAGGATATCCTCTTCATGCTCTTCATCCAGAACGACCATCGCGTCGTCAATAGTGATGACACCGACCAAACGGCCATCCGCATCCACCACCGGGGCCGAGATCAGGTGATATTGGTTGAAGGCATAAGCCACGTCTTCCTCATCCTGATCGACGGGGATGATATGAAACTCTTCTTCTGCCAGATCAATCAGCGGCACTTCACGACGCGCCGCCATAAGCTTGCCCAACGTCACCTGAGCAACCGGTTTCAGGCGCGGATCGACCAGAACGACGTGATAGAACTGCTCGGGCAAATCATCATTGGCGCGCATGAAGTCGATGGCTTGCCCAACGCTCCAATGTTCGGGCGCCATGACGACTTCGCGCTGCATGAGACGACCGGCCGAGTTCTCGGGGTAGGACAATGCCTGCTCGGCTGCGATCCTTTCGGAATCCTCCAATGCGTCCAGAATGGTTTCCTGCTGCGGTTCCTCAAGGTCTTCCAGCAGGTCAACGACATCGTCGCTTTCCATCTCGCGCACGGCTTCGGCCAGAACATCCGGGTTCAGAACCGAGATCACCTCTTCACGAACCGATTCATCTAGTTCAGACAGGATGTCGCCGTCAAACTCTTTGTCGTACAGGCGGATCAGGCGCGCCCGGTCAAACGGATTGATCTGTTCAAGAAGGTCGGCAATGTCCGCCGAGTGCAGCGGCTCCATCAACTCAACCAGCTTGTCGCGGTCGTCTATATCCACCGCGTACAGGATCGCCGCAACTGCCTTGGGGTCCAACGCATAGGCGTCTTCATCCCGGGGCTGATCGTGTCCGGCTTCGTCTCTGCCCGTCGTCATGCTCTGCCCCTTTTTTGCGATTTGCCCCTAAATAGAAGAAGCAGCTACCGGAAAACAATGACAATGCGCCGATTTACCCACTTCTTTCGTCCGCCTATGCTGGTGTGCGGTTCCAAACAGGTGGAGAACAGGGAAAATGGCGCAAAAGACGCTTTTGAAGGGGCGTGTTCTGAGTTTCACAGGATCACCCTTCGACGGAGAGCCGACCGAGGCGACCCGGCTGGACGAAGCGGTCGTGATCGAACACGGGCGAATTGCAGAGGTCGGCACCGCCGATGCGCTGAAACAAGCCCATCCTGACGCAGTCACGAAGGATCACGGAACGCGCCTGATCATGGCTGGGTTCGTCGATCCGCATGTGCATTATCCACAGACGGCGATGATCGCCAGCTGGGGCAAACGGCTGATCGACTGGCTGAACACCTACACCTTCCCGGAAGAGATGAAGTTCGGCGATTTCGACTATGCGACCGAGATCGCCAACCGGTATCTGGACCTGACGACCGCCCACGGCACCACGACCATGTGCAGTTTTTGCACGATTCACCCTGAAAGCGTGGATGCCTTTTTCACCTCGGCGCAACAGCGTGGGCAGCGCGTCGTCGCCGGCAAGACCTGCATGGACCGGAACGCGCCCGAAGGGCTGCGCGACACTGCGCAGACGGCTTACGACCAATCCGCCGCCCTGCTGGAAAAATGGCATCGCGTCGACCGCTTGTCCTATGCGATCACGCCGCGCTTTTCACCGACCTCGACCCCGGAACAGCTCGAGGCCATGGGCGCGCTTTGGGCCGAGCATCCCCATTGTCTTATGCAAACGCACCTGAGCGAGCAAACGGATGAAATCGAATGGGTTCGATCCCTGTTCCCTGAAGCAAGGGATTATCTGGATACCTACGAGAAATTCGGCCTGTTGGGCCAGAACGGCCTGTATGGCCATGTCATCCATCTGGAAGACCGGGAGCGGGATCGGCTGCGCGAAGTCGATGCCTCTTTGATCCATTGCCCCACGTCGAACACCTTCATCGGATCGGGATTGTTTGACATGAACGGGCTGATCCATGATGGCCACCGGATCGGTCTGGCCACGGATACCGGCGGCGGGTCCAGCTTTTCGATGCTGCGCACCATGGCCGCCGCCTATGAGATCGGCCAATTGCGCGGCCGTCCCCTGCATCCGGCGCAATTGCTGTGGTTGGGCACGGTCGGATCCGCCCGGAGCCTGCGCATGGACGACTGCATCGGAAACATCGCTCAGGGAATGGAGGCGGATCTGGTCGTGATCGACCTCGCCTCGACCCCCGCCATCGCCCAGCGCGAAGCCCATGCAGAAGATGTTTGGGAAGCGATCTTCCCAACCATCATGATGGGCGATGATCGCGCCGTGGCAGAGGTCTGGATCGGCGGACAGCAGGCGACTTAGGCCTGCAACGCCCGGGCAAGCGTGTTCTGGCGTTCGATCACGCGGGGCAGGTCGATGGTCGTTATGTGCCCGTCACGTACGATCTGGCGGCCTTCGACGAACAGGTGTTTCACAGACATCGGCCCCGCCAGAAGCAGCGCCGCCGGATCCCAACTGCCCGCGCTTTCGATGCCGCGGGTATCCCACACCGCAATATCGGCACGTTTTCCGGGCATCAGCCGTCCACAATCGGGACGTCCCAACACATCCGCGCCGCCGCGCGTCGCGATCTCGAGCGCTTCGCGGGCCGACATGGCATCTGCACCATTGGCGACCCGTTGCAGCAACATGGCCTGGCGCGCCTCAAGCATCAGGTTGCCATTGTCATTGCTGGCCGATCCATCGGCGCCGAGGCCGACCTTGACACCCGCATCGCGCATCGCCCGCACCGATGCGATACCCGATCCGAGGCGGCAATTTGAACAGGGGCAATGGGCCACGCCTGTTTCCGAGCGCGAGAACAGATCAATCTCGGCCCCGTCCAGCTTGACGCAATGGGCGTGCCAGACATCCGGGCCGGTCCAGCCCAATTCCTCGGCATATTGCCCCGGGCGGCAGCCGAATTGCGCCTGCGAATAGGCGATATCCTCATCATTCTCGGCCAGATGGGTATGCAGCATCACGCCCTTGTCCCGCGCCAGCAACGCCGCATCGCGCATCAGATCCCGGCTGACGGAAAACGGTGAACACGGGGCAAGGCCAACGCGGCACATGGACCCCTCCGACGGGTCGTGAAACGCATCCACGACACGTACCATGTCGTCCAGAATTGCGGCCTCTTTTTCCACCAGATGGTCCGGCGGCAGGCCCCCGTCGGTCTCGCCGATGCTCATCGCGCCGCGTGTCGGATGAAACCGCATCCCCAGCTCGGACGCGGCCGCGATCGTATCCTCAAGCCGCGCGCCGTTGGGATAGAGGTAAAGGTGATCGGAACTGAGCGTGCACCCCGACAGCGCCAGTTCGGCCAAACCGATCTGGGCCGAGGTGAACATTTCCTCCGGCCCGAAACGCGACCAGATCGGATAGAGCGTTTGCAGCCAACCAAACAGCAACGCATCCTGCCCGCCCGGCACCGCCCGTGTCAGGGTTTGATAAAGATGGTGGTGGGTATTCACCAGGCCGGGCGTCACCAGACAGCCCGAAACATCATGCACCTCGCCCTGTGTTTCCAGTCGCTGCCCGATCCGGGCAATCTGCCCGTCGCGGACCAAAATATCGGCCTTGGACAATTCCTGCCGGGACTCGTCCATCGTCAGGATCAGATCAGCATTCTTGAGTAGGGTTTCCGTCATATCGCGCTCCTGCATCTACCCGTCTCATGCAAGAAGTGCGTCGGCCGGTGGAAAACGGGCGCAAGAACCGGCCATCACCGGTGTAGTTGCCTTTGATGCGCCGGGCAACAGAATTCAGAAGTGGCGGAGTATCTCAAGCGCTGCGGCGTGAAGCTCAGCGTTTGCCGCAGCCAGCGCCCGGCCGCCTTGATGTGCGGGGCCGCCCTGCCAATCGGTCACGATACCACCGGCCGCCTGAATAACGGCAATCGGTGCTTGGATATCATAGGAGTTCAAGCCCGCCTCGATCACCAAATCCGCCTGCCCGGCGGCCAGAAGCGCATAGGCATAGCAATCCATTCCATAGCGCGTCAGCTGAACCTGCTCGGACACCGCCTGAAACCCTGCGCGGTCCTTCGGGGTTCCAACTTCGGGGAACGTGGTAAACAAGGTCGCCTGATCCAGCGCTCTGGTATCGCGCGTTCGCATTCTTCTGGTGCCCTGCGGACCGGTCATGTGAGCACCGGAAGACGATCCGACAAAGCGCTCTCCGATATACGGCTGATCGATTACACCCATAAAAGGCCCGTCCTGATCGCTCAGCGCAATCAGAACACCCCAGGTTGGCGTGCCGCTGATAAACCCGCGGGTCCCATCTATGGGGTCCAGTACCCAGGTGCGGCCACTGGTGCCCGTATGTGCACCGAACTCCTCGCCCAGCACACCGTCATCCGGGCGCCGCCGCGCCAGAACGTCCCGCATCGCCTGTTCAGCGGCACGATCCGCCACTGTGACCGGGTCGAACCCATCGGCCAGCTTGTTCGTGGTTTCCAGATTTGTTTGACGAAAAAAGGGGAGTATGGCCTCACGCGCAGCTTCGGCCATTTCTTCGGCAATTTCGATATCGCTCTGTGTCGTCGGTTGCATGGCCCTGAGGTGCGAGCAATCCGCGACAAAGTCAAGTCAGTCAGGCAACGTCGCTGAGAACCCGCGCCAACTCGAACAGGCGGCGACGCTGGTTTTCCGGAATCGCATAGTAAGAGCGCACCAGATCCAAAGCTTCTTTGTCACCCATCAGGTCGGCAGGGACGGATTTCTTGTCCGCATCGCCTTTCTGGGCTTCTTCCAGACCTTCGAAGAAAAAGCTGACCGGAACATCCAGCGCCTCGGCGATGTCCCACAGGCGGGATGCGCTGATTCGGTTGGCACCGGTCTCATATTTCTGGATTTGCTGAAACTTGATACCAACTTGCTGCGCCAACTGCTGCTGGGTCATCCCAATCAGCCAGCGGCGATGCCGAACGCGCTTGCCCACATGGACATCGACGTGATGAGTCATTGGTATTCTCCTATACTACACAAACATCTGCACGGGATTTTGCGACGTCCGATATCGCAGTTTTAGAGAGCTCCCCTTAACCGCTCCCTAATACGGACTGTACCGCCCCCCGTTTACAGCACTGATTGTTTATAATGCCGGTTTTGAAATTTTTTTCAAGCTGGTTGAGTCGAATGCCCCTGACAGGGATTTGTGGTTGTATTACCCCAAGCCTTTACAGAGTATTACCCCAAGTCTCTACAAAACCGTATTCCTGCAACTGAATCCTCCTTCAAAATCGGTTGCCTTTTGCGCCCGCGCAGCAAACGGATTGACTTTTCTGGCGGCACACGCGCCTATGTCGGAAACTCTTGAGGAACAATATGCGGGCCTATTGCATTCCATCCGACGGGGCGTCTGCCCAGCTTTGTGACGTGAAAATACCCGAGCCGGGCGAAGGTCAGGTGCGGGTCGCGATAAAAGCTTGCGGCCTGAATTTCGCCGATCTGCTGATGCAGACGGGGGCCTATCAGGACACGCCACCTGCCCCATTCACCCTGGGCATGGAGATCGCCGGTATCGTGGAGACAGTCGGGCCCGGCGTTTCAACGCTCAGCCCAGGCGACCGGATCGCAGTCTATTCCGGTCAGGGTGGGTTGGCCGAGTACGGTGTATTCGACGCGGATCGTGCGATCGTGCTGCCGGACGACACCGGATTCGAAGACGCCGCCGCCATCCAGATCGCTTATGCCACCAGTCACATGGCCCTGGATCACAGGGCACGCCTGCAACCGGGTGAAACCCTTCTGGTCACCGGCGCAGCGGGAGGCGTCGGCCTGACTGCCGTCGAAATCGGCAAACTCATGGGCGCCACGGTCATCGCGCAGGCGCGCGGCGAGAACAAGCTTGCCGTTGCCCGTGCCGCTGGTGCCGATCATCTGATCGATGCTTCCGAAGACCTGCGCGAGCGGGTCAAATCGCTGGGTGGCGCGGATGTCGTCTATGACGTCATCGGCGGGGATGTGTTCAAGGCCGCGTTCAGGGCCACCAATCCCGAAGGGCGTTTGCTGCCCATCGGATTCGCCGGGGGCGACATCCCGCAGATTCCGACCAATCATCTGCTGGTCAAAAACCTGACCGTGATCGGGGTGTATATCGGCGGCTATCTGAAATTCCGCCCCGAAACTGTGCGCAACAGTTTTGACACCCTGTTCAAGTGGCATTCAGAGGGCAGGATAAAACCGCACATCAGTCACGTCCTGCCACTTGAAGATGTCGCGCATGCAATGCAGTTGCTGAAAGAGCGAAAATCAACGGGCAAGATCGTGATCACGCCCTGATCGCGGTCATCCGACCACGGCCCGCAACTGGGTACCGCCCAGCAATCTGAAGTTCTGACGCACCAACTGTGCCAGAGCTTCGACAACCGCATCCCGGCCATGCTCGCCACCGTAGAGGTTGATCATATGCGCAGGTAAATCCGGCAGAGCCCCACCCGAGTCGATCTGTTCAAGATGTGCGGCCTCGGTTCCGTCCAGCATTGCGTGAACCGCAAGATCGGCACTGACCGTGGCTTCTATGGTACGGTCGTTTTCGGTTTCCACGGACAGCTCCCACGGTATTCCGGCCGCATCCAGCGCTGATATGACCTGCGGTCTGAACAAGCAGCGCCGCCCCAGCGCCAGAGGCAACGGGCGCTTGCGCCATGCGGATCCGCCCGGCGCGCCGATCCAGCGCAGCGGCAGCTCTGCGATGGTCTCTGCGCCATCGGCCGAAGACGGTTCGGTCGTCAGGATCACATCACATTCGCCTCGCTTGTACATGTCTTTCAATTGCAGTGAATAGGACGACACCAACTGCACCCTGACTCGGGGAAAATCGGCGTTGAACCGTTGCAGGACCCGGGGGATCACAGGGTAGACGATGTCATGGGGAACGCCCAGAACCACTTCGCCCTCAAAGGCCTGATCGGTGAGTTTTGAGATTACCTCGTCATTCAGGGCAACCATGCGGCGCGCGTAGGCCAGCAGCTGCTCACCGGATGCGGTCAGGGCAATTGTCCTGCCGCTTCGGTCCAGCAACTCCAGGCCCAGCAGCTCCTCCAGCCGCTTGAGTTGCATGGACACCGCAGACTGCGTCAGGTGCAGAAATCCGGCGGCGCGGGTCACACCGCCCTGATCCGCCACCGCCACGAAAGACCGCAGGGTTGTAATGTCCAGATTTCGCATCTTCACGATTCCTTATGCGTTCCATCAAAAATATTCGTTTTTAAAATGTGTCACACTCGCCCATATCAATCAAGGAAATTGATATCAGCCAGTAAAACCATCGAGAATACAGAAAGGACAAGTTATGACGCAACTCGCAATCCATAATCCCTGCAAACCGGCCAAACGCTCCCTGGTGTCCCTGATCTCTCAAGCGTTCGAACTGTCCAGACAGCGGCGAAAGCTGGCACAACTGGATGCCGCCGTGCTGGACGATATCGGAGTCACCCGCGAGGAAGCATCCGCAGAAGCAAAACGCTTTTTCTGGGATGCACCTCAATTCTGGAAAAGGTGACTGTGACTCTCATATTTTTGTGGCGATGGGCGACCTTGAGTCGCCTGTTGGCATTTTTGTTGCGTGTTTTAGTCGGTTTTCGCCCGGAATCTCTTGAAACACAGCCCCTTGTTGCCGATATTTAGATGGAAAACCGCCCCGCTCTGCCGGGGCGCTCTAACTTGACGACTAGGGAGACCCTTTGATGGCACAATTCGACACGATCCGGACGGCATCCGGCGCGCGCGCCGCCGAGATTGATCAGGGCCTGCGCGCCCACATGAACAAAGTCTACGGCACCATGTCCGTCGGCATGCTGATCACGGCACTGGCGGCATGGGCTATTGCCGGTCTGGCAGTAACCAGCGATCCAAGCAACGCGGTTGCTCAGATCGGCGCTGACCGCTATCTGACGAGCTTGGGCGGCGCGCTGTTCCTGTCGCCGCTGAAATGGGTGGTAATGTTCGCTCCGCTGGCCTTCATCTTGTTTGGATGGGGTGCCCTGATGCGCCGTGGCTCAGCCGCGACAGTTCAGCTTGGCTTCTTCGTCTTTGCCGCCGTGATGGGCATCTCGATGAGCTCGATCTTTCTGGTCTTCACGCCCTACTCGATTACCCAGACCTTCCTGGTGACGTCGATCGCCTTTGCTGGCCTCAGCCTGTATGGCTACACCACAAAGCGGAACCTCAGCGGAATGGGCACTTTCCTGATGATGGGTGTGATCGGTCTGCTGGTTGCGATGATCATCAACCTGTTCCTGCAATCCGGCGTGATGATGCTGGCCATCTCGGCCATCGGCATCCTGATCTTTGCCGGTCTGACCGCGTTCTATACGCAGGACATCAAGAACACTTACGTCGCCCACGCTGCACATGGCGATCAGGAATGGCTGGACAAAGCCGCCTTCGACGGCGCGCTGAGCCTGTATATCTCGTTCCTGAACATGTTCCAGTTCCTGCTGATGTTCATGGGTCAGCAAGAATAGGCCTTGCCGACAACCGAATTGGTTCAGGGCCGGTCCACGACCGGCCCTTTTCTTTTGCGCGACGGATTTCTTTTGCCCGGAAATGAAAAACCCCGCCGTCGAGGCGGGGCTTTGAGATACTGGAACGTAATCGGGTTCAGCTACAGTTCAGCGGGATGGCAAAGCCGGAACTTTTCTCGGAGGTTCCTTTGCGGAATACACCGCCAGCTGGCAGACAGCCGGTAAAACGCTCTGTTTCTTCCGCAAAGCCTACACCGATCGAATTGTCGACCTTCACACTGTTCGAACTCGTGCGCAGCACACCAAACAAGGTGCCGTTGACACTGACAGTGCTGAGGAACAAGTTTGTGTCGCTTCCTTGCAGTTGAACAGCCGTGTTTGGCGTCTGCCCGCCATTGTCTATTGCAACCGAAGCCACCTTGGACGGCTCAACCTCATCACTCAAAAGCGTGACTGTCCGCAGTTCCGCCAACTCTGCCGGAACGTTGGTCGCGTCCGGCAGAAAGGCGACGGCACCGGGTACGTCCGAAATCGTGCGCGGTTCGCCATCGATTCCAGTAAACCCGACACCTTCGCGGTTAAACGGGTCTTCACAGGCCGCTAGGGTCAGAACGGCAATTGTGGATAACAAGATTTTTTTCATGGCGGTCAACATTTTGTGGCGGTTTGCTGAAGCGTACTTGCAGGTTCCCACAAAAAGCAAGCCGCAGGGGATGCGATTGTCCCAAATGCTGATGCGCCACTGCAACGGACTGCCGCAGCTTGCCATCCGCTGAAATCAGGAAACCGGAACTGAAAAAGGGCTCTGTACAACAGAGCCCTTTTTCGGAATTCCAAATGGAATGGCAGATTACTTGATCTTGCCTTCCTTGTACTCGACATGCTTGCGAACGACCGGGTCGTATTTACGAATGGTCATTTTCTCAGTCATGGTGCGCGCGTTCTTCTTGGTCACATAGAAGTGGCCCGTGCCCGCGGTCGAGTTCAGACGGATCTTGATTGTCGTCGGCTTCGCCATGGTTATCTCCTGCGTCCGAAAAGGCAGGGGCCTTTCGGTTGAATTCCTATGAGCGTGCGCTTTTACGCGCTGCACCGCCTATGTCAAGGCCAATCGGATGATACAGGCACAGGAATCTCGTGCAGGTTCAACTAGGCAGGGTTGGCGCGCCCATATACGTGTGAATCTGGTCTCTATCCGCGTCGGAAAGACCCAGAGCGGTGGACAATTGCCGCAGGTAAGATGCCTCGCGCGCGTTGTCCAGACGGATCGCAGCCAGGGAAGTTGCATAGATCTGCGTCTTGAGCGGCGCACCAGAATCAGCCGCCAACCCCATGACGTCAATCGGTGCGTTCAGCTGCTCTTGCACGAACGCGCGCTCTTCCTCGCTGACATCATCGCCCAATTCACCCAGGATGATTTCTTTTTCCTGTTCGTCCAGTTCGCCATCTGCCTTGGCAGCCTGAATCATTGCGCGCAGCATGAGTTTTGCCTGCTCTTCCATCGCTGCACCCGCGGGCGTGCCGCCGAACACGGTTTCCATCATGTCACCTGTGTGTTGATTGGCAGTTTTGGCGGCCCCTTGCATGGCGTTCAACAACCCACCCAAACCAGCGGCTCCGGCTGTGCTGCCGCCAACCCCCATCTTGCTCATCATGTCCTGCAAGCCTGACGCGCCACCGGGCAGGCCAAATTGTTCTGCCATTTTGCCCAGCTGATCCGCGCCAAAACCACCGCCGGCGCCTTGCATCATGTCTTGCAGCCCAGCCATGCCGCCCATCTTCTGATATTTTTCCATGCCCTTGGCCGCAGCAAAACCAATGGCCACGGACGCCAGTGTTTTCATAAAGCTCATAATCAACCTCCCATATCTTCAAATTGGTTCCGAAAGTCTAACAGCCGAATGCAATCCCGAATACCGTGCTCAACCTGAACGCGACCGGCCCATAGCCCGGCACATGATAAAGCCCAAAGAAGGCATTTAATTTGCGGTCTTGTTTGTACATATCACGGATTCGTGATAGGTTCGCCCATCCAAGAAGCCGAATTCAGGCTCGAAGGCCGAGGCAGCGTGAATGGGGTCAACCTGCAACGAGCAGAGCTGTTTTATGCGACTTTTCTTGGGGGGCTATCATGACAGAATGGGCTATTCAGGCCGAAGAACTGGCCAATTGCAATTGCAACTTCGGTTGCCCGTGTCAGTTCAGCGTACTGCCGTCACACGGCAATTGCGAGGCGGTTGTGGTCTTTGACATTCAAAGCGGTCACTACGGTGACACTGATCTGGGCGGTCTTCGGGCGGCAGGGGTCTATCATTGGCCGGGACCAATTCATGAGGGCAACGGTCAGATGCAGCTGATCATTGATGAAAGTGCAACAGCTGAACAGCGTGCCGCGTTGCAAGCGATCATGACCGGTCAGGATACGGATGAAATGGCCACGTTCTGGTATGTCTTCAGCGCCATGGCGCCTTTGAAACATGAAACTCTGTTTGTTCCGATTGAACTGGACTGGAACCGCGAAGAACGCAGCGGATACGCCAAAGTTGCCGGAGTTTTTGATGTTGAGGTCAATCCGATCCCTCATATCGTATCGGGCGCGCCTCACCGCGCGTCGATACAGTTGCCAAACGGCTTTGAATACCGCCATGCCGAAGCGGCATCAGGCAGTGCGACTACGACGGGTGGTCAGATCCAGCTGACCTTTGACGCAACCCATGCTCATCTGGCGCATCTGAACATCTCGGGCCATGGCGTCTTGGGCGCATAAGCAGAGAACACCCATGACCAAACAGAACGCATCGCCCCAGGGCGGGACGGTTGAGTGGTTGCTGAGACAGGACAGCGCGATTGTTCTGGGAAGTGTCCTTCTGATCATCCTCGGTGCAACCTGGTACACGATAGCCGGCGTCGGGATGAACATGTCCGCGGTCGAGATGACCCGGATGGCCGGCCCGGTCGGCGACCCCATGCAAATGGGCCCGGCAGCAGCGTGGAGCGCAAGCTATGCCTTGCTGATCTTTCTGATGTGGTGGATCATGATGATCGCCATGATGACTCCAAGCGCTGCGCCTGCCGTTCTTCTGTTTATCGCGGTCAAGCGGACAGGGCCTGAAACGCATCGGACGGTTGCGTTCAGCCTGTGGTTTTTATCCGGCTATCTGGTGGCCTGGGGGGCGTTCAGCCTGATTGCAACCGCATTGCAATGGGGGTTGGAACAAATCGGGTTGTCCGACGGACCGATGATGACAATCAGTTCGGGTGTCTTCGCAGGAAGCGTTCTGCTGGCGGCTGGCGCCTATCAGTTTTCAGCTTTGAAAAACGCATGCCTGCGCCACTGTCAGAGCCCCGCACGTTTCCTGGCCAATCACAACCGGCCCGGAACATTCGGTGCATTCCGCACCGGTATCCTGCACGGCACGTATTGTCTGGGGTGCTGCTGGGCACTGATGCTGCTGCTTTTCGTCGGAGGGATCATGAACCTCTACTGGATTGTTGGAATTGCCGCCTATGTCGCGCTGGAAAAACTTTTGCCCGGGGCCCGGTGGCTTGTGCCGGTAACAGGTTTTGCGCTGATTGGCGCTGGCCTTTGGTTCATCACGGCGCCGTTGTTTTCCGGCCACTGATTTTGAACGGCCCCGGGGTCGGCTGACTTGAAGACCCAAAAACGATTTGACGCAACAGGAGGTATCAATGCCCATTTTCATTACTTACGCATCTTACTCACAAGCCGGTGTCAAAGGCATGTTGCAAAAGCCCGAGAACCGTACCGGTCCGGTGAAGGCTCTGCTGGAAAAAGTAGGCGGCAGGCTGCTGTCCTTTTACATGACGACCGGCAGCAACGACGTGGTTGTGATCAGCGAAGCCCCAGATGGGACAGACGCCGTGGCCGTTGGCATGGCTGTCGCCGCGTCGGGTGCAGTGACGAACATCGAAACCGTTCGCGCCTGGACCGCGGACGAGTTCACGTCGATAACCGAGAAAGCGGCGGCGCTGACCGGTTCCTACACACCTCCCGGAGGATAGGCGGATACGCGCGGAGGGCCTGTAAGCCGGATCTTGTTCCGGGGTCGCCCCCTTCGATGACCATTCCTCTAGGCCGTGCATTGCTGCGCGGCTCAAGCTGCCAACCCGGTCCCTCTCGGCCAAGACGTGCCTAGCGGCGGTATCGGCTTGCGCCGACCGGCCCGCGCGGGGACCCTATTTGGCATTGCTCCCGGTGGGGCTTGCCGTGCCGCCCCTGTTGCCAGGGGCGCGGTGGGCTCTTACCCCACCGTTTCACCCTTACCCTGAACCAAGGTTCCGGGCGGTCTGATTTCTGTGGCGCTTTCCGTCGGGTTGCCCCGCCCGGGCGTTACCCGGCACCGTTGTCTTGTGGAGTCCGGACTTTCCTCTCGGGCCTTGCGACCCCAGCGGCCATCCGGCCCTCCGCGCGTGGGTTGGGTAGGCTCTGCGGTCGGCGGCGTCAAGGGTGGATGGTTCAGAGAAGGGGCCAGCCCCTTCTTGGCCTGCGGCCAATTCAACCCCGGGATATTTTCAGCCAGATGAAGGGCGGATCAGGAGTGCGGGATCAGCGGTGCAAGGTCGGCTTGCTGCAAAGGCCCCCTGCCCCATGGGCGGTATCGAAGGCGGACGGAATGCAACAGTGTATCATCGTCCGCATTAGCGCTGAAACCGGCGGCCCGAGCCAGGCTTCGGAACTGGCCCTTTGATGCAGTTTGCGGACCAGCGGCATATCCACGGGGCGCGGCCAGCAAGTTGCGCTCGAGCCGCAACCAGTCAAATCGCGGACCGGGGTCAAATTTGCGCCCGGGCGCCATGTCCGAATGGCCGATGACACCGTTTGGCAAGATGGCCCAACGGTGCATTATCTGGCGCAACAGCTGTTCCAGCCGGTGCATCTGGGGTTCAGGGAACGGATGCTTGCCAGCGTTGTCCAGCTCGATGCCTATGGAACGCGAGTTGATGTCGGTCTGACCGTGCCATTCTCCGGCACCCGCGTGCCAAGCCCGGTCTTCTTCGCGCACCATCTGCCACAGCGTGCCATCATTGCCGATCAGGTAATGGGCCGAGACCTCGGCCTTTGGGTCGCACAGACGATCCAAAGCCGTCTGAGCGCTGTCCATCGCCGTGTAATGGATCACGATCAAGGATGGTGTCAGACCATCTCGGCGCTCACCAAAATTGGGTGACGGATGCCAGATCGGGTTCAGGGGGTCAGTTGCTGACGGCACTGCGGAACGGGCTCGGGTCCCAGCCACACGCATAGCCATCCCCATCCGGGTCCAGACCTTTGCGGTCGCGCTGGGGGCCGCCATTGGACAGAAACTCGATCTGAGCCTGATCAGGGGATGGGAATTGCGCGCAGTTCCTCTGAGCCTTGGCCTGAAGGTTGAAACCGGACCGGCTGTAAAGTTGCACACCTACCGGATTGGACGTGCTCAGCGCGTATTGCACAATGTTTGTCTGGCCGCTCGCCGTGCGCTCGGGCACTGCCGTCGGGGCCACGAGTTCATACGTCTGGCGGTTCTGCTCGATCCGGGCGGCGTCGGATTCGATGCTGCGGCGCTCGGACACGGCGGCAAAATCCTGTTCATCCGAAATCGCGCCAGTGTTCGCCACGGGAACCGCCGCGGCTGGGTTTTGGCCAGACGTGCTGGCCAATGCCGCCGCGGCCTGGTTGGCGATGTCCGCGTTTTCACCCGTGGCAACAGCCGCCGTAGCCGGGGCGCCCAGCGGTTGTTGTGAAACGTCGACCGGGGCCAGCAGAGGGTTGCCGGCCACGCCCTGACCTGCCAATTGAGCCTCGCGCTGGGCCTGGTATTCAGGCGTGTTGAAACCCGTGCTGGTCAGCGGCGCGACATCCGTGCACGCAGCTGCCAGTGCAAGAGCGGGGACCAAAAGCAAAACGCGCATTGTTTGGCTCCGTGTCTAGTGCTTCAGTTGCCCGAGGCTTACCACCATTTCCCGGGCTTGGCCACAAAACCGGCCGCGTTTTCCAGCGCATAGGCGGTATTGAGCAGGTCGCCTTCTTCCCAAGGACGCCCGATCAGCTGCAATCCCAGCGGAAGACCTTGTGTGTCCAGCCCTGCGGGGACCGAGATACCGGGCAGTCCGGCCAGGTTCACGGTCACGGTAAACACATCGTTCAAATACATTTGAACAGGATCTGCTTCGGTCATTTCGCCCAGACCGAAGGCCGCCGATGGGGTTGCCGGGGTCAGGATGGCGTCGACACCGGCCGCGAACACGTCTTCGAAGTCTTTCTTGATCAACGTGCGCACCTTGCGGGCACGATTGTAATAGGCGTCGTAGAATCCAGCCGACAGAACATAGGTGCCGACCATGACCCGGCGCTGCACTTCGTGGCCAAAGCCCTCGGCGCGGGTCTTTTCGTACATCTCGGTGATGCCATCCCCCTGCGCCAGCTGTGCACGATGCCCATAGCGGACACCGTCATAGCGGGCGAGGTTCGAAGACGCCTCGGCCGGGGCGATCACATAGTAGGCCGGCAGCGCATATTTGGTGTGCGGCAGCGAGATATCGACGATCTCGGCCCCCGCATCCTTCAGCATCGCGGCACCATCGGCCCAGAGCTTTTCGATCTCGGCGGGCATGCCGTCCATGCGGTATTCCTTGGGGATACCGATCTTCTTGCCCTTGATGTCGCCAGTCAGCATCGCTTCGAAATTCGGAACGGCCAGATCCGCACTGGTCGAATCCTTGGCGTCATGGCCGCACATGGTTTCCAGCATGATCGCGGCGTCGCGGACATTCTTGGTCATCGGACCGGCCTGATCCAGCGAGGACGCAAACGCCACAATGCCCCAGCGCGAGCAACGACCATAGGTCGGCTTGATGCCGGTGATCCCGACAAAAGCCGCGGGCTGCCGGATGGAACCGCCGGTATCGGTACCCGTTGCTGCAAGGCACAGATCGGCAGCAACGGCGGCCGCAGATCCGCCCGACGAACCGCCCGGCGTCAGCTGCGCATCATCGTTGCCACGACGCCACGGGCTGACCGCGTTGCCATAGACCGATGTTTCGTTGGACGAACCCATGGCGAATTCGTCCATGTTCAGCTTGCCCAGCATGACTGCGCCTGCGTCAGCCAGTTGCTGAGAGACGGTGGATTCGTATTCCGGCTTGAAGCCTTCAAGAATGCCCGACGCGGCTTGTGAAGGCACGCCCTTGGTGCAGAACAGGTCCTTGATGCCGATCGGCAGGCCACACATTGACGGTGCGTCCCCGCCCTTGATCCGTTCATCCGCAGCCTTGGCGCGCTCCATCGCGATCTCGGGCGTCTTGTGGACGAATGCGTTCAGCGCATCTGCTTCATCAATGGCTTTCAAGCAGGCTTCCGTCAGCTCAACCGACGTGACGTCGCCGGCTCGCAACGCGTCGCGGGCCTCGGCCAGGCCCATTTTGTTCAGATCGCTCATGTCTTACTCCACCACTTTGGGGACTGCGAAGAACCCTTCGCGGGCGTCGGGGGCGTTGGCCAGAACCTTGTCCTGCTGATTGCCATCGGTGACTTCGTCCTGACGACGCTTGAGGCGCATGGGTGTGACCGAAACCATCGGCTCGACACCTTCCACATCCACTTCGTTCAGCTGTTCGATGAACCCAAGGATGGTGTTGAACTCGGATGCCAGCGCCGGCAGCGCGTCATCCTCGACCTTGATCCGGGCCAGTTTGGCCACTTTGGCGGCGGTGCTTTGGTCAATCGACATCGGCTTCCCTCATCTATGTTAGGGGGCGTTTACCCGTCTGTAGCGGCAGTCGCAAGACCGGGCTGCCTTGGGCAGGTCCGAGTTTGGAACTCCCCCCTTTTCTGAGGCTATTCAAAACTGAATGACTGGTATGCAAAAAAGTAAACCGAGTAGTTCATTATCGATCTTGAAAACTAAACTGTACTGTTCATTTTATTTATGCGACATAACGCAAACCGGAGAAAAAACATGAAACCCCTGATTACAGCCGCAGTCTTGTCCGCCACGATTTTGGCCGCACCGGCCATGGCTTTGGGTATCGACACAAGCAACCTGACACGCACGTTGACCTTCCCGTCCCCTATCACGGAACCGGTCACGCAGGATCAGGTCAAACCTGCCAAGTAACGCGCAGGTCCAAGCCGGGTCAGATATCCCCTCTCTGACCCGGCTGTTTTGCATTTTCGAGGATGCACATCCCAGAGTAAGCCGCTAGCATGACGTCGAATACAGAACAGAACTGCGCCAAGGTTTCGTAGTTCAGGCAAGCCAGTGGAGCAGATGATGAGCGCGCAAAAACAAGCGGTTCTGGACGCAATCGACGCAGCCAATGCAAATGACCCCAACCAAGACGAGGGCCGCCCCGCGGCGCTGTTGTATGGCGAACGCATGAGTGCCGAGCTGGGCCGCCTGTTTCCGGACGCTTCTGACGCCCTTCAAATCGCCGCGCGCGGGCAGCATGTGGAACGTTGGAAACTTGCCCGCAGTGAATATCCCGAAGGCCGGGTTGGATATCTGTCATGGCGCAAGGCGCAGGGCGAACACCATGCCGACGTGGTCATGGGGTTGATGACCCGCGAAGGTTACGATTCAGAACAGGTCGAGGCCGCAGGGCGCATGTTGCGCAAACAGGGCATCAAGCGGGACGCGGAAGTGCAGGCGTTGGAAGACGTGATCTGCTTTGTGTTTCTGAAATGGTATTTCCAGCCCTTTGCCGCAAAACACTCGGCCGAGAAAATCCAGAGCATCGTTGAAAAAACCGCCCGCAAGATGTCGCCCGAAGGCCGCGCTCGGGTGTTGAACGAATTTGATCTGCCCGACCATCTGGCCGCAGCCTTTCAGAACTAGAATCGGACCACGGCGGTTTCGTTGACCTCCTTGTCACGAGGCTCGGAGGACACAAGCGATCCTCCCGCGCCTCAAGACGCCGGGCCTTTGCAGAAACGGCCCCTGACAAGAGCTGCGCGATACACCTCGATCATCCATCCCAGCATTATGGCATTCAGGATGTGCCACATGAAATGCGTCCCCATTGGCCATTGTCCGCAAATAGGCAAATCCAGCGCACGGAACGTGATCGATAGAATCAGGATCAGGGCCCCGAGCGTCATCCCTCTGGCCAAGTTCGGATCATTGCCCCGCAGCAGGAACGCGTAGATCAGGATCAACAAAGGGACCGGCGCATAAGCCGCCGACCCACCAAGCCCCGGCACAAGCTGGAACAGGGGCGCAACGGCCGCCGCATAGGGAAGAAACAGAATCGTACCGCAGATCGCCATTCCGGACGACATGCGACAGATGTCGCGGTTCACCGCAAATATATAGACCAATATGAACAGCAGGATCGGCGCCACATCCGCCAAAGCAGCCCAAACCCGGGCATGGGTGTGAAACAGATAGCTTCCGACCCCGATCATGGCCAAAATCACGACCAGACCCTTGGCCAGCGGCATGTCCTGATCGCGCACGCGCCGCCACATGATCCATGCGGCAATCAGAAAAGCAGCGTTCGTGATCGCATTGATCGGCTCGGCCCAATAGTCCGCCGACACGCGTTCGCAATAGCCATCAATTTCTCGAATCCAGTCCATGGAATTTTACATAGCCGATGCTAGGCTGCTGCCAAGAGACCTTATGGGAGGAAAACCGGAATGAACATTATCTGGCTGGGCCATGGCAGTTTTCGCATTGAAACTCAGGGGCAGGTTCTGTTGATCGACCCGTGGCTGACCGGCAACCCGGTCTTGCCAGAAAATCAGCATGATGCAGCGCTGGATGGTGCGAGTCATATCCTTCTGACCCACACGCATTTCGACCACGTGGTTGATATTCTGCCGCTGGCCAAACACCTGAAAATCCCCGTTGTCGGACAGTATGACCTGATGGGATACTGGAGCGAAGCGGAAGGAATCGAGACCATCGGTTTCAACAAAGGCGGCACCGTCGACCTGAACGGCGTCAAGGTGACAATGGTTCCGGCCTCTCACAGCTCAACTTTTTCAACACCGGATGGTCTGCGCACCGGCGGCAGTGAGGTCGGCTTCATGATCGCGGCCGAGGGGCGTATGCTCTATGTTTCGGGCGATACCGACATCATGGCGGACATGGATTGGATGGGGGATTACTACAAGCCCGATATCGGCATCCTTTCGGCCGGCGGGCATTTCACCATGGATATGAAAGCCGCCGCCTATGCCGCGAAACGGTACTTTGACTTCAAGACGGTCATCCCATGTCACTACAAGACGTTCCCCATTCTGGAACAATCCGCACAGGCATTGATCGACGGGTTGCCCGGGGTCGACGTGATCGAACCTGAGGTTATGAAAGCCATCGCCGTCTGACGACAGCGCAGCGCGTCAGCACGGCTTGTCCTGGCGGCGCGCTTCGAAGAAGGCCTTCAAAAGCGCGGCAGCCTCTTCGCCTGCAATCCCGTCATAGACTTCGGGCACGTGATGCGCCTGTGCATGCGAAAACACGCGCGCGCCATGCGCCACGCCCCCGGATTTGGGGTCTGCCGCACCGTAATAGATCCGCCGGATGCGCGCGGCCGCCAAGGCCGCGGCGCACATCGCGCAAGGCTCCAACGTGACGTAGAGATCGTGATCCGGCAGCCGTTCAGAGCCCGCCTGCGCACAGGCTGCACGCAAGGCCATGATTTCCGCATGGGCCGTGGGGTCATTCAACTCGCGCGTCCGGTTCCCGGCCGCGGCCACGACCGTTCCGTCCGGTCCGACGACAACGGCCCCCACGGGCACCTCGCCGCGGTCAGCGGCTGCGCGCGCCTCGGCCAGGGCCTGTTGCATATGCGATTTGAACACCATGCCCCCTGACTGCCGCAGAAACCCGCCTTTCGCAAGCGCCCGGGATGCGGTATGGCCCTGACATGAACAAGACCCCACCCCCCGGCGATCGGATCGCCAAAGTCCTGGCCCGCGCCGGCGTAGCATCCCGGCGCGAGGCTGAACGCATGATAGAAGCGGGCCGCGTGGCAGTGAATGGCAAGACCATCGACAGCCCCGCCCTGAACGTGACCGCGAAAGACAAGATCGCAGTCGACGGCAGGCCGGTCTCGGAACCGGAACCATCGCGTCTGTGGCTGTATCACAAGCCCGCCGGGTTGGTGACGACAACCCGCGACGAAAAAGGACGAGAGACCATATTCGACAAGCTGCCCGACGACATGCCACGGGTAATGAGCGTCGGTCGGTTGGATCTGAATTCCGAAGGATTGCTGCTGTTGACCAACGATGGCGGCATCAAGCGCAAGCTGGAACTGCCCTCGACCGGCTGGTTGCGGAAGTACCGCGTACGGGTGAACGGTCGCCCGAAGGACGAAGATTTCGAACCGCTGCGCAAGGGGCTGGTAATCGAGGGAGAACGGTTCCAGCCAATGACCGTCTCATTGGATCGCCAGCAGGGCGCAAATGCCTGGCTGACGATCGGTTTGCGCGAAGGCAAGAACCGCGAAATCCGCCGCGCGATGGAAGATATTGGTTTTACCGTGAATCGTCTGTTGCGCGTGTCCTACGGCCCCTTCCAGCTTGGGACGTTGAAACAGGGCGAGGTCGAAGAAGTCCGTCGCCGGGTCATGCGGGACCAGCTGGGGCTGGACGCCGAAGACAAACCCGGCAACCCGCCCAAACGCCCGTCGCGGCCCAAAAGAAAACGACCTCAGATCGGCAAGAATCCCCGTAAGTGATGTGGGTTCGGCAACCTTCCCCCTAGCGCTAAGCCCGCGCATACCCTAAATTTTCAGTGAAAGCTGCTATTTGGGGGGCGTGATGTCCGGAAGCGGAGTGCAAAAACTGGCCTACGCTGTGCTGTTGGTGCTGTTGTTTGGCGTCTGCACTGGTTTGCTCGGAGGTCTTTAAGCCATGGCAAAGCGGTTCGGCGGCAAATACAGCCCACAGGGAGATGAATCGGAAAACGCCCCACTGCCGAGGGGTCAGTTTGACGGCGCACGGGTCGAGCCCGCTGGCGCACGTGCGAATATTCTGTTTCTACCCGCCATTCCTTTGGTGTTTCTGTCCCTGAACGACGGCGCGATTGGTATGACACTGGGGCTGGTCGCCGCTGGTTTTCTGACGGCGGCCGCATTCTTGCTGCGAGAAGGTCTGAGAGCTGAGGCCGCGTACAATGCCCGCAAAACCGCCCGACGCCCTGCTTTTCCGCGGAAGATATTTGCCAGTGTTCTCACCGGCCTTGGTGCTGGCCTTGCGTCTTACAGGTCCGAGTTTCTGGACGCTGAAGCGGCAGCGCAGGTTAGTCTGTTGGCCCCCGTGCTGTTTGGTGTTGCAGCGACCGTTCTGCATTCTGTCTCATTCGGGCTTGATCCGATGAAGAACAAGGGCATGGAGGGAGTCGACACCTTTCAGCAAGACCGCGTGGCGCGCGTGGTCGATGATGCCGAGAAACACTTGTCGGAAATGACGGATGCCATAAAACGCGCTGGCGATCGACGTATCGAAGCCCGGGTCGAGCGATTTCAGGACACCGCACGTGACCTGTTCCGCACGGTCGAGGAAGACCCCCGCGATCTGGCCGGTGCCAGAAAATATCTGACTGTGTATCTACAGGGCGCGCGTGATGCGACTGTCAAATTTGCTGATGTCTATGCGCGCACCCGCGACGCGCAGGCACTGGCCGGCTATTCCGCCCTTCTGGACGATCTGGAACAGAATTTTGCCGCGCGTACGCGGAAAATGCTATTGGATGACCGCAGTGATCTGACGGTCGAAATCGACGTGTTGCGTGAAAGATTGCAGCGCGAAGGCGTCCGGCTGGACTGACCGGCCATATTTGAGCGAGGAACATACCCATGTCCGATGAGATCAAGAACAAGGCAGTTCAGGCCGAGACTCTGGTACAGGAAGTCACCGCAGTTGCCCTACCCGAACCGCAAGCCGAAGTCGTGTCGTTGGAGGAAGCCGACGAACCCGTCAGCGCCGAAATTCGCAAGCGGATGAATGAAATCGACATGGACAACACCAATTCGATTGTCGCGTTTGGCTCGTCCGCTCAGGCCGAGCTGCAGGAAATCAGCCAGGCCATGCTTGCGGATGTGCGCAACAAGGATGTCGGCCCGGCCGGAGACAGCCTGCGCAATATCGTGACCACAATCCGCGGTTTCTCGGTCAGTGAACTTGACGTGCGGCGCGAGCGCAGCTGGTGGGAGAAACTGTTGGGCAGGGCTGCACCGTTTGCAAAATTCACAGCGCAATACGAAGAGGTTCAAGGCCAGATCGATCGCATTACCGACGATCTTCTGGGGCATGAGCATACGCTGCTCAAGGATATCAAATCTCTGGATCTGCTTTATGAGAAGACCTTGGGCTTTTATGACGAACTGGCGCTGTACATCGCTGCGGGCGAAGAGAAGCTGACCGAGCTGGACAGCCACGACATCCCTGAAAAGGAAGCCGAAGTTCAGGCCGCTCCGGAAGATCAGCAAGTGATGAAGGCACAGGAGCTGCGTGACATGCGCGCGGCGCGTGACGACCTTGAACGCCGGGTTCATGACCTGAAATTGACACGACAGGTCACGATGCAGTCCCTGCCATCGATCCGTTTGGTTCAGGAAAACGACAAATCGCTGGTCACCAAGATCAACTCGACACTGGTGAACACGGTACCGCTGTGGGAAACGCAGTTGGCCCAGGCGGTTACGATACAACGCAGTGCCGAAGCCGCCGCTGCGGTGCGGGATGCCAACGATCTGACGAACGAGCTTTTGACTTCGAATGCAGCCAACCTGCGCGAATCGAACAAGATGATCCGCCAAGAGATGGAGCGTGGCGTGTTCGACATCGAAGCGGTCAAGCAGGCCAATGCCGACCTGATTGGCACCATCAACGAAAGCCTTGCCATTGCGGACGAAGGCAAGGCCAAACGCGCCGCAGCCGAAGCTGAGTTGCAGAAGATGGAAAAGGAACTGCGCGACACTTTGGCGGCCGCCAAAGCGCGCCGCGACGGAACCGGCGACACTGCCGGTACGGCGGTTCCCGGCTAAGGGCGGGATCGGCGTGCGGGCCTTCGTTTACTTGAAAGGGACCTTGGGGATGGTGTCGCTTTTGGCTCTGGCCAATTGCGACGAGACGCTGACGTCATCCGTTGTTCCGCAACCTCGCCCGACACCCGCCCCCGCGGCAGCCAATGCCTATGTGCCGCCGTCGGCCGCAAGTCAGGATCTGGCGCGTTTTTATCAGCGGGTTGAACGGGATTTGCTGGTGCGGGGGCTGTTGCGCACCGATGGGGGTGGCCCGGACACCCCCTATGATGCCGACGATTTGGCGCGGAATTTCGAAGCGATTGCGTTCTACAGCGAATATCCGACGCAAAGCGTCGCGGTTGGCTCGCGTCAGACGGATGGGCAACTCAGCCGATGGTCCGGCTCTGTCCGCATACAGACCGAGTTCGGGCCCTCCGTGCTTCCCTCTGCACGGCAGAAAGATGCAGATCAGGTGCGGTCCTTTGCAACCCGACTGGCCAGATTGACCGATCATCCGGTTTCCGTTGTCTCCCGCAACGCCAATTTCCATGTCTTTTTTGCAGGCAAGGATGACAGCGCCTATGTCGTGTCCCGCCTGAAGCAGCTGATCCCGAATATCAGTCAGGACTCGCTGAATCTGGTGGCCAATCCACGTGCTAATTTCGACTGTCTGGTGTTTGCATCGGCGACGACTTCATCACCACACAGATACGTACGTGCCGTGTCCCTCATTCGGGCGGAATTGACGGATCTGGGCCGCCAAAGCTGCATTCACGAAGAAATTGCTCAGGGTCTTGGTTTATCTAATGACAGCCCGGCAGCGCGACCTTCGATTTTCAACGATGATGACGAATTTGCCCTGCTGACCAGTCACGACGAAAAGCTGCTGACGATGTTGTACGACCCACGGTTGCAGCCCGGCGTAGACGTTGATGAAGCGCGACCCATTGTACGAATTATCGCACATGAATTGATGGGGCAGTCGCTCTGACCCCAAGGACAGGAGAACCCAAATGGGAATATTCGATTTTCTGACCGGAGAATTCATTGATGTCATTCATTGGGTGGACGACACCCGTGACACGATGGTCTGGCGGTTCGAACGTGAGGGCCACGAGATCAAGTATGGCGCCAAGCTGACCGTGCGCGAGGGCCAGGCGGCCGTATTCGTGCACGAAGGCCAGCTGGCCGACGTGTTCACGCCGGGCCTCTACATGCTTGAAACCAACAACATGCCGATCATGACGACGCTGCAACATTGGGATCACGGGTTCCAGTCGCCGTTCAAGTCCGAGATCTATTTCGTCAACACGACCCGGTTCAACGATCTGAAATGGGGCACCAAGAACCCGATCATGCTGCGCGATCCCGAATTCGGCCCGACCCGGATCCGCGCCTATGGCACCTACACGATCCGGGTGAAGGACCCGGCCAAATTTCTGGTCGAGATCGTGGGCACCGACGGTGAATTCACGATGGACGAGATCAGCTTTCAAATCCGCAACATCATCGTGCAGGAATTCAGCCGGGTGATCGCGGGCTCGGGCATCCCGGTTCTGGACATGGCTGCAAACACCGCCGATCTGGGCAAGCTGATCGCGGCCGAGGTCTCGCCCGTGCTCGACGGTTATGGGCTGGAAATGCCGGAATTCTACATCGAAAACATCTCACTGCCGCCGGCGGTCGAGGCGGCGCTGGACAAGCGCACCTCGATGGGGCTGGCGGGGGATTTGGGCAAGTTCACCCAGTATTCCGCGGCCGAGGCGATGACGGCGGCAGCCAGCAACCCAAGCGGTGGCGGCGGCATGGGCGCTGGCCTTGGTATGGGAATGGGCATGGCGATGGCGAACCAGATGTCGAACATGGCAGCGGGTCAGTCGTCAGGCCCGTGGGGCGCGCCCGCACCCGCTGCCCCGCAACCATCCACGCATGTGGCCCCGCCGCCTCCCCCGCCGGTGGAGCATGTGTGGCATATCGCGGTGGACGGACAGACCAGCGGCCCGTTCTCGAAGGCCAAGATGGGTCGCATGGCCAGTGAGGGCGAGATCACGCGCGACACCTACGTGTGGACGCCCGGTCAGGACGGCTGGAAGAAGGCGGGTGAGGTGCAGGAACTGGCGCAGCTGTTCACGATCCTGCCGCCTCCGCCGCCCGGGGCGTGAGGCATCGGCATGACCGCATCGCGGAAACGCTCGAAGACAGGCGGGCGCAAAGCGCCGCAGCCGCAATTCATCTGCCCTTGCTGCGGTTATGTCACCCTAGCCGAGCGCGGGGCCTATCTTCACTATCCCCTCGACAAGTGACCACCTATGACCCAGCCTCCTGCCCCGCCATCCGGTTCTGCGGAACATCGTTTTCCATGTGACAATTGCGGCGCGGATTATCGATTCGACCCGCAATCCGGCACTCTGACCTGTGACCATTGCGGCCATTCCGAACCGATCGGTGCCGGCCCCTGGGGCGGCGCCAGCCTGCGCGAGCTGGATTTCGACGCTGCCATCGCCGACCGCCTGCCCGACAGCGAAATCGAAGAGACGCGGGTTCTGTCCTGCCCGAACTGTGCAGCGCAGGTTGAATTCGATCCCAACACCCATGCTGCGGAATGCCCGTTCTGTGCAACCCCGGTCGTGACGGGCACCGGGATAAACCGGCATATCAAACCGAAGGGCGTTCTGCCCTTTGCGCTGGACGAGCGCGCCGCCCACAAAGCCATGAGCGACTGGCTGGGGCGGCTGTGGTTCGCGCCGAACGGGTTGAAGGATTATGCCCGCAAGGGCCGCAGGATGCAGGGCATCTATGTGCCCTACTGGACCTTCGACGCCGATACGAAGTCGGCCTATCGCGGAGAGCGCGGCATAGTCTACTATGAAACCCGCACCGTCATGCGGGATGGCAAACGGGTGCAACAACAGGTTCCCAAGATCCGCTGGACGCCCAAGTCAGGCCGGGTGGCGCGATTTTTTGACGACGTATTGGTATTGGCCTCAAGGTCCCTGCCCAAGGCTTACACGGATGCTCTGGAGCCTTGGGATCTCCCGGCTCTGGAACCTTACCAGCCAGAGTACCTCGCCGGTTTTCGGGCCGAGGCCTATACGGTCGAGCTGAAAGATGGATATGCCGAAGCACGCGCATATATGGCCCGCGTGATCGAGCAGGACGTGCGTTTTGATATTGGGGGCGACAGGCAACGCATCCATGCAGTGGACACCGATGTGCGCGATGTCACGTTCAAACATATCCTGCTGCCGGTCTGGTTGGCGGCGTACAAGTATCGCGGTCAGACCTATCGTTTCGTGGTGAACGGCCGGACCGGCCGGGTTCAGGGAGAACGCCCCTGGTCGGCAATCAAGATCACGATCGCCGTTGTGCTTGGCCTGCTGGTTGCCGCGGGCATCGGATACCTGATGGCGACCGGACAGCAATGACCTTCGGGGGTTCCTCCGCCGAAAACTCTGCGGCGGAACCCCTTGAACATCCCCGGCTTCTCACCCATCCTGCCGCCGGCTGCCCCGGAGGAGAAGACGACGTGACCCTGGCCGACCTGAACACGCTTCTGACCGCACGCCATTCCTGCCGCGCCTTTCGGCCCGACCCGGTGCCACGTGGTGACATCGAACAGATCGTGGCCAGCGCGTCGCGAGTGCCAAGCTGGTGCAATGCGCAACCTTGGCAATTGGTCATCACCAGCAAAGACGAAACCGACAGGTTCCGCGACGCGATGTCAAACGAAGCCAGGAACGGCACGCCAGCCCCCGATCTTCCTTTTCCCGCTTCCTACTCCGGCGTGTATCAAGACCGGCGCCGGACGTGCGGCTGGGCGCTCTACAGCGCGGTTGGCGTAGAACGGGGGGACCGTGAAGGATCGGCGCAGCAAATGATGCAGAACTTCGCCCTGTTTGGCGCACCACATTGTGCCATCATCTCAAGCCCGGCAGAGCTGGGACCTTATGGCGCAATGGATTGCGGCGGCTTTGTCACGGCTTTTGCGCTCGCCGCTCAGGCATTGGGCGTGGCAACCATCCCGCAAGCGGCATTGGCGGCGTACAGCCCTTTTTTGCATCAGTATTTTCAGATCCCCGATGACCGGTTGATCCTGTGCGCAATTTCCTTTGGCTATTCGGATATGGATCATCCTGCAAACAGCTTCCGTACGGAACGCGCGGCATTGGGTGACTTTGTGGACTGGCGCGGCTAAACCATCGCTCAGGCAGGCTCAACGTTTCGGGGGAGGAACCAAGTGCGCGCATTGCTGCAAAGGGTGACACAGGCCAAAGTGTCGGTCGAAGGCACCGTCATCGGCAAAACTGGTCCCGGGCTCATGATTCTTGTCTGCGCCATGCAGGGCGACAGCAAGGCACAGGCAGAAAAACTGGCCGAAAAAACCGCGAAACTGCGGATTTTCAAGGATGACGCCGGCAAGATGAACCGCTCGCTTCTGGATGTTGAAGGATCTGCTTTGGTGGTCAGCCAGTTCACACTGGCGGCGAACACCTCCAGCGGCAATCGCCCCGGATTTTCAAACGCAGCCCCGCCCGAGTTGGGAGAGCAGTTGTACAAGGTCTTCGCAGAGCACCTTGCCGCGCAGGGTATCGCGGTGGAAACCGGACAGTTCGGCGCGGACATGGCGGTTGAGCTTGTAAATGACGGGCCGGTCACGATCTGGGTGGAGAATTGATGGATATTGAAAAGCAAGCTGTCAGGTTGTGGCAGGCCGGTGTTGATGCCGTCGGCGGGTATAAGGCCACCCTGGCCGCCTTGCCTGATGTCCCGAAACCAGACCGTATTCTGGCCGTGGGCAAACCCGCCGCAGCCATGGCGCGGGCTGCGCTGGAGCATTTCGGCGCCATCCCCACGCTTGTGGTCACCAAAGACGGGCATGGCCACGACCTGCCGGCCGGGGTCGAGGTGATCGAAGCGTCACACCCCGTTCCGGACGACCGCAGCCTGGCGGGCGGACGGGCACTGCGCCTGGCCATGGAACAGATGGGGCCCGGATCACATGTTCTGCTGCTGGTCTCGGGCGGCGCGTCATCCCTGGCCGAGGACCTGCTTCCCGGAACATCGCTGGCGGATCTCGAGGCGTTGAACCGCGAACTGTTGTCCAAAGGGCTGGATATCCGCGCAATGAATGCCGAGCGGCGCAAGCTGTCGCGTATCAAGGGCGGCGGCCTCCTATCCCATTTCGCCGGAGACCGCGCCACGGTTCTGGCGATTTCGGATGTGCCCGGAGACGATCTGAACGTCATCGGTTCCGGGATCGGAGCATTGCCCGACAAGCATTCCTTTGACGCCAGCACCCGGATCGTCGCTTCGAACGCGCATGCCCGCAATGCCGCTGTCAAAGCAGCGGAAACAATGGGGCTGAGAGTTTTGACCAATGATGAGGCCCTGCACGACGACTATTTGCAGGTCGCGGCGCGTCTTGGGCCCATGCTGCGTGGAATGGAAAAGGGCGTGATGATCTTTGGCGGAGAACCGACCGTGGTCTTGCCTGATCACCCGGGACGTGGCGGCAGAAATCAGGCCCTTGCGCTTGCTTTGGCAAAAGAGATCGCGGGACAAACGGATCTTGCGGTGATTGTGGGCGGCACCGACGGCACGGATGGCCCGACCAATGCGGCGGGTGGAATCATAACAGGGACAACCTGGGGTGAGGGCGCCGAACGCGCCCTTCAAAACGCCGATAGCGGGTCTTTCCTGGAAAAAGTCCAAGGCCTGCTGACAACCGGGCCAACCGGCACCAATGTCATGGATCTGGTTGTCGCGATACGTGGATGAATTGACGCTTATCATGCCGCTTTGGCCCGCAATCGACCAGAAACTACCCGAAAATGCAGAATGTATCTGAACACCCACTCAGCAATTGCCGCACACCGGGCAACAAAGCGAAGGCTTCGGCCTTCGGCATTTAGGAGAAATAACCTTGCCCGGTTCGCGGAAATAAGCCAACGTTGACTCATGCGTCAACAAAAAGCCCCCCAAGGGGCTGGAACCACTCAATAGGGAGACACTCAATGAATGAACAAATAACGCATATGGCCGGTCAGGTCACAGCCGGGAAGATGACTCGCCGCGAATTCATGGGGAAAGCCGCGGCCCTGGGTGTTTCGGCGGCGGTGGCCAGCACGATGTTCGCAGACGCAGCACGCGCAGCTGGCCCGAAAAAAGGCGGTGACCTGAAATTTGGCCTTCAGGGTGGCGAATCCACCAACTCGCTTGATCCCGCGACCTATGCCAGCTCGGTTCCGTTCCAGAACGGCAAACAGTTTGGCGACCAGCTTGTGGAAGTTGCACCCGATGGGTCCATCGAACCGCGTCTGGCGGAAAGCGTCGAAGGCAGCGCGGATGCCAAGGTTTGGACGTTCAAACTGCGTCAGGGTGTCGAATTCCACAACGGCAAAACCATGACCAGCGAGGACGTGCTGAAGACAATGCAGCGCCACTCGAACGAAGACTCCAAGTCTGGTGCCCTTGGTATCATGAAGGGCATCGAGTCAATGAAAGCCGATGGCGACAATTTCCAGGTCACTCTGTCCGAGCCAAACGCTGACCTTCCGTATCTGATGGCCGACTACCACCTGATCATTCAGCCCGATGGCGGCATGGACAATCCCGGAGCAGGTATCGGAACCGGACCGTACAAGGTGGAAGTAGACGAACCCGGTGTGCGCCACTTGTTCACAAAATACGAGAACCACTGGAACTCTGATTTTGGTAACTTCGACAGTGTTGAAGTCGTGGTTATCAATGACGCAACAGCGCGTACCGCTGCATTGCAATCGGGTCAGGTCCACGCCATCAACCGTGTTGAACCAAAGGTCGCGGACCTGCTGGGGCGCGCACCCAATCTGACCGTGCACTCGACCGCTGGCCGCGGCCACTATGTCTTTATCATGCACTGCGATACCGCACCGTTCGACAACAACGAACTGCGCACGGCCCTGAAGTATGCCATCAACCGTGCGGATCTAGTGGACAAAGTACTGCGCGGCTATGGCTCGATCGGTAACGACATGCCGATTAACGCAGCCTATCCACTGTTTGACGAGACAATCGAACAGCGCGAGTTCAGCGTGGAAAAAGCCGCCGAGCACTACAAGAAGTCCGGTCATGACGGTTCGCCGATTATTCTTCGTGTTGCAGACGGTGCCTTCCCGGGTGCCGTGGATGCCGCAGCCCTTTTCCAACAGACGGCGGCCCAGGCTGGAATTCCGCTGGAAATCAAGCGCGAGCCAAATGACGGCTACTGGTCCGAGGTTTGGAACGTACAGCCCTTCTGTGCCTCTTACTGGGGCGGTCGTCCGGTGCAGGACCAGATGTATTCGACCGCGTATCTGTCGACGGCTGACTGGAACGATACACGTTTCAAAGTTCAGGCATTTGACGACCTGCTGTTCGCGGCTCGTGCAGAACTGGATGTCGAGAAACGCAAGGGCATCTATAGCCAGATGGGCCGCATGGTCCGTGATGAAGGCGGTCTGATTTGCCCGATGTTCAACGATTTTGTCGAAGGTGTCAGCAACCAACTGGATGGTTGGGAAAGCGACCCGACACAGGAAATGATGAACGGCAACATGTCCCGCAAAATGTGGTTCGTCTGATACGGGCATCGGATAATGCATCCTATCATAAAACTGGTTTCCCAGCGCCTCGCGCTGGGAATTCTATTGCTGTTCGGCGCTTCGGCCTTGATTTTTGGCCTTACCGAAGCTCTTCCCGGAGACGCCGCGCAAGCCGTCCTGGGGCAGTCCGCAACCCCCGAGGCCTTGGCCAACCTTCGCGAAGAAATGGGCCTGAACCGCCCGGCCCTGACCCGTTATTTTGAATGGCTGGGCGGCATCGTTCAGGGCGACCTTGGCCAATCGCTGACCAACAAGCTTGATATTGCCGAGAGCATCGGAAAACGCCTCGGGAACACGTTGTTCCTGGCTTGTGTCGCGGCAATCGTATCCGTCCCGCTTGCGATCTTTCTGGGTCTGCTGGCTGTCCGGTTCCGCAATCGCTGGCCCGACAAACTGATTTCCGCCGTCACGCTGACAACGGTTTCCATCCCCGAGTTCCTGATCGGCTACGTCGTGATCTACTACATCTCGGTCAAACTGGGATGGTTTTCCTCGCTTGCGATGATCAACGACTCGATGTCGTTCTGGCAAAAGCTGAACGCGATTGCGCTGCCTGCCTTCGTTCTGACACTGGTGGTCCTTGCGCAGATGATGCGGATGACCCGTGCTGCAATTCTGAACCTCATGCAATCAGCCTATATCGAAACGGCCGAACTCAAGGGCCTGAGCACGTTTCAGGTCATTGCGCGGCATGCCTTTCCCAACGCAATTTCGCCCATCGTGAACGTTGTCATGCTGAACCTCGCCTACCTCGTTGTCGGCGTCGTCGTGGTCGAAGTCGTGTTCGTCTATCCCGGCATGGGGCAGTACCTTGTGGACGCCGTGACCAAGCGTGACGTGCCGGTTGTTCTGGCCTGCGGCGTGGTGTTCGCGGCTGTTTACATCGGTCTGAACATGGTCGCGGATATCGTCTCGATCCTCGCCAACCCAAGACTGAGGCATCCGAAATGAAAAACATCCCTATTTCGGCTCTGATTGGCCTCATATTCACCGGCGCCTATTTCTTCGTGGCCATTGCTGCCCCGTTGATCGCGCCTTACGGGATGGCGGAAGTGGTCGGCGATGTATGGGAGCCGGCCAGCGCCGAACACCTGCTGGGCACCGACAATATCGGCCGCGACCTGCTGACCCGCATGATCTATGGCGGTCGCACGACGATCTTCATTGCCGCCGCAGCGACATTGCTCAGCTTCTTGACCGGTACATCGCTTGGTCTTCTGGCCGCCGTTCTGGGCGGTTGGGCGGATCAGGCCCTCAGCCGGACGGTCGATCTGATCATGTCGATCCCTACCCTGATCCTTGCGCTGGTCATTCTGGCCATCGTTCCTGTCACTGTTCCGATCCTGATCCTTGTCATGGGGCTTTTGGATGCGACACGCCCCTATCGCCTGTCGCGCTCCGTCGCCGTGGATATCAACGTGATGGACTATGTCGAAGCCGCCAAATTGCGTGGTGAGGGGCGGACGTGGATCATCTTCCGGGAAATCCTGCCGAACGCATTGTCACCGCTGGTGGCCGAGTTCGGCCTGCGGTTCATTTTCATGGTCCTGTTCATCTCGACCCTGTCCTTCCTGGGTCTCGGCGTTCAACCGCCGCTGGCCGACTGGGGTGGCATCGTGAAGGAAAACAAGGACGGCATCGTGTATGGCATTGGCGCGGCCCTGTACCCCGCGGTGGCCATCGCGACGCTCGCAATCTCGGTCAACCTTGTGGCTGACTGGATCCTCAACCGTACTACATCGCTGAAAGGAGGTCGGGGATGAGTGATACCCTTCTCAAGGTCCGTGACCTCAAGATCGGTGCGACCGTTTACCCACCGGGTGAGAAACCCCATGACATCGAAATCGTGCACGGGGTCAGCTTTGACCTCGAGCGCGGCAAGGTATTGGGTCTGATCGGTGAGTCCGGCGCTGGGAAATCCACCATCGGTCTTGCCTCGATGGCCTATGGCCGGGGTGGCGTTGAAATCACCGGCGGCGAAGTCTGGGTCAACGGGCGCGACATCCTGAAATCATCGCATGGCGATATTCGGAATCTGCGCGGGGGTGAGGTTGCCTATGTCTCGCAATCTGCCGCCGCGTCGTTCAACCCGGCCAAGAAGATCATGGATCAGGTTGTCGAAGCGGCTGTCGAGCACAAGAAGTTTTCGCGCAAAGAGGCCGAGGCCCGCGCGCGTGAGCTGTTCGCAAAGCTGGGCTTGCCTGACCCTGACAACATCGGCAACCGTTATCCGCACCAGGTTTCGGGCGGTCAGTTGCAGCGTTGCATGACCGCATTGGCACTGTGTCCTGAACCCGATCTGGTGGTGTTCGACGAACCGACCACGGCGCTGGATGTTACCACCCAGATCGATGTTCTTATGGCGATCAAGGATGCCATACGCGATACCGGCGTTGCCGCTTTGTACATCACGCATGACCTGGCGGTTGTTGCGCAGGTCAGCGACGATATCATGGTTTTGCGGATGGGTGACACAGTCGAATACGGCAGCACCGATCAGATCATCAACAACCCGCAGGAAGAATATACTCAGGCTTTGGTCTCGGTGCGTTCGATCGAGCACGAAGAAAAGCAGCCCACACCGGAACCACTGCTTACCGTTGACGGGATCACCGCGCGCTACAAGGGGCTGAACTTCGACGTGCTGCATAACGTCAACGTCGAACTTCATCCGGGGCAGACGCTGGCGGTCGTGGGCGAATCCGGTTCGGGCAAATCCACGCTAGCCCGGGTGATCACCGGCCTGTTGCCGCCGCGCGATGGCGAGATCCGTTTTGCCGGTCGCACGCTGTCGCCGGACCTTGCGGGGCGTTCTCGCGAGGATCTGCGCGAGTTGCAGATGATCTATCAGATGGCAGACGTGGCAATGAACCCACGCCAGACCGTCGGCACCATCATCGGCCGCCCGTTGGAGTTCTATTTCAACATGCGTGGCGCTGAAAAGCGCAAGCGGATCATCGAGCTGTTGGATGAGATCGAGTTGGGCGAAAAGTTCATCGACCGCTATCCTGCGGAGCTGTCCGGAGGTCAGAAACAGCGTGTCTGTATCGCTCGGTCACTGGCAGCCAAGCCCAAGATGATCATCTGTGACGAGGTCACTTCGGCGCTGGATCCGCTGGTGGCAGACGGGATCCTCAAGCTGCTGCTGGACCTGCAAAAGATCGAAGATGTGGCCTATCTGTTCATCACCCATGATCTGGCGACGGTACGCGCGATCAGCGACAGCATCGCGGTGATGTATCAGGGTCGCGTGGCCCGTTATGGCTCGAAGAGCCAGGTGCTGAGCCCGCCCTTCGACGATTATACCGACCTGCTGCTCAGTTCGGTGCCTGAAATGCATCTGGGCTGGCTGGAAGAGGTTGTCGCCCATCGCAAGATGGAAAGCGCCGGCAACTGATCCGGTTCGTGACATTTCAATGTAGGTTTGAAATCCCGGCACCTTGTTTGAAGACAGGTGTCGGGATTTTGCTATTGGGGGCGCAAAGTGGCAGCCCGAGGACGTCAAATCCCTTAGGGTCGCCGGAACGCAATGTCTCTCAAAGGGCCTCGACATGGACCGCAAGCTACTTCTCATCATTCTGGACGGTGTCCCCTATCGCAACTTTCGTCGCCTGTTCGGCAATCTCGAAGGCTGGGTCGACAGCGGAGAAGCACGGCTTTGGAAACTGCGCGCGGTGCTGCCTTCGACATCGGCCAGTTGCTATGCGTCGATCCACACGGGCGTGACGCCGCAAGAGCATGGCTGTACCGGAAATGGAAACGTCTTCCGGCTGAGCCACAAGGACGTATTCAGTCAGGTGCGTGAAGCCGGTGGGGTGACCGGGGCGGTGACACACAGCTATTGGTCGCAGTTCTTCAACCGTCATCCCTTCGATTACGTCCGCGACATCGAATATGACGAACCCGAAAGCGCGACGATCAACCATGGCCGTTTTCACAGCATGACGGGCTATGGCAAAGCCAATCAGATGACGCCATCCGATGTCGACCTGTATGCCACTCTGACCAATCTGTGCCTTCGTTTCGGGCTGGACTATGGCATTCTGCACACCTGCACGCTGGACAGTATGGGACACCGTTTCTTCCACGATTGTGAAGAAATGGATCACGCTTGCTTTGTCGCCGACGAGATGCTGGCCCCTTTCATCCCCCGCTGGCGCCAGTTGGGATATGAAGTGATCGTCACCGCGGATCACGGCCAGGACGAGCGTGGGCACCACGGCGGGCGCGGCCCGCTGCAACAGGAAACGGCGCTGTATTATTTCGGCGACGCCGAAGGACCGGACTCCGAGACCGTCATAAGCCAATTGCAATTGGCCCCGACCATCCTGAGCCGAATGGGCGCCCCCATTGCAGAGACAATGAAGGCCGAACCGTTTCTGCGGTAACACGCAAGCAGCTTCGGGGCCGCTTATGCGGCCTTCGCAGCTACCACTGTCGCAAACACCTGATATCCATAAAGAGACCCGTTTCGAGCACGTCTTTCGTGCTCGGCCACAAGCCCTTCTGCCAGTTCTTTTCCGATATCACCCCGCTCGTACATTTGCTTGGTGGTAAGGGCGACCCAAGGCAACATCTGCTCGGCTGTCGAGACAACTCTGCTCTGCACGTCAAAATGTTGCACGGAAAGTCCGGCATCGGAAATCATTGACCTGAGTTTTGCGACGATAAAAGGATCGGTCACAAACTCGCGCACAAACTCCTTTGCGCATATATCCAGTGGATCATTTGGAAAGGCACTGAAGGTCGCTTTTGAGAAATCAGCGTCACAGACGATCAAGATCCCATCGGGTTTCAGCACTCTGAAGGCCTCGGCAACCAACGATTTGGGGTCTTCCACATGCGTGAGCACCGTGTGCATGATAACCGCATCGACGGCATCATCCTCCAGCGGAAGCGCGGCACCGTCGGCAACCTTGAAAGTCAGGTTCGAGTATTCCTTGGCCCGCGTGCTGGCTTCCGAGACAAATCCTTTCGAAGGTTCGAAACCTATGACCTTCGCCGGGTGGCAGTGTGATGCGATGCGACGTGTGACGGCGCCTGCACCGGCGCCAACTTCAACAACCGTCGATGCATCCGTGACGTTCAGGTGACCCAGATACGCGGCCACGATCCGCTCCATCGTCGGGTCCGCTTGCCGCTGGTCCATCGAGTCTGCAAACAGCTTGATGAATTCAGGCCCTGCGGCATCGACGTTCTGAAAGGGGTCGGCCATAAGGTAATATCTCCTCGGAAAATTTGAGTGAGCTTACCACAGCCAGCCGGTTTTCGGCATACAGGCCCCAAAAAGGACCAGAGCCTTCAATTCACTGCATCAGTCGTAGGACCAGATCCCCTGCCCCAGCGCTTCTATCGCAACCGAGATACGCTCAAAACTGTCGGCCGCACGTTTCACCGCAGTTCGTGCGCGCAGATATCCGTGCACAAGACCGAATTCATTGATCCAGTGGGCCTGCCCGCCAGCCGCATTGATCCGACTGCAATATACTTGCCCGTCGTCACGCAGCGGATCGCAATCAGCCGTTACAACCACGGTCGGCGGCAGGTTTGAAAAGTCACTTTCCTGCAATGGCGCATAGGTCGGATCGCCCTGGGGCGGATCGCCCGCGCATCGGATGGTTTCATAGAACCTGATTTCATCCAACGTCAGCAAGGGGGCCTGAGCATGTTCCTGGTAGGACCCCTGACTGCGGTCCCCTCCGAGGCCCGGATAGATCAGCGCCTGCCCCAGAATCCCGTCCAAACGCCCGCGCGCGTAATGGGATACGGCAGCAGCCAGATTTCCACCCGCGCTGTCACCGGCCAAAATCAAAGGGTCTCCGAATTCATTTGCCGCCCAGTTCGCAGCGCTCCAACAGTCATCAAACTGTGCCGGGTGCACATGTTCAGGGCACAGCCGGTAATCGACGGCGACGACCCGGTACCCGGTTTGGGCGCATAATTCAGCGCAAACATCGTCGTGACTTTCCAGACCACCAACAACGAAACCGCCACCATGAAAATAGATGACGGTTCGGGTTGGTTGCCCGGCAGAGTAAATTCGAACCGGAACACCATCGGCCGCCCGGTCCTGAGTTTCCACGCCAGCCGGGCGTGGTTGGCGAAAGTCCTGACACATGGTGTCATAGACACGGCGCTGATCCTCGATCGACAGCTCGACCGCGTCATCGGGATAGCTTTCGGCCGTGCGACGTATGAACGCCCAGGTTTCTTCGTCGATCAGGCGTTCATAGTCCATTGTCCCTCCGGCTTATTCAGTCCACTCCCATGGCCGGGTGTATACGCCCAGCACTTTTGCGACATCGTCTTCCGAAGATCCGTTCGCGTCAAGCTGCGCGACAAGGCCGCGTTTCTTATCATCAATGACGGAAACCACCCGCGCCGCCAAACCGGCATCCTCGAGGGCGCCGTTGTAGATACGAGTGATGGCCTGTTTCCGAAGTTCAGGCTTGAACACCTTGCCAACGGCCGTTTTGGGTAGCTCATCCAGAATGGTCATGTGCTTGGGTTGCGCCGCGCGTTCATGCACGTGAACCTTGCAGTAATCCATCAGCTCTTTTTCGGTGACAGACGCGCCCTCGACCAGTTCGACAAAGGCGCAGGGAACTTCACCGGAATGCGCATCCGGCTGGCCGATGGCACCGGCAAAAGCAACGGCCTCGTGACCCAGCAAAGCCTCTTCGATCTCGGCAGGGTCGATGTTGTGACCGCCACGAATGATCAGGTCCTTGGCGCGACCGGTGATCCAGAGATATCCATCTTCGTCGAAGCGCCCCAGATCGCCCGTGCGCAGGTACTTGTCGAAGTGATACAGGTTAACGTTCTTGTCGGCCTCAGTGTAAGTATTGCCCGCATAGACACCAGGGTTCGAGATGCAGATCTCACCGATTTGATCAGTGTCGCACTCGGTCGGTCCGTCTGGCCCATCCTGCAAGATCTTGACGTCTGTATAGGGGAACGGAATACCGATCGATCCGATCTTTTTCTCACCATCCACCGGGTTGCACGAAACCAGACACGTGGCCTCTGTCAGACCGTACCCTTCGACAATGGTGACGCCGGTCGCTTCTTCAAAGCGGCGGAACAGTTCCACCGGCAGCGGGGCCGAGCCCGAGAAGGCCGTTTTTACGCTTGAGATATCGGCATCGACCGGGCGCTGCATCTTGGCTGAAATCGCGGTTGGCACGGTGATGATGAAGCTCACCTTCCAACGCTCGATCAGCTTCCAGAAATTGTCGAATACTCCATCGCCGCGATATCCCTGTGGTGTAGGGAAAACCACATGGGCACCGGATGATACGGCCGCCATCACAATCACATGCACCGCAAAAACGTGGAACATGGGCAGCGGGCACATGATGACGTCGTTTTCGTCGAACAGAAGCGTGTTTCCCAACCAGCCGTTGTAGATCAGGCCAGAATACTTGTGCTGCGCCACCTTCGGCATACCCGTGGTGCCGCCGGTATGGAAATAACAGGCGACACGATCTTCCTTGCTGTCTTCGAACGTCAGCGTCGTCGGTTGCTTGGCCAGTTCCGTGTGGAAGTTCTTGTAATCCGCATGGGCAAGCTTTTCCTTGTCGCCCATCTTGGGGCGCAGAAACGGCACCAGCCATGATTTGGGCGGGGTCAGATACCGGTTCAGATCGATTTCCAGAATGGTATTGACCTTGGGTGCGTGGCGCACCGCCTCTTCGACCTTCTGCGCGACATCTGTTTTCGGGAAAGATTTCAGCGTCACCACGACCTTGGCGCCGGTCTCGCGCAGGATCGCGGCAATCTGTTCCGGTTCAAGCAAGGGGTTGATCGGGTTCACGATCCCCGCAACCGCGCCGCCCATCATCGTCACCAGTGTCTCGTTGCAGTTGGGCAGCACATAGGCGACCACGTCCTTTTCACCCACACCCAGCGAGCGGAACAGGTTCGCCGCCTGGTTGACCTGAGCCAGAAGTTGCGACCAGGTCAGAGTCTCGGCCTTGTCATTCGGGCCCGAGAACAGTTGGAAGCTTATGGCATTGTGGTTGGGGAACTTCCCTGCTGTGCGCGACAAAAGCTGATGGAAGGTGACGGGCAAATCCCGATCCTCCCACGGCATTTCCTGTTCCATGCGCTTCTTGTCTTCCAAACCCACAAAGGCCATGTGGTTCCTCCCGTATTATTCTCCCGCGTTTTGCGCGGGCTTGTTGTTCGCAACCAAGATGGAAGCAAAACGAACCTCGCGCAAGCGAGGCCTTAGCCTTCAAGGGGAGTAAAATGTAGAATGACGCTACGGCGAATTCGCAAGTGCCGGAGCGTCACTCTTATTCTGCGGCGACACCATCGGTGAACTGCAACCGGGCAAGGCGTGCATACAGCCCGTCCTGAGACACCAGATCCTCGTGACTGCCTTGTGCAACGATGCGGCCTTCCTCTAGCACGATGATGCGGTCCGCTTTCTTAACGGTCGCCAATCTGTGCGCGACGATCAGGGTCGTGCGCCCGGCACGCATCTTGTCCACCGCGCCCTGCACTGCGCGTTCGCTTTCCGCATCCAGCGCTGAAGTCGCCTCGTCCAGCAGCAGAACCGGCGCGTCGCGCAGGATTGCGCGGGCAATGGCAATACGCTGCTTCTGCCCGCCAGACAGCATGACACCGCGTTCGCCGACAAAGCTGTCATATCCTTGGGGCAAGGCCGCAATAAAATCATGCGCGGCAGCGGCCCGGGCGGCGGCCTCGACTTCAGCATCCGAGGCATCCAGACGGCCAAAGCGGATGTTTTCCCGCGCGGATGCAGCAAAGATCACAGGATCCTGAGGCACCAGAGCCATGTGGCGGCGGAAATCTGACCGGTTGATGTCGCGCAGATCAAGACCGTCCAGCGTCACGCGGCCCGAGTTCGGATCATAGAACCGCTGGATCAGTTGGATCACGGTTGTTTTTCCTGCCCCGGATGGCCCGACGAATGCGACCGTCTCGCCTGGCTTCACCAGAAGTGACAGATGATCCAATGCAACCGTATCGGGCCGCGCGGGATAGCGGAAGCTGACATCTTCAAACCGGATTTCGCCCTGAATGTTCTTGGGAAGCGCTTTGGGATTGGCAGGGTCGGTCACGGTATCTTCTGCATGCAGCAGCTCGACCAGACGTTCGGTGGCCCCCGCGGCACGCTGAAGTTCGCTCCAGATTTCGGACAGGGCGGCGACCGAGCCCGCCATGATGATCGAATAGATGACGAACTGGATCAGAACGCCTTCGGTCATCACGCCATTTCGTACGTCATTGGCACCCATCCACAGAACGCCCACGATGCCCGAGAAAACCAGGAAGATCACGATCACCGTCAGCACCGCGCGGGTCTGTATGCGGCGCAGCGAGACGCTGTAAGATGTCTCGGTCATCTCACTGAATTGCTGGCGGCTGGCCTGTTCATGAGAAAATGCCTGAACGGTCTGTACCGCACCCAATGCCTCACCCGCGTTGCCGGACGAGGCCGCGATCCAGTCCTGATTCTCGCGGCTGATCACGCGCAGACGGCGACCAAGTACAAGGATCGGCACGATGACCACCGGGATCAGCAACAATACCAGCCCGGTCAGCTTGGCGGATGTCAGTAGCATCAGAACCAGCCCACCGACGAACATCAGTATGTTTCGCAGGGCAATGGACACGGACGAGCCGAGAACAGATTGGATCAGCGTCGTGTCAGTGGTGATCCGGCTCAGCACCTCACCGGTCATGATTCGCTCATAGAATTCCGGGCTCATGCCGATGACCCGATCAAACACCGCCTTGCGGATATCGGCCACTACCCGTTCGCCCAGACGGGTCACAAGCGCATACCGAATACCGGTACCCACGGCCAGAACGGCAGCGATGACCAGCGCGGCCAGAAAATACCAATCCAGAAGCTCTCCATCCTGAATTCGGAAATTGTCGACCACGCGCCGCACCGCCAATGGCAGCGTCAGGGTCATGCTGGCCGTCAGAATCAACGCCAGCGTCGCGCCGATCATCAGGAATTTGTAGGGTTTCATGAACGGCCAAAGCGAGGCCAGAACCCCAATCTTCTTTGAACGGGCGCGTTCCTCGGAGGCTCCGGGCGCGGCGGTATGCGTTGGCTTGCTGGCGGCTTGTCTTGCCATGTCTGGCCCTTGTATCCTGAACCGTACTGAGTGACCGCTTTCTTGGAGGTAGCGGCAGGTATGGTCAAGCATCACAACCGCAATCGGCAGGTCGAAAGGGCCATTTGACGCAGAATTTCAGGGAAGGCGTGGAGCGGGTAGACGGAATCGAACCGACATAGCCTGCTTGGAAGGCAGGGGCTTTACCATTAAGCTATACCCGCAAATGGTTTGCGCTGGTTAAGTCATGCTTTCGGGATCGTCAAGCCGGAAGTGGCAAATTTAGTGGCGCAATTCTTCCGACACTGCTCGGCCCGTCAGTCCTGATTGCGAAATATCCGGGTCGAGGAAAAGAACCGCTCCAGTTCTTCGATCCGCTCCTTGCTTTCTTCCCAACGTGCCTCCTGCACTTCGGCAATCAGCGTTTCCGAGATCAACTGCAACGCAATGGTCGAATCCCAACTGGATGGCGCCTCGACCAATGCGTGGAAAGAATAATTGGCGGTCTTTCCGATCGGCGAACCCCATTGGTCCGTAAACAGAACAACGGTGACGCCGCGGCCCGAGGCAACCTGTGCCAGCTTCTCCAGATGCGCCTCGTAACGGCGGATGTCGAAGATCACCAGAACGGATGATTCATCCATATCTAGAAGGTATTGCGGCCAGACATTCGCCGAATTGCCCAGCATCGTGACGTTGGGCCGGATGATCTGCATGTGATTGAACAGATAATCCGCATTTGACCGCGTGATGCGGCCACCAACGACGTAAAGATGACGCTCTGTCTCGGCCAAAAGACGCGCGACGGCATCGAACATCTCTTTGTCCAGACGTTCCAGCGTGTGGCGCATGTTGGTCCATACGGCCTGGGCAAAACGCGTCGTCGGATGTTCTGCCTCGTCATCCACAACCCAGGCGTCCCGTTTTGAGATCGGCTTTTTGATCTGCGCCGCAACCTCTTCGCGCAGCGCATCCTGCAAGTCGGGGAACCCGTCAAACCCAAGCTTGCGCGCCATGCGAATGACGGTCGGGGTCGAAACTTGCGCCGCAGCGGCCAGCTTGGTGATCGATTGCAAACCGGCCATCGGATAATCCTGCAACAGGACCGAGGCCAATTGACGTTCAGACCGTGTCAGATCGTCCAGCTCATCCTGAATCCTCTGTTTGACAAGTTTGGCAACGGTGGCCATCGGCGCCCTCGTTTCTTGAATTTGTTACAGGATATGTTCGTTTGAAATTTTGTCTACAGAAATTTTCTTGACAGGTGAGAAGTTGCTGTAACAAATGCTACCTATGCGTCACGAGACCGAGTCATCATTGCTTTTGCCGACCGAAGCCCCGGCAGCCCGCGTGCTCAATGCGCACGGTCGCGCGCCTGCCGTGCTGATATGCGAACATGCAAGCCGGTTTATTCCGGCCGCGCTGGATGGACTGGGGCTGGATGAGGCGGCGGCCAGCTCTCACGCGGCCTGGGACATCGGCGCGCTGGACCTGTCGGTGGAGCTGATGGGCGCTTTGGATGCGCCGCTGGTCCACTCGCGCGTCAGTCGCCTTGTTTATGACTGCAACCGCCCGCCCGAACGCGAAGATGCCATGCCGCAAGTCAGCGAAGTGTTTTCCATTCCCGGCAACATGAACCTGACAGATGCTCAGCGCGCCCAGCGGGTACGCGACGTGTATGAGCCTTTCAAAACGCTGGTTTCATCCACTTTGGACGAACGGCCTGAACCTCCGGTTGTCATCACGATCCACAGTTTCACGCCCGTCTACAAGGGAGCCCCCCGAACGGTAGAGCTAGGGATTCTTCATGACGAAGACGACCGCGCCGCGCAGCTGATGCTGAGCCACGCGGAAAGCTCGGGATTGCGCGTGGCTTTGAACGAACCTTACTCGGCGACGGATGGCGTCACGCACACGTTGCGCGAACACGCGGTCCGGCGCGGGCTTCCAAATGTCATGATCGAGGTTCGAAACGATCTGATCGACACAGCAGACGGCGTGAACCGCATTGCGGGATTGCTTACGCCAATTCTGCAATCGGTCATCCAAGACTTATCGCACGCAGAGGCGAAACCATGAGAGCAGAGGTATCGGGATGAATTTCATGCGGGGATATGTGGCGGTCATTGACCGCACGAACCGCTGGGTCGGACGCTTCGTCATGTACGGCATCTTCGTCATGATGGGCATCCTGCTCTGGTCCTCGATTTCAAAAACCTTTTTCCTGCCATCGCTGTGGACCCTGGAAATGGCCCAGTTCGCAATGGTCGCCTATTACATTCTGGGCGGCCCCTATTCGATCCAGATGGGGTCCAACGTCCGCATGGACCTTCTGTACGGCGAATGGTCCGACCGTCGTCGCGCGTGGACGGATGCGATCACCGTCCTTTTCCTGATCATCTACCTGGGCGTGATGATCTACGGCGGATACGACTCGCTGAGCTATTCGCTGCAATATGGCGAACGCAGCCCAACCGCGTGGCGTCCATACCTGTGGCCAATCAAGGTCATCATGGTCGTGGGCCTGTTCCTGATGTTGCTTCAGGCGATCTCGGAACTGTTCAAAGATATTCTGCGCCTCAGGGGCGATGACATCCCGCGCGAGGTGATCTGATGTCGTACGAATTGATCGCCATCCTGATGTTTTCGACCATGATGCTGATGCTGCTGACCGGGCAGCGCGTTTTTGGCGCGATTGGTTTTGTCGCCGTGATGGCCGCCCTGTTTCTGTGGGGGGATCGCGGCGGCTATGACATTGGCTTTTCGGCCGCCATGAAGCTGATGAAATGGTATCCGCTGCTGACCCTGCCGATGTTCATCTTCATGGGCTATGTTCTGGCCGAATCCAAAATTGCAGACGATCTGTACAAGATGTTCCACGTTTGGATGGGCGGCCTGAACGGTGGGCTCGCAATCGGCACAATCGGTCTTATGGTGCTGATTTCGGCCATGAACGGGCTGAGTGTCGCGGGCATGGCCATCGGCGCGACCATTGCGCTGCCGGAACTGCTGAAACGTGGCTATGACAAGAAAATGGTGACCGGTGTGATACAAGCCGGATCGTCATTGGGCATCCTTGTGCCGCCCTCCGTCGTGCTGGTTCTTTACGCGATGATCGCGCGCCAGCCTGTCGGGCAGCTCTGGCTTGCAGGGCTGCTTCCCGGGCTGATGATGGCCGCCATGTTCATCCTTTACATCGTGATCCGCTGCCGCATCAACCCGGCCTTGGGGCCCGCCTTGTCAGCCGAGGAGCGCGACGTGCCCATGGCAGAGAAACTGCGCCTGTTGCGTGCGGGCCTGCTGCCCTTGGGCATTTTCGCCGCGATGATGGTGCCCTTCGTCAACGGCTGGACCTCGCTGGTCGAAAGCTCGGCCATCGGAGCGTTGACGGCGTTCGCCGCGGCCATCCTCAAGGGCCGTATGACACGTGAGGTTTTCGAGACGTCTGTACGGTCAACGCTGGGCATCACCTGTATGTTCATGTGGATCATCCTGGCTGCGCTTGCCTTTGGCGCTGTTTTCGACGGTTTGGGCGCCGTTCGGGCAATCGAGAACCTGTTTACCGAACGGCTGGGCCTCAACCCTTGGGTGATCCTGATCTTGATGCAGCTCAGCTTTATTCTGATGGGCACGTTTCTGGACGATACGGCCATGCTGGTGATCGTCGCACCTTTGTACGTGCCGCTCGTGGGTGCATTGGGGTTCGACCTGATCTGGTATGGGGTTCTGTACACGATCACCACCCAGATCGCCTATATGACGCCGCCTTTCGGCTACAACCTGTTCCTGATGCGCGCGATGGCGCCACCAGAGATATCGCTGCGCGACATTTACGGTTCGATCCTGCCCTTCGTGATGGTGATGACGCTGGCGCTGGCGATCATCATGACGTTCCCGCAGATCGCACTGTGGCTGCCTGAATACATCTACAACAAATGATCCCGGATCAAACCGGGGCTTCGCGGGCAATCCCCGCACAATCGAAACTGACCAACGGAGAGAGAGAATGACGAACAGACGTACATTTCTGAAAGGTGCTGCGGCCGCTCCCGCCGCTGCTCTGGCGACGCCTGCACTGGCGCAATCGACCATCAGATGGCGGATGCAGACCTATGCCGGCCCGGCGCTGGCCGAACACGTGATCGACCCGGCCATCAAGATGTTCAACACGATCGCCGGAGACCGGATGCAGATCGAGCTGTTCTATGCCGACCAGCTGGTTCCGACGGGCGAGCTGTTCCGCGCCATGCAGCGCGGCACGATTGATGCCGTGCAGTCGGATGATGACTCGATGGCATCGCCCACCGAGGTCACCGTGTTCGGCGGCTATTTCCCCTTTGCCTCGCGCTACTCGCTGGACGTGCCGGTTCTGTTCAACCAGTACGGGCTGAACGAGATCTGGGACGAGGAATACTCGAAAGTCGGCGTCAAGCACATTTCGGCCGGTGCCTGGGACCCGTGCCACTTTGCAACGAAAGACCCGATCAACAGCCTGGCAGACCTTCAGGGCAAACGTGTGTTTACCTTCCCGACCGCGGGCCGCTTCCTGTCTCAGTTCGGCGTTGTGCCGGTCACCCTGCCCTGGGAAGACATCGAAGTTGCGGTTCAAACCGGCGAGCTGGACGGCATCGCGTGGTCCGGTATCACCGAAGACTACACAGTCGGCTGGGCGGATGTGACCAACTACTTCCTGACCAACAACATCTCGGGTGCCTGGGCCGGTTCGTTCTTTGCCAACATGGACCGCTGGAACGAGCTGCCCGAAGATTTGCAGACCCTGTTCCGCGTCTGCACCGATCAGTCCCACTATTATCGTCAATGGTGGTACTGGGGCGGTGAAGCCAGCCTGCGCGTCAACGGAGACAAGATGCAGCTGACGTCGATTCCGGACGAAGAATGGGCAACCGTCGAAGCTGCGGCCGTTGCCTTCTGGGACGAGATCGCAGCCGAATCTGAAACCAAGGCGAAGGTTGTTGAAATCTTCAAACAGTACAACGCCGACATGCTCAAGGCTGGACGGCCCTACCGCTACGGCTAAGACTTGGCCAAGCGACCCGCCCCTTGCATGGGGCGGGTCTGACTGAACGAATGGCCGATGAAGGATTTCGGCAAAGACAAAGGTGGCACATGCTCACGTTCGAACATCTTAAAACGCAGGTATCCGAAGGTTCGGTTGATACGGTTCTGGTCTGCATGGTGGACATGCAGGGCCGGTTGATGGGCAAACGCTTTCACGCGGGCCATTTCGTGGCAGGCGCATGGGAAGAGACCCATTGCTGCAACTACCTGCTGGCCACCGATCTGGAGATGGCGACACCCGATGGCTATGCCTCGACCAGTTGGGAACGGGGTTATGGCGATTATGTCATGAAACCTGACCTCAGCACCCTGCGCCCGGTGCCGTGGCTTGAAGGCACGGTGATGGTGATGTGTGACGTGCTGGATCATCACACGCACGAGGAAGTGCTGCACGCGCCGCGCTCAATCCTGAAAAGACAGGTCAGCCGTTTGAAAGCCATGGGCTATGACGCCATGACGGCGACCGAGCTTGAGTTTTTCCTGTTTGAGAAAAGCTTTGACCAGATCCGCAAGGAAGGTTTCCGGGATTTGGAGCCGATCTCGGGCTATAACGAAGACTATCATATCCTTCAGACCACCAAGGAAGAGCATGTGATGCGTCCGATCCGCAACCATCTGTGGGATGCGGGCATTCCGGTTGAGAACTCCAAAGGTGAGGCCGAGACCGGGCAGGAAGAGCTGAACATCAAATACGCACCCGCGATGGAAACAGCCGAGTATCATTCGATCGCCAAGAACGCTGTGAAAGAGATCGCGTGGCAACATGGTCACGCAGCGACGTTCCTGCCGAAATGGCACCACGAGAAAGTTGGTAGCTCGTCCCATGTGCACCAGTCACTATGGGCGGATGGACAGCCTGCCTTCTATGACGCCGGGGACGATCTGGGCATGTCGGCGCTGATGAAAAGCTATATGGCTGGGCTGCTGAAATATGCCCCTGATTACACCTATTTCATGGCACCTTACATCAACAGTTATAAACGCTTCATGAAAGGCACCTTCGCGCCAACGCGGATCATCTGGTCCGTGGACAACCGCACCGCCGGGTTCCGCCTGTGCGGTGACGGTACCAAGGCCGTACGCGTCGAGTGCCGAATTCCGGGCTCAGATATGAACCCCTATCTGGCGATGGCTGGCATGCTGGCGGCAGGGATCGCGGGCATCGAGGAAGGGCTGGATCTGCAACCGCCGACCAAGGGCGACGTTTACCAGGGTGAGACTGCCATGATCCCGGGCAACCTTCGCGCCGCGCGGGATGCGCTGCACGGATCGGTCATGTTGCGCGCGGCCATGGGAGATGACGTCGTCGACCACTATACCCGTTCCGCGGAGGTCGAGATCGAGGAGTTCGAACGCGTGGTCACGGATTGGGAAATCGCCCGCGGATTCGAGCGGGCGTAAGGTCGGGTCGCGCTGGGGGCTCTGCCCCCAGACCCCCGGGATATTTTGGGCCAGATGAAGCAGGGATCCTGTTTCTTTCGGAAATGGAGTGAAAATGGGGCAGATGTTGAAATGTGTCTCGCCGATCGACGGATCGGTTTATGCCGAACGTGAAGTGTTGTCGCGAGAGGCCGCTTTCAGGGCCGCGGCGCGTGCTCGGGCTGCTCAGGCGGAATGGGCAGCTCGTCCGGTGCAGGAGCGGATCGATCTTGTGATGGCGGGTGTGGCCGCCATTGGCGCCATGAACGATGAGATCGTGCCGGAACTGGCCCATATGATGGGTCGCCCGGTGCGTTATGGCGGCGAGTTCGGTGGATTCAACGAACGTGCCAGCCATATGGCGGAGATTGCCGAGACGTCTCTGGCAGATATCGCCGTCGGTGAAGACGAAACGTTCAAGCGCTACATCAAGCGCATTCCTCATGGGGTGGTCTTTGTGGTGGCGCCATGGAACTATCCCTATATGACGGCGATCAACACGGTCGCTCCGGCGCTTATCGCGGGCAATACGGTCGTTCTGAAACACGCGACACAGACGTTGCTGGTGGGCGAGCGCATGGCGAAGGCGTTCCATTCGGCAGGTGTGCCCGAGGACGTATTCCAGAATGTGTTCCTGAGCCATGACGTGACCAACGACCTGATCGCGGGCAATGCATTTGATTTCGTGAACTTCACCGGATCAGTCGGCGGCGGTCAGGCGATGGAACGTGCTGCGGCGGGCACGTTTACCGGCGTCGGCACCGAGCTGGGCGGCAAGGATCCCGGCTATGTCATGGACGACGCCGACCTGGATGCCGCGGTCGACACGCTGATTGACGGTGCGATGTTCAATTCGGGCCAGTGTTGTTGCGGAATCGAGAGGATCTATGTTCACGAGAGCCTTTATGATGATTTTGTCGCCAAGGCGGTGGACATCGTGAAGGGTTACAAGCTGGGCAACCCGCTGGATGCCGAGACAACGATTGGCCCGATGGCCAATGTGCGTTTTGCCGATGAGGTGCGGGCCCAGATCGCCGAGGCGGTTGCAGCCGGCGCGGTTGCGCATATCGACACCTTTGCTGAAGACGACGGTGGCGCGTACCTGACACCGCAAATCCTGACCAATGTCACTCATGACATGCGCGTGATGCGGGACGAAAGCTTTGGGCCCGTGGTGGGCATCATGAAAGTGTCCTCGGACGAGGAGGCCATCGCCTTGATGAATGACAGTGAGTTTGGCCTGACTGCCAGCCTGTGGACCCGCGATGTGGATCGTGCGGCGCGGGTGGGTGACCGGATCGAAACGGGGACCGTGTTCATGAACCGCGCCGATTACCTGGACCCCGGCCTGTGCTGGACGGGCTGCAAGAACACCGGGCGCGGCGGCGGTCTGTCCGTCATCGGATATCACAACCTGACACGTCCCAAATCCTACCACCTCAAAAAGGTAACGGGCTAAGGACGACGGCCTGCTTCGGATCCACCCCCTCGCCGAAGCAGGCCTTATTTTGCAAAGGAAACCTGACATGACACTTGTTGGAAACTGGTCCTATCCGACCGCCATCAAATTCGGAGCCGGGCGCATCAGGGAGTTGCCCGAAGCCTGCGCCGCCGCCGGAATGAAGAAACCATTGCTGGTCACGGACAAGGGGCTGGCCGATCTGCCCATCACCACCGCAACACTGGATATCATGGAAGCCGCCGGACTGGGCCGCGGCCTGTTCAGCGATGTGGACCCCAACCCGAATGAGAAGAACCTTGAAGCCGGAGTTGCGGCCTATAACGCGGGTGGCCATGACGGGGTGATCGCCTTTGGCGGCGGCTCTGGGCTGGATCTGGGCAAGATGGTCGCCTTCATGGCCGGTCAGACGCGCCCCGTTTGGGATTTCGAGGATATCGGCGACTGGTGGACACGAGCCGATGCCGACGCGATCGCGCCAATCATTGCGGTTCCGACCACCGCAGGGACAGGATCGGAAGTGGGCCGCGCGAGCGTCATAACCAATTCCGAGACCCATGCCAAGAAGATCATCTTTCATCCCAAGGTTCTGCCGACCGTGGTGATTTGCGACCCAGAGCTGACCGTCGGGATGCCCAAGTTCATCACGGCGGGAACAGGCCTGGACGCCTTCGCGCATTGCGTCGAAGCCTTCTCGAGCCCGCATTATCATCCGATGAGCCAGGGCATCGCGCTGGAGGGTATGCGACTGGTGAAGGAGTATTTGCCCCGTGCCTATGCTGACGGCACCGATATCGAAGCCCGCGCCCAGATGATGAGCGCCGCTGCCATGGGCGCAACGGCTTTCCAGAAGGGCCTTGGCGCGATCCACGCGATGAGCCACCCAATTGGCGCGGTATTCAACACCCATCATGGCACCACGAACGCGGTCTGCATGCCCGCGGTGCTGGACTTCAACGCCCCGGCCATTGCAGACCGGTTCCAGCAAGCTGCGGCATATCTGGGCATCGACGGCGGCTTCGACGGTTTCCGCGCCTTCGTGCAGAATTTCAACGACAGCCTTGGCATCCCCCGCAGATTGTCCGACCTGGGTGTGACCGAAGCTTCAATCCCAGAGCTTGTCGAAGGGGCGATCATCGATCCGTCATGCGGCGGCAACCCGATTGAGTTGACGAAAGACAACCTGACGCAGCTGTTCAAAGCAGCGCTGTAAGAAACCAAAGGGCCCGGCGAAACTTGCCGGGCCCTTTGCGTTCGGATTGCCAAGATCAGATCAATGCCCGGTCAAAACCAGAGTGTTCACCGGCATCAGGATCAAACGCAGGCGCAGACCCGCGGCATGCACCACGCCGATCGTGTCGACCACGTGCAGGAAGGCCGCCTCCCAAAAGCCCAGATCCTCGTGCTCCAACCGCTCGTGGTTGTCTGTGTAGACATTGGCCAGACAATTGCTGCCCGGCGGAATGTCATCGGCCATACCTTTGTACAGCGGTTCCATATAGACCAGAATCGAGCCCGGATTGTTGTTGCTCTGCACGTCCCGCAATTCGTCCGATGGGCGGATCTGGCCAGACGGGATGACATCCTGCACCTCGACCACCACGGTGGGGATCACGGTGAATGGCTTTGTCATGCAACCCAATTCACCAATCATGCCCGGCTTGATCACCTGGGCAGAAAGCTGGCTGAAAGCAGCCTGAAAACGATCATGCCCTGTGTGCGATGGCACAAGAATGCCCGCGGGGCGCAACAACGGGCTTACGTAGTCACCGACCTGAAGGCCGAACTGTTCGACCCGCCCTGTGACGCCCGCGGTGATCACCGTTTTGTCCAACTCGGTCTGTGCAGCATCCAGTTGCGCAATGGCACTGGCCAGCTGCGCGGGGATCAGTTCTTCGATCTGCTGCTCAACCGCGGCACGTTTGGATTCCGCTGCAAGAACCTGGGCCTCTCGCTCGGCGACAAGGTTTTCCAGCCTCTCAATCTCGGCCAGCCTCACGGCGCTTGAACCTTCGTCGCGCAAGGTCGTGTTGCGTTCAAGATCCTCCAGAGACTGCGCAAGGGCTGCCTTGGCACCTGCAATTCCAGCTTCCGCCTCGGCCAAATCGGTTTCCGCAACCTTAAGCGAGGCCTGCACCTGTGCAATCTGCGCATTTGCCGCCTGAACCTGGGCAGTCTGGCTGAAATCCTCGATCCGGAAAATCGGTTGACCCGCAGTTACCAGCTCGTTGTTCTTGACGAAAACCTCGGAAACACGGCCGCCCAATTGCGGCAGAATGGTCACCGTCCGGAAATAGGATGCCGCGGTTTTGCTGGCCGGATGGAAGTAAAACAGCGTGGTGATGACGGTCAGCGCCAGAATGGCACAGGTGGTCAACCCCCAACGCAGTTCGTACCACATGGTGAACAAGGTGATCTCGTGACCGATCCGCTTGCCCTGTACAAAACGGCGGAACAGATAGTCGGGCAGCACCGTTATCAGGGCGCAGAGCATGGTCTCGATCATGTGGCTTGCTCCTGCGCGTCGCTGGATTCGGATTCTGGCGATGCCGGCACCGTTGTTTCAGGCACCGGTTCCGGAACAGGTGACCGACCCAAAGAACGAATGGCATCGGCAATGTTTCGAAGCGGGGTGGCAAAATCCGGAAACTGAAACCCTGCCACCAATATCGCGGCAATCCAGAAAAGCCCGTTATGTGTAAACAACGCCAGCAGCGCCAGAATGCCCACCAACTGAAATTGCGGGTGATTGTTTTCGTGGGCCATTTTTTCGGGAACCGAATGCAGCGTCAGGTATCCGACACCAATCAGCACCACCAGAACGACGAAAAAAACGACCATGGCGGAGAAAAGGTAATCGCTTCCGTCAGCTGCGACAACATACCCTGGAATATGCCCTGCGGCCATTGGATGAAGGTCTGCTGCGGTCACCTTACCCTCCTGTATAATTTGATACGTCTTTGACCGGGTTGAAGCACAATTTCAAGGCTGCTTATAGTCCGGGAACCCAAACGCGTGGCGAATGAGGAGCTCTGGCGCCAGCATGAAACTCAAGAAACCTGTTGCGTCTCTGTACAGGATGGATCGCAAGTCATGATTGATTTTCTGATAATCGGAGGCGGCATCGCCGGGCTGAGCGCCGGTGCGCGCCTGTCGCAGCACGGAACCGTGATGGTTCTGGAAGCGGAAGACGCCCTGGGCTATCACGCGTCGGGCCGGTCAGCGGCCTTGTTCGAAGAAAGCTATGGACCGCCTTCGGTCGTCGCCCTGAACAAAGCGGGGGCTGCCTTTCTTCATACGCAGAATGGCGGTTACCTGACCCCGCGCGGATTGATGCTGGTCGGAGCAATTGACCAGCCCGACATGTTCGAAGCCGATTGTGCCGATCTCAACATGGTGAAAATACCGATGGATCAGGCCATGTCGCGCGTTCCGATCCTGAACCCGGACAAGGTCGGGTCTGCGGCCATCAGCGAAGCGGCGTTTGACATCGATACGGATCGCCTGTTGCAGGATTTCGCCCGGACCATCCGGCAAAACGGGGGAACGGTTTCGACGAAAAGCAGAGTCACCGGCATTCGAAAAGAAAAACACTGGGCGGTTGAGGCCGGTGAGATCTTTGAAGCCCGCACTCTGATCAACGCAGCCGGGGCCTGGGTGGATGAGGTTGCACAGCTTGCAGGGCTGCCCGGTATCGGTATCACACCTCGCCGCCGGTCGATGGCCCGCCTACCCGCACCCGGAGGGCATGACGTATCTGTCTGGCCGATGATGCTGGGCGCCGGCGAAACATGGTACGCCAAACCGGATGCGGGCAAGCTGCTGGTCTCACCATCCGAAGCCGATCCGGTTGCGCCACAGGATGCTTATGCCGATGATATGGTGCTGGCAGAGGGTCTGGCACGGTATGAGGAGTTGATGACCGAACCTGTCACAAGAGTTGAAACGAATTGGGCGGGCTTGCGCAGTTTTGCCCCGGACGGAACCTTGGTGCTTGGGCGCGACCCGCTGGACCCTTCGTTTGTCTGGTGTGGCGGTCAGGGCGGGTATGGTTTTCAAACCTCACCGGCGGCCTCGCAACTGCTGTGCGATCTTGTTGTCGGAAACACACCTGAACTGGAACCTGACATAGTGGATATGCTGACCCCTGACAGGCTGAAGCGATGATCAAACGCAGCCTCCCCTCGTCTGCAAGCGTCGCCAATGAGTCTGAAGATGGCAAGCTGGTGGCCCCGGCAGCATCCCGGAACACCGACGCGCTGTGTGCAGTGTTGCAAGAATGGGGCCCCTCCCAGGGCCAGGCATTGGAAATCGCAAGCGGGACTGGTCAGCATGTCAGGGCCTTCGCCGAAGAGCTGCCCGGGCTGGCCTGGCAGCCTTCGGAAGTTGACCCTGAGCGGCGCGTGAGTATCGATGCCTATACCCGCGACCTGCCCAATGTCGCGCAGGTCGCAGAACTGGATGCAACGCTTTCGGGCTGGCACAGGCGGTTTTGCGACCAGGATCTGATCGTTCTGATAAACTTGATTCACTTGATCAGTTGGCGGGAAGCCAGAACCATCGTTTCAGAAGTCGCCCAATCCCTGTCACCAAAGGGGCGGTTCATCTTGTACGGTCCGTTCAAACGCTCGGGCCAACTCACCAGTGACGGGGATGTCCGCTTTCATAAGGCTTTGATCCAGCAAGACCCGGAAATCGGCTACAAAAACGACGCGGACATTCTGGACCTGTTCAAAAACGTCGGGCTTCACACGCTGGCACCGGTCGAAATGCCTGCCAACAATCTTGCATTCATTGCCGAACGCCCTGACGTCTGATCGAGATCAAAGTCAAACAGTCGCAACCCACTTCATATTCCGGTTGCTAGATATGAAGAAGGGCACTCAGCAATGGCATGGCAAGAAAAACTCTCGGCAACACGAAAGAGTTTGCGAAACCTGAACGGATCCATTCCCGATACGACACGCGCATTCGGAGCGCTTGGCAAAGCCGTCAAAGAGGGCGGGACCCTCGACTACAAGACCAAGGAACTCATTGCGTTGGGAATGTCAGTCACCCTGCGATGCGAACCCTGCATCACCCTGCACACCGAAGCTTTGATCAAGGCCGGTGCGACACGGGAAGAAGTGTCCGACGTGTTGGCCATGGCGATCCAGATGGGCGGCGGCCCAGCCATGATGTACGCGGCCAAGGCGTTGGAATGTTTCGACGAACTGTCTGGATGACAAAAAGAAAAGGCCCCGAAGGTTTCCGGGGCCTTTCTGCGATCAACCGTCCTTGCGGATGGTTTCGTTTTTCGGGTCGTAGGGGCTGTCGCAGGTCACGACCGCATCCCACAGCTTGTCCTGCATCTTGACCTTCAGCTTTGTACCTTCGACTGCCAGCTCGGGCTTCACATAGCCCATGCCGATGGATTTCTCGAACACCACGGAATACCCGCCCGAGGTCAATCGACCCACGCGTTCACCTTCCGGTGTGTACAATGCCTCGCGGCCCCATGGGTCGGCATCCTCCGGCCCGTCGATCAGCAGGGTACAGCATTTCACGCGCACACCGGTCTCTTCCAGCTTGGCCTTGCCGTGGAAGTCTTTCGACAGATCGACAAAGCGCGGCAGATCGGCCTCCAGCGGGCTCGCGTCACGGCCCAGTTCGGTGCCGAAGGCGCGATAGGATTTCTCCTGCCGCAGCCAGTTCTGAGCGCGGGCACCGACCAGCTTCATGCCATGCTTCTCGCCGGCTTTTTCAAGCAGGTCGAACAGGTAGTTCTGCATCTCGATCGGGTGGTGCAGTTCCCAGCCCAGCTCGCCGGTATAGGCCACGCGGATCGCATTGACAGGGCACATGCCCAGTTCGATCTGGCGCGCCGACAGCCACGGGAAGCGCTTGTTCGACAGGGCGGTTTCCGGATCGGCGTCCTTGATGACCTCTTTCAGAACGTCACGCGACTTGGGTCCAGCGATGGCGAAGACGCCCCATTGCGTGGTCACGTCCTGGATTTCGATATATCCGAACTCCTCCATCTTGTCCTCGGCCGCCTTGCGCAGATAGTCGGCGTCGTACTCGGTCCAGGCTCCGGCAGAGACGAGGTAATAGTTGTTCTCGCCATTGCGGACGATGGTGTATTCGGTGCGGGTGGTGCCGTGCGAGGTCAGCGCATAGGTCAGATTGATGCGGCCGACCTTGGGCAGCTTGTTGCAGGTGAACCAATCCAGGAACTGGGTGGCACCGGGGCCTTTGACGACGTGCTTGGTGAAGGCCGACGCGTCGATCAGGCCAACGCCTTCGCGGATCGCCTTGGCTTCTTCGACGGCATATTGCCACCAGCCGCCACGACGGAACGAGCGGCTTTCCTTGTCGAAGTTCTCGGGCGCATCGACGGGGCCGAAATAGTTCGGACGTTCCCAGCCGTTGACCCAGCCGAACTGGGCACCGCGTGCTTTCTGTCGATCATATGCCGGAACGGTCCGCAGCGGGCGGCAGGCTTCACGCTCTTCGTCCGGGTGGTGTAGGATGTAGACGTGCTCATAGCACTCTTCGTTCTTGCGGGCCGCGAACTCGGTGGTCATCCAGTTGCTGGAATACCGTTTGGGGTCCAGCGAGGCCATGTCGATCTCGGCTTCGCCATCGACCATCATCTGCGCCAGATAGTAGCCGGTGCCGCCTGCCGCGGTGATGCCAAAGCTGAAACCTTCGGCCAGCCACATGTTGCGCAGGCCCGGCGCAGGGCCGACCAGCGGGTTGCCGTCAGGCGTATAACAGATCGGGCCGTTGAAGTCGTCTTTCAGACCGGATTCAGCGCAGGACGGCACGCGCTCGGCCATGGCCATGTACTGATCCGCGATCCGATCCAGATCCAGCGGGAACAGATCCGCGCGGAAGCTGTCCGGCACACCGTGTTCAAACCGGGCGGGGGCGCCATGTTCATAGATACCCAGAATCCAGCCGCCGCGTTCTTCACGGGCGTAGGATTCGTTGTCGGCGTCGCGCACGACGGGGTGTTCCGGGTTGCCTGCTTCGCGCCATTTGACCAGTTCAGGGTCCTTGTCCATGACGATAAACGTGTGTTCGACCGGGATCGCAGGCATCTTGATGCCCAGCATCTTGGCGGTGCGCTGTGCGTGGTTGCCCGATGCAGTGACGACATGTTCGGCAGTGATCACGACCTTTTCGTCGCTTTCGACAAGGTTGCCGCCTTTTTCCACCATCTTGGTGCAGGTGACTTCCCAATGGGTGCCGTTCCAGTGGAAGGCATCCGCCTGCATCTTGCGCACGATCTCGACGCCACGCTGACGGGCCCCCTTGGCCATCGCCTGCGTCACATCAGCGGGGTTAATGTAACCGTCTTCGGTGTGGTAGATCGCACCCTTCAGATCCGATGTTTCGATCAGCGGCCAGCGTTCTTTGATCTGCTCGGGGGTCAGCCACTCATAGGCAACATCGCAGGTTTCGGCGGTGGAGGCGTAGAGCATGTACTCGTCCATACGCTCCTGCGTCTGTGCCATGCGCAGGTTGCCGACGACGGCGAAGCCCGCGTTCAGCCCGGTTTCTTCTTCCAGCGTCTTGTAGAAGTCGACCGAGTACTTGTGGATGTGCGTTGTCGCATAGGACATGTTGAACAATGGCAGCAGACCAGCCGCGTGCCAGGTGGACCCGGACGTCAGCTCGTCCCGTTCGATCAACATCACATCGTCCCAGCCCGCTTTGGCCAGATGATAGGCAATCGAGGTCCCAACGGCGCCGCCGCCAACGACCAGTGCTTTGACTTGGGTTTTCATAACCGGGCGTCTCCCCTTGAAATCAGTTGACACCATATGGCGCACTTGAGGGGGATCGCGCGACATTCATCCGACCAGTGATATGAAAAAAACGACCCGATCATCGAATGCGGGCCGCAGATCGGTCATGAAACCCGTGAGCTCAACCGCTGGAGCGACAGCGCTTGCTTGTCCCGATCGTGGTGCAGACGAGTTTCTTAGTCTCCTCTGCCGGTGTCTTCGCCGCAGGTTCCTCTGGCTGTACAGGTTGAGCCTTTGCATCAAGCCGACCGTCCGAAATCCCGACACGCGTGGATACCGAGGCAACATAACCTTTGAGGCCCAGCCCGGTCTCGGATGCCTTGGCCTGCTGATAATAATCCAGCCCAGCAACGACAACTCCACAGACTGCTGCAAACCCTGCCAGATATTTTGCACTCATGTCGACCACCTGTTCTCAATCGAGGATTGTGAAACCAGAACATGTGGACGATTTGAAGGCGCAATGCGGGCCAGAACGCGAAAACCGCTAGGATTGGCCGGATAATACCTTGCCGGGATTCATGATGTTCTCGGGATCCAAAGCAGCCTTGATTGCGGCCATATACTGCGTGGCGGCGCCCAGTTCCTTGATAAGGTATGGCCGTTTGCCCTGGCCGATTCCGTGTTCACCTGTGCAGGTGCCTTCCATTGAAATTGCCAGGTCGTTCAACCATCCGACAAACTCTTCGGCTTTGGCAACTTCTTCGGTGTTCCGCATGTCGATCAAAATAAGCGTGTGAAAGTTCCCATCCCCCACATGCCCCACAATTGGCGCGAGCAAGCCAAGATCCGCTGCCTTCTGCTGAGTACTTGTCACACATTCCGCCAGGCGCGAGATCGGCACGCAGACATCCGTTGAAATACCACGCGCGCCGGGGCGCAGTTGCAGACAAGCCCAATACATATCATGGCGCGCCTGCCAAAGCTTGTTCCGTTCTTCGGTGGTCGAGGTCGCAGCAAAATCCGTACCGCCGAACTCCTCGGCGATCTGACCAAAGGTTTCAGCCTGTTCCGCCGCACCGGTTTCAGAGCCATGGAATTCAAGCAGCAGCAATGGCGTTTCCGGAAGACTCAGCCCGGAATAGGCGTTTGCCGCCTGAACCGACATTTCATCCAGCAACTCTATTCGGGCGACCGGAATGCCATACTGAATGGTCATCATCACCGCGCGACACGCGGCATCGACCGAAGGAAAGGAACACCTGGCCGAGCTGATCGCTTCGGGGATGCCCTGCAAGCGCAGAGTCAGCTCGGTGATGATACCCAACGTGCCTTCCGCCCCAATCAGAAGGCGTGCCAGATCATACCCGGCCGATGACTTCTTGGCCCGGTGACCGGTACGGATGATCTGGCCGTCCGGCATGACCGCTTCGAGGCTGAGAACGTTGTCGCGCATCGTTCCGTATCGCACCGCATTGGTGCCCGATGCGCGGGTCGCCGCCATACCGCCCAGCGAGGCATTCGCCCCCGGGTCAATCGGAAAGAACAAACCCTGATCCCGCAAATGGGTGTTCAGCGCCTCGCGCGTGACGCCGGGTTGCACGACACAATCCAGATCCTCGGCGTGGACGGCCAGCACCTTGTCCATCTGCATCAGATCGACCGAGATCCCCCCCGCTGGCGCATTCACATGCCCTTCCAACGACGTTCCCGTGCCAAAGGGAATCACCGGCACCCGGTGCGCGGCACAGGTTTTGACAATTTCCGACACGTCCTGCGCAGTATGCGGGAAAACCACGGCATCCGGGCTCTGGTTTTCGATCCAGGTCGTGGTGTGCCCGTGCTGTTCACGGATCGCGGCACCCGTTTGCAGCCTGTCGCCAAAACGTTGTTTCAGAACGCCTATGACGGTTTCGATACCTGTTTCATTCCGAGGCAAAGCGGTCGCCTGCACCATCGTCATCCTCCCCTGTCCCCGGCACGTCGCGGGCCCTTCAGTTCATGACTAAAGGGCCCACCAAATGCGGGCAATCCCCACAAATACCGAGGCCCTATTCGCCCAGCGCAATACCTTCGCGACGGGGGTCGGCACCACCGCTCAGCCCGTCGCCGATTTCGATGGCGTGAAGGCCAGATGTCAGGTCACGCGGGTTTACCTCAAACCCAAACTGGGTCAGCCCGTCGGAAAAGCCTTCGGCAGAGGTGCCGACCTCGACATCATATGTCCCGAAACGATTGACAAGATGCGGCAGCGACACAGCTTGTTGCACATCCATACCCCAGTCGGCCCATGCGATGATCGATTTGGCCACATAGCCGATGATCCGACTGCCGCCCGGCGAGCCAATCGCCAGAACCGGCGCGTCATCCTGCATCACGATGGTCGGGCTCATGGACGAACGCGGGCGTTTTCCGGGCTCCAGCCGGTTGGCGATCGGCACACCATCGCTGTGGGTCTTGAACGAAAAATCCGTCAATTCGTTGTTCAGAAGGAACCCGTTCGTCATCAGGCGTGAGCCAAAGCCGTTTTCGATGGTCGTGGTCATCGACAGCACGTTGCCATAGCTGTCCACAATCGAGATATGCGAGGTCGAAGGCAGCTCCAGCGACACATCATCCGCCCAGTTCAGCGCGTGGTCGAATTCCGGCTGACCGGGCCCGACATCTGCCAGCGCGCCTTCGGTGTTCAGCAATTCCGCTCGTTGCGACAGGTAGGCCGGATCAACCAGCCCCTTGGTCGGCATGGGCACGAAATCGCTGTCAGCCATGTACCGGCCGCGGTCCGCAAAGGCGAGGCGCGAAGCGTCCCCGATCAACCGCCAGGCCTCGGCGCTTTCCGGCCCCATGGCCGCCAGATCATAACTGTTCAGCATCCCCAGAATTTGCCCCACGGTCAGCGCACCCGACGACGGCGGGCCCATGCCGCAGACTTCATAGGCGCGGTATGCCGCGCAAACCGGCTCGCGCTCGATCACCTGATACAGAGCAAGATCCGCACCGGACAGAACACCGGGATTGCCCGGCGCGTTGCGAACCGTGCGCACGATATCCGCTGCAATCTCACCGCCATAGAAACCGGCCGCCCCATCGCGGGCCAGCACACGCAGAGTTTCGGCATAAGCCGGGTTCATCAGGCGCTGTCCCTGTTGCAGCGGCGCGCCCCCCGGCAGGAAATATTCAGCGGTTTCTGGAAAGCGCGACAAACGCTCGGCATCGTTTTCAACAAGGCTGGCCAGACGCGGGGACACCAGGAACCCTTCATCCGCCAACCGGATTCCATCGGCAAACAATCCGGGCCACGAGGAACGCCCCCAGCGGCGATGCGCCTCTTCCAGCAAGGCAGGTGTGCCCGGCGTCCCCACGGACAGCCCGCCGACAACCGCATCGAAGAATTTCAGCGGCTCACCGTTTTCGTCCTGAAACAGGGTCGGTGTGGCGGCCAGCGGCGCCGTTTCTCGCCCGTCCAGAGTTGTCATCCGACCGGTCGCTGCATCGTACCAGACCAGAAACGCACCGCCGCCCAAGCCCGAGGATTGCGGCTCGACCAGGCCCAGCACGACCTGCACCGCAACCATGGCGTCTGCGGCAGATCCACCTGCGCGCAATACTCTGGCACCGGCTTCCACCGCCAGCGGGTTGGCCGCGGCGACCATCCAGTTCTGGGATGTGACCGGAACGCCATCCAGTTTGGCCTCGAGCGCCGCGATGACCTCGTCGGTCATGGCCTGTACCTGCCCTTCCGTGGCCGTTTCGGGGGCAACGGCATCGGCCGCTTCCTGAGCGACCCCCGGAGCTGCAAAACAAAATGCAGAAAACAGTAGAACTGAAACACGTCTCATCTGATCTAATCCTCCAATACATCCCTGATTTTCAAAACTGCGCGCCGAACACGCTCTGAACAAGTCCAAGCTGCACCATCAACACATGGCCGACGTCCGCAGCACGCGTTAAGGCTTTGCTTCGCCCACCAATCGATCCTGATCATAGCGGGTCATACCGCGGAACTCGGGCAACCACGCTTCACGCCGGGAGACCCAGCTTTCATATGTTGGCGTCAACTGATCTGGCGCATCAAGGCATCCAAGATGCACCTCCACTTCGGTTCCGCTACGCGCAAAGACCGGAGAGCCGCACCCGGGGCAAAAGAACCTGTCAGCATAACCACGCGCTTCGCCGGAAACCTCTATTCTGTCGTCCGGGAAAACGGCCGCCGCATAGAACACCGCGCCATGATGCTTGCGGCAGTCCAGACAGTGACAGATTCCGACCCGCAATGGACGACCCGAAGCCATGATGCGCAGATTTCCACAACGGCACCCTCCTTCATAGACGTCCATTCCTGCTCCTTTCCAGAGCGCTAGAGCATTGCCGGCACAACCTGATCCGGCGGGCGGTGGCCGTCTTCGAAGGTCTTGATGTTGATGATGACCTTCTCGCCCATCTCCACCCGGCCTTCGAGCGTTGCCGATCCCATATGAGGCAACAGAACCACATTGGGCAGCTGCCGCAGGCGCGGGTTCACGTCAGTGCCCTGTTCGTAGACATCCAGCCCCGCCCCCGCAATTTCACCTGCGCGGATCATCCGGGTCAGGGCGTTTTCGTCCACGACTTCACCACGTGACGTGTTGACGATCACCGCCGAGGGTTTCATCAGTTTCAGACGACGAGCGTTCATCAGATGGAAGGTCGACGGCGTTGAGGGGCAATTGACCGAGATCACATCCATCCGCGCGACCATCTGATCCAGGCTTTCCCAATAGGTTGCCTCCAGCTCCTGCTCGGTCTCGGGGCGCAGCCTGCGGCGGTTGTGATAATGAACCTGCATTCCAAATGCTTTCGCACGTCGCGCCACCGCCTGCCCGATCCGGCCCATGCCCAGAATGCCCAGACGACGACCTCCGATACGGCCTCCCAGAAAGGCGGTGGGCGCCCAGCCGGACCAATCTCCCTGCTGCATCACGCTCAGACCTTCAGGAATGCGTCTGGTGACGGCAAGAATCAGGGCCATGGTCATGTCGGCGGTGTCATCGGTCAGAACCCCCGGCGTGTTCGACACCAGAATCCCACGCTGGCGCGCGGTGGACACGTCAATATTGTCGACACCGGCACCGTAATTGGCGATGAGCTTAAGCCTTTCGCCCGCCTGGCCCAGCAGACCGCCATCAATCGCATCGGTTACCGTAGGCACCAGGACATCAGCTTCCTGCACTGCGGCCACCAGTTCTTCGCGCGTCATCGGAGTGTCATCGTCGCGCAAGCGCACATCAAACAACTCGCTCAAACGTGTTTCGACCGCTTCGGGCAACCGTCGCGTAACGACAACACTCAAACGTTCTCTTGGCACCTCGGCCCTCCCACTGCTTTGCAAACGGACGCGCGCCATGGCATCGTGGCGCAGGATAAGGCGGGGCACAAGAACCCCTTTGGCATTGAGTCGACCTTTTTTCGGAACCGGATCAACAGGCATAAGAGCAGGCAGTCAGTGAGTGGTATTCGACCGGTAAATCGCCGCTGTCTGGCGGCACTATCCGTATTTCTGATCATGTTCGGCGCATGGGCTGCTCATGCCGACGTGAAACGAGGATCCGTCACCAACCTCCCCCTGCCCCGTTATGTCTCGATGAAAGCAGCAGAAGGCAACGTGCGGCGCGGACCTTCTTTGACACATCGAATCGACTGGGTGTTCAAACGGCGCGGAATGCCGCTTCAGGTCACTGCCGAATACGGCAACTGGCGACGGGTTCAGGACCGCGACGGCGCTGGAGGCTGGGTTCACTACGCCCTATTGTCGGGTGTTCGGACAGTACTGATTGAATCTGAAATGCTGCCTGTCTATGCCCGACCCGATCCGACCTCCCCCGTGAATGCGCATTTCGAATCCGGGGTCGTGGCCCGACTGGGAACCTGTTCGCTGGACTGGTGCCGGATCACCGCTGGCGGGTATCGGGGGTGGACCTTGAAGTCGAATCTATGGGGGGTCGACCCGTCCGAGATTCGCGAATAACCACAGGGCCGACCTTCCCCCGCGTTGCGGACACGCGACAAGGTGTTTGAGTTTCCCGCCGATATGCTGTGAAACTCGACCGAAACGGAGGCGATCATGCGCGCAGTTACATATTCCACCTTCGGAGACCCGGCCGATGTCCTGCGGATACAGGACCTCCCTCCGGTCCCGCCGGGTCCGGGCGAGGTCACGGTAGAGCTGTCCTTTTCCGGGGTGAACCCTTCCGACGTCAAAGCCCGCGCCGGGACCAGACCGGGCGTGACGGAGCCCCCGTTCCCCCTGATCATCCCGCACAGTGATGGCTCTGGCGTGATCTCGGCCGTTGGCGACGGAGTTTCCGCATCTCGGATCGGTCAGCGCGTGTGGATCTGGAACGGGCAATGGCAACGCCCTTTCGGCACCGCCGCCAGCCACATCACCCTTCCCGATGCGCAGGCCGTGGCTTTGCCGGATGCAGTATCGTTGCAGACCGGCGCGATTCTGGGCATTCCCGGTCTTACCGCCTGCCACGCGGTGTTTTCAGGCGGCCGTCCCGATGGGCAAACGATCTTGATACATGGTGGCGCGGGCACCGTCGGCTTTCTGGCCGTTCAGCTTACCAAATGGGCAGGCGCGCGCGTGATCGCGACGGCCAGCCCTCGCAACTTTGACCGGGTCCGGGAAGCCGGCGCAGATATCGTGATTGATTACGCCAGCGAGGATCTGTCCACCGAAATTCTCGATGCAAATAAAGGAAAGACAATCGGCCGAATCATCGACGTCGAATTCGGCCGGAATATTCAAACAAACGCCACGGTCATCGCCGAGAACGGTCGCATCAACGCCTATGGCTCTGCCCAAGACATGACCCCCGTGTTTCCGTTCGGACCGATGATGTTCAAAGCCATGACGCTTGAGACCATTTTGATTTATCTTCTTCCGCCGGATCTTCGTACCAATGCCGTGAAGATCCTTCACAAAGCATTGACGGATGGCGCTTTGACCTGCCCTGTTCAAAAGGTCTTTGCACTTGAGGAATGCGCGTCTGCGCATGCAATGGTGCAGGATGGAAACCGGACCGGAGCCGTGTTGATCGACACCAAATGACCGCCCTGAAAAAAACTGTTCAACGTGAGATTTTTTGACAAAACGCTCTTGATCCCTGCCAACAACAATCGTAGACAGCCGCTCACTGTTGGGGTGTAGCCAAGTGGTAAGGCAGCGGTTTTTGGTACCGTGTATCGTAGGTTCGAATCCTACCACCCCAGCCACTTTCCATGAAATGTCGAGAAAATAAGAGCTTTCCCAAGCTCATCTTAGACAATGCGTCTCAGTCGCCCGAAACTGTGACAGAGGGTGCAACACTAACCGTTGCGCACTATGCGCGCAAGCGCTCCGGCTCGTCCCATCAGAAGCCAAAACACTGCGCCGGCCCTTACCTCATGCGAATGGGTCGGGCATTCCATTTCCGCAAATGCCTTCCCAGGGCGCGATCAAACTTACAATCAAACTCATCTCTGTACCTTTCCCTGCGTACCGACCTCCCGCTCGACGCCGTGAAACGAGCCGCCAAGCTTCTCACGATCTATGAGCGAATGGAGAAAGAAATCGTGTACGCCCACGCCTCTCAAGACCTGAGCCCTGCTGACTGAAGATCTCTCAGCGGAACTGGTAGGGGTCCTGGCAGAACAAAGCAGGATGCGCAGCTTTGAGCCTCCCCAACTGAACTGGTCCACCGTTATGTTTAGGAAACGGAGAACCACGAATAGCAAACAAGCGACCGAAGCCAGAAGAGGTAGATTCGAAGTTGCGGCAGTTTGAACTTCTGATGGGGCAAGGCATGCCCCGTCTTGATGCGATCGGACAGATCAGAGTTGTTGAAAAATCCTACGACCGTTAGAGCAAGTGAAAAACACAAGGTTCGATGCGAGACGCCACTGCAGCGCTCACCGCAGATTTCTTTGATGCCATGTAGAAAAACTGTGCAGACATTCCGCTAAATGCGAAAATATGCTGATATTATGGGCGAACCGGCAGCCTGGTGAACATATTATTGGCCTTGGAATTGCGATCAATGAACCTTGGTCTCAGTTGAGACTCTATGAATCAACATCTGACTGTCGTTGTAGTCGAACAGAACCAAGAGCGTGCTTTTGCGATCGTAGATGCCCTAAAAGAGGCTGGCGACGTAGACGTTTCTGTAATTGGCAATGTCTCCGGTCTGGCACGTAAAATTGCAACGCATAGCCCAGACATTGTCCTGATCGACATCGACAATCCATCGCGGGATATGCTGGAAGAACTCACCGTTGCTTCAGGTCCATTGGAACGTCCCGTGGCGATGTTTGTCTCGAGCGCTGCGGGCGGGTTGGCGAAAGCCGCAGTTGAGGCCGGGGTGTCGGCCTATGTCGTCGACGGTTTGCAAGCCGAGCGCATTAAACCTGTGATCGATACCGCTATTGCCCGGTTTCAGGTGTTACGTCAGATGCGGACCGAACTGGCCGAAACCCGCCGTGCGCTGGAAGAGCGCAAAGTGATTGACCGAGCTAAGGGCTTGTTAATGAAGGCCAAGGGCGTTTCGGAAGATGAAGCCTATGCCCTGCTCCGTAAAACCGCGATGAATCAGAATCGCCGGGTTGCCGAGGTGTCCGAAGCCTTGGTCACAGCATCAGGTTTGTTGTCATGAGAACGGTAACCCTGCCTGTCGCCTATATGCCTTTGGTTGATGCCGCTCCACTGATCGTGGCACGCGAGATGGGGTTTGACCACGCCGAAGGCATCTCGTTGGACCTGCGACCAGCTCCATCTTGGTCGTCTCTGCGTGATATGCTGGCCTTTGGGCACGTGGACGCGGCACATCTGCTGTCACCCGTCCCCGTTGCGATGGCTTTGGGTCTTGGAGGCATTGCGACACCGTTATCCGCCGTGTCTGTCCTGTCGCTCAATGGCAATGTCATAGGTGTTGGAACTCAATTGGCTGGGCGGTTGGCCGACCAGGGCTACGGCTTCGATTTCTCCGATGCTGCTGCAGCTGGGGCTGCACTGGCACAGGCCGCCGGCGACGTTTTGGTGTTCGGTGTACCTTTTCCGTTTTCGATGCATGTTGAATTGTTGCGTTATTGGGTCGCTGGAACCGAACTGGCCTCGAAACAGGTCGAAATCCGAACCGTCCCGCCTCCACTCATGGCGCAGGCGCTCGCAGGTGGTGAGATCGATGCCTTCTGTGTGGGTGAGCCCTGGGGCTCATTCGCTGTAGACGACAATGTCGGTGCACTGCTGTTGCCCGGCAAGGCGATCTGGTCCTGTGCACCTGAAAAGGTGCTGGCGGTCAGAAACGACTGGGCCGAAACCGAACCACATTTGCTGGGCAGCCTTATGCGGGCCGTTTGGCGCGCAGGACGCTGGCTTTCGAACACTGACAGCCGAACAACTGCATCCGAGATGCTGTCGCGTAAAACCTATCTCAACGTCTCACCCGAGCTGATTGACCGAGCGCTGATGGGCGAATTCACTATATCGGCCCGCGGCGAGCAGCGCCATGTCGATGGGTTTGTCGAGTTTTTTGACGGCGCTGCCACCTTCCCATGGCGCAGTCAGGCGAAATGGGTTGCGCATCAATTGGCGCAACGAAACGGGCTGGACGCCGGAACTGCGGAACGACAATCCGCAAAGGTCTTTCGCAGTGATCTCTATCGTCGCGAATTGCAAGGGCTTGGTGTGGAAACACCCGGCGCGTCCGAGAAACTTGAAGGGGCGTTACCCGAGTCGACGGCGGTTGCCTCGACCAATGGCAGCCTGATTCTGTCTCGGAACGTCTTTTTCGACCGACGCATTTTCGAGCCAGCGGGGTAAGTCTGCACAAAATTTTTGCAGTGCAGCATCTGTTATTGCTGCGACGCAGAATTTTCGAGGTGAAAACGCGGAAAATTGATGACGCGCCGCTGCGTGACTGGCTAAATCGGAACATCGGAAGGCAACGACGCCCACCGACGGAATTCGCCCATAGTCCAGGGCACCTCACAAGAGCAAAGCCGCTCGACCATCCGCCACCTCCTCCCGGCGGACTGTGTCGGCGGCTTTTTTGTTTGCCCAACGGGTTGGGCTGAACCGAAAGGGAACGAGATGAAAAAGCTTCTTTTAGGCCTTGCTGCGACGACGGCGCTTGTGTCACCGGCACTGGCCGAACTGGAACTGGAAAAAGACGAGCTAACGTTTGGATTTATCAAACTGACTGACATGGCGCCGCTGGCTGTCGCCTATGAGAATGGGTACTTTCTTGACGAAGGCCTTTTCGTGACGCTGGAAGCACAAGCCAACTGGAAAGTGCTGCTGGATGGCGTGATCGACGGGCAGCTGGATGGCGCGCACATGCTGGCCGGGCAGCCTTTGGCCGCGACCATCGGTTACGGCACCGAGGCGCATATCATCACGCCATTTTCGATGGACTTGAACGGCAACGGCATCACCGTCTCGAACGAGATTTGGGAAGAGATGAAACCGAACATCCCGGTGATGGAGGATGGTCGTCCCCAACACCCTATCAGCTCCGAGGCGCTTGCTCCAGTCGTCGAGAAATACAAGTCCGAAGGTAAGCCCTTTAACATGGGCATGGTCTTCCCCGTTTCGACCCATAATTACGAACTGCGCTATTGGCTTGCCGCCGGTGGACTGCACCCCGGCTACTACAGCCCTGACAACGTAACCGGCCAGATCGGCGCAGATGTGTTCCTGTCAGTAACGCCACCGCCGCAGATGCCTGCCACGTTGGAGGCCGGCACGATATACGGCTACTGCGTGGGCGAGCCTTGGAACCAACAGGCTGTGTTCAAGGGTATCGGCGTGCCGGTCATCACGGACTATGAGCTGTGGAAGAACAACCCTGAGAAGGTCTTTGGCATCACAGCCGAGTTCGCAGAAGAGTATCCCAACACCACGCTGGCTGTGACCAAGGCCCTGATCCGCGCCGCGATGTGGCTGGATGAGAACGACAACGCCAACCGCCCCGAGGCGGTCGAGATCCTCAGCCGCGCGGAATATGTGGGCGCAGATTATGACGTGATCGCCAACTCGATGACCGGCACATTTGAATACGAAAAAGGCGACAAGCGCGAAGTTCCTGATTTCAACGTGTTCTTCCGCTACAACGCGACATACCCGTTCTATTCGGACGCGATCTGGTATCTGACACAGATGCGCCGCTGGGGTCAGATCCCTGAATCCAAGCCCGACAGCTGGTATGACGAGGTTGCCAAATCTGTCTACAAACCCGAGATCTATCTGGAAGCCGCGCGCCTGCTAGTCGATGAAGGCCTGGCGAATGAGGCCGACTTCCCCTGGGACAGTGATGGTTACAAAGCGCCCACCCCGGCCGAGGATATAATCGACGGCATCACCTATGACGGCCGCACCCCCAACGCCTATCTCGAAAGCCTGTCCATTGGTCTGAAGGGCGATCAGAAGATCGTCGGCTCGGACGTGCAAGGCTAATCCCATGCGTCGCGCCCGGTATCAGTCGGGCGCACACCCCAAAGTGCCCCGCCATCGCAAGGACACATTAGATGACAACGGTCGATCCCGAATTCAACGCAGACGCCGCCAAAGAGGCGCGTCGCACCCGCCTGTTCACCCGCATCAACGCCGCCGACAAATGGTTCCAGATTCTTGGCCTAAGCTGGGCCACCCCGGTCCTGAAAGCTGCCGCCGGAGACAACCCCCGCGCTCAGATGACCGAAATCTGGCGTCTTCTGGTCGTCCCCCTGCTGTCGATCTGCGCCTTCCTGCTGCTTTGGGGGACGCTCGCCCCGAAAGTGCAAACTTCCCTGGGCGCCGTACCAGGCCCAGCTCAGGTCTGGGCAGAAATGGTCAACCTCAACGAGGACGCACAGGCCAAGGCCGCCAAGCGCGCCAAGTTCGAGGCAATGGTTGAGAAACGGAACCAGAAGCTGATCGATACGGGCCGCGCGGACGAGGTCAAACAAGTCGCCTACACCGGCGCGCCGTCTTACTACCAGCAAATCTGGACCTCTATCAAAACCGTGTTCTTCGGGTTTCTGATCGCGACCGTTGTGGCCGTTCCCCTTGGGATCGCTGCCGGACTGTCGCCGACCGCCAATGCGGCGCTGAACCCGCTGATCCAGATATTCAAACCGGTCTCACCTCTGGCATGGCTGCCGATCGTGACCATGATCGTTTCGGCCGTCTACGTCACCAACGACGGTTGGTTCGCCAAGTCCTTCCTGATCTCGGCCATCACCGTGACCCTGTGTTCGCTTTGGCCAACCCTGATCAACACCGCGCTGGGTGTGGCGACCATCGACAAGGACTTGGTGAACGTCTCCAAGGTTCTGAAAATGAACACCTATACCAAAGTCACTAAGCTGGTGCTGCCTTCGGCGTTGCCGCTGATTTTCACAGGTTTGCGCCTATCGCTTGGTGTCGGCTGGATGGTTTTGATCGCGGCGGAAATGCTGGCGCAGAACCCCGGTTTGGGCAAGTTTGTCTGGGATGAGTTCCAGAACGGTTCGTCCAGCTCGCTTGCCAAGATCATGGTTGCGGTCTTCACCATCGGCATCATCGGTTTCCTGTTGGACCGGGTGATGTACGCACTGCAATCCCTCTTCACATTCACGAACAACCGGTGAGCGCGATGAGCATACTGAGCTTCAAAAACGCCACGAAATCCTTCGGTGAAGGCGCCGCGCGGACGGATGTGCTGAAAGGCATCGATCTGGACGTGCAGAAGGGCGAGTTTCTGGTGATCCTCGGCTTTTCCGGCACCGGAAAAACGACCCTGATTAACCTCATGGCCGGTCTGGATACTCCAACTGGCGGAGAGGTCACGTTCAAAGGCACTCCGATCAAGGGGCCGGGCCCGGAACGTGGCGTAGTATTTCAGAATTATTCACTGATGCCTTGGCTGACGGTCAGCGGCAATGTGGGGCTGGCGGTCGATACGGTCTTTCCGGGCCTCGGCAAGACTGAGAAGGCCGAGAAGGTCGCGCATTATGTGCAGATGGTGGGTCTCAGCCACGCTGCCACGCGCCGCCCGGCGGAACTGTCGGGTGGGATGCGTCAGCGGGTCAACGTGGCGCGTGCCTTGTCGATGAACCCCGAGGTTTTGTTGCTGGATGAGCCTCTGTCGGCGCTCGACGCGCTCACCCGTGCCAATCTGGCGGATGAGATCGAACATATCTGGGAGGCCGACAAAAAGACCTGCGTTCTGATCACCAATGACGTGGACGAGGCGATCATTCTGGCCGACCGGATCATCGCCCTGAACCCCGATGGTACGTTGGGCCAGGAATTCCGCGTATCGATCCCGCGCCCTCGCGAACGCGGTGCAATGAACAACGACGAGACGTTCAAGCGCCTGCGCGCCGACGTCACCAAGTACCTGATGGATGTGGGGATCGAAGCCAAGGTCGAAGGCTCGCGCATCCTGCCCGATGTTACACCGATCCATGGAGTGCCAACGGCGGTGGCCGAGGCACAAATGGGGATGATCGAGAGTCGTTTCCTCGACTTCTCACAGCTTCATAAAGTCTACCCGACGCCCAAGGGCCCTCTGACTGTTGTTGAGGATTTCGATCTGAAGATCGATAAGGGCGAGTTCATCTCGCTGATCGGCCATTCAGGTTGCGGAAAATCTACGGTTCTGACCATGGCCGCCGGGCTAAACGATATATCGAAGGGCGCGATCAAGCTGGATGGTCGTCATGTCGAGGGGGCTGATCCCGAACGCGCCGTGGTGTTCCAATCCCCCAACCTGTTCCCATGGCTGACTGCCAAGGAAAACGTCGCGATCGGGGTCGACAAAGTCTATCCCAAGGCCAGCATCGCCGAGCGTCAGGATGTCGTTGAATATTATCTGGAACGCGTCGGTCTGGCCGATGCGATGGACAAATCCGCAAGCGACCTGTCGAACGGCATGAAACAACGCGTCGGCATCGCCCGCGCCTTTGCCCTATCGCCCAAACTGCTGTTGTTGGATGAACCCTTCGGGATGCTCGACAGTCTGACCCGCTGGGAATTGCAGGAAGTGCTGATGGAGGTCTGGTCCCGCACCAAGGTCACCGCAATCTGTGTGACCCATGACGTGGATGAGGCGATCCTGCTGGCCGATCGCGTGGTGATGATGACCAATGGCCCACAAGCGACCATAGGCAAGATCACCAAGGTCGACCTGCCGCGCCCGCGCACCCGCAAAGCGCTGCTGGAGCATCCGGACTACTACGCCTACCGGCAGGAGGTCCTCGATTTCCTCGAAGAATACGAACACGGCGCCAAGCCAAAAACACCCGCCCCCAAGGCGATTGCAGCGGAGTGAAACCATGAAACAAAGACTTGTTGTCATCGGCGCAGGCATGGCCTCGGGTCGGGTGCTGGAACACCTGACTGACGCCGCGCCGGATGCGTTCGACATCACCCTGTTCAACGCCGAGCCCCGCGGGAACTACAACCGCATCATGCTGAGCCCGGTTCTGTCGGGTGAGAAGACTTATGAAGAGATCGTCACACATGATGACGCCTGGTACGCCGAGCGGGGGATTGCTTGCCGGTTCGGTGAGAAAGCTGCAAAGATCGACCGCGAGATGAAAGTTGTCGAGGGCGAGCACGGACACCTTCCCTACGACAAGCTGGTGATCGCGACTGGGTCGAACCCGTTCATCATCCCCCTGCCCGGTCATGATCTGGACGGTGTCATCGCCTATCGCGACCTGGAAGACACCCAGCAGATGATGGACATGGGCCCCGACAACAAGGTCGTCGTGATCGGCGGCGGCTTGCTGGGGCTTGAAGCTGCGGCGGGCATGGCCGCGCACGGCGTTGACGTCACCGTGGTCCACATCATGGGCCACCTGATGGAGCGTCAGTTGGATGAAGCCGCAGGCTACCTGCTGAAGAAGTCGCTGGAAGACAAAGGAATCAAAATCTGCCTACAGGCGAACTCCAAGGAAATCCTTGGGCAAGATGGCAAGGTCCGCGCACTTTTGCTGGACGACGGGACCGAGCTGCCCTGTGATCTGCTGGTCATGGCCGTTGGCATCCGTCCCAATACAGCGCTGGCGCAGGAGGCCGGTCTGGCCACCGGGCGTGGCATTCATGTGGACGACCAAATGTTGACCTCGGATCCGGATATTTACGCTGTGGGTGAGTGCGTCGAGCATAACGGAGAGGTCTTTGGTCTTGTCGCGCCGCTCTACGATCAAGCGAAAGTGGCGGCGCATGCCTTATTGGATAAAGAGGCCGCGTTTGAGCAAAAAACTCTTTCAACGAAGTTGAAAGTCACCGGCTGCGATCTGTTCAGCGCTGGCGATTTCGCAGATGGACCGGGGCGTGAGGATATCGTGTTCCGCGACCCATCGCGGGGCGTCTACAAGCGTCTTGTGATCGAACAGGACCGTCTGATCGGCGCTGTCATGTACGGTGACACGGCCGACAGCGGCTGGTTTTTCGGCCTGATCAAGGATGGCACCAGCATCGAAGACATGCGTGAGACGCTGATCTTCGGCCCGGCCTACCAGGGGGGCGACACCGCGGACCCTCTCTCAGCCGTTGCAGCATTGCCGCCTGAGGCGGAGATTTGCGGCTGCAACGGCATATGCAAAGGCGACATTGTCGAGGCGATCCATTCAGGGGCCGGCGATCTGGGCGCGGTGCGGGCAAGTACCAAGGCCAGCGCTTCCTGCGGAACATGTTCGGGTCTGGTCGAACAGGTCCTGCAGGTCACTTTAGGCGATGCGTTCCAGATGCCAGCGGCACAACCGATCTGTGGTTGCACCGACCTGACGCATGAAGATGTACGCCGTCTGATCAAAGGGCAGGAACTGAAAAGCCAGGCCGCAGTCTGGCAGGAACTCGGCTGGAATACGCCCAACGGCTGTCATGTCTGCCGCCCGGCGATCAACTATTACCTTCTGGCGGATTGGCCACTGGAATATCAGGATGATCCACAAAGCCGCTTCGTTAACGAACGCAAACACGCGAATATCCAGAAAGACGGTACGTTCAGCGTCGTGCCGCGCATGTGGGGCGGGATCACCACACCCGAAGAACTGCGTGCCATTGCCGACGCCGCCGACAAGTACGACGTGCCAACCGTAAAAGTCACCGGCGGCCAACGCATCGATCTGCTGGGCGTGAAGGGTGAAGACCTGCCTGCGATCTGGTCGGATCTGAACAGGGCCGGTCTGGTCTCGGGTCACGCCTATTCCAAGGGCCTGCGGACGGTCAAAACCTGCGTCGGAACCGATCATTGCCGGTTCGGCACGCAGGACAGCACCGGCCTCGGCATCAAGCTTGAGAAAATCCTGTGGGGGTCTTGGACTCCGCATAAGCTGAAGCTGGCCGTGTCGGGCTGTCCTCGCAACTGCGCTGAGGCGACTTGCAAGGATATCGGCGTTGTCTGCGTGGACTCAGGCTATCAGATCAGTATCGGAGGGGCCGCCGGTATGGACGTGAAAGAGACCGAATTGCTGTGTCAGGTCCAGACCGAGGGCGAAGCGATTGAGGTGGTGATGGCCGTCACGCAAGCCTATCGCGAAGGCGGCAAATATCTGGATCGATTGTATAAATGGCTGGGTAAGGTCGGCATGGACTGGGTCAAAGCTCAGGTCGTGGACGACCTTGAAAACCGCACCGGCTTGGTCGCCAGGTTCGAGTTGTCGCAAAGCATTTACCGTAAAGACCCGTGGGCCGAACACGTCAAAGAAAAAGCGCAGACCTACGCGCCGATTGCAGATTTCACACTGGAGGCAGCGGAATGAGCTGGATCGACATCGGACATATCGACGAGGTTCCCTTGCGCGGGGCGCGGTTGGTGAAAACCCATATCGGCTGCATCGCCGTATTCCGTACTGCTGAGGCTGAAGTGTACGCCGCAACCAATAGCTGCCCCCATAAGGGTGGCCCTTTGTCTGAAGGCATCGTCCACGGCCAGTCGGTCACCTGCCCCCTGCACAACTGGGTTTTCGACTTGAATACGGGCGAGGCTCAGGGCGCAGATGATGGTCGCATCACCACCTACCCCGTACGTTTGGAAGATGGGCGCATCCTGCTTGACGACAGCGCCGTCACCCGGCGGAGTGCGGCCTGATGGACGGAACTAGCCTGCCAGAGGTCCGGTCAACATGTGCCTATTGCGGCGTCGGCTGCGGTGTTCTTTTGCGCCCCGATGGTGCCGGTGGTCTGACAGTGCGAGGCGACCCGGACCACCCGGCGAATTACGGGCGTCTATGCTCGAAAGGGTTGGCTTTGGACGAAACCGTGGGTCTAGACCACCGGTTGTTGACCCCACGCGCGTTCGGCCAGGACACCAGTTGGGATAAAGCACTGCAATTGGTTGCCGATCGCTTTTCGACCACGATCAGAGAGTTCGGACCGGACAGCGTAGCTTTTTACGTCTCGGGCCAATTGCTGACCGAAGACTACTATGTTGCCAACAAGTTGATGAAAGGCTTCATCGGCTCAGCCAATATCGACACCAATTCGCGGTTGTGTATGGCGTCAACTGTAGCCGGGCATAAACGCGCCTTCGGAACCGATACAGTGCCCGGAACTTATGAAGATCTGGATCACGCTGACTTGGTTGTGCTGGTTGGTTCAAACCTTGCCTGGTGTCATCCCGTTCTCTATCAGCGGGTCATGGCGGCGCGTCAGGCGCGTGGCACGAAGATCGTGGTCATTGACCCACGCCGCACAGCGAGTTGTGATCAGGCGGACCTTCATCTGGCGCTTCAGCCAGGCAGCGATGTAGCGCTTTTCAACCGATTGCTTTGCAGAATTCACCACACCGGCCATGTATCCGCCGAATTCCTGGAACGAAGCAATGGGTTCTCTGAAGCCCTCGAACTGGCGCAGCTTGACGATCCTGACGAGACGGGGCTCAGCCCATCTGAGATTGAGGCGTTTTGCGATTTGTGGATCGGTACTGAGCGGGTCGTTACGGTCTTTAGTCAGGGTGTAAACCAGTCTTCCAGCGGTACCGACAAGGTCAATGCGATCTTGAATTGCCATCTGGCCACCGGTCGAATTGGTCGCGAAGGGATGGGGCCGTTCTCGGTCACAGGTCAGCCTAACGCCATGGGCGGTCGAGAGGTGGGTGGTCTGGCCAATACGCTCGCTTGCCATCTGGACATAGAAAACGAGGACCATCGTCAGGCGGTGAAACACTTTTGGAATTCGCCCAACATCCCTCGGAGGCAAGGATTGAAAGCTGTCGATCTGTTCCGATCCATCGAAGACGGTCAGATCAAGGCGCTCTGGATCATCCACACCAACCCTGCGGCTACCATGCCGGACGCGGACAGAGTGAGCGCAGCTATCGAAAACTGCCCATTTACAGTTGTCAGCGACCTTACCGCGCGGACAGATACCGCGCGTATCGCAGACGTGCTGCTGCCAGCGGCGGGATGGGCAGAAAAATCGGGGACTGTAACCAATTCAGATCGCACGATAAGCAGACAACGTGCCGTTTTGAGGCCTCCGGGGCAAGCCCGCTCGGACTGGGATATCTTGGCCGAGGTCGGCCGTAGGATGGGTTGGGAAGAGGCATTTAACTACGACTCTCCGGCGCAGATTTTCAGAGAATACGCGAGCATGACCTCACTTGCGGCGTCTTTTGGCAAGGACTTCGATATTACCGAGTTGTCCGACATTGGGGATGAAGACTATGATTCGCTGAGCCCCACACAATGGCCAACGACACTTGGTGCGACCGACAAGCGGTTCTTTGGCGATGGACAGTTTTTTCATCCTGATGGCAAAGCGCGTATTGTTCCGGTTTCTCACAAGCCGCCCAAAGTGAAAACCTGTGCACAATTCCCGTTTCTTTTAAACACAGGGCGAAACCGGGATCAGTGGCATACCATGACACGGTCAGGTTTGTCGCCTCGTTTATCAGCCCACCTTTCCGAACCTTATGTTGACATGAATCCAACGGACGTTGATCGGTTGGGCCTTAGCGCCGCAGATTTGGTACAACTCGACAGCTCAGTTGGAAGCGGTGTCTTTCGCCTTCGAATCTCGGAAGCTGTCGCGCCCGGGCAAGTGTTCGCACCAATTCACTGGACGGGTGAAACGGCACCTTCAGCCCGTGTGGATGTGCTTGTTCCAAGTGTGACTGACCCGATATCTGGACAGCCTGAAAGCAAGGCGACGGCTGTTTCTGTGCGGCGTCTGAATGCTTCCTGGTACGGCTTCGCCATTTCCGTCGATGCGGCCTTGCCTACGGCAGAATACTGGGCAATGAGCAAAACGGACAAAGGCTACAGGATGGAGTTGGCAGGTAAGCAGGACATCGACGATTGGGAACACAAAGCCCGCGAGTGGTTTGGACTACCTGATGCCATGGTGACTTCAATCGAAGACCCCAAGCGCGGCTCGCATAGGATCGCGCTGTCAGACGGACAGCGCCTCTTGGCAGCGCTTTTCGTCTCCCGCCAACCTATCACTCTGATGCGAGACTATTTGGCAAGTTTGCCTGAGGTTTCGCTCATCCAGATACTGTCTGGCCGGTCATCTGCTGCTTCTGAAGATTGTGGACCAATTATCTGTTCGTGTTTTGGGGTCGGACTAAAAACCATCATCGACGCCATTCGCGACAAACGTTTGATTGATGTGAACAATATCGGAGATGCCCTTCAAGCTGGAACAAACTGCGGTTCATGCCGGCCAGAGTTGGCTGAATTGGTCGCGGAGCATTCGAAGTTGAAACGCAATACACCGAAGAGTTTCTCGCAAGAACAGTTAGGATAGACCCGGGTTTTGGAGCTGGACGACAGTCTGTTTTGGTAGGTTATCAAGGTAGGAGCGGTTTCTACTCACTCGATACCCAAAACCTGGTTGAACGTGATTCACCGGTTCGGGCAATTCGGTGGAAGGATGGCGTCGTCCTACGCTCCAAGCGCCAATATATGCTTACTGAGCAATTTCGTGTCCTGCGACCTCAGATGAAACCAATACTCATCCAGTTGATCAGCAGCCTTTCTTGCCTTCGCCGCCACGATGTTCGCCAAATGAGTACGCAAAGAAAATGCAATTCGAGAAGACGAATAGTAGCGGCAATACTCTTTGGGAACGCGGCACTATAGTAAAACACACCATCTTTTACGAATTTGTACTTGGGTGAAAGGATCTCTGACATGGTCCACGGCTCCACCCTGCCGTTTGAAGCTCGATTTAAACCAAGGGTTTACCTGAGGAAGTGGTGCCGGGGGCGTACCCACATCGACTGCCGGTAGGCCACTGTGTGAGTCCCTGCAGGCCTCTCCGCGCCCCCTCTGTGTTCATCTTAGAATTGGCTGGTTGGTCACCCTGGGAGGGGGAGCAGACTAAGGCCACGACTTGTAAAAGGCGCAGAGATTTTTTTGCCGGGAAATACAGTGGGTGCTACAGGGTCAGTCTGAGTAGAGACCACGTTGCATCTCGCGGAATGCCTGAGAGACAGCTGCTGGGCCTCTCTTAGCGTTAATTTCGCAACTCTCTCAAACATCTGAAACAAAAGATAATTCAATTTCACCCCACCCATGAATACAACAAAACGCTAGGCTTTTCACCCGACATGAGACTGATGAGATGACCGCTGACGAAACCAGAACCAAAACAGCGAAGCCAAAGGCACGTAAGAGCTGCAAGCACTGCAAACGGCGATACACGCCTTACAGAAAGACCTCCCAATACTGCTCCGACAGCTGTCGAGTTCTCGCGCACAATAAGCGCAAAACTGAAGCCGTTGACGCATCGGTTAGATACGAAGAGCGAATGCAACACTCTCTACGTTGGCATCGCAATCAGGATCATCTTCGACATCTCTCCGATGATGAACTCAGAGTTCTCATAGAAGCTAAGTGGCAAGACCGAAAAGAAAGAGACCAAAAAAGAAGAAGAACAGCTAAGAAGCGTTACGCAGACCAGAAAGCGGCAAAGAAAAACGTGATCACTTGTCATGGTATCAACGACGACGGTGAGGACAAAAGACAGAAGCTCGAAGGTTGCCGACCAGCTTCTAAGACTGATGAAGCGCCAGTGACGAAAAAGCCCTCCAAGACCAAGCTAGGTCCGAACAAGAGTAGACCTTACCCAAAGATCGAGACCAAGCGTAAGCGGATATTGCTAAAACGCAATCCTGCAAAACCAACTAGTCAAAAGTAGCAAACGAAGATGGCAGATACCCATTGAGCAACAATAAAGAAGGTGGTCGTCGTAACATCGTCGAACAAAGACACACTAGTCTTCCACATCGAATAACACCTGAAACACACCTCTCAGAGTGTCTTTCGATCATGAAATTTCGCTATGTTGAATTGTTATATTTGGTCGTAGGTCCACCTCCTACAACCTCATCTTTGGTCTACCACATCTGGTCTGAACATCAGGTAATTGCCTGATCATTACACCCAGATGCACTCCATAATCATTAGTGACGTCGTGAAAAGGCCTGCGTCTTAACCCTCAGGTCCTCTCTCTATAGTGGCGTCACGCTAACTCCCAAAGGACACTTAATGATATCCAAAACCTGCCAACAGTGCGGGGCGTATTTCTATGCGCAACGCTCATCATCAAAGTTCTGCAACTCAACTTGTCGCAAAGCTGCGTCACGAGGAGGCGTTCCAGAGAACCGTAGGACTTCGCCGACAAAACGCCGTCGAGAGGACGAATTGTTCAACCTCCACATGATCCTGTGCAAAACATACTATGGGATGCCTCCCGCAGACCGCCCGGACTACCTTGAAGGTTTGATCGACCGAGCGCGAAATGGCGACAAAAGTGTCAAAGAAATTCTGACCAACTTGTATCTCCTGAAGGCCAAGGAAGGGAGTAAGGTCTACAACTACCGAGGATCCAGAGCATATCCGACGATACCTCAAGAGGCCTCAAGGTTTGTCACGACAAACTGGGGTGTTTCGATTGGTGACGCCGTCGCTGCTTAAGTGAAGAGCCCTTTTCAATATGATGAGGGCATTGCCCACAGCCATCTGGATTGAATTGCGGTATTCTCTAGCGCGTCACTGATCCTACCTTTTTTGAGAATTGCCGACTACATTTTCCAGCCTATCTCAAAAGGCTGAATTTCTAGTGGCGTCGGTTATTACCGCTGTTTTGCGACTTCCGCCTTGTAAGATACTTCAGGTTGAGTAGGTTGGCTGCCCAAGGAGTAAGCAGAGGCGTACAGAAAGAAATGTCACCGTTCGATTGTAGGGAGAGTGATAAAACGTTGGAGTTCGAATGGGATATCAAGTGCACCGACAACCTTAAGTACATGAAAAAGCTGAAAGACAATTCGGTCGATCTTGTAGTTACCTCGCCTCCTTACAATGTAGGAAAACCCTACGACAAACACCAAGATGAGATGAGCTTTGAAGAGTACCTTGTTTGGCAAGCAAAGGTGCTTGAGGAATGTGGCCGTGTCCTAGCGCACGGTGGCTCACTGTGTTGGCAAGTTGGGACGTTTGTCGAGAAGCCAACTGCTTCTGCATCCGGCAAACGCCGAAGATTTCGACCGCTTGATTACTATTTTTTCGATCTAATTCAGGACCACTGCCCGGACCTAGTCTTCAGAAACAGGATTGTCTGGCATTTCCGGCATGGCCTCAACGAAACGACACGCTTTTCGGGACGCCACGAAGTGATCCTCTGGTTTACGAACGGCGACGATTATCCATTCAATCTTGACGAAGTTCGCGTTCCGTCCAGATACCCAAACAAGAAACACTTCAAAGGTGAACGAAAAGGTGAATTCTCCGGCAATCCGAAGGGCATGAACCCAGGTGATGTATGGGACATCCCTAATGTTAAATCTAACCATGTAGAAAAGACTGACCACCCCTGCCAGTTCCCTGTCGGGATGATCGAGCGTCTGGTTCTTGCTTTGACCGAACCCGGAGGTCTGGTGTTCGATCCGTTTGTTGGTACCGGTAGTTCTGTAATAGCTGCCGTAAAGAACGGTCGTCGTGGTATCGGATGCGACACTAGTCCCAAGTACGCGAAAATCGCCCGCAAAAGGCTGCGACAACTTGAAAAAGGGCAACTGAAACTTCGCGCGATGAACCAAGAAACCTATGTTCCGCCAAGTCAAAGAAGCTAACCATGCGCATTCAAGAAAGGCACGACATTCGTGGAGCCACTGAAATTGCAAAGAACCTAGCTTCGCTATCCGAAATAGAGGAGGCCATTGGCGAAATACACCGTGTGAGTAAGGCTGGTTGGGTTGAACCGAAAAAGAACTTCTTGGCCGCCCTTGCTTGCCGAGGTTGGGCGACAAATTGTATCCTGGATCAGCAACTGAAAATAACGCTTTCGGCAGTTAAAGAACGCACGGCAATAGCATTTCAAACAGGTAACATCGCAAGAGCAGCTTACGATATCCTAAAGCTTAGCGGTCTTTACGGCACTGGTTCGGTAGACGTTGCTATCTTCATTGCGCCCATGCATGAGATCAACGGGAGCGGAAACAAGACTTTTTTTGAGCGCGTCTCGCGAGAAGCTGATTTTCTTACGAGAGCACATGCAATGCCTCTATTGATCTTAGGCATAAACGACTAAAGGCATCGTGATGGTGGAAGAACCAAAACTAGAAACTATAGCCTACAACTCCAAAAATGTTCGGCGTGGAAACATCTCTGAGCAACCGGCCATATCCGAAAAGATATTTCCAGCATTTTCAATAACAAAACCTCTTCCCATAAAGAGGTTGGCTACGGCTGATCTGATGTATCGACTGGACAATGGACGGACACGCTCGCAGCAAGCGGCATTTGCTTCCCATTTTGGTGAAGACCGTTCTTGGTTTACGGACCACGAAGAGGATCAAACAAGGCAATACCAGCAGCACCTTTTCTTGTGGGAGCTCGCCCAACGCCGGGCAGGTTCAGAGGGAATTTCAATACTTAGCGCATTGAGCACCTCAAAAGTTCAGACGAGCGAACTCCTCATTACTTCCGATGGAACTGTTGTAGATGGAAACCGTCGTCTTGCAACGATGCGCGAGCTGGTTGAGCTAAACGCAGAGCAATTCTCAGACTATCAATACGCGCTTTGTGCGGTTCTTCCCCCAGAGGTGACGGACCTAGATGTCCGGTTCCTTGAGGTAGCTGTGCAAATGGCACCTGAAACCAAGCTTAAGTACACTTGGATCAACGATGGCCTAACTTATCGGAGCTTTGAAGACGAAGGAATTTCGGCCGATGAGATCGCCAAACGCGTTGGCCATGGAGTCACTGCACCGAAAGTCAGGAATAGTCTAGATTCCTTGACCGAGGCCGATATCTATCTAGCTCACTATGTGCAAAGGCCCGGCGATTATGAGTTGCTCGAAAAATCTGAAACTGCATTCAAGAACCTTGCCCAAGCTGTGAAATCATCCAAGGATGATCAGGGTAAGGCAGAAGTTCGCGCAATTGCGCACGTCCTCATTAAACAGGCACCTACACTCGGCGAGCGCCTTTACAGTTTTATTCAACCTTTGGGAAAAACCGAAAACGTCCAGAACTTTTGGCTTGCTCTTGAAAAAAGAAAAGAGTTTGAGCTTCCTGAGGACTACAAAGTGGAAGCCCAGTCCGCCCCGTCCGAAGACGACCTTTTTGCGGACTTAGAAGATGAACGAGGAGATAGTCTCCGCTTCTCGGCAGTGAACTACCTTGGTTCACCGGAAAACTCCGAACAAGTGTTCGAACCAGTCAAGAACGCAGCCCAAGATATGTTGTCCGCGAAACAAAAGGGTGCATTGAAAGAAAAACCGCTCAAGGTCATTCGGAAAACACTTGGAGACTTACACCCATTTGGTGCGGATGATGTGTCGCCAGAACACGCCAAGGAGTTAAAAGCGCAAGCTGAAGCTCTTTGTGAGAAGCTTTTCGTTTTGATCGAAGGCGCTGAAGCTCATTTGGACCCAGAAGACTGAAAATGACTGCCCTTTCGATTAAGTTTGTTCGAAAGAAACTCGGCAATTTCGCGGGAGTAGAGTTTACTGGTAGCGAGAGCGATTGGCCGTGGGTTAGATCTGTGTTCTCGGCAATGGATGAATGTGTTTTTTCTGAAGGTTTTTCTTTGGAACTACCATGGCCGAGTTTCTTGCGCATTTTGCCAAGTATTCGATCTTTATCCACCAACGGGATAGAAATTCTTCCCGACGCTCTGGCGCGAGAAAAAATTAAATCCTACCTGGCCAAGCGCAAGCGCCGGGATCAAGCCGCGCAAACCCTGAGCAAAGAAGACATCGAAAAGAGACTACTTCATCTAGGGTGGAAGCGCGAGTTGCGCGATCCACAGCTTCGCGACGCGGTCAAACTGATGTCCTTACCGCACGGCGCGAATTTTTCTGTTCCTGGCGCCGGAAAGACCACCGTTACCTTTGCAATTCACAGTCTTTCAGCTGGCCCTGATTGGAACTTTCTGGTCGTTTGTCCACCTAGTGCCTTCGGCGCTTGGAGGGATGTGGTTGGGGAATGCCTAGACGAGACCTCGACGGGCTGGCTTTCGCAAAAGTTTGTCACCGCTAATGGTTTGAGAGGAAACGCTCTACGCCTTCTGTTGGCCAACCATCGTCGGGTAATCACAAACTATGAACATCTCGTCAACAATCGAAACGACTTCGCTGAGTTCTTACACAGCAGGCCAACGCATTTTGTCGTAGACGAAAGCCATCGCATAAAGGCGGGCCGCAACAGCACCCGTGGCAGGGTTATTCTCGATCTAAGTGACGTCGATGGACGGAAAGACATTCTTTCTGGAACGCCCGCACCGCAATCGAAATCCGACTTCATAAGCCAGTTTGAGTTCCTATGGAATGACCCAAAGATCACGAACGGAATAACTTTCGGTGAAGATATCCAAAGAACAATTGGTGACTACTACGTACGAACCACAAAAGCAGACCTAAAGCTTCCTCCGGCGGATAAGTCGTTTGTGCGCGTTCCGATGAGCACAAATCAAGCGCTACTTTATGCGATGGTAAAAGATGATTTGGTAAGTCAGAGAATGAACTTTGACTATGAAGACAATGCGTCGGTTCAAAGACTGAGAAAGTCTGTATTCACGCTTTTGGTCTTGATGACAAACCCCCTCGTGGCAATTCGAAGGCTCGAGTTTGAAGCACGATTAAGCAACAACGTTGGTATGCTCGAACTTCTAAAGCGAGCAGCCGCCGAGGGGCACTCCGCAAAAATTGACCGATGTGTAGACGAAGTCGAGAACTTAATTGCGTCGGGTAAGAAAGCCTTAGTCTGGACCGCCTTCCGCTCAAACGGAGAGATACTTGAAAGCCGCCTATCACATTTGAACCCACTACCGATGAACGGTGGAATACCCGTGGGAGACCAAGAAACGCCAAACACCAGAGAATATAACCGTTGGCTATTTCACGGCGACGACCACAATGTTTTGATTGCGAACCCCGCGGCTTGTTCCGAGGGAATGTCGCTTCACAAGGTTTGCCATGATGCAATCTACCTGGATCGCACATTCAATGCGGCGCATTACCTTCAATCAATCGACAGAATTCACAGACTCGGCATCGATGACGATCAAAAAACAAATGTCACCATCCTTCAAAGCACGGTCTCCCCGGAGGTTCCGAGTATTGATCTAGCCGTCGCACGGAGAATGCACGAGAAGATATCGGCGATGAACGAATTGTTGAATGACCAGGAAATTCAGGATGTTGTCGAGTTCGAGTATGAGGCGTCCTCCGATACCGATGACGAAGATGATGCAGCTACGTTTGCTGACAAAGCTGATCTCTACGCCACTTTACAGCTTTTACGAAAATCGCATCTTGAGTTCGAGGATAGGGACTTGGACTAATGCAAGTTCACTCCTTAACGAACTCCGATTTGAGCATCCTGTACGCAGAGCTTAATCGAAAGCCTGACGGTGAGGATACTGTCAGCTTTATTCGCGAAAGTAAGCCTCACTTATCTAATAAATTAGTCCCCTTGCTGGAGCTGTATCCACGGCACAACAGCACTGGCTTTCTTGATAGTTATGCCCAATTTTGCAGAGAGATCGTCTACCGTTGGATAGAAGTAACTGATCCGCCGGTATTTCGCTCCGCCCATTATGGCAGAGAGGTAGTACTGAACTCTGTATTGAATTTCGATCGCGATCTTCACGACATTTTTCGACATGCTCAACTACTCGGTAGCTATGAACCTGGTGGTTTCGTAGACAGTTGGTGGTGTAGCATCTCAGACTTGGCCCAACAGCGATCATTTGATCAACCAGACCTAGATAAGAGTAAGCTGGGTCGAAAAGGTGAACTACTCGTATTTCAGAATGAAAAGAAGCTTTGTCGTAACTTAGTGGGGAACCCCACTCCTGAACTAGTTTCGTTTGAGGACAACTTCAAAGGTTGGGATATCACATCATTTCGAGACGGATCGGGAACTCATTCCAAAATTTATCTAGAGGTTAAGACGACAACTAACGATCGAACATTTTTTTTGACTTGGCGCGAGGCCAGGATGGCTAAGATTTTGGGTGCGGAATGGCAGCTGGTAGTTGTCAGCGTAATCAAAAAAGAAGTTTGCTATTACCACTCAAGGAGTTTGCTTTCCTTAATTCCGTTTCCTGAAGCGGATGGAATAAAGTGGGAAAAATGCGAAATAAGTTTTGACTTACTGAAAGAAGAAGAAATCTGTTTGAAATATTCGATCCAAGAATTTTAGGCAGATGTTGACCGCATCGACTAGAGATCGTCGCTTTTTCTGCCAATCTACGTGAGTACCCAAGTACATGTATTGCGGTGTCGATCAGAAACACCGGATTATCCCGGCAAAAAAATCTCTGCGCCTTTTACAAGTCGTGGCCTTAGTCTGCTCCCCCTCCCAGGGTGACCAACCAGCCAATTCTAAGATGAACACAGAGGGGGCGCGGAGAGGCCTGCAGGGACTCACACAGTGGCCTACCGGCAGTCGATGTGGGTACGCCCCCGGGAATCGAACGGGGCCTCAGGGAGTCACTGAGGGACGTTCACAGCAGCCGTAGACCATTCCGTAGACCATATGGTGCCTGTTGACAGCGACACAGCCCGTCGCATACCCCTTGTTTTGCTGGAGAGACCGGCTGAAGAAGTGCCTGTAACGGGAATAGAACACCGCCCCCGGGCACCACTTCCTCAGGTAAACCCTTGGTTTCACTCCAGCTTTTAACAGCAGGTTGGAGCCGTAGACCATGTCAGCTCAGGTTACCTGTTTCATCCACTTTCTGAGAACCTCAAGCGGGTAACCTGTCCCGTAGGAATGGCCTACACCATCTGTACGCCAGCCTCCGATCTGATCGACCACGTCTGCCGGACACTCTACGGCTCTTAGACGATCCCGCATTGAGTGCCTGAAACCGTGCATGGTGTATCCCGCTGGGACAAGTTCCCTCATCCACTTGTTCAAGGCGGCACTAGCCGCATTGGCATTGGTGGTATCGGACCTGTTGTATCTTGGGAATGCGAACCGAGACGAGCCGGCTTCTTTGAGTATGCGCTGCGCTGCCCATCTAGCGTTTCCTTCAAGTGGTACATCACGCTCACTGTCCTGCGTCTTCAAACGACGCCATGGATGGTGGCGAACGCGAACTGAGAGAGAACCATCGTCCGCACAAATGAAGTCTTCTTTTCCCAGCCCAGCAGCTTCTGCAAGCCGCATGCCTGTGTCTGAAACCAAAGCCACCAACCAACGCAAGTCGTCATCAAGTTCCCTGTATTTCGCCTGAACGGTCACTATCGCTTCTCTAGGCAATGGGTTGCGTCCAGCGACTCCAGCGGAGCGGTCGTAGTAAACTCCTGAGAAAGGGTTGTGCAGCGAAAGCCCCTGCTCACTCGCTGCGAAGTTGGTTACGGCTCTGACTGTACCGAAAATCCTTGTGAGGCTGCTACCGGCGAGACCACGCGCGATGAGTGCGTCGCGGAACTTGTTCGCGTCCGCTTTGGTATAGACTTCGAGGTGTTTGTCGCCACAGGCATCAATCACGTAGCCACACGCTCTCTGAGCGCCCCGGTGAAACGTCACGGGGCGTCCTTGGCCCTTCTGTGTAAGATAAATCTCGACTGCCTCAGACAACAGTACAGAGGCAGCAGAAGTCTCGTTCTGAACAACTGGTGTTACGGCGGAGTTGGATGCGCCAAGACGCAACATGTGCTTTCCAGGCAGTTCTGTATCCTGCGACCTCAGGTGAAACCAATACTCATCCAGTTGATCAGCCGCTCTTCTTGCTCTCGTCGCCGCTACGTTTGCCGAGTGAGTACGCAAAGAAAATGCGATCCGAGAAGACGAGTAGTAGCGGCAAAGCTCCTTGGGGATGCGGCGACTGAAGTAAAAAACACCCTCTTTCACGAAGGTGTACTTGGGAGAAATGGTCTCTGACATGGTCTACGGCTCCAACCTGCTGTTAAAAGCTGGAGTGAAACCAAGGGTTTACCTGAGGAAGTGGTGCCCGGGGGCGGAATCGAACCACCGACACGAGGATTTTCAATCCACTGCTCTACCCCTGAGCTACCCGGGCACGGGAACGACGTTCGTCGTTGGGTGGGGGCCTTCTATGACTTGCTACCAGCGGTGTCCAGAGGCTTTTTCACATTTTTTCAATGTGGTCGCTTTGGCGTGAAGTCCTGCGTGTCATCCTCAACTTCAAGGTCCTCTTCGCGCTGCGACGGAACCGAGTAGGACCCGTTCAGCCACTTGGCCAAATCAATGTCCGCACACCGCCTGGAACAAAACGGACGAAATTTCTGCTCGGTCTCGGCACCGCAAATCGGGCAGCTCATTTCAGGACCTCCATCACAGGAACGCGACCACGCTTTCGCTGCAACTCAAAGTGGCCCAGCGGGGTCCAGCCTGCAAGAATCGTCTCGTCTGGGTCTGATCTGAACGCGGCGCGTAAAGCGGATTCAAACCCGCGACGATCCTTCTTTGGCATGGGCGCGAGGTCCAGCGTAATCTGACCAGCCAGCCCACGTACGCGCAAAGCACGGGGCAGCATCTTGGCGCAGGCGAAATTGGCCTTGGTGCCCGCCGCGAGCGAGGTGTCCGCTCCGGTGTTCACATCCACGGCGACCAATGCGCGTGTGGGTTCGATGAAAAGATGCCCCCCGCCCGGCAAAGGCTCGGACGCTCCACGCACCGTATCCAGCGCATCCAGAACGCCGTGGGTTTCGAACCCGCCCGCCTGTGTCACGACTTCGGCCGGGTCGGTCCAGTCGCGCCAGGCAAGGATATGGGGGCTGTCACCTTCGCTGAGCAGTTCCGGCTCGGACCCGTCGTCACTCATCACCTGCTCGGCCTGCGCCAACATGGCCGAAATATCTTCCGAGATATCCTCGGCATCTGCTCCTGCACAACAGGAGCGGAGGATCAGACCATAGGCGCTGTCACCCATCTGTTCATGGGCGATTTCAAGCAGTTGATCACGTATGTCCTCGTCCTTGATACTGCGCGAAATGTTCAGGCCCGGAGCGTCCGGCGTGACAATCGCATAGCGGCTTTTGAAAAGGATGCGATTGCTCACCGGGATGGCTTTGCCGGGCTCGGCAAACCCGCTGACCTGTACCAACAACAGGGCGCCGGGACCCAAGCCCTTGACTTGTCGCAAGAACGCAGGGCCATCTGGCGTGGTCAGGAACATTCCGCCCTGCCCCTTGACCGGGCGGTCAGCACGGGCGCGGTAGATGGTGCCGGGCGCAGGGGCGTCCGCGGCGATCAGGAAGTCATCCAGCTTGCCGTCGACCATCAGCGCAGCCGCTTCGCGGCCTTGGATGTGGTCCAGAACAATGGTGCGACCTTTCATGATGCCTCTCGATACAGTGGATAGCCGATGCCTTGCAGCAAGGCCGCGGTCTCGGACAGGGGCAGGCCGACGATGCCGGTAAACGACCCCGAAATCCATGGAATGAAAGCCCCTGCGGGGCCCTGAATCGCATAAGCACCTGCCTTGCCGCGCCAGTCTCCGGTCGCCAGATAGGCGTTGATCTCGACATCCGACAGACGTTTGACCTTGACCTGTGAGACGACATCACGCTGTAGTACACGGTCTCCGCGCCGGACCGCAACCGAGGTGATCACGCGGTGACGGCGACCAGACAGGGAATGCAGAAACTCCGCCGCCTGCCCCGCATCCTCGGGCTTTCCCAGAATCCGACGTCCCAAGGCCACGGTGGTATCTGCACAGAGGGTAACGTCGTCCCTATCCGCTTGAACAGCCTGCACTTTTTGGCGCGTGATGCGGTGGCAATACGGAACTGGAAGCTCGCCCTTCAAAGGCGTTTCGTCGATGTCAGGAGGGCAAATGGCATCGGGCCGCACGCCAAGCTGGGCCAGCAGGTCCAGCCGTCTTGGGCTGCCCGATCCGAGAATGAACGCCATTGCGGCAGGCGTTACTTGAAGCGATAGTTGATCCGACCCTTGGTCAGATCATATGGGGTCATCTCGACCTGAACCTTGTCGCCGGCCAGAACACGGATGCGGTTCTTGCGCATCTTGCCTGCCGTATGTGCGATGATCTCATGGCCGTTTTCCAGCTCGACCCGAAACGTCGCATTAGGCAGGAGTTCCTTCACGACACCGGGAAATTCGAGCGTATCTTCCTTGGCCATGTTGTCTCCATCATTACGTTGCACCCGCAGAATCTGCGGGGGTTTGCGCTTAAATGAGCCTATTTCGGCCTTATTTCAAGGGCGGAATCACCTAAAGAGCGGATATTGTGACCGATTCGACTCGAGCGGCCTGTTCCTCCCAATGGGTTCGGTTCAGCACGTGACCGTCTGCGCGGACCTCGGCGATGGCTGACAGGTCGACATCCGCATAGGTCCAGCCCGGCTGATTCAAAGTGCCTTCGGCCAGCACACCGGTGGCCGGAAACCCCTTGTCGGGCGGGCCAAAGACGCCTCCGGTCCCGGTGTTCTTATCCACCGCCTCGGACCACTCGTTGTTCCCGACCAGCGAGGCCATAACCGTAACACATTGATTTTCCAAAGCTCTTGACATTGCGCCAATCCGCACGCGCCAGTAACCTGAAAGCGCTTCGGTACAGGATGGCACAAGAATCAGGTCTGCTTCGTTCAACGCGCGGCCCAGCAACGGAAACTCGCTGTCATAACAGATCAACACACCGATCTTGCCCAGCGCGGTGTCGAAAAGCTTGAGCGGACCACCGGGGGCGATGTCCCAATCCTCGCGTTCGAACCGGGTCATGATCTGTTTGTCCTGATGGTCGCAACTGCCATCCGGCGCATAGAAGGCGGCACGGTTCACCGGACGCCCAGGGCCATCCACAACCGGCGCGGACGCACCCAGAATGTAGGTTTTGTACGTCCTGGCGAGGCGGGTGTGCAGGTTTTGTACATCCTCCATCCGGTCGGACACGGCCCGGATCGAACGTTCCAGATCGCCGGCAACCTCGGCCCCGTCCAGGGTCGACAGCTCCATCGCGCCGTATTCGGGAAAGACCAGCAATTCGGCCCCCTGCCCTGCGGCCTGGGATACCCAGCGGTTCAGCTTGTCTTCGTATTGCGCCCAACTGTCGAGCCAGTCGAGATCATAGGCGGCGGTTGCGACTTTCATGGCAGCGTCCCCGTGCGGTCAAATTCGCATGACCTTAGTCGCGGACGCAGACCGGAGTACAGCCCATTTACCCTGCGGTCGTCGGATCGATGATCGTGGTCACTTCGGTGATCGTGTTGGCCGGGAACCCGCTGAGTTCCGCATGCTTGTGGATCGCGTCCTCGCTCTCGGCCAGATAGATGCAAAAGGTCTTGTCACCAGCAACATAGGAATGCTCCCACTGTACGCCGGGTATTTGCGCCAGCGCTTCGTTCGACTTCGCAGACGCGCCGCATAGTTCGTCACCGGACATGGAACCGACACCCGGAAGATCGCGTTCGATAACATAGCGTTTCATGGCAATTCCCCCACAGAAAACCCAACACTACCATGATTCGGGGATTTCTTCTGCGTTTGGCATTCAGAGATCCCGGATCCAGAACTGCAACGGCTTCTGGGTCTCGCCCTCTTGCCCGATATCTTTCCACGAAAACTGCGCGATCGCACCGGGCAATGGTTCATACCCCCGCGCGCGCCAGAAGGCATCCAGCGGGCGGTAATCGTCGGGCCGCATCGGATGATCTGCCGGGCGTTGCACGCCGCAGAACGCGCATTTGGTGAAACCCAGCGCGCGGGCGTGGGCTTCGCGGGCGTCGAAGAATTTGTGACCGACACCCTGCCCGCGATAGTCGGGCAGCAGCACCGATTCGGCGCAATAGAAGATGTCCTTCAGATCAAACCCGGTGCCCTCGAAGGCCGCCGCGAAATCTTCGGCGTGGTCGGTCAGAGGGGCGCCGGTTGATGCGCCGATCAGGCGGTCGTCGTCGAATGCGCCCACCACGATGGCCTTGTCGCTGTCGCGGTAGGATTGCAGGTATTTCCGTTCATATTCCAGGTCGCCATCGTAAAGATACGGCCAGGCGTGAAATACCTTGATGCGCAGCCGGGCGACGTCATCCAGGGCGGCTTCCAGTGCCGCTCCGGTCAGGGGGCGGACGGCGGTGACCTCAGCCATTCGAAACCTGTTTGGTCCAGTCCGCCAGGTTGTAGAAAGTGGTGACGCGGGTGATCTTGCCATCCTTCAGGTCGAAGAACGAGCCCGCAGGCAGGCGGTACGTCTGGCCATGCGCATCCGGCAGGCCGTCATCGGTTTCCAGATAGGTTCCGTTGACGATGAATTCGGCTGCTGCGCGGGTGCCGCCTTCGGCTTCGAACACGACGATGTCGGTCAGGTTTTCTTTGTAGCAGCGATTCATGTGCGCGCAGAACGCGGCGAACTTGTCCTTGCCGATGCGGATCTGGCCTTCGTTCACGTGATGGGCCACGTCATCGGACAGGCAAGCCAGCATGGCATCCACGTCACCGGCATTGAAGGCTTCGAAATAGGTTTTGACGGTCTGGTTCATGGTCACTCCGTAGGTTCGCCCCAGCGGTCTTTCAGATGTTTGATAATCTGATCGCGGGTCTGTCGGTAGTGATGTAGCTTTTCTTCGCGGGTCTCGCCCAACCCGGTAGGGTCCATTATTGGCCAATAATCGACATCGAGGTGAAAAACCCGGGTCAGTTCCAGCGCCCGGCGCTGACTGGCGGGCGAAAGCGCCACCACCAGATCGAACGAGCTGAGATCGTCGCCCCATTCCTGCATCTCGTCAAAGGACCGCGAACGGTGACGGGACAGTTCCACACCCACCTCGTGGCAGGCCGCGATGCAGAACCCGTCGATTTCCAGATCGTTGTGCACGCCTGCGGACTGCACATAGGTGCCCGTGCCGTAAAACTTCTTCATCAGCCCCTCGGCCATCGGAGATCGAACCGAGTTGTGGTCGCAACAGAACAGGACCGACTGCGGCAGAGGCGTCACCCGTCAGCCCCCGAAATGCAGCACGCAGATCAGCGTGAACAGGCGCCGGGCGGTATCGGTATCCACTTCTGCCTTTCCCTCCAGCCGTTCCTGTAGCACACGGCTGCCTTCGTTGTGGATGCCGCGGCGGGCCATGTCTATGGTCTCGATCTGGCTGGGAGGCAGCGACTTGACCGCGTCGAAATAGCTTTCGCAGATCTGGAAGTAATCCTTGACCACCTGCCGGAACGGGCCAAGCGACAGGTGAAATTCGGCGGCTTTTTCATTCTCTTCGGTCGCGATATCAAAGACCAGCCGTTTGTCGCGGATCGACAGTTGCACGTGGTAAGGCCCATCAGGAATGACTCGGTCATCCCGATTGGGCAGCGAAAAGCTGTTGTCTTCCAGCAGATCATAGATGGCAACCTTGCGTTCCTGCTCGATCTCAGGGGTCGGCGGCGGCAGGTTTCGGTCATCCAGTTCGATATGCGAAATGCGGGTCATCGTTATGGCTACAATCCTTTTGTCAGCACAGACCTATATCAACGGAATCCAGTCGGCAACGCAGAGATGAGCCATATGTGTCCGGTCTTTGCGTCATTTCAGCCATTCAGGCGATTCAGACGCGCCGTGACAGAAAGGCCGTGCGCCTCGAGGCTTTCTGATTGCGCCAGCTGTTCAGCGGCGGGCCCGATGGCACGCAGGGCCTCGGGGGTCATCTGGCTGAGCGTGGTGCGTTTGAGGAAATCCATCACGCTGAGCCCGGACGAGAACCGCGCGGACCGGGCCGTCGGAAGCACGTGGTTGGGGCCGCCGACATAGTCGCCGATGGCTTCGGGCGTGTACTGGCCCAGAAAGATGGCCCCGGCGTGGATGGTTTTTTCGCTCAGCGCCACCGGGTCCGCGACGCACAGCTCCAGATGTTCCGGGGCGATACGGTTCGACAGGATTGCAGCCTGATCCAGATCACGAACGGTAATGATGGCGCCGAAGTCGCGCCAGCTGGCCCCGGCAATGGCGCGGCGTTGCAGGGTTTCGAGGCGTTTTTCGACCGCCTTCGCGACGCTTTGGCCAAAAGCGGCATCATCCGTGATCAGGATCGACTGCGCGCTTTCATCGTGTTCGGCCTGGCTGAGCAGGTCCAGCGCGATCCAGTCGGGGTCGTTGTCCTTGTCGGCGATGACCAGAATCTCGGAAGGGCCTGCGATCATGTCGATGCCCACCTTGCCGAATACCCGCCGTTTGGCCGCCGCCACAAAGGCGTTGCCCGGGCCCGTGATCTTGTCGACCGGCGCGATGGTGTCGGTGCCATAGGCCAGCGCCGCCACGGCCTGCGCGCCGCCGATGCGATAGACCTCGTCCACGCCCGACAGTTGCGCGGCCAGCAGAACCAGTGGATTCACCTGCCCGTCCGGCGTGGGCACAACAATGGCCAGCCGTTCAACCCCCGCCACCTTGGCCGGGATGGCGTTCATCAGAACCGAAGACGGGTAAGAAGCCAGCCCGCCCGGCACATACAACCCGGCAGCCGAAACGGCTGACCAGCGCCAGCCAAGGGTGGCCCCGACCTCATCCGTCCAGCTGTGATCGCTGGGCATCTGACGTTCGTGATAGGCCCGGATGCGGGCGGCGGCCAGTTCCAGCGCCGCGCGGTCTTCGGCCCCGACCTGCGCCACGGCGTCTGCGATCTCCTGCGCGCTGAAGGCAAGTGTTTCGGGCGTCAGCTCCAGCCGGTCGAATTTCGCGGTCAATTCAATGACCGCCGCGTCGCCCCGGTTGCGGACATCGTCGATGATCTGCGCCACAACCGCGTCCACATCCGGGCTGTCCTCGCGCTTGGCGGACAGCAGAGCCTGAAAGGCGGTTTCGAAATCGGGTGATGTGGCGTCAAGGAAAACAGGCATGATCTGGCACTCCGGGCGTTGCGCCACGGGACATATCGCCCACGGGGCGCGGCCTCAACCCTCAGCCCTGGGGGTGCAGCGATTTGCGCATGGCAAAGCAGGTCAGATCCTGACTGTCGCTGCATTGACCGGTAACCTTCCAGCCGTGGCGCAAATAGAATTCCCGGGCGGTTTTCGTGCCGTCCAGATGCACCTCGGTACAGCCCCACGCAGCTAGTTGCCGTTCCAGCCGGTTGAGCAACGCGGCCCCCACCCCGCTGCCGACGTGATCCGGGTCAACATAGAGCAAGGTGATCTTGCCGGTTTCGAACAACCCACCGACCGCGGCCACCCGCCCTTCACGCTCGGCCAGCCAGATCTGTGATCCCGGCTTGAACCAGCCCCGGATGGTCGCCGGGTCTTTGTTCGCGGTCCATTGTTCCAGATGGTCGGGATCGTTGTTGTGATCGGCCACACAAAGCTGCGTGATCGACCGGATCAGCACGCGGCTGATGTCGAACACATCGAACACCGTCGCCGGACGCAGGGCAATACCCTCGGGCACATTTGAAAACGCCTGAGAAATGCCGCGCTTGTTCTGCATCTATTCGGGGTGCTGCGGCGCCCGGCCGGATGGGGCCCGATACGGGCGCGTGACGTCCTTGAGCGTGGCATCCAACGCCTCGACCTTCAGGCGGATCGCGCCGTCACCCGCCAGGGTCAGCAAGACCTGGCCCGCGCCATCCTCGCCGGGTTCGAACTCGACGGACAGCAGCGACATGACCATGTCCTTCTCGCTGCGATCAATGCCCTGGCTGGCCACGGACAGAACGGAATCGAAGACCAGCACCGACTGCACCCGTTCAAACGGGCGGTCACGGCGGGCGGCGGCATCCTTGTCTTCCCAGCGAAAGCGGTTCAGCAACAGGCCAAAGCGGCGGTGCGACGGTTGCCATTTCATCTCGGTCACGGGAAAAACCGCATCCTGCACGAGGGTCGAGATCACCTTCAGATCTTCTGCATCCTCAGCCCCCAAATTCAGCGGGGCTTCGCGCCCGTCTTCAAAACTTGCGTCCGTCATTCGCCTTTGATCCGTTCGATTTTTGCGCCCACGCCTTCCAGCTTGCGAACCACATGTTCATATCCGCGGTCCAAATGATAGACCCGGCTTACCGTTGTCTCACCTTCTGCCGCCAATCCGGCAAGGATCAGCGACACCGAAGCCCGCAGATCCGTCGCCATCACTGGGGCGCCTTTCAGGGTTTCGACACCCGTGACGGTGGCGGTGCCGCCGTGCACCTCGATATTCGCACCCATGCGCACAAGTTCCGGGGCATGCATGAAACGGTTTTCGAAAATACGCTCTTCCAGAACCGAGGTGCCTTCGGCCGTGCACATCAGCGCCATCATCTGCGCCTGAAGGTCGGTCGGGAAACCCGGGAAAGGTTCGGTCACCACATCCACAGCCTGCACCCGGCCGTTCTTGCGCGCCACTTTCAAGCCGTTTTGGGTTTCGGTGATACTGACCCCCGCCGCGTCAAGCTTGGCCGCGAAGGATTCAACCAGCGCCATGCGCCCGCCCAGCAGTTCGACCTCGCCGCCGCAAATCGCCGGGGCCAGCATATAGGTGCCCAGTTCGATCCGGTCGGTGACAACCTGATGGGTGGCACCGTGCAGCCGGTCGACACCCTGAATTTCTATGGTCGAGCTGCCCTCGCCCGAAATCTGTGCACCCATCTTGCGCAAGCATTCGACCAGATCGACGATCTCGGGCTCGCGCGCGGCGTTCTTGAGCACCGTGGTGCCCTTGGCCAGCGTCGCCGCCATGACGATGTTTTCGGTGGCCCCGACCGAGGCAAAGCGCATCTCGTGCACCGCCCCTTTCAGCCCTCCCGGAGCCCTGGCGTGCAGATACCCGTCTTTCAGCTCGATCTCGGCGCCCAGCGCCTCGAGCCCTTCCACGTGCAGGTCCATCGGACGGGCTCCGATCGCGCAGCCACCGGGCAGAGAAACGACCGCTTGTCCAAATCGCGCAAGCAAAGGTCCCAGCACCAGATTCGAGGCACGCATCTTGCGCACGATGTCATAATCCGCCGTTTGGCTGGTCAGGTTATGGCTCGACATCGCGATCACCTGACCATCTTGCAGCGACGACACCTCGGCCCCCAGCGATTGCAGCAGAGCCGTCATGGTCTTGATGTCGCTGAGACGTGGTGCGTTGGTCAGCGTCAGCGGTTCTTCGCTCAGCAAGGTCGCGGGCATCAGCGTCAGACACGCGTTTTTGGCCCCCGCAATCGGTATCTGACCGTTCAGCGGGCCGTTGCCCGTCACCAGAATCGAATCCATCTGCTCTTATCCCTCGTCCTTGTCGGCTTTGTCCCCAGAGGCCGCCCGCGCCTTGGCCTGCGCCTTGCGCCGCGCCATATTGGCCTTCAGCGCCGCTTTCAGCCGCTCTTCGCGCGCATCCCCGGATTTGCCTTGTTTTTTGGGTGAATTTTTATCCGTCATGATCTTTCTCTACAGGAGGCGAAAAAAACCGTCCAGACACCCTTGCGCCGCGTTTCGTTTGAGTCTAATCACCCGCCCACAGCGCTGCTGTAGCTCAGAGGTAGAGCACTCCCTTGGTAAGGGAGAGGTCGAGAGTTCAATTCTCTCCAGCAGCACCATCTTTTCAATGATTTACGCGACATTCACCAAATCCCAACGCTGTTGGGGTAACACCGGGGTATCACCACGCCAAAAAAATGGGTAGTGAAGCGCTGGACGCTTTCCCCAGCAATCCCAGCCACATGCGCCACCTCAACTGGCTGTTTCACCCTGCGTTTTGCCGTTTGCCTCACGCCCCAGAACCCCAAACGCAGCATAAACCGGGTGCTGGTGCTGAGTACTGAGGGGTTTTTCCAGCGTTCCCAGATACCTGCCGCCTCAAATGGTACAGTTTCACCCGCGTTTTTATCGTTCGGTGCCGCATTCATCCTGCCCCAGATGCCGTGCTAGCCATGGTCAGGGGGTAAAGCCGGGGAAATCTCCGTCCGTGGCGACATCCCAGAACCCGAACCTGATAACCCGTCAAAACAACTGGAAGTTACACCGGAGCGCCCCGCGCTATCCGAGCCTTGTGGGCCGCTAGACTGCGCTCAAAGGTGGTGACGTTGTTTACATTTGCTTCGAAGCGTTTTTTGAAATCGAGATACTCGGGGCAGCGCTGCCCATTTTCCTGACAATCAATCATCAACTCTTCGCCGATCTGATACTCCTGCGTCAGTCGTTCAGTCCTGCTGTCACAGGCAGCGATCACAAACAGTGCAACAAGTGCCATCGTTCTAAGCATTTCAGTCTCCGGGTCAGGTTATGGCCCAGGATTGTCACGAAAGCGTTCCTGCCACAATACATGCCCCAATCCCAGACGGGCGTTTCGCCGCTGTGTGGTGCTACGCGTCGGCGCGCTAGACCGTTATTCTGCCGCTATAGCCCGTTATCCAGCTTTGGCGCGGTCAGCTTTGGCCCGGCAGGAGGCGCTGCAAAACTTTGCGGTGATGCGTCGTATCTCAAACGCTTTGCCGCACCAATCACACAGCCGGGCGCGTTTGCCTGCGTCCTGCTTTTGTTGCAGGCGCTGCTGCTGATGTTCCGCTTTTTTTTGCCGTTTGGCGGCCTCGCGCATCTGGGCTGTATCCGCATCACTGAGGGGCAATCCCTCATCGCTGCGCTGTAGCGCCCGGTTGGCGCAGGCTTTGGTGCAGCAGTTCAGCCGGTTGGCGGCATCGTGCATTGCCGGTACAATTCGGCGTGTGTACAACGGCAAATCCCGCCGCCAGCGGTACGCCGGGTGGGAACGTCGCAGGGGCATTGAATACACCGGGTTGTCGTTCTGTAGCGCTTCACCGCACACCGGGCATTGTTTGGGTTCTGTCATCGCGTTTCCTCCTGCTGTGGCAGCAGGCGTTTGCAATATGGGCATCTGTCCTGCCCTGCGGTTTCCGTCTGTTCCTGCGCTTTCCAGCCCCGACGCCACCACCGGAAAGCGGTGTCCGTCATATGCGGGTTATCAATGATGCTTTCCCCCGCCAGATACGCAACTTTGCCCTGAGTGAATGCGCGTTTCTGGGCCGGGGTGCTGGGTTCATCCGTCATCGGCCTCAATCTCCAGCGGTGCGCCCAGCGCGTGCAACTCATCAGCTGCCCAACGGCGCAGGGAACGCAGCAGTTCAGCCTGCTGAGGCGCTGCGATGCCATACCAACCCTGAGACGCAGCCACGGCCAGCCCTGAGGCGCTTTCCGCGTCGGGCAATGCCGCCAATGCCGCCTCGCCATCGTCAACCGTCATCGCATCCACAAAAGCACAGGCATAATATTGCGCGTCAGTTTCTATCGCCTGCCGGGCATCGCTGCGCCGTTCTGCTGCGTCCGGCATGATTTGCCCTGCCGTGTGTCTAGCGTTCGCCATCGCCGCGCCCCCCAAACACATCATCAATCACATCATCGCCGTTCGGCCCGCCGCCCTCGGCAATCACGTTGCGCTTGCCCTGCTGTTGCGTGTGCGGCAGTTCGGGCTGCTGTGCCTGCTGCTGCTTTTTGGCCTCGCGCCGGGCAATGTGGTGCTGCCGTTCCCGTTCCAGCGTCTCCAGATTGGATAGCAGGGCGATTTCCAGCACGTTGCAGGTCAACGTCGTGCTGCCCTGATACTCACTGCGCCCGAGATAGCCTGAAATATGAACCGGCATCCGTTGCTTCAGGTACGGTGCCAGCGCCTCAGCACGTTTGCCCCAAAGCGCGCAATCAAACGTTTCAGCAACCTCGCCGCGTCCAGACTGCGCCCGGAAGTTGGCAACCACGCTGTTGCCCGCGTTGCTGAGTGTCGCGCCCTTCACGATGAACCCGCCAAAGCTGACGGTTGCCCCTGACTTCTGCACCATTGCTGTTTTCCTCCTGCGTTGGTGTTTGGTCATGCTTTTTTTGCCGCCCGCCCAGAAACTCGGGTGTTGCGCCCGTGGCCATGTTGCGCCGGCGCTGTGAATGGTTGTGCGGGAGCAATCGGCCGCACATCCTGCCCAGCGCTGGGCGTTGAAGCGCTACGGCCTCGGCCCTCGCATCCATTCCCCAGCACCTGAACAACAGATGCCACTGGGTGGTCCGTTGGTGGGTATGTTGCACGGCCCGTCATTCCGGCATCCAATCGCCCGGCCACGGATAACCGGGCGGATATGGCGCGCTGTCATCGGCCACTTTGCACCCGGTTTCTGCGGTGCCGTTTGGTGTCTCAAATCCGCGCGCTGGGGCGCTTCTATACATCTCGCCCCCATTTTGGGGACACTGTTGGGTTGGGGGTGTCCCCATTTTGGGGTTGGGGGTGTCCCCATTTTGGGGACACCCTCCATCTGCCGGGGTGTCTGCATTTTGGGGACACTCCACCACCTCGCCGCCGCGCGGGTTCAGTATCCATCGGGCGGATTTGTCCGGGTTGGTTTCTATGTTTTCAATCGCCCCGCCCTGCTGGAGTTCCTTCAACGCGCGTTCAATCGAGTTTTTTCCGCAGCCCAGCACTTTTTGCAGGTACCGGACTGAACCGCGTATGCCGTGCAGGTCATGCTTTCCATGCCAGCGCGTTGCCAATGCCAGCAGAACCAACCGCGCCGTTGGCGTCATAGCTTTGCCGGGGTTCAGCGCCATAACAGTCTCAGCCCATTTCCGCGCCTGCTTTTGATTGCTGAACCTCACCACCTCGCCCAGCGCCAACCCCGGTTGCGCGCTGTGGCCCTGATGTGCATATGTTTTTGCATCGTTCACTGCATCAGCCTCGTGCAAACGTTGCTGCGGTGACAGTTGGCGCAGGCGGGGGTTCATCGCCCCGCCTGCAACCCAGCCCTCAACCCTCCGCACTCCGGTCCATCGCCTCCAGCAGATGCAGGCCGCGATAGCGGGGCGGTGCGTTCACAAACAGACGGGTGATTTGTGGCCCTCGGCCATCCTTGCGCCAACGCTCCAAGCTACGGACGCTGAGGCCCAGTATTTGCGCGGCTTCGGACGTGGAATACAAAACATCCGGTTCAATCCGTCCGTCTGAGGTTGCCAGAACGCTGGGCTTCACCGGCTGTAGAACCTCACCGCTCAACTCGCCTGGGATTGCACCGGTGTCGGTGTCGTGTGTCATGTGCGCTACCTCCGCAAAGCGTTACCCCTCCGGCATGGCACGGAAACCCGGTTCAATTGGATGGTGGAAAGGTAACTATTTGGCACCTACCAACTAGTTCGTTGAAATTCATTCACGCGGAGCGGAGCGGGGCGTAAAAAAACCGCCCGGCTGGAACCGGACGGGCATTTTAGCGGTTTGAAAACCAGCACACGTAATTTTATGGTTGTCCGACTGCCCTCAACGTCACTAAGTCCTGAATGGCTTTCGAGCTTATGTCGATTGTGAACGGTACGAGACCATGCTCAGCGGACTCGATCTCGGAGATGATCGTGCCCATGGCATTGATGGCTTCCTGCATTTCATCGCTGCGCTCCGTGTTGAACTGCATATTCTCAGGCAGATTCTCGTGCGCATCAAATTCCTCAATCTTGACGTCCTCGACGATCTCGCGGGCGATCTCCAGCAGTCGGTGAGCGATGCTCAGGTCTTTGCGTCGTGCGTTATTCATGCGCCCATCCCCATTTCTGTGGCGATCTGCTTGCAGACCGCGATGTCGTTCCAGAAGTTCGTGTTCTCCGGGGTGGCTGCGCCATGCAATGTGCGCGCGGCCTCAGTCTCTGCCCCGTATGCGTTGAACGCGATCTCAAAGCGGCCAGCGGCGACCTCTGTGGCCTGCTCAACTGACAGGCTCGGGTTGCCCTGCTGGATGGCCATTGCGCCCAGCGCCAAGAACTCATTGGCCAGAGCGGCGAACCCATCGGCCATGTGGTTCATGGCGGGTGTGTTCATGGCGTCCGAAGCGGCCTGTCCGTAGACCGCTGCGCATCGAGTGCCGACGATGGTCGAGTAAGTGACCGGGTCGTCGCGGTTCTCGATCAGGGTGTCCAGCAGCGGCGTCATGGCGGCGGCTGGGGAGGCTGCCGCCGCAATCAGGGCGGCGGTTATCAGATTTTTCATTGGTCCGGTTCCTTTCACGGCTTCAGTGATGTTACGACGAGGATCACCTACAATGTGAAACCAGCATTGATCCTGGATTCGTTCTTCCGGCTGCCTCGCATTCACGGAAATTGGAGGCAACTGGACGGAAACACTTGTGAACTCGTGCCAATCTGTTGCCAAACACTGCCAAACTTCCGGTAATACCAAAGGCTCGTTAGATGCTTGTGGCTGCGCAACGTTGCCGCCTTATAAAGCGCCGCCGTTTCTGATGAAAGCGCTTCACCCTACTCCGCCGTGATCGCATCCCAGCTTCGCACCATGCACGGCCACAAGTGTCTAACGTGATCGCTACCTGACGCCCAACACCGCGCGCAACACGTTTGCAACCATGCGCACCGGATCACCGCCGCGACTCTGATACGCCTCGGCCAACGTGTCCTGCACCGTTTCCACCGTTACGCTGGGGCTGGCGGCGCGCATCACCGGGCCAAACTCGGGCGAGATTTCTTGCGCTGGAACCCACCGGGTTTCCCAGTTTTTCACGGCGCTGGGCGCAACACTGCGGCCCGATTTTCTCAGCACATCGGCCACCTCTTGCCGGGCCTTGGTTTTGTTCATCTGCCCGTGCTGCACCAGAAACCGCACACAGCCCACCGCATGACAGCGCAACAGTGCCTCAGACGCTTGCACCGGGGGCCTGCCATCGGCCCGCGTTTGCGCGGTGACTTGCTCCTGCAACACGCAATCTGCCCGCCGTTTTAGCCCGTCCAGCAGCGTGGTGTACCGCAAGTCAGGCAACGCCTCCTGCACAAACGCCAGCACGCCCCGTAACGCGACGCCCTCCTGTGCCGCCTGTGACACGCCCGGGTTGCTGGCCACGCCCAGCGCATCAAGTAGTTCCCCAGCAGCAGCCGCAAGCCGTTCTGCGTCGCCCAGACTGTTCAGCCGCACATGGCCAAGCGTGACGCGCTCCTGCGCGTTTTTTTTGCCCGGGCTCATCGCGTCGCCTCATGCACGTGCCATTCCCATTGCGTCTGCGCCTCAACCCGCTGCGCCCAAAGTTCAGCCGCTGAATAGCGCTGCATCAGGTCAGGGCGTCGGTGGCCAATCATCAACTCGCAAATCCGTTCCGGTACGCTCAGTTCCTCCAGTCCGGTGCGGTACGTCCTGCGCAGCGCCTGAAACCCAACGTCAGGATTGCCCAACGCGTCCCGCACAGGGCGCAGCAGTTGGGAATAGCCGCTGATGCGTTTGCCGTGCCTGCCGGGGAAATACAGCCCAACACCGGCCAATATTGGCTGCGCGTCCAGCAGGTGCTGTGAATGCACGCCCAGCGGAACCTTCACCGCCTCGCCCATCTTGTGCAGTGCAGCCGGAACCGTCCAAACACCCTCGGCCACATCGGCCCGCGTTATCCACGCCGTTTCACTGCGCCGTTGCCCGGTCAGCAGCATAAACCGCATCAAATCCCGGTGTGTTGGGTTGTTCAGCGTGGCAGTTGCAGCCCAGAACGCTTTGATTTCCTCAGCCGTGGTGAACGTCACTTTGGCGCGCGCATTCAGTTTTGCCGCGCGAGTTGCTTTGGGTTGGCGATACCCGGCCAGAACGTTGGCAGGCACATGCCCATCATTTGCCGCCCACGTCAGCAGCCCAGACAGGCATTTGCGGAAGTAATCAGCCTGCTGCCCAGCCGCTTCCAATGCCGCCATCTGCGCGGTGATATGCGCGCGCGTCAAATCCACCGCTGGCCGGTTTCGGTGGCTGTGCAGGTTGCGGGTGAGGTTGGAAACCACGTCAGCACGTTTCACCACATGCCGCGCCTCCAGACTGCCCGCGTATGCCTCAATCAACTGGGCAACGGTTATGGCTTCCCTGCCGTCTGTCACGTCAATGCCCTGCCGCATCAGCGCCAGCAGGCGCAGGGCCTCAGCGCGGGCATCGGCCAAACTCACCTCGGCAACGCTGCCAATCCTGACATTGCGCATCGGTGCCTTCCGGCCATGCCCAACACGGGCGCGCAGGCAATATGATTTCACACCGCTGGGAAACACGCGCACCAGCAGGCCCGGTGTCTGCGCATCGCGCACCTCATAGCGCTGGGTGCGTGGTTTCAGGTTGCGCACCCGAGTGCTGGTGAGGGGAACCGGCTGGGCCGGTTTCTGGCGCAGGCGCACTACGCCCGGCGTTTGCTTTGTTGTCATCGTCTCATCGCTTCATCAGTTGGCAGGGTAACACCGGGGTAACACACATCTGCGTAGCTGTGGCGGCTCCCGTCATCCAGATAGCAACAAAAACCCATATTTAAAAGGGTTTTGACGGCATGTGGCAGCGTCTGGCAAATAACACACCTCCCTTGGTAAGGGAGAGGTCGAGAGTTCAATTCTCTCCAGCAGCACCATCTTCTCAGAAAATCGCGACGCATTTGGTGGTAAAATGATTGTGTGGCGACCAAATGGCGACCACTGCGCAAGCTTAGTCGCAAAAAGATTCGTTTGCTCAACGCATTCGGCGCCAAGACAATACTATTGAACTATGATTGGTTTCGTACTCGGCGAGGCAGTCGAACCCGTCTCACTCACCCCCGGCAACCCTCAAGCAGGCTGAGCGATTGTTCGCCAGGCTTGCGTATCATTTGAGACAATCATGTACCAATGGTGATCGAACCCAAAACCTAAACCATCCAATTTCCATCGCTGAAACTTCAGAATTTTCCCCTCTGTCTTCAAAAATTTATTGTAACCTCGAATGCCAAAACAGTTGAAACCCAAAAAATTTATATTTCAGGCTTTGTTTCAGCTGCTTATCTCAATACCGCCAGAAAACAGGAATTCATTGATCGCACGCCCCCATTCATGAGGGTCAAGGTTACAGAAAGAGACTCTCGTATCTCCCTCACGGTCACGTAAGCCATCAACTTTACTGGCTATCACGTTCCGCTGTGCTGCAAGCGCTTCGTCCAGCACAAGCCCATACGCCTCCCACCGCGACGGGATCGCGACGACATCGACTGCTTGATAGGCCTCTGCTGGGTCATCCACGTGGCCCCGAAATTCAATGCGCGGATCACCCCCTGCCAACTGTTCAAGGTATGATCGCTGACTGCCTTCACCAAAAATCAACAAACGCGCCTCTGGCGTGCAGGTTGATCGGAAACCCTGAATCAGGATGTCAAAGCCTTTCTGCCGCTCCAGACGCCCGATGGCACCGATTTTGGTCGTGGATCTGGGGGGCGTCGTATTGCGAGCCAGCTGCTCAAGATCAACGGTAGGAGGAACAACGGCCAGCTTTTCCGGCTCTGTCAGACGACGTTCCTTGATCCATTCCGACTGCGTATGGCTGACCGCGACAACCTTATCAAATAAGGAATAGATCACGCGAAGCATCGCAAAAAACCGACGTTTATGCGGGACGTTCAGGGTGGTGAACGCCCGGGTATAGCTGTGCTCGACATGGACCAGTTCTGTGTCGACATGCAAGGCGCGAAGGGCTGAGAACGCTGGCAGGCTTCTCCAGCTTGGCACGACATGGGATACAATGACATCCGCCTTCAGATTGCCCCAAGAAAACGCGGTACGCTTGACCTTCAAAACTTTTTGCTCAACCGCCTCAGACAGATCGGGTTGCGTCATAAGATGGTCGAGCATCCGCATCACACCGCCCGCCGTCGTATCGTCAACCAGATGGAGAATCTTTTTCTTTTTCACGATGATGCCCTTCTTAGATCGACAGAATCTTGGATTTCATTTGCCCAACTCGGTTGATCGGGCCGGGTCCGAACGTTTTCAAAACAATGGCTGCGGCGAAAGTACTGAACGACTTCAGAGGTTCTTCCAGCACGGGGCGGAGGCTTTCGTTGAAGCTGCGCTCAGACAACTCCCAAGCTATGTCGCGGTCGAGGTTGGTGATGGCCCGCCGTGCCAGATAGCGCAGCTGATAAGCACGGGCCGAGTGTTCGTGCCGGGCGAAGAATTCAGGGTTGAGCGGACGTAGTTTCGCGACCATCCTCTCCCACGCCTCCAGTTGACGATCCAAAGCCGCCGACAACCCGCCCGCGCTGATCCGGTAGTGGGTCATAAGCCCCGGAACGCCTTCGATCTGCCAGTCGGTCGTCAACATCAGCCGCATCCAGCATTCGATGTCTTCGGACTGCCTGAAGGTCTCATCGAAGACCCAATCCCGCTCGGTCTCAAAAGTCGGGCGATAGGCCAGAGCCTCAAGCACAGTCTTACGAATAACGGCCGCCGATCCATTGCCAATCGGGTTACGGTTCAGAACATGGGCTGCGGTCACATTCTTCAGGCGGGGTGTTTGTTTGATCCCTATCATACACCCCGCCTCGTCGATCAAGGCACTGCCGGAGTAACTTATCCCCACGTCCGGCTCTTTCTTGAGATGGTGAATATGAGCCGCAAGCTTCTCGGGCATCCACAGATCGTCGGCATCGCAAAAGCCGATGAACGTTCCGCACGCGGCAGCGATGCCGGTGTTTCTGGCGCCCGCCAGCCCTCGATTGGCCTGCTGAACAAGTCGTACGCGCGGGTCGCTTTGATGCGCGCGGGCAATCGTCGGGGTTGTATCCTGGGATCCGTCGTCGACGATGATAATTTCAAAATCGTCATGGGTCTGCGCCTGCAGCGAGGCGAGTGTTTCGGCCAAAGTAGTTTCGGCATTGTAGGCAGGTACGACAATAGATGCGGTGGGCATGGTGATCTCCTTCAGAATTCTCATGAAAACAACGTGCGTTTGATCACTTCCGGCAGGATCGGGGCCAGTGTTGCCCCTGCCGCGGTGGGCAGACCCCGGCGCAGAGGCAGCAGGAAACTACGCGCATGCAAACCCAGGCCGTTGCGTGTATAGGACAGAGCCTGGCTCTGATGCCCCAATCGCAATGCCCGGCGCGCGAGATATCGCAAATAGACGGCTTCGGACGACCGCGACGGGAAAACGCCATATGACGCAGCCGTTTTTACCGCGTAGGCCCGCCCAGCGCGCATTGCATTAAGGTTCGAGGACAATCCACCGGCATTGGTGCGATACCAGACCTGAAACCGGTCGACGCCTTTGATGGTAAAGCCCTCACCTGCGAGGCGGATCAACAGCTCCAAGTCTTCGTTATGCACCGTTCTTGCGTCCAAGCCGCCGATCGCGTTGAAGACTTCGCGGCGGATCGAAAGATTGGACATGGTGCAGACCGGGTTCTCGGCCAACAGGTCCTGAATGGTCAGTGGTGCGTCAGGAACGGTCGAGCACGTCTGAGAATCTCCGGGCTGATCGGCGAAGAACCGGATCTGCCCAAAGACTGCATCCGTAGAGGCGGGTTGGAAGGCCTCGTTTAGCTGCGCCAGCTTGTACTTGTGCCACAGATCGTCTGCATCACAGAACGCCAGTATGTCACCTTTGGCCAACTCGGCCCCATAGTTGCGGGCCGCACTTGGGCCATCAAGCGGGCTGCCAGCGACCCGGATGCGTGGGTCTTGCGCGATGTGATCCAACACCACAGACAAACATGCCTTCGAGGGGCGGTCGCCGACGCAGATCGCCTCCCAATTCGGAAAGCTTTGCGTGCGAATGCTGGTCAGCGTGTCGGCGATTGTGTCCGCATCGCTGTGAAACGGAATGATGATGGTAAAGCGGGTCATTGGAAGCCGAACCTTTCTGTTGTTTTGTGATCCCGAGGCAGCAGCACCCAAGAAGCCGTCAGCATCAGGACAGTACTGGTCAGCAGGTATCCGATCGCCACCGGCATCAGCCCGAAAGGAGCCATGACCGCGGTGTTGAGGATCAGTGCAAAAGCAAGTGCAGCGCTTACCCGCAGCTCAGTGATCGCGCGGTTCTCGGACCGCAGCCAACCCGCTACAGCGGACCAGATGACACTGGGCAAAGCCGCAAGGCAAAGAACAGTGACCACCGGTGAAATCTGCTGCCACTCTGCGCCCAGCAGCAGTGGCACATAGACCGGCGCAAGAGCAGCTTGCAGCAGAACAAGCGGGCTCAGCACCAGGAGGGACGTGCCGAGCCCGTGACGCAGCGCCTTGGTCTTGTCCTCAGCCGCGCAAAGGTGTGGGAACAGAACAACCGAGAAAGCTTGCGTGAAAGAAGTCGCCAAACCGAGCCCGGCGTTGAAGGCCATGAAGTAGATGCCAAGGCTTTCAGCCCCAAGCATCGCACCGACGACAAGTTTGTCGGCCTGTAGACGCAGAACTTTGACAATCTCGACCCCCAGAACGGCCCAGCCGAAACCAACAAAGGGACGCAGGGCGGCAAACCCGTGTTTCGCGTCCGACGCCCAGGGGCGCAGGCGGCGCATCAAGACCAGCCAGATCGGGGCGGCCAGCAACCGGGGCAGCACCAAGGCCAGCGGCGAGGCCCAGAGCAGCGCCAGAAGAGCCGCCATGACATTCGCACCAACCACTTGACCTCCGGCAATGGCGGCAGTCTGTTGCAGCTTGCCTTCGCGCATCGCAAGCGCAGCCTGCACCAAACCTGCAGGCATAAACAGATATTCTCCGGCCAGAATGGCGAGAAGCAGCGCCAAAGTCTGATGCCCCATCGCGTAGAGGACCGCAGCGATAGTCACCTGCAGCAGAAATAGTCCTCCACACCAGCCCCAGAAAATACGATTTGCGGAGTTGCAACGCTGTTCCAGCTCGGCCCGCGGGGCTTGGATGATCCTTTGAACTACACCGTTCTCGGTGAGCGCCTTGAGGATATCCCCCGCCGCAAGGGCAGCAGCAGCCAGACCGATCGCCTCGGGGCTGAGATTGCGGGCCACTACGACGACCACAACAAGACGCGAGGCTTTTGCCGCAACTTCAGACGCCGCGTAAGCCAGCAGGTGCTGCAAGAAACCGGAATGTGCCAATCGCTGAGTCATCTCACCAGATGTCCAAAAACAGTGTTGAGCTCAGTTTTAATTGGCGGCGAAGTCTCTGTCCCAGACGCGGGTGGACAGCCGAACGAACCATCCGGTGAGCGACCTATCCGAATGGGATAGGCGGCAATCCCGATGCCGGTCTGACACATAGGAAAGCACTGCTGTAGCTGTGGATGCAGTTCAGGAGAGTTGAAAATGATACGACATTTCAAAGTTTTGGTTTTAGGAACCGTCAGCGCAATTGCTCTGTCGGGCTGTAGTAGCATGAAGACCCCGCGCAACATCGAATCCGTCGCGAAAGGCGAAAGCTATCAAGCGCAGTACCGGTCCCCATCGCGGCGCCTTGCAAACGCGCCTTTGCTGCAATCGGAGCATATGAACGGGCGCGCATGTCGGTCTCAGGCCGGGGATCAAGGCGCAAGCGCCTTTGCCAAATGGTCACAGCCTGCTCTTCGTCCGCTGTTGGGCGAAAAGCTTTCGCGCAATGACATGGTGCAGATCACAATCGACGGTGACGAACTTCTCAGCGACACCTACGTTGTGTCTCGCGATGGCGACCTGAAGCTGCCCTACCTGCCACCGGTGCGCGCGCAGGGTCGAACAACCGAGCAGGTGGAGCGGGATGTGGCCCGTGTTCTGGTGGAGGCGCAGTTCTATGACAGCACGCCGCGCGTAACGGCGCGCATTAGCGACTTCGCCTCGGTTACTGTCGGCGTGCAAGGTGCAGTGTTTGAACCCCACTCGGTTGAGATCGGAGGCATCCCCGGCGACGCGCTGGATCGAGGACGTCAGGGTGTGTTGGGGGCCTCGACCGAGGCGCGCAACCTGTCGGTTGCCATTCGTTCCGCTGGAGGCGTACGCCCGGATGCTGATCTGTCAGCGGTCGAACTGCACCGTCATGGCACGATCTATCGTATGGATCTGCGCGGTGTGTTCGAAGGCACCGACCCGACCGACATTATGCTGCTGACCGGGGACAAGATCGTGGTCAACAGCCGGGGATGTTTCCAGGATGACTTGATGCGTCCCAGTCCGATCAGCCCGCCCGGTGTAACGCTGTACATGTCAAACCTCACTCAACCAGCCACCGGAAACGCGGAATCGGCCATCGGACGCGACGTGCGCGAAGTTCCCTATGGCACGCGCTATCTTCAGGCAGTTGTCGACACCAACTGCGTCGGCGGAGCCAAGACCACCAATGCCAATCGCAGCGCGGTCCTGTTCACCCGCAACCCAATGACAGGCAACTCGATCGTCATTGAACGCAATATCGAAAAACTGCTGCGGCGCGGGGATCGGGATGATTATGACCCCTATGTTCTGCCGGGTGATGCCATTGCCTGCTACGACAGTAAGGTGACCGGCTTGACCGAGGTTGCCCGTGCGGTTGGTATCGTCGGTGCTGCGGCGCTGCTGGCCCCGTAAATCAATCCCGAGCGGGCGATGATTTCGCCCGCTCCCAAGCGGTGGAGACTGCAGCGAGCTTGTCAGTGATGTCTTTGTGTTCTTTTGCTGCAATCTCTACCGCAACTAACGCCTCTCGAAACTCTTCCGCTCCGAAGGTCGCCGCACTACCGGCCAGTTTGTGGCAGGCCCGTGCGAGGTCATTCGAATCTGACCGATCAAATGCTCGGGTTTCGAGCCATCCAATGAACTCATCCCCTTCGGCAATAAACTGGGCATGAAGGCGGGCAAAGACTTCAGGCCCGACGCTGTCTTTCAATTCTGCCAATGGATCAGGCTGCGCACTCTGCGAAACCTGCATCTCGGGTTGCGTTACCATCGAAAGCGCCCTGCGCAGTGCGTCAATAGAAATTGGCTTGCCGATGAAAGCCGTCATTCCAGCGGCGCGAAAGGCCTCAACTGCGTCTGGAAGAACGTTGGCCGACACCGCAATAATCGGCACATCTGCCGATTGCCCCTGACCGTTACGAATATGATGCGCAGCGGTTGGCCCATCCATCACTGGCATACTGATATCCATCAGGATCGCGTCAAAGCGCTGTCCCTTGGCCTTTTCGACGCCGACCTGCCCGTTTTTTGCTGTCGTCACACAGTGACCGTCCAGCGCCAGCATGTTGCAGATAACCTCGAGGTTGATCTCGTTGTCTTCGACAACCAGCAGGTTCAGGGGGCGAACGGTCTTGGTACTGATTTGAGCAGCGTCAAGCAACTGGTCGGGCGCCGACGACTGCAATGGCAACCGCAACCAGAAAACGCTGCCGGCGCCCAATGTGCTTTCTGCCCCAAGCTCGCCACCCATCGCCTGCGCGAACCGACGGGCGATCCCCAGGCCAAGCCCGGTCCCTCCGGCCGTGCGACCGATTGAGGGATCGCTGGTGTAGAAGTCATCAAAAATGGCGTCGATTTCATCCTCGGCGATGCCAACCCCGGTATCGATCACACGCACTTCGTAGATATGTGCCTTTCCCTGATCCGCAGCTTCACATCTTTCAACCTCAATCGATATTCGGCCGTTTTCGGTGAACTTGATCGCATTGCCTACTAAGTTCAGCAAAATTTGCCGTAGCCTCTGTGCGTCAGTTGCGACATTCGGAAACGCTCCGCCCACCCATTGCCACGAAATCGAGTTGCCGCGCGAGGCCGCATTGCCGCTTTGGCCATCCACCAAGTCCTGCAGCATCGCATTCAGGTCAGTCGGTTCACGCGCAATAGACAGCTTACCGGCCTCAAACCGAGCGATATCCAGCACCGCATCCACATGATTTTGCAGAATCTGTCCCGAGATCTCCATGTTGCGGACAAACTGGGATTGCTGCCTGGTCGTGCGTGTGTTTTTGAGCAGGGTCAGATTGCCCAGCAACCCGTTCAACGGTGTCCTGATCTCATGGCTCATGACGGTCAGGAAATCCGACTTGGCCTTTTCCCCGGCAAGGGCGCGGTCGCGGGCCGAGACAAGCTCTTTCTGATCCGCCACGCTTTGCGAGATATCGCGGACAAAGCCGATAACAATTTCTTCGTCGCCAGCCTGGGCGGATTGCAGGGCGAGTTCGACAGGAAAGACATCACCATTTTTGCGCATCGCCTCAAGCTGAACACGGCCCTTGCCAACGACGTGGCGATCACCTCCGCGCTGCATACGTTCCATTCCGGCGGTATGAGCGTCGCGAAGATGCGCAGGCACGATCAGATCACCGATCAAATGCCCTTTGGCCTCATCCTCGGAATGTCCAAAAATCGCTTGTGCAGCAGCGTTGAACTCCAGCACTTTACCGGCGGCATCCACCACGATGACTGCATCCAATGAGGTCGAGAGGATCGTATTCATACGTTGGTTGGCCTGCCGGATCGCCCGCCCGCGCCTTTCGGCCTTGCGGTTGACCGCCAAAAGATAGGCGCTGACTGCAGCGAGAGTCAGGAACAACCCACCGGACAAAATGGCCAGTTGAAACAGGCTTAGCGCGGTTTCCTCACGGCGCTGATCTGACTGGCTTGCAAAGTAAGAGATCGCAGAGACCGAAAGCTCACGCACCTGCGGAGATATTTCTCGGGCGCCTTGATAGAGATCAGGCAACCCGGTTTTCAGTTTCGCATCTGCCGCATCGATTGTGGGAACCGATGCTTCAAGATAATCAGAAACCTGCGCCAGAGGCTCGGCGAATTTCGGATCAGCACGCAGCGTTTCAAACAGACGCGAAGTGCTCAGAATATCGATGCGGCTGTAAAAAAGGTCGAAACGGCGGCGGACAATGTCCAGGGTTTCTTGCTTTGACTCCGCATCCGATACACCTGCCTCAAGCGCGTTGAGATAGGACAGGAACTCAACCTCAACCTGCGTCAGCGTCCATTGGACGTTGTCGGTTCGGGCAGACTGCCGGTCGCGCAGGTCGGACATCACCTTGACCGACAGCAAGACGACCAAAACAAGGGCGCATAAAACGGCGATACCGATGAGCCAGAAGGCCCACCGGCGTCGCGAGTGGTTTTGGAATTCTCTTGTCAATGTTTCGCCTGCAACAACCACTTCATACTTTATTGTAACCCCACGCTATTTAACGATCTCCAACCTGTCGAGTTGCCAAATACTGCGAGAGTAGATCACCTCGGTCTGGTACTTGGTGTCACTGTCATACGGATAAACAATCCAAAGCGGCCCCTTCTGCCGTCGGGACATCGCCGCGCCGTCCATCTCATAGGCTACTATCGGATCCTGCGCCGAGATTGAGTCCGCAGGGATCTCAACCGCATAATCGTTGATCGCCGTTGCCCGGATCGCAGAGCCCTCTGCCCCGACCCGTTTCATCAAGACCGACAGAGGGACGCCGACAAAACTGGCCTTGCCTTCGGTCCAGATCGTCGAGGTTTCAAAGCTGCGCTGCGGCAGTGCTTGCAACATTTCCATATCAAACTGCGCAGTTCCATCGGGTCCGGCTTGCCCGATGTTGCCGGAAATGGTCAAGACGACCTCCCCTGTCGGGGTCACCAGTTCCTTGGCCTGAGCAGACGTAAGGCAAAAGGTGAAAGCCGCTGCAATGATCGCAAAAAACAGACGCATCTTAATCTCCATCTCTTTGACCCCAAGAAACCAGAAAGAGGTCGGCGGCGACAGATGGGCATGGGGATAAGCACCTATCCGAACGGATAGGTGCCTGGATCTCATGCGGCGACAGAAAGGAGGTTCATGCGCTGACGCAACATGGATTGGAAACCGTCTCGCAGTTCGGCACGCTCCAACGCAAAGACAGTGGTTGCTTCAAGGTATCCAGCGACCGAACCACAATCGAAGCGCTCTCCGTGAAAGGCAAAGCCATTGCATCCCACCCCCCCGATATCCGCAGCTATCGCATCCGTTAGTTGGATTTCGTTGCCCGCGCCGGGTGCCAGGCCATCCAGACGATCAAAGATCGTAGGTTGCAGCAGATACCGCCCGACAATACCAAACTCTGACGGAGCCTGATCGGCGGAAGGCTTTTCAACCAAACCCCGCAAGTGCTGTACCTGCCCTGATTTCTGCGCGATATCGACTACGCCATAGGCACTGATCCGATCGGATGAAACGGCTTGGGTCGCAATCATGTGGCTGCCTTCAAAGTTCTTTACCATTTGCGCCAGGACCGAGCGCTGCGCGTGGATCACATCATCCGGCAGGATCACCGCAAAGGGCTCATTACCGACGACGTCGCGCGCCAGAGATACAGCATGACCCAATCCGCGGGGGCTGTCTTGTTGGATAAAGCTGTATGTCTCATCTTCAAGGTTCGTTTGGCGCAAGCGGTTTAGCAGGCTGGTTCTGCCCCCATCTTTCAGCTTGCGCTCCAGCACCGAGTTACACCCGAAGTAAGACTCAAGCGCCGATTGGCCGGTTGAGGTGACAAAGATGAACTCATCAATTCCGGCCGAGCGGGCCTCGTCGACCGCATATTGGATCAACGGCCGGTCAATAAGTGGCAACATCTCCTTGGTCACCGATTTGGTCGCGGGCAGAAACCTTGTGCCCAATCCAGCGACCGGAAAAACGGCTTTGCGAATACGTGTCATTTCAATGCTCCTGGGTTTGATCAGTAAGCGCCGTTGCCCGACACAACAGCACGCGCGGTCATTGCGATGAGGATGAGGTTCAATAGCGGCGAGCGAGAGCGGACATAGGCCGTATCCAGCTCGACCATGCGGTCAAATCCGACGCCCGCACGACCCGAAACCTGCCAAAGGCCGGTGATACCAGGGCGCACTTGCAAGCGCTCCAGCGCCTGTTCAGGATACGCGGCGACCTCTTCGGGCAAAGCCGGGCGCGGGCCAACCAGCGACATGTCGCCTCTGAGAACGTTGAGGATTTGCGGCAGTTCATCCAGCGAAAACCGGCGAAGAACCTGCCCTACGCGGGTTACGCGCGGGTCATTCTTGGCTTTGAAGCACACGCCCTCACGATCTGAGTGGGCGAGCAGATCTGCACGCCGCGCTTCGGCGTCCTGCGCCATCGAGCGGAACTTGTACATTGTGAAGGGTACCCCGTTTCGACCAATCCGTGTTTGTCGAAAAAAGGCGGGGCCGCGACTGTCCAATCGCACCAATGCCGCGATTGCTGCCATGGGCAGGGCCAGAAGAGAAAGCGCGACCGCCGCCAAAGTGATGTCCAGCAAACGACATGCTGTGACCTTAGAAAGAGAATTGTGTGCGGCACGCCCGAGGAACTCAAAATTGCCCTGTATGTATCTGCGGGCCATACGGCGCGGCTCCATCGCCAACCGCCATGCCCACTCCATCCGGGCGCGGCGAACGATACGCGGTGCCCGGCGCACATTGCCGGCCAGGAAGTCGAACAAAGCACCCACTCCCAACGCGATACGAGGGTCTAGCCGGTGCCGGTTTTGCGTGATCCACAGCTCTTGCAGCGGGACGCCCATTGCAACCAACAGAATGTCAGCGCCCGACTGGTTGATATCGGCGATCGCCTCATCAACTCGCGCAGCCCCCTCGTAACCATCGCGCGCACCAGCCACGGTCAAATCGGGGATCATATGCTGCAACCGGGCCGCTGCCGTCTGAGCTGTTCCGGGACGTCCCCCCAACAGGTAGACCGACTGCCCCAGACGCGCGGCCCGTTTCAATAGATTGGGAACAAAATCAGTGCCGTTCAGGTTCTCGGTCAGCCGGACACCTTGCAACTTTGCCGCGACCTCTACCCCAATTCCATCAGGTAGGATCATATCTGCACGGGCCAATGCTGCTCGGTAGGTAAGGTTGCGGGCCCGGATGTTTGCGCAATGAGCATTCAGGAAAAACACCGTCTGGCGCGTCCCGTCCAGCAGTTTTGAAATCACCTGCCCGGATTGGGCATTCACAACTGGCAAACCCAAAATCGCGGTTTTTTCAAGGGTTGGTCCGGGTGCTGGCTGCGCGCCCTTATACATATCTTGGACTGACAGGAACTGCATGGAACTCTCCGATCAACGATAACAATCTGTGTCATCAGACTGCCAATGTGATCGCGCAACCGATAGGCGAGCATCCGGAGAGGGATCGGAGAATAGGTCTATCCAAACGACCCCGCAGCACATAGCGTGGAGGAAACGGCCCTATGACCTATCCGATTGGATATTTACCTGTCCTTCAGGCAGGCTTCATACCATGCGTTCAATGATTTATTAACGCATCCATGTGTGGTTGGGGGAAGACGGAGATTTGAGATGAAAGTTCTTATTGCTGACGACCACGAGCTTATTTTGGACACGCTCGTCGCCTTCATAGATGCCGCAGGTGGGATCGAAGTTGAGACCGCGCCGGATTTTCCCGCCGCGAAATCTTTGATTGAGAACGACGGAGCTTTTGATCTGGTCCTTCTGGACCTCAACATGCCCGGCATGAACGGGTTGAGCGGGCTTGAAACCTGCATCGCCTTGGACGGCGCCCAGCACGTGGCCTTGTTTACCGGCGATACTTCGCGCGATCTAGCGCAACGCGCGCTGGAACTTGGGGCTGCTGGTTTCGTCCCCAAAACTCTGCCGGCAAAATCCCTGGTGAATGCGATCCGCTTTATGGCAATGGGGGAACAGTACCTTCCTGCGGGGTTCATGAACGCAGAGCAGCCGGAAGACTCACATCCCATGGCCCAAAAGCTGACCGAGCGCGAACGGCAGGTTCTGAAAGGGCTGACTGAGGGCAAATCCAACAAGGAAATCGCCCGTGATCTGGACCTGTCCGAGCCGACGATCAAACTGCATATGAAAACACTCTATCGTAAAGTCGGTGTCAGCAACCGAACACAGGCCGCCCTGGCGGCGCGCGAAGCTGGATTGTTCTAAACCTCGTTATCCGAAGGGATAGGGTGCGCTCCCAATCCCCTCACCCCCTAGCCCGCTGGGCAACTGAACAGCGATGGGATGCGGTGTATCACCCTTTCAAGAAAGGGTTTTTCTATGCCGCAACAGATTTCGAACACCTCTGAATCCACGCACGACACGCAATTTCTGAATTGGGCGCGCATATCCCGATCCAACTTCAGATCGCCCGGGTGGCGTCGCATCGTAAAAGGCGGTCGTCTCAGCGATGCGGGCCGCCTCCCGCGCTATGTGGCGCTGTTCCTTTTGGGGGCAAGTTGCATCTGGGCCCCGATCAGCGGATATCTGGCAACCGCGCCTGTCAAATACACCTCCCACGCCTCACTTATCCTGCCCGGATCCGGCGCATCGGCATCGGTCAATCTGGCCAATATCGGTCAGGCGTCCTCTTACGCGAATTCAGCCTTTGCCAATGGGTCGATCAGCCCAACCGAGACGTACAAACGTCTGTTGTCGGCAGATCGCATCCTCGATGCGGCTGCAAAGGCTGTGGATGCTGATCGGGATGCGTTCGGCAAGCCGCGGGTACAACTGGTTGATCAAACCAGCCTGATTCATATCGAGCTTCAAGCGGCCTCTCCTGCTGATGCACAGCAATATGGTGACGCCTTAGTGGTCGCCTTTTTCGCTGAGATTGACGCCCTGCGCGCCGACGAAATAGCCACGCGCGAGGCCAGCAATACGGGCGCGATTGAAGACTACACCCGTGCAATTCAGACGACGCGACACGAGATCAAGCAACTGCAGTCGCAAAGCGGTCTGATATCAGTCGCGCAATACCAAGAGCAGGTCGCGGCAAATGACAGTGCAAAGCAGCAATTGCGTGCGCAGGAGAGCGAACTCGCACGGCAATCTGAACGTGTCGCCGCGCTTCAGGTCGCGTTGGATCTGCCGTCTGATGCAGCGGCGGCAACGCTTAAGCTCTATGCCGATGCTCAGTACCTATCCTTGCTTGAGGACGTGTCGGTGGGGGCTGCAAAGCTGGCACAAGCCGATGCGACCTACGGAGCACGCCACCCGATCTATGTGAATGCTCAGAACGACTATGAAGGCGCGCGATCAGTAGCTTTGCAACGAGCGTCGCAAGTGACTGGTCTGGCGGTCGAGCAACTCGGCGGGTTGGATCGTGCGCCGGAAGGGCAAAGAGCCCAATTGCTAAGTGAATTGGTGCGCGAAGACGCCTTGCGTGCCGGGTTGGAGAAGCATGTTGCGACGCTGCGTGAACAAGTCCGTCTGGATACTCTGCGCTTGTCAGACCTCGCACCCATCGCCGCCGAATTGGAAGACCGGCAAAGAGATTTCGCCGTGGCGGAAGCCGTGTTCGCCTCTGCCATAGCCCGATCCGAGTCGAAAAAGACCGATGTCTATGCCTCCTACCCCTTGATCCAAGTGCTCGAGAATCCTTCGCTGCCGACACACCCATCTTCACCGAACAAGAAAATATCGATTGCCGCCGGAATCGCTGCGAGCCTTATGCTGCTGATGGGTTTGACGCTGGCCTGGATCCGAAACCCATTGATTTCAAAGCTGCTGAAGGACCAGAAAGAGGCCGCTGCATAATGCACGTGTCCCCTCAAACCCCAGCCGAAAAAATCGTCTGGCATACACTGATCTGGACATGGCCACTCTACGGGCTTGGCGCGCTTTATGTCGTCGGCCCGGTTCTGGGTTGGACACTGGCTGCGATGGCCGGGTTGTCGCTCTATCTCGGTCCGGTGATCCGCTCGGATATGCAAGCAACGGGCCCTGTGCCTGCCGTGGTTTGGGTCTGGAGCGCAGGCATGCTGGTGATGCTGGTCTCACTTTGGGCAGGCCATGCGGATTGGAACCTAGGCACAACCAAAACGATCAAATCGAGCATCGGATGGGCCAAAGGCTGGGCGCTGATACCGTTGTTCATCCTTGCCGGAGCAGTGTTGCCAATCCGACGCGAGCTTCTGGTCAGAGGGCAAAGCGTTCTGGGCCTCTGGACCTTGTGCCTTTTGCCGTTGCTCGCTGTCGCCCCCTATGTGGGCCTACCGCACCTGTTGTTTACGTCCCCGCTGAAAGCAGTAGGCGGTCCGGGACCCGAATATTTCTCGGTCTACCTTTATACAATTGACCCAGCCAGCGGCACGCCGCGCTGGCAGTTCTTTGCGCCCTGGTCTCCTTTCGCCGCCCTGCTTGGTGTCTGCTTGGTCTTGTTTGCGTTGGAGGAAAAACACCCCAGGTGGAAGATCATCGGATTGGCTGCGGGTGTTCTGATGATCTTGATGTCCAAGTCCCGTATGGGTTTAGTCGGATTGGTGTTCTGCTCAATGTCACCCCGCCTCTTGCCCCTTGTCGCCCGCAGCTTGGGGTGGGTCTTATTGTCGTCAGTCACAACAGCCGTTGCCGTTCGGGGTGTCGCCTTTGTCGAGTTCGGGAACAGAGCCCTCTACAGCTTCAAATCCGCGCGCGCCGACAGTACCCGCGTGCGCGAAACTCTGCAGCGCATTGCGTATGAACGGTGGCAATCGGATGCAATGGTTTTCGGGCATGGCACAGTCAGACCCGGAGCGCATCTTGTTGAATACATGCCGATCGGCAGTCACCACACTTGGTACGGGCTTTTATTCGTCAAAGGTCTGACAGGATTTACAGCTTTCCTTGTGCCTTTGTCAGTTCATTTCTGGGTCGTCACGCTGGACGCAATAAAGTGTGAACGTGGCAAGCTTCCGCTGGGACTACTGCTTACCATTGTCCTCCTAACTTTTGGAGAAAACGTTGAGATTCAAACCTATTTGCTCTGGCCAAGCCTCCTAATGCTCGGATGCCATCTAAGAGAGGTCAAATCGGTAAATCGGGGAAACTGACATGTCGGCTGGTTTGTTGAAACGCAAGCGCGGTGTTTGCCGTTGCTTTTCAAGGGCGGATCCTTCGCCGCTTTTTTTGGGGCATTGTGACTCTGAACGGTGCGCGCTTCCGAACCCTGGAACCAGTGACCTGACCGTGCAACGCCCTTCACTCCGGCCTTGAGCGGCGCTAGTCTCTGCCCTGAACAACGCTGAAAGGAGCCACCCGATGTCCCTCTTCTCAAAACTCTTCGGCGGCGTTGAGAAGTCCAAGCCAGATCCGGTTTCTTACAAAGGGTTCGAGATATTCCCCGACCTGATGGCCGAGGGCAGCAAATTTCGCCTGATGGCCCGTATCGAAAAGACCATCGGCGGAGATCGAAAGACACATACGGTGATCAGGGCGGATGTCTTCGACAGTCGGGAACAGGCCGAAAGCTTTAGTATAGCAAAGGCGAAACAGGTCATTGATGAGCAAGGCGACAGCATTTTCAGCTAGGGAGGTCCTAGCTTGAAGCCTGATCTACGAGCGGAACCGATGAGTATGCTTATGCGTATAATTCTGAACGGACTCAAAAGGTTACCATTGGTCAAACTTTGTTCGGCGAAGAAGTAGTCGTGCAGCAGTTTATCTGCCCTGTTGTTGTGTTAGCTGCCGTCGCAAAGCGCATAAAGCGGGCAATCGCGTAAAACATTGGATTGCAGGTTTGTCCCCAGAGGGGGTGATCGGTCATATTTGTCGGGCTTTAGCTTCGAACCCATAGCCGATGCGTTGGGTGTCACTTTCCAGGAAAAATCGCTTTGCCGGAAATCCGCGCGGCACTTATTCGGGCAAACCGGCCAAACGCAGAGACGCGCAGTCTTTCTCCAATCGTTCTGCATCAGAGAAAAGCTGAGTTTTTGCCCAGTCCGATATGGAAAACTGAGGGCGGTATTTCATCACATTCCGCGCCTCATCGCGAGCGGCCTCAACGTTATCCGTTTCCATGTGTACGATTACGAGGTCGAGGTGCCCAAAGCCTTCAACTCTTTGACCGTATTCGGTGAATGCCTTCTTGGCTTCCTCATATTGACCGTCGAGCCGAAGTGCCAAACCCAATACGCCAGCATACCAGCCCGGATAGTGAGGGTTGAGAGTAATGGCTTGCCGCGCCACGCGGATCGCTTCTTTTGCCTGCCCATTGAATGCCAATGTAATCGACAGCCTTGAAGCCACATCAGCGTGGTTTGGATTTAGCTGCAGTGCCTTGTTGAACTTCCCGATAGCAGATTCCAGTTTACCGTCGATTGCATCCGCGAAACCCGCAATTGCGTGAGCCTCTGGGTTGTAGCTGTCTATCTCCAGAGCACGTCGAGCGCAGTCGCGGGCCTCTGCCAGCGCCGCATTTCGGTCTGCTACAAAACCGTGCCTTGCTTCGACAGTACAAATGAACCCCAAAGTGCAATATGGCGCGGAGTAGCCAGGATCCAGGGAAATTGCCTGTTGAGCAAACCGACGAGCGTCAGCCTGTGCTTCCTTAGTTATTCTGCGCGAGGCTTCCACAGCTTGCAGCTGAGCAGTCCAGGCATCCAGATGTTTAGTCCCCGAACCTCTGAAGCGGGCCATCTCGCCCGCCAGTAATTCGACTTGAAGTTCAGTCGCAATTCTCAGGGCAATTTCATCCTGAACCTCGAATACGTCTTCTATCAGGCGATCAAACCGATCTGCCCAAATGTGCATTCCGGACTTCGCATCGATTAGCTGCGCGGTAATTCGCACTCGACTACCGCTTTGGCGGACACTTCCCTCGAGAACAAGATCGACGCCCTGCTCCAGTCCGACTTGTTTCACGTCTACCGAGCGCCCCTTATAGGCGAACGTAGAGTTGCGCGCGACGACCAGTAAGTTCGGGAGTTTTGACAGAGTGGTAATTATCTCTTCGGTAATGCCATCGGCAAAAAATTCCTGATCGGGGTCGGAAGAAAGATTGTCAAAGGGTAGAACGCCGATCAGCAATGACTTCGAGTGACTGGCTGGAGTCACTCGCGGTGGGGCGGAACCGGGTGGCGACCATTGGAACACTTCCACTGGTGACGGGGCATTCTTGAACTGCCGTTCGCCAGCGCGGTGGAATCGCTCGGCGAGCCTCTCATCAAGGCTGCGATGGACGACATCGGAAATTAACACAGCCTCTTCGTTGGAAGCCTCTTGTAGCCGCGCGGCTATGTTGATCCCATCGCCGAAGATGTCATCTTCGTCAAATACGACATCTCCCAGATGAACGCCCACGCGAAGTTTAAGCGATGACTGGGCTGACACTTGGCTTTGAAGATCGAGGGCGCACCGCACTGCGTCCGAGACCGAGCTGAACTCGACCAGCCATCCATCGCCCATCCTCTTCACGATATTGCCGCGATGATCACTTACCAATGGATCGAACAACTCTCGACGCAGGACACGGAGTTCGCTGAGAGTCCTGTTCTCATCCGCCTTTATCTGACCCGAGTAGTTTACTACATCGGCCGAGAGTACTGCGGAAAGTCTGCGGTTCCCGTTCATGTCTATTCGTAACGCATAACGCGTTGCATGGAAAAGACATCTTATTTTTAGAGACTCTGCACAAACGCCAACCGGCCACTTTGTGGGCAAACCTGTTCCAATCTATAATTTTCTGAACGGCCGCTGTTTGGAATAGTTTGTCGTAGTTGACTGAGCCTACCCAACTGATCTGGTCCATGGTTGCATTGAGGAATCTGGGGCACGGCATGTCCCGTCTTGATGCAATCAGGCAGATTGTCGGCGCTTAACAGCCCCACCACCGCTGAAGTAACAAGAACGGTGGAATGGGTGTTGATCAATATAAGGAACTGGAACCGCTTAAGAATGAAAGCGAACGGCTGAAACGCGCAGTTTCAAAATCAGACCTTGGACAAACTGATCCTGACGGTGACGGCCATCCGTTGCTCGACGACCGAAGAGAGAGGCTCCTGCAAAAACAATGGGAAGGTTTGCATCGACAAGAACGGGCACGCCCTGCCAGGGGAACTAGGGAAAGAGTTGTCAAAGCCAATCTGCATCGATGGGTTCATCCGCGCCTGCAATCGAGAACGTCGCGAACTCAACGCATCTGGCAAGCCGGTCGGAAAGGAGTTTGAATTCGCAGCAGGAGAAGCCACCAAGCCGTTCAAGCGGCGTAATGGCCGATTTATCAATCATTCTTTAGGTATTTGAAGGAAATTCAAATCTGGAGTTAAACGGATTTTCGTTTCTCTGGCTCGAAAAACCGCAAACAGTTTGAAACCGCAGCAAAAGCCTGCCTCTAATGCCTGCTCCTTGGATCCGGATCGTACAGAAAATACCTTTGTCACGCTCCACGCGTTGTGCCTGCTACAAAGGCCTGTCTTTCGGGAAGTTTTTGTTTTGGCTTATTTTTCATTGCTTTAAACTTGCCAAACAAACGAATTATTCCTGCAAGTACATTTCTCGACCAGCCAGATTCGTCTCTTTTTTGGTTTTCGTGCTAGAGTAGTTTTCTGAACAAGTTCTACTCAACACTAACCTCCTCAGGTGGCCGTATGTCTGCGCATTGTCAAAGTATTCGGGATGAAATTGAGACGCTTGAGCAAAGTATTGAAATTCTCGATATTCAGATTCAAAACACTGTTGACCCAATACAAAAGTCTGCGCTTTTTCGATTTAGAAAGCAGTCGCTGTCACTGCTTCAGCGAAAAAGGGGGGCTCTTAAGGCGTGTGAGGAGAGCGGGCCCCCATTGCCGCAAGTTCCGGCGGATATGTCAGATTTCGGTTCTGAGGTGACTCAAGGTATCCCTGGTTACGAGCTTGTCGCGGGTAAAGATACTCTTGCAAGAATATTTGTTGGTCGCCGCCCACCCGTAGTTGTTATGGCATCAGAACTTTTGGATGACGCGGACTCTGACTATTCGTCTAAAGCCCTCGGATTTGATCTGAATTCCCTTCCAATCCATTCGTTGCCCTTCAATCCAGCCCGGATTGATTATGCCGAACTTGAGATTTCCGGCCCATCTGGGACAACAGTTATTCCAGGTGATATTGGTGATGGCGTATTCTCAAATGATACCAAGAGTTTCTCCGAAGACGACAATATCAACTTCTATATCCGCGGTCGGGAAATCTCAAAGCCTGGACGGTATCGTTTTACTGCACGGCTTTATCGCAACGGTACTCTTGTCGGCGAAAAGTCTCTTGGGCAACCACAGTTTCATCCGACGAAGGATCTGCGAATTCTTGTTGTCGTTGAGATCTTTCCCTTTCCTGCAGAGAAATGGGAAATTCTATTTCAGGCTCTGGAGGACTTGTCTCGAATTTTTCCTATTCGATCAGGTTTGGCGCCTCTGGATGGGGATCAGGAAGCCGGGCTGCGCTACCGAATTGAGCCGATACCAATTGATTTCGCGTGGCCTGATCGGACTCCCGTTGCGCAGCGCCTGGCCGAATTCAACCAGGAGCAGTCTGCTGCTGGCAGGCCGGATCGGGCCGAGCATGTCCTGACAATACGCACTCAACAACCCGGAGAAATGCCGCTTGGCGGAAGTGCCCAATCTGGACCAAACGGGAGCATCGCGGGGGTTACTCTGAATGTGGACCCTCCTATGGACAATTCGTTCGGCACCTTAGTTTCCCACGAAATTGCGCACAACTTCTTGACTGTGCCTCACGTTGGTGACGAGGGCGTAGCGCTCAATGAACCAGCTGCATTCGATTTAGTCGCTCGCAAATCAGTAGGGAATCCCAGGGCGTTAATGTACCGGATTTACAATTTAACTCCCAACGGAACTGCGTTTCTTGTTCCAGACTCTTGGCGCACCATCCGAGAACGCCTGCTTACTAGGTCCAGCACAGGCAATGACGAGTGATTTGACTTCGGGTATTTGGCGACCGTGAGTTTGATGTGATTTCCTTGTGTGCTGGTGGTTTGCCAAAGGATGAACTGCGTAATTCTGCTGTTCAAAACTGGGGTCTTTCGCTTTGAACCGAAAACCGGCCAAGAGATTTGGAGACTGCTTAACCGAAATCGAGAAAATCTGGGTCACGCCGGAGGTATACCAGACCCAGATATTTTGGGCGAGAGAGACCTTGGTGATTAATGGAGAGGGCCTAAGCGACAGGCTGGCTGTCTAAACAGTTCAATAATTCAAGTTCACATCACGCCTGAAATAGACCCGCGCTGCAAGCAAGCTAGAGGGGACAAGAGCAACGCGGGCCCCCCGAAGGGTGGTAGTAAAAAGGATGTAGCGTTGTGGCCTGAACCGGCCCCGTGTCGTAGCGCCGCAGGCAAGAAAAAACCCGCGCTGCTGAGGGATAGGAGCAAGCGCGGGGCAAGTGTTCGGGGTGACAGGTGTACGCCGCTGCTGGCTGATCGGATCAATCTTGCAAACACTTTGCGCAGCACGACAGACCGGATCATCGGCATAGTACTTCCGTTTGCAAAGAATTGGAGCAACTTAGATGCAGGATTTGCTTGGTGTTTTTTGGGTGGCCGCGTTTGTTTGTCTGCTCGCATTCGCCTTCATAGCGGTTTTTTGTTTGGCTGTCCCTGAAACGCACAGGTTGCGAGCAATTGGTTGTGTTGGGTGTTGTTGGCCTATGCTGCTGCACCGGTTCTTTCGAAAAGACTAACGGAGCGAAACGGCTTGAGATTTATGGTTGAAACAGGTCGCCGTTGTTAACGTTGTTTGGTTCCACGGTAACGTTGATAGCGGCAGGTAGAGCTGCTTATTCGCTGTACATGCAGCGACCGAAGACAACGCAGATAGATTAGTGTCGAACGATAAGGCGGACTGGAAAACACTAGGAAGGCGCAAAACGATGTCTAGGAGTATGCAACAGCGATGGATGGATTGCCTTGGTCGCAGTCAGCACCTTTCTTCAAGCTATCCCTACAGCGTTAGCGCTGCTTTAATAAGTTCATAATAAGGAGCAAAACATGATCGAGTTTAGCATTATTGCGTTGTCAGGACTTTGCCTTCTTTGTGCGGCTCGTCAACTTGGTCTTGCAGAAGGCAAATGTGAAGCCGCACGCCGCCTTCGCTATACCTTAGTTGTCTTGATACTCTGGCCACCCGCGGCCACCCTGGCCCAATCACAGGAAGAAATCAGCGTAGCGAAAGCAACACTGTCTAGCCTACAGGGTATTTCTTTCAACAATGACACAGAGTATTGCGGCTACCTTGCATATGACCCAGCCGGGAAACTTGTTGCTACTCCTGCTCAACGTGGCGACAACAAAAGCTGCGTTTGGGATCAAGCAGAAAATGGTTTGGTGCTTGTCTTATCTTACCACACGCACGGGAGGTTCGACCCGGAATATAGTTCGGAAGTTCCAAGCGTTGCAGACATTGAGGCCGATGAAGACGAGGGCATCGACGGCTTTGTGTCAACTCCGGGTGGACGTTTGTGGTACGTCGATACGGAGCGAATGGAAGTGAGACAAATCTGCGATATCGGATGTTTGCCAAAAGACCCTGGTTTCGTTCCGGGTTTGGAAGGGGAAATCTCATCGGTTTACTCTTATGAAGATCTTCTCGAATACGAGAATGACTAGTTGGGGCAAAGAGCCCACGAAACCGTTACCTTGCTACGATACTGAAGACTACAAGTAAGAGGATCCGAGGAAGAGAGCGGTTGACACTCGCGTGAACGGTTCTTTTCCCCTCGGATTTTCCTGCGCTGACAACACTCGGTCTTCTTGCTCTTGCGAAGACTGAAGGCCAATCACCATGTTGTGGAAACAGAAACTATGTTGGCGTCCCACCCATCCGAAGTGCTGTGTGCAAGGCGGGATGGGTCACTTGCTGCCTTTGCGACATTTTCTTCCATCCTCGCGCAGCAAGTCGCAGACGGCACAGTTCGGACGTTCAGTTCCGCTGGGTGAAAAGGGAAAGCGCGGACAAGGTGAAATTTCGCAGCGGCTGCGTCAATCTCAGCAATGGTAGTCTTCACAAAGTCTTGCCGCACGGATAATGGGCCGACAAAACTTGTGCTCATTCATAGATCGCCGCGAGTTATCCTTGGCTCTGTCCGGGCTCTTTCTTCTATCCGTTCTTCACCAGTTGTGGACGTTCATCAGTTGTCATTGCCCAATAGATTGCCAGATCGAAAGATCATATCTGGTCGAGGAGCACGTCCGTGGATCTGTACAACGCTTTTTCTGTGCCGTCCGAGGCCTCTAAAGCTTGGAGGTGTACGTCTTGCAGCTTGCAGTTGTCGAGGAAAATCGCGTTGTCCAGCGCTACCGCCAAACCAGCAGCTTGATAATCCACACCGAGCACTACGCTACTGGATTCCTTAAGTGATCCATTTTGAATCATTTTTCCTTCCAATTGGTTTTGAAAACCCAAGTGGTGGTAATGATGGCAGGGCAACCTAAAGACAGAACATGAATTGCTTCTGAAATCAGATGTTGGACTTGAGAGATTTGGTAGCGGAGGAGGGACTTGAACCCCCGACACGCGGATTATGATTCCGCTGCTCTAACCAACTGAGCTACTCCGCCTTGAGTGAGAGGCGATTTAAGCGAGGGGCCCGGGAGGGTCAAGAGGGAAATCAACCAACCTCAAGATTTCTTTCACGCCTGCTCTGATGGCTTGTCCTGCAAGGATGTCTGGGGGGATGTGGTCGCTTCGGTCATCCTGCGGATGAAGGCGGCACAGATTTCGGGCTCTGTGATCGGAATCATGTGGCCGAACCCGTCCAGCTCTTCGTAACTCAACCCGAATTCGGTCATTGTCGGCCCGTGCAGCGGCGGCGACAGTATCGCGTCTTGGCGGCCATACAAGATGCCCCCTGGGACGGTCAGATTCGGATAGCGCGCGACCTGCGCGTTGATACTGGCATCGACGCCGGCGACGTCCTGAGAGGCCGTGACAAAGGCGGAGGGCCGCAGGCCAAGCGCGCCACCTGCCCGGTCCAGAAAGTCATCAGGCGGGGTTTCCGGGTCAAACGCGGCACTTAACGTGTGCGGCGCGGTTTTGGACGCAAGGGGAACGGCAAGCGTGTTGCCGATCAGGCTGCGCATCCATTCGGAGCGGATCTCGAGCGGTTTGAAGATCGCCGGGGTTTCGGGCAGTTTATGCGTCAGCGGCGCCAGCAGCGCCAGACCAGCGATCCGGGCCGGGTGGTCCAGTGCCATCGCCAGTGAAACCGCGCCCCCCAGTGAATGGCCGACCAGAACGGCGCGGTCCACGCCTTTTTTGTCCAGAAACTCGGCAATCATGCCAGCCTGGTGGGGCAATTGCGCCAGCTCGGCCGTATCGCGCGTTGAATACCCGCATCCCGGCCGGTCCAGCGCGATAACGTGGTAATCGTCGGCCAGAAGATCCACCAGCGCATAGGCAAAGTGCTGTAACTGCCCGGCCAAGCCGTGGATCATAACGATGGTCTGCGCCTCGGGGTTTCCCTTTTCCACATAGTGGATGCTGCCGCCGCGAACGGGTGTGATCTGACCTAGCTGCGGCACGGTTTCAAGACCGCGGCGGGTAATCTTCCGTGTCCACAGGTTCATGACAAACAGGAAGGCAACAAAAACGGCGATTACGATCAGAACGGTTGTCATTCAGTTTTCTCCATTGCCAAGGGCGGCGGGTCTGTATTGCTCCAACCCTGATTGTGCCATGCGTTTCTGAAACTCGGCAACGGTGCCGGGCCACAAGGTCGTGTTTCGGCCTTCCGCATCCATGTACCAGGATGTACAACCTCCGGCCTGCCAGACGCCGTCCGCGTGGCGGCTGTGCATTTCCCGCGTGAACGCCGCCTGTTTTGCGGCGTCAGGAGTGATTGCGGACAGCCCTTCGCGCTGCATCTCGCTCAGGACCCGGCCGATGTGGCCAACCTGGGCCTCGATCATCAGCACGACCGAGTTGTGCCCCAGCCCGGTATGAGGCCCCAGAAGCAGGAAGAAATTTGGAAAACCCGCAACTGCGGTACCCAAATGCGCGCACATGCCATCCGACCAGGCAGAGCGCAGCGTCAGCCCGTCTGTACCGGTAATGTCCAGACGCTCGACCACGTCGGTTACGTGAAACCCGGTGCCCCAGATCAAAACATCCGCCTTGGTCCGGGTGCCATCCGCCGCGATGACCGTGTCACCTTCGATTCGAGCGACGCCCTTCGGAACAACGCGGAAATTGTCGCGGGCCAGGGTCGGGTACCAATCGTTCGAACTCAGGATACGTTTGCAGCCGATCTGGTAGTCGGGGGTCAGAATCCGCCGTTCGGCCGGATCGGTGATGGCGCGCTCCAATGCCTTTCGCCACATTTTCAAGGCAAAATTCACCGCGCGTTCCTCACCGCGAAACACGCGGTGGCGAAATTCGAAGATCATGAATATCAGCTTGCGCCGAATGCGGGGCAAAATGGGAAACCGGGCGTAAAGGCTGCGCACCCAGGGCGCAATCGGACCATCCGGACGCGGCATCACGTAAGGCGCACTGCGTTGAAAGATCGTGACGTGGCCTGCAATCTTGGCGATCTCGGGTACAAACTGAATGGCGGATGCGCCGGTTCCAACGACCGCCACGCGCTTGCCGGTCAGATCGACATCGTGATTCCATTCGGCCGAGTGGAAACTGGGCCCCGAAAAACTGTCGGCGCCGGGGATATCCGGGATGCTGGGATAATGAAGTGCACCAATGGCCGAGACCAGAAACCGCGCCGACCAGTACTGGCCATCCATCGTTTCAACTTGCCATCGCGTTCCATCCCACCTGGCCGATTTCAGCTCCTGCCGGAAATGGCACAGGTCATACAACCCTTCCCGACGCGCGACATTTTGCAGATAAGCTTGGATTTCCGCGCCACCGGCATATGCGCGGCTCCAATGCGGGTTGAGATGGGTCGCCATGGAATACAGATGCGACGGCACATCACAGGCGACACCGGGATAGGTATTATCGCGCCATGTCCCCCCGATATCATCGGCCTTTTCCAAAATCGCGATATCCTTGATGCCGCGCTTGCGTGCCTCAAGCGCCATCGTCAGCCCGGCAAACCCGGCGCCGACGATCAGCATCTGTGTTCTGTGGTGCATGAGTGAGTGCCTTCTGAAACAACCCTGCGTTTATCTGTTGCAGATGTATGCACTTGCTTGGCTGTGAAGTAGGTCACACAGGTAACAATGACCCGGCGTCTTTTCGTTACGCAGGGACAAAACTATTTGGAATGACCCGTGTCGCTTATTGCAAGCACATATCGCAATCAGAGAGGTGGTTGCGCCGCGAATCCGTCAGTTTGTTTCAAAATTGGAGGATTGCCCCTTGACCACTCGCACTGCCACGCGTTCCGGCGGACGTTCTGCCCGCCGAGCCCAACGCACCGCTCCAAATTTTGACATGCTGCCGGGCCTGACCCGAGGCATTCCCGTTTGCGAAGTCATGGACGCAACCCAGGTAGAACGCATCGACAATGCGGCGATGGACATTCTGGAAAATGTCGGCGTTCAGTTCCGCGACCCCATCGCGCTGAAAGACTGGAAAAAAGCCGGAGCCAAGGTTGACGGCGAACTGGTCTATCTGGACCGCAATATGGTGCGCGAGCTGATCTCGACCATTCCGGCGCAGTTCACCTATCACGCGCGTGATCCGAAAAAGAACCTTGCACTGGGCGGCAAGCACGCGATCTTCGTGCCGATGACCGGCGCGCCATTCCTGCGCGATCTGGACGATGTACGCCGAAACCCGACGCTGGATGATCTGGCGATGTTCCACAAGCTGTCGCACATGATGCCGGCGCTGCACAGCTCGGCCCATCACATTGTCGAGCCCTACGACCACCCGATCAGCCAGCGACACCTGCGCATCACCTATTCGTCGATGAAATACTCGGACAAGACCTTCATGGGCATGACCACCTCGCCCAGGAATGCCGAGGATGTGATGGATATGTGCGATATCCTGTTCGGCGAAGGGTTCATTGACGATCATCCGGTTACCACCGGCAACTGTAACGGCAACAGCCCTCTGGTGTGGGACGAAACCATGCTGGGTGCGATGCGGGCCTTCTGCCGCCGCAATCAGCCGGTTCTGTGCTCGCCCTTCGTTCTGGGTGGCGCGAACACCCCGGCATCGGTGCCCGCGACCGTGGCGCAGCTGACCGCCGAGGCGCTTTCGGCACTGGCCTATACGCAGGTGATCCGCAAGGGCTGCCCGGCGATCTGGGGACATTACCTGTCGACCGTATCGATGAAATCCGGCGCGCCGATGGCCGGCACGCCCGAGATCAGCCTTATGAACTTCATGATCGGCCAGATGGCGCGCTTTTACGACGTACCGTGGCGCACTTCGAACACTCTGGGTGGGGCCAAGACCTTTGATGCACAGGCCGGGTACGAATCCGCCACGACGCTCAGCGCGGTCATTCACGCCGGGGCCAACTATATCTGGCATTCGGCAGGCTGGAACGAGGCGGGCATGCATTGTTCGGTCGCCAAGTTCATCGTCGACGCCGAACAATGCGCGATGGCTTGCCGGATGGCGGAAGGTCCAAAGTGGCACGATTTCGATCAGGCCCTGGCAGCGGTTCCGGATGTGGGGCCCGGCGGGCATTATCTGGGTCATCCGCACACGCAGGACAACTTTCAAACCGCGTTCTTTATGCCGGAGCTGTTCGACAACAACTCGATCGAACAATGGGTCGCCGAAGGCGAAGTTGAGATCACCGAACGCGCCCTGAAACATGCACGGAAACTATTGGCCGAATATGAAGAACCAAAGCTGGACGAGGCCAGGAACGAGGCCCTTCTGGACTATATCGCGCGTCGCGAAAGGGAAATCCCGGCGGCGGACGAGTTGAACCAAACATACTGATCCACACTCCCCGTACTTGCCCACCCGTCATCCGGGTGGGCCCTTTTTTCCGGTCAAGACACGTAAACCAAGATGAAGATCGCCGAACTGCATATCTACAGCCACGACCTGCCGGTCAAAAACGGGCCCTATACCATGGCCAACGCTCGGGTCTGGGCGCTGGACACCACGCTGGTCAAAATCGTGTCGGACAACGGTCTGATCGGCTGGGGCGAGACCTGCCCGGTTGGCCCGACCTATGCCGAGGCGCACGCCGCCGGGGCGCGCGCCGCTCTGGTCGAAATGGCCCCGGGCCTTATCGGAACAGAAGTCCTGCCTCTGGCCTTGCATCGCCGGATGGATGGGCTGTTGAACGGTCATGGCTATGCCAAGGCGGCCGTCGACATTGCAGGGCACGACCTGCTTGGCAATCACTTGGGTGTTCCGGTTTCCGATTTGCTGGGTGGAGCGGTCTCGGAAAAGGTGCCGTCCTATTATGCCACGGGCGTCGGCGCACCCGACGACATCGCGAAACTGGCTGCCGAGAAAATGGCCGAAGGCTACCCGCGTCTGCAAATCAAGGTCGGAGGTCGCCCGGTCGAGATCGACATCGAAACCATTCGAAAGGTCTGGGACGTGGTCAAAGGATCGGGTATGCGTCTGGCCGTCGACGGCAACCGGGGCTGGACCACACGAGACGCCCTGCGGGTCAGCCGCGAGTGCCCCGAAATCCCCTTCATCATGGAACAGCCCTGCAACACTATCGAAGACCTGAAAAAGATCCGGCCTCAGGTCACGCATGGCATCTATATGGATGAAAACAGCACCAGCCTGAACACCGTGATTTCGGCGGCGGGCACCGGTCTGGTCGACGGGTTCGGCATGAAGGTCACCCGCATCGGCGGCCTGCATCCGATGCGCGCCTTCCGCGACATCTGCGAGGCGCGCAACCTGCCCCATACCTGCGATGACAGCTGGGGCGGGGACATCATCGCCGCTGCATGCACCCATATCGGTGCAACCGTTCGGCCCGACCTGCTGGAAGGCGCCTGGCTGGCTGCGCCATATATCGAAGGCAACTACGATCCCGAAAACGGCATCCGGGTCGAGGCCGGGCATATCGCGCTGCCAACCGGGCCGGGGCTGGGCGTGGTTCCTGATGAAAGCCTGCTCGGCACACCTGTCGCATCATTCTAAAAAATGGATGACGTTATGAATCTGAAAGGAAAATCGGCTCTGGTCACTGGCGCGGCTGGCGGCATCGGGGCGTCAATCGTTCAACGCCTGCGCAACGCCGGGGCGCGGGTCGCCGTCGCCGACCGGGCTGTCGATGCCATCGAGGCCGAGGCACATCTGCCCGGTGATCTGCTTGATCCCGAATATGCAGACCAGCTGCCCGGCGCAGCCGCGTCCGCATTGGGCGGACTTGACATCGTGATCAACAATGCGGGCGTCATCACGCGCGGGTCGGTCACGGATACGACTGATGCGGATTGGTCTCTGTCATTGGGTGTCAATGTCGAAGCCCCGTTCCGCATTTGTCGTGCGGCAATTCCGATCATGGCGGACGTTGGCGGCGGGACCATCGTCAACACCGCGTCCTGCTGGGGGCTGCGCCCCGGCCCCAATCATGCGGTCTATTGCATGACCAAGGCGGCCATCGCGTCCCTGACCCAGTGCATGGGTATGGATCATGCCCATCAGGGCATCCGGATCAACGCGGTATGCCCGAACGAGGTGAATACACCGATGCTGCGATCAGGCTTTGAAAAGCGCGGCTTTGACCCCGATACAGCCGTGGCCGAACTGGGCCGGACCGTGCCGCTGGGCCGGATCGCCGAGCCCGAGGACATCGCCGATGTCATCATGTTCCTTGTCTCGGACGCGTCGCGCTATGTTTGCGGCACGCTCGTCGAGGTCAACGGAGGAAAACCGGTATCATGAGGCGGTTCGATGGAAAGGTGGCACTGGTCACCGGCGGGCGCAGCGGCATCGGCAAGGCCATTGCCCGGCGTTTGCACGACGAAGGCGCACGGGTCTTTACCGCCCAACGTGGAGAGGACACCGAATTCCACGGCATCGCTGCGGATTTCACCCTTCCCGACAGCCCGGCACAGGTGGTCGGCGAAGTGATCGTGAAAGCCGGGCGTCTGGACGTGCTGGTCAACAACGCCGGCATGATGCAGGAAGCCTCGGTCGAGGGAATGAGCGTTGAGGACTGGCATCTCAACCTGACGGTGAACCTGACCGCCCCGTTCCTGATGATCAAAGCCGCGCTGCCGCATCTGCGCGACACAAAGGGCGCAATCGTCAACACCGGATCCATCGAAGGCCTGGGCAGCAATCCTGGTCACGCCGCCTATTGCGCATCAAAGGCAGGGTTGCACGGCCTGACCCGCGCCGTAGCCGTGGATCACGGGGGCGAAGGTATCCGCTGCAACGCCGTCGCGCCCGGTTGGATCGATACCGAATTGAACGAGGATTTCATCGAATCCATGCCCGACCCGTCCGCATTCCGTCGCGACATCGCCAAGATCCACCCGGTGGCCCGAACGGGACGGCCTGAAGAAGTTGCAGCGCTCGTCGCGTTTCTGGCGTCCGGGGATGCGGGTTTCATCACCGGGCAGGTCTATACGGTGGACGGTGGGCGCATGGCCAAGCTGAGCTTGCCCTGACGCCCACACGTCATTCCTTGCCGGACCGCCATTCTTTCCAGATCAGATAGCTGTTCGCCCCAAGCGAGGCGAAAGGCTCGGGCGGCAAACGCGGAAGATCCGGCTGCGCCAGAAAGTGATCCGCGATCTCTGATCCGCCTTGCAGCGCCAGCTCTGCGATGCCCATGCCTTGCAGGGTGCCGCGGGCGATGCCCAGGCCGTTCTGACAGCAGGCCGAGAACACGCCATCCTCCAATTCGCCAAAGGCCGCAGACCCATTGCGGCTGAGGCACAGCATCCCGGCCCAACGATGCTCCATCCGGACATCCGACAGATGCGGAAAGCGTTCCCGGAACTTCCGGTCATGCACCCAGCCGGCATTGCGCAACCGCATCCGGCTGGTTTCGATCGTCGGGTGAAAACTGGATCCGGTGCGGATCAAAATACGATCCCCGTAGCTGCCCGAAATACGCCGGACCGAGGTGCCCATCGGATCCGCCGGGGTGACCGACCAGCGCGGTTGCCCGCCCAGTGTATTGATCTGTGCCTCGGTCAGCGAGGTCGTGATCGAGGCGTAGAGGCAGATATGCATCAATTGCCGTTGGTAAAATCCGAAGCTTTCCAGATGGCCATTGTTGGCCAGAACGATCCGCCCGGTGCTGACTTTGGCCCTGGCGGTGTTGACCACCCAGCCTGCGCCCTGCTTTTCAAAGCTGATGACTGGCGCGTTCTCGAATACGTTGATTTGGCCAGCCAGTTGGCCCGACAACGCCCGTACATAGGCTGCGGGCTGGATCATCACCGTCCCCGGCGCAAACAGCCCCGAAACATAATGCGGGCTGCCCGTGATCTCTTGCATCTGCTTTTGGTCATACAGCGTGTGCGGCTCACCCAGTTTGGTCAGATGCTCGGCGAAGGCGCGGTTATGGGCGTCTCCTGCCCGTGTGGCGGCCGCATTGTATTTTCCGCAAGGGTCGAACATTTCCTGCGGCAGGTCGCAATCGGCGGCGACCTCGGTCGCGAAAGCGATGGCCTTGCGGTTCAGGGCAATGGCGGCGCGATCCGCTTCCAGCCCATCGCCTGCGTAATTGTCCGAGGCCAGATCATGCGGCAGGTCGATCATGAATCCCGAATTCCGCCCCGCCGAACCATCGGCAAATCGGCCCGCTTCCAACAGGGCGATCTTCAGCGAAGGGTCCAGTTGGTGCAACCGCCGCGCCGCCGTCAGCCCGGCAAACCCTCCGCCGACAATGGTGATGTCGGCGGTCAGGTCCTGTTCGAGCACCGGCAGAGGCTCCTGGGGCGGCAGGATGGCATTCCACCCCGCCGGACCGGTCTGCCGCGGCAGTCTTTTGGCCTCGTATCGTGTCAATCGACGGCCTCGTCGGCATCGTCTGCAAGATCGATCCAGATGGTTTTCAGCTGGGTGTACTGATCATGCGCATGGATCGAGTTGTCACGCCCGCCAAAGCCCGATTGCTTGAACCCGCCAAACGGCGTGGTGATGTCGCCTTCGCCAAAGCTGTTGACGGTCACGGTGCCCGCCCGGATGGCCCGCGCGCCGCGAATGGCCCGTTTGGCGTTGGCGGTGAAGATCGAGGCACACAAGCCATAGTCGGTGTCATTGGCGATCTTGATGGCCTCGTCAAAGCCCGACACTTCGATCACCGACAGGACCGGGCCGAAGATCTCCTCGCGCGCCAATGTCGAGTCATTGCCCGGCACTTCGACGACGGTGGCCTCGACAAAGCCTTTATCGGCCTTGCCGCCGATCACCACGTTCTCGGCCTGATCGAGATATCCGCAGACCTTGTCGTAATGCCCTTCGCTGACCAGCGCGCCCATGCGGGTTTCAGGATCCAGCGGGTCGCCGATGTTCCACTGTTTGGCGTGATGCGCGATGCGGTCCAGCAGTTCAGCTTTCACGTTTTTGTGCACGATCAGGCGCGACGAGGCCGAGCAGTTCTCTCCCATGTTCCAGAACGCACCGTTCACCACATGCGCCGCCACCCGGTCGAGGTTTTCGGCGTCGTCCATGACGATGGCAGGGTTCTTGCCGCCCATCTCAAGCACCACTTCCTTGGCGTTGCTTTCCGCCGAATAGGTCAGGAACCGCTTGCCCGTCACCGTCGAGCCGGTGAAGGAAACCATGTCGATATCCATGTGCCGCCCGATGGGTTCGCCCACGTCGGCACCGCCACCCGGTACGATGTTCAGCACGCCGCGGGGAAGGCCAGCCTCCATCGCCAGTTCGGCCATACGCAGCGCGGTCAGTGTGGTTTCAGCCGCGGGTTTCACAACCACTGAACATCCCGCCGCCAAGGCAGGCCCGATCTTCCACGCCAGCATCAGCAGGGGGAAGTTCCACGGCAGCACCAGCCCCACGACACCGATCGGTTCGCGCACCACCATGGCGATATGGTCGTCGCTGGCAGGTGAGACCTGATCGTAGATCTTGTCGATCGCTTCGGCATGCCATTTCAGGCAGTGGATGGTTTCGGGCACGTCCACGGTTTCGCAGTCATAGATGGTCTTGCCACTGTCGAGGCTTTCCATCACCGCCAGTTCACGGGCATTGCGGGTAATCAGCTTGGCCAGCCGAATCAGCACGTCCTTGCGCTCGGACGGGTGCAGTTTCGACCAGCGGCCATCGTCGAAGGCCTCACGCGCCTTTTCGACCGCAAAATCCACATCCGCTGCGCCGCAGGATGCGATATCGGCAAGCTTGTCGCCGGTGGCCGGATTCACGCTTGCAAACGTCTCACCCGAGATCGCCGGGCGGAATGCCCCGTCGATGAACGCCCCGGTCGGCAGGGTCAGGCCTGCGGCGATGGATTTGTATTCGTCCTGTGTCAGCAGATCCATGTCTCTTACCCTTCAGCCACGATGTCGGCGATTGTCTTTTTCAGCACGCGCGTGACCTGTTCCAGCGCGCGTTTGTCGTCCTTGTTCAGGCCCTTCAGCGGAGGTCGCATAGCGCCGGCATCAATTCCATTCATGGTGACGCCATGCTTGATGGTCTGGATGAACTTGCCACCCTGTTCCAGCACCCGCATCAGCGGCATCATCGCGGACATGATCCGGCGGCCTTTGGTGAAATTCCCTTCGACCACGCAGGCCTGATACAGAGCCACATGTTCGGCAGGCAGGAAGTTCGACCCGCCGCACACCCAGAACGGCGCACCCCAGGCAAAGAATTCGAGCGCCTGATCGTCCATTCCGCAACCAAGCTGGATATGCGGATAGTCGCGGGCCAGCAAATGCACCCGGTTGATATCGCCCGAGCTTTCCTTGATGCCGCAGAAGTTGCGGCTGCGGCCCACACGGTCAAGGAACTCTTCGCCCATCATCGTACCGGTGCGGTGCGGGTAGTTGTACAGCATAACAGGCAGATCGGCGGCCTTGTCGATGGCCAGCGCATTCAGCGCGTTTTCCCGATCAGTCGGCACCGAATACGGCGGGCTGGCCAGCAGGATCGCATCGGCGCCGATTTCGCGCGCGCCGGCGGCAAGGGCAATCGAATCCGGCGTCAGCATCGCGCCTGTGCCAACCACCAATGGCAACCGGCCCTTCAACTGCTCATGCGTGAACCGGGCCAGTTCCACACGTTCGTGGACGGTCTGGGCATAGTTCTCACCGGTCGAACCACCCGAGATCAGGCCATGCACGCCGTTTTCGATCAGGTATTCGATCACGTCGGACAAGGCGTCCCAATTCACGCTGCCATCGTCGTGATAAGGCGTGACCACAGGGGTATAGATCCCCTCAAACTTGAAAATCGGGTTCATTCCGTCCTCATGCAGGTTTCGAAAGGGGCGGGACGCCCATCGGGACATCCAGCGCGTCAGGCATCACGAACATCTCGATCTGATCGCGTGACAGGTTCCAGTGATCTTCGGCCAGCCTGGCCGCCGTCGCTTCATCGCGCGCCTCGATGGCTGCGATGATCGCATCATGCTGTTGGCTGGCCAGCGACAGGTTTTCCGACATTTCTCCGGTCTGTGGCCGGTAAAACGTCATGCCGATCCGGGCGTGATCGATCAACAACCGGTTGAAAGACGGCAGCAGGTAGACATTGCCGGACATTTCGCCGGTCACGTCATGAAAGCGGTTGTTGGCCAAGGCCCGGTCCTCGCCGGACCCGGACCGAAGGGCCGCCTTGAACGCCTGCTGAGCCTCTTTCAAATCATTGATCTGGGCATTCGACGCATTCAAAGCCGCCAAACGCAGGATCGCTCCGTATACCATCGGCGCGGCAAGGAAGAAGTCGCGCAGGGTGGTATAGGACATCTCGGAAACCCGGGCGCTGCGGTTTGTCCGCAGATCCAGATAGCCTTCGCCAGCCAACTGTCGAAACACTTCGCGCAGCGGCGTGCGCGACAAGCCGAATTCCTCTGACAAATGCGCCTCGTCCAGATCGGCACCCGGGCGCAGGCGCAGCGTAAGGATGGACACTTTCAGGTGCTCTCTCAGCGCGCTTTTACGAGACTTGGCTTCGTCTTTCATGCTTTGGCCTCATCCTTCTGTTCGGCGACCGCGGTCGAATCGCGTGCGGTCACGGTTTTGTATTCTATAAAAATACAACTTGTATACAATAAAAATTCGTGCAGCATGGGAGCCTGCGAAATAGACTCATGTTCCGGGCTTTGTCCCAGCTTGCAAACGGTACTGCTCATGCCTCAGACGCGGCACATCACTTTCATCCTTGTCGAGGAGTTCTCGCACCTTGCGTTTTCATGCGCGGTCGAACCCTTGCGGATCGCCAATCTTGTGAGCGGCGAAGAACTGTACCGCTGGTCCTTTGTGTCCGAACATGGCGAGCAGGCCGTGTGCTCGAACGGATCCATAACGCTGGTGCATTCCGGCCTTCAGGGCCTGGCCAAATGTGATCAGCTGTTTGTTCTGTCGGGCATTCACATGCGTGACCACGTCACCCGCCCCCTGCTTGCAACCCTGCGCCGCGAACGCGCGCGCGGCACGAAAATCGGTGCCCTGTGCTCGGGGGCATGGGTGCTGGCCGAGGCTGGCTTTCTCGACGGAATGCAGGCAGCGATCCACTGGGAATATCACGACGCGTTCATGGAAGCCTTTCCCGAGGTCAACCTGGTGCGCAGCGTGTTCGTGGCCGATGAAAAGCACATTACCGCATCCGGCGGAACGGCAACGGCGGATCTGATGCTGCACCTGATCGAACGCGATCACGGTGAGGAACTGGCCATCGATGTGGCGGATCAGATGGTCTACAACGCGGTACGCAATGCCACGGCCAAACAACGGGTTTCCCTGCAATCACGCAACGGAATGCGCAATGCGCACCTCGCCAAGGCGATCACCATCATGCAGGACAGTATCGAAACCCCGGTTTCGCCTTCGTTCATTGCAGAAGAGCTTGGCATTTCAACCCGACAGCTTGAGCGGTTGTTTGGCAAATACCTCAACACGTCGCCCAAGAAATACTTCATGGAAATGCGGCTGGAGCGCGCCCAGAAACTGTTGCTTCAGACCGAAGCATCCGTCACCGAGGTTGCCGTGGCCTGTGGCTTTGAAAACCCGGGCCATTTTTCGCGCGTCTACCGGTCAAGCTTTGGCGTCACCCCGCACGCGCAACGCAACAAGATCGACTGACAGTATCGGGTAGTGGACTTGCCGAAATCGATACGGCAGGGGATGCCGCGCTTTGTCGGCCCATGACGGGCCTGAACGGGCATCCCCCTAACCCTGCCGAGATACCCCCTCATTAAAACCGGACTAGTCAACAGATCGGCAGGATGATGTACCATTAGAATTGGATATTGGCATAAGTTTTGCGAGAACTTGTCATACATGCGATTCTTGTGCCCTTATTCGTTAATCTTTGCCTCAATTGGAGACTTTTGATTCAGCGAAGTCCGGCAACCTCAAAGTCCATATCCACTTGTGAAAAAATAATTTTTGGGTTTCGCTCATTGCTGCATTCAAGGACCGCATTGAGGAGCAGTTTTTCCGCCTTGAATCCAGCGTGTTCGTTTTCTGCGCAGCCCCAGGCATGGGCAAGGCAATCTTGGCTCAACTGCTTCGGTTGCGCGCTTCAAAACGCCAAACGGGCGTACAAGCACCATCTCTAGCGGAATTGCGTCATATCGAGACTGGGCGCGGCGCGCGTGATTTCATGGGCGCTGGTCGCCGCGCCTGATCCGACGCGAACGTTCAGCTTCTCTGTCCCGCTGAACCGCTGGAAATACGCAAATTCCATCGTGGTTAGCGCATCCATATCCTGACATTGAACAACGTAGTCAGCCTGGAATTCCGAATGTTCGCCCGTTGCGAATGACGTGCCCCCCTCGCCCGCGTTATCCTGCTGCCCCGAAATATCATGCGTCAGGATCACGTTTGCAGATGCGGTAAAGCACACGGCCTCGGGCGGGACGACAAACAGATCCAGTGGTTTGGACAGTTCGGAAATCGCGATGGCGACACGCGTACGCTCGTCATCACTTGCCACCGGGGTCTCGAACCCAATGATGTCAATGCTTGGAACCCTAAGGGACAGCGTAAATTCCGTGCCCGTAAACACGACTTCCAATTGACCGGACCCATGTTGATGGGTGGGCGTGATCTGCGTCGCCTGAGCGGCAAGAGCTGCCGGAAAAAGAGACAACGCCAGAACAGAGCACTTCATTAACCAAAAACCGCCTTTAACAGAATCACAAGAGTGATTTTACCGCGAATCACCTGCTACGCAACGTTAACCCTCGGATCGGAGCTCGCCAGATTTGGGGAGGAGCGTGGGATTCAACCATCATTGTCTATATCCGACAATAAAACTCAGGTTGACATTGCCGACTAAATCACTCAGTTATTTCTTCGCGAAACCCGCGGTACATCCCCGCGCGATCCGACAGTTCTGACAGGAAAGCACCGAACTCCTATGACCAAGTTATTCACCACTGCCAGCGCCCTGACATTTTGCATGGCGACCGCCGCAATCTCGGGTGATGCCCCCACCAAGGCAGATGTACTGAACACCTATGCCGATATTGCGGAAGCCAAATTTGAGGACAGCCTGATTTCAGCCAGGAAATTGCAGGATGCGGTCAACGCACTGATCGCCGATCCCTCGGACGCAACGTTGAACGCGGCGCGCGCGGCCTGGGTTGCTGCGCGTGTCCCTTATCAGCAGACGGAAGTCTATCGCTTCGGCAATGCCATCGTTGATGACTGGGAAGGCAAGGTGAACGCCTGGCCCTTGGACGAAGGTCTGATCGACTATGTCGACGCGGCCTATGGCGGTGCGACGGACGAAAACGAATTTGCCGTGCTGAACGTCATCGCCAACCCCAGCTTCCAACTGTCGGGCGAGACCATTGATGCCAGCGAAATCACCCCCGAACTGCTGAGCGACACCTTGCACGAAGCCGACGGTATCGAGGCGAATGTGGCAACCGGCTATCACGCCATCGAGTTCCTTCTGTGGGGTCAGGACATGAACGGCCATGGCGCCGGTGCCGGCAACCGCCCAGCGACCGATTATGCGCAGGGCGAGGACTGTACCGGCGGCCATTGCGACCGTCGCGCGCAATACCTGAGCGCTGCGACCGAACTGCTGGTCAGCGATCTGGCCTGGATGGCGGATCAGTGGAAAGACGGCGGAGCGGCGCGCGCAGCCCTGATGGAAAACGAAGCAGCAGGCATCAGCACGATCCTGACCGGCATGGGCTCTCTCTCGTATGGTGAGCAAGCCGGCGAACGGATGCGCCTTGGCCTGATGCTGAACGATCCCGAAGAAGAACATGACTGCTTTTCTGACAACACCCACAACAGCCATTACTATGACGGGTTGGGCATCCAGAACGTCTATCTGGGCAGCTATACCCGCATCGATGGCACCCCGGTTTCGGGCGCATCTCTGGCCGATCTGGTCATCGCCACGGATCCAGCACTGGATACCGAGATGAAAGCGAAACTGGCCGCCACCATGCAGGCCCTGGGCAAGATCAAGACAACAGCCGAGGCGGGATTTGCTTATGACCAGATGCTTGAGCGCGGCAACGAAGGCGGTGAAGCCCTGATCATGGGCGGCGTCAACGGCCTGATCGATCAGACCAAAACGATCGAACGTATCGTAGCCGCACTGGAACTGGACGGGGTTGCATTTGAAGGGTCAGACAGCCTGGATAACCCGGACGCCGTCTTCCATTAATCTTCAAGCGGGCCGGAGAGGGTTTCTTTCCGGCCCCTGCAAACCTTACTGATCGTCTGTAAAGGCGGCGAAACGAGCCAAGACCAATGATTGTCTGCCACTGCACCAACATATCCGATCACGACATCCGTGCCGCCATCGACTGGATGCGCACGGCGGATCCGCGGACCATCATAACCCCCGGCAAAATCTACCATGCCCTTGGCAAATCGGCGGATTGTGGCGGGTGCATGCCGTTGTTCCTAGACACAATGCGGGCCAGCGATAATCTGGAAGTCCCCATGCAACTCCGCACTTTGCGTGTCGGAGCAACACAGGAGAAGGCTGATGAAGGGCGATCCGAAGGTCATCGAATATCTGAACAAGTCTCTGCGGCATGAGCTGACTGCCGTCAGTCAATACTGGCTGCATTACCGCCTGCAAGAAGACTGGGGCCTTGGCCATATGGCCAAGAAAAGCCGCGAGGAAAGCATCGAAGAGATGGGCCACGCGGACAAGCTGATCGAACGGATCATCTTTTTGGAAGGTCACCCCAACCTTCAGAAACTGGACCCGTTGCGGATCGGTCAGACGCCGAAGGAAACGCTGGAATGCGACCTGGCGGCCGAGATCGACGCCAGGGCACTTTACAAGGAAGCGCGCGAATATTGTCGGGAGGCCGGCGACTTTGTCTCCATGTCGCTGTTCGAACAGTTGATGTCCGATGAAGAGGGACATATCGACTTCCTCGAAACGCAGCTCGACCTGTATGAAAGGATCGGCGAAGCCAATTATGCGCAACTCAACGCATCGAAAATGGACGAAGGCGAATAGCCTTCTTGCCTTGTCGGTGGTCGCCCTGGCGGCCACCCCCTCCCTGTCAGCCGAGCTGCGGGACCTGCATCTGAAATTCACCCCCCGCACCGACGAGGAACGCGCCCGCATTGCGGCCGCGACCGCGCCCCCGCAGGATTATGGCGTGTCGCAGCCGTTCGAAGAACTCTCTGCCGGGGCGGCGACTGTCCGGGTCCGCAACGACGCGGATGCGTTTTCGCAACCCTCGGACAATCTGAGCTTCGAGCAGGAGCTGGATTTCAAGGTCGGCAACGGGTTGTTCAAGAAAATCTGGGTGTCGTCACCATCATCCACATTGGCCTCTGACGGGTTGGGGCCGCTGTACAACGCGCGATCCTGCCAGCGCTGCCATATCAAGGATGGGCGGGGGCACACTCCCAACGGCCCTGATGACAACGCGGTCTCGATGTTCCTTCGGGTCTCGATCCCCGGTGCGCCGGAAGACGGGTATGCCGGGATCGAAGACTACATCGCCACCCGGCCCGAACCCAACTATGGCGGGCAGATGCAGGATTTCGCGCTTGTGGGACATCCTGCGGAATATCGGCTGGATATCTCTTACGAAGAAGTCCCTGTTGAACTTTCTGACGGCGAAACCGCGTCACTGCGCCGCCCGTCTTACAGGGCCGCTGATCTGGGCTATGGCCCGCTGCACCCGGATGCGATGCTGAGCCCGCGGGTCGCACCGCAGATGATCGGGCTTGGCCTGCTGGAGGCGATCCCGGTCGAAGACCTGTTGGCCCGGGCTGATCCCGATGACGTGGACGGGGATGGCATCTCGGGCCGCCCGAACATCGTCTGGTCTGTTGAATACGGCGCCCCGATGATGGGCCGGTTCGGGCACAAGGCAGGCATGCCGACGGTCATGGAGCAATCCGCCGCGGCCTTTGCCGGGGATATCGGTATTTCAAGCCCGCTTTACCCGGCACCTCAGGGGGACTGCACGGATTTGCAGGTGAACTGCGTCGAGGCCCCGCATGGCGACACCGATACCCGCGCGTTCGAGATCGATCAGCAGGGCATGGACCTGGTGGATTTCTACAGCCGCAATCTGGGCGTGCCCGGCCGCCGTGATGTCGACGACCCCGAGGTGTTGCGCGGCAAAGAGGTGTTTCACACGATCGGCTGCGCATCCTGTCATACTCCGGCCCATGTCACCCACCGGCTGGAAGACCGGCCCGAGCACAGCTTTCAGTTGATCTGGCCCTATACCGACCTGCTGCTGCATGACATGGGCGAAGGTCTGGCGGATCACCGCCCCGAGGCCCGCGCGACGGGGCGCGAATGGCGGACGCCGCCTTTGTGGGGCATTGGTCTGACCGAACGCGTCTCGGGCCAAACGCAGTTTCTGCATGACGGGCGGGCACGCAATCTGCTCGAGGCGATCCTGTGGCACGGCGGCGAAGCCCAGGCCGCGCGCGATGCGGTTGTGTCGATGCCGAAAACTGACCGCGACGCCCTGATCCGTTTTCTGGAGAGCCTCTGACCCATGCGTATTCTTACCTTTGTTGCCGCGTTGATGATGCCGCTTGCCGCACAGGCGCAGGACCGCGCACCGATCCTGATGGACGTTGCCGAGACACATATCCTGCCCAGGTTCGACAAGCTGCCGGAAACGACCCGGGCTCTGCTCAGTGCTTCGCGGGTGGATTGCGATCCGACCTCACCGGCGTTGCGCGCGGCTTATGATGCGGCCTTCGACAGCTGGATTTCCGCCAGCAACCTGCGGTTCGGTCCGACCGAGGTCGATGACCGTGCATTTGCCATGGCGTTCTGGCCCGACACCAAAGGATTCACCACCAAAGCCCTGTCCCAGCATATCGCGACCGAGGATGACGCCGTGCAAGACCCGGAAGCCTATGCCGAGACATCCATAGCGGGGCGCGGGTTCTTTGCGCTCGAACGGATGCTGTTCGATCCCGCCTTTGCAGAGCAGGGCAATGCGGATTACCGCTGCGCGCTGATTCAGGCGATCGCGGCGGATATTGATGCCAACGCGCGGGCGATGGCCGATGACTGGCAAAGCTATGCCCCCGGCCTGACCCGGCCCGGCGAGAACGGCCGATACCGAACGCAGGACGAAGCGATGCAGGAACTGTTCAAGGCTTTGTCCACGGGTCTTGAATTCACGGCCGACACACGGCTTGGTCGCCCGTTGGGCACGTTCGACCGCCCGCGCCCGAACCGCGCCGAAGCGTGGCGGTCGAAGCGATCCTTGCGCCATGTCGAGCTTTCACTGATGGCCCTTCGTGATCTTGCATCGCGATTGGCCTTTGATCATCCCGATATCGCCGCGGATCTGGACGCTGCCTTTGCGCGCGCCATCGAGAATGCCCAGGCCATTGACGACCCGGCGCTGGCGGGCGTTTCGGATCCGCAGGCCCGGTTCCGTATCGAGGCCCTGCAACAGTCCATCCACGATATTCGCGCCATTGCGTCGACTGAACTTGGCCCGACGCTGGGCATCAGCGCAGGCTTCAATTCACTGGACGGGGACTGACCCATGACATCGCGCCGCCGTTTTCTTGCAGGGCTTGCTGCAACCTCTCTGCCTCCGATCCATGGATGGGCCTCGGTGGGCAGGCCGGAGTTTCTGGCCGCAGCGCTGTTTCCGGATGGTTCGTATCGACTGGCCGGGCTGGATGCACAGGGAACGCTGCTGTTTTCCGTGCCCCTGCCCGCGCGCGGTCATGCGGCGGCGGCACATCCGGTCAAACCACAGGCCGTGGCCTTTGCGCGCCGTCCGGGCACCTTTGCCGTGGTGATTGATTGCGTGACGGGATCACCGATCGCGCGGCTGACGGCGCCGGAAGGCCGGCATTTCTATGGTCACGGTACTTTTTCAGCCGATGGCGCGATTTTCTTTGCCACCGAAAACGATTACGAGGCCGGAGAAGGTATCATAGGCGTCTGGGACGCCGAAACCTTTGCGCGCTCGGGTGAATTCCCGTCCGGCGGCGTCGGGCCGCATGACATGCGGTTGATGCCGGGTGGGAAAACGCTTGTGATTGCCAATGGCGGGATCGAAACCCATCCCGAAACCGGGCGCACGAAGCTGAACCTGCCGACGATGGAGCCCAACCTGACCTACCTTTCCCTGTCGGGTCTGGTTCAGGAACAGGTGTCGCTGGCGGCTGCCCTTCACAAGAACTCGATCCGCCATCTGGCGGTCCGTCGCGACGGGCTGGTGGGCTTTGCGATGCAGTGGCAGGGCAGCAAGGCCGAACATCCGCCCTTGCTGGGCCTGCACCGTCAGGGGGAAACCCCGCACCTTCTGTCAGCGCCTGAGCAGGACCAAGCCACGCTACAGGGTTATGCGGGCAGCATCGCGTTTTCGGCGGATGGCGCAACCGTTGCCATCACCTGTCCGCGCGGCAACGCGCTGCATCGGTTCGACGTGGCCAGTGGCACATTCAGGGATGCGTTCGAGCTTGAGGATGTCTGCGGGCTTGGATCCGGCAGCGGCTTGGTTTTCACCACCGGAACCGGTGTGTTCGGCGCGTTGACCACTGCGCACCCCAAGATCCGGACCCGCGCGAAGTGCCAGTGGGACAATCATCTGGTCCGGATCACCCCACCGGCATGAAACTCGGATTTTTCCGTCACATAGTTTAGGCTTGGAAGAATCAAACAGCTGCCGTATTGGCGGGCGCGAAACTGGCACCCCTACGTTAAGGACCGACTTGATTGAAACAGACGCCCGACGCACCGCATTCCATCTACGGAGTTGAGAAATGGGGCAAAGGCCTCATCGAGGTGACGGAGCAGGGCGAAATCGGTCTGCGCAATCCCTTGGCTCCCGAGGTTGGCGCGATCAGCCTGCCCGGTATTCTCAGCGATCTGGACGACCGCGGCATCAAGGCCCCGATGGTTCTGCGCGTGTCTTCCTATCTGGAACACGAGATCGCGCATCTTAACGAAAGCTTCCGCGACGCCATCGCCCGCGTCGGTTACAGGGGCAGCTATCGCGGTGTGTTCCCGATCAAAGTGAACCAGCAGGCCCAGGTCGTCGACCGGATCGTCGAATTCGGCAAGAAGTACAACTATGGGCTCGAGGCCGGGTCCAAACCCGAGCTGGTGATCGCGCTGGCACATCGGCTGGCAAGCGAAGCGCTGATCGTCTGCAACGGCGTCAAGGATGCCGAGTTCATCCAGCTGGCCATCCTGTCCCGCAAGATCGGGTTCAACACGGTGATCGTTCTGGAAAGCCCGAAAGAGGCTGACACGGTGATCGAGGTCTACAAAGAATTGGAGGTCGAACCGCTTATTGGCGTGCGGGTGAAACTGACCAACCAGATCAGCGGCAAATGGGAAGAAAGCTCGGGCGACCGCTCGGCTTTCGGTATGAACACCGATCAACTGGTGGCCACGGTGGACAAGTTGCGCGACGCGGGCCTTCTGCATTGCCTGAAGTTGCAGCACTCGCATCTGGGCTCTCAGGTGCAGGACGTCAACGACGTGCGCCGCGCGGTGGGCGAGGCCTGCCGCTATTACACCGAACTGACGCGCGAGGGCGTGCCGCTGACCCATCTGGACCTCGGCGGTGGAATGGGCGTGGACTATACCGGTGAAAAGAAGGCGGCCGAGAACTCGATCAACTACACTGTCGAGGAATACTGCGCCAACGTGGTGGAAACCGTGGCCTATGCGATGGACGAGGCCGAGGTGGACCACCCGACGCTGGTCACCGAAAGCGGCCGCGCGGTGGTGGCGACGTCGTCGATGCTGGTGTTCAACGTGCTGGAAAGCACGCTCTATGATGCGCCCAACGGCCCCGAGGTTGAAGCCGACGATCACCACATGGTTTCAGACCTTGCCGCGGTGCACGGCTATCTCAGCAAAGACCGTCTTCAGGAATGCTGGAACGACGCCACCTTCTATCGCAACGAATTGCGCGCCCTGTTCCGCCGTGGATATGTAGACCTGCGCCAGATGGCCCGGGCCGAACGTATCTACCTGTCGCTGATGGCCCGCCTCAAGGCGCTGGCGGCCAGTGACGATCTGGAAACCGACGTGGACGACCAGCTTGAGAAAGTGGCCGATATCTATCACTGCAACTTTTCGCTGTTCCAGTCCTTGCCAGACGTCTGGGCCATCGACCAGCTGCATCCGATCGTGCCCTTGCAGGGCCTGAACCAAACGCCCGACCGCCGCGCAGTCCTGTCCGACATCACCTGCGACAGCGACGGCAAGATCGACCGGTTCATCCTGGCCGACGGTGTTTCACCCAGTCTGCCGGTGCATACCCTGCCCGAAGATGATGAATATTTCATGGGCGTCTTTTTCGTCGGCGCCTATCAGGAAACGCTGGGCGATCTGCACAATCTCTTTGGCGACACCAACGTCGTCACCATCGACCTGCGCGCTGACGGAGGGTTCGACCTGCTGCACGAACAAGAGGGCGACACGATCAGCCAGGTGCTGTCCTATGTCGAATTCGACCCCACCGACTGCGTCGCCGCCTTCCGCAAAATGGTGGACGAGGCGATCTCGACCGGTACTCTGAAAGCCAAGGACCGCAAAACCCTGATGAGCGCCTATCGCGACTCGATCAACGGCTACACCTATTACGAATAACCCCCTGTGAGAGGAGATTACCCCCATGGGTTCACTTAGTGGCAAAACACTGGTTGTCGGCGCGGGCGGCGTATCCCACGCCGCCGTGCACAAGATGGCGATGAATTCGGACATCTTTACTGAAATCACACTGGCCAGCCGGACCAAGTCGAAATGCGACACCATCGCCAAATCGGTGAAAGAGCGCGTGGGCGTTGACATCGCCACCGCCGAGCTTGACGCCCACAAGGTCGAAGACACGGTCAAGCTGATCAAGGAAACAGGCGCGGAAATCTTGGTGAACCTGGCCCTGCCCTATCAGGACTTGGTGTTGATGGACGCCTGCCTCGAGGCCGGGTGCCACTATCTCGACACTGCGAACTACGAGCCCGAGGACGAGGCCAAGTTCGAATATCACTGGCAATGGGCCTATCAGGACAGGTTCAAACAGGCCGGCCTGACCGCGATCCTCGGCTCGGGCTTCGATCCGGGTGTTACATCCGTCTTCGCCAAGTGGCTCAAGAAACACAAGCTGGACACGATCCGCCAGATCGACGTGCTGGACGCCAATGGCGGCCAGAACGATCAGGAATTCGCCACCAACTTCAACCCGGAAATCAACCTGCGCGAAGTCCTGTCTGAGGTGCGCCACTGGGAGAACGGCGAATGGAAGCACTCTCCCGCCATGACCCACAAGGTCGAATTCGACTTCCCCGCCATCGGCCCCAAGAACATGTACCTGATGTATCACGAGGAACTGGAATCGCTCAGCACCCATTTCCCCGAGATCGAGCGCGCCCGCTTCTGGATGACATTCGGCGATGCCTACATCACCCATGCCAAAGTGCTGGAAAACGTCGGCATGACCCGCATCGACCCGGTGATGCATGACGGCAAGGAAATCATCCCGATTCAGTTCTTGAAAACCCTGCTGCCCGATCCCGGCGATCTGGGGGCGGAGACCAAGGGCAAGGCCTGCATCGGCGACATCGCCACGGGTCAGGCCAAGGACGGCTCGGGCGAGAAAACCTATTACATCTACAACATCTGCGACCACGAAGAATGCTATCGCGAGGTCGGCAGCCAGGCCGTCAGCTACACCACCGGCGTCCCCGCCATGATCGGCGCGGCGCAAGTGCTGAAAGGCAACTGGCGCGAGCCGGGCGTTTGGAACATGGAACAGCTCGACCCGGACGATTTCATGGACATGCTGAACGAACACGGCCTGCCGTGGCAGGTCCACGAACTCGACGGCCCCGTCGACTTCTGATCCCTCGGGGCGGTCCGCACGACTGCCCTGCTTCATCTGGCTAAAAATATCCCGGGGGTCCGGGGGCAGCGCCCCCGGCCTCTCCACCAATCGGAGACGCCCGACATGTCCGACATGATGACCACACAGGCCGGAGACGCCGGAGCCTTCCGCAAATTCGACCTGACACGCGTCCCCTCTCCCTGCTTCGTCGTTGACGAAAAGGCAGTGGAGCGAAATCTGGCGGTACTGGCCGATATCGGTGAGCGCTCTGGCGCGCATATCCTGTCCGCGCTCAAGGCCTTCTCCATGTTCGCGCTGGCCCCGCTTGTCCGCCAGTATCTCGGCGGCACCTGCGCCAGCGGCATCTACGAGGCCCGGCTGGGCCGCGAGGAATACGGCGGCGAGGTCGCGACCTTCTGCGCGGGATACAAGGATTCCGACATCGACGAAATCCTCGCGCTGTCGGACCACATCATCTTCAACAGCCCCGCCCAGAAAGACCGCTTTTTGGCCAAGGCACAGGCCGCCGGGCGGCAGGTCGGGCTGCGCATCAACCCCGAGCATTCCGAAGGCGAGGTTGCGAAATACGACCCCTGCGCCCCGTGCTCGCGCCTCGGCACCCCGGTCAGCCAGTTGGACGCCAAGGCGCTGGAGGGCGTGGATGGCCTGCACATGCATACGCTCTGCGAACAGGGGTTCGAGCCGCTGGCACGCACATGGGCGGCGGTTGAACCTAAACTCGCCCCCTTTCTGAATGGCCTGAAATGGCTCAATTTCGGCGGCGGCCACCACATCACCCGCAGCGACTATGACCGCGACGGGCTGGTAGAGTTCATCAAGGCCATCCGCGCCAAATACGGCATCGAGGTCTATCTGGAACCCGGCGAGGCGGTGGCGCTGGATGCGGGCATCCTTGTGGGCGAAATCCTCGACCTGCCTCACAACGGCATGGATCTGGCGATCACCGACATCTCGGCCACCTGCCACATGCCCGACGTGATCGAGGCCCCCTATCGCCCCGCCCTGATGGACGAGGCTGAAACCGGCCACACCTATCGCCTGGGCGGCCCCTCGTGCCTGGCGGGCGACGTGATCGGTGACTACACTTGGCCCGAGCCGCTGCGGATCGGGCAGCGCTTTGCCTTCCTCGATCAGGCGCATTACTCGATGGTCAAGACCAACACGTTCAACGGCGTGCCCCTGCCCACCATCGCCCTGTGGAACAGCGAAACCGACGATCTGAAAATCATCAGGCAATTCGGCTATGACGACTTTAAGGACAGACTTTCATGAGCATTTTCCTCGACAGCGAACTGACCGACGCCGAACGCAGCGAAGACGCCCGGTTCCGCGTGATCCCTGTGCCTCTGGAACGCACGGTCTCCTACGGCTCGGGCACGGCAAACGGCCCCGCCGCAATCATCGCGGCCAGCAATGAACTCGAACGCATCACCGGCCACGTCGAACCCTGCGTCGAAGGCATCTTTACCGAAGCCCCGCTGGATTGCGACGGCCCGCTGCCGGATGTCATGGAGCGCCTCGCCCAGCGCACCGAGGCCGCCATCCGCGCCGGCAAGGTGCCGGTCACGCTGGGCGGTGAACACTCGCTCAGCTATGGCGCGGTCATGGGGGTGACCCGCGCCCTGGGTCAGCCCGTCGGTATCGTGCAGATCGACGCCCATGCCGACCTGCGCAACGCCTACCAGGGGGAAAGGCACAGCCATGCCTCGGTCATGCACCTGCTGGCCGAGGAAGGTATCCCACTGGCCCAGTTCGGCGTGCGCGCCTTTTCCACCGAGGAAGCAAAAAGCCGTCTGAGGAACCGCGTCTTCCACGTGGATGCCGAAGAGTTGGTCACCGACAACATCCATGCCGTCGACCTGCCCGAGGATTTCCCCGAACTGGTCTATGTCAGCTTTGACGTTGATGGGCTGGACCCGGCGCAGATGCCCGCGACCGGCACGCCCGTTCCGGGCGGGCTGGGATACTATCAGGCGCTTCGCCTCGTCGAACACGCCCTGAAGGGCCGCCGCTGCGTCGGCTTCGACGTGGTCGAACTGGCCCCCGACGGCAATGCCGCCTGGGATTTCACCGCGGCGCAGATCGTCTATCGCCTGATGGCAAGCTGCTGATCAGGCAGGCGGGCCGGGCTGGCCCGCCTGATCCGGTTCCTAGCCGGTTTTGCCGTCATCGGCGGTTTCGTTCAGCTCCATATGGCCTTCGCCCCTGCTCAGAACGCGGCGCAACATGGGTTCGAAGAACTCCAGCGGTTTGGTCGGATAATTCGGGTCAAACGCCTTCTGATCGTATTCATGGCAGAAATAGCGACAATCTTCCCAATAAGGACTGTCGCGATATTTGTCGCGCGCGTTGCGGTCGCCGCCCAGATGGTGGTTGTAGTAGTACCCCTGAAACACGCAATGATGCTTGAGAATCCAATACGTCTTTTCGCTGACGTAAGGCTTCATCATCGCCGCTGACAGCTCTCCGTGATTGTAGGGTGACAGGATATCGCCGGTATCGTGGATCAGCGCAGCCACCACCAGTTCTTCATCTGCACCGTCCTCGTAAGCACGGGTCGCGGCTTGCAGGCTGTGCTGGTAGCGGTTCACCGGATAGGGCGTCCATTCTTCGTCCAACGAGCGGATGGCATCGAGGATGCGGTCTGGCAGGGCTGCATTATACGCCTCTTCATACTCCATCACGGCGTCCCAGTCGGCCTTGGTGGCTGTTTCGAAACTGGTCCAGGTGGGTTTGTGGCTTTTGTCCAGCATGGCTGATCCTTTGGCATGTGTCCTGAACGGAAGCGTAGTTCGAAACCAACCTCCAAAAAAAATGAATTGATTTTATCACAATGATCAAAAAATACTTTCGACATGCAATTCAAAGCTCTGGAAACTTTTCTCTGCGTGGCCGAAACCGGTGGCTTTCACGCCGCCGCCCGCAAGTTGAACGTGACGCAGACCGCTGTCAGCGCGCGTATTCGCCTGATCGAGGAGGAAACCGGCAGGGCGCTGTTCACGCGCGGTGCCGGCGGAACGGCGCTGACCGAGTTCGGCCGGCAGTTCAAACCCTATGCGGAACAGATGTTGTCCCTTTGGGGCTTTGCGTCGCGCGACCTGCCGGTACAGGCACAGAACCGCCCGGCGCTGCGGTTGGGGGGCCAGCTCAGCATCTGGGATCCGTTGCTGGTGGACCTGGCGGTTCGGTTCGAACAGCGCTTCGGCAAATTGCTGTTGACGCTGAACTATGACCACGACCTGAACATGGTCGAAGCGGTGGCAACCCATGTTCTGGACGCGGCGATCACACATGAAAAGCCGGCGGACCGGCGTGTCACGTGGTACGCGCTTGAACCCGAGCTTTTGTCCCTGGTCCGGACGCCAAAGACTGACGGCACGAACGCTGACATGATCTTCGTCAACCTTGAACTGGGCGAGGTCTATCAGGACCACGTCAGATCGGCTGCGCGACGGGCGTCGGGTCAGACAGTGTTTCTTGGCAATTGCATGATGGCGCTGCGATATGTTCTGCACCGAGGCGGAAACGGCTATTTCCCCGATTACGTCATTTCCGAACATCTGGCCTCGGGTGCTCTGGAGCGGGTCGAGGACAGTATCAGCTTGCCGCTGCCCATGTATCTGGTCACCCGCGGTGATCGCGAGGAATTTGACAACATTCACAGCTGTTTGGTGGATCTTCGCGGCTAGAACTCAGGCCGGCGTCGGCATGATCTGGGGCGCGCGCTGCCGTTTTCGCATCAGCGGCCGACCAGCAACAAGCAGGAACAGGCCCGAGATCAGCACCCCTATGATTGCGGGAAGGTACAGCAGAAACCAAAGCTCCGGGTCATCGATCACCACCGGGGAAACAAACCCGCGCACACCTTCAAGCAGCACAAGAATGGTGAAGGCGCCCAATATCTGAGGCCACAATCCAAACCGGGAAAAGCTGCCCAGCATCAGGGTTGAATACCCGGCCAGCGCCACGGCGATGCAAATCGCGATCCACGAGAACCGCTGGTGCAGCTCTTCGATCAGCTTGCCTTGGCTGAACCCTTCCGTGGCTGAAACCTCATCCCGGTTGCGGATCAGGTCCGCCGTTGGAATGGCTTCGAGGCTGCGCCGGGCCATCGGGTTTGTATTCGTCAGTTCCGAGATGTCGTAGGACGCGTCCTGGAACAGGGTCGATGACAACACCTTGCCTTCCTTGTTCAGGCGCAATGCAACCCCATCAACCATCACAAGGTGGATGCCCGCATCATTATTGACCAGATAGGCCGTTACGCTTGAATAGCTGACCGCGTTTTCAGGATCGCGGCGGTCAGACACGAACACTTCGTGGAGTGTGCCGTCCAGATCAATGCTGCCTATGTAAACCGTGACACCTTCGGCGGGGTGCAGAAACTCGCCTTCGTTCAGCAGTTGAGCCGTCACATCTCCGGCCACTTCAGCCTGCCGGATTTCCAGCTGTTCCACCGAGGCCGGGCGCAGGAACACGCTGATGATCGCCATCATCACCCCGGTAATCACACCGAACAGCAGCACCGCCCGGGCAAGCCGCCAAGGGCTGGATCCGGTGGCCAGCATAACCGTCAGCTCACTTTCGCGGCTCAGGCGATTTGTGGCATAGACGGCGGCGGCAAACACGGCCATGGGCATGACCGTGCGGATCAGGGTCGGCAAAGTCAGCGCGGTGAATTCCAGAAAGACCATTGCCGACTGCCCACCGCTGATCACCCTGTCAAACAGGCTGACAGACCGGGTGATCCAGAACACACCGACAAGCACCAGGGTGAAAAAGCCAAACAGAATCAGCAATTGCCGCAGGAAATATCCATCAAAACGCGACATGGGGCCTCGTGCGTGTGTTCGTTTGCAGCGGACACTAGGGCATTAAGCCGGCAGAGGAAACAGGCATTGGACGTCAGGATGCGCCTGTATGCAACCTTGGCGCATACCGGCTTCATCGCACATCCCCGTTTTGGCATCAGAAGGGCCGGGAGATTACGCTTTGTGAAAACAGCGGCTCATGGCACATTTTACGAATTGATTAGAATGGAGTTTGGATAATGGCACTGTTTTTTTCACGCCGCACCTATAACGCGCAGAAGAAAAAGTTCACGTTAAAGCCGGCGGCAAAGACGAGATATGTTCACATCACCCAGCAAAGCCCCGGTGGAAAAATTCGTAAGGGAAGTATTGTCAAAAAAGCCAAATGGCTGGATCTCGTGCGACAGGAGGGCGGGGATTCGGCCGTCCTGATCTATGTTCACGGGTTCAACACCAACCAGAAGGGCATGCTGGACCGGCTGGGGAAAATAGAAACCAATCTCAGGGGCAACGGGTATCAGGGCGCGGTCGTTGCCTTTGACTGGCCCAGCGACGGATCGGTGCACACCTATGACTCGGACCGCTCCGATGCCAAGGCGGTGGCACCGCATCTGGTGGGGGACGGGATCTTGCCGCTGTTGGGAATGTCGCCGCGCCCCAAGGTGCATCTGATCGCTCATTCCATGGGAGCGTTGGTGGTACTGCGCGCATTCTCTGACTTCGGGGATTCGGCCGGGCCCGGCAACAAGATATGGTCGGCGGATCAGGTCATGTTCGCGTCAGCGGACATCGATTCAGAATGGCTGGAAAAGGGCGCATGGGGCGATCTGGTTCTGAAAAAACGGTGCAAGCGATTCACCAATTACTACAGCCGGAAAGACAAGGTGCTGGCCCTGGCCGGCGGGATTGTAAACGGAGGGCGGCCGCGGGCGGGCCGTGTCGGGATGCCGAAGCTGACCTCGAAAGGGCATTGGGATATTTTCTGTGACCACCAATATCAACGAGACGTCCCCAAAGGGCAGCGCAAGATGATGAAGTCGCATCGCTGGTGGTTCGACAGCGGCGGGTTTTATGAGGACCTCGCCCTGACGATCGACGGCCATTCGGCAAAAACGATGCCGACCCGGCACAAGACAAATATCGGGGATCTGGCGCTGCTGGCCTGACTGACCGGCCGCCACACGCCTTTCTCTGGCGCAAAGCCCGATTTTTAGGGTTTTGCTCAAGCACCGCCTTTGGGCAGATTCTCTGCACGTTCTGATATCGTCAGTATGCGTTGCTGACCAGAAACGGAAAGGGCGCGCTCGACCACAAGCGCGCCCCAGTCACAAGGGAGAAACTGAAAACCTGCGTTCTGTGCAGAACCTGAACGCCAACTCTTTGACATCCTCAGATAACCAGACTTCCCGATGTCAGTCAGTGACGCTGTTCACACTCTGGGCCGGAATTTTTTGATGGCATATAGGGTTTGGTTGCACTGCGGCTCACTATGCCTGCATGCGTCCTGATTGCCGGTTCGCCCCTGCCATAGTCGAAAGCCGCGCGCGCTGGAAACGCGCCAGGCACGATTGCCGATTGGTGTTTTGATGCGGATGGCAGGGGCAGCAGGGTTCGAACCCGCGACCTACGGTTTTGGAGACCGTCGCTCTACCAACTGAGCTATACCCCTGTGGTGAGCCCCAGATATGACAGCCGCGCGGCGGACTCAAGAGGCTTTTTCGAATTCCACACCACTATCTGAGCCGACAAACAAGTTGCGCAAAATGTGCAGTGCGCTAAGACAAGGTCCGGTCAGCAAAAGGAACCCCGTGTGAACCTCCGCAAGAAGATCGCAGACAGCGAAGCCGTGCTGAACTGGGTGGCCCGCCGGATCGCCACTTACATTCGATTGGTCAACCGCAACACACGCTGGCAGCGCATCGGATACGAAGAACTGGATCAGCTGGTCGAACAAGGTGAACCTGTCATCGTTGTGCTTTGGCACCAACGGTTGGCGCAGTCGCCCTATTTCTTCCCGCTGGACAAGGGGCGCATCTGTTCGATCACCTCCTCTGCCCGGGCGGGCAGCATGGTGGGTCGCGTACAAAAGCTGTTTGGCATGGACACGATCGCCATGGCCAGCAAGACACGCCACGTCGCCTTGTCACGTCAGGTTCTGGGCAAGATGAAGCAGGGTATCTCTATCGGGATCGCGGCAGACGGACCGCGCGGGCCGGAACGGGTTCTGTCGACGGTTCCGCTGGTATGGGCGCGCACCTCGGGAAAGCGCGTATTCGGTATCACCTTTTCCACGAAACATGGTCGCGAAGCGGGAACCTGGGATCACCTTCTGATGCCCCGCCCCTGGCGAAATGAAGGCGTGTTTCTGTGCCGGGAATGGGCTGAAACAGTGCCCCGCAAGGCCAGCGAAGAGGAAATCGAGACCCTGCGCCTGAGCCTGGAGCAGCATATGAACGACATCACGGCAGAAGCTGACCGGATGGTCGGGCGCGAGCCCTGGTCACCTGACGCCTAACCGCCCCTGAGACGTTGCATCAGATAGACTTCGCTGCCTTCGGGAATCGGCTCGGTAAGCCCTGTGGCAATGACACGCCCGTCGATCGCGATGGAGACCCCCGCGTCAATGGGGGCCTGCAACTGCGGGTGGGCCCGGACCAGAGCCCGCAAAAGCTCTCCGGTGGTTTTGGCCTCGACCTCAACCACTTGCTGGCCCCCGGTCAGTGACCGGAGGCCGGACCAGAGGTGGACCTCAACCATTTTCCTTCAGGGCCGCCAGAATGCGCGGCGGAGACATCGGCAGTTGCTTCATCCGAACACCCGCCGCATTGGACACCGCATTGGCGATGGCGGCCAGGGGCGGCACGATGCCCGTCTCGCCCACGCCGCGCACCCCGAACGGGTGGCCCGGGTTGGGCACTTCGACGATCACCGTGTCAATCATCGGCAGGTCACTGGCAACGGGAATCCGGTAGTCAAGAAAGATCGAGTTCTGCAACCGGCCATCTTCGCCATAGATGTATTCCTCGTTCAGTGCCCAGCCGATGCCCTGTGCGGCACCACCTTGGAACTGCCCTTCCACATAGGTCGGGTGGATCGCCTTTCCGGCGTCCTGAATGACCGTGTAGCGGGTGATCGATGTCTTGCCGGTTTCCGGATCGACCTCGGCATCGACGATATGGGTGCCAAAGGATACGCCCGCGCCTTCGGGGGTGGCTTCGAAATGGCCCGAAATCGGGCCTCAGGTCGATCCCATATCCGCCGTGATGTCGGCCAGAGGCATCGGGTCGAAATCCCCTGCATTGGGCCCCGAGGGCACCGCGCAGCCGTCTTCCCATTTCACCGCATCGACCGGGATGCCCCACTTGGCCGCCGCACGTTCGCACAGTTTCTCGACCGCGTGTCTTGCGGCCTTGATCGTCGCGAGGCCCGACGCGTAGGTCACGCGCGAACCATGGCTCACGTCGTTGTAACCCAGCGTCGCCGTGTCGGCGATGGTCACGCGGATGTTTTCATACGGAATGCCCAGAACCTCGGCCGCCATAAGGGCCATGGATGCGCGCGACCCGCCGATGTCGGGTGTTCCGACCATCAACTGCGCCGAACCATCCTCGGACAGTGCCAGTGAAACGCTGGTCTCGCCCCCGTGGTTGAACCAGAAACCGCAGGAAACCCCGCGCCCCTGCCCCGGCTTCAGCGGGGCCGAGTAATGGGGATGCGCTTTGGCAGCCTCAAGGGTTTCGACCAGACCAATGCGTTCGTAGGTCGGGCCATAGCTGGCCTTCGTGCCTTCATGCGCGGCATTTTTCATACGCACATTAATAGGATCAAGGCCCAGCTTTTTGCAGAGCTCATCAATGACGGATTCAACGGCGAAGGCGCCCATGGGTGCACCCGGCGCGCGGTAGGCGGCCTGTTTCGGACGGTTCGACATCACATCGTAACCGATCTGCTTGACGTTGGTCAGGTTGTAGGGCGCAAAGGCACACATGGCCGTCATATCGCCCGGGGCGCCGGGGAAGGCCCCGCCTTGCAGGCGGAAGACACCCTGCGCCGCCGTGATCGTGCCGTCTTTCTTCATGCCGATCTTCACGTCCATTGACGCCGAAGAGGTCGGCCCGGTGGCCCGGAAAACCTCGGACCTGGTCATCACGATCTTGACCGGTCGGTTTGCCTTGCGGCTGAGCGCCAGAGCAACGGGTTCGATGAACACCGTGGTCTTACCGCCGAAACCACCGCCAATTTCAGACGCAGTCACGCGCAGTTGCGAGGTTTCGATCCCCAGCAACGCCGCACAGGTTTTCTGCGCGATCCAGTGGCCCTGAGTTGTGCACCACAGCTCACCCTTGCCGTCATTGCCCAGCATGCCCAGACAGGCATGCGGTTCGATGTACCCCTGATGGGTCGCCTCGGTCACAAAGCTGTCTTCGATGACCAGATCGGCCTCGGCAAACCCAGCCTCGACATCGCCGTGCCCGCTTTCGTGATAACGCACGACGTTCGGGTGCATCCCTTCCGGCACCGAATAATCCGCAGCACCTTCCCGGATCACCGGCGCATCCGGGGCCATCGCTTTGTCCACATCGGTGACGTGCGGCAGCACCTCGTATTCGACCTCGATCAGTTTCAGCGCGTCACGTGCCGCCAAGGCAGATGTGGCCGCCACCGCAGCAACCGCGTGCCCGTCATAGAGCGCCTTTTCCCCCGCCATGACGTTTTCCAGCACATTCCAGAATTCACCTTCGAGCCCGGGCTTGAATGGGACATCGGCGAAATCGGCACGGGTCACGACGGCTTTGACGTCCTTCGATGCCTCGGCTTTCGAGGTATCAATCCTGACGATCCGGGCATGGGCATGGGGTGAGCGCAGAATCGCGCCGTGCAACATGCCGGGGGCCGAGATATCCGCACCGAACTTGGCCCGGCCCGTCACCTTGTCCAGACCGTCAGGGCGATCGGGGCGGGTGCCAACGAAGGTGAAATCAGTTTTGCGATCGTCCAGAGCCATTATGACGCCTCCCGCATCTCAGCGGCCGTGTCCATCACGGCGCGAATGATCTTGTCATAGCCGGTGCAGCGGCACAGGTTGCCCGCCAGCCAATAGCGCGTTTCTTCCTCGGTCGGATTGGGGTTCTTCTCCAACAGCGACTTCGCCGCCACCAGAATACCCGGGGTACAGATGCCGCATTGAAGCGCGGCATATTCGATCATCTTCTTCTGCAACGGGTGCAGGATGTCACCATCCGCAATCCCTTCGACGGTCTCGATCTGCTTGCCTTCGGCCTCGACACCCAGCATCAGGCACGAGCACACAAGGCGGCCATCGACGGTGACCGAACACGCGCCGCAATCGCCGGTGCCGCAGCCCTCTTTGGCGCCGGTCAGGTTCAGCTTGTCGCGCAGACAGTCCAGCAGGGTTTCGCGCGGGTCGCACAGGTATTCGACTGCGTCCCCGTTCACGGTGGTGGATACATGGAGCTTGCTCATGCGTTTTCTCCCTTCGCGCGGGCATAGGCGATCTTTGCGGCACGCTTGGCCAGAACGCCAGCGACTTCGGTACGGAATGCGATCGTACCTCGTTTGTCATCGATCGGATTGCAGGCGGCCGACGCGGCCGCGGCCAGTGCGTCAAGGGCGGCATCGTCCAATGTGCTGCCGATGATCGCGTTGGCACAGTCTTCAACCAACAGAACGGTCGGTGCCACGGCACCCAGCGACACGCGCGCCTCGGTGATGACGTCACCATCCAGACGGAGGTTCACGCCAACGCCCACCACCGCAATGTCCATTTCGGTACGGGGGATGAACCGCAGATAGGCGTCGCCCCCATTCTCGCCGCGTGCAGGGATGTTGACGGCCGAGATCAACTCGCCCTTCGCCAGCGAGGTCTTGCCGGGCCCGGTCGGGATGTCCTCGACCGCAACGTCACGCGTGCCATCGGGGCCGGTTACGGTGACGGTCACGCCTGCGGCCACCATGGCGGGCACGGAATCAGCCGCAGGAGAGCCATTGCACAGATTGCCCGTCAACGTCGCGCGGCCCTGAATCTGAGTTGAACCGATCAGGTCCATCGCCTCGACCACACCGGGCCAGTCGCGACCAAGCTCGGGGTGCTCGCTCATCTCGGCGCCGATGACGGCCACGCCGATCGTCCAACTGCCGTCGGCATTGCGGTTGATGTCACGCACGCCGTCGATCTTCTTGATGTCGATCAGCGTATCGGGCGTCACCAGTTCCGAGCGCAGTTGTACCAATACATCCGTACCGCCCGCCAGAAAACGTGTGATGCCCGTCGCGTTCGCGGCCAGAGCCGAAGCTTCGGCAAAGCTGGCGGGGCTGTGATAATCCATGAAGCTACCTCGTACCTGTTGGTCAGGAATATCTGGGTTCGCGGCGACGTTAATTCACCCCTCGTCCGGCGTCCATGGGCCGAGCGACCAAAATTCAACTTCCAAATGTCGCTTTTGGACAGGGTTCAGAGATCGATCTCGATCACACCATCAGGTTCCGCCGCGCGGCTTTGGCACAGGATCATGGCGCCTTCGCGCTGTTTGCGGGACAAAACGAAATCCCGATGCTCGACCTCGCCCGAAATGACACCGCATTTACAGACACCGCAGATGCCGTCAGCGCATTTCACATCCACATGAAAACCGGATTCGTTCAGAACTTGCGCCGCGTCCTTGTCCGCGGGCACGGGCAGTGTCCGGCCCGAACGCGCAAGCTTGAGCTCAAACGCGTGGTTTTCATATTCAGGCGTTTCAGGAACCGAGAAGTATTCCAGATGACGTGCCTCTTCGGGAAAGCCCTGCTTCTCGGCCGCCTGAATCACGCCGTCCATGTAACGATCCGGCCCGCAGGTATAGACATGCCATCCATCTTGGTAACCGGACAGAATCACATTCAGTTCAGCGCGGGTGCCTTCATCCGAGAAATGGTAATGTATTCGATCCGCCCAGGGCATGGAGGCCAGATCATCCAGATACCCCGCCCCGCCCCGTGTGCTGGCCGAATAGTGCAATTCGAACTCGCGGCCCAGCGCATGCAGGCGATGGGCAAATGCGATCATCGGGGTGATTCCGATGCCGCCGCCCATGAGGAATGTTCTGGTTGCCGTTTCATCCAATTCAAAGTGGTTGATCGGTTTGGACACGAAAACCTTTCGGCCCTCGGTGAAGATGCGATGCAACAGCGCGGACCCGCCACGCCCGTCATTCTCGCGCAGCACGCCGATCTGATATTTCGTACGATCCGACGGGTCGCCCGACATGGAATATTGCCGCAGAAATTCCGGCGCGACCAGGACGTCCAGATGTGCGCCCGCTGTCCATCCCGGCAGGGGCGCACCGTCCAGCGATGCAAATTCGTATTTCGTGACATCCGCCGTCATCTTTTCAACCTTGGTCACGGCGACCCGCATCACAGGTGCATCACCGGCGATCTGATAGCGATGGATGATCGACATGTCCCCGCTTGCCTTGCGGGCCTCGTACTCGTCGGCCGTCACCATGGCCTCATAGGCTGCAATCCCGGCCTCTCGGTCCATTGCAAAGGGATAGGGCCAGGGGTGCGGAGCCAGATAAGCAGGATAGACGGCCAGGGTCTGATCCTCGTATTTCAGGTCCAGATCCTTTTGCAGATCGCGCCGGTTCAACGGGTGCGTCGTGGGGCGATAGGCGCCGTCGGGCTGCAACTCGATATCCCACCACCATTTCTTGATGTCGTTCAGCCCGCCATTGCCGACCGCATCGTCCAGCCTGGCCAGCGCGGGCGCGGCGGCGGGGATGTTCATCGCAGCCCACCGGAAGGGGCGCTCGGCGAAGAGACCTTCGAGGTTCCACGGGCAGGTCTTCATGCAGCGCCCGCACATCGCACCGCCCGGGGTCGTCACACGGTACGTGGCGCATTTCTGACTGTCGGATTTCCAGATTTCATAACCGTTGAACATCAGCTTCGGTCCCGCGGTGATCGCGCCCGAGGGACATTCGCGGGCGCATTTGTTGCAGGATGCGCAAAAGGTTTGCAGGCCGAAATCGATGGGTTTGTCATGCGCCATCGGCATGTCGGTCGTCACCACGCCTGATTTCAGGCGCGGGCCCAGATAGGGGTTCAGGATCACTTCTCCGATCCGGCTGACCTCGCCCAAACCGGACAGCAACAAAAGCGGCGGTTGCAGCACCTCGCCATCCATCACCGTATGCGCCTTGGCCTTGTGGCCCAGGTTGCGGATCTGCTGGGCAATCACTCCGCCCAGCAGCGAAAAGCGCAGATAGGCACGCATGGATTGGGCGACGCTGATCCAGTCGTCACCGCTGGCACCTTCCATCGTTTCATAGCCCTGATCGATGATCATGCTGATGGCCTGATCATGAGGCGGCACGATTTCTTCGCCCGTGGCGTCATGAGAATACCACGCCCATTCCGGGCAGCGGCTGAGGCCCACCGCATCGACCCCGAGGAAATAGGTCGCCGCCTTGATGTTCGCCGCATTGCGCTCGGCATCGGTGTATCCGGCGACCTCGGCGCTTTCACCATCCTGCAACAGAACGAATGCACCCAGCGCGCGACGCTGGGCAAAGCTGGGCGCGGCCTTGCGCACGTAGTACCCGCCTTTCGCGGCGTCTTGCAATGACTTGCCCATGTCGCCGAACTGGGCGCGGGCGAACATGTCGGCGCGCTTGGGAACGCGGGCAACATTTTCTTCGTCGATATAGGTTGTCGGAGCCTCGACCCGTTTGAGCTTTTCGAAGGGATGGGCCCCGTCCACATAGCGTCGTTTGGCATATGGGTCACGGTTGAGGGCGTTCTTGGCAAATTCCGTGCCCAGCCACCATGCCGGACCTTGGGTTCGAAACCACGGCTGTTGCGCCATGGGCCTCAGCGGCCGGTCATGCGCGATGGGCATCTCGGTCGTCACGGCTGCAAGGCCAAACCGGGTGCCCAGCCAAGGCGCAACCAGCTGGTCGCCCTCGACCGAGGCCAGACCGGCAGCCAAGGCCAGCTTGCCCAGATCAACTTCGGACGACATCACGCTGTGCGCGCGGGCGTCAAAACCCAGCAGTCGGATATAGTTGGCGATGACCACGGCATTCTCGGTTGCCAGCAGGCAGGCACGGTGATCCTGCGCGTCGATGATCCAGTCCGCACCGGGTTCGGAAGGGTCAGGGTCGCGGTTATGTTCGAAAAGAAAGACGATGGCGTGACGGTGGTCGTCAATCGGCTTGGGCGCGGCCTCCATACTGTCTTTCAGATCGGCCATGATGAGATCGATCCCAGAGGCCAGCGTTTTGGTCTGGCGCGTGCGCAGCGCGTGGGCAAGCCGGTCGATATCGGGGTTGCGGCGTGGTTCGTCCAGCAGTGCATCCGACGGCAACGGCCCACAGCCCATCATCGATGCGTCGTTGAAATACCCAAATGCCTTCAGATGGTTTGCGCGCTCCTGCGGATCTGAGGGGATCTCGGATGCAATCGGGTTCACCAACCCGTCGCGGATCGCGTCCAGCATCGCCTGAAACTCGCCCATGGCGTTGACGATGCTGTCGGGCCGTTCCGGCCGGTGGAAGCTCAGTTCGCCCATGGCGGGCACGCGCGACAAATCCGGCATGGTATCTTGTCGGGCCAAACGCTCCAACGGGTATCGCCCCATGTGAACGGGCCGGTTCTTGTCCGAGAAAAAGCGGATTCCCATTGTACGCCTCCTGTTGCCACTCATCCCCTACCCCGTCGTGGACAGCGAAACCATTCATGCATAATCATAAGCGGTATGAAGAAAATCGATTTCACCGATCTCGACGGCAAGGTTCTGCGCACCTTTCTGACCATTCTCGAGGAAAGCTCGGTTTCGAAAGCTGCGGATCGGCTGGGCGTCACGCAATCGGCCATCAGCCACACGCTGGCCAAGCTCCGGCTGGTGCTGGGCGACCCGTTGTTTGTTCGTTCCGGTCAGGGCCTGACCCCGACCGAGCGCGCCTTGTCCCTGAAGGAGCCCGCACAAAAGGTGCTGGACGGAATGCGGGCGCTGACCGAAGGGCGGCCGTTCGACCCGCAGTCTGAACAGATCAGGATCCGCATCGCCACCAATGACATGCCACGCGAGTTGATCTTTCCGCAGCTGCTTCGAGAAACACGTGCCGAAGACGCAGGTCTGCGGCTGGAATTCATTCCTTCAGGCGTGCCCGACCCCGAGCTGTTGCGCAGTGACAGATGCCAGTTGATGCTGACCCCGTTGCCGCCGGACGGGCCGGATATCTTTCAAAAACGTCTGATGACCAGCCCGCTGATGCTGTTCTATGACGCCACACAGCGCACGCCCCCGGACAGTTGGGACGCCTATTGCAACTGCGATCATGTCGAGGTTCGCTTTGCCGATGGCCGCAATGCCCGCGCCGTCATGCGTGGCGTCGATCAAAGCCAGATCCGGCCAGCGGTGGTGACCCTGCCGCATTTCAACGCCATTCCGGCCTTCATACTCGGCAGCGACCTGATCTCGACCGACACGGCGCTGATGAAACAGGGCCCGCTGGCCATGCTGGATTGCGCGCCACTGCCGTTCGAATGCGCGCCGGTGTCGATCTACATGGTCTGGCACCAAAGGTCGGCCAATGACCCGGCCCATCGCTGGGTGCGGGCCCGGATCGAGGCGATCGCCGCGTCTCTTCAGACCTGAGACAACAGCCAGTCGCGCATGATCCTGACCAGTTGCGGCTGGCGCGGCTTGCGGGGCGCAACCACGTAAAACCCCATATCTGCAACCAGGACATCCGCGAGCGGCTGAACAAGACGGCCCGAGGCCACCTCGGGCACGACAAGAGGCGCATTGGCCAGTGCTATCCCCTGCCCCGAAACTGCGGCATCGATCGCAAGGCTGGTCTGGCTGAAGCTCATCATTCTGGGCTTTCCGCTTGCACCCACCCGTTCAAGGAACAAGGGCCACAATCCGTGGGTATCGTTCAGCAATACCTGCTTCATCAAGTCAGAAGGGGTGCTGATTCCGCCCGCAACAGAAGGGCTGCATACCGGGATGAATTCGGTCGAGAACAAAGGCACCGCCTCCAGTTCCGCCGCAAACGGCGCCCGACCCTGCCTGACCGCAAGATCGACGCCATCCGAACTGAAATCCGCCAGACGCTCGCGCGCATCCACCTGAACCGAGATGTCCGGATACAGGTCCGTGAAGCCCGACAAACGCGGCACCAACCATTTCGAGGCAAAGCTGGGCGTGACCGACAATGTGATCCGCCGGTCCGGAGACAGGTCGGCCACAGCCTCTTCGATCAACCTGAAAGCACGCCGCAGGGGCGCGTGAAACCGCCGCCCGGCATCCGTCAGGCGCAACCCGCGCGGCAGGCGGTCGAACAGAACCTCGTTCAATCGCGCCTCAAGCCCGCGCACCTGCTGCGCGACGGCGCCCTGCGTCACGCCCAGCTCTTCGGCGGCCAGTCGAAAGTTCAAGTGACGGGCCGAAGCCTCGAAAGCGCGCAAGGCGTTAAGGGGTGGAAGGGCGGTCATGCTGTTATCCTGTAGATTTTCTACAGAATAGAGGCAGCAGAACTGATTGGTCAAACCACTGTCCGACGGCCATCTTGGGATCAACTGAAAACGGAGATGTCAGATGGAAAAAGTAGCACTTATCACGGCGGGCGGCAGCGGCATGGGGGCAGATTCCGCCCGGAGGCTGGCGGCGGACGGTTTCAAGGTCGGCATTCTGTCCTCCTCGGGCAAAGGGGAAGCTTTGGCAAAAGAGCTGGGTGGCGTCGGCATTACCGGCTCGAACCAGTCCACCGAGGATTTGCAGAAACTTGTCGATGCCGCCATGGCCCATTGGGGGCGTATTGACGTTCTGGTCAATTCTGCCGGTCACGGTCCCCGCGCCCCGATCCTCGAGCTGACGGATGAGGATTGGCACACCGGCATGGATGTCTATTTCCTGAACGCGGTGCGCCCAACCCGGCTTGTGACCCCGATCATGCAGGCGCAGGGGGGAGGCTCGATCATCAACATCTCGACCTTTGCCGCGTTCGAGCCGGATCCGGTTTTCCCGACGTCGGGCGTGTTCCGCGCCGGGCTGGCCGCCTTCACCAAGCTGTACTCGGACAAATATGCCGCCGCGAATATCCGCATGAACAACGTTCTTCCGGGCTTCATTGACAGCCTGCCCGAGAAAGAAGAATTCCGCAGCCGCATTCCGATGGGTCGTTATGGGCGCAGCTACGACGAGATCGCCTCGGTCGTCGCTCTGCTCGCCTCGGAGGGCGGCGGTTACATCACCGGACAGAATATCCGGGTGGACGGCGGTATCACCCGGTCTGTCTGAGCTTAGAACCGCGCCTTTACAAGATGCGTCAGCGCCGCGCCGGATTCGAAAAAGGCGCGGCGCACGCGCGTCCAGTTTTCGCGGTGTTCCGACACGGCGGGAACCGGCAGAAGCGAGGGATCATCGGCCAGAAGGCTTTGGGCCATCATGCGACCGAACACCGTGCCCGGGCCGATGCCGCGACCGGAATACCCATGTGCGGCCAAGGCGTTGGGGCCGATCTGCGTGATCTTTGGAATATGATCCGATGTCATTGCGATCCGCCCGTGCCACCCGTGTTCAAACGACTGGTCGGCCAATTGCGGATAGAGCTCGGCCAGCTTGCGCCGGACCCAACCGGAATGTGCAACCCGGCCGGCATGTTCCAGATCCCCCATGCCGCCAATGATCATCCGACCCGCCTGATCCAGCCGGAATGACGTCATGATCAGCCCGGTATCCCAACACCCTTCTTTCCTTGGCAGGATACTGGCGCGCAAATTGTCGGTCAGCGGGGCCGTGGCGTACTGGAAATAGTAGACCGGCACATAGGCAGGCGCGGTATCCGGCAGCGCAAGATGATAGGCATTCGTCGCCTGAATGACCGATCTTGCCCGAACCGCCCCGCCCGGTGTCACCAGAACCCAGTGCCCGCCCTCATATGTCATGGTCTGCACCGGGCTTTGCGTATGTATGCGCGCCCCGGCCTGTGACGCCGCGCGCGCCAAACCCACCGCATAGGCCAAAGGCTGAATGGTTCCTGCCCGTGGATCGAACAAGGCACCGTGAAAGGCCTGGCTGCCGGTGCGCTCACCGGCCTGGTCCGCCGACAACAGCTCAACCGGTGCTCCGGCTTCGCTCAACTGCGCATGACGCGTTCGCAGGTCTTTCAAACCCGACGCGGAATGGGCGCAATGCAGGGTTCCGTTGCGCACGGGCTCACAGGCAATGCCATATTCATCGATCAAGGCGAACACATCCGACGGCGCCTTGGCCAGCAAGTCGATCAAACGGTTCCCCGGTTCAATACCGATATGCGCCCGGATGTCGTCCGGCGGCAACCACAGCCCCGCATTGACCAGACCGACATTGCGCCCCGAACCGCCAAACCCGATCTCCTGCGCCTCGAGCAAGCAGACCGACGCGCCGGCGCGGGCTGCGGTCAAAGCCGCTGAACAGCCGGTGTAGCCAGCTCCGATGACAGCCAGATCAACCGCTGCGTCAGCGGTCAGGGGCGGTGCGGGGACTGTTTCGGTGCAGGTGGTCTGCCAAAGCGCATGTTCGGGATCGTTCACGTCGGGCCTCTGAGTCTTGTCGGCGGATCATCATACCGACACCCCCCCTTTGCAAGCGGCCTTTTGACCCGTGCTGCGACAACGAAACAGGCCCGGCAGGCCCGGGCTTTGCCCGGGCC